>CAWCXB010000009.1:0-386580 GCA_963799385.1 uncultured Verrucomicrobiae bacterium
CCGCCGGAGAAAAATCTTCCGCCACTGCCCGGGCCTTCATCCAAGCGAGCGAAGTCCGTCCGGTCGCCAACGAAGCCCCGGAGACAAAGCCTGCAACCGAACCGCTCGCCATTGATCCCGGCCCCGACGATACGGTGATCCGCTGCGACGACGGCATGTATTTCGACTCGGAAGAAGGAGTGCTCGTTTATCTGGGCAATGTCCGCGTCACCGATCCCCGTTTCACCATGGACGGTGTCAACGAGTTGAAAATTTTCTTTGCGCAGGCAAAACCAGCTGAAGAGGCTGACAAAAAGAAGGAGAAATCCGGCATCACCGCGAACTTCGGCGATGTCCAACGCCTAGTAGCAACCGGAGCCGTCCGCATTCTTCAGAAAGCCGTGGATGGGAAAGCCCCGGTGGAAGCCAGTGGACACACCCTCGTCTACTACGTTCCCAAAGGAGAAATCATCGTAAAAGGCGGGTTCCCGTGGGTGAAACAGGGCAAATTCTACGCCCGTGCCAAAGAGGCGGACCTAACTCTGCGCCTGCTCACCAACGGTTCGTTTACCACCCGCGGAAACTGGGAAATGGGCGGCCAGCTCAACCTAAAAGACCAGTAGGCATCGTCCTCTTACTTGAGATTTAAAGTTTAAAATTTAAAGTTTTGAAGCCCATCACTCCCTGCAAGGAAAGCTCCACCGCCGTTCTCTCCGCCCAAGGCCTCCGAAAAACCTACAACGGGCGCGCCGTCGTTGATGGCGTGTGCGTCACCGTGGAACCACGTGAGATTGTAGGCCTTCTCGGTCCCAATGGAGCGGGGAAAACAACCTCGTTTTACATGATCGCCGGCCTCATCCCGGCCGATGACGGCAGTGTGTTTTTCAACGGCGAAAACATCTCCAAGCTCCCCATGCACCGCCGGGCCAAGCTCGGCCTTGGCTACCTGCCTCAAGAGGAGTCCGTTTTTCGAAAACTTTCCGTCATGGACAACCTTCTGGCCATCCTAGAGACCCGCCCCGGCCTCTCCAGAAAAGAAAGGAAAGCCCGCGCCGAAGAATTGCTCGAGCGTTTCCACATCACACGCCTAGCTAAGAACCAGGCCATCACCCTCTCCGGTGGAGAGAAGCGCCGCCTTGCGATCGCACGGTCCCTTTGCTCGGACCCGAAAGTCCTGATGCTCGATGAGCCCTTTGCCGGTATCGACCCCATCGCCGTCGAGGACATTCAGCGCATCGTCCGGGACCTCCGCGAAAAGGACGGCCTCGCCATCCTCATCACCGACCACTCCGTGCGTGAAACCCTCTCCATCACCGACCGCGCCTTCCTCATCCACGACGGTCGAGTCATTCTCGAAGGCGATTCCGCGAAACTCGTGGATGACCCCATCGCCCGGAAATACTACCTCGGCGAGGATTTCAAGATGTAGGGGAAAATTTGGAGTGCGGACCGGCTTGCCGCTCCGCACCACAGAGGGCAAGCCCTCCAAACCACAAAGCGGAGGCGAGCCGTCCGCACTCCAAAGCATTTCCTACCGGAAAACTTTCTTTTTCGAAGGAGTGATGTGCGGAGGCTTCAGGTAGATCGGTTGGGCAATTGCACCAGCCCAAAGCGCACGGGTGCGTGGACTTGCCGCCTGCCAAGCACGCCAAAGTCCGGTCGCGCTCGGACTGGAAACGGTGATTTCCTTCCCACTCACACGCTCCATACAGAACACGGGGGTGCCCTTCTCTTCCGCTCGATCCACGGCGGATTCCAGACCGATCGCATCCGTCAGATCAGGGCCGGAAACGAGTTCTCCGTTCTCGATAGGAGCAAGCCAATAGGAACCCCGCCGGGCATCGCCGACAGCGAGACAGGCGTCCCCGGACATAGCTTCGGGAGTAGCAAGTATGGAAGGAACAGCGACCGTTTTGCATCCTGCGATGAGTGCCGCTCCCTGAGCCGCCGCGATCCCCACTCTTGTCCCGCTGTAGCTACCCGGGCCACTGCCCACGAGGACCACATCGAAATCTGCGCTTCCATATTTCTCGATCAGTTCCGAGAGCGGTTTAAAAAGCAGAGCATTGTGCCTGCGGTCACTCGTGAAGGAGAGCTCTTCCACCACATCGCCATCCCGGGCGAGTGCGATGGAGGCACGGTCAGTGGAGGTCTCGAAAATCAGAACGGATGGCACGCCGCAGTCTCGGATTTCAAGACCCGGAACTCAAACCCTAATCCGGTGGAAACCGGCATCGCGCCTCTCTGCTTGCGATTCCCCGATGAAGGGGCTTTAGTCCCCCCATGCACGACGAAATCAAACTCACCCGTGAGGTGAACGCGGTCCAGATCCCAAGCGGAGATACCATGACCCTGCCCGCCGGCACCGCGGTATTCATCACCCAGCGCCTGGGCGGAACCTACACGGTCGCAACTTCGCAAGGCCTCGCACGCATCTCGTCACAGGACGCGGATGCTCTAGGGGTTGATGCCGAGGAGGAAAAAAAGAAGAGCGAGGATGCCGTCCGCCTCAAGGACGCGCCGCTCGAAGAACAGGTCTGGGCCCAGCTCAAAGGTGTCTATGACCCGGAAATCCCGGTGGATATCGTAAATCTCGGACTGGTATACGATTGCGCGATCGAACAAGTGGGTGACAAAAAGGTCGTCCAGGTAAAAATGACGCTCACTGCCCCCGGCTGCGGAATGGGTCCGGTCATCGCCGCAGATGCCCAGTCGAAAGTCATGACCATCGATGGCATCGACGAAGCAAACGTGGAACTCGTATGGGATCCCGCCTGGAATCAGGACATGATCACCGAGGAAGGCAAAATGAAGCTCGGCATGGTCTGAAAACTCAACTCTCTCAGAGACTCCCTCCGAAAGTCTTCGGATTCTCCCGGCGTAGCCGGATTCCAACTTGAAAGTTGAATTTTGAATTTTACCCGCGTGGCGTCGTCTGATCGATGTATGCGATGATCGCGGGGATGGCGACATCAAGGACCTTGGCCACATCCTGATACGCAGCCGGCCCCATTCCGATGGGATCCGGAACATTCGCACCGAGTCCTTTTCCCGGAATGTCTGCGAACTCGCAGGCGAGATAATACTTTTCTGAGAACTCAGGGAAATGCTCTTCAAGCACCGCGAGGTGGCCGGAAGTCATCGTGAACACATGAGTGGCCTCGTCCAACAGCGCCTCCGAAACGGGTTGGCTTCTAAATCCTTCAAGAGTCGCACCATTGAGATCACAGATCTCCGCCGTCTCAGGGCTGCACGGACTACCCTTGGATGCCGCAACACCCGCCGATTTCACGGAATAGTCCGCCCGCCCGGCAATCGCCTTGCGAAACATGGCCTCCGCCATGGGGCTACGGCACGTATTTCCCGTGCATACGAAAAGAACACGTTTCGTCACATTCATCTGACGGGGAAGCTGATCGCTGGGAGGCGTTCCGTCAAACCAAAGGCACGCGGAACAGTGCGACTGCGGATGGTGAATGAATATGGAGAAGGGCGTTTTCAACCCCTTCGCACAACCACGGTCTTCACTCCAGACCTTCGTGAAAGGGATGAAATACCCAAGGGGCACACCGTCCACCTCTCCCTATTCCTGACACACACACCCCCACAGCAACGCCATCAACCATTTCATCCCCACCCAGACGCCACCCTCCCCGACCAAGTTTCACCCCGCCCGGAATACGAAGTAGGTGAGTGCTTCAATCACCCACTTTCACCGCAGCTTCTTGTTCTGCTTCTTCTTGGTTTGTTAGAACAGGTCTGAGTGTGTGCCGGTTCGACCAAGCGTCAAGACGTCCGGAGCAACCTTGTAGATCAAGATCCAGTCGGGCTCTATGTGGCAGTCGCGCCATCCTGACCAATTGCCTGACAGAGGATGATCGGCGCATCGTTCAGGCAAAGTGTTTCCAGAGACGAGCAGATCCACGATCGCCTTTAGCTTGTCTAGGTCTTTGCCACGCTTCTTCAGCTTCTTAACGTCCCTCTTGAATGAAGTGGGCTGAACTACTCTCATCATCACCAAGATGCGTAGAGCTCTTCAGTGCTGTCAAACGTCTCGACATCTTCTCCACTGTCAGCCATGGAAAGCACCCTCGCCGTCTCGGCATTCGGTGTCCTTAGCTCCACTGGGAACTCTCCTCGCATGGCAATCTGACGATAAAGCAATCGAATGGCCTCCGTCGGCGTCAATCCGATTGCTTCAAGAACGCGCTCGGTTGCGGCCTTAGTGGCGGGATCAATTCGGGCATGAATCACTGCGGTCTGGGACATGATTGAGACGTATCACGTATGTGATACAATGCAAGGATTTCATTTCTTGCCCAACTTTTCACCTCCTTCGCACAACCACGGTCTTCACTCCAGACCTTCGTGAAGGGGATGAAATACCCAAGGGGCACACCGCCCACCTCTCCCTATTCCTGACACTCCCCCCCCCCACAGCAACGCCATCAACCATTTCATCCACACCCAGACGCCACCCTCCCCGACCAAGTTTCACCCCGCCCGGAATACGGAGTAGGTGAACACCTCAGTCACCCACTTTCACCGCAGCATCTTGTTAGCCTTATTTAGTTGGGTGCATTTGGTATTTGCAATGGCCTGTTGTCGCATTGGTGTAGAAGAGCCAGGTCGAGTCTGCATCCTTGTAACAAAATAAACGATAACCCTCCTCCGCATTAGCAAGCAGCTCATCGCGATCGATATGATCCTTCGCGCATTCACGAAGTTGCGACCTGAAACTTGGAAAATCGTCGAGGTGCATTCTGAATTCTCCATTGGACTGATTAGAGTCCAAATCATTCTTGGTAACTATCTGCCTCGTCGAGGGAGGAAGGATATCGGGCAGCCAGCCACGCTCGAACAGCTTGTCGCTGCGAGCTTCTGTCATGTCGTCGTATCTGCTCTCAACGACTTCGCCACAGGACGCGAGAACGAAGGACATCGCGACAATTGTGAAGAGTTCGAAGTATCGCATTTCTTTGGCTAACGTTAAAGGAATGGCGCGCCGGAGTCAACTTCCGATTCTATCACACGGCTTCCTCGGCGTCGCCATCTCCGCCTTGTTCACATTGTTTAGTCTTTTGTCAGGTGGCCAGTTCCTAAATGCCCAAGGTAAGCCTACCGTGAATACATAGAATCCGATTAGAATTGCGAGTAGAAGCACGATTGCCGTTATAATGTGTGCATCGGTAACGTTGCCAATCGGTGACATTGGAGTTCCGTCTTGGGGATTCTCAGGACGATCGAAACTGATGATCTTCCATACAACATCTAAGACGACTGCTAGAATACCTAGCGCATAGATGCTCCAAATAGGGACGTAGAAACTTGAAGACTTCCGACAGAGGTAAAGCGGAATTAGCGCAATGCCAGCTACGAGGAGAAAAAGTCCGAGGTAAAGATAGAAGGACATCGTCTAGGTTTCTTTTGCGAACGTCTAAGGAATGGCGGCGCCGGTGTAAACTCCCAAGTTAATCAGACGGATTCATCGGCGTCGCCATCTCCGGCTTGTTCTGCTTCTTTTTGTTAGGAAATACATGTGACTTCGCGATCAATCTGCCTGCCATACGCTCGTTCTGCCTCTTCAAGGTCATGCTCGGCCTGTAGTCCTACCCAGAATGCTGACGAAGTGCCGAGAAACTTGGCTAGACGCAACGCCGTCTCCGCCGTGATCGCTCTACGAAACTTCGTGATCTCCGTCAAACGAGACGCAGGAATGCCCGTTGATCGCGAGACGGACGCCAAGCTCAATCCCATCGGACGGATGAACTCTTCGAGAAGGATCTCGCCGGGATGAATTGTCGGTAAATATTTAGAAGTGCTCATGGTCTTAATGGTAATCAATTATCTTCACGTCGTGCTTTAAACCTTCTTCCCATCGGAAAATGATTCTCCACTGTTGATTGATGCGAATGCTCCAAAGACCTTCCAAGTCCCCGCTCAACTGTTCAAGTCGATTGCCAGGAGGGACTCGGAGATCTTGAACGATTCGTGCCTGATTGATCATCCGCAGCTTACGTCTCGCCCGCGTCTGGATGTCGCCAGGCAGCTTACGAACACGTAAACCTCGGTAAATGCTCTCTGTATTTGAATCGCCGAAGCTCTCGATCACATTGAAAAGCTAGCAGCGCACAAAATTACGTCAAGCGTAATGTTTCTTGCAGAACAGTGGAATTAGTATCACCGACCGCCGATATGCGGGTGGGTGATTTCGGTCTGGAGGGTGGTGATTTGGGGAAGGAAGGTCAATGAGGGACTTGGTTTGCCGGGGAGTTGTCGGGGAGGTGGATTATCTGAGGTAGCGGATGCTCCGGCTAGGAGGAGGAGCTGATATTCATGATACGGCATATCACTTTTTCAGGATTTCCTGAACAGTTGCGGCGGGGGCTGGAGTGATGGTTTTCGCGGTTCCGAACCTGGTCCGCGTGGGCATGGAAAACCCCGCGCCGGGTGTCCGGGGCGATATGGGTGTAGTCCGGGCGGATGTCCACGGCGAGGAACTGCCAGCCACTGCCGCTGTCCTTCTGGATCTCCACGGCCTCCATCATTCCCTTGCCCCAGACGACGATGACCTGCCCGCCGATGGAGCGCAGGGAAATGGCATGGTATTGGTGTGGTTGTCGTTGTGGTTTGTTTTCTGGTCTTTTCTGCCCACACGGGGGCTGAAATCTTGCAAAATGGTCTCCGGGAGTGCCTTTCGGGGTCCCGAGAGTGGCATTCGGGGGCCCGAGAGCCGCTCTCGGGAACCCTAAAATCGCTCCCGGAAATGCGGGGAGGAAAAAGCTGCTAGGAAGATCGGGGTCGCGCCGTCATCCTCAGAACATGAAGAATTCGTTTCCGATCCTCATCTTCCTGACCCTCCTGCCATTTGCCAACGCCGCACCGAAAAATTTTATTCTCATCTGCATCGATGACTTGCGCCCGGAGCTCGGCTGCTACGGTGTCGACTACATCCACTCCCCGAACATCGACGCGCTCGCTAAGCGCGGGCGCGTGTTCAACCGCCACTACGTGCAGGCGCCCACTTGCGGAGCATCACGATATGCGCTCCTGACCGGGACATACGGACCACCCGACAACAATGCGCTTTTCCTCCGCGCGAACGGACTCGACAAAGAGCGTTCCCAACAGGCTCCCACTCTTCCCGCGTGGTTGCGCTCGAAAGGATTTGAAACTGTCTCCGTCGGAAAAGTTTCCCACCATCCTGGCGGCCGAGGAGGGAACGATTGGGATGAGGAAGCGAAACCAGAAACGCCCTTCTCATGGGACAAGCACCTGATGCCCTGCGGCCCGTGGCAGCATCCGCGTGGCGCCATGCACGGTCTCGCAAACGGAGAGATCCGTACGAATGCCGGCGAGATGGATGTTTTCCAATCCTTCGATGGCCCCGATACTGCCTATCCCGATGGCTTGATTACCGAAACCGCTTTGGGCGAGATGGACAGACTGGCGAAGGGCGATAAGCCGTTCTTTCTGGCGGTGGGGATCATCCGTCCCCATCTGCCATTCGGGGCACCAGCGAAATACATGGAGCCGTATGCGGATGCGAAACTCCCACCGATTCCGCATCCGGAGAAACCGGAGGGAAAAACCACCTGGCACGGTTCCGGCGAGTTCATGAAATACAATCGCTTCGGAAAAGATCCTCGCAAGGACGCCGAGTTCGCGACCGAGCTAAGGAAACACTACGCGGCCTGTGTGAGCTATGCGGATGCGCAGGTCGGAAAGATCATCGAGCGAATCGAATCGCTGGGCCTCGCCGATGACACCGCTGTCATCCTGTGGGGAGACCACGGATGGCACCTCGGTGAACATGCCGTTTGGGGGAAACACACGCTCTTCGAGGAATCCCTCCGCTCGCCGCTGATCATCAGCGCCCCTGGTATGAAATCTGACGGAAATACTACGGATTCCGTAGTCGAAACCATCGATATTTTCCCAACCGTCTGCGAATTGGCGGAACTGGAGACGCCGGGAAACCTGGACGGGACTTCACTAATCCCCCAGATCAGCAACCCTTCCGCATCAGGCCGTAGCGCGGTTTCCTACAATTCCAAAGCATCGACGATCCGCACGCCTACCCACCGCCTGATTGCCCACAAGAGCGGCGCAGTGGAACTGTACGACCACACCACTCCGGAAGGGGAAACAAAGAACCTCGCGGATTCCGAACCGGAACTCGTGGCGGAACTCAAGGCGAAGCTCACGGAGCGGCTCGGCAAGTAGGTAGCGCGACGATTCAAGGGCCTTCGATCTGATAGAAGGCCTTTTCCTCGGGGAGGGGGCCGTGATCGGTCATCGTGGCTCTCGATCCTTCCGCGATGCCGCTTGCCACTTCTTCCTTCGTCTCGGTGGCTTGTAAGGTTTCGTTGCGGAGGATGCGGTAGTTTGAGCCGTTCCTGAGTTCGATTGCATCGAGTTCTACGCTTCCGCCCAGATGCCGGACGTTCTCAATACGCGGAACCCGACCGGTTTCGGAAACATGCCCCACCACATCGATCCCGTTGATATGGAGATTGCCGTGGGCTTCCGGGTTGTTTCCCGCACCCCCTACCGGTGCAAAGCGGATGGAGACGGTTGTGACCTCGAGGATGTCGGTTTCGAAAACGAAAGTATCGAAGCCCGCGTCTCCGGTTACCGGGTCGGACTTCGCAGGTGCGTATGGTGTGAACGGCCCGCCATCGACGCTGGTCTGGAACTGGACGAACGGAGGGGCGGCGCTTCCGTTTCTCCAAAGGTTCACGGAAATCGAACGGATCGAGAGGGAGCCCGGAAGATCTCCGGTGATTGAGAAAGAGAGGTATCCGTCGTTGATCCCGTCTGCCGCTCCGACTGGCTCCCACTGTTTGAGGTTTGCCTCACCGGTGGCGAAATTTGCTACCGAGTAGCGGAGGGTTCCTTCGCCGGAAAGATTGCTGGCGGTGATGTTTGCAACGGCATTCGCCTTGTCTGATTCGAGGATTGCAGCTCCGCCCACTTCCGTTCCTTCCGTGCCCTGTTGCTCGGTAATCCCGGAGAAATCCCACGAGACTATGGGTATGGGTGGAGCGCCGCCGATTTCACTGACAGCGAACTGTGAGATGGATTCGTTGCCTTCCGTATCGGTCGCGCTGACGGAATAGTAGTATCTTCTGCCGGTCTTCGCCGTACTGTCGGTGAAATTGCTTTCCATCAGTCCGCTGGCGACCGGATCACCGAGTTCACCCGGAACTTCCGAGCGGTAGAGGGTGAAGCTGGCGAAGGAGGGGAGGGCGCTGTCATCCCAATCGGCAACAATTCCCGATGCGCCCGGAACAACTTGGAGGCCGGTCGGGACTGCCGGATCCTGATTGGCGGCATCGATTTCAAATGCGAAAAGCTCGCGTGTGTGCGTTCCCGGAGCGACGACCCGGAAGGTCGCACCGCCGGAGGTTTCGTCCGCATCCGGAGCCGCCGCGAGAGTGACGGTTTGCCACTCGTTGAAGTTGGCGGTGGTGAAACTGAGATTAGCTCCGGAGGAAACATCGATATCCGTGTCTCCGGAAAATCTGGAAACCGTCACCGTCTCGTTTGCGGCGGCGCTCAGTCGAACCCGGAATTGGGCTGTTCCGTTTTCCGGGACGTTCACCGCATCGTTCTCCAATTCGATCCAGTTGGAGTTCGCCTTGCCTTGCGGGCGGGGCGACATGGAGTTGTTCCAAGCGTTGAGCTTTACCTGGAGAGCAGCGGTCGGTGCCGACGGGGAACCTGAAATGTCGTCGGTTTCTTGGAAATCATTGGTAAACCCGTTTCCGAGTTTGAACAGTTGGGAATCGATGAGCTTGTGTTTGTCCGGATCGCCGGGCTCCATCGCCCCCTTCGCATTGGACGCTCCGCTGGCGTAGTAGAAAAATGTGTCCCGTGGCTCCGCCGTGGAACTTCCGTCGAGGAGCGGCATGATATCGACCCCGTCCACGACCCTGTCCTGCGGGACGTTGCCACCTGCGAGTTTCACGAGCGTCGGATACAGATCCATGGTTGTGGCTGTCTGCGTGAGGATTTGACCTGTTGCGACGGTGCCCGGATATTTCACGATGAAGGGCACGCGGTGGCCGCCTTCCCAGTTGCTGTGTTTCGATCCCCGGAAAGGATAGGGGGAACCTGCACCTTGGACGAGATCTCCAATTCCGGGACGGGAAAGCCACGGCCCATTGTCCGAAGTGAGGATGACGATGGTTTCGCCGGTGGCCCCTTTTTCCTCGATCTTGTCCAGGATCTGGCCGACCCGGTGATCGATCTCCCGGAGCACATCCGAGTAACGCGCCTGCGGATCTGTCTCACCTTCGGTGGAAAGAAAGTCCGGGTGCGGGTGCATGGGGACGTGGGGTGTGTGTGGGCTGTAGTAAATGAAAAACGGGCGCTCTTGGGCGGTGGCATCGTCGATGGCGGAGAGAACGCTCTCGGTCATGGCCTCCATCAGATAGGATTGTTCGGAATCGCTATCGATCGCGCCGGTGAACGTGCCGCCTGTGCCCGTGGTGTAGGTTGCGAGGTTGGTTTCATTCGAGACGAGGTGCATGTCCGGCCAAGTGCTGTTGTAGGGGTTTTCCGACCACATGTCGTTACTGTGGAGGATTCCCAGGTAACGCTCGAAACCGTGGCGGACGGGGTTGAAATCCTCTTGGGTGCCGAGGTGCCATTTCCCTGACATGGCGGTGAGGTAGCCCTGCTCGCGGAGCAGTTCAGGAAGTGTGACCTCTGTGGAGTTCAGGCCGACGCTTGTTCTTCCCGAGGATAGAACCGATTCGATCCGGACACGGCGCGGATAGCTGCCCGTCATCAGTGCGGCGCGTGAGGGGGAGCAGACAGAGGAGGTGGAGTAGAAATGGGTGAAGCGTGCGCCTTCGGTCGCCATGGCATCGATCCGCGGGGTGAGCGAAATGGCGGCATTGGGAGCTGCGCCGCTGCCCGAGCTGGCTGCGGGCGAGGGAGGCGGGCCGGGGTTTTCCTTGCTCGGAAACGTGTAGGCTCCGATGTCGTTCACGCCGAGATCATCCATCATCATGAGGACGATGTTTGGTTTTTCCGCGGTTGCGGGAAGAGAGGCATACAGGAAAATCGCAAGCGCGGTGAGCGGCCTGAAGTAAGCGTAGGGGATTTTTGGAGTCATTGATTTCAGTGTGCAGAACAATAGAACGCCGGCTCCCGGGAAAGGAAGCCGGCGCTAATGAAACCGGATCGGGGAATTGCTAGGAGCGACGGCGGCGCAGCAGGAGACCGAGTGCACCCAAGCCGCTGAGGAGAGCGGAAGATGGCTCCGGGACGTTGAGAAGAGCCGAATCCGCGAGGAAGGTGTTGCTGATGCGAAGCTCATCAATCTGGCCATCGAACGTGGCATCGAAAGCACCGCTACTGGACATATGGCCGCCGATGGTCAGGTCGAGACCGTTGGCTGCGATCGCCTGGGTAGAGGTCGTGTCTTCGTGGTTTCCGTCCAGGGTGAATCTGACGGCGTCGGTGACATCGTTGAAACGGACACCCACATAGTGCCAGTCGTTGTCGGTGATCTTAAACGAGGAGAAAACCGTTGAAAAACCGCTTCCGTTACCCAGTTGCAAAGCGAGCTGTTGGCCACTTCCGTCTCCACCGGCGATATTTGCGGTGGAAACAATGAAGCTGTAGTTGAGCGCTGAATCGGCGTTCGCTCCTGATTTCTTCAGGAAAAGATATTGGCGGGTTAATGAATTGGTGGCACTGCCAAGGGTTTCAAGTTTGACGTATCCTTCGAGAGTGAAAGCGGAACCGGCTCCAAAATCGAGATTGTTGTTATCCGCCACGGCGTAGCGCTGGCTGCTACTCCTTTCAAGGTCGAGAGAAAATCCGTTCGAAGCTCCGGTCTGAGGGACGGTAGGGGTGGGTACTCCGTTGCTGTAAACGGGTGCTCCTGCGATGCTGCTGGATCCGTTCCCGCCTGCACTACTGTCGGCAATGTTGGTTGCCGTGGCTCCATTGGCCACTCCGGAGTCTCCGTCGAACCTATGGTATAGGACGGTTGCTGCGTGAGTCGGTGCAATGCAGGAGAATGCCCCTGCAAGAAGGGCGGTGGCTGTCTTGTGTGTTTTGTTCATTGTTCTGTCTGTGGGGTTTGTGTTTTTCTAGTTGGAGCCGGAAGCTCCGGCGGAAAGTGTTTTGACGTGGGATTCTGAAATCGCCTGTTCGTAGATTCGCAGTTCGTCAATTTGTCCCTCGAAGGGAAGGAGATGTTCCCTGAGTCCCAAGCCGATCCGGAGTGGGCGGGACGAGGAGCCGTTCACGAGGGTGTTGACGGGAAGCGGAGGGGCGGAGTCCGGGTTTAGATTGTTTTTTTCAAGAGCCAGAGGGCTTCCATCCATCCATGCCCTGACGGAAGGCCAGAGGTCGTCGTCGCTTGTCCCTTCATAAACGACCGCGATGTGGTGCCATTCGCCATCGTCGAGTTTCCGTTTCGAATCGTAGTTCTGCGCACCGAAGGAAATCCTGAGGTGCAAGGGTGTGCCCTCGCCACGCTTGGCCCAGACTTTCCACTTGCCGTTGATCAAGTCATCATCATCGCCCCAGCCGATGATGGCCGGTTGCGAGGTTCCGGGCATGGCGCCCTCGGCAATCCGGATCCAGAACGAGACGGAGCGGGGGGAATCGCGTGCTGTTCCGGGCCAGTCGGTTTCCACCCATTCGTTTTTTCCGTTCAGGGAAAGGGCGTTTCCCGAGATTCCGGGAACGAATGTCGAAGCCGGTGATTTTGAATTGATCCAAGCTGAAACGTTCCGGGCTGCGGGTAGCGATCCCTCCACGGTCAGGTTCCCGGCGGTCTCCGAATCGAATGAGAAGTGGAGGTGCCGCGGTTCCGATGGCAGGTTTCTGAGGAATTTGTCCCTCACGCTAGGGAGGGGGCGCAGACGCCCGGCGGCATCCGTGGAGATGCTCTGGTCGGCGGTGAGGATGCGCTTTTCCTTCAGCGGGTTGAGGCTCCTTACATCGACCTTGCCTTCGAAGACATGGACTTCGATCGTTGGCGTCCGCTGAGGAGATGATGCCGAATTCCGTGCCGAGGTCGATGACTTCGATTTCGGCGGTGCGGACGGTGAATCCAACGGCCTCGCGCGGAACATGGAACCAAGCCGTCCCTGGTCGAGGTGCATCGTCTCCGGGGGATTCGAGAGTAAGGTCAAAGGGTGCTTCGATCAGTGCCCTGACACCGCCTTCCAATCTGAATTCAGCGTTGCCAGCGGTCATTTTCAAGCGGGAACCACTTTCGATGTGTTCTGGCTGACCAAGGTTTTTTCCATTGGGACCCGTGACGGAAAAGGCCGAGCCGGGCGTTACCAGGAATGCGTAGCGAGAAGGAACATCGTTGGCACCCATGCGGAGCCAGAGCAGCGCCCCGATGGTGAGAAGCAAGGCCACGGCCGCGACGAGGGAAAATTTGACCGTCCGTTGTCTCTGGAGGGCGACGATTCGATCCATGGGAATCACATTCCAGCTCTCCACAACCCGGCCACCGCGCAGGCGGACTTCGAGCGCGCTGTGGAGGCGGGCGCATTTCTGGTAAGTGGAGCGCGCTTCGGGACTTTCTAGAAGCAAATCGTCCAGCCGTGCCACACGTTCTGCATCCAACGTCCCGTCAAGGAGTTGGAAAATTTCCGCTTCGAGTTCGAGAGGTTTCATGCGTGACCTCCCAGTCCTTGGTCTTCGAGGCAGCGTTTCAGGGCGGAGCGGATCCGCATCAGGGAAATCCTGAGTCCGCCCGGTGTCCCTCCGTTTGTTTCCGCAAACTGTGTGAGGGATCTGCCTGGTGTGTAGCGGCAGGCGATGAGGCCGCGCTGGTGGGGAGTGAGCTTGTCCATGCAGCCCTCCAATGCCTGCAAGTATGCCTCGTGCGACTCCGAAGGCGGTTCCAGATCGGCTATCATCGCGATTAGCTTGTCCGAAAGCACTGTCTTACCTGTTTGATTCGTCCGACGGCGCTGATGCATGACCTGGAAACGAGCGATGGCGAAGGCCCACGCGATAAAATTAGTCCCAATCTCGAACTCCTCACGTTTGTTCCAGAGGACCAGATTTGTTTCCTGTAGGACATCACCCACATCCGGAGATCCGGGCATGAGGGACACGATGAATGCACGCACGTCTCCCTGGTGCTCGGTGAGGAGCCTAACGTAGGTTTGGAGCTCGTCGGAGTTTTCCATCAGTATGATCTATTAACGAATCACACCAAATGCCCAAACGTTACGGATGAATTTGAGAAAAATTCACCCTTTTAGAATCTCAATCGACTCCTTGGCGTTCTTGATGAACTCGGGGTCCTGGAGCAGACCGCGCAGCCAGATGACGACGGGGAGGAGAGCTCCCATGAAAATGAAGACGGATACCAGATACCACGTCGGGGATTTTCCTTCCGGCGCGATGAACTGAACCCACCATGCGTCCTTGTCCACGATTTTGGTGGTGAACATCTGGTTGTTTTCTTTGAGACTGCTAAGAAGTCTCTCTGCCTTTTCCGAATTTCCGGTGGTGTAGAGATGTCGGTAGCGACGGCCGGGCTTTTCCGGGAGATCGAGAACACGTATACCGCGAGGCACTTCCTCGGCGGGACGCAGGGTTAGGATTTGGATTTCGTAAACGAATTTCTCCTTCAGCCAGCGGTCGAGACGGGTGAGTTGCATGACTAGGTGTCGATTAGATTCCGCTCTGCATCATCTTTGGTCCCATGAGGAAGATGGGGAGGAAGGTGCCGATGAACACGGCGGCGATAATTCCAACGGCAATCAGGAGGACGAGGAAGCTGATGGTGGCGGCGAAGGCGGCCATGTAGTTCTCTGCGTCCTCTTCATACATCTCGGAAAGCATCTCTAGCTGGGAGTCGAGCGAAGCGGATTTTTCCCCGATGGAGAGCATGTGCGTGACTTGGGAATCGACTGAGGTGTATTTCGCAAAAGCGGTGGAAAGCGGGACACCGGAGTGCTCGTATTTATCGGCCGCCTCGCGCAGCTCCTTGTAGAACGGGGTTCCCATGACACTGTTGGCGGAAACGCGGATGGACTTGGCGAGGTTGATCCCGTTCGAGTGCAGCAGCCTGATGGTGGAAATGAAGGTCATCTGACGCAGCGACATGATGAGCAAACGGAAGAGCCTCCACTTGGACATGGCGATGCCCATGATCACGCCCCGGACTTTCTGCGAGCGGATCAGTGTGATGGCGATGCCGATGACGGCGAGGATGTAGATGTGCCAGACGGATTGGGTGAAATGGCTGACTTTGAAGGAGATGGCGGTGAGGCCGTCGGGTTTCTGGCCCACACCGGTGAGCATCTCCTCAACCTGGGGGACGATCTTCACCTGTGAAATGATGAATGCACCTTGCAGAACGGCGATGATCACGCCGGGCATGACGGTGGCTTTCTTGATCGCCTTGCGGAATTTTAGCTCACTGGTGAGTCGCCCGGCGAGCGAGCGGAATGCCTCGTGGAGTTGGCCCGCGTCGGAACCTGCCTGAATGAGACCGACGATGGTTTCGCTGAACCGTTTGGTGCGGCGGAAAGCCTCGTGCACGTTCATCCCGGAGTTGATGTCCTCGCGGATCGCCATAAGGCAGTCGGAAACGGCTTTGTCCGGCAGGCCCTGACCGTAGTATTTCAGTGCGTCCGCTGTGTTGATCTGGGCACGGAGCATGGAGCCGAGTCCACGGAACATATCGACCTGCGTCTTCGCCGAAAATTCCCGGATTTTGTCCGGCTTGTCGAAAAACGTGATCCCCTTTTTTTCCGGAGGCTTGGCACCCACCTTCCCTCCTGCGGTAGCCACTGCTTGCGGCTTGGCGGCGATAGGTGCGTTTTTTGCTGAAATGGCGGTGCTAGTCATCGGTATAGGTCATGTCGATCACCTTGCTGACGGCGGCGATATCGGTTTTTCCTTCGCGCAAGAGGCGCAGGCCACTGCGGCGTAGGTTCGGCAGGATGCCTTCCTCGGCCACCTTGACTTCCAGCTCGTAGGGAGTCAGTTCGCCTTTGGAGAGTTGGTCGGAAACTTTGGGAGTGATGGGAATAATCTCGAGGATCGCAGTCCGTCCGGAATAGCCAGTATTGCGGCACTCGCCGCAGCCCTCGTCGTGGGCTTTGAATAGCGGAACCTGTGCCCACGAGTCGTCGAGCGCGAAAGTTTTCCGATCAAGGTCGGATATCCCGGTGGTGGCTTCCTTGCAGTAAGGGCAGAGCATCTTCACGAGACGCTGGGCGCAGGCGGCTTTGAGTGTTTGGGCGATTTTCCAACGCTCGATTCCGAGCTGCTCGAAACGCTCGATGATCTGCGAGGCGCGCGGGGTGTGGATCGTGGTGAGAACCTTGTGACCCGTGACGGCCGCTTCGATGGCGAGTTCCGCGGACTCCAAGTCCCGCACCTCTCCCATGAGGATGATGTCCGGGTCGGAGCGCATGAAGGAGGCGATCATTGGCTTGAACTCCTTCGGGCTTTTCAAGTCGCAGTGGGTGATGCCGGGGACCTCATCCTCCACCGGGTTTTCCAGAGTGAGGATGTTCACCTCCGGGCGGTTCAGCTCCCGCAGAATGGCGTTGAGCGTCGTGGATTTTCCCGATCCGGTGGGGCCAGACATGACGATGATGCCGGCCGGGATTTTCATCACCTTGTTCAGCGCGAACATGGTTTCTTCATCGAAATTGAGCGTTCCTTTTCCGAGCGTCACGTTGATGTTGCTCTTATCGAGCAAACGCATGGTGACGTGGTATCCGCGGTAGGTCCGATGCCTCTCGTAGCGGATGTCGATGGGGCGATGGAAATAGGAGATGGTGAAACGGCCGGAGATACCGGGAGCCGTGTTGCGGATCTCGGTGGGGAGCTTCATCAAATTCAGGAGGAAGGCATCGAGCCTGTCCTTGAGTTTCATCGGAATCTCCACTTTCCGGCCTATGTCTCCATCGACTCGGAAGGCGTAGTAGAACGTTTCCTTTTCCACTTTGAAATGGATGTCCGAAGCACGGGTGCGGACGGCATCGGACATGACAGTGGCAACGAGCTGCGCCATCGGCTCGGTGTAGTCCGTGGTGACATCGAAATCGTGGATCCCGTCGTCGAGATCCTCCACGTCGATGGCCTCCAGCTCCGAGCGACTCGGGCCGTTGTTGGTCGCGACCGACTCGATGGCCCTGGCAATTTCCGAAGCGAGCGTGACGATTTTTACGATCTCCAGATCCGGGAAACGAGGGGCGAGATACTCCTCAGCAAGCGGACTCCAAGGATTTGCGGTGGCAACGACAATCTTGTTCTCACCGGAGAGGCAGAGAGGGGCGAAGAAGCCGCGAGTCATCACCGTGGAATCGCAGTACGTGTGCAGGGAGGCATCACAAAACTCGGCGACCTTTGGAAAAAACGGCAAGCCGTTGATTTTCGCAATGGCAGACATAAAGCTGAAACGAGTGACCCGGTTAGGCACCTGATCTTGATCGAGTTCCGCGAAGCTGGGATCGTGTCCTGCCAGCTCGTCCATGATGCGGCGGCTGATCAGCTCGTTGAAGGAAATGCCATCGAAGTCTATCACAGTGTTTTAAAGTTCGAAGTGTTTGCGGCAGAGGAAGGCCCAGGACTCATATTCCATGCGGGCGCTCGTCATGAAGGGACGGATGCCGAAGCGTTTCCCGACGGCGTTGTGAATTTCTTCACTGAGCACAAAGGCGGCGATGGGGTTGATCGAGCCGGTTCCAATCGAGTCCGTGTCTTCCGCGTATAGGACCGGAGTAAGAAGCATTTTTCCCAACTCGTGCATGGCCTCAAAGGACTCGTAGAATGCGGAAGGGGCGATCAGTTTGCTGGCGAAAGGAATGGTCGGCGGGACGGGACTGATGGTGCTTGCGACAGCATCGCTCAGATCCATGATCGTCGGACCTAGGTGCTCCTCATCGATTCCGAGCACCCGGGCGAGCGTCTCGATAAGGTCGAGAGGTTTGCCCTTCCCATTGCTCTCGCGGACGTTTGCCAGCGCTTTGAAAATCATGTTGTCGGGCGCGGCCCCGGCGGCACTCAACGCTTCTGCCGTGCGAACCAGACAAGCCTCGACGATTTCCGAAGCCTCACGCTTGCGGGATTTTTCGGGAGCTGGCTGGAAGACTGCGTTCATATTAGGAGAGGAAGAGAGATCGATTCAGCGGCGGCGGACAGAGTTGAAGCGTGGCCTCGAAGGACTAACGCTCGTTCGGGTGCTATCATCTTGTGTGAGCTCCTCTTGCCGAGGGAAGTAGGGAGCTTCAGATGGCTGCATGCCACGGATGGTGCGAGCCATGTTCGGCTTGTGCGCGGGTCCCGGATTGTAGGGATCAACTGTGTCGTAGTCTTTCGGGAAGTCGACTTTCGCCTGGAGATGGTTGGTCGCACTTCTGGTAGCCCCCTTGCTTGTCGGATCATACGAGGTGGGCGTCACGATGAAGACGAGCGAGGTATGCTCCTTGCGGGCTTCCTTGTTTTTGAAGAAGAAATTTATGACTGGGATATCCCCGAGGAGAGGAACTTTGTTGTCTCTATCCTCCTGCACCTCGCCGTAAAATCCACCTACAATCAGAGAACTTCCGTCTGGAATACGCGCGAGCGTTTCCACCATGGATTCCGTAACGCGCGGGTAGCGGTTGCCGGGTGTGCCGCCGACTCCAACACCGACGACCTCGCCGGTGATTTGCGCGGAGCGCGGTCGCAATTTCATACGGACCGTTCCGTCCGGAAGGAGAGTCGGGGTGACGGCGATGGAAATTCCGATTTCCCGATGGTTATCGGGATCCTCTGTGATGGCTTTGTCGGAGGAATCAATCTTGTAGCGCACCTCCTCGGTAACTGTGGTCTGTCCACTCGCCCCGCCAGGTGTGGTGGTGGAGGTGATGATGGGGACACGGTCGATGATGGAGATCGTGGCGGCCTCATTATCTTCGGTAATAAGGGTTGGGTTGGAAACTTGGTTGGAGATTCCACCATCATTGAGAGCACGTAGTAGCCCGGTAACTTGGGTAGGTGTGAGGATGATACTTCCCCGATCTGACGTGAAGTCACCAGGAGAGCTTGTTGATACGTCACCGCTGAACTTGGTTGGGAGACCAAAGATGTTTCCGATTTGGCTGGTGACCTGCAATGGGACACCAGAGGCACCCAGATCGTCTGCCCAATCGACTCCAATGCGTTGACCAACAGTGGAATTAATACGGAGAATCTTCGTTTCAACGATAATCTGGCCTTTTGCTTTATCGATGCCTTGAAGAAGATTTTGAGCGGCTTCGATCCTGGTGGCGGTATCGATGATAATGATGGTGTTGGTCTTCGGCTCGAAGTTCACGATGCCTGTGCCGGGTGTGAGCATGGGTTTGATGAGATCCTTGATCTGCTCCATGTCGGAAGGACGGAGATACTTGAGCTGATACTGGAATTCCGTGCTTGGGAGCTGACCGAGCTGCGCCTGGGTAAGCGCGTAAATCGTGTTGCCCTTTGTGTGAAGGGAAAGGCCATACATGAAGGCCAGCTCTTCCATTTGGTTGAGCGGATCGCCGTCATCAAGATGGCCGGTGACCATGTAGTCGGGGCCGTTGATCTTGAGGTTATGGAAATACTGGCGACCGGCGGACTTCGCGAGAAACTGGAAGATATCATTGAGACCAGCATCCTTGATCAGGTATCCCTCAGACGTCTGCTCCATCTCACGTTTCTGCTCCTCGAGCGGGGCGAATGTTGAGCCACCACCTTCGCCTTCAGCTGGCATTTCTGCACCGATCTCCGGAAGGCCATCATCGGGCTGAATACTGCGGTCAGGGACTCCGGGTTGTGGAGCGGCCTCCGGGAGATCGGAAGCAGCCTCAGGGAGATCGGGAGCGGCGGCGGGAGGAGCAGGAATCTCCGGAAGATCCGCAGCAGCTACGGGAGCGAGATCATCCAAAGCAGCTTCGAGAATATTTTCCTGCGCGGTGAGCGGGAAAATTCCCAGACCTAGCAATGTGGCGGTTAGAAGGGTGGGCAGGTTTGTTTTCATGTCAGGGATTGGGATCGGGTGCAACGAAGTGGATCAGTTGTTAGATTCGAATGAGGAGTCAGACTCCAGCATAAGGGGCGAGTTCTCAGTTGGTGTGACCATACCGGGTGGGGTCATGTGTTTCCCACCGGCAATCATACCGGGAGGCAACAGACCGATCTCAAGGGCGGCCTGTTCTTTGGATTCGGTATTAATGAAGAGGATACGCGTAGAACTAACTTCGAGAACTTTGATAGGGAGCTTTTTTCCTCGGTAATCGAGGGGAAACTCCTCACCCTGCGAAATGGAACGAACACCAACGAGAAACTTCTTTTCACTGGGCATGATGGTGGTGACTCGGATGAGCTTCACGATATCTGATAGTGGAGTGGGAGGCAGCGCAGCTTGGCGCTTTGAGGGCAGATTCGAGGCAATTTTTCGGATGATCGGTTTCGCGTTCGGATCCTGCGGGAGGCCGAAGGGATCAGTCGCGCGGTTCCGCATGGAAAAGACGGCAGCGCGGGCGGCGGTGTAAGGTTCGATATCCTGTCCTGCGAAGCGGGAGGGTTGGAAATCAACGGGGCCGGGCGGTGGAGTTTTCTTCGTAGGAGTAGCACCCTCCGCTGTGGAGTCGTTGGTAGGAGGCTCCTCAAAGCTCTCGGCGGATTGCGAGAATGTCAGACTCTGCGCCATGAGCAACAGGCACACTGCCACTATCCCCGGCTTCAGGACGGCGGAATGGCGATTGATTGCGGATGAGTCTGTCATGGAGGTGGATTAGTTTTCCCAGGCGGTGTAAGTCACTTGGAAGTTTAGCAAAGAAGAGTCTGCCGAAACATTCGGATCGATACGGAGTTCTTGGAGTTGGAGGTTGGGCATTCGTGTCTCAAGCTCCAGAAATGCCTGTTGGACGGCGCGGAAAGTGCCACGAAAATTGAATTTCAGGCCTGAGGATTTCTGCGCAGAAACACTGCCAAATCCGTTCGACTGGCCGAGACGTTCGAAGGCGGTTTGCTGAAATTCCTTCGGCGGAAGCTCCTCCGCGATCGCGCGGAGATTGGTCGTGACGAGCGAGAAAGTTTCTTGTTTCACCAACTCCTGCCAGCGCTCGGAAGATGTGCGCTGGCGACTGAGCTGAGCCTCGATTTCCAAAGCTCCCATCCGACTCCTTTCGTATCCTGTATAATACTGCGCCTTGTTGTCGAATGAACCGGTGATTTTGCTCTTCATGAACGCACAAGCGCCGATCACGATTCCGGCGATTAGCACCGGAATCACAATTCCGAACAGGATGATGGATTGTTTGTACATAAGAGGTTTTTAGGGTGCCTTCGATGCGGTGATGGCGAAGGGATCAGCGGATTCAAAGCGCTGGGTGATCGTGAGATTGAAGGTGAAGGGATAGGTGGCTTCGTCCGAATCGATGATTTCCTCAAGAGGCATCTGGCGGAACGAGGAGTTCTCCTGGGTCTTGACGTTGACAACGATGGTCCGTGTGTTCGGAGCCGGATCGTAGGCCGTGTTTCCGGTCACTTTGGAAATTTCCGAGAAGTGCGCGGAGATCCCTTCCCGGGTGTTGAGCGTGTTTAGGTATTTGAGCGCCTCATCGCGGGCCATTCCAGTGATGATCCACTCTTTCACAAAACCGACCGTCGTTTGGCCAGGGGCGTTGTCGGGTCGAACCGTGTGATTGAATGTTTTTAGCAACAGCCCGGACTTTGCAGGGAAGAGTCGGGCAACTGTTTCCATAGAGGTCCATGCTTTTGATCTGTCTTCCAACAGATTGTTCCAGTGATCAGATCTCTGGCGTTCTTGGGTGAGATTGACGAGGCGTTGTTGGACCGCCTTCGCTTCGCTCTCGTTGAACGCCCATTCCGGGCGGCGGATTACGGAAAATACACTGAAGGCGAGCCAAGCGATTCCGAGAACGGCAAGTGCAAACACTGCGACACGTGCGAGCTTCAGGAAACGGAGCAGGCGCATCTCGTTGCGAGAAGGATAGAGCTCGATCACTTCCCTGCGGGCCGGCAGGACATCTTGGAGGAACCATTTTTCCTGCTTCAGAACTCCAAAGGTATGGCTGAAAGCGGTGATATCCTCGGGAGAGGTTACGAGTGAAAGTGCGGGCTCCGGCATCCAGGCGGGGATATCTCCAACGGCTGGAAACACGACTTTGTTCACGACAGATTCCGGGAAACTGCGGCGCAGATCATCGGCGATGTGTTCGTCCACAATCTCACCGAGGGGAATCACATAAAGATCAGGATCCACAAACTCGAGCGAGGCATTGGTTGTAGATAGCGCGTGGCGGAAATTCGAGGGGCGGCGCAGACCGCGGTGCTGGAGCGTACGGATCAGACGCAGGTCCCTGTGCTCGTTGAAAAACGCCATGGCGGTGAACCACGGATATTGCAAGATGGCGACGAAGGGCTTCTCACTTCCTGGCGGAATCGCTTCTCCAAGTGCTCCCATGACCACGAGAGGCGCACTCAGCGAGTGGATGACGATAGGGAAATTCTGCTCATCCCCGTGGGCGCGCAGGGTGGTCACGAACGGATCGAGCCTGCGCGAAACGCTGACTGTGGTGCCGATCACCTCACTACCCGAAGCAGGGTATGGGATCACGCGCCAGGTTGCCTGATCAGGTGGGATCGAGGAATCATCGAGAATTTCACCGGGGGCGGTGAAGGCGGCTTCTCGCAAATCGGGAAGTGCTGCGGGGTTGTCGAGTTCAGGCTTGAGCTCGGCAGTGGAAAATTCATCCGCGATGTGAAGCACTACTCCAAGCGAGGTGCCTTTGAGCGAGCGGACATGTTTGACAAGCTGCGCTGCGTAAGCTGCTGCTTGTTCGGGGTCGGCCAAAATTGACTCGGAAATCGGCGGAGGCTCACTCCAACTCTCGGTGGAACGGTTGAAAAAACAGGAGCGGACGGAAGGGCCGTCAACGCGGATATGAACTTGGAAATCCAGATCGGTGGCGTCCTCGTACCATGCCGGTTGGGTGGCACGGCTGGTCTCGCCCAGAATCGCACACGCCTGGCGGAACTGCTGGAACGGGTTCAGAGTGGATGGATGTTCGAGATGGGCCAAAATGGGGAGCTGTGAGAAGTTTTGGAATCATCGGATTCGGGGGCATCCGGGCTGCGGTTCCGTGGAACCGGCTGACGGTCCGCCCCCAAGAAAGGGAGCGGACCGGAGTAGGTTATGCGGAGCGCCGTAGCGATCCGCATGATGGATCACCAGTCACCGTAGGTGCCGGCCTTCGGAGCGTAATCAGCTGCGTCGGTTCCGGAGGTGGTCATGTACAGAGTGCCGATGACAGGGATAACTCCGTCAGCAGCGATCGAGTAGGTCGTACCTGAACCAGCTGGGTGCGTGCCAAGGGTAGGATCGTTCTCGATGAACTTGCCTGCGCCGAAGATTTCAGCCTTGAGGCCGGCCACGGTAGCACCTGGATTCTGTCCGTTCATGTTGGAGTACGAGCGAACGGCTTGTTGCACGTTGCGGATCTGCAGGATGGAAGCTGCACGGTCGGATCCCTTTTTCCACGCACGTGCGCCGATGAAGAGGATGGAGATGAGGGAGAGCAAGACGAGGATCACGACGGTGAGCTCGAGAAGAGTCATGCCGGACTTGCTTGCTTTCACGTTCTGGGTGTTGGTCAGTTTCATGGTGTGTTTGTTTGTTTTGTTTTTTGGGTGATCCGGACCGCAGCCTGAGCTGCGGCCCGGAAATCTTTGTTTACCAGTCGCCAGTGGTGCCGGCGGTTGGCGCGTATTCAGGATCGCTTGCAGTCATGTAGAGCGTGCCGATGGCAGGGATCACTGTCGGAGCGGCGATGCTGTAGACGATGGAGCCACCAGCAGGGTGAGTGCCGGCTGTTGGATCGTTCTCGATGAACTTTCCTGCACCGAAGATGTCGGTCTTGGCAACGACACCGCCTGGGTTGAGGCCGTTCATGTTGGAGTACGAGCGAACGGCTTGTTGCACGTTGCGGATCTGCAGAATGGATGCAGCACGGTCGGATCCTTTCTTCCACGCACGTGCGCCGATGAAGAGGATGGAGATGAGCGAGAGCAAGACGAGGATCACGACGGTGAGCTCGAGGAGCGTCATGCCGGACTTGCTTGCTTTCACGTTCTGGGTGTTGGTCAGTTTCATGGTGTATTTGTTTGTTTTGTTTTGTTTTTCTGAGATCTGCCAGGGAGGCGAATCACGGAAAGGGTGGAAATTGGTTAGATTGTATCGTCGTTGCTGCGGTCCATCTTGGCGGACTCGAAGGTCTCGTGGGAGATGAGGCCGTTGCGGAGCAGGAGTTCGAGGTTCGCGTCCCACTGGACGTTTCCTGCACGTCGGATGACGTCTTCGAGCGAGCGGGCGCCGCCATCGTAGTTCGTGATCGCTGAGGCGACGGCATCCTCGTTGTTCTGAAGAAACTCGTAAGTGAGCACGCGCCGTTGGATGCCATTGAGCAGACCTTGGGAGTGGATGAAGATGAGGATTTCTGAAAGGCGTGAGAGAACGGACGCATGACTCTCACGAGGGTAGAGTTCAAGAATCCGACCAATCGTTTTCACCGCTCCGGTGGTGTGCAGCGTGCTGAGGACAAGGTGGCCGGTCTGAGCCGCTTCCATACAGGTCTCCATGGCTTCGCGGTCGCGGATCTCTCCGAGCAGAATCACGTGGGGAGCTTTCCGCAGAACATCTTTGAGACCTTGCTTGTAGTTGGTCACATCCCGTCCGACTTCCTGCTGGGTCACGATGGACGGGGAAGGAATGCGGTGCCCAGGATACACAGGATCCTCCATATCATCCGGATACTGATACTCGATGGGATCCTCGACGGTGACGATGTGCTTCGGATGATTCTGGCGGAGCCAGTCCATCAATGAGGCGAGGGTCGTGGATTTTCCCGAACCAGTCGGTCCAGTGACGAGGCAAAGGCCAGCGCGCTTGAGAACTGCGTGGCGCAGAGTGTCCAAAGTGTCGGGATCGATGCCGAGAGTATCGAGCGACGGGATGAAATCGTTGAGAATACGGCAGGTGACACCGAGGCCGGAGGAGGAAAGGTGCGCTTGGATACGGAGACGACCTGAGCGTTCGCCGTTGTCGCCCATCGGAATGCCGTCGCAGGAGAAATCGGAAACCATTTTCGCGGAGAATTCCCCGATCGCCTGAGTGATTTTGTCATCGACCCGCATTTCAAGAGAATCGCTGGTGCCGAAGCCGTGAGAGGCAGACTCGCGGTTGGTGATGAGTTCCTTGAGAATACTATCCATGTGGGCGGCACTGAGAATCCCGAGGTGAGTCAGGATTTCCATGCCCTTGTTGGTATGGATGTAAACGGGACGCTCGGAACGCATTTGGATGTCCGAAACGCGCATCTCGCGGCAAACCCGGAAAATGATCCCGAGCAACTCCTGACCAGACATACCCGGCATGAACCGTACGACGGCGGGTGCCGACGCGGTGCTGGGTGGAAGTGGTGGTGGAGGTGCGGTTTGCATCGGAAAAAATCTAGTGAGTGCGGGAATCTGTTTGATTGACGGACTGGTTGCCGAGTGCCTGGCCACCGGGCATGCCTTCGAGGCGGCGGATTGCGTCCTCTTGGCTCTGACGTATTTTCAAAATGAATCCGAATCGCTCCTGTGCCTCATGGAGGCGAAGCTCGGAGAGATTCGACCAGAGACCCTTGTCCTCCCATTCGTTGGCGAGGTGAGAGTAGAGACCGATGGACTGATCCACTACTTTCAGAACCTCCCGCATTTGAGCGACCGTGTAGCGAGGGCTTTCGGGGCTTGGCCTGCCTGTCGTTGAACATCAGCTCGATGATATTCGAGGCGGCCGCAGCGGCGGTGAGTGCTTGGCGCGGATCGTTGCGTTGGTTGAGACAATAAGTGATTGTTGCCTCTGCGAGCTTTGCCGCTCCAGGGGTTAGCTCCGGGCGAGTGCCCATCTGTGGCTCAGTTAGGAAAAAGTGATACGCGTTGTAATTCCCGTAGTGGCTTGGATCGAGATTGTAGGCGAAGCGTAACTTATCCTCGATGCCACGGCGCAGGTGAAATTTATGTGCCTCGGTGGCACTTTTCGGATTGGTCCGTTCTTCCAGACCGGCCCCCATGCCTTCGATGAAGTGACGAACTCGGTCGTTCCAACCGGTGTAGGTGTCGATGGCTAGATCCTCGTTTTTCCTGACGTGCTCGTGCTGGCAATGCTCAGGATCCGAGCACTTGTGGCCCTCGGATGACTCGGCGGCATGGAAATAGGTGTCGATCGGGCCTTGCATCGCCATCGCGAAAACCTCGCCGTATGGGCTGCGGTTGATGCCGAGTGGATTGAGCGGAACCGCAGTGTCTTGATTTTCGAGAAGTGGCTTGGAAGACATCACGAAGCCAGCCACACCGACGCAGATGAGCGCGATGGAGATGATGTTCGGAAGTGATTTCATAGCTGTGATCTAGAGAATTTGTATGTTTCAGGCGCTAGCGCTGGTGCGGAAGAATAGGCGAGATACCCCGGTGTTCACCGCGAGGATGGCGGTGAAATAGAGAATCATGTTGCTAAACACCTCTCCGGAAAGGGCCCCTGTCTTGAAGTAGAGGCGCTGAGTGAGATCGGCGAAGCGATACTGCGGTGAATAGAGCCAGAGAGCCTGAAGTGCGGAATTTGCTTCCAGTTTCAGCATGTTATCGAGGTAGCCGACTCCGTAGAGGCCGTAGAGTGTCAGGAAAAACGTAACCGCGAATCCCGAGATCCCGCCGAAGCGTGAGGCGATGGCCGTGGCCAGAGCGAGCAGGGGAGCGAAGACGAGAAGGAACAGCGTGAGATACTGAAAGTTCAGCGTCCACCACATGGCTTGCTCACCCGCATCGGAGGGCATCGCTGCGAACAGGCAAATTCCTGCGGCGGCGAGAGCGAGCGGTACGATGTAGGCAAACAGCGCGAGCCAGATTTCGAATAGTTGGCGCGTCGCGGAAAGCCCCGTGGTGCGGAAGTATTCGCCGGTGCCTGAGCGGGTGTTGGATTCGCCGAGGCGGGCTGCGGCGAAAAAGCCCCAGAGCATGGTGCAGATGAAAAGCGTGCCCCAAGCGGCTTGGATGCGTGCGGGCTGCATCATCACAGGTTTTTCCGTAGCACTGGAAATCATCGGCAGAACGAAGGGCATCACCAGCACCGCAAAAAGACAGATCGCCCATGCTTTCCTGCGGAAAATGGTGGCAAAGGTCAGTTTGAAAAGTCGCATATCAAGAGAGTGTTTCTAGTTTCCAGATGGTTATCAGTTGAGGAGTGCTTTGAGGCTGGACCAGCTCTGATCCGCGGCACTGTGGTGACTGACGCTTTGTCCCTCGATCATCAGAACGGAGGGCATGACCATGGAGTCGTAGTCCGGGTGACAGGAAACGAGACGAAGCACGTTGTGAGTGGAGGCATTCCACATTTCCTCAAAAGTTTCGCGGGCGAAGGCATCGAGACCGCTAAATGGCTCGTCCAAGAGGAGAATATTCCCACGATCTGGGCGGATCGAATGCTCCGCCATGATCAGTGCGGTCTTGCGGCGATTCCCGGTGGAAAGACGGCCATACATCTTATTGACATCCAGTTCAATGCGCTCAGCCAACTCAAAAGCTGCCTTATGCGTCGCCTTCGGCAGCATGGATTTAAAAATCGTTTTCGGAGTCAGCTCCGCGTCGAAGCGCATGTCCTCGGGCAGATACTGCATGTATCCCTCGGTGGAAAAATCACCGGAGAGCTTTTTCAGACTACCGGCGATGGTGCGCAGCAATGTGGATTTTCCACGTCCGTTTCTCGCAAGCAGGAAGTGGGTGCCACCCTGGAGATCGACAGTTTCGCCGAACGTTGCCAAGGGTGCCGCATAACCGACCGCAAGACCGGAGTCTAGGCGGATGGATGGAGTTGTGGCGTTCATGGTTTCGTTTTAGTTCTTCAAACTCGTTGCGTTTCTAAGGATTCAGGCTATTTAGTCAAGAAAGATTAAATATCTCAAACCCTTGGATGTTCGACATATTGGACAATCAGGCAGATTTGGCAATAAAATTTTGAACATTCTTACGTTTTAGGTGTCGTTATTTTTGAAATTACACGATTTTCAACCTCGGAACATTACGTAATCGCGTTAGAATTCAGGGAAATGCAGGGGGAAACGGAAAGATTTATGCGTCATCTCGCGACGGAGCGAGGACTCTCAGAGGCCTATCAGGAGTCCGTGCTGCAAACACTTGCGGCGCTCGGCGAATGGCTCGGGGCAAGAAATCTTCCCCTCAGTGAGATCGGCACGGAGAATCTCGCCGAATTTCTCACAGCAAGGAAGGAGGAGAGCCTAGGTGCCTCGTCGATCCGCCTGACCACGGTACATTTGAAAATTTTTTTCCGCTGGTTGTTCGGAAGCGGAGCATTGCCGATGGATCCCGCCGCGCCGTTGGTCTCCTCCAAAGCGGACCGCACACTTCCGGAAACCCTCTCCGCACGTCAGGTGGAAAAGTGGATCGAAAGCGTGGCTACAGAGGATTTTCTCGGCAGGAGGGACCGAGCGATTCTTGAGCTATTCTACTCATCCGGTCTCCGGCTCGCGGAACTCTGTGCGGCAAGGCTGGAATGGATGGACGCCGACGAGGGATTTCTCCGGGTGACGGGAAAAGGGAAAAAAACACGGATGGTGCGGATCGGTTCACGCGCCCTCGCCGCGATCGAGGACTATCTGCGCAATGAGCGACCGAAGCTGGTAAAGCCAAAGACCTCGTCCCATCTCTTCCTAGGAATCCGCGGGGCATCGCTCACCCCCGAGCGGGTGCGGCAGATCGTCAAGAAACGTGCAGCGGAAGCGGGGATTGAGACTGCGGTGTATCCGCACCTTCTCCGGCATTCCTTCGCAACCCATCTACTAGAGGGGGGGGCCGACCTGCGAGTGATTCAGGAGTTGTTAGGACACGCCGATATCGCGACGACCCAGATTTACACACACGTGACTTCAAAAGGTCTAAAAGAAGCGCATAGGAAATTTCACCCACGCGGGTGAGCTGCTCAAAGGAAAGGCGGATGGCATCCGCCTATCTTCGCGAACTTACTGATTCGGTCCCATTTCCGATTTTTCCACGACCCCGTAGGGACGAATCTCGAGTTTTTCCGATTTCGGCGCTTCCTCCTCCTTCACTTCCGGTTTTTCCTCCTCCTTCGCCTCCGGCTTCTCCTCTGCTACCTCGCCTACAGGTTTGTCCAACGGATTCGGGACGACAATTGCGGCAGGTGGATCCGGTTCTGTCTCCAGTGCCTGATAGAGAAGGTTGTAGTTGTGACGAAGGGCAGCGGGAAAGGAGACTCGGCCCGCTTCCACGATTTTCTCCCTCAGAAGCTTCTCGGAAACATCCGCAATCAACTCTGTCCCGATCTGTACTGCGCGATCTACACCCACGGCTTCATTGCCTGCTAGCGTGCCTCCTCGGATCAGATCGCTCGTGACGGAACGGCCCTGGATCGCGATGCTGGATTGGGCGGAAACGACCTTACCTTCCTTGTCCACGGTGATTTCGAGGATCGCGTGGTCATCGGATGAAAGCCATCCGCGGATGTGATCGATCCGGAGTGAAATGAAGATCCCCTCGTCGGGGGTTGGCGTCACTTCTGGTTTATAAGTGCGGTAATCGGCGCCGGAAAGAGAGTATTCTGCGGTTTTGTCGCCGCGCTTTTTCCATCCACCGAGGCTCTCCCCGAGTTTCGCCTCATTGATGGAGACTTCCGCAAGCAGAGTAGTGGGGAGCAGGAGGAAAAGCGCTTTTGCGATTGATCGGAATTTCATGAATGGAAAGTTGCTGCGCGTTGATACGCCGGATCCGCTGATTTTATTCAATCGGAAATTCCCGGACAGGAACGGATTCCACATCGACAGTGGTCGGTCCATCCCCAAGGAAACGATCGGCGACGGCGGATGCTTTGCTTTTGTGCTCCTCTTTGACGTGGGCCATCACGGAGGCCAGCGCCCCGACAATTACGCTCCAGTCATCGGTAAATCCGGCTCCGAGGATGGCATCGGGGATCAAATCCATCGGGAAAATAAGATAACCAAGGGCCCCAACGATGACCGATTTCGCCCACGCCGGAGTTTCAGGATCACGCAGGCAGTAATACAGTGTGAGTGCGCCGCCCATCACCTTATGGCCGCCACGTTTCGAAAGTTTCCTGACGATACTCCAGAATCCCGCTGTGGAGAATGACTCCGGGAGATGTGTTGTGATGCCTGATTTGAGAACGATGGGAAAGCGCATTTCAAGGTAAGACTACGCGGAAATCGCTCGAATGCAATCCCCCGCCTCGGCTGAAAAATTAGAAAGAATCCCCAGCCCCACCTGTATCTTTCCTTCGCAAGTACACTTCCATGAAAATCCTCTTCCTTTTCCTTCTCACTACGTTCTGCGTCCGCGCAGAACTACCAGACCCCTCCGAGTATAGAAAAGGTCTGATGAGGAATCCAAACCTACATAAAAGTTCGGGTGAACAGTTCTGCTGGCACTCGTCCATCGGCATCGACCGCATCCTCACTGCCTACGCGGCCTCCAAGGACACTCGCTGGCTCGACGAAGCCGTCACTTATTTCACGTTCCTAGAGTCGAAACTCAAGAAGGACCCCGACGGACACGAAGGCTGGATCGGCGATGGCATCCATGATCAAAGTAAAAACGGCGCGAAACCGACGTTCATGACAGACGCGCTTGTCGGCGATGCCATCCTGCTAGAGCACTTCATCGCATTTGCGGAAATCGTAAAAAACGATCCTTCACTGGAGGCGAAATACGGTGCGAAGGCCAAGGTATACACCGAGCTCACAAAACGCATTGGCTGGGAGAAATGGAATTACCGCGGCTGCTATTATAGGGATGCGGCAGGTTATGGAAGTTATCACACTCATGGGTTGGTCATCGACCGCGCCACCGGGGAATGGACCAAAGAAGGCGCCACGATGATCAGTGATAATCTCAACAAGCACAGTGCCATGGCGATCGTCCTGCTGCGTCTCTATCGCGTCACCGGCGAGGAAGAATACCGCACCCGCGCCGTGGAAATTTTCTCCCGCCTGAAAAACCTGTTCCGCCATTTTCCTGAAGACGACAGGGTTTGCTGGAATTTCTGGATGCCGCACGGTCCCTACGATGTGAATGGCAGCCGTCTCGGAAGCTGGGTTGGCGTGCATCCCACCCGCGCGGGCTATCAGGCAACGGAGTGCGCCCGCATGGTCGAGGCCTTTGATTCCGGGATCGTCTTCGACCTCGCGGACATGCGCCGCCTCGCCAATACGAACATAGCGATGATGCCCGCGCGCAATGGCGGGAAGTGGCTTGGGTCAGATCTTCGCAGTAAGGCAGGCACCCTGTGGAGTTCACTGGCCCGCTTCGACCCGGTGATCAAAAAGGAATTACAAGCTAGGCTGGAGAAAGATCAGAAGTCCGGAAACACCCAAATCAACCTCGAATATTTCAACAACGTTACCGACAAGCAGGACGCGGAAAGCCGCACAAAACTGCGCAAGGACGGAAAAGTTAGCGTGTATGATTTCCCTCCCCGACCGGGCAAGAGCCTCAGCGCCACCGTCGTCATTCCCAACCAAATCGAATTGGCCAACGACGATGTCGCCAGCCTCGTCACCCAATCGGACTCTAGCAGCCCTCTTACCATCGATCTCATCGATTCCAAAAGCGGCAAATCCCTCGGTCGGATCTACGAGTCCAAGGGCAATGCGGAAGGCGGCGTAGTGATCCCGCAATGGGACGGGACCATCCCCAGCACCGGCAAGAAAACTCCCGGCGAATATAAGCTGCGCTGGACATTCGGAAACGAAGTTCGCGACGAACTCATCAACGTCGTCACAGGAACCAAACGGGAGAAGGCTGAGCGCACCCAATTTACCTACGGAGTCGCGAAAGGCCTCGAATTTCCAGAAAAAATCCTAAGCAAGGGACTGAACCTGACCTACGACTTTTCAGAAAATCTCCCCCCGGAGTGGATCCTTCAGCGCGGGGCAAAAGTCATCTCCACGCTACCGGGAGGACGCAAGGGTGCCGGATTGGAAATCGCCAACAAACAGACAGCGAGTCTCATTTTCGGCAATGACGAGAAGGGCCTGCCCGTGCGCATCACCATGTCCGTCTTTGACAACGGCGAGAAACACGGTGGCAGCAGTGTGAACGGCAGTGGCTGGGGCGTTTTTGGGTCGAACGGAGAGTTCTACGGTCCCGTGCTTTTCTGGAGAAAATACCTCGGCACCGATTCAAATCACTCATGGATCTCTACCGAGAAATCCGGATGGATGAGTCCGCAATACGCGAGGATCCCCAGAAAAACCGGCTGGCATGAATGGATCTTCGATTTCACCGATCCCGCATCGCCCGTCGTCATTCTCGATGGGAAAAAGGTTCAGTATCCGAAAAACGGTCTCCCGGAAGGCGCCTCTGGAATCAGCCTGCGCGGCGGTAGTGGCAAGGCTCCGCTCTTTGTAACCGACGTGCGACTCGAGTATCCCTGATCTTTTCCCGATTTCGCGTGCCGTCCTCGCGTCCGGCGGTTAGAAATTTCCCATGTCACAGCGAGTCAAAACCGTCGCATCCATCACGGTGGACAAGTTTTTCGAAGCCTATTCGGAATCTCTGAAACTGGTCCTTCTCGGCGAGCGCGTCGGTTTCGATCGCGTAATCAGCGAGCCCGCAGTCAACCGGCCCGGACTCGCACTTACAGGATTCTTCTCCTATTTTGCGAAAAAGCGCGTCCAGGTTTTGGGCAACTTGGAGATGGCTTACCTTCGAAAACTCCCCGAGCCGATGCGGATTGATCGTTTCCGGCGTATGTGTGAGCGAGATATCCCGTGCATCGTCGTCTCGCGTGGATCAGTGCTCGGCCCAGAGCTGATGGCAGTCGGAAAGGAGCACGGGATTCCCATTTTCGGGACCTCCCAGATCACCATGAAATTCCTCAACGCCGCGACGATCAGTCTTGAGCACGAATTCGCTCCAACCGTCACCATCCACGGTTGCATGGTCGATATGCGCGGCATCGGGGTTCTCATCGTCGGAAAAAGCGGATCAGGTAAATCCGAAACTGCCATCGGTCTTCTGGAGCGAGGTGGATCACTCGTGGCCGATGACATGGTGAGGATCAAGCAGATCGGTGGAGAACTGATCGCAACCGCACCCGATCTCTCGCGCGGCTACATGGAAATCCGAGGAATCGGTATTATCAACGTTGCGAACCTCTACGGACTCGCCTCCATCCGCCCTGACAAACGCCTCGATCTGGTTGTAACCCTGAAACCCGTCAGCGATCTCAACGAAGTGGACCGCCTGGGCTTGGAATCCAAAACCTACGAGTTGCTTGGCCAAGGGGTCGTGCATGTGGAAGTCCCCGTCGGCCCAGGCCGCGATACGGCGAGAATGGTCGCCATCGCTGCACTCGACCAGCAGCTCCGCCGCCTCGGTTACAACATGGCAGACGAGTTCAACCAGAAACTCCTCAACCACATGTCCGCCAACAAAGGACCGATCTAGCCGAAGGCAAAGTCCAAGCAAGGAGTCGCGGATGGTATCCGCGAGTGGAAATGAAAGAAAGGCGGATGCCATCCGCCTCTCCTTGGGCGCATGTGGCTGCAGCCCCTATCCCACCAGCCCCCGCAGCGAACCCAGCACCCAGTCCGCACCCGCTTTCTCCAATTCCTCGGCAGTAAATTTTCCAGTCGCCACTGCCAAGCACCTCGCCCTCATCGCGTGGGCGCAGGCGATGTCCTTGGGCGTATCTCCAATGACCAGAGTCCGCTCCGGGTGGAACGTGTTGCCAGTAATCGCAAGTGCCCTCTCAAGAACGATTGGTCCAAGTAGATTCCGATCCGCGCGATCCGAGCCATACGCCCCGAAGGTGAAATGATGGTCCAGCCCGTAATGCTTCAGTTTAATCTGAGCGCCAAGTGAGGTGTTGCCAGTAAGCAAGGCAAGTTGCGCTTTTCCGTGGCTCGCAAGGTCTTCGAGGAGCTCCACCACCCCATCTAGAACCCGTCCTTCACATTGATCCGTTTCGAGACTCACCTCAAGATGACGATGGTATGCTTCGAAAAATTGATGGGTCTGTTCGACGGTAGCTGCGACACCGAAGTGAATGTAGAAACTTTCCAGAATCCCAAGATCCGTGGAACCAGCGAGATCAAGCGGCGGACCGTCACCTCCAAAGATTTCACAAGCCGTCTTTCGCAGCGCGTCCATGCCTTTCCCTCCCGTATCGACAAGTGTGCCGTCGATATCGAAAAGCAACAGCCACGGCTCTCCGCCCTCGCGGAGGGTCTGGAAAAGCAGCGTGGCATCTGCGGACATCAGTCCTCAGATTTTGTCGGTTCCTCAGCGGCTTCCGGAGCGGACTCCTTCTCGTCGGAAATTTCTCCTGCGTCCTCGATCTCCTCTCCTTCTTCTTCCTCATCGTCGGGTTCATCTTCCTCGATGAGTTCACCATGATAGAGGTGGAAATGGCGCTTGCGCTGGTGAGCGGGCAGAGGTGAAAGAATCATCGCCACAGCACGTCCGTTGAGCCTCGGCGGCTGATCCACGGCGGCCATCGTCTTCAAGTCATCAATGATTCTTTTCAGCACGACAAAACCTAGATCCTTGTGAGCGTTCTCACGGCCCTTGAATTGCAGGACGAAACGCACCTTGTGGTTGCCTTCTAGGAAAGTTTCCGCTCGGCCCAGCTTGATATTGTAGTCGTGCTCACCGGTTCCGACGCGGAACTTCACTTCCTTCATCCGGGTGGAGGCCTTGGACTTGCCTTTCTTCAGCTTCGCTTGGGTGTATTTGTATTTCCCGTAGTCGATGATCTTGCACACCGGAGGATCCGCCTGACCGGCAATTTCCACGAGATCCAGGCCAACAGATTGTGCCTTCAATAGCGCTTCGCGCGACGACATCACTCCGAGCTGCTCCCCGTTCGAGTTCACGACGCGGACTTTCGGTGCGCGGATCCGGTCGTTAATCCGCGTCATGTCGCGGTAACGGCCCCTGTTGTTGTTTTTCTGTGGTCTGGCTATGGTCTTATCCTTTGGATGGTTTGTTTCGGTGCACGCGGACAAGGGGCGACAAAGTCACCACCGTTTGCAGCGGCAGGAAAGTGTTTGAAAACTGACGGGAACGGCAAGTCATGAAAAGGCGACAAGATAGCCGCACCGACCGGGGGAACCGGCGGTGACTAGGGGCTGTGAGGCGTTCCAAAAAAATCATCAGTTAAAAATGCGAAGGCGTTTCACCTGCACAAGTGCTTTATGGGCGGAATCAAACCGTGCCTTCGAGTTTTCCGCAAGCAGGAAATTTCGTGTGCAGTTTCAGGGCGATCAAGCTAGAGGAGACACAATGCGGAGTATGCTTATGAAATCGTCCGCGATACGTGGTGGTGACCGTGGCTCTTTTCCTGCCTTCCTACCTTCCTTATTGGAATCTCCAGATGAATCAATCACTTTGGATTGGGATAAGGATGGCAGGAAATCAGGAATGGATACTGCCAAAAACCCCCGTCCAACCCTCTATGATCGGTGCTTCATATCACCTCTTTTGGGGTTGAATCTCAATTTCTATGCCATGGTTTTCCTTGGCGTGATCGCCCTGTCCGCCTCCCCCTCACTCCCCTATTGACCGCGCCGGACTCTCGCAACATTCTTTGCGCATGACTTTCCTGCGTCCGTTCGCACGTCCTCTCGCTCTGGCCATCTGCGCCACCCTTACCATTTCTTCCTGCGGCGGGAATCCCCCACCGCCCCAGCGCGGCCAATCTGTTGCAAACGCACCGCGGCCGGTCCCTGTCGGCACAATTCCGAAAACCCCGCCCCCGGCCGTCGTCGCGGAGAGCGTTCTTGTCGTCGATATCGCAAGCGGCCGGAACCTTTATGCGAAAAACGCGGACAGCGTTCGTGCCGTCGCCTCCACCCAGAAAATTGTCACTGCCCTGTGCGTGCTGGATGCCGGAGACATCGACAAGGTCGTCACTATCACGTCCTACGACACCTTGTGCGAGCCGACCAAACTCTACCTCAAGCCCGGTGAGCGCTACACCCGCCGCGAGCTCCTTCAAGTGCTGATGGTGAAAAGTGCCAATGACGTCGCCCGCGCACTCGCACGTGACGTGGGGGGCAGCGTCGAAGGCTTCGCCTCGATGATGAATCGCAAGTGTGCCTCCCTCGGCATGCGCAACTCACACTTCCTCAATCCCCACGGCCTCACCGAGCCAGGCCAGTACTCCACCGCGCGGGACATGGCCATCGCCGCCCGCCAAGCGTACCGCAGCCCCCTGCTTCGCTCCTATTTCAGAACAAAATCCTTTGTCTTTAAATACAACGACGGCCGCACGCGCACCATCGAGAATACCAACCGCCTTCTCAAAACCGTTCCTTACTGCGATGGCATGAAAACCGGCACAACCAACGCGTCCGGCCGCTGCCTCATCGCCACCGGCACGCTCAACGGGCGATCCGTGATCAGCGTCGTCCTCAAGTCCAATACCCCAAACATCTGGAGGGATTCGGAAAACCTCCTGCGCTGGGCCCTGGAACGCCCGGCCTCTCAGTAAACTTTAAATTCTAAACTTTAAACCTCAAGGAAGAGGAATAGCTCCCAATCCCCCAATCTCCATTCCATGGATCCGCGCCAACAGCTCGACGCTCTCGCGGAAAACAACCTACTCCGCCACCTCGTTCCGGGGGAGTGCCACAGCCACCTCGTCACCCGTGATGGGAAGGAGCTATGGGACTTCGCCTCCAACGATTACCTCGGCCTCGCCAACCACCCGGCCATCTGCGCCGCCTTTATCGAGGGTATCGGAAATTACGGCACTGGCTCCGCCGCCTCTCGCCTCGTCACCGGCAGTAGCCCCGCCCACCGCGCGCTCGAAGATTACATCGCCACCGCAAAACACGCCGAGGCCGCGCTCACCTTTACCTCCGGCTACGCCACCGCCCTATCGACCATCCCGGTCATCGTTGGCAAAGGCGATTTCATCGTGCTAGACAGACTCGCACATGCCTCCCTCATCGATGCCGCCCGCATGTCCGAGGCCACCCTCCGAGTCTTTCCCCACAACGATACCTCGAAGCTCGAAAAACTACTCTCTACCCTCCGAAAAAAGCACCCTGCCGTTCGACTGCTCGTCGTCACCGAATCGATCTTCTCCATGGACGGCGATCTCTGCCCCCTCCAGGAAATCGTAAACCTCTGCGAGCAATACCACGCCCTCCTCTTACTCGACGAAGCTCACGCCACTGGCGTGCTCGGACCCACCGGTATGGGTCTTGCCGAAGAACTCGGTCTCGAGGAAAAAATCCATTTTCAGATGGGCACACTCAGCAAAGCACCCGGCCTTTCCGGAGGATACGTTGCCGCCAGCCGCGATTGGATTGATCTCCTCGTCAACCGCGCCCGTCCCTTCATCTACACCACCGCTCCTCCACCCGCTCTTGCTCACGCCGCACTCGCTTCACTGCGCCTGATCCGCTCGAGCGAGGGCAATTCCCTCCGTGAAAAGCTGTTCCAAAATATTTCCTTACTCCGTCCGGGCCACCCCTCCGCCATCCTCCCCGTGATCCTCGGAGAAAATCAAGCCGCCCTCACCGCCTCCGCCACCCTCGCTGAAAAAGGATTTCTCGCCCCCGCCATCCGCTACCCCACTGTCCCACGCGGCACTGCACGTTTACGGATTACACTCTCAGCTTCCCACCCGGTGGAAGCGGTTCGCGAGCTCGCAGAGGTCATCGGAACTCACAGTTAGCGAGAATCCATCGCAACCTGCTTCGTATGCTATCGAGCAGCGGGCTGTTAGCCTCGTCTACTAAAGACTCGACGGAAGGCACAGAATTCATACTTTTTCAGAATTGGGAGTTTACCTTTCTACAACTAGAATACCCACCATGAAGAAGATCCTATTGTGCGTGTCTTTGCTCGGTATCGTCGCCATTCACCAGGCAAGCGGAGATGAGGTTAAATCCGAAGATCATTCTTGGATGCCCGGTTGGAAGCTAACCAGCGACTACAGCCTCAAAGATCCGTTCGAACCACAGGAACTCAGGCAACTTGCCGAGAACCCATCGAGTGATGACCGTCGTCTGATGCTGCTAATCCTCCGGGCTGGGATTGAAAAAGACGAAAGCTTCCAAGACCTCCTTAAAAAGCCGGAACTTCGAAAACACAAAAACGTCGATCTCGCCCTTTCGGCATATGATTACATGTTGAACGGGTCCGGAGCGGCGCTTGATCATATCCTAGCCCAGCTTGCTACCGAGGATATCGGCGCGGATGTCGATACGATCGTGGTAATGCAGTCACTTGACGAATGGGACCGGACGATTCGAGCGTTTCGAAAGCACTTCGTTCACACCGATGGGGCGGGCGGATCGTGCAAGGTCGGCTTCCTGACAACCAGAGCATATCTGTTTCCAAAGAAGTACGCTGAAATGCGCGATGTCATCGAAGCCCCCATAGGTTGGACCGAACCTCTGCTCCCTCAAGAAATAGAACAGGCAGAGAAATGAAACCTCACACCCTAATCACCCTTCTCGCGATTACGTTGTCCGCAGTTTGTGCAGCAGCAGAACCTACTCATATGAGAGTTAACGAGATTGTCAGATCGAATACACCGAAGGGTTGGCAGTTTGAGACGGACAAAAGAATGTTCGTCATAAGCCTTTCAAAGGTTCGGCTATTGAACCCGGTTTCGTTACCAGCGGGCGATACGGATGACGAGATCTGGGAGGAGTTCTCGTGGGAAGCTGACTTCATCATTCTGATCAGAGTCACATCGAAGATTGACGCTGTTGAGTATGCCGCACTGACAAAGCTGAGAGCGGATACAATTTCCCGGAGGATTCATGAATGGGAGGAGAAACATGGCGAGCCGATCAATGGAAAATCCAGGTGGGGATTGGTACAGGAAGTCCACAGCACCCTCCAGCTCCCTTACTGTCACAGCGAAAGTGATTCGATCTGGATTACGTCAACTGATTACGAATTGCTAAGAACCCGACCCAAGGCGGCGCGGGATGTTGCTGATGCAATAAGGGCTGGTTTAGCTGGCGAATTCACCCTCTACAACGAGAACAGCGAATCGGATCTTAGAAAGTGATTGGCTCCCCGATTCCGCGCCACCCACCACGCCAACGATCCGGATTGCGAGATCTGTGAATACAACTGCAAGGAACACAAAGACTGTAATTTGGTAATTTGGGAAATTTCACGCTCTGGCTTTGCGTTTCTTGCGATCGTGGCGGAGAAATTCTCCTACTCTGTCCGTATTGCGATTTGCCGCCTATTTTTCGCGGCATAAGCTCCGACCGTGAAATCCGAAAAACAGAAGATGCTCGCCGGCGAGCACTATGATCCCCACGACCCTGAACTCACCCGCGACCGAGCGCGGTGTCGCGATCTTCTCCAAGCGCTCAATGCTACGAGCGAACACCAGAGCGAGGAGCGTTCCAGGATTCTTTCCCAGCTTTTCGACAGGCAGTCAGATGTCTGGATGCAACCTCCGTTCTACTGCGACTACGGCACCAACATCAAACTCGGAGCGAACGTGTATTTCAATTTCAACTGTGTGGTGCTCGATGTCGCCCAAGTCACGATCGGTGACAACGTCCTGTTCGGCCCCGCAGTGCAGATCTACACGGCCGGCCATCCGATTTCCGCATCCGAGCGTCGCAAAGGAATCGAGTTTGCAAAGCCTATCACAATAGGATCGGACAGTTGGATCGGAGGCGGAGCGATCATCTGTCCCGGAGTTCGCATTGGAGACCGGACTGTGATCGGCGCCGGAAGTGTCGTCACCCGCGACATCCCGAACGATGTCGTCGCTGCGGGAAACCCCGCCCGCATCATCCGCGAGCTACCTACGGAAACAATTTGAGAAAATGAAAACGAATCGATCTGCCTACAAGATGTTCCTACTGCTCGCGCTCATTTTCCTTTGTCCGTTTGGCTGCCAAAGCAAAAATGAGCGAGTAAAAGACGAGATCCGGACTACGGTTGAATCTGTCAGCCCGGAAGCAATTCTGGATGCTGTTGCGGAACTCGATCTGAAGTATGGGGAATCCGAAGAGGATTTGATCGTCGTGCTCAATACACTGCCCGATGCCATTGCGGCATTTGACCCGATCGAAGTTCGTTTTCGTTTCAAGGGCTCATACATGATCGTTACGGAGCGGTGGGTTCAGCACCGAACCGGTTTATTCATTTCGGCACCGAATGAGGTAGTCCCACCAACAACCAAGCATGTGATTTACGAAATGTTGGGTGATCGCATCTACCTTTACCAAGACTAGGGTCTGCAGAACCGCTCCCTACTCACCCAGCATACTCACGATGCGGATGGCGAGGTCGTGTTTCGGGGCTTTGGAAAAATTTTCCGTGCGGTCATGGAAGATGAGGAGGGCTTCATTTTCGTGGGAGTCGAATCCGATGTCGCTGCGGGAGACGTCGTTGGCGATGACGAGATCACAGCCCTTTTTCTCCAGTTTGAGGCGGGCGTTGACCTCGAGGTTTTCAGTCTCGGCGGCGAAACCTACTAGAAACCCAGTAAATCCCATCTCGTTGCGAGCGGAGCCGAGGATGTCGCGGGTTTTCACGAGTTCAAGCGAGAGGGTGTCGCCGCTCTTTTTCATCTTCTGCGCTGCTGGAGCGGCGGGTGTGTAGTCAGCGACGGCAGCGGCGAAGATCGCGGCATCCATCTTCGGGAGGTAGTTGGCGACAGCTTGATACATTTCGTCCGCGGTCTCGACGGGGATGAAATCGATGCCGTCCGGCACGTCGAGAGAGGTGGGGCCAGAGATGAGGAGAACGCGGTGACCGGCATGCACGGCAGCATGCGCGATCTCGTAACCCATTTTCCCGGAGGAACGGTTGGTGAGATAGCGGACGGGATCGATGGGCTCGCGCGTGGGGCCAGCGGTGATGAGGATTTTCATCGGATTGGCTCTGTGTTCTCTGTGGTTAGAATCTCGCTTTGATCGGCTTTGTTATTCCGCAGGCTTGTCGGATTTCACGCGCTCGAGTTCCTTTTTCCCGGCGGCGAGCTGATCTTTGGAAAAGTCTTTTTCGAGGGCTTTGACGAACTCGGCTGCGTTGGGCTCGCCGCGTTCTCCAGCGAGCGTGCCGAGCGCCCAGGCGAGTTCTAGATTCTGCTTCGTAGTAGCAGCTCCCGCCGCTTGGAAACGGGCGAGAGCAAGGGTGGCGCCAGCATGGCCTTGCTGGGCGGCGAGGGCGTAGAGGCGAGCTGCTTTTTCATAACTTTGCTCGACTCCGGATCCTCGCTCATGCAAGGCCGCGAGGTTGTTCTGGGCGGCAGGATGGCCGGATTGGGCGGCGCGGCCGAACCATGAGACGGCAGCGGAGAGATCCGAGACGCCAAGGTTCCCCGCTAGATAAAACAGGCCAAGCTCGTTCTGAGCGGCGACGAGCCCCCCGTTGGCAGATGCGACGAGGTGCCGATACCCGCTGGCGATATCTGGTTTCTCCTGCTGGAGATAGCTGACGGCGAGCAAGAAATGCGCTTGGGCGCTGCCATTCTCCGCAACCTTTTCCAGGATCAGCCTGCCACGGGCCACGTCCTTCTCGGTTCCCTTTCCTTCTAGGTGGTATTGGGCGGCGCGGATGGCGGAATCAATTTGACCCGCTGCCTCACCGCGCTCGTATTCGGCGAGGGCCGCCTTGTCATCTTTCTTCACTTGCTCCTGATAAGTACCGAGCGCGAGGTAAGCGGAGTATTCCTTCGCTTCTATGGCCTTGGCGAGAAGAGCCAAGCCGCGTTTCTCATCGCGCTTTTTCTCGTCGTTTCCGTAGAGCAGGCGGGAGCCGACGGCGACCATCGCGCCTGCATTCCCCTTCGCGGCAGCTTGCTCAAAGTATTCCATCGCAAGAGTCCCATCGACGACGTCAGGGAAGCCCAGTTGCCCATCGTGGAGACGCGCGAGGAAAAGCATGGAGGCGATATCACCTTCTTCGACCGCCCGTTTCCACCAGTAGATCGCCTTGGTCGAGTCCGCCTTGCCATCAAAGGAACCGCGCAACCATGCCTCACCGAGGATGCGCCCGGCGACGGCGGCATCGTTTTTCGCCTGTTCCTCGAGAAGCTTCCTCGCTTCCTCGCGCTCCTTCTCGTCCTGAGAGGCCATGAGGAGAAAAGAGAGCCGGTAAATCGAGTCCGCATGCTTTTTTGCGAGACCTTTTCGATACATGGCGATCGCTTCGTCACGTGACTGAGGAAGGCCCTTTCCAGATTCGTAGGCAAAGCCCATGAGGTAAGTCGCTTCCGGGTCACCTTTTTCAGCTAGAGGCTTGGCGAGCGCGACAGCCTCTTCGTGTTTCCCGTTTTCGAAAAGCTCCTTCGCAGATTGAGCATAGGCGGCAAGGCCGAGGGTGAGAGCGAAACCAAAGGCGACGAAAATTCGTTTCATGCCTCCATTGCTATGCTTGGGAGATGAGCTAAGCAAGCCCGCTTCAAGATGTCTGCGAGAGTAGTTCGCGGAAAGCGGCGATGTGCGCGCGAGTGCGGTCGGCGAGGCTCGCTCGGCTGGGTGTTTCAAAGGTGAAGGAGAGAGGGCAACCGCGTTTCGCCAGCCAGATCGCTTCCGGCCACGAATCAGGGAGATCGGCCTCCGCACAGTGGAAGATCCAGCCTGGCGCGCGAACCTCATGACCGTCGATCAAAGGGCCGGGTTCTCTCGAGAAAACCGGAGCCACTGCGCTGAAGATGGACTCAGCAATCTCCGGGCGATCCTGCGTGAGATTGATTTCATAGAAATAGAAGCCGCTGGATTCCCAATCCTCATGCAGAGATACGAACATTTCCGGCACCGGTTGGCGGGAGAGCCAGCGTGAGTGGGCGGCGACCTCAAGGGTGGTCAGCTGAAAATAGTCGCGGTTCAGATCCGCCCCCGCGCGATTTTCTCGAGTGTGACACACAAGGCCACCGGGATTAAGCGCCGGACAGATCATCCAGCTGCGCGAGGAATCGAAGACGCCACCCTCCATCATTTCAAGAACGGCGAGCGGCCCTGCAGGTTCATCTCCGTGAATCCCTGCGGAAAGATACACAAGGGGAGCCTCGGAAAGTTTCGTCCAAGCCACCAAGGGTCCGTCCTCGGTCTCTAACAACGTCTCCCGGACAAAACCCTGGGCGAGTGCTGCAAGGGCGAACTCGTCCTGAAAGCTTTGCCAGTTAAAAAGATCCCGCATCAGCCCTTAGGATTCTTGGAAAATTTCTGAGAAAAACTGCTGCATGTCCTCCCACGACCTAGCGTCCGCCTTGGCATCGTAGGCCGCGCCCTTGGAGGTATCGTTTCCAGCCATTTTCTGAGTAAAGGCGTGGACCGCACCGCCGTAGGAGACCAATTGCCAGTCGGCCTTCGCATTGGTCATCTCATCCTGGAACGCGGCCACTTCCTCGGCAGGAACGTAGGGATCGATGGCTCCGTGAAGGCAAAGCACTTTCGCTGGGATTTTACCTTTTTCCGCCTCCATCCCGGGTGAGGCGGATAGCCCGCCGTGAAAGGAAACCACACCTGCGATCTCCGTGCCCGCCCGCGCGAGTTCCAGCACACCAGTGCCTCCAAAGCAGTAACCGATAGCAGCGATGCGGTCGGTATCCGTTCTCTCATCGCCCTTGAGAATCTCGAGTCCGGCGAGCATGCGGGCACGGTAAAGTTCCCGGTCTCCCTTGTATTTTCCGGCCTCTGCTCCGGCAGCGGGTGGTTGCGGACGGACTCCCGCTCCATAAACATCTGCCGCGAAAACATTGTAGCCTATTTCCGCAAGCATCCTCGCACGCGCCTTCTCGTAATCCGTCAGACCGGTCCATTGGTGAATGATCAACACTCCAGGGCGCTTACCCTCGAGACTATCATCGTAGGTATAGAAGCCCTCTAACTTGAGACCCCCATGCTCGTAGGTGACCGAATTTTCGACAAGCTCAGCATGAGCAGCCAAGACGGAAAAGATGGGCAGAGCGAACCGGAGAAGATCTTTCATGGAGGTATGAAAGCTCGAAACGCTCCGGAGTCAAACCTCAGGATTGGATCTGATTGGCTCTCGTAAAATTATTTCATATGTCTTAATTATCATTATGCGACGTATTTATATAAATAAGTGATACATTTTCCTTGCGCTAGGTCGGCGACAGGCAATATGGTGCCATCGTTCATCAACCCTGAACTTCCCCCCACCATGAAAACGAAACTCCCGCTCATTGCGGCACTTACCTGTGGTCTGTCGTCTATCGGCTCGGCCTTCACCTTGGACTTCATCGGAGATGAAGGCACCATGCTTCCTACAGATCCTCTCGTCGTGTTTGTCAGCGGCTACGGGAACGTCCAGTTCGACGCAGTCGGACCCTCTACCCTAATCGTTGACAACCGTTTCGAAAACGACGGCCCAGGTCAAACCACCTCCCCCTCGCTGAACTTCGATTCTGGCGACCAGGTCAAAGTTACATTCCTTGCGGCGCAGCCGATCAATGTAGAATTTGACTGGGTCGGCACAAACGCTGGCGAGTTCTTTACTGCCGCTCCCGGTGCTACCTCGAAGGAGTTTTTGGTAACTCTTAACGGCGCCGCTTTCGAACCTGTGAACAACGGGGCCGGTCTCTATCAGATCGGGTTCGAACAAGTCCCTGAGCCTTCCGCTGCACTTTTGGGTGCGTTGGGAACGGCGCTTCTGGTGCTTCGTCGCCGTCGCTAGATCGAATTCTATCAACTCTTTAAAAGAGCGCACCTGCCTCAGGTGCGCTCTTTTTATTTGGAGGCTGTGGGTGAGCGTGATCCGCGACTTTTGGATCAGTTCTTCACACTTGTTTCGGTAAGCTCCGTGGTTTCCCGAAAAAGCAGTTTCTCGCCCGCATATCTTGACTTCTCTTCCTTGACGATTCCGATGCCGGGAGCGAACCAAGTGGTGCGGCGGATTTCAAAATTCCCATCCTTCCCTGTCATCAACATACGGAGAGTAGCAAATTCACCAGCCGGGACTTTCACTTTCTCCCGCGCGACAACCTTCATCCCTCTTGTGCGTGCTCCGTCCTGAATGTTCAACGGTGCCATTTCCTGCCCAGGCCTCATTCCGGCAATCACGAAAGGCACAGCCGGATCTAACCAGATCGGCTTCGAATCTAAAATATCCGGTCTTGAAGACCCTCTCATCATCACGCTTTCCGCAGTGATTTCCACGAACTCTCGCTGGGTGGCTTGTCCGGGTGAGACAACATCAAAGGCATCCGTCTCCGGCAATTCAGGGGAAGGTTTGACCTTGCCTAGGTAGGTCCGCGTCTTCTCTTGATTGAGGTCCATCGCTGAGGATCCCTCGGAGGTAATGCCGGCGGGAACTTCCACATGAACGTCGTATTTCCAAAAATCTCCTTTTTTTACGGGGAGGATGGGCATGTCGGCTTGCTGCAGCTCTTCGGCGGGTCCGCTTGCCACGGTCTCTTCCTCAGATTCAGCAGGCTGCTTATCGCAGGATACCAGAAGCACGGCGCACGTGGCGATCATGGGACGGAAAAGGGATTGCATGATGAGGAGTGAGTTGGATTCAGAGAGGCGGCGTGGCGGCGTTGTTGCCTCCGGAGTATGGGGCTCCGAGGCGAGGGATTTTTCGGACAGGCGGGAAGGTTTTCGGCCCACTGCGCCGCATGCGGAGAAAAAGGAAAACAACACCCAGCACGAGAGGCACGGTTGCCGCCAAACCAAGGACCGCGGAAAGCTTCAATAATCGATCCCGTCTCTCGAAAGCAAGTTGAAGGCGAAGTCTCTCGTTGATTCTAGCCTCGGTATTCAGCACGGCTCCTCCCATCCAGTATCGCACGGCGTCTGCGGCCTCGACTGAAGCGGCGCGGACTTTTCCAAAATCATCCGGCTCCGCAGCCGCGCGTTTCTCAGCGGCAGCCAGAGTTTCTTGGATGGACTCCCGCTTGATCGCCCCGCTCAAAAGGCTACCAGGAAAGATCCATGGGGAATCAGCGTTTCCTGGGACGTGGAGTACGACCGAAGTGATTTGTGAAGCACCCCATTTCTCAGCATAGCCTGCTGCAACATGCTCTGGGGGGGCATCGCCGATCTCGGGGAGAATCACGACGAGGACGTCGATGTTTTCGTTCTCTAGGATCTCTTGCAGAGGTGCCCCGATTTCCGCCTGCTGTTTCGGATTCAAGACTCCAGTGGGATCGAACACGGAATTGGCCGGGCGCTGTCCAATCGTCGGCTGTGACTGAGCCGCAGCGATGGTTGCAGCAACGAGAAAACACGCAATTGAACGGAAGACAAACATCATGAGTGCGGGTGGGGATCAAGCTGTTTGCGGGAGCGGGACCACGCCTGGTCAAGGAGCTTGGAGGCGGAATCAAGGAACATTGAAACAGCCTTGTCCGGTCGGCCCTGCCGGAAAGGATCCGCCGTTTCGAAAAGTGCCTTTCCCCACATTTCATCGGAAAGCCAAGGCTCGGCGCGGTAGCCGGTGGTTACCGAGGCGCGGCCGGTATCGGCATCAGCGAGGAAGAGAACGGTCCACTCGCGGTCCTCCGGGGTCTCATCAGGAAGCAAAGGACAGACGTTCATTAGCCAAAATCCAAACAGGGAAAGGCTGGTTTCTGGCCCTAGAGCGACGGCACAGATCCTCAGCCGGAATTGGGGAAATCGTTTTCCGAAACGCGCCACAGCAGACTCCACGCGTTTCGTCTCCTTCTCGTCCCAAAGATTCGCGACATCAAGCAGCGGAAGGAGGGGAGGCGGACTATCGCCAAATTTTTCCAAACAATTCGCGCCAGTGAACCCGCAAGTGGCGCACCACTTCGCCTCGCGATCGAGCTTCGCGTGGCAGGACGGGCAGACAACGCTCGCGATCGCGAACCGCTTGGGCGAATATTCCCTGTCCTCGCTCATCTCTTAAGTCGGATGGATGTGGAAGCTCCGTGCGCATCGAGACCTTCGAGACGCGCGAATTCCTCGATGACGGAGAGAGATTTTTTCACCGCAGCTTTGTCCATTTTCACGATACTCGTCCGGCGCTGGAACTGGTCGGCACGCAAACCCGAGAACGAGCGCCCAGCACCTCCGGTTGGCAAAGTGTGGCTCGGACCGGCCAAGAAATCACCAACCGCCACCGGTGAGTCTGCACCGAGATAAATCGCGCCTGCGGTGCGGATCTTCGCGAGAACCTCGTCCTCGTCTTTCACAATCAGGGAAAGGTGTTCTGGTGCAAAATCGTTGCTGATCGCGATGCCTTCTTCGATCGACTTCACGTGCAGCAGGAAGGTGCTCGTCTTTAGGACTTCCTTGATGATCTTCGCACGATCAAGTGAAGCGGTTTGTTTTTCAATTTCCGCTTTCACCTTTGTTAGAAGAGCTTTCGAAGTGGTGACGAAGCCAACCACGCTGTCGCCGCCATGCTCCGCCTGTGCAAGCATGTCGGCGGCGATGTAAGAGGCCTTCGCGGAGGCGTCTGCAAGAATCAGTATCTCACTGGGGCCAGGCAAAAGATCGATGGAAACCGCGCCGACGAGCTGGCGTTTCGCCTCCACCACAAACCGATTGCCCGGTCCGAAAATGCGGTCAACCGGAGCGATGGACTTGGTACCGATCGCCATTGCAGCGATGGCCTGTGCGCCGCCGACCTTGATCGCTTGGGTGACGCCCGCCTGCTCCAGTGCATAAAGAAGCGCAGGATTCACCGTCCCATTTGCACCGCATGGCGTAGCGGCGAAAATTTCCGGCACGCCGGCCGCTTGGGCGAATCCCGCCGTCATCAGCGCGGTAGAAACAAGTGGGGCTTTGCCGCCGGGAACATACACGCCCACTCGGTCGAAAGGCGTGAAACGCTCACCCACGGTGGCCCCTTCCGCGTTCTTTCCGGACCAGTCTTTCCGCATGCTCTTCTTCGCGAAGGCATGAATGTTCTTCAAGCTGCGGCGGACCGCCTCTTTGGTATCCTCCGAGACACTATCCCGCGCTGCGGAGAACTCCGCTTCGCTGATGAAAAGGTCATTTTTTGAAAGCATCGCCCCGTCGAAGCGATGGGTCAGTTCGACAAGGGCCGCGTCCCCTTTCATAGCGACTTTTGAAATGATATCCGCAACCAGATCCCGGACGGAATCCTCGGGAATGGCTCTCCGCCGCAGTTTCCGAACGAACGTCGCGTAACCCGCGTCCTTGTAAGTGACAATCTTCATACCTCTGAACTGCCGCGAAAGATGCACGTTTCCCGCCCCCGCGCCAATCTTTCAATGCGTAGGACTGGATTTCCTACAACCACAGGTAGAAGGCCACCGCACCGAACATGAGAGATTGCATTTTTTAACTCACATTTCCGTAAGTTCTGACACTATGCCGGATGCCCTATGCCTGAGAGGAACGACAATGCCGAACTGATCGAAGCAGTCTTTGCTTGGCGAGATTTGCTGAGTGCTTACGCGTTCAGCATTCTGAGAGATTGGCACCTGGCCGAGGATGTGGTTCAAGATGCTTTCCTGCTTGCCGGAGAGCGGATCGGCACCGGAGAGATCGAGGGCGAACTGCTGCCATGGCTGCGCGGGGTGGTCCGGCTGAAATGTTTCGAAATGATCCGCGCCCAGCAGCGCGAGGCCGCCACTCCGGAGGAAATCCTAGCGGAGGCGATTCTCGATGGAGACGACAGCATCTGGAACGACGATGCTGCCCGCCGCCTCCGCGATCAACTCTCTGCACTACGGCTTTGCCTCGACGACCTGCCCGCCCCCGCGCGCCATCTCCTGCAAGGCTTCTATGTCGATGGAAAATCCGGGCAAGATCTTGCCGCAGAGTTGGGGAAATCCCACGATTCAGTTCGCGCCCAGCTCTATTACCTGCGGGGGAAGCTCCGCAGTTGCATCGAATCGAAACTCAACAACGGCGACCTGCTTGATCATCCGGATTCCGGTGAGGCTCTCCAGGCCTTCGACCATTCGTTTTCCCAAACGCTTCCCGCCACGGGGACTGACGGAATCGCTCCTGCCGAATGGCTTTCCCAATCACTCGAACGGACCGCATTGGTCATCGCACTGGGACAGACCGCCGCCACGAAAACCGTGGGGGTGACGCATTGGTTCCTCCGCCCCGCCCTTGTCCCGGACCATGTCCACCGTCGTTTCAATCCGGCGGAAACAGAAGCCGAGCCACGCATCGTCGGCCTCCGCACCGTCGCGAAACAACCCCATCCCGCTCGCAACCTGATCGCATTCCCTCCCGCACCGGAACCAGCGCAAGCCGACAACACCTGCGCAAAGGTGGCCAGGAAAACCCGCCCGTGGCTAGTCCCCCTCGCCTCCGCTGCGGCAGTGCTTCTGCTCACGTTCTTCGCGTTGTGGAAAATCACCGTCCGCGCCGCCTATGCGGCGAGAACATCGACAACCCTCACTGTCACGGGAAACGTGGCGCTAGTTTCCCCTGATGGGACCAGGCTCCCGCTCACGGATGGAACAAAAGTACCTCCCGGTTACAGGATCGTGACTGCGGGCTCCGCCGAAGCCATCCTGACACTCGACGAAGGCCGCACCACCCTGCGGCTCGGAAACCATACCTCCCTGCTCTCACGAACTCCCCCGGCGCATGGCCTCGGCGCACGCGGATTTTTTCTCGAAACCGGATACGCGGAAATCGAGGCCGCCCCACAGCCGTTTTACGGAGGTCTGGTATTCGAGACCGAGGATGCCGCCGCACATGTCGTCGGCACCCGCTTTTTCCTCATGAAACGGGAGGATCGCACCGTGTTGAGCGTCACGGATGGGGAGGTCGGCTTTTCATCTCCAGATGGCCGCACCTCCACTGCCGTCAGCGCGGGCGAGGCCGCAGAAATCCGCCCGGGCGGGCATACCGGCTTCACCCTGCGGAAAGATCCGGCGTTCCTTTGGGAGACTTTTCCGGGAGCCGGGCTCGCATCGGTGCGCGATTTCCCTTCTGCTCCGCGATCGCGACGTTTCCACCTCCCGAGTGCCGCTTCCCCCGTCGCCAGTGGCGAGAATTTCGGCGGGCGGCTGAGCGGAAAAATCACCATTCCCAGCGACGGTGAATACCGGTTTTTCCTCGCCTGTGATAATGACGGACAACTCTGGAGACGCCTGCCGGAAGGCGGCTTCGAATTGCTCGCCTCCCTTTCCAGCGACAAGGTGGTGATGCAGAATACCGGCAAACGCTTCCCCATGGAGGAAAGTTACACCGTTTACCCTGAGCAGGCATCCACCTCTGTTTTCCTAAAAGCCGGGGAGACCATCGAGCTGGTCGGCTGCGTCCGCGAGGACAGCGGATACGATCATATTTCCATCGGCTGGCAAGGCCCGGATTTCCCGCCGGAGACACTCCAGGCACACGCTCCCGGAAAGTGAAAAATAAAAATTTCTCACATTTCCCCTCCATCCAACACCATCCCTGCAACCATTATGAAAACGAAAAAAATCGCCTTGCCGCTCGTCCTTCTCGCCGCCTCCGCACTCAGCGCCCACGCCGCCACCATTTTCGCAACCGAGGACACCTACGTCCGCAGAGGGGATACGAATGGTACCGGAGGATCGGGCGACAACGTCCGGAACTTCGACGGTGACGATGACGGCAGCGGAAACGAACGTCTCCGGGTAAAATACAGCAGCGACAATTCGAACGCGAACCGCATCACCTATCTCGGCTTCAGCACGGCGACCATTACGAACACCGTGTCGAGCGCCACCCTCGACCTTTCGGTAATTTTGACCGCAGACCGGGTCATCCGCGTCTATGGCATCCCCGATGCGGATGCCACGAACACCGATGAATTCTTCGCTGCGTCCAGCCTTACGTTCAACAGTGCGGACTCCCTCATCTTCAACGATGCATCTTCACCGCAGAACAACGTTGACACTGCTGAAAACCTTGTCGATCTGGGCACGTTCAACGCCTTGGGCGATGTGTCCTCAGGAAAAATCAGTTTTACCAGCGCGGCCCTTATCGCCTTCCTGAACGACGATACCAACAGTCGCGTGAGCTTTATCCTCGCTTCCGAAACCCAGAACACTGGGGATAGCCCTGAATTCTTCGCAAGCGAGCAAGCGGGGACGGATTTCGACCCCCAGATCAATTTCACCCAGGTGCCCGAGCCATCCACCCTTGTCCTGTTCTCGCTCTCCGGCTTGGCTCTTTTCCGCCGCCGCCGAAATTTCCGGATCCCGGGCTAGCCTCCTCCAATGAAAACCCTTGTGCTATTCGGCGCGGCACTTGCCGCGCTGCAGCTCACCGCGCCCGTTCTCCGTGCGCAGAGCGCCACGGTCGCCGAGGCTCTCGCGGGCTTCGATGACCAATACGACGGCTTCCTCGATCCCTGGCTCGCCAGCCTATGGGATCCGGCGAGCGGAGGCCAGCGCATCACCGCGTCCGCCAGCACGACGGACATCCAGAGCAGCGGCCAGTTTGTCACGACTCTCAATGTGACGGGTCTGCTGACCACCGTTCCTCCCGAGGTAAAATCACGGCTCATCACCTATTTCCAATCGCACCAGAATCTCGCCGACGGCTATTTCTACGACTTCGCCGGGCAGAATCTCGACGACCGCAACAAGGGCCGCTACCTCGGCTACGCCACAGGAGCGCTCGCGGATCTCGGGGCGGCGCCGCTGCATCCCCTGCCCACCGGGGACTCCGGCGGCACCCCTTCCTATTTGCAGACCACCGCCGCCTTTCGCGCATGGCTTGAGGCACTGCCATGGGACAATCCATGGACATCCGGTGACCGCATCAACGCCCAGCTCCCGGCGATCCTGCTGCTCCCCAACCGCGCGGAACTTGAGGCGGATCTGCTCGCATTTCTCCCGACGAAACGCCAGACCAACGGCTATTGGGGGAACAGCTCCACGGACACTGGCTACACCTACCTTTCCGGAGGCGCGAAAATCAGCTCCGCCTACTCCGCCCTGGGCGTGCCGGTCCCCATGGCCCAGGAGCTTTACGACAGCACGAAAAACACCCTTTTCACGAAAACCGCCACCGCCGCCACCCACGTCCGCAATGCAATCTGGACGATCAAAAACATCAAAGAATCCGGTGCCGCACTCACGATCACGGAGGCGGACAAGATCGCCATCATCGACAAGACCGCCGCAAACATAGCAAATTTCCTCAACCCGGACGGCGGTTTCGGCATCAGCCTGGACGGGCCATCCCACATGGACGCCGCCTCGCAGGCGCACAAGGCGCGCGCATGGTCTTATGAATTCGTAGCCGATCTTCCACCGCCCGGCATTAGCGAATGGCCGGGAACCGATACCTTCTGGCAGCTCCCGAAGTTCGATTTCACCGAGCGCGACGGAGGTAGCTTCGAGGCGGAGGATCTGACCAGAACTCCTTCCGGCGCAACAGCCACCCTCAGCTCCAGCGGCGGTGCGAGCGGTGGAACCTACGTGCAGTTCGATGGTGACTCCGCAGGCGACTCCATCACCTTCACCACCCCTTCGCTCACCCCCGGCACCTACCGCGTCCGCGCTACCATGCGCTACGGAAACAACCGCGCCATCGCACCCCTTTCCGGCAACGGCACCAACCTCGGCTCCGCCATCGACATGTTTGATAGCTCCTCTTTTCCCTATGTTTCCATCGACTACGGTGACGTTACCCTCACAACTTCCGGCCCGTTGAACCTCATCTGGACGGCCACGGGGAAAAACCCTTCATCCACCGGCTTCCTCATCTGCATCGACCGCATCGACCTGATCCCCGCCAACGGATTCCTCTCCGCCAGCTCCACCACCGGCACGGCGGGAAACGCCATCGACACCGACCCAGCCACCGCGTGGATTCCGGAAAACGCGGGTGATTTCCTAGAGCTAGAGCTAGATCTCGGCCACGAGCGCAACCTAAGCGGGGTCACCTTCCGGGGAAATCCCTCCGAGTTCACCTTTCAAAGTAGCACGGACGGTGTCACGTGGGCGCCGCTCCCCGTCATCGGCTCCACAGGCTCCGCCCCCTTCAATCTGGATTTCACCGATGCCCAGGCGAGGCTCATTCGTGTGATCGCTCAGGGCAGCGGACCTTTCGAAGGGGTTTTTGAAATCGCCCCTCTGCTCGCTCCTCCGCCCGAACCGCCTCCGACCTTGGATCTCGATTTCGCCATCGCCGCGGATACCCATACCGAACGCCAGAGCCCTGCCATGAACTTCGGCACATTGATTACATTGAACACGAAAAACTCCCCCACCCAAGGAACCGACCGGCATGTGTATCTCCGCTTTCCGATTACCGGCATCACCACGGAAATTGTCGGCGCGGCACTACACCTGAAAGTGTCCGATCCCATCCCCATCGGTGACGGCGGACGGGTGCTGAAAGTGTTCGGTATCAATGAAACGAATGCGGACGAAGCTTTTCCGGAAACAGGTCTGACCTTCGGAAACTCCACAAATGGCACCACGACAAATAACGACAGTCTGCTGACCACAGACCTCACGGATCTCGGGACGTTCACCCTTTCCGAGGACCAGGAAGAAGTTGCATTCAGTAGCGCCGCCCTCTCGGATTTCCTCTCCGCAGACACCAATGGCACCGCCTCGTTCCTCATCCGGACCGTCTCTGAGGAAGGCACGCCAACCCTCAAATTCGCATCAAAGGAGCACGCCACCCTCGCCGCCCCGGCCCTTTCCCTCACCGTCATCGACCCGAATCCACCTCTCGGCGCACTCTCGATCGAAAAAATCGGCACAACCATCCGCCTCTCGTGGACAGGTGCAGGTGTCCTGCAATCGAACGACGACATGCAGGGCGCGTGGGCCGACGTGGACGAAGGGAACGCGACCAGCCCGTTTGTGATCACGGCACCAGCAACCAAGGATTTCTTCCGTCTCCGCCGCGAGTGAAATTTTTTTGTCCTGTAAGACAGGAAGCTTGGGCTGTGTAATATTGCGTCCTGATGCCACGGCTTATCCAACTCGCCGCGATCATCGCAATGGCAGGCACCTGCGGCCTGCGAGCGGGCGAAATCCGTTTCAACCGCGATGTCCGGCCCATTTTCCTGAAACACTGCACCTCCTGCCACGGCGGGGTCAAAGAGGCGGGTGGGATCTCGCTTGTCTATCGCGAGCGACTCACCGTCGAGGGCGAGTCAGGTCGCATAGCGGTGGTTCCGGGTCATCCGGAGAAGTCCGAGCTGATGACACGCGTCCGCAGCACGGACCCCGACGAGGTCATGCCTAAGCCGAAGCATGGCCCGCCGCTTTCGGAAAAGGAAATCTCGACCTTGGAAACATGGATTTCCGAGGGCGCGGAATGGGAGCGTCACTGGGCCTTCGAGAAGCCGGTGGAGGCGGAAATTTCCGGACTAGAAACCAAAGAGTGGGCTTCTACGCCGCTTGACCGCTACGTCCTGAAAGGAATTGAACAAGCGGGCCTGACTCCCTCACCTCAGGCTGGAGCCGGCGAATGGCTGCGGCGGGTCAGCTTCGATCTAACGGGCCTACCTCCGACTATCGAGGAACTGGAGAAGCTCGAAAACGCGTGGGACACAAATGGTCGCGCGGCTCGCGAGGAAACCGTTGACCGCTTGCTTGCCTCCCCGGCCTACGGCGAGCGCTGGGCCAGCGTCTGGCTGGATCTCGCACGATATGCGGACACCTACGGATTTGAAAAAGACCCACACCGCGATATCTGGCCGTGGCGGGACTGGGTCGTCCGCGCGTTCAACGCGGACCTGCCCTACGACCAGTTTACCATCGAGCAAATGGCTGGCGATTTACTGCCCGATCCCACACTCGACCAGATTCTCGCCACCGCCTTCCACCGCAATACCCAGACCAACTCCGAGGGTGGCACCGATGACGAAGAGTTCCGCGTCGCGGCCGTGATCGATCGCGTTTCCACGGTTTGGACCACATGGCAGGCCACCACCTTCGGCTGCGTCCAGTGCCACGCTCATCCCTACGATCCTATCGCCCACGACGAGTTCTACGAGTTCATGGATTTTTTCAATCAATCCGAGGACTCCGATCTCAACAACGATTTCCCCACCCTAAAATACGCGGGAGCCGAATGGGCAAAGCTGGATCGTGAGACACGCGACCTACGCGAGGAACTCGACCGCGAAGGCCGCGCCATTTCGGATGTGAAATGGCAGCCACTTTCAGAAACCACCTTCAAGCCGCAACACGGAACCATGCGACAGGCGGATTCCGGCATGATCCTCAGCGAGGGAAACCTCCGCCGCGGTACCACCCACATGCTCTCGGGAACTGCCGAACCCTTCAATGCCCTGCGTCTCTCCATCTACCCAGAGTCCGACGACCCGAAAGACTGGCCGGAACTCGGCTCGTTGGTAACGAATCTCCGGATGGAAAAGGTGACTGCCGACGGTGCCCGCTCCCCCGTCTCGATGGCCGAGGTCATTTCCGACAAGCTCATCGGCCCTTTCGATCCGATGAGTGCCTTGGAGGGGGAGAAATTCCAACGATTCGTTGGGAAGAACGGAAAAGTCGGAGCCACCTCGGGCATCGGTGAATTTCCCCGCCTGAGCGGACCCCGCTGGTTCGTCCTGCTTCCTGATAACCGCGTGGAACTTCAGGAAGGCGAGCGACTCGAAATTTTCCTAAAACAAGGCGGCAACGCGAACGAAAGCCAAGGCACCTACCTCCGCAGATTCCGAATCGAGACCGCTTTCGATGATCGCTACCACGCCCTCCGAAACGATCCGGCCCGCCAAGAAAAATGGCAGATCGTTTTCTCGAATCTCGACCGCATGAATGCCACGAAAGGCCCGGAAGTCCCCGTCATGCGGGAACGCCCAGCCGGAGGGGAGCGTGAAACCCGTGTTTTCGGTCGGGGCAACCGCATCATGAAAGAGCAGCTCGTCACCGCCGATGTCCCGGATCTGCTCCGTGGAAATTTCCCGGAAAATGGCGGAGCGGATCGTCTCGCGATGGCACGCTGGCTCGTCAGCGGCGAAAACCCTCTCACCTCCCGCGTGATGGTGAACCGCCTCTGGGCGCGGCTGTTTGGAATCGGCATCGTGGAGACAGAAGAAGACTTCGGCACATCCGGCGCGGCCCCGTCCAATCAAGCACTGCTCGACCATCTCGCCCTTCGGTTTCAAGGTCCTCAGAATTGGTCAATCAAGCAATCACTGCGCGAAATGGTCCTCTCATCCACCTACCTCCAGACCTCCAACGCCAGTCCGGAATTCATCGCCCGCGATCCAAACAACCGCCTTCTCGCACGCGGTCCGCGCAACCGACTCTCCGCAGAAATGGTGCGCGATCAGGCGCTCGCCGTGTCCGGACTACTTTCGAAAAAAATGTCCGGCCCACCTGTCTATCCGCCCCAGCCGGATGGCGTCTGGAGCTCCGTTTACAGCGGCGCGAAATGGACAGAATCAAAAGGCGAGGATCGGTACCGCCGTGGCCTCTACACTTATACCAAGCGCACGAGTGGATTCCCCGGATTTCTCACCTTCGACGCCCCTAGCCGCGATGTTTGCAGCGCCCGCCGCATCCTTTCCAACACCCCCCTCCAGGCCCTCGTCACCATGAACGATCCCGCACACATCGAAGCCGCCGCTGCACTCACCGACCTTATGCGTTCACACTCAAACGATCCCGGCGAACAGCTAAACTTTGCCTACCTCCGCACCACCCAGCGTCACCCAGACCCCGCAACCCTTTCCGAACTCGTCTCTCTCTACGAAGACCTGAAAATTGAAACCCACCCCGATTCAGCAAACCTAGGTCCCGACCCAGCCCTCACCATCACCGCCAACACCATCCTCAACCTCGACGCAGCCCTCACCAAATAAAAATTCAAAATTCAAAATTTAAACCCAGAACCTAAGTCTTCCTTCCGTGTTTTCCGTGGTTCAAAACTCTTCCCCACAACCCTGCCCCCATGCACCACCACCTAGCCCAGCTCTCCCACCACACCCGTCGTCATTTCCTATCGAAATGCACCACCGGTCTGGGCGCGATGTGGCTTGCCGGGATGGGCGACCAAGCCTTCGGAGCTTCGGGAAAACTGCTAAAAGATCCCGCCCGTCCCCTTCTCCCTGCTGCCCCGCAACTCCCGGGAAAAGCGAAACGCGTCATCTACCTCCACATGGCTGGTGCCCCTTCCCAGCACGAGCTTTTCGACTACAAACCCGAGCTTGAGAAACTCAACGGCAAGGAATGCCCCAAGGAATTTCTCGAAGGCAAGCAGTTCGCCTTCATCCAGGGCACCCCGAAAATGCTCGGCCCGCAATTCCCTTTCAAGCAGCACGGCGAAAGCGGCGCATGGATTTCCGACCGCCTCCCCCACCTCGCCACCGTCGCGGACGATCTGTGTTTCATCAAATCGATGCACACCGACCAGTTCAATCACGGCCCCGCCCAACTCCTCGTCCACACCGGCACGCAGAATCCCGGTGCCCCCTCCATCGGCTCATGGGCGACCTACGGCCTCGGCTCGGAGAACCAGAACCTCCCCGGCTTCATCGTCCTCACCTCCGGAGGAAAAAATCCCGATGCGGGAAAATCCGTCTGGGGATCCGGCTACCTGCCCTCCGTTTACCAAGGCGTGCAGTGTCGCTCCGAAGGAGAGCCTGTCTTGTATTTGAAAAATCCCAAAGGAATCACCCGCGACATGCGCCGCCGCTCCCTCGATACTCTCGATCGCCTCAACCAGAAGATCGCCGAAGAAACCGGAGACCCGGAGACCGTCACCCGCATCGCCCAATACGAAATGGCCTACCGCATGCAGATGCACGCGACGGATGCCTTCGATTTGAAACAGGAAAACGAGGCCACCCACACCATCTACGGCACCGAGCCTGGGAAAGAGAGTTTCGCCAACAACTGCTTACTCGCCCGGCGTCTGGCCGAGCGTGGAGTCCGTTATATCCAGCTTTTCGATTGGGGCTGGGACACTCATGGCACCAACGAAGGAACCTCGCTCAACAAAGGATTCACCAACCTCTGCAACCGCATCGACCGCCCCATCACCGCACTCCTCAGGGACCTGAAACAACGCGGCATGCTCGAAGACACCCTCGTCGTCTGGGGAGGCGAGTTTGGCCGCACACCCATGCTCGAAAACCGTGGTGGCGGCGACAATCCCTTTACCGGCCGCGACCACAACCCCGGTGGCTTCACCATCTGGATGGCCGGCGGCGGCGTGAAAGCCGGCACCTCCTACGGCGAGACCGACCCCATCGGCTACGAGGCGATCAAGGACAAAGTTTCCCTCCACGATCTCCACGCCACCATGCTTCACCTGCTCGGCCAGAATCACGAGAATTTCACCTTCCCCTTCCAAGGAGTCGGCCAACGCCTCACCAACATCACCAAGCCTGGGACAAAAGTCGTGCAAGGCGTTTTGGCATAGCGCCCATCTCCGGTCACCGCACCGCTTTCCAGACCGCCCGTCCGGAAATCCCCAGCCCCCCGACCACAAAAAGCATCGGGAACCAGATCGAGTAACCCGGGGCTTTCGAATCCGGCTTCACAATCGCGAAATCCGGATCCGCCGGATTTACGAACACCCGGATCTTGTCACCCGCGGGGAAATCCTCCACCAGCGCATCGATCTTGTTGCGCTTGTTGTAATAGGGATTCCCCCGGTATCCGTAGCGCTCCCCTGTTTTCCTCCCTCCTTCCCATTCGTAACCGTAGAGGATTTTCAGTCGGTATTCCTTCGGGGAAAATTCGTCATGCTGCCACTCCTCAGCCTCGGAGGAGAGCACCACCGCCTCGACCTGCGGCCACGCTCGTTGCTCCACCGCCCCTTGGTAGCTCCGCCACATAAGGATCGTGAAAATACCTCCCACTGCGGAAATACAAAACCCAAGCAAAATTAGAAAAATGGTAGCGACTTTCATGGGGCACCGCCACGAAACAGCCTCCTCACCGGAAGATCAATCCTCACCGGTAAATATCGACACCGCCCCACCGCCGGATTACTTCACATGAGTGCGCTATTCCGTCACCCACAGGACATCATACAAATACGAGGGGACCGTCTCCGTCTCCCATCATCTGGCACGCTTGGCACCAAGATTTCTCCCCGGCCAACGCTGCCCGTGGCATGTCCTTGAGGTAAATCCGGAACCCGTCGGCCGCAGCCGACACAACGACGTGTATGGGAATGTGACCACTTATTTCGAGTGCGAGGGCGCCCACGGGGAGCTAGAAGTCACCGCCCGCAGCTTGGTGGAGGTTTTCCCGACCTCCCAACCCGATCCATCAAGCACCCCATCCTGGGAAAAAATCCGGGACGATGCCACCGGAGATAAGCTCAATGCGAGCACCGAGGCCGGAGCATTCCGCTTCTCCTCCCCCCTTGTGCCGCAAGGGGAAGATTTCGCCGATTATGCAAGGCAAGATTTCTCTCCCGGCAGACCCATCCTTGAAGCCGTCACTGCGTTCACGCATCGCATTTTCACCGAGTTCGAGTTCGATCCGAAAGCCACGGATGTCGCCACACCCGTCGCAGAGGTCCTCACGAAAAAAGCAGGGGTCTGCCAAGACTTCGCTCACCTCATGCTTGCCTGCCTGCGCTCCCTTGGCCTGCCCGCACGTTACGTCAGCGGATACCTCGAAACCCGCCCACCCGCTGGCCAGGCCCGACTCGTGGGCGCCGATGCCTCTCACGCCTGGGTATCGGTTTTCTGCGGAGAAGACACCGGATGGGTCGATGCGGATCCCACCAACAACGTCCTCCCCAGCGAACGACACATCACCGTCGCCTGGGGCCGGGACTTTTCCGATGTCAGCCCCCTCCGCGGAGTCACCCTCGGAGCCGGGGGCCAGACACTCACGGTGGAAGTCGATGTCGAGCCGCTCGATTGATCGAAAATCACAAGCCTGTCAGCATCAGAGCACCCTTGATCCCGGCCTCTTGGTCGAACTTGGGCGGCACCACATAAGGAGTGTTTTTCACGGCAGGGAAATACCCGCCAGCTAGCTCGATTAGCAGCTTTTCAGTTTTCTCGTGCAGACCCGCAGTCTGTGAAACACCTCCGCCGATCACCACCCGATCCGGTGGGGCGACGGCCAAAAGAGCCTGAATTCCGTGCGCCAGATACCACGCCTCAGTATCCCAAGCCGGATGATCCACCGGCAGCTCCCCACCAGGGATCCCCCACCGCTTTTCAATCGCTGGACCGCAAGCCATCCCTTCAAGGCAGACTCCATGAAACGGGCAAGTACCCTCAAAATCATCCCCTACTTTCCGAGGCAGCAGCACATGCCCGAACTCCGGGTGCAGCGCCCCGTGCAGCAACCGCCCGTCACACATTACTCCCGCACCGATCCCAGTCCCGATCGTGATATAAACCACGTTTTCCAAGCCCGCCGCCGCTCCAACCCGCGCCTCCGCCAGACAGGCGGCGTTCACATCCGTCTCCAGCGTGATTTTCACCTCAGGAAACGCTTCGAGCAGCGGAGCAGTGATTGAAAATCCACTCCAACCCGGCTTGGGAGTCGCCAACATCTGGCCCCAGTCCGCCGCTTTTGGATTGATCTGAACCGGCCCGAACGCCGCGATCCCAATCGCCTCCGGCACCCCTTTTTCCGAAAACCACTCAATCGCGGCCTGCAAAGTCTCTTCCGGCGTAGTTGTCGGGTAGCGCTTTTCCTCAATGAGCGTCCCATCACTTTTCCCTATAGCGACGACAGTTTTTGTCCCTCCCAGTTCCATTGCTGCGATCATTCGGAGAAGCTAACTCGATAGAATTCGGGGGTCGAGGCATTTGAAAAATTCCCCGCATGACAAACGCGCCCCGCTGCCTATGATCCGCCTCGTGAGTTATCAGGTTTTCGCCAGAAAGTATCGTCCCAAGACCTTCGCAGACGTCCTCGGGCAGGATCATGTCGTCCGCACCCTACGCAATGCCATCGAGCAGAAACGCCTCGCCCACGCCTACCTTTTCGTCGGCCCACGCGGCACTGGCAAGACCTCCACCGCCCGAATTCTCGCAAAAGCGCTCAACTGCTCCGGTGGACCCATGGTAGATTTCGATCCCGAAGAAGACGTCTGCAAAGAAATCGCAGAGGGCCGCTCCCTTGACGTCCTGGAAATCGACGGAGCGTCCAACAACGGTGTCGAACAGGTGCGCGATCTGCGCGAGTCCGTGAAATACGCTCCCGCAAAGGGCCAGTTCAAAATCTACTACATCGACGAGGTCCACATGCTCTCCAACGCGGCCTTCAACGCCCTCTTGAAAACCCTCGAGGAACCGCCAGAGCACGTAAAATTCATTTTCGCCACCACCGAGGTGCAGAAAATCCTACCGACCATCCTTTCCCGCTGCCAGCGCTTCGATTTACGTCCCATCCCCACCCAGACCATCGCGGATCACCTGCTCCACATCGCCACCGAAGAAGGCATCACGCTCGACAAGACCGCCGCATGGGCCATCGCGAAAGGCGCGGATGGCGGCATGCGTGACGCTCAGTCGATGCTCGATCAGCTTGTCGCTTTCTGTGGAGAAACCATCAACGAGGAGAACGTACTCGACGTCTTCGGCTTTACCTCCCGGGAAAAGGTCGCTGAACTCACCTCGAAACTGCTTTCTCGTGAAACTCCCGCCGCTCTCAGGCTCATCCAAGCGGAGGCAGAAAGCGGGCGCGAGCTTTCCCAGCTCCTCGGCGAACTCGTCGGCTGCCTGCGCGGTCTGCTTATTGCAAAACTCGATCCCACCGCAGACGGCGAGGGCATTCCGGAAAATCTTTGGAAAAAACTGCTTGAAGACGCAGATGAATACCCCCCCGAGCGCATCCTCTCCGCCATCGATGTATTCGCGGAAACCGAGGGCCGCATGAAGTGGGCCACCAACAAGCGCCTGCACTTCGAGCTGGGAATCATCAAGGCCATTCAAACCCTCGCCGAGGTCCGCATCACCGATGTGATCAAAGTCCTCACCAAAGGTGCCGACCACCTCCCCTCCCCTGCACCAGCGGAGTCTGAGCAAGCACCCACACCGGCGGAGAAAGCTCCAGCACCACCCGCCCCCGAGCCAGTCGGAGCCACCACGCCTGCCCCTGCGCCGCCTCCCGCACCGGCAAAAAAGAAGAATACCGACACCCTATCCGCCTTCGATGCACTCATCGAGAGCGCCCCAGATGGTGAGGACGATCCCGATCCAGCTCCGATCCGTGAGCTAGCCACACCAGCACCTGTCCCCGAGGAGAAAAGGCCCGAGACCATTGAGGAAGATACTTTCTACAAAGACCCGCTCATTCAGGCGGCCCTTGAGAAATTCGAAGCCAAAATCGTAGGGAGCTAAACGCACACACTTTATGAACATACAGAAAATGATGAAGCAGGCCCAGCAGATGCAAGCAGGCCTAGCAGCAAAACAAGAAGAACTCGCCGCGCGCGAAGTCGAAGTCTCTGTCGGCGGCGGCAAAGTCACCGTCAAAGCCACCTGCGCAGGCGACGTGCTGGACATCAAAATCGACCCCTCCCTCGTCGATCCTGAAGATGTCGATTTCCTCCAAGACCTCGTCCTGAAAGGAGTCCAAGAAGCCATTACCCTCGGGAAGGAACAGGCTGCGGCGGAGATGAAAAAACTCACCGGCGGCCTAGGCATCCCAGGGATGTGAAACTTCAAACTTCAAAACTCAAATTCCAAGGAAGAGCCTTTCATAATGCTCTTCATCGCAACGGCATCCGCGTTCATCCGCGTTCATCCGTGGTTCCTCTTGACTAACCATTGCTCAGAATGTCGAAAACAAGGCGAGCAATTGGTTGGAGCTTGGTAGGCAGTTCGCTGCTGATTCACGTCCTCACCGTCTGGTGCTACGCTAAGCAGCCAGATTCGCTCGCAGCTTTCACCGTTTTCCCTATCTGGTTCTGGGGAGGAATCGGGCTGTTGCTTTCCGTCTTCGCCTTCTGCTTCCTACGCGCCCCTCTCTCGCTCATCGTCACCGCAGTTTGGGCCGTGACCCTTTCCGTGGCAATGGACGAGGCAAAAGTCCTCTCAAATTTCGCTCACCCGCCCATCGCCCCGGAGCGAATCGCCGCCCCGGATGGCTCTCGCCCGCTCCGCGTCGCCACGTTGAACTGCGCCAGTTTCCGCTACGGGACACCGATCAAAGAACTCAAAGCGTGGGATCCTGATATCGTACTACTCCAACAAGTCTATCCCCACCGGGTGAAGGAAATTTCCGAAATGCTCTACGGAGGCCGGGGCGACTACCGCGCATACCGGACCAACGGCATCGTCACCCGCTTCGAGATCCGCCGTGAGGTGCGAAATCCCATGATGCGCAACCAACAGGTCACCCTCCGCCTCGTGGACGGGACGGAAATCGAGGTCGTGAATCTGCATCTCGCCACCGCCGCCACCGACATGCGGCTCTGGAGCGGGAACTCACGTGCCATCCACCGGCGCAACCGGGACATCCGCCGCAAAGAACTCTCCGTCGTACTCCAAGTCCTCGAGCAAACTACTTCCTTCCCTTCCACATCCACCATTCTTGGGGGCGATTTTAACGCCGGTGCCACCGACATCGTCCACCGTCAACTGACTCCCACATTTGACGATGCTTTCGCGAAAGTCGGTCGTGGCTGGGGCGATACCTTTCACCGCCGTTTCCCCATCCTCCGTATCGATCATATCTACGCCACCCGTCAGTTCCGCCCGATTTCGAGCGGAGTTGTCGTTTCAAAAAATACTGACCACCGAATGGTGATCGCCGACTTCGAACTCCAGTGATTGCGGGACCGGAACCGGATTGACGGGACGGGCGCGTTAACCCAAGCTCCGCCCCTCATGAGCGTAGGCATCATAATGGGAAGCACGTCGGACTGGCCGACAATGGAACACGCAGCACGCGTGCTGAAGGATTTCGGAGTGCCGTATCACGCGGAAGTCGTCAGCGCGCACCGCACGCCGGAGCGGCTCGTCGAGTACGCCAAAGGAGCCAAGGCCAATGGCCTCAAATGCATCATCGCCGGTGCAGGCGGCGCAGCCCACCTACCCGGAATGGTCGCCGCCATGACCGAACTTCCCGTGCTTGGTGTTCCGGTGGAATCGAAAGTCCTAAAAGGCGTCGATTCCCTTCTATCCATCGTCCAGATGCCCGCCGGCATCCCCACCGCCACCTTCGCCATCGGCAAAGCCGGCTCTACCAATGCCGGCCTCTTCGCCGTAGCCATGCTTGCTGTGAACGACGAAGCCCTCGCGAAAAAGCTCTCGGATTTCCGGAAAAACCAAACCGCGAAAGTAGAGGAAGCCACCCTACCTGAATTGGACTAAACCATTTCCCGAAGAATCCGATCCGCGTTTATCCGCGTCCATCCGTGGTTCCTCTTTTTCTTCACAATGTCAGCATCCGTATTCTTCCCCCTGGACAGGCAACAGGTCGTCGGCGTCATCGGCGGCGGTCAGCTTGGCCGCATGCTCGCCCTCGCAGCAAGACGCATGGGCGTCCGCTCCGTCATCTGGACAGGCGGACTTGAGGCTCCTGCCGTCGAGGTCGCGGACATGGTAATCGACAAGGCGTTCGACGACCCCGCAGCCCTCGAAGAATTCTGCGGCACCGCCACCGTCGCCACCGTCGAGTTCGAAAACATCCCCCTCGCCACCATGCGCGGTGTTGCGGAAAAAATCAGCCTCTTTCCCTCCCCCGAAGCCGTCGGGATCTGCCAGAACCGCGAGAAGGAAAAGAACTTCCTCCGCGCAAACGGCATCCCCTGCTCCAATTTCTGGGTCATCGAAACTCTCGAAGATCTCACCGCCGCCATGTCGGAGCTCAACGGTCCGGGCGTCCTCAAAACCGCCGCCTTCGGATACGACGGAAAGGGCCAGCTCAAAATCGAAGGCGCGGAAAATCCCACAGATGTCTGGGAAAATTTCGGAAAAGAGCGTGCCGTCCTCGAAGCATGGGTGCCTTTTGAAAAGGAAATCTCCGTCATGGTCGTCCGCTCCGCCACCGGCGAGATCCGCACCTACGATCCCGCTGAAAACCGCCATCGTCACCACATCCTCGACGTCTCCATTGTCCCCGCCCGCATCACGGACGCCACTAGCGAAACCGCACGCCGGGTCGCCACCCAAGTCGCCGAAGCCCTCGACTACCGCGGCATCCTCGGAGTCGAGTTTTTCGTCAATCACGACGGCTCTCTAGTTGTCAACGAAATGGCTCCCCGCCCGCACAACTCCGGCCACCACACCATCGACGCCTGCGCCACCTCCCAGTTCGAGCAACAGCTCCGCGTCGCCCTCGGCCTCCCCCTCGGCTCCACGAAACTCATCTCGCCTTGCGTGATGCTCAATCTGCTCGGCGACTTCTGGCCGGGCGAAACCACCCCGCCCGACTGGACACCCCTCCTCGAAACCGAAGCCGCCACCCTGCACCTCTACGGAAAACGCCGCGCCGTGGGCATGCGGAAGATGGGGCATGCGACAATCCTCGGCGAAGACGCCCTGGAGAATGCGGAGAAGTTAAAAGCGACGTGGGGGCGATCTTCGGTCGCCGCCCGTTGATGCGGGAATAAGGGTCGACCGAAGATCGCCCCCACTTTCACTTCTTATAAGCGCCCATTGCCGGAGCTATTCACTCTTGCTTCTATCTTTTTATATCTTCAGAATTCTTCTCCCATGGCTGATTCGACTTCAATTCTCACGGAAAAACTACACGAATACCCCCAACTGGATGTAATCAATGGCGGATCGGATTCGATTCTCGACGACTGCCTCAATCAGAACGACGGGGTGCTGCAGCTTCTGCACCGCTATGCTGGCCGGACATTTTGTTCACCAGGAAAGCGCCTTCGTCTGGATGAGGAATCGTACTACCCCGACTACATGGGTGGGACGGGTCTCGATGAAGTCTGGATGTGCTGCACCGTCCCCATTGTGACAGGCGTCATCGACACCCGCACGGGAAAGGCGCCATTCCGTGAAGGGGAAGCACACGTCCTCACACCGGACGGCCAGGTCATTTCACTCCAAAATCTAATCACGACCAATCCAGAAGCTGTCATCGGAGAGAAGGTCACGGCTACTTCGAAATCATTGTTCGGTGAGGTCACATGGCCCATCGTTTCCAAAAAATTCGACAATCTGAACCCGATTCCGCATCACCTCCATTGGGCGAAGTGGGAAGTGTATGACATCAATTCCTACGACAACCCCGGAGTAAATCCCTCGCATTACCACACCACCGCCATGGGGCTGTATCCGTTTGTCACGAAGGAGGATTTCCTCGAGTGCATGAAGGGTTGGGGCGAAGGGGATTACAATGGCGTCCGCCATCTTTCTCCTCACACCATGATGAGCATCGATAACGGTTTTGTGATGCCCAACGGCGTGCTTCATTCGCCAACCGACCTTTGCACGCACGAGTTGCACGTCACGATGGATGAGCATTTCCTCGCCGAAGACCGCACGCTCGACGGCCGCATCGGAGCCGCCGATGCCTTTTACGCCTGCCGGGAACAGGACTACCCGAAGGACAAACACGAAGACTGGGAGTTCTTAGTGGACGCCTTCGACTTCGAAGCGAACCAGGATCCGGACTTCGTGAAGAAGAATGCGCGTCCGGCGATCACCGCCGAAGAATTTGCAGGCGACGGAGTGGATGCAAAGTGGATTGTTTACGGTGATTTCCTCGGCGACCAGAAGGCCTCTATTCTCCGCCTCATTATCGAGCCCGGTAGCAAGATCAAGTTCTGCCCGGAGAGTCCCGCGCTGTTCCACACGAATGGCGGAAGCGGCCGGGTTGGGAAACTCGAAGTGCGGTATCACCAAAATATGAAGCTTGGCGAACTCTATCCCGAGATCGGATTCATCACTCAGGCCGCGCTTGATCGCGGGGGTGTCGAAATCGAGAACACAGGAACCGGACCGCTCGTCCTGACCTTCGACTTCCCGCAGAACGCGCATTCCAAGACGCCCGGTGTAGCCGTTGCGGGCTAATGACGGCTTTCATTGCGTATCTCACGACTTGGCGATGAAATCGCCAACGGACGTGGCTTGCAAAATTCATCCCGATGCGACCAATCTTCCGCCACGACCATGTCTAAAGATAAGACCGCCATCACCCCGACCCGCTCCGAGGATTTCCCCGAGTGGTACCAGCAAGTCATCAAAGCCGCCGACCTCGCGGAAAACTCCGAGACGCGCGGCTGCATGGTCATCAAGCCTTGGGGCTATGGGATCTGGGAGCTGATCCAGCAACAGCTCGACCGACGCTTCAAGGCCACCGGCCACCAGAACGCTTACTTTCCCCTGCTCATCCCGCTTTCCTATCTAGAAAAGGAAGCCGAGCATGCAGAAGGGTTCGCGACAGAGTGCGCCGTCGTCACCCACCATCGGCTTGAGGCCGTGAAAGATCCGGAGACGGGGAAAACGAAGATGATCCCGACTGGTGAGCTCGCAGAGCCTTATGTCATCCGTCCGACTTCCGAAACCATTATCGGTGCCGCCTTCGCCCGCTGGGTGCAGAGCTACCGGGATCTCCCGCTTTTGATCAACCAGTGGGCGAACGTGATGCGCTGGGAAATGCGCCCGCGCCTGTTTCTCCGCACCGCCGAGTTCCTCTGGCAGGAGGGCCACACCGCCCACGAAAGCCGCGAGGAGGCCATCGTCGAAACGCGAATGATCCACCGGCTTTACGAAGAATTTCTCCGTGACCACCTAGCCATCCCCATCGTGCCCGGCGAGAAGACGGAAAACGAGCGCTTCCCCGGCGCGGACATGACTCTCACCGTCGAGGCCATGGTGCAGGACAGGAAAGCGATCCAGGCCGGCACCTCTCATTACCTTGGGCAGAATTTCTCGAAAGCGCAGAACATCACATTCGCTAGCCGTGAGGGCGCCCAGGAATTCGCTCACACGACTTCATGGGGCGTTTCCACCCGCCTCATCGGCACCCTGATCATGGCTCACTCGGACGATGACGGACTCATCCTTCCACCTCGCGTTGCCACTCAACAAGTGGTGATCATCCCCATCACTCCGAAGGAGGATACAAAAGACGCCGTACTTGCTGCCTGTCATGCGCTTGCCGATACCCTGTGCTCCACACGCTCTTACCACGGCGATCCCATCCGCGCCCATGTCGATGCGCGCGATCTACAAGGCGGGCAGAAAAAATGGGAGTGGGTGAAAAAGGGAACACCAGTCCGGATCGAGATCGGCCCCCGCGACATCGAAACCCGCAAGGTCTGCCTCCAGCGCCGCGACAAGGCACCGACAGAAAAAGCGTTTGTCGATAAGGAGGAATTCATTCAGAACGTGCCAGGCATCCTTCAGGAAATCCATGATACCCTCTTGGCCCGCTCCCTTGAGTTTCGCGATGCGAATATTTCCGTCTGCAACGCGGCGGAGGCCTTTGACGCTCATTGGGAAACCGAAAACCCCGGCTGGCTGCTGACCCCATGGGCCGGCACCCCCGCCGAGGAGGACGTGATTTCCAAACAGCACAAGATCACTATCCGCTGCCTGCCACTTGAGGACGCGGGCCTCCCTGCCGACTTGCTCGAGAAGGTGGGATCAGAATGTTTCCTGACCGGAAGAGCAAAAAACTCCGTCGCCATGTGGGGACGGAGTTATTAAGAAGGAAAGCCGTTCACCAGTCCGCGTGGATCTGCGGAACGTGGTTCGAGGTCGCCGAGAGCGAGCAAGTCATATAGAGCGAGCCGATCTGTGGGAAGATATCAGGAAACGGCGTGCTGTACGTGCCGTCGCCAGGGCATTTCACGATGCCTTTTGTCGCATCATACACATCTTGCTCGATGTAGCCTTTTTCCAGCAGATGCGCGGCAATATTTTGCGTGCCGCCGGAGGCCGCCGGAAAACCGCCGGCATTGTATCCGTAGAGGTTTTGGTAGGAGCGGGCCGCGACCTGGATGTTGCGAATCTTCAGGATACACGTGGCACGGTCAGTGCCGTTTTTCCATCCACGCGCGCCGATAAACAGGATCGAAACAAGGGATAGCAGGACAAGAATCACGACGGTAAGCTCGATCAATGTAAGACCGCGTTTGCTCACCGCCCGGGGGGGGGACGGTATTTTCATGGTGGGGGGGGTGCGTTCCGATTGGGAACGTCAACACATTACCACCAATCCGTAAGCCGCCTATTACGTGATCGCGTAGATCAGGCTGGCGCGTTGATGACCTTTGTCTTCGCCCACTGGTCCCCAAGACGGCGGAGACCGCCGGGCTTGTCCTTGTTTGTCATCATGATGATCAGTTCGACGAGGGGGAAAAAAGGGATGAGTAGCACGGCGTTGCGAATTAGCCCAGGGTTCCAGTTTCCGGACAGAGTCGCTCCCTCTTCGGTCACCGCTTTGATCTTGAGCACTTTCTTCCCGATGCTCTGACCATCCAAAAACGGCATGGAGTCCCGGGTCAGTAAATAGCCTATGAATGCAACATTTGCCAGGATCCCAGAAACCTTCCCCACGATAACTACGACTGCGATAGCGAGCACCAGGTCGATCAAATATGCCCCGACGCGAGAGCCCAGACTTGCCTCGCCCGTCGCCACGACAGCTACTGGTTGCGTTTCTGCGACAGGGGTTTGTTCCACCACGGTATCAGTCGAATCTTTTTTAATTTCCATACCATGACCAGATATCCGTTTTGCTTTCCTGCAACAAGTCAGTTTCCGGGAAAATCCTGTGACGTTCTCGACAATTTCCGTATCCGGGCTATCAGTGCTGTAATGAAATGGATTGGAACAGGAGTCTTGTTGGCCGGTACGACCTACTTGATCGCTCAGACCGAAGTGGCCCCCGGCGAAACATCACCATCCATTGGAATGGAGCAAATCCAAGCGCTTCTGCAGGATGGGAACAGTGATACCAGTTATCTGCTCAAGCAGCTCATCGGCTCCGACAATGCCAACCGCTATTTCTACTTTCCTACCCGCGACGCGCCTGCGACACCCGCCACGTGGGGCTTTCGGTTCGAGGACGTGAAGTTCGAATCGAAAGACGGGACACCCCTTCACGGGTGGTTCATGCCAGCCCGGGGGAAGTCCGCCAAAGCGACCATCGTCTTCTCTCACGGCAACGCCGGTTCGCTCGGCCACCATCTCGGCTTTGTCATGTGGATGGTGGAAGCTGGCTACAACGTCTTCATGTATGACTACCGCGGCTTCGGAAAATCCGGTGGAGATCTCGACCGCCGCGGGATGGTCGACGACGTAAAGGCCGCCTTCGACTACACGGCCGCACGCCGCGATGTCGATCCCCGGAAACTCATTTCCTACGGCCATAGCCTCGGAGGAGCGAAATCAATCACCGCTCTCGCGGAAAAAAATCAACCCGGCCTGAAAGCAGTGATCGTAGATGGCACCTTCTCATCCTACCAAGAAATGGCAAAAGTCATCGGCGGTCAACTTGGCGCGAACTTGATCACCGACGAATTTTCACCCAAGGATTTCATCGCAAAAATCACCGATACTCCCGTGCTCGTCGTCCACGGAAACCTAGACGAAGTGGTCCCATTTTCCCAAGGCAAAGCTCTCTTCGACCTCGCCAACGAGCCAAAAACACTTTTCGAAGTCAAGGAAGGTCACCATGGCGACTCGCTCGCTCGTGACAATGGAGCCTACCGCAAGCGCATGCTCAAGTGGCTGGACGAGACAATTTGATCCCCTCCCCTTTCCCGAACCCATGCCACTTAAGCACGCCATCCTCCTTGCCGGGATTCTCGCATCCGGTTGTGCAGGTATCCCGGCCGAGACTGGTCCGGGATTCAACGCGAAGATTCTCTCCGCCATGCAAACCATGCCTGCTGGCGGTGGATATGATGGAAGCGACGCCACAAAGAACCTCCTCCACGGAGCCTGCCACCTTTCGAATGGAGAAATTCAAGTCAACGCGAACCGCGCCAAACCCAGCTTCTGCTCCGGAGCTACCTATCTAGTTTTGCTAAAGGCCCTTGGTGGAGGCCCGGAAACACTCCTTCCGAAAATCGATCAAAAGGACGGCCACGGCATCTTCGGGCGATGGAACTCGAACGGTCCCGGCTCCGCCAAGCTGGTTGCAGATCTTGATGCGGGCAAAAATTTCACCTCATGGAACGAGGCCGAACCCGGCGACTTCCTCAAAATCTGGTGGACGGATAAAATCGGAGGCAATGAGCGAGGCCACCTCGTTATCTATCTCGGCCACAATTCCCAAGCCGTGCGCTTTTGGTCCAGTAACCAACCCGGCGGATACGGCGCGAAATCCGTCCCCCTCAGCGATTGCAAACGCGTCCTCTTCACCCGTATCACTCGCCCGGAAAAATTCGACTCCGTCACCAAACTCCCCGCCATCGATCCGTGGCTAGCAAAAATGCTGAGGGATGACTTCACCTGGGCAGAAGTGGTGAAAAAATGCCGAGTGATCGAGTAAAAAGAAGAAGACCCCACCACCCAGTTCGCCAAGCAAGATAAGTTTGGAATCGGAGAGAGCTTATCCATCTCGCACCGGGAATTTCATAATCTTCCTATTCTTACTTGGCGAACTTGGCGGTTCAAATTTCTTCCCTCACCCAAGGATTATGCGTGAGCTTCACAGCATATCCATTTCAATAGACTCCATGAGCAGGAAGAAACAAGAAGCCGCCCGTTTAGCCGAAGAGCAGCAGCAGGCTCCCAACGCGTTCGGTGCGCTTGATGCCCTCGGCGACCTTCCCGCAGGACCTGACGAAGCTACGTCCGTCACTCCCCTAAAAACCTCAAAGCGAGGTCAGAAAAACACCACCCGGGGCCGCGTGGACATCATCCGCTCCACCGCGCATCGCGGCGGAAAAGGAGTCACCGTCGTCAAGAATTTCATCGGTATCTCCCTCGCCGAGAAGCAGGAACTTGCAAAGAAGATCCAGAAATTTTGCGGTGTCGGAGGCACCGTGAAAGACGGCAATATCGAAATCCAAGGGGACAAGCGCGAAGAAGTGAAACGCATCCTCACCGAAGCCGGATTTAACCCGGTCTTCGCCGGTGGCTAGGCTGATACCAATGGGCCGGATCTCTTGTTCTCCTCCAGAGGCCTGATAGTGACATCCACCGAAAGACGTCCAAGTGAACAATAGCAACCGTTTCAAATACCCCCGCTCCCCCCATCTCCCATGGTCTCAAGGCGGCACGTCTGATGATGCCTTCCTGTTCGATACAGAGCACTTCGTAGGCAAGGAAATCGTCATTACGGAAAAGATGGATGGTGAGAATACTACGATGTATCGGGATGGTATCCATGCCCGTTCGGTCGATGGACGCCACCACCCTTCGCGCGATTGGGTAAAAGCTCTGCATGGTACCATCTGCCGGGAAATCCCTGAGGGTTGGCGGCTCTGTGGGGAAAATCTCTACGCTCGCCACTCCATCGCTTACGAGGCGCTTGGTTCCTACTTCCACCTATTCTCCATTTGGAACGAACAAAACGAATCCCTCCCATGGGTCGAAGTCCGGGAATGGGCGGAGATCCTAGGGCTGGAAACCGTCCCCCAACTCTACACCGGAGACTGGAGCGAAAAGACAGCGCGCAAAATCACAGCCGACCTTGATACGACCACCCAAGAAGGATGCGTCGTGCGATTGGCGGGTCGATTCCATTACAGTGAATTTGGCAAATCATTGGCGAAATGGGTACGCAAGGGTCACGTCCAAACCGACAAGCACTGGATGTTCTCGGAAATCATCCCGAACCAACTTGCAAAGTGACGGGCAACAGAAAGAACTTTTTCGATGGACTGTCTGGAGGATCGCAACCAAATCCTGCGGAGATCCTTGACTCGCTTGCGCCCTTCTTTCCACTCATATCCCAGATGGCCTGCACCCCGCAAGATCTTGAGTGGCACGCGGAAGGCAATGTCCGCATCCATACTGAGATGGTCATCGCGGAAGCTTACCATCTGACTGCCGACCTTGAACCCGAGTATCGGCTCGCCCTGCTCATTTCCGCCGCTCTTCATGACATCGGGAAAGCCCTTGTCACCCGCGAGGAGGAAATGGGTGGTAGGATCCGAATCACATCCCCACGCCACGCCGCGCGCGGTCGATCCTACGTCGCACCACGTATCCCCTCGCTTGGCTTTTCCAGAGAAATCAATCAACGAATCCTGGCAGGAATCGGCCACCACCACGATCCGAGGAAATTGCTTTCTCGAAATGCTCCGAAATCACATTTCTGGCGTTTCTCTAGGCTCGCGGAAGCGAAGTTGATCTACCTACTTGAACTCGCTGATACCCGCGGACGGATCAATGGGAGCACCGATGCCGATGTCTGCGAGGCCAATGAACTATTTCGCCTCGCCTCCGAAGAATTCGGAATCTGGGACGTGAACAACGCCTATGAAGAATGGGACGAGCGCATCCGCACCCAACTCTCAGGCGAATCTCAAGCCTCGATTGAGTACACCCAGTGCGAGGCTCGCAGACAGTTCGAAAACGGAGAAATTTTCACCCCCGAGGAAGCTGTCGCAAAAACTCACGAACATCGTGGCAATTTCGCCGAACTGGTCGTCACTTGTGCTCCAAGCGGATCGGGAAAAAGCACTTGGATCGATCAGAATTTGCCTGATCACGAGCGTATCTCCCTTGATACTATTCGCGAAGAACTGACCGGCCGGCGCGACCGATTGAACAAAGAAGGTCAGGTGATTCAACTTGCGAAAAAAAGGCTGAGAGAAGCCCTGGCCGCAAAGAAAAAAGTGGTCTGGGACGCCACAAGTTTACGCCTCGACGGGCGCAGCACGATACTCGGTCTCGGTTACGACTACCACGCACTCAACACCATCGTCGCCTTCGCCACACCACCTGAAACCCTTTTCAAACGGAACAATCAAAGAGCCCACCAGATCCCGAATTCCGTGATCGAAAAACAGCTCAACAGTCTGGAATGGCCCACCGCCTGCGAGGCGCACCGCTTCATTACCGTCCCGAGCACCGAGTGATTTTATAGATGTGATGACTCGTCATGTGAATCTTGAACATGGAAACTCCGGTGCGAAGATGGATACGACTCGACACCCCATGACCACCCAGGAAATCCAGCAATATATTGACGCTGCAATCAGCGTGAACTTCGAGGGCTACACCTCGGAAACCGGGGAGATGATGACGAGTGAAGGAGGCGATGGGCGGTTCTTGGGAAAAGTAGTAGCGACCATGTATCTGGGACTTCCCGTAGGAAGGGAGATCTTCCTCGCGATCGGTGAGACGGCGAAGAAAAGCCAGATCATCAAACTCGGGGATTCGGAGTGCCTGAAGCCAAGCGAGACCGAGCTGGACCTGTTGCTGCAGAAGGAGCTGGGGATCGAAAAGGAAACTCCGGGTGCCGAGGGCATGTGATGACTGTGGAACGACTCCCTTCAGACAAACCGGATGACAATGACAGGTTCTTCGTTACCTTGTTCCATGCGAAAATCTGCTTCCCTCCTGATCCTGCCGGTGCTTCTGTTTCTCAACGGCTGCCAACCTAAGGCGGAACCCGACGCGGAGGGATCCCCGGAGGATGCGATGCGAAAGATCGCGCAGGCCGCAGGTGTCGATGGCTTCGGTGCTGTCAAGGTTATCAGCTACACCTTCCATGCGGATCTGGGTGACAAGGCATTCGTCCGCTCTTGGACCTGGCTGCCGGAATCCAACACGGTCACATTGCATGGCAAGACAGCCGAAGAAGACATCCGCTACCACCGCGACAAAATGGACTCCGATGCGTCGCTGGCGGAGACCGACAAGCAGTTCGTCAACGATCTCTATTGGCTGATCTTTCCCATCCAAGTGGCCTGGGACTCCGGCGTGATCATCGAGCAACTACCGGAGGATGCCGCTGCAGTCGTTCCCGATGCCTTTGCAGGTCTGCGTGTCCGCTATCCTGATGGAGTCGGATACACCCCCGGGGATGTCTATGATCTCTATTACGACAAGGACTACATTATCACGAACTGGGTCTTCCGGAGAGGTGGCAGTGAGGAGCCGACTATGGTGAGTGAGTGGAAAGACTACGAAACATTCGGACCTTTGAATATTTCCCTCAATCGACCCGCTCCCGATCAATCCGTCCGGATCTGGTTCGAAAACGTAGCTGTGGAACTGGTGAAATAATAAGATGCCTCGAATTGCCGGGCTGCATGATGCGCCCCTCCTGTTGCCTACTTCGTGATAGCCGGTTGAAGAATCTTCCAGACGTTATTGGCGACGATCTCCTGTCCTTCCGCCGTCGGGTGGATGCCATCGGGTTGGTTGAGTTTTTCGACTCCTCCTATTCCTTCGAGTAGGAAGGGAATGAGGGTGGACTTGGATTCTTCGGCGGCTTTTGGGAAAACGGCTTTGAAGCGAGCGGTGAAGTCGGATCCCATGTTGTCGGGCATCTGCATTCCGGCGATGAAGATTTGGATTCCGGGGTTTTTGGCGTGCGCCTGTTCGACGATGCCGAGGAGATTCTTTTTGGTTTCCTCCGGGGAGATGCCTCGGAGGCCGTCGTTCCCGCCGAGGGCGATGACGAGGACATCAGCTCCTTTGACCATGGCCCATGCGACGCGGCGGAGGCCGCCGGCAGTGGTGTCTCCACTGACCCCGGCGTTGGATACGGAGTAGGGAAGGTTTTCCTGATCGATTTTCTTCTGGAGTAGGGCCGGGTAAGCTTCGCTGGGATCAAGGCCGTAGCCTGCGGTGATGCTATCGCCGAGGATAACGATGCGCTTGGGTGAATCGGTTGCATTCAGGGTTTCCTCGGCGAATAGTGCGCCGACACTCGCCGCGAGTATTCCTAACAAAAATTTCCTTCTCCATGTCTTCCCCATTCGCCGTCAGTCTAGAATCCGCTCAGGGTGCTGTCAAATTGCCCGTTCTTAAAGTGTCCGGACTGCGGAAAACGCATCAGACTGCCGGTGGAGATCTGACGGTTCTGAAAAATGTGAGCCTGAGTCTCGATGCAGGCGATACACTAGCGATTGTCGGACCATCGGGGAGCGGGAAGACGACTTTGCTGGGACTTTGTGCGGGACTGGACGATGCGAGCGCTGGCTCAGTGGAGCTGGACGGGATGGCGATTGAAAATCTAAGTCAGGATGCGCGGGCGGCATTGCGGAATCGGTTGGTGGGATTTGTGTTCCAAAGTTTCCAACTCATCCCGACCCTGACGGCGATTGAAAACGTACTCGTGCCGCTGGAGCTGCGCGGGGAGTCCGGAAAGGAAATCCAGAAGGAGGCGGAGCGGTTGCTGACCGAGGTAGGGTTGGGAGACAGGCTGGATCACTATCCGCTTCAGCTTTCCGGGGGCGAGCAGCAACGGGTGGCGCTAGCGCGGGCTTTCATCCACAGACCGAAGATCCTTTTCGCCGACGAACCGACTGGGAACCTCGATGCGGGGACGAGCGGTCCCATCGTCGATATGCTTTTTCGCCTGAACCGAGAATCAGAGACAGCGTTGGTGCTGGTAACTCATGATCCCGCGCTGGCTGCAAAGGCGCGGCGGGTGGTGACAATGAGCGGCGGAACGATTGTCTCTGAGGAAACGAACGCGGATGTCTGAGATGCCAAGAAATTTATGGAGCGCATTGCTGCATCCGTGGGTGTGGCGGATGGCGTGGCGGGACAGTCGCTCGCAACGGGTGCGGCTGGTGGTTTTCTCGCTGGCGATTGTTTCCGGGATCGCGGCCCTGACTGCGATCCATTCGCTCAAGGCGAGCGTGGAGCGAGGCATTTCCTCGGAGGCGAAGGCGCTGCTGGGATCCGATCTGCAAGTTTCCTCTCGAAAGGAATTCAGCAGCGAGGAGGTGGAAGGGCTTGCCGGAATGGCGAAGCGCACCAGTCGGGAAATCAGCTTTCCCTCGATGATGCGGTTTCTTCCGGACGGTGGTGCGCGCCTGATGCAGGTGCGCGGCATGAAGGGTGGGTATCCATACTATGGAAAGGTGGAGACCCGGCCGGCCGATGCTTGGGAAAAACTGCAGGATGAAGGTGGTGTCCTGCTGGAACCGGCGATGCTCGATCAGTTTTCCGTGGATATCGGTGACGAGGTGGAGCTAGGAGATATCCGGTTGAGGATTCTGGGGGTGGTGGACAAGCCCGCTCCACGTGGCAACCGCTTCAGTGGGTTCGCTCCGGAAGCATATGTGCGGGTGGCTGATGTCGAGCGCAGCGGCCTGCTTGGCGCCAACAGCATGGTGTCTTATCGCCTGCATCTTGATATCCCCAACGGTCCTGCTCCGAGCGAACTCAAGGACAAGATTCGCGAGGATTTCCCCGACACGCCGTGGCGCTTCGAAACACCGGAGGACAGGCGTGAGAACCTGGGCGACGCGCTGGACAATTTCCAACAGTTCCTCGGTTTGATCGCGCTGGCCTCTCTGGCGCTGGGAGCGATCGGGGTGGCTGGTGCGGTGCATGCCCATGTCACAAGACGCATACCAACGATTGCGATCCTGCGTTGCCTCGGGTGCCCGGGGCACCTTGCGTTCGGGATCTATTTCGCGCAGGCGATGGCGCTTGGATTGTTCGGTGCGCTGCTGGGTGCGGGGCTCGGAATAGGCATGCAGTTGGGCCTGCTAATGGCACTCGCTGGGGAGCTACCGGTCACGGTAAGTCCTTCGCCGGAGTGGGAAATCGTCGCTCGGACGACTGCTACGGGATTTGCCGTATGTTGTGGATTCGCGCTGCTGCCACTGATGAGGATACGCGAGATCTCACCAGCGGTGACCTTACGTAGCGGTGGGAGTCTGAAAGGTGGGTTTCTGCGGACGTTGCCGGTCTATTTTCTATTGGCGGGCTTGCTGGTGATGGTGGCTCATGCGAATGATCCTGATTGGAAACGCTCGCTGGCGATGGTTGGCGGGATGGCCGTGGCTTTCGTGGCACTGGTAGGAGTGGCGCGCGGGATGATGTGGGTGACCCGTCGGGTGGTGCGGAGAAGCTGGCCTTATCTGATCCGGCAGGGGGTCTCGAATCTCCATCGGCCTGGGAACCAGACGCTTCTGTTTCTTCTCTCACTGGGGCTCGGAACGTTTCTGTTGGTAACGATTCTATCTGCTGGAAAGCTTTTGAATGACAGACTGAGCATCCAGCAGACGGAGGAGAGTCCGAATTTATATCTGATCGATGTGCAGCCAGACCAGGTGGCGGGAGTGATAGCGGTGCTTGAGGCCGATCAACTGCCGGTACTGGAAAGCGCACCAATGGTGACGATGCGAATTAAGTCGATCCGTGGGGTCGATGTTGGCGAGGCGAAAGGCGTGCCAAAGTGGGTCGCGAGGCGCGAGTTCCGATCGACATATCGTGACAACTTGAATTTCACTGAGACCCTGGTAGCAGGCGAACTGGCTACCGAGCGGGCGGATATTTCGGAAGTCGTTCCGCTTTCATTGGAGGAAAATATCGCCAAGGACATGAACGTGGGGATAGGCGATGAGATCACGCTCGATGTCCAAGGCATCCCGATACGGACGCGGGTGACGAGCTTGCGCCGGGTTGACTGGAGCCGATTCAATCTGAATTTCTTCATGGTCTTTCCACCGGGCGTGCTGGAGGACGCGCCGGGATTCCACGTGGTGACCACGCGGACACCCACGCCGGAGGCATCCGGCGAGTTGCAGAGGGAGCTTGCTGGAAAGTTCGCAAACGTGACAGCGATCGACCTGACGCTGATCCTTGAAACCGTGCGCGATATTCTAGGAAAGATATCCATGGTAGTGACGGTGCTGGCGGGATTCACGGTACTGGCTGGGCTGCCGATTTTGATCGGGACGCTGCTGAACGGTCGCGATGTGCGCCTGAAGGAAAGTGTGCTTCTGCGGACACTCGGAGCCTCGGCGATGCAGGTCCGGACGATCCTGGTGATCGAGTATGCGGCACTCGGCATCCTGTCGGCGCTGACCGGAGTGTTGCTGGCTGTCGCGGCGAACGCTGCTCTGGCGACATTTGTTTTCAAAGCATCCCCTTGGCCAGATCCGCTGCTGGTGGCAACGGCCTTCGCTTCGGTGACGATGATTGCCGTGCTCGGTGGCCTGGCTCTTAGCCGTGGCGTTTGCAATCATCCTCCGCTGGAGATTCTGCGGAGCGGAAGCTGAGAGAGATCGCGAGCCTAGGAGGCCGGTGTTCTCACACCGTTTCATAAAACGCGAGTCCAATCAGATGTCTCAAGGGTGGGTCTTCTGGACGGATCGACAAAATGTTGGTGCGCCACATTCGCATGGATCTCCGGCGTCAAGTTCGTTGGCAGATTGCTCTCAAAAACGCCGACACTCTGCCAATTCATCTGCTCACATCAGGCCTGGCAGATTGTATCCCACTTTCAGAATATTAACTTAAATTAATAAACTCTATTTACGTAATACTTTTATTATACAATTTTCGTTTGACATTACCTGCACGCAGAGCAGCATCTGAATATCTTTTGATGGGTGGCGTAGAGTCACTCTTCGAAAGCCCCCCCCCACCCCCCCCAAGCTGGCAGTTGCGCCATTTCATAAATCACGTTTGAAGAATCGTGCTTTTGATTTCGCATAGACCAGTCCCCCCCACCCCAACTCCCCCCATGAAAACAATTTTACCGAGCATTATTGTCTCCACTGTGCTTGCTGCGGCAACGTCGGCAAACGCCCAATCCTTAGGATCAGCCGCCAACTATGACATCTTCATCCAGAATGGTGGAGTTTTAGAATTGAAAGACGCCAACCAGCTTTTCGGTCAGGTAGGCATTTCCAACAACGCCACCTTGGATGGCAAAAAGGAAACCTCCACATTCACCGGAACGATTTTCAAGCACACCGGAGCAACCATCAAGGATGGCGGAGGTCTGAATCCGTCTGGAGGCATCCAGAGTTCGCCGTCGATCAATGCTGCCCTCAATCAGGCAAATGCGGATCTTCAGTCCTACATAACCGACATCAATGGTCTCACTGCCACCCAAACCTATGGCAAAGTCAAAACGAGTTTCAGCTTCTCTTCCACGATGAGCCAGACTGTCCTCGATTTCACCGAACTGGATCTGGACGAAGAAACCTTTACCCTGAATGGCCGTGCGGGCGGGATGGATCAGTTCATCATCCGGGTCAGCGACGCATTTGAATTCAAAGCATCGGATCTCGTAACCAACAACCTGAATCCCGATAACGTGATCTTCTACTACAGCGGAGACGATGGCTTCGAACTGCATAAATCAGAAAAAGATCCTGCCGATTTTATGAAGTTCTCTGCTACCGTGATCGCTCCCAATGCCGAGGATATCAGGCTCGGCCAAGTTGACTTCACCGGCAAGGTGTTCGGGTCGTCCATCAAAATGGGTTCCGGATTCGTTTTCCAAGGCACCGTCCCTGAACCATCTTCGAGTCTGTTGCTACTTATCGGTGGAGCCGGGGGGCTTCTGATCCGTCGGCGCAAGCAATAGAGCGACTCATAGAGTCTTCGGAAAGCTCTCACACGAGTTTCGTGTGGGAGCTTTTTTATGCCCGCTTGTAACTGACACTATCACCCTCGCTGGGGAGAAATATGTGCGGATCACATCTTGAAATTGAAGAATTACAAACATTACGCGATTACGTAATGCTGTTTCCATAGATTTCTGTCATTGTAGGGATGTCAGGCAGCCCCCGCCTGGCTCCGTGAAAGCGGAACCCCACCCCCCACCCCCCACCCCACACCCCACCCCCAGAACAATGAAGATATTATCCCCTAACATAATTGTAGCTGCGATGCTCACTGCGACTGCAACTTCGGCAAGCGCTCAGAGCCTTGGCTCCACCGCCGCGAAATACGACCTTTTCGTCCTCAACGGGCCGGCGCCCAACAAGGACTCCACCTTTATGGATTACAACGAGGGCGGTTTCAACGGCCTGATGGGACTCGGCCAGAACTCGTGGGTCTGGACGACCGACAAACTCAGTTTCGGCGGCGAAGTCCGAAGGCACACCAACCTCTATGATCATAAATGGAACGCCAAGTCCCAGCCCGGTGCGAACGTGAATCCGCAAGGCACACACAATTCCGAACTCAACCAGGCGAATAGCGAGATCCTTTCCTATTACAATTCGCTCACCGCACTATCGGCGACCCAGAGCTACACGAAAAGGACGTCCAGCTTCACCTACAGCACGACCTCGAACCTAACTGTGCTGGACTTCGCAGGGATCGACTACAGTGGCAGCGGCGACGCCTTCACACTCAATGGGCGTGCCGGCTTCAACGATACAGTTATCATCCGCGGCAGCGCAGACTTTCTGTTCGACGGTGGTTCGCCCGTGATACTAAACAATCTCGACATGCGCAACGTTGTCTGGCTCATGACCAACAACAGTGAGCTGAACCTCCACAGGAACGACGGCGCGAACTTCGAAGGCATCGTGATCAACCCGTCCGACACCGGCGACTACACCACGATCATCGGCGACGTGGATTTCAAGGGTCAGGTCTTCGCGAGCGAGATGAAGCTCGGTTCCGGGATCTCATTCAATGGAGCATCGATCATCTCGCCTGTCCCCGAGACCTCGGCAAGTATGCTTTGCATCCTCGGCGTAACCATGCTGGTCGTCAGGCGCCGCCGATAAAGCCCGGGGATCACATCTCCCCGTCCGTCATTGCCTCAAACCTCAGGGCTTCGTTGACGTTCCCAAGAATGCGGTGGCAATTGGCGCAGGCTTCAATCGATCTTGGATCCACAGGTTTCAGATGATGTGCACTGAGAAAATACTTGAGAGCTTCCTGCGGCTGCTTGCGGACAAGAAGATAAAAGTTTCCGCTGTTCATAATGAAATCCCAGTTGTCCGGATCACTTTCGATTCCCTGCTTAATTGTTTTTTCGGCTTGCGTGTAGAGCTCGAGTTCGACCTGCAGCACCAAGAGTTGTGTCCAACTTTCCCGCACTGGAGTGCTCGCCTGTGTGGCTTTTAGGAAACTCTCTAGCGCCTCGTCGGTCCGGCCCAATTGTTTCTGTATCACACCCATTTTTGCTAAGGCGATGCCTGCATTGGGATCATTCCGATGTGCTTTGGTGTAATAGGTGAGAGCCTTTTCCGGGTCGGATTCAGCGAAGACCTCGGCGTAGTGTATGGGGGCGAGAAGGCTATTCGGTTCGATCGCCATCTCGTGGCTGAACAAGGTTTCGCTATCCTTCCATAGCGGTAGCTGTCTCTGTTGGAAAAAGAGTAGAAGCCCAGCGAAGGACCCGAGGGCGAGACCGGCAGGGACAAGATTTTTGGAGGATCGGGTGAAAAGTCTTACGAATCCCACCAGCATGAATGCGAGGCCGATCTGTGGCAGATAGCTGTAGCGATCCGCGACAAAATAATAACTGACGGAAACCAACCCTGAGACCGGGAGCCAGAGAATGGTATAAATTGCCGCTCCAGCGATGATGAGCTTTTCCTTCGTTCCAAGCCAGATCACGGCCGGAGCGAGCACGCAGAGCGCCACTGCGGAGCTGACGAAGGGCACCATTGATGCGGGTGGGACGAACCAAAGCTGCGCGGGAGAGGGCCAGAAAAATCGATTCAGATAGAAGACGTAACTGATCACGATCTGGCTCGCCCGTTGGGCAAGGCTGGAACCTTCGCCAACGTTTCCCAGCCCTCCCTGAGATTGGAAATAGATAGTGATTCCAGCGGCGAGAAGGGCGGCACCGAAGAAGGGCAGTAGAGGTGCTAAGGCCTCGCGCACGGATGCGAGAAACTCCTTTGTATCGAAGTAAAAGAGCAGGTAGAGAATGATGGGAAGTGGCACGACACTCGGTTTAGCAAGGAGAGCAAGGATGAAGAAGAAGAGGCTACTTAGGTAGAGCGCAGGAGTCTTCACCGGCCGCAGTTTCCAGCAGATGAAGGCAAGGAGGCTCGCAAAAAATAACGCCCCGGAGAGGACGTCTTTTCGCTCTGAAAGCCATGCCACGGATTGGATCTTTTCCGGATGAATGGCCCAGATGAGGGCGACAAAGAAACTCCAAAACGTCGATTTGGTAAGCTTGAGTGCTACTAGGAAAAAGATACCTGTGGCCAGCGCATGCCAAAGAACATTCACCGCATGATGCCAACCCGGCCTGAGGCCAAAGAGGCTGACATCAAGCTGATGGGAGACGAAGGTGAGAGGACTCCACAGATTTGTTTCTCCGGTGGAAACAAGGGCCCACTTCACGTTTGCGGGGCTGAGTCCCGTGTTCACCCGTGGATTATCGGTGATGTAGAGAGGGTCGTCGTAATTGATAAATCCGAAATTCACCGAGGCCGAAAAGGCCGCGATGACAATGATGACAAGTGCAACTAGAGCACACCAGGGAGGGATGGCGGTGCGGGCGGGTTTCGCAGCTTGAAATGGAATCTGTTCCGGCGGGTTCATTTGTAATCCTGCGGGTCCGTGTCAGGTCAGAAGCGTGATCGCGGCGGCGTGCCCCATACGCATGGCTCTGTGCATGGCCGGATAGGCGAAGGCGCCCTGGCGTCCGGTGCTGATCAGGCATGGCCGTGTCTGGAGCCAGTCGTTGATTTTCTCTAGGTGAGTCTCGAAGTCGAGCTTGTAGATGGGGTATCCGTTCACATTGGTGAAATGGTTCCACTCGATAATGTCCGATCCTTGGCAGATATTTTCAGCGGTAAGATCACTGATGATCTGCTGGCGGATTTCAGGAGAGTCTTTCCATTTTGGATCACCGATGTCGCAGGTCATTTCGACGATGAGAACGGTGTGGTCGGCTGGATTGACTTTCAGCCCGGCGTTTTTGGGTTCACCGATGCGGTGGAAGATTCGGTCCCGGTAGTAGGTGTAGAGGCCTTCTAGGCATTCCGTTTTTTTGACGAGCAGCCCGTAGGTGACAATCGGTTTGTAGTGGAGGCTTTCGGCTGCGATTCTGATTTCGTCCGGGACATCGTGATGAAGCCGGATCAGGGCGGGGAGAGGAATGGTCGAGATGGTCTTCTCGAGGGGAAGAGTTTGTTTTCCAAGTTGGATTTCGTTTTCACTGAGTCTGGAAATTTTTGCTCCGTAGATGATGTTCCCTCCCAGTCTTTCGATTTCCCGGGCAAGGACGCGGGGCAGAGTTTCGGAGCCGGTGGCGGAGTAGTGGAGAGTTTCTTCCGACAGGGCGTTTTCAACCACATACTGGGCCTCATTGATTCTTAAAACGCTGGGGACGAATTTTCGAACAAGGTCGAGAATTTTAAGTCGGGGCATTTTTCTACGTACAAATTCTGCCGAGAGTTGAGCTGGATGGATATTCCAATATCGCCGTGTGAAGTCCTCGAAGAAGAACTCGTAAAGCGGCGTGCCATAGGTGGCAATAAGAGCGTCTTCCGCCGTGATCGCGGATGCACGAGTTCCGTTGATCCGATCATCCAATCCGGCGAAAATGAGACCGAGGGTGCAGTGGATGAGCTGGACGGGGTTCATTCCTGCTAGAATATCGAGGCCTTTGAGAGGATACCGATAGGAGCGACCGTTCCACTGGATGCGAGCGTCGAGCGCCACGGGAATGCGTTCCTCGGCCATGAGCTGCGAGATGTCCTCGTAGATCTCCTTGTCAAAGGCGTGGAGCATGTGAACGCCTTGGTCGAAATAATTTTCTCCGCGTTTGAAGCCTGCCGCGAGTCCTCCGGGCTGGGAGTCCTTTTCGATCACAGTGACACAGGCACCTTTTCGAAGAGCTGTCAGGGCGGCGTAGAGCCCGCAGACACCGGCCCCGAGAATGGTAATGTGTGGGGACTGCGGCATCTAGACGGGTTTGCTGTTGGCCGGGCTTTCATACAGTTTCACCATCGCGGGCTGGAACGTTTCCAGATCCTTCCACCTTAGTGGCTGGTCCTTTTCGAGCGGAGCGCAGGTGACGGCTTGCTGAGTTTCTGCGTCGAGCAGGGCGATGGGCACCCAGTCGTTTTTCCGGGCTTCCTCCGTGGTCGCGATGAGGCCGTAGAAATGGTCGCCGCCGATCCCGTGTGGGAATGGTAGTGTTCACGGGGATCTCAGTTTTCGTAAAAGCATACACATCGGTAATGCGTCCAGCCCACGGCTGAAGGGTTGGCTCCCGGTTCAGGATGATCCTTGCGATCGCGGTGGTCGTTTCGAGATGGCAGAGATGGTAGTCGCGTTTGAAAAGGTAGTAGGGTCCCTTGCCAATTTTGTAATATTCGAGGTAGGGCTTCTGGATGGGATTTTCACATTTGGCGATGACGTAAACACCGCCGCCAGGCTCGGAGCCGAGGATATAGTCAACCGTGCCAGTGCCTTCCGGGATCGCGTCCAAGTCAAAGGCTTCTAGGGCTTGGTCCACATGAGGGATTGCAGGACCGGTCATTCCTGTCTGGGTGGGGACAAGCTTGAAAGCGTTGGCGAGGGCGGCCATCTCGATATTGAGCTTGGTGCCATCCGTGTAGGCGCAGCATTGGATGGCCGAAAGGTTTCGTTTGGCGGCTTCATGGATCAGATCTGCGGAGGTGGCGTAGCGGTTGAGAAAACCTTTAATGTTTCCCGCTTGGACAATTTCAAATCCCCAGAGCTGAATTTCTTGAATCATGCTTGAGAGGACTCCGTGCTGATCGCCGGCATCGGAAGTGACGATCAGATTTTTCTTCGCAGCGATCTGGCAGAGCACGGGGCCGAGCAAAAGATCCACTTCTGCATTCATGAGGACGACGTGAGCACCGTTTTCCAGCGCGGTTTCACAGTATTGGTATGCCGACCAGATGGTGTTCGTGGATTCTACGAAGACATCGACCGGGTTTTCTCTAAGCAATTGGTGGGTATCGGTGCCATGGGATTTCGTGTTCGTCAACGTGGCGACCTCCTGCGCGCACCGAGGATCCAGATCAGTGATCCATTCTAATGACATACCCGGGGTATTGGAAATCTGGTGGGCAATTCCTTTCCCCATGCAGCCCGCTCCGACAAGGCCAACTCGGATGGGCTTTTCGAGATTTCTGAGTTTACGAATCACTGGGTCAGTCGATGTAAGTTTGCATCCAGAGCTCCAGAACTATCAGAGATACGACCTTTTTGAGAGCGAGGAATTCACCATTGTTTGCGCCTTCAATGAGAATTTCGATTTCTGCCGGGTGGAAGAGGTTTCTGTCACGAATGGTGGAGGAGTTCAGGCAATCTTTCAGCAAGGTTTGGAAAGCTTCTGAGTGGCGGAATTTTTCGAGAGGGAGGTGAAAAGGTTGTTTCCGGCGCGTGGAGGCAGAAGTGCGGGTGAGTTTTCTCCACAGGTATTTGTTGGTGCTCTTGTGAAGTTTGAGATTCTTGGGCAGGGCGAGGGTGAACTCGACGAGACGGTGGTCAAGGAAAGGCATTCGATACTCGATGGAGTGCGCCATGTTGTTGCGATCCTGGCGAATGATGGACCAGTCCTGCAACCAGCTTTCGTAGAGGTGGAGTGTCTGGCGGTCGAGGTTGGTGGATGCATTGGGGATATCAGGTTCTTGGAACACCTGACGCAGGCAGAGTCGATCCGCTTCGGCAGGAGTAAAGAGAGTCCGAAGACCGGATGACTTTTGCCATGGTGTTGCGCTGGGAAAACTTTCCAAATAGTTGGCAATCTTTTCGCGCCCTTCCTTTCCGAGGGATCCAGGAAAGGGGAAGAACCTATCGAGAAGAGCCAGTGGGCAGTGACGGAGAAGGGAGGCGGCGGGCTTGAGAGATGCGGAAGGTAGCGAATCGAGTTTTGCGAGGTGGTTCTGGAAAGAGTAGCCCTGCATCGATTCGTCGATGCCATCTCCGCCGATAGCAACGCGGTAGCCGTGGTCAGCTGCAACCGCGGCCAATTTGTCGAAGGCGAGGATGAGAGCATCTCCCACGGGAAGCTCCATTTGCGCAACGACTTCGCGCAGATGGGTGAGATCCTTTTCCTTGAGAATAACCGGGACGTGCGGGGTGTTGTTTTCTTTCGATATTTGCGCGGCGTGAAGGATTTCATCGGAATCTGTGCCGAACCCAGCGGTGAAGGCAGTGGTTTCGAGACCGGTTTGTTTGATCGACTCCAGAAGAATCGCGGAGTCCACACCGGCACTGAGATAGGTCCCGATCTTTTCTTCGCCCTGCAGGGAAATTGCGACCGCATCACGGGTGAGGGTGTCGAGCCTCGCAAGAGCTTCACTTTCCGATATGTCGAGGGTAGGAGTGACAGAGGGCTTCCACCATGTTTCGATTTTTGGCGGGGAAGTAGGTGTGACCGTGAGGAAGTGCCCCGCCGGGAGAATCGTGATGCCCTTGAAAAGCGTAAGAGGCTCCGGGACGTAGCGGTTGACTAGGTAACTGGGGATTGCTGAGTAGTTGATTTCGGCTGGGATACCCGCAGCGAGCAGAGCACGGATTTCAGAGGCGAAGTGAAGGGACTTCCCCTCCGTGTGAAGATAGAGAGGTTTCTGTCCGCACCTGTCTCTGATCAGGATGAGGCGGTCCCCATCTTGAATGGCGACGCTGAACATCCCGTTCAGTCTTTTCATCATGCCTTGCCCCCATTCCTGCCAAGCGTGGGGGAGGATTTCTACGTCGGAACGAGTGTGAAAATGGTGACCCAGAGCTTGTAGCTCCTTACGGATCTCCACGTGGTTGTAAATTTCCCCATTGCAGATCGTCGCGATCGTCCTGTCCTGATTGAAAAAAGGCTGTAGACCATTTTTCTTATCAACGATGGCGAGGCGGCAGATCCCGAGTGAAATGTTGTCGGTATGATGCGATTGAAATCCATCGGGCCCACGGTGCTTGATGGCTGTCCCCATGGTTTGGAGCCGGTGGGCGTCGTTGGTTTTTCCGAACCATCCGTAAATTCCGCACATGCTGATTCGTATTGGAGTGAAGATGGATTGGGTTGGAAACAACGCTCTGCATCCCTGCCAGAATGCCAATTCCGGTTGGCGAAGTCGAGCTTAGTCCTCTCGCGGTTCGCGAAGCCGGGACCAGCTTGAGTCAGCGCACCAACATCCACAAGGACATCGCCATCATCATCAGGTTCTCCGTGAGGGAAATGAATCCGAGCGGCACGCTGCTGCCGCCGCCGACGCAGGCACATTCCAAATCACGTTTTTCGATATAGACCGCCTTGAAAACGGAGATCGCGCCGATCGTACTGACGATGAGCGCAGCCGGAGCGGCGACCCACGTAAACAGGCCTGCGATCATCAAAATGCCCGCTCCGGCTTCCACGAACGGATAAACGTAGGAATAAGGGACGTAGCGCCGGGCGATCAGATCGTATTGGACAAAGCCGGTGGCGAACGACATCAGATCTTGGAGTTTTAGAATGCCCAGAACGCACATACTGAAAGCGATGAAGAACTCAAGAATACGGATCACATCGAAGGAGCCCTTGAGCATCCATGTGGTGGTAATCGCCATCAGGAAAGTTACCGCGAAGACGGCGAGCACTGGCTGGTAGGTCTTTCCTTCTTTCGGATCGGGGCCAAGGCCGAGGTGCTCGCGGAGCTGGTCGTATCCTCCGATGCGCTCGCCCTCGATAAAAACTTGGGGAGTCTCATCGACTCCATTCCTTTCCTTGTATGCCTCGTTGGCGTCCTTGGTTTCTATTTGGTTGTCGGTGACTTCATAGCCGTTCCGTTTCAGGAGATCGTAGGCTTTGATGCCCCACGGGCAGATGTGTTTCGGGGTGACCATGCGATCAATGGCAGCTTGCTTCTTCATGTCTTTTGGTAGCGGTATTGAAGTTCACTGAAATTTCAGAAGGAGACAGGGAGGGAAACGGAAACATAGCCCGAGTCCACGCATGCGGCAAGGATGAGGGCCAGCGACGGGGAAGCCAACGCTCAGAACAGGCGTGGTGTTTTTCAACCTAAAAAGGGAGAGGTCGCAGCGTGGGTGTTGCGGCTCTTCAGGCGGTAGCGCGGTTTTTCGGAGATTTTGCCAGGACAGGTAAGTCACGACTCCTAGGCCTCGTTCCATTCTCCGAATTTGCGGAACTTTTGGTAGCGTTCCTCAAGAAGTCGATCGGTTTTGAGCGAGCAAAGGTGATCAAGGTGCTTGGAGACCACCTCTCGGAAGTTGGTCGCTGTGGTGTGATGATCGTGGTGGGCGCCGCCGACTGGTTCGGGGATCACGTCGTCGATGAGTTTCAGCTCTAGGAGATCCGGGGCGACGAGTTTCATGGCCTCGGCGGCTTCCGGGGCGTGCTTGCGGTGCTTCCAGAGGATGGCAGCGCAGCCTTCGGGTGAGATGACGGAGTAGTAGGCGTTCTCCATCATCAGGACGCGATCGGCGACACCGATACCAAGTGCGCCGCCTGATCCACCTTCACCGATGACGACGGCGATGACAGGGGTTTTCAGGAGCATCATCTCGCGGAGGTTAAAGGCGATGGCTTCGGCGATGTTGCGCTCTTCCGCACCAATGCCTGGGAAGGCTCCGGGGGTGTCGATGAGGGCGATGACAGGCATCTTGAATTTCTCCGCGAGCTTCATCAGGCGCAGGGATTTCCGGTAGCCTTCCGGGTGGGCGGAGCCGAAATTGCGCTTGAGGTTTTCCTTGGTGTCACGGCCTTTCTGGTGACCGAGCACGACGCACTTGTGATCGCCTAGCATGGCGAAACCACCTGGCATGGAGGCATCGTCGCCGATGTGGCGGTCTCCGTGGAGCTCGGTGAAATCAGCGAACGCGAGGGAGACGTAATCGAGCATGAAGGGGCGCTGTGTATGGCGGGCGATCTGGACTCGCTGCCATGGAGTGAGGTTTTCGTAAATTCTGGAGCGGGTCTCCGAAAGTTTGCGCTCCATCGTGAGGATTTCCTCGGAAAGATCAACGTTCTGCGCGGAAGATTTCGCACGAAGCTTCTCGATCTCTTTCTCAAGCTCGGCGGCAGGTTTTTCGAATTCCAGCAATTGCATCGGGGTAAGCTTTAAATTTTAAACTCTAAACTTCAATGAAGAAGACACTCTTATGAGCGGATGGGGATCGCTCATTTCTTGGTTTTTCTGATTTCCACGGCGTTCCCGGTGCGTGTGAGGAGGAAGAGTTCCTCGATATCGGCCTCGCGGAGGTAGATGCCGGCAGCGGGTTCCTCATCGGTCTCGTCGTATGGGAGGATCTGCACTGGGGGGCTTTTGAGGACGATGGATTTTGAGGAACTGCGGTAATTTTTCGCGGTGGCGGAAATGTTTTTCCCATCGATCGTGGAGCGGCGGGAGGCGATGGTGGTTTTTCCCGGAGAGGGAGAGGATCCTTCGAGCAGCAGGATGGGGTATTCGCAGACGAATTTTGCCTCGTTCCAGAGGGAGACGGACTTGCGATCTGGCTCGATTAGGAGTCGGAAGTTCAGGGGCATCAGGAGCAACTCGTCGCCTGGTTGAAGGTTTTGCAACTCCATCATGCGGTTGAGATGCATGAGCATATCGAGTGAGGTTTCACTGCGGCCTGCGATGGCGAAGTAGGAGTCACCTCGCTTCACTTCGTATTCCGTTTTTCCTTCGGCGAAATCACTGGCGAGAATCTCGTCGAGGTTCATTTCACCGACGATGCGACGGGCGGTCGGAGCTGCCGGGGAAAACGGGAATACGTTGACGATGGCCATGAGCTTCTCACGACCTTCGGGGATTTTTCCGAGGGCGATGAGTTCGTGGGCCTTCTGGAAGGCGCGGTCGCCGGGATCGAAGTCCGGCATCTCGGCGGCTTCCAGAGATTTCGCGAAATCCTCTTCAGGGACGACGCGCAACACGGTGCCAGCCTCCGGAATGATTTTCTCAAACACACCGCCGAGTGGCTCCACGGCGATGTGGTAGGTGAGCATGGCCGTGAAGGCGACGACTCCGGCGACGGCAAGGCCTGCGATGATTTTGATGAGGATCCAGAAGTTCACAAAATTTCAAATCTGAAGATTCAATGAAAAGGAAATCCGTCGGAATCAGATGAGGCCTTTGCGCTTGAAATCGAAGGCGTTGATTTCGTGGGAGCGCAGGATCATTTCGAAGGAAAATTTGAGGATGGAGATCTCCCAAGTGTCATCGACACCCTCAATGATGGCGAGGGAGGGGTCGCCGGAGCGGCGGATGTCGTCCATGACTTTTTCGCGGACAGCCTCGATGGATTCAGGGATCAATTCTTCATTCACTGCTCCGCGTTTGAAACGGAAGCCATATTGGAGAAACGCCATGTCGCGGCCCTGTTCCTTGAGTTTTTCCACCATCGCATCGAAACGCGCGCGGGCGGTTTCGTCGAAGCCTTCGAGCTCGATTTCACGGTAAGGTTCAGGACGGAGGATACGCGGCTTCATAGCCTCGATCTCACCACGACGGATTCGGACGCTGCCTACTTGGTCCATCGGCTCGCTGAGGAGCTGGAAGGAGAAGCGTGTTTCACCGAAGGTCTGGATGCGGTGATCCGGCTCATGGAGAACGCGGGTGGTTTCCATCGCATACTGAATATCGTCTTGGGAAGGCATCTTTTGGGTAAACGCTGAAAATCTGAAACGCTGAAATTGGAACTGCGCCCGTGCGGCGAGTATTCCCCAGATCGGGGTGGATTGCAAAGAAAAGGGCGGGGACCATGCGGCCACCACCCTTTCTGTGAAAAATGAAACGTCCGGAGACTCAGCCTTTCTTGCTGGTGATGAATGTAACGACGTCTTTCACCGCTTGGAGCTTCTCGGCCTCGTCGTCTGGCACTTCGACATCGAATTCCTCTTCGAGAGCCATTACGAGCTCAACCGTATCAAGCGAATCTGCACCGAGGTCCTCGACAAATTTTGCTTCTGGAGTGACTTGGTCGGCGCTGACGCCGAGCTGATCCACGATGATATCTTTGACCCGTTCTTCGATTGATTTGTCTGACATGAGTTGAGTGGTTGTGTTTTGGTGTTGAGAAACGGTTAACGCCTAGGGGGCGGGGTTGGCAACCATGAAAAGGCCAGAAGCGACGGATTTCCAGCGAGATGCACGGTTTCAGTCGGATTGGGCGGCGGTTTCCGCAGAATCCTCGTCTTCCTGAGCGGTGGTGGTGGTAGTGTATTCGATCAGCTCGCCGGTGAAGTTCGCGCGGATCTTTCGCATCAGGCGTTCGGCAGGTTCGTCGTGCTCTTTCTTGAAGCCTCCATAGGTGAGACCATCGATACGGGCGCGGGACTTTCCGGAGGTGCTCTCGTAATCAATGATTGCGATGCCTTTCGTATCCCATTTCCGAAGATCGAGCGTGCGCATGTCGGCGTAGGGGACACGGATTCCCTTCACGGTGACGATGCCCTCGTCATCGGCACGGATGGAGCGCCTGCTGGTGCGGATTAGGAAAAATAGGGTGATCAAGGCGAGGGCGAGGCAGATGTAGAATACGATGATCTGCTCGTGAATTTTCTTCGCATCGAAGGGTTTTTCAGGCGGCTTGGAACTCATCTGATTTTCCCCTGAATACTCCTGCCAGAGAATATTGTGCTGGAGCGGCTTCACCTTATCGAAGTCCTCGAGAATGGTGGGCCACGGCATGGGAGTTTTTACATCCACAGGGATCACGGAAGAATCGTCAGGAAGGCTTACCGTCTGCTCCCTAACGAATTCTTGCCAGGCTTCCGGGGTGAGGTCCCCGTCGTTGTTGAGCCGGGCGAATTCAGAGGTGGCTTTTTGGAAAGTGGCGTGGAGGTAATACTCCATGTTTTTCTTCCGATAACCAGAGGTGCCATCGATATAGAAAAGCACGGCGAACACGCTAAACATCGCGAGCATGGCCGCAGCGCGGAGGGTGAACCAAGGTGTAGGTTTGCAGACGATCTGCTCCGGGGCATTCATAAACTAGGCGTGATCAAAGAGGGTGGATCACTTGTTGGCAAGGATCATCCGATCAAGGAAAATGCGGAAGTCAGGGAAAAATGAGAGGGTGGAGTTCCCCAACGTCTCACCTTCATTTCTGCTTCCACAGCGCAGCAAGCCATGCGTCGAGCAGATCCGGCCAGACGGCGAGCGGTCCGGCACCTTTCAATCCGTAGCCGTGGCCTCCCTTTTCGAAGACATGAAGGGCGTGAGGGATGCCGTTGGCTTTGAGGGCGGAGGCGAAGAGGTAGCTGTTGCGGGGGTCGATGGGATCGTCCGAAGTATGGACGATGAAGGTGGGCGGGGTTCTTTTGGAAACAGCCTTTTCGGTAGAGAGCATGTCGAGGCGTTCTTGATCGGAGTCTTCCCCGGCGAGGTTCTTGCGGGAGCCGGTGTGACCATAGGCGGGATCCATGGTGATGACGGGGTATGCGAGGACGGCGAAATCGGGACGGGCGGAGAGCTTGTCGATTTCGTCGGAGGTTTCTTCGCTGAACATGTCCTCGAAACGGGTGGCGCAAAGCGATGCGAGATGCCCGCCTGCCGAGGAACCCATAACACCGATGCGATTGGGATCAATATTCCACTCGGCGGCATTTGCTCGGACGGTGCGGATCGCGCGGCGGGCATCGAGGTAAGGGACGGGGTATTGGTAGCCGAGTCCGCCGCCGACACGGTATTTCACTACGATGCCGGCGATACCGCGGTCGTTGAGCCACTTCGCGTAATCGTGCCCTTCATGCTCCATGGCGAGGATGCCGTAGCCACCGCCAGGAAAAATGACGGCAGCAGCGCCGGTGGCTTTGCCCTTTTCCGGAAGGTGAACCCAATACTGCGGGATCTCGATGTTGCCCAAGTGGCCGCGCTCGTTGGTGGTTTCCGTGCCTGCGGGAGGCTGCGCGGCCCCGGGAGCTGCGGCAGGCCAGAGATTTTCCCATTCTGCGTTGGCGAGACTGGAGAAGAGAACGGCGAGAAGCAGGGTCTTTTTCATCCCGGAACGATACGTGGCACGAAGGCGGGGTCGATCAGGTTTCTCCTGAAATTTCCTCGTTATCAGCGCGCTGGAGGAATCCATGGGCCGTAGGTTTCGCGGACGTGTTCCAGCCACCAGAGGATTCCGGCGTCTTGGTGGAGGGTTTTCATTTGGTAGGGATTCCAACCTAGTATCCGTGAAATACCTGATGTAAGCGACCCACCTTTCGTAGGGGGGATCGCGGCCTTCCAGAACCCAGGCTTGTTGGCGGTTGCGGCGGGACGCGGCAGCTACGTTTTTTACCGCAGCCCGCGTAGGAGGAATTCGGCGTTGGTTTTGGTGGGCTTGAGGTTGTTCAAAAGCGTGACCAAGGCATCGCCGATCGGGAGGCCGGCGAGTTGTTTGCGGACATCGATGACTTTTTTGAACTCGTCGGGATGGTAGAGTCGATCGTCGTTGCGGGTGCCGGATTGCGGGATGTGGATGGCCGGATAGACACGGCGCTCGGCAAGCTCGCGGTCGAGGCGGACTTCCATGTTACCCGTGCCTTTAAATTCCTCGAAAACGACGTCATCGAGGCGGGATTCGGTTTCAACGAGGGCTGTTGCTAGAATCGTGAGTGAGCCGCCGTCTTCGATGTTGCGGGCGGTGCCGAAGAATTTCCGGGATTTTGCTAAAGCTGCGGGTGAGACACCACCGGAGCCGATGGGGCCACCTTGCATGGCGGAGTTGTGTCCGCGGGCGAGGCGGGTGAGCGAGTCGAGCAGGAGGACGACGTGTTTGCCAAGCTCGACCATGCGCTGGGCGCGGGCGATCACGAGATCCGCCACTTGAGCGTGGCGCTTCGGCGTTTCGTCGAAGGTGGAGGCAAAGACGGGGACGTTGACGGTTTCCTCGAAATCGGTGACCTCCTCGGGGCGCTCGTCGAGAAGGAGAATGACGAGCTCCACGTTCGGGTTGTTCGCTTTGATCGACTTGGCGATCTGCTTGAGAAGAATGGTTTTGCCACCGCGTGGCGGGGCGACGATGAGGCCCCGCTGCCCCTTTCCGAGCGGAGCGATGAGGTCGATGACGCGCACGCCGAGGTATTCAGTCCCCTCCCCTTCCAAGTGGATGCGGGCATCGGGGAACATGGGGGTTAGTTTGTCGAAATCCTTCGGTTCCTCCCACTCGGTGGCGGGTTTCCCCTCAATTTCGAGAATGGCCTCGGTGGTGAGGTATTTGTCGCGCTGCACGGGAGTTTTCACCTTCACTTTCAGAAGCTGACCGTTGCGGAGTTTCGCATCGTTGAGGACCGGGCCACCGATGTGGATGTCGTCCTGGGATTGACGGAAGGACCGCTGCGGATCGCGAATCATGGCGAAATGCTCTTTTCCAAATTCAACCACGCCCTCGCAGGTGACGTTGGTGCCGTTGGCGGTGTAGAAGCAGATGATTTCGTAAACCAACTGGGCCTTGGTGATGCCACCCTGGATTTTCGCGGGAAGCTCGGCGGCGATGTCCTGAAGCTCGGAAAGCGGCTTGAGGCGGAAGGCATTGAGATCGATGGATTCCGGCACGGGAAAGGGCGCAGGCTCTTCTTTTTTGGGGGCTTCATCTACGGCCTCCGGCTTGGTTTGCGGGATCTCTTCAGTGGTTGATTTGGGCATGGGAAGTGGTGGGAAAATTTTGCAGAAACGCTTGATCTGCGCTTCGAGGGTGGCGGGTTCACCGTCGTTCCAGAAGACGATATCCGCTCGGGCGATCTTTTCTTCGAGAGGGAGTTGGGCGGTGAGAACGGATTCGACCAGGGCATCATCCCAGCCGCTGCGAGCCTTGAGTCTGGCGACCTGGGTGGCGCGAGAGGTGGCGACGGTGATCGCCTGATCGTAGCCGAAATCAAAACCGTTTTCGAAAAGTAGCGGGACATCGGCAAGGAAGCACCGCGCCCCCTGTGTAGCCGCTTTTTCCTTCAGGGCAAGACATTCCTGCCGGACCCGGGGGTGGAGCACACCTTCGAGCTGTTTACGTTTCTCTGGATGATCAAAGACCTCGTCGCGGAGGTTTTCCCGGATGAGGGCGCCCGAATCGGCATCAATGATCCCCTTTCCGAAAAGGGAAACCAACTCCGCGACGATCCCATCCTGCCGCAGCAGCCCTTTCACTGACTCGTCGCAATCGAAGACGACGATGTCCGGGATGAATTCTCGGAATAGGCGGACGGCGGTGGATTTCCCGGTAGCGATGCCGCCGGTAAGTGCGAGGGTTAGCATGGGTGCAAGGTAAACTTCAAACTCCGGATTTTAAAACTCAAATGGATTCGAGATTCTTGCCACGAATGGGAGGAGCCTTAACGCCTCACCACCCCTTCTAACGGCTCCCTCGCGGGGGGGAGCGTGTAGCCTGGGCTATCGTCGCCCTGAGTTAGGGTGTCAAATTTCAGGGTGGAAATATCCGCGCTGCCGTCCAGCAAGGCCTCCATCCCGCCCTCCGGCCCTTTGGCAAATTCCCTCGCGCCGCCATCGTCCCTTTCGAAGCGGTTGCCCTTGGGGAAATACACGATGCGGACCAGGCTGCTCGACCGCCCCTTCGGGATACGGGCACGGATGTCGTAGGCCCTCGCATCCGGAAACCGTGTCGAAATCATCCGCAGCCCTTCACGGAAAAACTCCGGCTTCATCCGGATCGAATCGAACGCGACTCCGTCCGATTGCATCTCCAGCTCACCCTCAAACGCCTGCCGCAGGGGTCTCTTCCAAGCCCCCGGCACCACCCAGAAATCGACCACCGCGTAAGCTTTGTCCTTGTCTCCAGTGATCGTCATCGGCGGCTCCGCAAGGCGTGCCCTCGCCTTTTCCAAGATCTGTTCCCGCCCCTCCGGCGTGGAGATGGACTGTTTTACGAAATAGGAAGGGAGGGCTGATGAGAGCATCCGGTCGAGCTTCCGAGGGTCTTTCGTAAGCTCACCACGGCTGCGCTTTTTCTCTTTCGCCACGAAATCCGCCACCACCCTGTCCAGATTCCCCGGGCTCCAGTCCAGATAGGGATCGATCCAGTGCCGGAGATCCACTTCCGGCAGTTTCTCCCGCAGATACGCAGCGGGATCCTCCACCGGTTCCCTCGGCGTAGGCTCCGGCAGGATCACCATGATACCCACGAGCGCAGCGGCACCGATACAGATATTGCGGATGGTTGTTTTCTTCATTGTTTGGAAAGTACCCAACTGCCTGGGTGGGTTCAAGCCGATAGGAGATCCGGCCCGGGAACAGGCATATAGGCCGAGCTGGCTGGGTTTTTTCGAAGCTTTGAATCTCGACGCCCAAAGAACGAAGAAATAGACTAAGATCTAAAGTCCCCGTCGGTTTTTTTCAATCGTCCAATGCCGTGCTGGATTGGAAAGGTGAACTTATACTGTTTGGACCAAATGGCGGCGGGCACGAGATACTGCGCGGCGGTTAGGGCTGATCACCCGCCTCGCGGATCACCCCGGCATCTTCCAGCGCCTGAGACACCGTGGCCGGGCGTTTCCTATCGGCAGCAGCACCGGTTGCGATTTCGCCTTTGGTTTCCTTGGGGATGAGGCCGATGGAAATCGCATGGTCCGTCATGGCCTGGCTGTCCGGCGCGAAGATCATAGGGACACCAAGTATTTCCGCTTCACCTGCGTATGTATGCACGGATCGGTCAAGTCCGCTGTCCTTGCCCGGATCGACATCGCGTATGTAGATCGCTTTCACTCGGCCTGGTCTTTGTTTGACGACATCTGCGTAGATCGCGGCATCCTCCTGTCCTGAATCGCCGATCAGGATGAAGGGCAGAGCGGGACATCGGCAAGGAAGCACCGCGCCCTGTGTAGCCGATTTTTCCCTGAGGGCAAGACATCCCTCCCGCACTCTCGGCTGGCTTCAGATTGGCACAATCTGCCATGCAATTTGCATAAACCGATTTTGGTGTTGGAATGGCAAACTGGAGCGGGTTTTTCGGACGCAGCCCGTGAATCATAGGTTTCAGGCGGGCTTGCCCGGGAGGTAAGTATTTTGGCACCGTTTTTGCGATGTGTTCCGACAAAAAAATGGAACCATGAAATCGATACTGAAAATTTTGCCACCACTCATTGCAGCAGCTAGCCTGACGACACTGTCACGGGGCGCAGAGACGAACGATGAGGGAGCCATCACAGACGAAAAGCCCGACGTGACCGAGAGGCTCGAGGAGAAGGTTGAGGATGCGACTGAGGAGGCGAAGGAGGATTTCACCCCACCGACCCGTCCGGAGAATCCGGGAACCAGCGCAAAACCGGATCCCGACCGGCAGGCGGATGCGCCGAGGGTGGAGGGGGAGTTGATCGACCGTTGCAGCGATTTTGTAAGGGAGACGCTCGATGAGAACCACGGACACATCAAGAAGGTTCCGGGCTTTGATCCGCAAATCCATTGGGTGTATGGAATCGTTGTTTCAACTCGTTCTGCTTCCGTGTTTTCCGTGGTTCGTCATTTTCCTTTTAAAAGTTAAAGTAAGATTTTAATTATGACCGTTTCCACAAGTTCCAGCAAAGGCCAGACTACAATACCGGTGGAAATCCAGCGTAGGCTAAACGTGAAGCCTGGAGATAAGCTTCAGTATTTCCTGGAAGCGGACGGTCGGGTTTCGTTGGTTCCCAAGACTCTTTCACTGCAAGACCTGTCAGGTGTTTTACCTCCTCCAAAGACGGTTGTAACGGTTGAGGATATGAACCGGGCGATCACCGACCACGCGGCGGATCTGGACAAATCGGGTTCATGATCGGACTCGATACGAACGTCGTGGTCAGGCTTTTGACGCAGGATGATCCCGATCAGTTGCGGCGGGCGACGGAGGCGATTGGTGCGCACTTCTCCGCCGATGATCCGGGCTGGATCAATTGCATCGTTCTTGTCGAGGTGATCTGGGTTCTTTCAAGCGCCTATCGATACCATCGTGGAGAGATCGTCGTGGCGATTGAGAAGCTCTTGCAAGTCAGGGAACTCGAGATCCAATTCGTGGATGAGGCGTGGGAGGCGCTGCATTTGTTCCGGGATCAACCGGCTGACTTTTCAGACTATTATTTGGCGGCGATCAAGCGGGAAAAGGGTTGCCGGACGACGCTGACGTTTGATGGGAAGGCGGGACGAAGTGAGCTGTTTCGCTGATTTGAAGTCGAGCTATTCCAGTGGGCACCAACACGAAAAACTTTAAAATGCGACACCCGATGAGACGACCCCGATGAGACCCTGATGAATCCGTGGTAAACTGGCTCCTTGTTTTGGAAATTCTTCGTCCCACTTCGTCGCAAATCTGGCGATCCAAATGAAAATTCGGCCGTCCATCTTAATAGGTGATCAGTTCTAACAATTCTGGACTACTTTTTTGGAATTCGGTATATACATGGGGCAAATTATTCAACTTACCGAATGCCACTAACCATACTAGCTGATGCCGTGGGCCAAGTGGAATAGGGAAGGAGAAAAGCATTTGCCGGAAATTCCCCCCGCCCAGCGCCGGGAATAATCGTTTCAGTCGTTAACTCCGATTCAAAATCGGTTTGCGAAAGTTAGAATATCAAACGTTTAGTCCTACCAACACCGAATCAAATGAAACTTCAAAATTCGAATATGTTATCGCTCACGAACACAACCAGGGCGGCTGCAGGAGCATTCGCCCTACTGCTTACCGCCTTGCCTGTCTCCGCTGCGGTATCCATGAACCTCCTGGGAATCACCACCACGACCCTTACCTTCTCCTTCAGCGGCGAGGTCATCGGCGCTTTCGATGGTGACTTCCCCGCCTTAAACCGCAACCGCTTGTATATCGAGGAGACCTCCAATGCCGACTGGATCACAACCCCTGACGATCTCTTCCCCTATGCGATCAACCTTTCCGGCCAACCCTTGGACTTCCATAACTACGATTTCGGAAGGGCTTTCTCCAGTGACCCCACAATCGGGGACTTCCTTTTCCTTCAGTTCGACGTCACGACCTCCATAGCAGGCAATATGGGAACCGACACCCCCATTACCCTGACCCTGACCGACGGAGCCGAGTTCGTCCCCGGCGCAGCCCAGGAGCTTGTGCTTAGCTGGGGTGTAGTTGACTCCAACAACGATCCCTTCATAGGCATCTTCCAGTCCGTAGCATCCGTCCCCGAGCCCTCCTACGTTATCTTTGGCGGCCTGGGTTCGCTGCTGCTTGTTGCGGGACGCCGCCGGCACGGCTAGCAATACGTATGTAGAGTGTCTCCTGCGGCCTGCAGCAAGCAATGGGGAAACGCAGCAATGGAGCAGATCCGGGCTACGGTTTCATCGCAACTTCGGCGGTGGTTTCGGGTGGAGGGGTCAACAGAGGACTTGGTCTGGGGGGGCGGATGGCATCCGCCTCTCCTTGTTTAGCTGTCCTGGCTGAGAATTCTGGAGACTCGTAACTATCGCGATCAGAGTTCGTGATGATTCGCTGCTGATGCATATCTCAACCGTGCACCTTCGCCGTGCTCTCAGATCGCGAGACCCGACAAGCTGGGTCTCGGCGAGGAATCTGTAGGTGCCGTTGGCGGCGAGGAGCTGGTCGTGGGTGCCTTGCTCGATGAGCTTGCCTTTGGAGATGACGAGGATCTCATCGGCGTGGCGGACGGTGGAGAGGCGGTGGGCGATGACGAGGGAGGTGCGGCCGGCCATGAGGCGATCGAGGGCTTCGTTGACGAGGCGCTCGGATTCGCTATCGAGGGCGGAGGTGGCTTCGTCTAGGAGGAGGATTTTCGGATCGGCGAGGATGGCCCTGGCGATGGCGATGCGCTGGCGCTGGCCGCCGGAGAGCTTTGTGCCGCGGGGGCCGACGAGGGTCTGGTACTGGTCGGGCAGCTCACTGATGAAGGAATCCGCATTTGCCTGGACGGCGGCTTTGGTGACTTCCTCGATCGTGGCTCCGGGCCTGCCGTAGGCGATGTTCTCCATGATGGTGCCGCCGAAGAGCATGACTTCTTGGGGGACGATGGCGATTTGGGAGCGGAGGCTTTCGAGGGTGATTTCTTGGGAGTCGGTGCCATCGAAGAGGAGTTTCCCTGTGGTGGGATCGTTGAAGCCGAGGATGAGGGAAAAAAGGGTGGATTTCCCGGCTCCGGATGGGCCGACGATGGCGGTGCGTTGCCCGGCGGGGAGGACGATGGAAATATTCTGGAGGACGGGGATCTCTGGGCGGGAGGGGTAAGTAAAGGAGAGGTCTTCGAGCGAGATCTGGCCGGTGAGTTTTTTCTCGGAGCCGGTGGTGCGCTCGCCGGGTATGTCGAGGATTTCGCGCAAGCGCTCGGTGGCTCCGGCTGTTTGTTGAAACTGGGAGATGATTTCCGGAAAGGAGCCGAGCGAGGCCCCGACGAAAATGGAGAAGAGGATGAAGGCGAAGAAATTTTCCCAAGTGATGCCGCCCTGTGAATACATGCGCGCGCCATACCAGACGACGAAGGCGATGGTGCCGAATAGAGCGAGAATGATGAAGGAGAGGAAAGCTCCGCGGGCTTTCGCGCCACGGAAGGTGACGGCGAGGAATGCTTGGAGGGAGCTGCGGTAGCGGTCTTGCTCAAAGGGTTCGTTGGTAAACGCTTTGACGTCGGCGATGTTCTGCACGGATTCCTCGATGACGGTGGAGGCGTCGGCAAGGGATTCCTGCGCGGCCTTGGAGTGGTTGCGGACTTTTCTCCCGAAGACGGCGATGAGTAAGACGACAACGGGGATGCAGCCGAGCATGACTAGCGAGAGTTTCCAGGAGGCGATGAAGATGAATACGAGCCCGCCGATTAGGATGACGGTTTGGCGGACGGCCTGAGGGACGGTGGAAATGAGCGTTTCCCGGACGAGGGCGAGGTCTGCGGAGACGCGGTTGCTGAGGGAGCCGGCGCGCTGGTCTTGGAAATAGGGGATGGGCAGGCGCAGGAGGTGGGTAAAAAGGTCCTTGCGGAGGCGGTTCAGGGCGGATTCGCCGGAGCGGATGAAGCCTTGGACACGAAAGAATCCGATGAAAGCTTGGAGGAAAAGCGCACCTAGGAGGTAGAGAATGGTGCGGTTGATTTTCTCCATGATCACCTCTGGAGGCATGGCGTTGCGCAATCCATCGACAGGGCTACCGACGAGTTCTTTTAGGAAATACGGGAAGGCAAGCGCGAGGCCGGCGGTTACGAAGAGCGCGATGAGAGAAGGGATGAATACCTTTTTCTCCTTCATCAGGTAGGAGAGGATCCAACGGTTCGAAGATACGGGAGATTTGTTTTCCGCCAAAGGCATGACGGATGGGAAACGATGGACGGGGCCGCGTCAATGGCGGGCTGACCTTATCGCCTACGACGCATCAAGGCGACCAGACCGGGAAGGCACATCAACATAACGGAAGGCTCCGGGACGAGGGTGGCGATCTGGGTCGCGTAGGAGCTGGTGCGGACGAAGATGTTGACGTCTCCGCCAGATGGTAGGATGCCGATCCCGGTGGGAGATCCCGGGGTGATGATGGCGGGGGTGTCGGTTCCGAAGGTGGAGGTGTTTGCGCCGCTCTTGATAGTGACGACGGTGGTGATGCCGGTCAGATACCAGATGTCATCGATTTCTTGGAACAGACCGCTGCCGGAATCGTTCAACGTGGCTGCTGCTTCTGAGGTTCCGGCCGTGTTTCCCAACACGGTTTCGAGAGCATCCACGGTGTAGGAGGAGTAAGAAAAATCGTCGATCGCGGCCTGAGGGGTATTTGTGCCCCAGCGTTTCGCGATGGTTCCGGCGTCACCCCAGCCGTTCACGGAGGACGAAGGCGGAGAAGCGTCATCTCTGCCGCGACCCCAGCCAACGATGGTGGCGGGCCTCAGGAGTTCGTCGGTGCCGGTGTAAATCAGAGCGGACGATACAGGAGGCACTGTGGACAGGCGGAAAATTTTCAGATCCACCCCTGACGCGACTTGGACGGGCATACCGCCGTCATGGGTGAAAAACGTGCTGCCGTCGAAGGTGACAGAGGCAAACGGACCTACGTGATTGGCCGTGAGTATGAAACCGTTTCCCAGATGCACTCCGGTTCCTCCGATGACGGAACTATCGGAGTTACCAAGACGCCCAACTGCATCGAAGGGAACTCCGGTTCCGGGGTCGATCAGATTCTGCGAATTACCCTCTCCATACAGAATCAGCGCATCGGATTTCACCTGCACCAAAAGCAGGACGCCGAAGGATGTGAGGATGATAGCTGGAGAAAGATTGATAATCACGAAGAGTGAATTGATTTTCCTAAAGATCAAGTATCTTGGTAAATGAATCGGCAGGAGGGTTCTCGAATTGTCTTGAGACAAGAGGATCATGGAATAGCGTTTTAGGATGAAAGCCTTCTTAGCTCTGGCATTTGCCGGGACACTTCCTTGTCATGCGGTCGTCTTTTTCGACACTCCGGATATCTCGCATAATCGAGAGACGGCACCCAGTGGATTGCTGGCAGGGAGCGGGTGGCAGTATCAGGGAGAATTCGGTGGATTTCTCGGCACGATGATTTCACCAAAGCATTTCATCACTGCCTCTCACCTCGGCGTACCTTCAAACACCTTTGTCTCCCGTGCCCATTTCAATGGTGCCTCCGACGTGACATTCAATGTCAATACGACAGCGAACGGGGGAATCGGTTTTTGGCAGCTAGGCGGGACTGATTTGCGGATTTTTGAGGTAGTGGAAACGTTCTCTTCCTACGCACCACTCTATTCCGGTACGGATGAGGAAGGAAAAGACCTGGTCGTAATGGGGCGCGGTACTCAGAGAGGAGCAGCGGTCGAACTTTCATCAGTGACCAAGGGTTGGAGGCCGGGAATGGAAGACCAAGCGGCGCGCTGGGGAACCAACGCAGTGTCGGCGACCACTAGTTTTGATGGCGTAGACTACATTCAGGCGGATTTCGACGCGCTGGCGGGGACGGATGAGGCGCACCTAACAGCCGGTGACTCAGGCGGGGCGGTATTCATCCAAGAGGGAGGCATTTGGAAACTGGCGGGGATCAATTACGCAGTGGACGGTTCGTGGGACTTTGATGGCATGGCAAATGGCAATGGATTTAGTGCCTCTCTCTTCGATGCGGGTGGGCTCTACGTCGGCTCCGATACGGACGGATGGACGCTGATTCCGGATGAGGCTGCCGATGTCCCGAGTAGTTTTTATTCCACACGTATCAGTTCTTACCGGGGAATGATCGAGGGGATTACTGGGGTGCCCGAACCGGGAGTAGCCCTTTTGTTTCTTTGTGGTAGCGGGGTGTTTCTAACACGCCGGACGAGACTCCGCGATTAACTGACATTCGGGTTCGCTTTCGGTGTTGAACCTCGCGGATTGATCACGATACACTTTGCCCATGAGATTTCACCCGATCTTCCTTTCGCTGCTCGCCATTCCATTCATCGGCTGTGCCGGAGGGGGAGGGCAGCCAATGGGAGATATGGCGGGTGGAGACGATGGCAGTGTGGGAGGAATTTCCGAGGTGCCGAATCCTTCGCCCGGTATGGCGAAGGCGAGTGGAACCTCGCTTTCGCAACTCCAGCGCGGTCACGAGGTGTATATGCTGAAATGCGGGGAATGCCACCAATACATGCTCCCAGAGGAGGTGGATATCATGGATTTCGAGGATGCGATGCCGAAAATGATCCGCCACGCCGGCCTGCCCTCCTCGGACGAGACGGCGGTGCTGGATTATGTCGTGGCCGTAAAAAAGGAGAAGGGGCTGGAATATTAGCGGAACGCTTGCCAAGCGCACAAACGAGGTGAGACTCTGCCGAAACGACGAGTGAAAAGCTATTTCCTGAGACGACTGCTACTGATCCCCCCCACCCTGCTGGGGATCACTTTCCTTGTCTTCGCAATCACTAGATTCGTGCCCGGCGGACCGATGGACCGGATGCTCCAACAGGCCGCCGGAAATGCGGACAGTGGAGGAGGACGAAAAGCTGCGAACGAGGCTAGCGGTGGTCTGAGCGACGAACAGATGGAGGAGCTTGAAGAGCAGTTCGGCCTCGATAAATCCATGCCTGTCGCCTACTTGCAGTGGCTCGGCGTCGCTCCTCGGGAGGTGAGAATTTCGAAGGGCGAGTTCGGTGCCGTTGGTGACGATACGATCGGTGGAGAGGAGGAGGATTCCGAGAACACGGCTGTGCTCGTCCTGAAGGGTGATGGCCGTTTTGTGCGAGTGGTGAAAGAGGGAACTGAGATCGTATCCGCTGACTACAAGCCCTCCGGCGGAAGCGTGACAGACGATGGCTGGAAGATCCGCTACGAGGATGAGAAAACTAGACAGGACCGTTTCCGGAATCGCAACGCGGGAAACCCTGAAGTGCCCTCGTACCCGCCTCGCGTGGTGGTTTACAAAACGCGCTTCAGCGGACTATTCCAAGGCGATCTCGGGCGCTCCACGGTCTACAATGATCCCGTCTGGGAAATGATCCTCAGTCGCGTGCCGGTGGCCGCCTACTACGGGCTGCTGACCGCGTTTTTCACCTACACGATTTCCCTACCGCTCGGCGTTCTTAAAGCGCTCAAGCACCGCACGTTCATCGATAGTGCCAGCTCTGTGCTGATATTTGTAGGCTACTCCATCCCCGGCTTTGCACTCGGAGCCATCCTACTAGTCCACCTAGGCGCGCGGATGAATCTATTTCCACTGTTCGGTTTCACGAGTCCGGATTTCTCTGAAATGGCCCCTTGGGACCAAGTCAAGGATCTCGCCCATCACACAGTGTTGCCCCTCCTCTGTTACCTTGTCGGCTCCTTCGCGATGCTCACGATGCTCACGAAAAACAACCTTATGGACCAGCTCTCGGCCGACTACGTGCGGACAGCGGTGGCAAAGGGAGCGGGCTTTCGGAAAGCGGTCTTCGGCCATGCATTCCGGAACTCGATGATCCCCGTCGCCACCAGCGCAGGCAGCCTGATTGGCATTTTCATCGGCGGATCAATTCTGGTGGAGACCGTGTTCGACATCCAGGGATTCGGGCTTCTCCAGTATCAGGCGGTGCTCGCGCGTGACGTGCCGGTGGTGATGGGCACGCTCACGATCGCTGCGTTTCTCATGCTATTGGGAAATGTTATTTCGGATTTCATCGTCTCGCTCGTGGACCCAAGAATCAAATTCAAATGAGCAGACGCACGATAGGACTGGTTCTTGCATTGCTCGGATTTCTCGCGGGATTCGGGGAATACCGTGGGATCGACTTTCCGACTGCGCGCTGGTTCTTCGAGGCCAGCCGTGATGTCCCCCTTCTGAAATGGCAAAGCGGAGACACAGTTTTCTTATGGTTCGGCTGGCTAAGTGCGGGGATCCTCGTGTTCGGCGGTCTCACAATGGTGATTCGCTCCTTCACCGGTGGCCCGCCAAATCCGGTGACCCTGCGGCGGATCAAACGCTTCAAAGACATCCGGCGCGGTTACTGGTCGCTCGTCATTCTCATCGCGCTGGCCGGCCTCGCCGCGCTTGACCAAGTGGTGGTTGGGAAAGACGCGCTCGCCGTGCGCTACAAGGGCGAGTGGGTGTTTCCCGCCTTCACCCCCAAGCCGTTCAAAGGCTCGGATTTCGGTATCACCGGTGAGCTTGCCGATGCCCCCGTGAATTACCGGAAGCTGAAAATCGCTCTCAAGAAGGAGAAGGCGATCAGCCGCGGGCGGGTCATCATGCCGCTCATCCCCTACGGCTCCACGGACGACACCCTGAAACCCCGCTCCAAGTCCCTCGTGCAGCGGGAGGGTATCTACTACGAGTCTGGTAGTAGGAAACCCTACTACGGCCTCGCAGCGCAGTATCTCGATGTGGAGGACGGCAGATTCCACCTGCGATTCACCCTGCGGAAAGGAAGGCTCAGCGGTGCGGTGGACGGCTGGAACGAGGCGGACGAGCGCGTCTACAGCGCGGAATATTCCAAGGGGGAGAAGATCAAGGACAAGTATAGCGGCGAGGGCACCGTCGAGGATTTCCTGGCCCTGCCCAGCGGCGAACTGCGGGCCGTGAAATACCATCCAGCACCGCCCATCGCGGAAGAAGGGAATTTCCTCGGGACCACTTCTCAGGGATACGACGTGCTCGCATACCTTTACGGAGGTCTGCAGGTGAATTTTAAAGCCGCCATTATTTTCCTCCCTATCGTCTATGCCATCGGGATCACACTCGGCATGCTCATGGGCTACCTCGGCGGATGGTTCGATCTTATCTTCGATCGCCTGATTGAAATTTTCTCCAACATGCCATTCCTCTTCGTGGTCATTATCTTCTCCAGCATGGTGCCGGAGCAGTTCAAAGGTCTACCCGTGATTCTCACGATTCTGATCATCTTCGGTTGGATGGGCATCACCGCACTGATGCGGACCGCCGCCTATCGCGACAAGGAGCGTGACTACATCGCCGCCGCCAGGGTTCTCGGCGCGGGCACCCCACGCATCATCTTCCGCCACCTTCTTCCGAATACGGTGGCCATCATCGTGACCTTGGTGCCCTTCACCATGTCGTCCTTGATTTCCTCGCTGACCGCGCTCGATTACCTCGGCTTCGGCCTCCCGGCGGAATACGCCACCTGGGGGCGACTGTTGAACGACGGCCTCTCGAACCTCTCCGCGCCGTGGCTGGTTTCCTCCACCTTCTTCGTGCTCGTGGGCCTGCTGGTGCTCATCACCTTCATCGGGGAGGCCGTGCGAGAGGCCTTCGACCCGAAAAAACACAGTTACTACCGTTGATGCCGAAATTTCTCTCCATACTGGCCCCCGCAGCCATGGCTTTCTGCCTCGCAGGCTGCGACCGCGAGGAAGAAGTGAGCCTGCGGACCTCCGGCTTCAAGGAATTCGTCCCTCGCTACAACGCCTACATCCGCGATTGGCTCACCGAGGAGAGAGAAGCCACCGTGAAAGCCGTGCGCGAAGCGGAGCAGGCCCTGATCGGCGCCGAAGGCGAAGAGCGCGACGATCTTGAGAAAAACCTGATCAACCTCAAACGCGCTGAGGAAAAATGGGATTTCCGCCTCAATCGCGGCGATTACTTTCGCTTCGGGAAACCGGAGGAAATCCCGGCGGATCTTGTCTGGGAAAACGGGTTGGAGCAGGAGGAGATCGGCGATGCACGGGCGAAAAAAGGCGGAGTCTTCCGCACCTACATCCCCTCGTTCCCCGCCACCCTGCGGCCCTTCGGTGACAACTCGAACAACGGCTTCCGCGGGACGATCTACGATTACATAGAAATGCCACTTGTCAGCCTCCATCCGAAATCCATGGAACTCATTCCCGGCATCGCCAGCGAGTGGGCGCTTTCGGCCGACGGACGCACCGTTTTCTACCGCCTGAATGAGAAGGCCACCTACTCGGATGGCGTCCCGGTGAAAGCCTCGGACTATCTTTACGGCTCCTACCTGCGCATTTCGGATGATATCGTGAACCCTTATCAGAAGCAGTTCTGGAAGGAGGAAATCGCTGGGTTCACCGTCTATGACGACCGCACTCTTTCCATTTCCGCTCCGGAGGCCCGGTTCGGAGTGACCTCAGGCCTCGGCAGTCTCACCCCTTCCCCACCGCATTTCTACACCGACTACGGCCCGGATTATACCGAACGCTACCAGTGGAAATTCCCTCCCACCACAGGTGCCTACGAGGTAAAGGAAGAGGGTATCGTCAAAGGCGTTTCCATCACCCAGACACGGGTGAAGAACTGGTGGGCGAAGGATGAAAAATTCTACAAATACCGCTTTAATCCCGACCAGATGCTCCACATCGTGGTTCGGGACGAAAACAAGGCTTTCGAGCTCTTCCGCGCGGGCGAAATCGATACCTTCGATCTCACCAGCCCGGAGTTCTGGTATCAGAAATCCGAGATTGATCCTGTTTTCAAGGGATACATCGAACGTTACACCTTCTATAACCAATATCCGGCTCTCCCACGCGGCATGTACCTCAATGTCAGCAAGCCCTTGCTCGAGGAAAAACAGATCCGCATCGGCATCCAGCATGCCATGAACTGGCAGAAAGTCATCGATGTCATCTTCCGCGGCGACTACCAGCGGCTCGATTCCTATAATCAGGGCTACCTTGGTTTCAGCGATCCCAGCATCAAAGTCCGTCCCTTCTCCATCAGCCTTGCCCGTCAGGCGTTTCGCGAAGCCGGTTTCACGGAGACGGACCGCAACGGCATCCTCCGCCGCCCGAACGGCACGAAGTTGTCCATTTCCGTTAGCTACGCATTCATCCCCATCCTCGACCGGATGTTCGCCATCCTGAAGGAAGAGGCCCGCAAGTGCGGCATGGACCTCCGCCTCGATCCGAACGAACCCACCGTCGACTACCGGAAGGTCATGCAGAAACAGCACGAGATGTCCTTCGGTGCGTGGCTCGTTTCTCCGCCCGCGCCAGACTACTATCAGTATCTGCATTCCTCGAACGCCTATGACGAACGTGGAAACCTCAAGCCGCAGACCAACAACACCTTTGTCTGGGCGCGGGACGATACGGATCTACTTTCGGAAAAAGCCCGCCAGGCCCGCACTGCCGAGGAGCTGGCCGCGGCCACCATCGCGCTCCAGAATATCGTTCACGACGAAGCGATCTTCGTCCCCGCCTATACCGTGGATTTCGTCCGGGTGGGCTGCTGGCGATGGGTGCGCTGGCCGGACAGCGAGGAAACGCGTTTCAGCCCACCTATCGTTTATAAGCCGTTGGACGAGAGCTTCGTTTACTGGATCGACGAGGAGATCAAAGAAGAGACGATGGACGCGAAACGCAGCGGCAAGACCTTCGAGGAAGTGAACAGAATTTTCGACGACTACCGCGATCCCATTGTCGAACAAGCACCCGATCCAGTTTTAGAAATCGAGGAAGAAACGATCATCGAACCCACTGAGGAGGTAGAGCAGTGAAAGAAGGCAACCTGCTGGAAGTGGACAAACTGATCACGTCTTTCGAGACGGAGCGGGGTCTGTTGCGCGCGGTGGATCAGGTTTCATTTAAAATCCCCTACGGAAAAACGGTGGGAATCGTCGGCGAATCCGGTTGTGGCAAAAGCGTGACTGCCATGTCCATCGTGCGACTGCTGCCCCAGCCTTCAGGAAAAATTCTCGGCGGCGAAGTCCGCTTCAAGGGAGAGGACCTTCTCCACGCCAGCGACAAGCGCATGCGCCAGGTCCGCGGGGGCGAGATCGGAGTTGTTTTCCAAGAGCCCATGTCAGCTCTCAACCCGGTGCACCGCATCGGCAGGCAGGTTTCCGAAGTTTTTCGGCTGCACACAAAAATGAGCAAGAAGGACGCATGGGACGCGGCCACCGAGATGCTCGCACTGCTTCGCATCCCCGCTCCGGAGAAACGCATGATGGACTACCCGCATCACCTTTCCGGAGGAATGCGTCAACGGGTAGTGATCGCGCTCGCTCTGGCCTGCCGCCCGGATCTCGTCATCGCGGACGAGCCGACCACCGCGCTCGACGTGACCGTCCAGGCACAGATTCTCGATCTGCTCGGGGGACTTCAGGAAGAAATGGGAATGTCCCTCATGCTCATCACCCATGACCTCGGGGTCATCGCGGAGACGAGCGACGAAGTGGTCGTCATGTATGCGGGCCGCGTCGTAGAGAGCGCACCGGTCGACCAGCTTTTCGGAAACCCTCTGCATGCCTACACGAAGGCCCTGCTGCACTCCATTCCCACTCTCGATACCGTCCCGAAATCCGTGCTCCCCACCATCCCTGGCACCGTTGCGGGGCTTTCGGAATACACCCACGGCTGCCGCTTCTGCCAACGGCTCGGACGTAACAGCCCGGTGAGTCGTGAACGCCCCAAATTCAAAGAAGTCGAGCCGGGCCACTGGCTGGAAATCTGCAAGGAATGCTCGAACCTGTGAACGATAACAACCCCATGCTGAAAGCCGATGACCTGCGCGTGCATTTTCCCGTGCGTAGCGGAATTTTCCTGCGCCAAACCGGTGCGGTGAAAGCGGTGGATGGTGTTTCGCTTGAGCTTGGGAAAGGCGAAACCCTCGGTCTCGTCGGCGAGTCCGGCTGCGGAAAATCGACCTTGGGAAAAGCCCTCGTCCGCCTGCTCGATCCGACCTCCGGGAAAATCACCTTCGACGACCGGGACATCACCCACCTCGGCCAGCGCTCACTGCGTCCCTTGCGTCGGGATTTCCAAATGATTTTCCAGGATCCCGCCGAATCGCTCGACGGGCGCATGAGCGTGCGCAGCCTCATCGAAGAGCCGTTTCGAATTCACAGCATGGGAAACCGAGCCGAGAGGAAAAAGTGGGTCGATGATCTGCTCGATACGGTCGGACTTTCCAAGGCTGCGGCGGAGCGATACTCATTCGAGTTTTCCGGCGGACAGCGCCAACGTATCGGCATCGCCCGTGCACTCGCACTCAAGCCCCGCTGGCTCGTTTGCGATGAACCAGTCTCCGCGCTGGATGTCTCCGTCCAATCGCAAATCCTCAATCTGCTCGTCGATCTCCAAAAAGAATTCGGCCTGTCCTACCTTTTCATCGCCCACGATCTCTCCGTCGTGAAACACGTCAGCGACCGGGTGGCCGTGATGTACCTTGGAAAAATCGTCGAGCTCGCCGATTCGGAAACCATCTACCGCGAGCCAAAACACGCCTACACGAAAGCCCTTCTCTCCGCCGTCCCGACAGCCGATCCGACGATCAAACGCGAAAAGATCCTCTTGGAAGGTGATGTCCCCTCCCCCATCGACCCACCGGAGGGCAGCGCCTTTGGCCACCGCATCAGTCACCCTCGTTACGAGGAAACCATCGGCATGGATCTTTCCCTCGCGGAAATTTCCCCCGGCCACTGGGTCGCCGCAGACCCCTGCTGCCTGGAACCGGGGGATTGGAAAAAGATCAGCGGATAGCGCTTATCCCTACCGCGTCCATTACCAAGGGAGCTGGATAGGTTTCACTTCAGAAACCGATTCGATTGCGCTCAGAGTGCGGGTGGAAGGATCGAAAACAAATGGTCTGCCGGTAAGCGGATCGGGAGCGAGGGAGTCGGCAGATTCGGCGGTAAGAGCGGCCCCGGTTTGTTCAAGAGCGAGCAGGTCAACGGCGGTTTCGAACTGTGCTACAATCGTCGCAGCTCTTAGGTAGCCGCGGTTCCATGCTCTACCGCCGATGAGGAAAATCTCCGAGATTTCGCGGCTCTCTTTGCTGAGATGGGCATACTTTTCCAGCGATCTCTCGTCGTCCATACGGAGGAGATGTTTCAGCTCCATTTTCCGGATCTCGATTACCTGCGAATTGAAATCTTCGGTGAACGCACGGGCGAGTGCTTCGCCGTCCTTCGGAACGTCTGTCCCTTCCCGATTGAGAATAAATGGGAAGAGATAGTATCGAGCGGAGTTTTCCCATTCGTGGCGAATCACCTTGGCAAAGGCGGCGGGCGAGTAGGCTCTTCCCTGCATGGTTTCCTTCCATGCCCTCAGATCCGCATCCCGCCCTAAAGAGGGGAGCAAGGTTTTGAAAATCATATCTCTGGTTCCCAGATCGATGAGAATGGCGACAGTTTCGCAGAGAAGGTTTCCACCATCCGGGCAGCGATAGTGATCACCGATCTTGAGGGCGGCCCGGACATTGTGGAGCGCGGCGGTTTCATCCTTCGCCTCGGCGGCAATGCGGGCTTTGAGCAAAAGGATGTCCACGGCATATTTGCCAGACCGCGCACTGACAAACCCCACATATTCCGAAGGCATGTTCGCGGAGGAAGCATCCGGCATCGCAGCGATTCGTTCGATTTTCGCTACCAGTTCGGAGTGTTTCTCCAACTCCTCAGACGCAAGATCCGAATCCCATGGAGCCTTTCCCTGCAAGAATCCCATCAGCCCATCGCTGATATCCGGACCTTGATGGTTCGGCGGTCCGCCAAGTAAATAGAGCTGGAGAAATCCATTCTGCTCGTCCGGGACAGTCCCCTGCGTTCGATCCAGTGCCGGATATTCCGCCATGAAATTCGCAACAAGCCGACTCGCGGCGATTCTGGATTCAGCCGATGCCTGCTGATCGAATACGCGGAGCGCGCTCGGCTTCCGGGAAACCAGTTCGTAAAATGACAGCGTTGCACGATCGGTCGAGGAAGCAGAATTCGCCTTCTGCCAAGCCCATGCCCCGGTCGCCCCGACGAGCAACAATGGGATCAAGCAAGCAAGGAACCAACGAGATGGACGGTATTTCATTTGGGCCTCTTTACAGTAAGATCCAGTGAAACGAAAGCCCCAACAGTTGAACCGCACTTTGTGTCCGCTATACCCTGGCGACAATGTTGGCTGCAGAGCAGTCCTAGATAGGCGTTGCGGATACGACGGAGGTGCCTGTCGTATCCGCCACCCGAGAAGGGGGTGGCCACTTCATCTCCGGCAGTTGTCATCTCTGGAGTCTAGCGCGCCGGATCCCATGTCTGAATCGACAGGGTGCCTACATTAGGGAAAAAGAAGATTTTAACCGCAGATGAACAGGATGGACGCAGATGAAGACCTGAGAATCGAGTCTTAAACCACCCAAATTCTCGCCTATTAGGTAGATTCCCCGTCCAATTTTATATTCTTATCTGCGTGAATCCCGTTCATCTGCGGTTGATTCTTTCGATCGGATAGGATTTCTCCCTAGGAGTTTGTCGGACTTAGAATTCCACTCAAAATCAAGATATGGACTTTTGTATTCGAGCCGACACAACATTCAGTGGTTATTTTTGGAACCTATTCAGGAATGATTTATCTCACTTCATCTAACTGTTAGATTGGCGACTACCAGCCACAATCGGTTGAGTTTAAGGTGGGTGGAAAAGCTGTATATTGCGCTTTCTAAGTCCGACAGGCTCCTAGTGTAGGCGCCCTGTCTAAATCGATTCTTGAAAGAAGTTGCTTTTCCAATCGGACAAAGCTAAAGACCCGATCCCCCTGCCGATTCCACGGCATCAATCACAACTTTTCAGCCACCATGCAACAGCTCACTCCCGTAGGACAGAACATCATCAACGACATATCCAGCCGTTACAATCTTAGCTTCAACTCCGCGGTCAACATGCTCGCCGCAGTCAATCGCGGTGGCGGATCAATGGCACAGTTCAGTTGCCCGGAACTCGGCAGCGGACAGTGGATGCGCGGCGGGATGACCATGGTCGGTGACATGTTCAACCACGGCCTGAAAAACACCGTGAACAACCTTTGCAGCGAGCTCTCCAACGCCCTCGCCAACAACCAGATGTTTCCCCCCGCAACAAATGGAGGCTCCGGCAACAACTGGTGGCCGGGCAATCTCGGCAGCCCCTCCAGCAGCGGCTCGCAGAACAACATTCGCTACGCGTTTTTCCCGCAGGCACAGCGCCTCGTCGTCGAACGCAACGGGGACGTCACCGTTTTCAACACGCTAAACCACAACATCAGCGGCGTCAGCCAGCAACAGGGCGGCAACACTTCACTGACATTCAGCAGCCAGTTTGGCACCATTTCCACACTGAACCTCCCGCTCGTCGAAGGCCCCGGACTGATTCCAGCCAACAGGCCCGCACCCACCAATTTTGCCGAGCCACAGAACGACAACAACTCGGCTCCCAACCAACAGCAACAATCCTCTTCGAATGGCCAACAGAGCCAGTCAAACGGCTTCCAGAACCAACCCTTCAGCCAGTCCCCCCAACCATCGAACATGGGCTCAGCGGACATTATGGAACTACTCGGAAACCTCGGAAAACTTCGCGACTCCGGCATACTCACCGACCAAGAATTCAACGCGAAGAAGACAGATCTACTGAACCGGATCTGATTTTCTGAGGCTGCTAACCGCACTGCTTCTTACAAAGGACACCAATGGTGCTGATTGAATCCGAGATAAGCTTGCTGAATGGGAAGCCACAACTCAGGCGAAGACAATTCACCAGATTTCCCGAAGCGGAGAAAATGCTACCAGGAACCATACTGATCCGCTTTTCCAAGGCATCCCGCGCCAGCATCTCCGCATCATAGGATTGCGGGAGTTGAATCCAGAGCACGAAGCCTCCGGCCGGTGAATTCACCCGAGTGCCTTCCGGAAAGGCAGAGAACACCGCTTCCCTCATACGCATCGCATTGTCCTGATAGGCACTGCGGATACGCCGGAGGTGCCTATCGTAACCACCATCCGAGAGGAAGGTAGCGACGATTAGTTCCGATAGAGTCGGATTCGCCATGTAGCGGACGTTTTTCACCGATTGGAGCTGCGACTGGTATTTTTCAGAAACCAACCATCCGACCCTCAGACCCGGAGCGATCGATTTCGAAGCACCGCCGCAATGAATCACTCGCCCTTGCGTATCGTATGCCAGCAGAGAAGTCGGGCGAACTCCGTCGTAGGCCAGATCCGCGTAGAGATCGTCCTCGATGATCAGGAAATCATTCCTGTTTGCTAGCTTCACCAAACGCGAGCGATCGGCGTCCGACATAAGACTTCCGGTAGGATTCTGGAAATTCGGCTGCACAATGCAGGCTTTCAGAGAATGTTTTTCAGCCGCGGACTCCAAGGTATCGAGATGAATCCCATCGCTGGGACTCACCGGGATTTCCACAACTTTGAGACCCATGTCCTCGATGATACGAAGGATGCCGAAAAATGTGGGCGTCTCCACTGCGACGAGATCACCTGGCTTTGTCACAGCTTCAAGGGCCACGCAGAGCGATTCCGTCGCGCCGCTGGTAGTGATCACATTGCTAGGATCCGTCACCACTCCCGCCGTCAGCATGCGCTTCACGATCTGATGGCGAAGCTCGATACGGCCCGGACTCACCGAGTAGCTGAACGCATCGGCTCCGTATTTTCTCAACACCGCTGCAGAAATACCCGCCAACCGCTTCTCCGGAATGATCTCCTTGGACGGGACCGCGCAGCCCAGCGGAACGATGAACGGATCGTTGATCGCGGAAATCACTTCATCATACATGTCCGGCCGCTCGATGGAACGGGGTGCTGCACTTGCTTCCTGCCGCTTCGGAATACGGTCGGCGGAAGGGATACGTGCTCGCACGAAAAAACCCGAACGATTCCGCGCATCCACCAAGCTGCGGTTTTCCAGCACTTCATAGGCACTCATCACCGTGGTGACGCTGACCCGGTAATCCCGCGCCATACTCCTGAGCGATGGCAGCCGGTCTCCCGCCCGCAATGTCCCGCTCTCGATCATGCCCTGAACTGAATCGGCAAGCTGGCGGTAGGTGGTTTCCGCTTGGTTCATCCCTCAATCAAACAGGAAAACCTGCATATCATACAGATACAATTTCCGCAAACTTCGACCAGTACAGACCCATCTGTTATGCTCATATTTCCAATCCCCTGCATCTGTGCAGAGCCAGCCGAACAGCATACGGTGTGGGCATGAAAAACAAGAACCGCCACGCAAACGTCATCGCCAGATTCCAGCCTCTCATCAGAGCCTACTTCTCCACCCCGTTCGGTGCTGAAATTTTCGCAGAGAGAATCGTCAGCACCAACTCTCAGAGCCAAATCCCATCAAGGCAACCGATCCCATGCGAAGTTCGCAGCTCAGGTTTCTCGAAAAAGCGCCGAATCCAAGGTTGCTAGCCTGAGGCCCTGTCGCAGGACTCAAGAGAATGTGATGTGCTGACTTCGTCGGGGAGAGTGATCCAACTCGCTTGACTTGAAAGGCGAGCGACTCTCCAGCACGCTTGCCCCGATGAAGCCTTTTGCAGACATGACGCCCCGTGGGCAGGTGTCGCGTTTGCGACCAGTTGCACGAGCGATCTTGCATGCCTACGGGTTCGAAGACGCTGCGTTCCGGAAAGTCCGCCATTGGCAGAACACTACATTTCGCGTGGATGTTCCGGCTCTAGCCCGCCCTTGGAAACAGAGTGACCAGTTCATACCCGGCAGATACCTGCTCAGGATCAGCCGACCCTATGAACGCACGGCGGCTCAGATCGAAGGTGAGCTTGCATGGCTCGGTGCTTTGAATGCCGAGGGCAGGGTGACCGTCCCCAAACCTTTGCGGACGACTTCCGGAGAGTCCAGTGTCGTGATTTCCAATACGAATCATCTAGGACTCGACGGCGGGGAAAACGCAACCCGTGTCGGTGCCATGTTGCATTGGATGCCGGGGCGCATGGCAAAACATGGTGGGCGCCATCTGAATCACATCCGCCTAGTTGGCCGATCCATGGCCATGCTCCACGATCATGCCTCCCGCTGGCGCGAGGGCCTCAAGCTCGATCGCTGGGAATGGAATTGTGATGCCATCATGGGTCACGATGCAAAAATCGGCATTGAGCCGGATGTCTGGGATGAGTTGCCGCCGGATGAACATGACCTACACGCGGAGTGCGAGATGCGTCTTCGCGCTGCATTGAAATCACTCGGCCACGGCAAAGATGTTTACGGAATCATCCATGCGGATCTCCATTTCGCCAACGTCCTGTTCGCCAACGGAGAAGCCCGCCCCATCGATTTCGATGACTGTAGCCCCGGTCACTATCTCTACGACATGGCCTCCACGATGATGGGCTTTGATCCCGAGCCCGGTCAGACGGAGTGGCGTGACGCCTTCGTCGCCGGCTATCGCGAGATCCGACCGCTCTCTGACGATCACCTCGCTCTACTCAACACTTTCATCGCCGCCCGCGAATCCACGCTCGTCCTGTGGTGCCGTAGCAGCGCCCGCACCCGTGAGACATTCCGAAAAGCTCTGCCTCGCTGGCGGGATCGCGCATTGCCGGAGATTCGGAGAAGGCTGGATATCGGGAAATGAGAGCCGACTTCTCTGGTCTACGATGTCAGTAATTTCAGATTCAAGCCTTCACTCTCAAATTGTCTGAAATCAAGATCCAAGGTCACGAATGTGATTTTGTGCCCGATGGCGAAGGCAGCGAGGTAGGCATCCATCCACACCTTCGGAGAAGCCGAGGGCAAAGCAGCAAGTCGGTGCCACGAGGGCAGGAGGTCGGATGGCTCTTCGAGAAAACCAATGTTGGGGTGACGCAAGAAATTTTCGTGCAGCTCAACGGCATCGCGATTGCTGAATTCACCCGCGCCATATGCCCGGATTAAGGCGGGTGTGGTCGCTAATCGAAGAAAACTCTGCTGGGTGGATCGGCAGAAGCAAACGGGATTTTCCGAACTCGCGAGATCGAATTCTTTCAGCGAGCGCTCATGATGAGGATGGGAAGAAAACGTCATCGCCACCCAGACGTTGGAATCAAAGAGAATGGCCAAGACGTCGTAAATCCTCCTGATTAAGGGCTTCCTGCTCCAGCCCTAGCAGCTCCTTCGCAGTCATACGCCCGGCAGGAGCATCAGCACTACACTTCACCACCGGCAATCCGTTTGCCAGCAGTTCGACCTTGGCCTCAGAAACCTTGGAGGGCATTTTTGGCTTTGGAGCCGATAAACCCCGCTGAAGAAGATCTGCTGCGACATCCTTCAGCTTCCGCCCCTCGTGGACTGCCAACAGTTTCATCTCCCGAACCAGATCCGGCGGAAGGTCGATGGTGGTTTTCATGACAGCAAGTTAGCTGGTTTGCTGGCTTGCTGTCAAATGTGGAATTTATCGATCTAGAATTGTAGGGATTTAAAAAATGCAATGAATCAGCTATCCACAACATGGCGTTTGAAATCCATCGAAGAGTGGAGGACGCGGACGATCGTGGTGGTTTCGTTTTCGGTATTGAAAAGGATGACGTGGCGGCCTTCGGCGGCGATACGGCAGCCGGGAAAAAGTTCCCCCCGCAGGCGGTAACGCTGGGGATCTACCCGGAGGGTTTGCATCCGGCTCCAAATTTTCCGGAGGTAGATTTCTTCCTGCTCCTCGCCCCATGTTTCAAGAGTGTATGCCCTGATGGATTGGAGATCTTCCAATGCGGCCTCGGTGAGAGTGAGCTTCATGCGCTGCCTCGGACAAGATCGACGAAGTGCTGCTCCGATTCGACCTCGACAATTTGGCCGGCCTGAAGCTGTGCGTAGCCAATGGCGGCTTCACGGGCGATCCATTGATTTTCCTGCTCTTGGAGGAGGGACTTGCGGAGCGCCTCGCGGATCACCTCGCTGACATTGTTGTAGAGACCGGTGGCGACTTTTGCCTTCACAGCGCTTTCCAATTCCGGCGTGAGCGAGATATTCATGGATGAAATTTACAAAGTTTAGCAATCTTTGTAAAGGTGGAAGGGCAGCAATAGGGAATACTCTCTTGAACACTCTTCTTGCAATGAGGTGTGATTCTGGTTGGATTGATTTCAGAGCTACAAACTCATGAAATCAAATCTTTTCCTCAAAGCCAAAGACTTCGCCACCGAGATCACGATCCACAACGCCCGAACCCATCAGATGCAAAGCGAAGGACGCATTTCCAACGAACACGTCACCAACAACAAAGCCGTTCGAGAAACACTCGTCAGCAGAGGTTCTCAGACGGAGCCAGCAGGGGATCTTTGTGGAGTAACTTATCTCTCGCACACAGAAGCAAACTTCTCGAAGTAGTCTGGGAAGGTTTTGGCGGTGCAGCCGGGGTCGTTAATGGTGACGGCGGTGTCGCTGAGGGCTACTAGTGAGAAGCACATGGCGATGCGGTGGTCGTCGTAGGTATCGATGGCTGCATGCTGGAGCTGCTTGGGTAGAGTGATCTCGATGTAGTCCTCCCCTTCCACGACTTCGGCACCGACTTTACGCAGCTCGGTGGCCATGGCGAAGAGACGGTCAGTTTCTTTGACTCTCCAGTTGTAGATATTGCGTATCGCGGTAGTACCTTTCGCAAAAAGTGCTGTCGTGGCGATGGTCATGGCAGCGTCTGGGATATGGTTCATGTCTTGGTCCACTGCGGTGAGTGGAGCAGATTTCACAGAGATGAAATCGTCTCCCCACGTGACGTCTGCACCCATGTTTGCGAGCACGTTGGCGAATTGAGTATCGCCTTGAACGCTGGACTTGCCGATGCCTGTGACTTTGATTTCACCGCCTTTGATAGCGGCTGCGGCGAGGAAGTAAGAGGCAGATGAAGCGTCGCCTTCTACTAGAAATTTGCCCGGTGACTGATAGGTCTGACCTGCTTTGACGTTGAATGTTTGGAAGTTGTCGTGCTCCACGGTGACGCCAAATTTCTGCATGATATCGAGGGTGATTTCGATATACGGCTTAGAGACGAGTTCGCCGACGATGGTGATTTCCATGTCTTCCTGAGCCATCGGAGCCGCCATTAGCAGGGCGGTGAGGAACTGGCTGGAGATGGTGCCGTCGATGGTCACTTTACCTCCCTTGATGCCATTGGCCTTGATGTGGAGAGGAGGATAGCCTTCGTTTTTTTGGCAAGCGATGTTGCAGCCTGCGGTGCGGAGTGCGTCGACGAGTGCATCGATCGGTCGCTCTTCCATACGAGGCTCTCCGGTGAGGATGTAGTCGCCTTTTCCAAGGCAAAGCGCCGCAGAAAGTGGGCGCATGGCGGTGCCCGCATTTCCTAAGAATAGTTCTATCTGACCCTTGTCACTAGTATTAAACGCACCAGCTAGCCCATGGACGGTGCAGACTGTGTTATCCGCTGATAGTTCGTAGCTGACACCTAGTTTTTTCAGAGCATTGAGCATGTGACGGATGTCATCGCTGTCGAGTAGGTTGGTGATTTCTGTCGTTCCTTCAGCCAGTGCTGCTAGCAGGAGTGATCTGTTAGAAAGGCTTTTTGAGCCAGGGAGATTGATTACTCCGTTTACTCTGGTGATTGGTTCTAAGGTAAGTGAGTCCATTATTTGAGTAGATAGCGTTTACGTTTTGCTTCTATGAGATAGCCGAACTAGCCCGAGAATTCACGTTATATCTTCAATACCCATCGAGTTGTCGTGGTTGATGGCCCGTTATACAGCCTCGAACTGGAGAAGAATGGCCAATTAGAATTCGAGAAAATTGAATTTACTCCATTCTTGTTTGAATTCGGAACGGAGAATTATCAGAAAAAGACTTACCGAGTCGATTTAATTCAGGGCGAATCCATTCCAAAATTTTTGAAATAACGGCAGCCAGACAGCGCAACCTTTACAAGAGGTTGCCGAAGAATCTTTGTGAATCAGTTGCCGTAGCGACAGAAACTTGAAAGGAACAACTATGAAAAGAATCAGGTTACCTTTCGGTGTATGAACTCGGAATCGGTGCCAGACGGTTTCTAAGAGCGAGATGAAAATTTGGCCTTAGGGGTAAGAGGATCTATTCAGAACCCACCTTCCTTAAACTCCATGTTCGCGCTCAAGTTCAGCGAGTGATGTTTCAAAATCCCCGGCTTTGGAATCCCCGGCGAGATAGGAGTCGTATGCTTTCCGCGCGCGGAGGTCTTCAAGGCGTTCCTTTACCTCGCGTAAAACCGCTGCCTGCTCTTCTGCTGGAAGCTCGATGAGTTCCTTGGAAATTCGCGTGGCGATGGCGGTCATGGGGAATATATAGCAGTTTTTTGCTCCGGGAGCAAATGTGGAAAGGGGCGACCGAAGATCGCCCCCACGTCGCCGCTACGAAAAATTATACGCATCCATGTCGAAGACCACGGTGACGTCTTCGGGGAGGGTGGTTTTTTGGAGGATGGATTGGACGTGGTTGGTGAGGGGGCGGGCTTTGTTTGAGCGTTTCACAACAGACATAGCGATGCCTACACGCGAACCAGTTTCATCAGTGGCTCGAAGCGATAGGTGGCGGATTTGCTGCCTGCGGCTTCGCGCACGGTTTGCAGGAGCCCTTCTTGGAGCAAGACGCGGGTGAAGCGTGCTGCCGTTTGAGGGGCAATGCCTGCGTTGCGGGTGAAGCGGCTGTTCTGGAAGATGGGATTGGTGAACATGTAATCTAGCGCGGCCACCGACCACTTTGAGGCGAGGATTTCCGAGAAGCGTCCTTTCATCTCTTCGTAGAGCGAACGGATTTTTTCGGAGACATCGAGATTGTGTATCGCCTGCTTTTCGACGGCGGTGAGGAAGAAAATGCACCATTCGTCCCATGCTCCGCTGGCCGAAACTTCGCGCATTTTCGCGATATAATCGTCTTTGTGATCTTCGAAATAGCGGCTGATGTAGAAATGGGGTGCCGAAATCGCACCTTCCGACCACAGCATGAGTGTGATGAGCATCCTGCCCACCCTGCCATTGCCATCCTTGAAGGGGTGCAGTGCCTCGAACTCGAGATGGCACAGCGCGGCGCGCAGGAGAACGGGCATTTCGCCTCCGGAGATCATTGAAAACAGAGCGTCCATTCCGCTATCGAGCTTCTCCGGAGCGATCGGGACAAAGCTGACTTCGCGGCGCCCTCTTTCGCCGATATAGTTTTGCTCCGACTTGTAGGCACCCGGTGATTTTTCCGCTCCCCTGCCGAACCACAGCAGTTGCTGATGGATGCTTTTTATCAATGAAGAGGATAGGGGGCGACCGCCGCGCATTTCGGTTTGTGCGGAGCTCAGGGCACGTTGGTAGAGATAGGTTTCAACCCCGTCGTAGCGGTTCTCGGAGGTGGGATTTGCCTGGTCACCGTATTCTGCCTCCAACTCCAAGATCTCGTCCATAGTGCTGATCGTCCCCTCCATACGGGAGGAGATGACCGCTTCCTGATTTCTGAGTGGTGCAAGGAAGACCTCGCTGTTGTGCAGGCTTTTGAGCATCTGATCGTATCGCGCAAGAGCATCGGTCGCTGCGAGCAGTGCCGGGAGGATCTGCCCGTAGTCGAGCAATTCGGGCGGAAACTGACCATCGCGATAGTGGACTGCGTTCGAGGTATCGAGATTCATTGATGGTGAAATCTTAACGCTAGTTGGATTTCTCGTCAAAATTATTACCTAAAATAAAGACAAACTGATTTATTGCTCACCAATTAATAGCAAAAGACCTCGTCGTTCACGGTACCTCGAATCGTGAACGACAAACAGACTAGATCTTAACCGGTTAACCGCAAAAGACATTGTTGTTTATAAAGTGCATTTCATGAATAACAAAATGACCAGCTGTCCCAACGCCGCTACGAGAAATTATAAGCATCCATGTCGAAGACGACGGTGACGTCTTCGGGGAGGGTGGTTTTTTGGAGGATGGATTGGACGTGGTTGGTGAGGGGGCGGGCTTTGTGGGAGCGGAGGGTAATCTGGAAACGGAACTGATCGTGGGAGCGGATGAGGGGGCTGGGGAGGACTTCTCCTAGGCTGATGCCTTCGGGGAGGTTTTCCTTGAGGCGGAGGTGGAGGGTTTGGAGGGTGAATTCGGCGCGGCGTTCGTGGTTGGAGCGGGCGGTGAGGACTCCGCAGTGGGCGAAGGGGGGGAAGCGGAACTGGTGGCGCATTTCCATTTCCTGTTCCGCGTAGCCATCGAAGTCGTGCTTGCGGGCGAACTGGATGCTGGGGCTGTGTGGAGTGAAGGTCTGGACGATAACTTCTCCTTCGAGTTCTCCCCTTCCCGCTCGTCCGGCGACCTGGGTGATGAGCTGGAAGGTGCGCTCGCCGGCGCGGAAGTCGGGGACGTGGAGACCGAGGTCGGCGTTGAGAATTCCGACCAAGGTGACGTTGGGGAAATGCAGGCCCTTGGCGATCATTTGGGTGCCGATGAGGATATCGATCTTCTGTGATTTGAACTTTCTCAAGATGTCTTTGAGCGCGTTCTTGCGGCGCATGGCATCGGCGTCGATGCGGGCGAAGCGGGCTTCGGGAAGGACTTTTTGGAGGACTTCTTCGACTTTTTGTGTGCCGTATCCCTGGAGGGCGATGCCGGGATTTTTGCACTCCGGGCATTTCCTCGGGACGATGGACTGGTGGCCGCAGACGTGGCAGACAAGTCGCTCATCGGTGCGGTGGTAGGTGAGTGCGACGGCGCAGTGCGGGCACTCGCAGACATGGCCGCAGCCGTGGCATTGCAGGGAGCGGGCGAAGCCACGGCGGTTGAGGAAAAGGATGGATTGCTCGCCTTTTTCGAGGCGTTGCTCAAGGGCGGCGCGGAGCCGGTCCGAGAGGATGGCGACCTGGCCTTTCTGTTTTTGTTTTTCCAAACGCATGTCGATGACACGGACGAGCGGCATGGAGTGGGCGTCGGCGCGTTTGTCGAGGCGGAGCAGTTTGTATTTTCCTGAAAGGGTGTTTTGCCAGCTTTCCAATGAAGGGGTGGCTGATCCCAATACGATAACGCAGGGTTCGAAAGCGGCGCGGAGCACGGCGACGTCCCGGGCTTGGTAGCGCGGGACGTTTTCCTGCTTGTAGGTAGATTCGTGCTCTTCATCGATGATGATGAGGCCCAGGTCAGGCAGAGGAGCGAAGACGGCGGAGCGGGCACCGATGACGATGCGTGCTTTTCCGGTGCGAATGCGGTGCCACTCATCGAAGCGCTCGCCCTGGGAAAGGTTTGAATGGAGGACAGCTACCTGGTCGTTGAGCTGGGAGAAACGGGCTTTGAAGCGGCGTACGGTCTGGGGGGTGAGGGCGATTTCCGGGACGAGGACGAGGACGGTTTTTCCCAGATCCAAGGCGGCTTGGGCGGACTGGAGATAGACTTCGGTTTTTCCGGAGCCGGTGACGCCGAGGAGAAGATTGGGGGATGGAGGGAGGGAGGGAGAGGGGGAATTTTTTACCGCAGAGGAGCTGAGGTCGCGGAGGGACGCGGAGATCAGGTCAAATGCCTTTTGCTGCTGGTCATTGAGAACCAAAGGCTCGGAGGGGATGATGGTTTCATCCGCTTCGGGGTCGCGGCGGACTTCTTCGGTGGTGATATCTATGAGGCCTTTGGAGGCTAGGCTTTTGAGCGAGGGCGCGGAGTTGTCGCCTAGGTCAGCGGTGGGGAGAGTGCGGTTTTCGGCGGCTTGGAGGATAGTGAGGATGGCGTATTGTTTTGGGGCGCGCTTTTCGAGTTTCTCTAGATCCTCGGGGGAAATGTTTTCCACTGCGGTTGCGATGCGTCGGGTTTTGGCGGAATTGTCTTCGGTGCGGACGGCTTCAGGGAGGATGGAGCGGATGACGCTCTCGATACTGGATCCGTAGTAATTGGAAATCCAGCGGGCAATTTTCAGCAAAGTCGGGGTGATGAGAGGCTCGGGATCGATGAGGGATTTCACCTCACGCATGGCGAACTCACTCTGCTCCGGCGGAGGGATGAGGGAGAGAACCGTCCCGGAGGTAGTTTTCTGCCGGATAGGCACGCGCACGCGGCAACCCTCGACGACGGGTAGGTCGGCGGGGATGGCGTAGTCGAAAACAAGCTCGGAAGGGCCGTCGATGAGGACGCGGGCGATCACTTCCGAAACCCTATTCTTTAAATTTCAAACGCCAAGGAAGATGCGGGCAGCGAGAAACCAACGGAATTCAACCTGTTGATATTTCCAACTTTTCACTTCAAATCATTTTCATCAATGACGTTGCTTTCGTTCCAAACCAAATTTGTTTCGGGCACGGGAACTTTCTTCCGTTTAATCGTGGATTGCTTTACTTTGAACAACTTGCGGTGCTTCGTGACCCGACCTGTAACCCGTTTGCGCCACATGCGGAAGCTGGAGGGCTTCATTTCCTTGCGCATGAGCTTGATGACATCGGCTTCGGCGAAACCGGTCTTTTCCTTGATCTCATCGAAGGTGCAGCGATCCTCCCATGCCATGCGGATGATTTGGTTGTGCTGCTGCTCGTCCATGGAGACATGTTAGGGCGGGTTCACGGAGCCGCATCCGGTTTTTTTCCTATGAACAAAGATACGAAGATCTGTGCAAGCTGCGGGCGGGTGATCACTTGGCGGAAGAAGTGGGAGAATTGTTGGGAGGAAGTGAAATATTGCTCGGCGGGGTGTCGAAAAGAGAAGGTTTCGAGTGAGGGAAATGATCTTGAGAAGGCGATTCTTGAGCTTTTGGGGAAACGATCGCGAGACTCGACCATCTGTCCGAGCGAAGTGGCGCGGGCATTTTTCACAGAAGACGGGTGGAAGGAGAAAATGGAGGAGGTGCGGAGGGCGGCGCGGTGGCTCGTGGATCAGGGTGAGGTTGAAATTTTGCAAAAGGGGCGTGTGATCGATCCATCCATGGCGAAGGGACCGATCCGACTTAAGAAAGCGTGAAAGGACTGGAAACGTGTGCAAGGGCAGCTAGCCTCGCCCATGCTTCCTGAAGTTTTCACAAAAGTGCCTGGAGTGAAGTCCATGAAATGGGCATCTAGGCTTGCGGAGGTGGAGTGCCGGAACACGACTTTCCTTTGCGAAGACTGGCCGATCTTCTGGGAAAAGGCGGAGGGGGCGAATGTGTGGGATGTGGACGGGAACCGGTTTCTGGATATGACGAGCGGGTTCGGCGTTGCGGGGCTGGGGTATGGCTTCACTGGGGATGCGCTGCGGGAGCAAAGTTCCTCGCTGATGCATGCGATGGGAGATGTGCATCCGGCACGGGTGAAGGTGGAGCTTTGTGAGGCGCTCTCTGAGATCACTTTCGAGAAATGGGTGGGAGAAAAAGGGAAATGCTTGTTTGGGAATTCGGGCTTCGAGGCGGTGGAAGCGGCGCTGAAGACGGCTGTGCTGGCGACAGGGCGAAACGGGATTCTTTCCTTCGAGGGCGGGTATCACGGGCTTGGCTATGGGGCGTTGCTGGGTCAGGGAATTGGATGGTTTCGGGAACCGTTCGAGGGACAAATCGCTCAAGTAACAGAGCGTCTTGTATTTCCTCGGACGGAAGAAGAACTGGAGAAATTTTCCGATGCACTCTGGAAGGTGAATGGACTGGAGATCGGGGCAGTGGTGGTGGAGCCGATCCAAGGGCGAGGCGGGATCGTGGTGCCTCCGGAAGGTTTCCTCAAAATCCTGAGGGAATGGTGCGACACTGTGGGCGCGGTGCTGATTTTCGACGAGATCTACACGGGCTTCTGGCGGACGGGGAAAATGTTTGCATGCGAGTGGGAGGAAGTGGTGCCCGATCTGATTTGTCTCGGGAAAGCTTTGAGCGGCGGATTTCCTATTTCCGTGTGCATCGGTAGGGGCGAGGTGATGGATGCGTGGCCACCGAGCATGGGCGAGGCGCTGCACACGAGCACTTTCCTTGGAAATCCAGTGGGCTGCGCGATGGCGATTGAGGCCTTGAGAAGATATCGCGAACCGGAAACCGAGGGGATGGTTGCTGGCGCGGCGACGGCCTTGGAGAAATCGCTGCGGGGGCTGGAGGATCTTCTTTTTGTAAAAGAAATCCGAGGGCGGGGACTGATGATGGGGGTGGAAGCTGATAGCGGAGAGCGCGTCCTTGAGGCGGTGAAACACATGCTACGCTCGGGCGTGATTGCGCTCCCAGATGGACCGGAGGGTGACGTCCTGGCGCTGACTCCGCCGTTTTCCGTGACCGAGCAGGAAATCCGTTTCGCAGTAGAAGTGCTGCGGAATGGACTGAGGCAGGAGTTTTGAGTTTCGGGGTCACGTTTTTTCGACTAGATCATAGGCAACACCCGCACGCGCACTCCCCTTGCTCCATTTCAATCCCACACCCCTGACCCTCTGGCTTGGCATTATTGCACTGGCTGGGGTGGCGTTGCTTTGCTTCGTTTCTTGTAAAAGGAGTCCGCATCCTGGCCGGACCGCGGCGCTTGAGGCGTTGAGGTTTTTCATCGCGTTACTGGTCGTCGGTCTTTTGTGGCAACCCGAGTGGCGCACGGTCATCAATCCGACGACGAAACCGAAAATCGCCATCCTTTGGGATAACTCTAGGTCGATGGAAACTCTCGACGCGGTCCTTCCTCCCGAGTTTTCCGATGAGTCTGACGAAGTGGTTTCACGAGCTGATTGGGTGGAAAAGGCGCTCGCTGCAGATCTATGGACACCTTTGAGATCGGACGGGGCCAACGATCTCGTATCCGTTCCTTTTGCCACCCCCGAGGAAACTGGTCTCTCCGGCACGGATCTCGATACTCCCCTCTCAGAGCTGCTAGAAAAGGAAAACAACGTGCGGGCGGTCGTGATGCTGAGCGATGGCGACTACAACATCGGGCCTCCACCGGTGGGAGCCGCGCAGAAATATCGACTTCGCGGAGTCCCTATTTTCACGATCCCCGTGGGTAGTGAAACGCGCCTACCGGATCTCGATTTACTCACAGTCACCGCGCCGACCTACGGGATTGTTGCGGAAAATGTACAGATTCCTTTCACCATCCGCTCTTCACTTGATAGGCAGGTGCGGACGATTGTTCGCTTGCGTGACGAAAGCGGACGGGAGAGAACGAAAAACATCGTGCTCGCGCCGAACACGGAAACTTATGACTCGATTCTTTGGCGGCTGGAAAGTGAGGGTTCCTCGACACTCACCTTGTCGATCCCCGTGGAGGACGGGGAGCTAGTTTCCTCAAATAACTCACGAAAATTCACGATCTCAGGTCGGCCCGAGAAGCTGCGCGTGCTGATCGTGGAAACGCTTCCGCGCTGGGAATACCGTTTCCTGAGAAACGCGCTGCAGCGGGATCCTGGAGTCGAGCTTTCCTGTCTTCTGATGAGGCCGGAGCTTGGGATCGCGGAGGGGAAGGACTACATCTCGCAATTTCCTCAGAGTCTGGATGAGCTGGCGAAATACGATGTCATTTTCATCGGCGATGTCGGCGTGGGAGAGGGACAACTCACGGCAGAACAGGCGGAGCAGATCAAGGGCCTAGTGGAAAACCAAGCGTCCGGTGTGGTGTTCATGCCCGGGCCGCAGGGCAACCAGTTCTCGCTTCTGGAAACGGGCCTGTCGGATTTGATCCCAGTGATTCTCGATGACAAGGAAAAGGAAGGTCTTTCCGAGACCTTGGCCACACCGCTGAATCTCACCACGGAAGGCCGTGCCTCGCTACTCACCATGCTGGGGGATTCCGAGGAGGAAAATCCCGAGATTTGGCGCAGGCTGCCGGGCTTTTTCTGGCATGCCCCGGTGGTCCGCGCGAAGGGAGGCACCGAGGTCTTGGCAGTTCACGCAAACCGCCGTGGCCCCTATGGCCCGGTTCCGCTGATGGTCACGAAGGCGGCGGGCAGCGGCAAAGTGCTTTTCATGGGTATCGACTCCGCCTGGCGCTGGCGGCGCGGCGTGGAAGACCTCTACCACTACCGATTCTGGGGCCAAGTCGCACGCTGGATGAGTTATCAGCGAAACATGGCCGCTGGCCAGCGAGTCCGACTTTTCTACACACCCGAGAGGCCCGAACCGGGAGCAACCGTCACCCTCAACGCAAATGCCTTCGATGCCAACGGCGCCCCCCTCAAAGACGGCTCCGTATCCGTTGATATCACATCCCCGGATGGAAAATCTGAGCGGATCGAGCTTCAGAAAAACGAATCAGAATGGGGCGCTTTCACGGGGCGATTCAAGGTCGGCCTCCCAGGTGCGTGGAAACTGCGAGCCACCGCCTCCGGTGCGAGCGATTTGCCCACGGAAACCACCATCCTCGCCCAAGGAACGGATATTGAAAAGACAGGCCAACCCGCCCGCCCGGATGTTCTTGAAGAGATCGCGAAAGTTTCCCGAGGTCGCAGCATCCTCCCGAGCCAGCTCCCCGATCTTATCCGCGAAATCGACGCCCTGCCGGAGCCGCGCCCGCTTGAGAACCGCATCCCTCTCTGGTCTCATTGGGCCACGGTTGCCGTGCTTATCGTTCTCCTTGTAGTCTTCTGGGTTGGCAGGAAACTGAACGGCGCGTTTTAAGCCCCCTTGATGCCAGGATATTTTCGCTTCGGCAGAAAATTTATCGGATTCCCCACAGTGCCGGCGAATGAACTTGATCGTGGGCCTTGATTGCTACGGGTCCTGGTTTCGACTCGGACGATCTCTGAAAAGCGAGGACCCGAGAACTCCGACAAGAATTCACCCCCTCGGATTCCATTTTAATGGCTACAGGGGTCTTAATGTTGAATCTCGGACCCGGTCCCGGTTTGTCTGTGAATTTCCGTCGTGAGACGCTGGCGTGTTCTTTCGTCTGTAATTGCTTCCGCCCAGGTCAGTGCGCTATTCGGATCAACCGGCAAGATTTGTGTCACAAACGATTCGAAAACCGGATCGATTGCCAAGCTGTTGTCGAATTCATTCAACCAGTCAGCCACACCACTGGAGTCGTCCAAAGCCAGCCAATCCACCACGCTGGACATGGCCACAATCTGTGAGTTGGAGTTTGGCAGGTTTGTGATGAAACGGTCTGCCAAATCCAGATCCTTCTGGGCCAGATGGATCGCGGTTTGCTGCAGCATGACGGTGGGGACTCCTGTGGCGGTTTGATCGACGACCCATTCGCTGGCTGCTGCACTGTCCCGCTCTAGCCACCGTCGGATGCCATGGTTGGCTGCAGTTTCGCGAACTGCAGAAGGAAGCTGATCCACCCAGTTCATAGCCGTTTGAGGATCCTCATCTACGAAAGGGGCAACAAAGGCATAAACAATGTAATCCTTGCCATAGGCATCGGGCATATCACTCACAAATCTGGCAGCAGCCGATAAATCGGTAGCTGCCCATTCCATGGCGGCGGCCGTGCCCGCATCCAGCCGCACATCCCCGTCCAGTGAGGTCATTGCGTAGTCCATGGCATCATCTCCTGCAAAGCTTGCCCACTTGCTCAACAGAGCGGTGTAAAGACCGGCATTTTCCGGATCTGGAGGGCGGTATGTTTCGAGTGTATCGACAATTTCCCGCACATTGTTTTTATCCAACCGTTCAAGCATAGGGACGAAGGCATTTAAGCATTCCTGAGGGTCGCGAATCGTCAGGATCTTGCGGAGTTCCTGTTGTTTATGCGTTTGGGGGGAGTTGTTCCTGATTCGAGAACTTTTGGTAGCACTGCTGTTTTCCGTTGAACGGTCATTGAAACCTGCAACTGCGCTGGTTTTCGATTCTTCATCAAGCCGGAATACCCAAATGAACATAACCGCCGCCGCGAGAATCGCGGCGGCGGCCAGCATTGTTAACAGACGCTTTGAATTCCTGTGATTGGGGATTTTCATTCTGTTTCAAGCTTCGTTCTCACTGCTCTTCAAAAGTCCATTTCAGCGAAGACCAGCTAGCATTGAAATCGTGCTGGACGATATATGCGTTGGTGGAGGTGCTTCCGCTTTCTGGCCTGAGATACAAGCCACTGCGCTTGCTCTTGATTCGCACGTAGCCATCGCCCGAGTCCAAGAACTGCCAGCGCTGGGAATCCCAGCCGCTGTAGGTTTTTTGAACCACGCTCGCGTTGTTACTCGTGGAGCCGCCGAGCGGAAGCATGGCTTTCCTGGTGTGGATGTTCTCAATCGCATAGTATCCGCCACCGACGTCGATGACCTCCCACTTTTCACTATTGTATGTGGGCTCGTCCGTCCACTGGATGATGGGGACTTCTTCCCCTGTCCCTGAATTTTTCGGGCGGAGAAAAAGGCTGCTGTGCTTGTTTTTGATACGGTAATTTCCTGCGGTAGGTAGGCCGCCTCCTGCGGATTTGGTTCCACTCCAGACCCGGACGTAATCCACCAGCATAACCTGCCCCTCCACCTGCGAGCCGGGATTGTTGTTATCCCAACCGCCGAGTTGCAGCGACAGAAGCAAGTAGGCTGGGACGGACATTGCGCGGGAGTTCGTCCACTGCCAGGTTTTGATGCCGTCAATGTAGAACTCATAGGCTCCATCCGCCCAATACAGCCCGTAGGTGTGGTATCCGTCGCTAGTTCCGGGGTAGCTTTCACGCCCCGAGTCCGCGTATTGGTGGCTCCCGCCGTATCCATCCCAGTGCAGCGCGTGCTGGGTCTGGTTTGCACCCCATTTTCCCAGTGATTCCATGATATCGATTTCCATGCCACCGTTGTAAGTGTCGGCAGTATTGCCCCAGCCGTCTTCAACGCTGAGCTCCGCTGAATTGATATTGTTGGTTGGCTCTGACTTTCGCACGCTCGCATCCGCGTTGGCATAATACGTCTGCCCGTTAATGACCAGACTCGGCCGATCCGAAGAATTACTCGCTTCACTACTGTGGAAAGTGATTTTCTTGTCACGCATGTAGCTATCCGTTAGGACAAACGTGAGGATTTTATCGCCATTCATCTCCTCGGTAACGAAGTTCTTAACATCAAGCGATATGGTACTGCCTGCGGTAAGATTGTTGTAGCGTTGTGCGAGAAAGAGAGGATCGGGTGTAGGCATGTTGTTCCAGTTCACACCGGTCTCAGTCCAGGAGTCATCCGATGCTCCCATCACAAGAAGATTATGCTCCCCGCCGCTTTGAACGCTTGATGGCTTCAGTCTGAGCTCGGCGCTGGAAATGGAACCCGGATTTACCCCGGTGAGATTGAATTTGATACACGACCGATAGTAGTTCCCGCTCCAGCCGTAATCGGCACGGTCTGGCATCAGCCAGAAGGCAGGCCACAGTCCCTGAACCGCCGGATATTTGATTCGCGCCTCCCAGTAGCCCTCTTTCTGACGAAAGTTTCCGAACGTGCTGACCTCTCCGGATGAGTAATTTTTGTTCGATCCGGAGAACGACCCATCCGCCGTACTAGCGGTAATCCGTAGTGCTCCACCACCCACGGAGATCTGCTCCGGCACGTTCGCCGCTGCACCGGCAATACCGGCGTAGTGTCCTCCCACCCGCCATTTGTTTCCATCCAGATCGTTGCCAACGAAGTTGTCTTCAAATTCCAGCGTCCAGGCGCCGGGAATGGGCGGTGACTGCGCCTGCACGAGATGGCTTGATAGGGAAAGTATTATTAATGAACAGGCCGTCGTGGTTTTTCGATATAGGTTTTTGGGTTTTTTCATTTGTTTTTTATTTTTTTATTCGAATCAATTTCTATCAGGTAAATGGTTTAAATATTCGAGAATCCAGAGGCGGCACGAGATGACGTGTTCGACAAAATGGCTGTCAGTAACACCACTTCGGAAAAGTCCTAATAATCGCATTTGAATAGCATTGTCAGAATAGGTCATTAGCTGAAAAACAGTTTCATACTGTGCAGTAGAAATAGCCTCACAAAACATTCGGTTCCGATTTTTCGCTTTTTTTAGCGCGATGGATCTGAATAAGGAAATTTGCACCCTTCCGGAACCGCTCCCCTTCAAAGGTTGTTTGCCCAAGTGGTCGCACTGGACTATATTGGCTCTTTTACCGTCCTACCCGGATTTTTCCAGTTCGGACGGAAGCTCTAACGCGCGTTTTCCGAACTTAACGGGGCGGTAGGCGGGGTGAGGCGGACAAGCGCCTCAGTTGGTGTTGTTTTCGTGAGGGGCATGAATTTCAGCGTCTTTTTTCCAAAAATTTGCAGAAAGTTCGTAACCATATGGTAAATACAGATATTGGTATTGTGCAGGAGGCGATTTTTTCCCTCCCCAACATCTACCGCCGAATGAAAACCCAATACAACCGAATCCACCCGCCTGGCTTCGCGCTCGTGGTGACACTCACCCTGATGGTGCTTCTGTCAATACTCGCGGTCGGGATGCTTTCCCTTTCCGTCATCGAGATAAGGAGAACAACGAGCGGGGATACCCTTTCCAAGGCGCAAAACAACGCACGGCTCGCCCTGAAGATGGCTCTGAACGAGCTCCAGATGCAGATGGGACCCGACCGCCGTATTTCCGCTCCGGGGGGGCAGGCGCTTCCCGGTAGCAGCAAATCGGCTTCGGCGAACTGGACTGGAGTTTATGATTCTTGGACTGAGGATGCCGGATCAGCACTTGTCGAAGAACGCCCAACTCCCAACTTCCGCCGCTGGTTGATCTCCGGTGATGAAGGAGTCGTCTCCACGGAAGATTCGGCAAAAACCGCTACCAGACCCTCAGCGACCACCGTCGCCCTCACCACAGCGAACGCAGCCTCTGATGCAGTGGAGGCGGGACTCATCCCCACTCCGAACGGGGCATATGCGTGGTGGGTGGCCGACCAGAATACCAAAGCGAAGCTTTCCGGGGTAAAATCAAATCCGGGAAACGGGATCGAAGCCATTGCCCGCCTACAGGCGACGCCCCGGTCCAACCACTCCGTCTTTCTCGGGCAAGGTTCCGATTCCAATCCGCAGGTTGAAAAGATGGTGACCATCTCATCCACGGATTTTCTCGGTGGGGACGGATCGGACGAGCTGATCCACGACGCCACTACTGAATCCTCCGGCCTGCTCACGAACGTCCGTAACGGAGGGCTGCGCAAGGATCTCAGCTTCCTTTTGGAGAGGCCATGGGCGGAAGCCAACAGCGGAAACCTCCTCCCCGCACTATATACAGCCGGGGGCGAGGAGGGAATCAACCTCCGTGAGCTTTGGCTTTATTACAATCTCTGGGGAGAAATCAAACAGGGACCGCCGAACCATGCGGACGGAGGGAGCTTTCCCGCCTCGACTCCGTATTTGTTGCAAAGTGCCAACTCCGCCGCCGCCGCCGCCGACATTTTCTACAACTACACATTCCTGACGAAACTCGAGACACGCTTCGTGTACTCCCTGATTTCGGAGAAACAAACCGACAGCGCGGGGAACGAAACCTACAAGCTCTTCCTGGTGTTCGATCCGATCGCCACTTTCTGGAATCCCTTCAACATCACTTACAACATTCCCCGCAGCGGCTACAACGCGATCAAGTTCTGGGGCATGCCCTACACCCTGAACCTGAAAATCGGGGATAACGAAATCAACCCCCAACTCGACGAGATTATCAACAACGGCGATTTGACCAATCTTCAGATCGGACGTTCTCAGAATCTCGTCATGCGCCCCGGCGAAGTCCAGGTCATTTCCCAGGGGCCGAACTCGGTGCTCAAGGAGAAGGCGAATGCGAGAGTGGTCAACGGAAAACTTGGCTGGGACAACGTCTCCGGCTTCAAGTTCCCGATCCCAATTCCAAATAACATCCCAAAGCCGAAGGCAACCGACAAACTGACATACTCCATAACCGCAAATAAGAAGGTAACCGATTTCAATATCACCCATGTGAACCACACCGTTGGCGAGGGCACTCCGGAAGGTGCGGCCACCACTGAATATGTGGGTGTCTTCGCCGTCAGCAAATCCGGGGACTCCGGCGGCGAGGTGAACGCTACGCAGTTGGACTGGGTGTTCCCCGGTCTTCCGGCGCTGGAAAGCTACAGCCGCCTCGTATCAGATATCGAGGTTTCCGCCGGTTCGGACTTAAGTGCCAGAAAATGGCCTCTCGTCGTTCTCAGCCATGGCGTGCGCACAGAGTTCGATTCCAATTTCAAAGGTGGTCCGCAAGGCTACACGGGCATCCGCCACACGTCGAAGCCGTTCCTCCGCATGAACCCGAAAGTGCGGAACTACAACGTCGGCGAAGGGCAGCGGGAAACGATTGCGATGATGCCAACTCAGATCGGGATACGCCGACCCGGAGGTGGAGGCGGCGCACCAGTTGACGTGACCGGAACCGGCCTGGGATACTACGGGGGCGATCTGAGTGCCAAATATGGAACGTCCTATATTGTCACCCATTCCATTCCATTCGCCCCGATCTTTTCGCTCGGTGCGCTCCAGAACTCCATCGCGAACGGACAGACCAACTTCGGGGCGAAAGGCCGGGGAATGCTTCATCCCGCCATCTCCCATCCGATAGCGAATTCCTTCGCCCCATCCTACCTTGAGCAGGACGAGCTGCGTGGGCAAGTGGGGCGCTATGAAGTCGCGGATCATTCATACCTGGCGAACCTCGCATTATGGGACGATTACTTTTTTTCATCGATCTCACCGGTCACGACCACTTCCAACAACAATGAATCGGGAGCGCTCGCCGAACAGAAGGCCGCATTCAAGGCTTTCGCCGATCCCTCAGTGGGAAATCGCGAGCCACTGCCAAATCCGAGGATGCGGCCTTTCGTGGATTCCTACCAGGAAGCGGAAAAATCCCTGTTCCCCGATAGTGCGCCTGCTCCGGGCAATGAACCCTACCGCCTCAGCGCATCGATGCTGATGATCGATGGCGCTTTCAACGTGAACTCCGTTTCCGTCAAGGCATGGACATCTTTCCTGATGGGATTAAAGAATTCAGAAGTTCCGACTCTCGATCCCCTGTCACCAAGCCGTCCCACCACTCTCACCACAGACACGGACACCCCCATAGCCGGGCTCCTTGGCGCGGCGGGTGGGAAGATTGATGAAAAGCAGGCAGGCAACCCGCTCGAAGCCAGCCAGTGGCTTGGCTTCCGAAGCCTGACAGATCTCCAGATCGAGGAGCTTGCCGAAGAAACCGTCAACAAAGTGCGTCAATACGGCCCCTTCCTCTCCCTAGCGGATTTCATCAACCGCCGCCCGGAAGGCTCTACGGATGAGGCACTCGTCGGCCCGCTCCAAGCAGCCATCGACGCCACGGATATCAACGAGCCTTATAAATCGGCTGAACGCACTACGACCGAGGCAGGCGCGGATTTCGCGTTTCCCGAGGCGGAAAACGGCTCGAAATCCATAGGCATTCCCGGCTACGTGAAGCAGGGCGATCTCCTGACAACCATGGCGCCGCTGCTTGCAGTGCGTGGCGATACCTTCCTCATCCGCGCCTACGGGGAAGCCCATGATTCCGATGGAAACGTCTCGGCCCGTGCTTGGTGCGAGGCCACGGTGCAACGCACTCCCGACTATCTAGATCCCGCTGATGAAAACCACATTGCCACCAAAGACCTCACCAGCCCTGCCAACAAAACCATGGGCCGTCGGTTCGAAATCGTTTCCTTTCGTTACCTCAGTCCTTCGGAAATCCTCTGAAACCCACTCCATTCTCATCCCCCGACATCCGATCAATTCCGCAGATAATGAAACATCCGCCACACTCTTTCCCGTTAAATCCATCTCCAAAACAAAACAAAACAAAACAAATGAAATTAAATACGTCACTCCTCGCTTCAGCAATTATTCTTTCCCTCGGTAGCGCCGAGGCAGTCACGCTGGTTCAATACAATTTCGATCCCGCCATGGGTAGCGCCTTTGCGGCAACCACTACCGCTCCCGGCACCTCCAATGCCGACATCGCCAACTCGCCGTCCAATACTCTCGGTGGCAGTCCGGCTGGCCTTTTCAACACTACCTCTTCCAGCGGTAACAATGTGAATGGCAGTGGAATCACCACTGTGGGCACTGCCTCCGGTGGAACTGCTTCGGGCAATCTTCTTAACTTCCGCGCCAATCAGGGGCAGACACAGTCCGAAGCCGCCGCGACGTCAGCAGGTATCCCCACCAGTGGGGAGTACTTCAGCTTCAGCCTTTCGGCCGTCGGTTCGAATACGCTTGATCTGGAAACCCTCAGCTTCGATATGGGAAAAGGCGGAGACGGCAATGACCGTGGAGTCGTCGTGTGGTATAGCACGGATGATTTCACCACCTCTGCAAATACCTTCCGTCTGGGCACGGGTGGTGCAAATACCGCCGTGATTCCAAACGCGACCAGCAATCAGCTTGCCAGGAACGTGAGCTTCAGTCTTGCCTCCCTTGCCGATACCACGGAGTCGATCGGATTCCGCTTCATGACGACAAACATAGGTGGAAATACGGTTCAATTCGACAATATCACGGTCAGCGGCGAGGTGATTCCAGAACCATCCGCTTTCAGCCTCTTAGGGGTCTGCGGCGCACTCGCCCTCATGCGCCGCAAGCGCTGAAACGATATTCAAAAAGACACGATTTCTGTATAAGAAAGGGTAGCCTCCAGGCAGCCCGCTTTACCGCCTTGTCTGTCATTCATGTCATGACCGCTCCATCGGAACACTGATGGCGGCGAGGCTGAAAGATGCCGCGCCCATGATCGTATCCAGCGCCCCTTCCGGGTTTTCCAACTAACTCCGCTTTCAATTGAGAATCCTATCCATCTTCCTGATCCCCGTTTCCCTTTCCGCCAGTCCTTTCCGGGACGGGCTGGAAGAGTTTGTGGAGTTCCATTGCTATGACTGCCACGGGGACGGGGCGGCAAAAGGGGGATTCGATATCCAGAAATTGGCGACAAATCTCGATGACGAGGCGGCGTTTGCGAAATGGGAGCTGGTTTACGACCGGGTGATGTCCGGCGAAATGCCTCCGAAGAAAAAACACAGGCCTCTTGCGGGCGAACTATCGAAGTTCCAAAAAACACTGGAGCCGTCACTTTTCGAAACCCACGCCGCGCACAAGGGGACTGTTCTGCGCAGGCTCAACCGGATCGAATACGAGAACACGCTCAACGATATCTTCGGGACAAACCTTTCTCTCGCGGAGCTTTTGCCGGACGACGGGAGGTCGGGCGAGTTCGATACGGTTGGCGAGTCGCTTGGGATTTCCGTGGTGCAGATGCAGCGATATATGGAAGCGGCGGGACAGGTGATCGATGCCTCGGTGGCGAAAACCACGACCCGCCCCGAGCCGGTGTCTCTCAACCCGCGCTACGACACCCACGCAGAGGCGAAAAATGTCTTTCTCAACAAGGTCTGGGGCTACAACGAGGACAAGGCGGTCGTTTTCCACAAACAACACGGCTATCCCAAGGGAATCCTGCGGGGCAGCGATGTGAAGGAGACGGGTCGATACAGGATCAAGGTCACCGGATACAACCACCAGAGCGACAAACCGGTGACGTTTTCCATAGGTGGCAGCACGTGGAACAGAGGCGCCGCCAAACCGATCTACGCCTTCCGTTCCTTCCCCATGGGCGGGCCTTCCACGATAGAGATCACCACCACGATCAAAAAAGGCCACATGGTCGCGATCGAGCCGTGGGGTATCCATGACAAGGACGACGAGCTGAAGAAGCTCACCGCGAAAAACTACAAGGGCCCGGGAGTCGCCATCCTCGACGTGGAGATCGAGGGGCCGCTGCTCGACGAGTGGCCTAGCCCCGGGCACCGGCTCATGTTCGACGGGCTGGAGCGCGCGGAAATCGAGCCGAAAAACCCGAAGCAAAAAGCGGAATCGTGGTATGAACCGAAGTTTGAAATCGCGGGTTGGCAGGATGTCACGCCAGTGCTGAACAGGATTGCCACCACGGCCTTCCGCCGCCCGGTGGAGGATTCCGAACTCACCCCTTACCTCGATCTTTTCAAATCGGAGACCGGTCGGGGCGAGAGCTTTGAACAAGCTCTCCGCGCCGCGACCATCGCCATTTTCACTTCCCCGGATTTCCTCTTCCTCCGGGAAAAGCCCGGCAAGCTGGACGATCATGCGATTGCCAGCCGCCTCTCCTATTTCCTCAACCGCACCACTCCTGATGAGGAGCTGCTCGATCTCGCGGCCGCAGGAAAACTTAAAAACGAAACCCGCCAGCAGGCCGAGCGGCTGATGAACGATCCGCGCTTCGAACGTTTTGTCACCGACTTCACCGACTCCTGGCTGAACCTTCGCGACATCGACGCCACCTCTCCGGACGACAACCTTTATTTCGAATACGACGTGTTTCTCCAGAAATCCATCATCGGGGAAACCCGCGCGTTTTTCCGCCATCTTGTCCGCGAAAACCTCCCGGTTCGTCACGTGGTGAAATCCGATTTCGCATTCCTCAACAGCCGCCTCGCCGAGCACTACGGCATAGACGGGGTGGAAGGCCCGGAGATACGGAAGGTGGAGCTTCCGGAAAATTCCATGCGCGGCGGATTCCTCAGCCAGGCGAGCGTTCTGAAAGTTTCCGCGAACGGCACGAACACCTCCCCGGTGAAGCGCGGTGTCTGGGTGCTGGAGCGCATCCTTGGATTCACCCCGCAGCCCCCGCCGCCAGGCACACCCGGGGTGGAGCCGGACATCCGCGGCGCGACCACCCTCCGCGATCTGCTTGCGAAACACCGTGACTCCACCTCCTGCAACTCCTGCCACAGCAAGATCGACCCGCCCGGGTTCGCCCTGGAGAGCTTCGATCCCGTCGGCTCCTTCCGTGAGAATTTCCGCGTTCGCGGCGGTGGAGAGCAAGTGAAGGTGGAGCACGAGGGTCGTGTGTATAATACCTACGTAGGCGCGCCGGTGGATGCCAGCGGGGAGCTCCCCGATGGACGGAAGTTTGAGAATTTCATCCAGTTCCGCGACATGCTGGCCGAGGACGACGACACGCTCGCCCGCAGCTTAATCACCAAGTTCCTGGTGTTTTCAACGGGTCGGGAAATGGGCTTTTCCGACCGCGCCGAGATCGAGCGTATCGTCGCCGCATCGAAACCCGGCGGCCACGGCGTCCGCGATCTCATCCTTCTTGTAACCGAATCCCAAATCTTCCTTTCGAAATGAACAATCCGCATTTTTCCCACCTCCCGGCCATGGACAGACGCCGTTTCCTCAAAGGGCTCGGCACCGCGATCTCCCTGCCATTCATGGATGCCATGGTTCCCGCGTTCGCCCGTGGAACCGAAACCGCCTCGCCCCACCGCTTCGTGGCGATCTGTGCCAGCCTCGGTTTCCACGGGCCGCATCTCTTCCCGGAAATACCCGGGCGCGACTACAAGCTCACGCCCTATCTCGAGCTGCTGAAAGAGCACCGCGAGGATTTCACGCTCTTCTCCGGACTCTCCCACCAGGATCAGCAGGGCAATGACGGGCACGCCTCGGAAATGACCTGGCTCACCGCCGCGCGCCGCCCCGGCCTCGCCGGATTCCGAAACACGATCTCCCTCGACCAGCTCATCGCCGACAAGATCGGTCGCGAAACACGCTACCCCTACTTCGCCCTGAGCAGCGGCAATGGCTCCATGTCCTGGTCTTCCAGCGGCGTGTCCATCCCTTCGGAAAACTCTCCTTCAAAAATTTTCAAAGCCCTCTTTGTAGATGGAACCGAGGCCGAAATCTCCAGTGAAATGAGCCAGATCAGGACTGGCCGTAGCATCCTTGATACCGTCCTCGGCCAGGCGAAACGCCTCGGCACCGACCTCTGCGACCGCGACCGGGAAAAGCTCGACGAATACCTCACCTCCGTCCGCGATCTCGAGCTGCGCCTCCAGCAATCCGAAGGCTGGGTGACGAAACCCAAGCCCAAAACAGACGCGAAACTTCCCGCAGACATCGAGGACAGGGATGACACCATCGCGAAGCAGAAACTGATGTATGACATGATGGCGCTCGCCATCCAGAGCGATTCCACCCGCACGATGACCTTCCACATCGCCGCGCTTGGCTCCGTCCCATCGAATCTGCCCGGCGTGAATTCCGATTGGCACGGCCTTTCCCATCATGGCAAGGACGAGAAGAAGATCAACGAGCTGAAAATCGTGGAGGAAGCGGAGTTCGTCGCCTTCAACGGATTTCTTGCCAAACTCAAATCCATCCAGGAAAACGGACGCAGGCTCTTGGACAACACCTCCATCGTCTTCGGCTCGAATCTCGGAAACGCTTCCGCGCACGACTGGCGCAATCTGCCGACCATCATGGCGGGGGGAGGTTTCAAACACGGCGCCTACGTCGCCCACGATCCCAAGGACAACACCCCACTCTCCAACCTATTCGTTCCCGTAGCCCAGCGCATGGGAATCGAGATCGACAGCTTCGGAACCAGCACGAAACCGCATATAGCCGGCCTGGAAGGCTAAACGGCCTGGTATGAAATTCCTTTCCCCTATGCCCATGAATCCCCTGCCACGATCCTCACGATATATCCGCGCCCTGCTGATTTTCATCTCAGTTCTCATTTCACCCGCAGTGAGCGGGGAGCCGGTGAAGCTGATCATTGATACGGATTTCGATACGGATGTGGATGATGTGGCGGCATTGGCCTTGGCGCATGCCTATGCGGACTCAGGGGATGTGGAAATCCTGGGTGTGGCAATCGCAGGCCTGCACGAAAAGTCTGCCGCAGCGGTCCATTCGCTCAACACCTACTTCGGGAGGCCGGAAATTCCCATCGGGGTCCGTCGGGTAAAGGGCGTGATGCGGGAGTCAAAATACACGGGAATGCTGGTGGAGAAATTCCCCGCGCCGTTTGACAGGGACAAAGCGTTGGACTCGGTGGCGCTCTACCGGAAAATCCTCGCCGGGGCGGATGACGGATCGGTGACCGTGGTTTCCCTCGGCTACCTGAGCAACCTGGCCGATCTATTGGATAGCGAAGGCGATGAATTCAGCCCGCTGAGCGGCATGGATCTGGTGGCGGGGAAAGTTTCCAAATACGTTTGCATGGGCGGAGCCTATCCGAAACAGAGCAAGCCGGGGAGCTGGGGGAATTTCCTGCCCGATCCGGCGGCGGTGAAAAAAGTGAACGACGACTGGCCGACTCCTGTCATCTATACCGGCGGGGCGGAGTTTTCACGGATGATCATGACCGGGCGGGCATTCATCAAGGATCTGCCTGAGGGCAGCCTGATGCATGATTCCTACAAGCTGTTTTTCGCGGTATCCGGTTGGGCGAAGGGGCCCACCCACCACAGCGCGGATCTGATCGCGGTGCATGTGGCGGTCAAAGGTTTCGAACCTTATTTCAAAGAGACGAAGGAAGGACACAGCCACATTTTCAAGAACGCGACAATGGAATGGCGCACTGAACCCGACGACCCGAAGCGGTCTTACGTGGCGAAATTTCCCGAAGGCATGAGCGGGGAAACCGTCGCGGCAAGGTTCGACGAACTGATCGTGGAGGCGGAAAAGAAGAGGTCGCGGAGATAAGGCGCTCCGTTCGCTGCCGGTGCAAGGTCAAGTCACGGAAACCCCGAACCTGCGCCGAAACGGGAAAAAGCAAATAAATCGAATTTTTTTCGGAACCTTTTCCGGAATCGGGATATTCACTTCAGTAACTCCCTAATTCCAGGGAATCCAGAACCATTACGATAAGTAAGATCCAGCCGCCCCCTCTAGAGGGCAGAACTGAACAACAACACCAAAATCCATGAAAAATAGCCATCCTGCAATTTCTTACCGTGCGCAGTGTCGCCTTCCAATTCTTCTGTCCACGGCCTTTCTGGGTTTCGCTGCGACACAATCCAATGCTGCCACAATTACTTGGAACGGCGCTGACCTTGCCACCAACAACAACTGGCAAAACGGTGGAAACTGGGAGGGTGGCGTCGCACCTGCTAACAGCGATTTCACGGATGACGTCGTGTTCAACGCCGGACCTACAACCGTCAATCTCTCCGGCAACAGAAGCATTGATGATGTCGCCTTCCTTACCTCCGGCTGGAACATCACTGGCAGCACGTTTACAAACATTGGGAAACTCAGTAGTGCCGGTGCAGGGACAAATACTTTCTCCGGTGGCACCCTCAATGTCCAGAGCAACCAGACATATGTGATCGCTTCGACAAACACGCTTCTGATTACTCCTACGCTCTATCTCAAAGGCAACACCGTCACCCTTAACCAGACGGGTACTCTCCAGCTCAACAGCGCTATCGGAGGGTTTGGCAGCGGAACTTTCGGGATCAACATCGGAGTCGGAACGCTTCAAGTCGGAAGCGCCGGTATCTTTGAGGGTACAGTCAGTAGCAACGCAACCATCCGCTTCACGGATGCCGGTGGCGTCTTCAGGCTGGCTGGCTCCACCACCAATGCTCAAGGCCAGATCGATGCCGGGCGCATCCTGAACAACACCGGAGGCGGCAGCTTCCAAATCGATGATTTCGGAGGCGGCTTCTCCCAGATCAGCATCGTTCCCGAACCCTCCACAAACCTGCTGCTAGGCAGCCTGGGTGCGCTCGCCCTGCTGCTTCGGCGCAGAAATTGAGAAATTCCCTCTCATGGGGTCGGGTGTTTGCGCACCCGGCCTTTTTTTGTATAACCTTTTTCCGAATCCTTTCCGCCTTCCTTTCACCTCCTCTACCAGTGAGGCTCCTTCCATGTCCGTTCCAGAAAATGACAGCCAGACGAACTTCGTAGCCCTGCTGACATCGCACCAGGCGCTGCTGCATTCCTACGTCCTGTCGCTCATGCCCCACTATTCGGAAGCAGAGGACATTGTCCAGGAGGCGAATCTCATCCTGTGGAAGAAACGTGAGGAATTCGTTCCAGGGACGAACTTCAAAGCATGGGCGCTCACCGTCTGCCGCTTCCAGGTGATGTCCTACCGGAAGCGTCTCGCCATGAGGAAGACCGATCGCCTAAGCGATGCGGCGCTCGATCTCATCGCCGCGGAAACTGCGGAAGAGGACGCGGAAATCGTCCTGAAATACCAGTCGGCTCTCAGGGTTTGTTTCCAAAAACTCGCGTCTTCGGATCGCGATCTGCTTTTGAAACGCTATTGGAACCGCATGTCCCTGCGCGATTTCGCAGAGGTTTCCAAGATTTCCGAACAGGCTGTTAAAAGCAAGCTTCACCGACTCCGCGCCGCCCTGCGAAAGTGCGTCGCACAAACCTATTCCGAGGAGCACCCATGAACCTGAAACCGACGGAAAACGAAATCCGGGATCTCGTTGAAAACTACGAGAACCAAAGTCTCCCGGATTCGGAAGCGGATCGCCTGGTCAGGCTTCTTGAAACCAATCGGGAAGCCCGCTCCATTTACATTGAGCACATGAAGATGTCCGCATTCATGCGCCAGGAGGCAAGGAGCCGCAATCTGCTTTCCCCCGCATCACCATCCTCTGGTCGTGTTCGACACATCCCCCGCCGCCTCATCTACATCCCGGCCATGGCCGCCGTTGCCAGTTTGGCAGTGATCGCCACCGTCTTTTTCATGATCGCGGCAAAAGACCAGCCGGCGACCTTCCGTGCCTCCCACGGTGCCAGTTTCAACCATCAGTCCAAAGGCGGCGACCGGGTACGCGGGGATACTTTCCACAAGAATGATTCCATCGAAATTTTGGAAGGGATTCTGGAGATCAGTTTGCCGGACGACGTAACCGCGGTTCTCACGGCTCCTTCCCTTGTGCGCTTCGAGGACGACGGCCTGCTCTATCTCGACCACGGATCAGCATGGATCGTGGTCGGGAAAAAAGGCCACGGATTCCAAGTAGAGACTCCGGGAATAGTGGCGACGGATCTTGGAACGCGATTCGGCGTCATCGTCCCGGCAACGGGGTCGACGGACGCGGAGGAGGTTCATGTGGAAAAAGGCAAAGTGAATGTGGTCTCCAAGCGTTTCCCGGGAAAAACCGAGGCATTGAAGACCTCCCAATCCGTCCGCCTGATGCCGGACGGACGGCTTGCCCGCATCCCGTCCGGGACGGCTGATTTCAGGAAATCCTTCGAGGCCGGGATACTTGCACAATACACGTTCGATGTGCCCGGTGGGAGCAGTGCCTATACGGCCACGACAACAGCCCCCGGCACAACCAGTAGCGATATCACCAACGCACCGGGTCACACGCTCGGTGGAACTCCGAGAGGCCTTTTCGATATTTATTCCTCCAGCGGTAATAATCCTGATGGCTCGGGAATTGTCACCGCCGGCATAGCCTCGGCCGGCACCTCCTCGGGCGATCTTTTGAACTTCCGCGCCGATAGGGGGCAAACCCGGTCGGAAGCAGTGGCAGCGTCTGGCGGGATTCCGTCCAGCAGGGAATACTTCAGTTTTAGCGTTACAGGCTTGGGTTCCAACACGCTTGATCTCGAAACCCTCAGCTTCGATATGAGGAAAGGCGCGACCTGGAACGATCGTGGTGTCGTGGTCTGGTATAGCACCGATAATTTCGCGACCGCCGGGAATACTTTCCGCCTCGGTCAGGGCTCTGCAAATACGGCTCTCCTGCCGGATGGAACCAAGGATCGACTCGCCCGGAACGTTAGCTTCAGTTTGGCACCCCTGCCCGATACCACGAGTTCGATAGCATTCCGCTTCATGACGACGAACCTGCCCGGAACCACGGTTCAGTTTGACAATATTACGATCAGCGGAGTTGTGGTTCCCTAGCCGTTTACAGCGGTTTGAATTTTCCGCGCTGGTTTTCGAGAGGTGAGGAAGCGGGAGATTTCAGGAAACTATTCGTTGTTCGCCTCACGCATCATTTCGTCCACCACGTGGTAGGAAACGCCGTTGAACGGGCCGTCCGGATAGAAGAAAACGTAGGTGCGGGCATGATCCCGGTAAGGCCAGCGGGTGTCTCCGAATTTCCGCACGCTACCGCCTTCCACAGGTTGATAGAAAGTGACCTGATACCAGGATTCCCGCCCCTGTGCCGATGGGCCGCTTGCGATAGGCTTGCGTGGCGGCACCAGAATCTTGCGCGTGCCGAGAGTCGCACCTAGCGACATGTCCGTCGCGTTGAAAAACAGGGTGTCACCGCGCCCGAAGCCCGGCATTTTTCCGCTGACCACATGCGTGTTGAACGTCTCCCCGGCAGGCTCCAACAGCACGATGAAATCCGTGCCCCCCTCGGGTAGCGAAGCCTCACCTACTTTCAGAAAACCGGACTCGGCCGCCGGAGCGGAAATGGCCAGGGAAATTTCCCTGCCTGATACCTCCACGGAATCGCTCAGTCCGAGATTCCCGGTCAGAACCGGATCGCTGATCTTTCCGCCATCCGCCGCGATCAGGGAAATCTCCATTTCCCGCTCCACCGGAGAGAGGATCAGCATCTTCACGCGGGCCTGGCTTTCCTGGCCGTCCGCTATTCCAAGGATGAGAACCAACTGTAGTACTACCAACAATTTGGACATGCCGGGACGATAGGATCTCCACCTCCGAAAGCCAATCGATTTCACCTCTTTTCAGCCTGAAGTCGGGAAGTCGGCTTTCAAAAAAATAAATCGAAAGACAGGAACCGTGGGAATCAGCTTGCCGGACGATGTCGTCACGCTCCTCACCGCTCCTTCTTTCGTGCGTTTCGAGGACGACGGGCTGCTCTATCTTGATCACGGCTCCGCATGGATTGAAGTAGGTAAAAAAGGCAGGGGGTTCCGCGTGAGGACAGCGGGGATTGACTCCACCGACCTCGGAACTTCCTTTGGCGTCATAGTTCCTTCTCCGGGATCGGAGGACTCGGAGGTGGTACGCGTTGGAAAAGGCAAGGTGAACGTGCTCTCAAAAAGTGCCCCGGATGAGACCGAGCGCCTGAAAACCTCCCAATCCGTCCGCCTGATGCCGGATGGCCGACTTGCCCGCATCCCATCGGGGATGGCTGCCTTCCGAAAGGCCTTTGATTCGGGAATTCTCGCCCAGTATAGCTTCGATGATGCAGATGTGTTCAGCAGGGGCGCCCCGTCGATGGGGATCCGTGGCAAGGGCGGCAGCCATTCCATTCCATTGCCGCTGATGTTCGGCCCAGGCTTCTCATCACCGGAAAGCGCCGTAGCCTCGCTGACCGCGCCGGAGAACTTCCGTTTTGCTGCGAACTCCTTCTCCCCTCAGCGGATCGTGTTGGAAAAGGATAAATTCAGGAACCTTTCCCGGATTACCTTCCGCATCTACGTGGAGGATGGTGGCGGGCAAACTTTTTCCGCCGGAGCGAATTTCGGTAACATCCTGGTTCTCGGAACCGTTTCCCCGGCGGAGGAGTGACTTTACGATCGCTCTGATTCAACGACAATGATTCGTTCAAGCCTCGGGATCGTGATGCGGTCGAAAAAAGTTCAAGAGCCTGCTGCATACGCCATCCTCAACGGGCGACTCACCTTTCTGATCGAGTAGGTCGATGCCCTGCCGGAGCCGCGCCCGCTTGAGAACCGCATCCCCCTCTGGTCTCATTGGGCCACGATTGCGGTTCTTGTTTTCCTGCTCGGCTTGTTCTGGGTCGGCAGGAAATTGAACGGAGCATTTTGAGGTAGAGGCTCACTCTGCATCGCGGAGGCGAGTCAAAAGCCACGTCTGGCTGTGCGAGTTGGACAAATGTGCCCAGACGCGAGTGTAGGGCTCGGTAAGGTTGGCAATCCCGGTATCAACCAGAGCAGTATTGACCCCGCCGATGCTGAATGCGGCACGCTTTGAAATTGGGTCGACCGAACCACGAACGGGAAGAGCCTGGCCCTCGGGCCAATTCACACAGACACCTGCGATGTTGCCGAGGTTATCCATGGCCAACTGGATGGCATGGGTGGCCACCTTCGTTTTCGGATCAGAAGAAATGGCGAAGGTGCCCAACGGATACCAGCCTTGGCTTTTGCCCGCCTGTTGCGGGATGGGCTGTGCCAACTCGCGGGCGGATTGCACGTAATCGTCATACGAAGACACCGGCCGCCGATTCACGTAAACCATGTCGTTTTTGAAAACGAGGTTACGATCGGAGCTATATTTAAATGGGGCCGTCAGATCTTGCATCCCAAGGGCGGTGACAATATCTGACCAAGGCACCCCACCCCACCAGGCGTAGGCGGCTTTCGTTTTGTAATATTGGGCATCTGCCGGGAGGATGTCCTGGTGCTTTTCCCACCAGTCTTTGGAAAATAAACCCTCAGGGCGGGATCTGGCCGAATCCTGAGCACCGCGTGACCATTCGCGATCATCGGCATTTTCTTGCGAGACAGATTCCTCGATGGGCTTCGCATTCACCGCAGAGACAAGGTTCTTTGAAGCGTTCTGCCGGCGAGTTGCAGCATCCCCACCAAAGAAGCCGGCGGTTTTAGGGTCTTTCATCGCCGTCTCCCGGTTCCTTCTCCGCTGCTCCTGCATTTGTTCCGATGGTGTGCCATAGTCGGCCAAGGGGATGCCTTGATGAGCAAGCGGAGATCCTTCTTGCGCCAATGGAATTCCCCCTTCCGCAGCCGGGGTTCCTACCTCAGCCAACGGAGTCCCCCCTTCCGCGACCGGGGTTCCCTCCTCAGCCAATGGGATCCCTTCTTCATCGAGCCGGATTCCTCCTTTTCCTACCGGAGTTCCTTCCTCCGTGAGTGGGGTCCCTCCCTCGGCAACTGGGGTTGCGCCTTCCCCTACCGGACGTCCCTGTCCAGCAAGAGGCACCGCACCTTCACCAATCGGAATGCCCTCCTGCCCGAGCGGTGTCCCGGATTCACTCAGTGGAGTTCCAGACTCTCCCAATGGCGTTCCCGACTCACTAAGTGGCGTCCCAGACTCGCCCAGTGGTGTTCCCGATTCTCCCAATGGCGTCTGCGCAGCGAGCCGGTGGCCTTGGGAAACAGTGAGAATGCCGAGAGTTCCGGCGATAACTTTGAGTTGAATGGAGGAGGATTTCATGGGTGGCTACCTTGGGGTTTTTAGAATTTACTCGAACAGAATGTCCAATCGCCCGGCATTCGGCAAGCGTGCAACTGCCTCCTACCGTGGATCCCTCCCCATTTGGCGCCCGCGGCCAATTTAGCCGATCAAATCGACATTCCTGCCTTGCCATCCGCAGCAAAACCCTCCATAGCCCCGCCCCCAAAGCAGCCAAGAGCCGAAAATTTTATGTCACTCAAGATCCGTAACCTCGCCATCATCGCCCACGTTGACCATGGGAAAACCACCCTCGTGGACCAACTCCTTCAAGCCGGCGGCACCTATCGCGAAAACCAAGCTACCCAAGAGCGTGCCATGGACTCCATGGATCTTGAGAAGGAAAAAGGCATCACGATCAAAGCGAAGAACACCGCCATTCTCTATGATGGCTACACCATCAACATCGTCGATACCCCAGGCCACGCCGATTTCGGAGCCGAGGTCGAGCGCGTCATGAAAATGGTCGATGGCGTGCTTCTCGTCGTCGATGCAGCGGGCGGCCCGCAGGCGCAGACGCGTTTCGTCCTCCGCAAAGCCCTTCAGGAAGGGCTCAAGCCCATCGTCGTCGTCAACAAGATCGACCGACCCCTTTCCAATCCCCTCAAGGTGCATGACCAGGTCTTGGAGCTTTTCCTCGACCTTGATGCCACCGAAGAGCAGTTCGAGGCTCCCTTCTCCTACGGCTCCGCTCGTGACGGTTACTTCATGGACCATCCGGATGACGAGCGTAAGGACTGCATCCCGCTGATTAAAAAAATCATCGAGTTCATCCCTGAGCCAACCGCAGATCCGGAAGCCCCTTTCCACATGCTCGTCTCGAACATCGAGTGGGACAGCTTTGTTGGCCGTGTGGCTGTTGGAAAAGTCCTCGGCGGCTCCGTGAAAAAAGGCGATACCATCTGGCTCCATCGCAAAGACGGCACCAAACAGCAGTCCAAGGTCATGAAGACCTTCACCTACTCCGGCCTAGCGACGGAAGACTCCGAAGGTTGCGGCGCAGGCGGCATCGTCGGCATCGCGGCAGGCATCGAGAACATTGATATCGGCGAAACCCTCGCCGCCACCAAGGAGCAGGAACCGCTTCCTTTCGTGGAAATCGATCCGCCGACCATTTCCATGGAGTTCTCCATCAACGACGGCCCACTCGCAGGCAAAGAAGGCAAACATGTCACCTCCCGTGCCATCCGCGACCGCCTGATGCACGAGATCAAGACCAACGTCTCCCTCCAGGTCGAGGACACGGACCAAGCCGGTGTCTTCAATGTCTCCGCCCGAGGCGCGATGCAGATCGCTGTCCTTGTCGAGACCATGCGCCGCGAAGGATTCGAACTCTGCGTTTCCCGCCCAACCGTAATTTATCGCCGCGATGAAGGCGGCAAGCTCCTCGAACCCTATGAGACCCTCTACGTCGAGTCGCCCGGCGAATACGCCCAAGGTATCCTGAAACTCCTCATCAACCGCAAGGGCATGATGGAGAACATGGAGACCGAGCCATCCGGAGAGACCCTCATCACCGCCCTCATCCCCACCCGTGGCCTCATCGGCTTCGAAACGGAGATCGTCAACCTCACCTCCGGCCACGGCATCATGTCCCACCTCTTCAGGGAATACGGCCCGCACGCAGGCGAGATCGTCACCCGCACCACCGGAACTCTCGTTTCCATGGATTCCGGGGTCGCCACCACCTACTCCCTGCAAGCCCTCGAAGATCGGGGAGTCCTCTTCGTCGGTGCGAACGACGCGATCTACGGCGGCATGTTGGTTGGAGAAAATCCACGCGTCGGCGACATGCCGGTCAACCCCGTCAAAGAGAAGCACCTCGACAACATGCGCTCCTCCGGAAAGGACAAGACCTCCAAGCTCTCTCCACCGCTCCGCTTCTCCCTCGAGCGCGCCATCGAATACATCGATGCCGATGAACTCGTCGAAGCCACCCCGCAGAACATCCGCCTCCGCAAGCGCCTCCTCGACGAAGGTGCCCGCAAGCGCGCCGCGAAAGGCATCAAGGGCGAGGACCGGAGCAACCGTGGGAAATGAAACTTTAAATTCTAAACTTTAAACCTCAAGGAAGAGCAAGCAAACGGAGCGCTGCCTTCAGGCGGCGTGTCCCTCTAGCAAGCTGAGTCTTCCACTGATCACTGATCACTGATCATTCGGCACTTCTCCCATGTCCCCTCACCTCGTCCGCATCTCCGAAGTCTTCTCCGGTTTCATCCCGGAGATCATGGAAATTCTAGGAGCGCAAACAGTGCGGAAACTCGGCTCCGAGTATTACGTTTTCCAAACGGAAACGCCGGAGGCCATCACGGATTCGCAAGCTGCTCGTTTCATCCGCTGGCATATCCCAGTCGGGCATTCATGGCCGTGCAATCCGGAGAAAATGGACAGCTTCATCGAGAAGGCCGCGCAGTCGCTCTACTACAAACTGGAGAGCCGCAACCCGCAGACCATCCTCGTCGGCAGGCTCGATCCCGGCTCACCCAAGCAATACTACAAAGCCCTCGCCTCGAATCTACGGGGTCGCGCTCTGCAAGTGTTCGAGCTGCCCGAAGGCTCACCGAAATCTGCCGAAGAACAGAATCCCGGAGCAGAAACGCTTTTCTGCCTCATCGGAAAAGAAGGACTCTACGCAGGAATCTCCACCCCTCATCAAGCCGGTGGCCTCCATCCTGGCGGCACGAAATTCATTTCCCAGAACAGCGACGACACCATCAGTCGCGCCGGGGCGAAGATTGCCGAGGGCTTGCATTTCCTCTCTATGCACCGCCCCCTCCCACCCGAGGGTTCCCATTGGCTGGAGCTTGGAGCCAGCCCCGGCGGTATGACTTCCGAGCTACTCAAGCGTGGATACCAAGTCTCCGCGATCGATCGTGCACCGCTCGACCCCCGCCTTTCGAAGAACACGAATCTCTCGTTCCTGAAAGAAGACGTCGCGGAATTCGTCCCCCCGCGCGGCATCCGCTACGATGCCATCCTCTCCGATATGAACGGCCCACCCCGCCAGGCCATCACCAACGTCACCCGCTTCAAAGATTTTCTTAACCCCGGAGCGCTCGCCATTTTCACCCTGAAAACCACAGGCGCGGAAACCATCGCCGAGATCGATGCCCTAGAAGCCGACATCCTCGCCATCGCGGAAAGCAACGGTTTCTCCCTCATCGCCCGCACCCACCTGACCTACAACAGGCAGGAGTTCACGATGTTTTTTGAGAAGGCGTGAATAGGGAGAAGGGGTTTGCAACCCGGATCTTCCCCAAGGGGGGGCTGCATCCTGCTGCCCGGCAACCCGGGCCTCGAACCCCGTTTACGGCAAAGGCGGCAAGCCCAGCTCTTTGAGGAACTTGTTATGCAGCTTGGTTTTCTCGCGGATGGCGTTCTCTGCAGCGGTTAGTTCATTGTGAACCTCCTTTAAGTCGATCTCCTCTTCCGCAACCGCCGTGCTGATGTAGCGGGAGATGTTCAGGTTGAAGTCGTTCTTCTTGATCTCGTCCATCTCCACCCGGCGGGAGTAGCGAGGCTCTTCCTTCCGGTATTGGTAGGTGTCGATGATCTTGGCGATGTGCTTGTCCGAGAGTTGGTTCTGGCGTTTGCCTTTCTCGAAGTGCTCGGCGGCGTTGATGAAGAGGACGTCGTCGGGCTTCTTGCACTTCTTGAGCACGAGGATGCAGACGGGGATGCCGGTGGAGTAGAAGAGGTTCGCGGGCAGGCCGATGACGGTGTCGATGTGGCCGTCCTTGAGCAGCTTTGTGCGGATGCGTTCCTCGGCACCGCCACGGAAGAGCACTCCATGCGGCAGGATGATGGCCATCACGCCTTCGTCTTTGAGGAAATGGAAGCCGTGGAGGAGAAAGGCGAAGTCGGCGGCGGATTTGGGGGCGAGGCCGTGATTCTTGAAGCGCACGTCGTCGCCCATGGCGTCGGTGGGTTCCCAGCGGTAGCTGAAGGGCGGATTTGCGACGATGGCGTCGAAGCTGGGTTTCTTCGCCGGGTTCAGCTCGCGCAGCATGTCCCACTCGTTGGTCAGGGTGTCGCCGTGGAAGATCTCGAACTCCGTGTCCTTTACCCCGTGCAGCAGCATGTTCATGCGGGCGAGGTTGTAGGTGGTGATGTTCTTTTCCTGCCCGTAGGTCTTGCCGATGCCTTGCGCCCCCATGCGCTTGCGGACGTTGAGGATAAGCGATCCGGATCCACACGCGAAGTCGAGCAAGCTATCCAGCCGCTTCTTCGGGCCGGTTTTCGGGTCCTGGCTGTCCAGCGTGACGATGGTGGAGAGAATGTCGGAAATCTGCTGCGGGGTGTAGAACTCCCCCGCCTTCTTACCGGAACCGGCGGCAAACTGCCCGATCAGGTATTCATAGGCATCGCCCAGCGCGTCGATGTCCGTGGAGAACTCGTTCAGCCCCTCGGCGATCTTCTGGATGATGGTGCAGAGCTTGGCGTTGCGGTCAGGATAGGTCTTGCCAAGTTTTGGCGACGCGAGATCGATCTCGGAGAAGAGGCCATCGAAAGCACTCTCGAAGGACTCGTCCTGGATATACTTGAAACCGGCTTGGAGCGTGTTCAGCAGCTCGGGGTTCTGGGTGCGGGCCATCCCGGCGATGCTGTTCCAGAGGTGTTGAGGCTGGATCACGTAATGCACCTTGCGACGCATCTGCTTCTCGAAGGCCGGGATATCATCCGGGTTGTTCGCATACCATAGGGAAAGCGGCACACGTCGGTCGTCCGCTTTAACCTTGGGATAATCCTTTCCGAGTTCCTTCTTCGCCGCCGTCTCGTAGTTGTCCGAGAGGTAGCGCAGGAAAAGGAAGGACAGCATGTAGTCGCGGAAGTCATCCGCATCCATCGCCCCGCGCAGTTGGTCGGCGATACTCCAGAGGGTGGAGCCCAGTTTCTTTTGGTTGGTGTAGGTCATGACGTAGGGACGATTGGGTTCAATCCGATCGTCACGACCACCTCTTCGCTTTCCGTGTCGTTGACCCAGGTAATCCAAGGCCATGCTTTGATTGCTCGCACAATACCGCTGCCGATGCCCCGGAAATTCAGAAGCTCAGGCGCGAATGATGCCAGGAGAACGTTGCGGCTGCGCCGAACGCCCCTTCGAATCTGATCGACTGTGAGGCTGTTCGGCAGTTTTCCCGGACTGCGGATTTCGATGCGATCATCGAAGATGAAAAGCTTGATCGAATCCTTGATAAAGTAGTCACGGTGGATCAGCGCGTTGACAAGCAGTTCCTCGAAAACGATCTCAGGCACTTCAAGTTTTCCCGCCTGATTGAACGAACCCTCTCCTTGGATTCGAGAATTCCAACGCTTTATAAAGCCCATCCCTTCTTCAAATTGATCGGAAAGAGTGCCTTCGATCTTCCTCCGGTCATACCATTCGGTCGAGGCGCGTTCAGTGCCCTTGAACCATTCCGCGTCAATCTTCATTTCCGGCAGTAAAACAGGAAGGCGTTTGCGGCTTCCAAAAAGGAGCAACCCGGCCACCGTCACACGGCCAGAATCGACCAATTCAAGATTTTCCAAAGTTCTTTGGTAGGCTTCTCCTTCTTCGCTGCGGCTTGGCGGCGTTTCGGAGTACTTCGCCTCGTAGAATCTTGCGAAACGCTCATTATCGAAGTCTTCCAAAGTAGAGGCCGCAACCACCTGACTCTCCGCATAAAGTTTTTCTCCAGATTGGAACAGACGCGCCAGCTCTTCGGGACTTTGAACACGGCGTTTGTCCGGCCCATTCTTTACCCAATAGACGCCTTTGTTGTCACAATAGGGCTTGGATGCTCCATCAGGGATCTCGATGACGACAACGATTCCATCCCCCGTAGGAATTGATCTCGAAAGAATGGAAAATGGCGGACGAACGCTGTCCCATGCGACTTTCGCCATGTCCTCACCGACTTTCTCCGCCTCTTCGCCGGTCAATCCGGCAATGGTTCCATCCCTTTGGACGCCGACATAAATCCTCCCTCCGCCGCTGTTAGCGAAAGCGACAATCTCGCCCGCCATCTTGGCATCAGCAGAGGGCTCGCGCTTGAATTGCCGCGTGCTGTCTTCCCCTAGGAGTATCTGGCCTCTTAGTTCGAACTCTTCCATAATTGATAAATTTCCTTTCTTCGCCGGAATGCGTCTTCTCCACCTTCCATCACGGTGACGATGCGTTGCTGAATGTCCTTGGCGTCGATGCTGCCGTGGTCGAACGAAAACCTTTCCGCTTCCTTTCGGCAAACGATGGCCTGTTCCGCATCGCCGAGCACTGGGATATTGGGATTATGGGTGGCGAAGATGAACTGCGTCAGCTCCTTACGATCCACCAGTTGCCGAATGAAGTGACTGTATAGGGTCTCGTTGTCCAGATCGTCTTCGGGCTGGTCGATGATTATGACCGGATATCGCTGAAGGTGCATGAGGATATGGAGGATGACTGTAGCACGTTGTCCCAGCGAGTATTCACCCAGCGCCTTCTGGTGAAAAAGGACAACCGTTTCATCCGGCGTACGGAAACTCAGAAAGTCCGCCAAGTGCTCTAGCAGAGTCGCTTGAACTTTGATCGCCGCATTCTCGCTCAGGCCTTTGGACTCAAGTTCCGCGCGGCTCTGATACAGCTCCCTGCCATCGATAAACGTCTCTTCCAGCGTTTCGTATGATGCCGCTTGCAGGCCACTTCCGCGGAACTTTGATCGAAGGAATTCGCCGAAAGCCTGGCGCTTGCCTTTGAAGTCAGTCTGAAGTCGAATCTCCTCGGGGAGTTCCAACTCCAGGCGACGCACTTCGTCTTCGCGCTCCTTGAACCGTTCCCTCCAAAAATCATGCAGCTTGTTAACCGCAGCTCCGAGCAGGTCACGCGCCGCTTGCTCGGTCTTGGCGCGTTGGGCACCTGCCGCCAGCAGCTTCACCAATTGATCCAGCCTCGACTTCTTCTTTCTGAACAGTTCAAGGTCTAGCTGGGGTTCATTCAGTGTCTTCTGAAGTTCAGCCACCTCCTGCTTCATCGATTCCTGCACCGGTGCCAGTTTCTGAATCGCCTCACCTACGGTCGTAAACGCTTCCCGCAAGGTCTGGAGCGCCGCTTGTGCGGTTGTCTTTGCCTCGTCGCTTTTCACCTTTGCCGCAGCAAGGTCGGCGGCGATGGGTTCGCTCCGCTTTGACTTCAATGCGGGGAAGGTCGCATCCGCCTCATCCCAGTCCGCCGCTTCCTTGATATTCGTGCCAAGCTCCTTTAGCGCATGGTGCCATGCCACAATCGCCAGCCGGTCCCCATCAAAGAGGGTCATATCGGCCAGTTTCTTGTCCACCCCCTTGTCCGTGAATACCTGTAGTTGTGCGTCGAGCTCGTTCTTCTCCTTCAGAAGTGCGGCGATTTTCTCACTGGTTTCCAAGGTCTCTTTCAGTTGCCTAGCCGCTTGGCGTACGCCCTCGATCAGCGCCGCCTCTTCTTGCCGTTTCGGATCGAGGCGATCCGCTAGCAACTTGTCGAGAAAACTTTCGTCAAATGACTCCGAGCGGGCGGACAAGTCCTTCTGACCGAAATAGAGGATGTCCTTTAGAATCGAGCCCGGAGAAATGTCGCGATACTGGCCGTCCAGATACACGGATGGCTGTCCGGTGCGCTCGCGCTCGATCCGAACATCGCGTCCGAACTCGTCCACCGCCTCCACCACCACCTTCCCTGCCGGAGAAAGCATTCGCTCAACCAGCCCGGATTTATAATTGCTGTCCGCTCCCTCACTGAGGCCAAGGGCATGTCGCAGGCATTCAATGACCGCCGACTTCCCGTTTCCTCTCGGACCGATCAGACAATTCAGTGATGGCGAAAGTGGCACATTCAGGCCATCCAAGGCGCCGCCGTTGAAGCTCACTTGGCGCAAAAGCACGGCCTGACGCGGAACGGGCAGTTCGGAGCTTACCCGGTGGGCGTAATCGAACAGCGCGAATTTCGCAGCTTCGAACGAAAGCTCGCCGAGCTTGAGATAGCCGGCCTTGCCTTTTCCTATCTCTTCGATGGCCTTCGGGTCGCTTCCCTCGACTTCTGCGGGATACCAGCTTTTCAGCCACTGCTGTGCCAACACTCGGCACGGCTTGCCTTTGCCCGCGCCGTCGTGGGTGCGGACTTTTTGGAAAGCGAGGGTCCGCTGGCGGAAGAAATCATTCTGCCCGAGATCCTGAATACGCCCGCCGTCCAGTTCATGCCAAAGTCCGCTGGGTTGCTCCACGTGGGCGAAAATGAGAAAGAAATCCCGTTGATGGTCTCGGTGATGTCCTTCGAGCTTCTTGATGGTCTCAAGTAGCGACAGTGTAGACCGGCCATTCTCCTGCTGATACTGGGCTTGGGTTTTCCCTTCGAACGCCACCGTTAGGAAGGGATTGATATGGTCCTGGCCATTCTCCAGCCACGCATCGGAGAACACGACCAGCGTGTGAATCCCATTCGCGCCGTCATTCACGGAAAGCTCCACACCAGGCAATAGCCCGATTTTTTTCTTTCGCGCGGTGGCGCGGAGCGATTTGAACTCGTCGAAATCGAACTTGTTGTGATTGGCGATCACGCCCAGGCGGATGTCCGCTGCCGCAAGTGCGTCAACATACGCCCCATTGTAACGATCATCCTCTCCACTATATTTGAACTCCTTGTCGGCCTTGGTGTGCAGATGGAAGTCCACGCGTACCCATTCCGCGCCACGGGGGAACTGTTTGTCATTGCTAGGAGTCATCGTGCTCATGATGGGGACAGGTTTCGGAAAGTTCCACCCTTCATTCTTCCTCCGGGGATGGGAAAAGCTGCTGCATCAGCCCTTTCTTGTGGGTCTTGAGGGCGGCGAGCTTTTGGGTTTGCGCGGCTATGAGGTCGTCGAGGCTGGTGAGGGTGGCTTTTGATTGGTGTGGGTCGCTTCTTCGGGCGTCTCTTGAATTTTACGGTCCTAGTTGGCGTAGCGAACGGTAAGATCGTCTTCGGCATCGAACAGCGTTAATGCCTCCTGAATGCGTTCGAATTTGGCTAGGCTGGAAAGGTTGCTCTCGATGAAGTAGCCCTCGTGCAGTTCGACTGCATTCCGGCAATCGCTCGCATTCTTCGACAAACGCAGCCGGTCACGCAGGGGCGACGCGAAGAAAGGCTCGGGATTTCGAACGTAGAGTTCACGCATAACCAGCAAGTAGAGGTCGGAAACTGTGGTCACCTCGCGTCGCTCATCAGCAAAGACGGCGCATTCTAACTTTCTTCCAGTGGGGTCTTTCGCCTCAAAGATGCTGACTTCCTCATTGGTTGCGGCATCGGAAATCTCAATATCCGGGTAGCGCCAGATGTCCAGAACTCGCTCGCTGAGCAGGCGGGACCGTTCTTGGTAGGTTTCGAGGTTCCAGGTATCGATGTCCTTGAGGTAGCGATTCAACCAGAGTCGGCTGAACGCATAGCCTTGCTCCTTGGCGTCGTGGTTCATCTGCTTTTTCTCAGCGAAACACTTGTTGCCCAAACTACCGTTGTTGCCGGAAAGAGTGAGATTGCCGATGGTGTGGAGATGGGTATCGCCAAATCCTTGGTATGCTTCCGCATTCAGATCGTGCTTCCATTTGGCGTCCGGGGTTTGCGGGAAAATATGCTCAATGGTGATGTCGCTGTTTCCATCCAACTGCACAGTCTCCTTGTTGTTGTGGTTCTCCAAGCGTTGCAGAAAGTAGGTGCGGTTTTTCGGTTTGATGTTGTAGAAGTCCTTCTCAATGACGGTCGCAACAACTTCGGCGTTCTTCGGGAAGCGCTGCGGGCCTTTCTTCTTCATCAGGGAACGTGCGATGCTGTTAACGTAGTCTCCAGAATCAACATCCTCATACAACCGCATGAAAATCTTGTTCAGTGCATTCGTCGGCAGCCCGAGAATGAAGCGACGCCAGACAAAGCTCTGGATCAGCTCCATGACGCCCAGCAATTGGATCCTGTTGATGAGTTCATTCTCGCAATCCGAAAAGACCTGCAATAGGAAGGGATAGGAGACATTGATCTCCAACTGCTCGACATTGTGAAGCTGCCTGCGGATCTCTGTGTCCCTCTCTTGCTCCGGGTTGATGAATTTATGGTAGTGCCGGGACAAGATTTTAAGCTCCTCCAAGAGTGTTTCCAGATCCTCGTACTGCAGGGCCGGGAAGCGCTCCTTGAATTGCGCATAGACACTACTTTTGTTCGGTATCTTTTTGGTTTTAAGTGTCAGGTAGTCCCGGATGAAGTCGGAAACGCGGCTTTGATTAGTCCTGAGTTCTTTGGCGTTTAGTTCGATCTTCTGCCAGTACTTGACGTAGATGTCGTTTTGCTTCTTCCGGCTTAGCCCCATTAGAATGAAATTTCGAATGAGATCGGCTTGGGAAAGTTCCAGCCCGGTGGAGTTCAGGCTTTCAAAGATGCGCTGTGCGTCGTCCTTGCCGCGCTCCAAGGATACCTCCACGAACATCAATTTACCCAAGCCATTGAGAACGTTCTCAATGTTGTCTTCGTTGATATTGCTGCTGAAAAAACGGAAATTGCTGATGATCCGTGAATAGCCTCCGTTGAAGGAATCCCCATCATCACCTGACAACAGGTGCTTGATCGCGCGGTCATTGTTCTCGGTTGGGCGTAGCTTCAACTTTTCTTCTTCGGCGGCAAACTTGTTGATGAGGTAGGTCTCGTGAATACGCGTCAGCTTTTGTTTGTCGCCGCCCATTGATTTCAGCAAGCGGTAGATCGCGATGTAGATCAGGGTGATTGTGGTCAGCCGTTGTTGTCCGTCGATGATGGAGAGTTCACGGATGCCTGAGGCCGAATAAACATCGTCGTGGATGTAAACAATGCTGCCAATGAAGTGCGCAGTAATTTTATCGCTGGAACCGGCGGCGACGATGTCGGTGTGCAACTGCTTACACTGCGATTCTGTCCAGTCGTAGTTCCGCTGATAGACTGGAATAACGAATTGGGTGTCGGTTTGAGAGAGAAAACGGTTCAGATTGATTTCGCTGGCTTTCATAAAGTGTTCTGTTCGTCCGGGGATGGGAAAATCTGCTGCATCCGCCTTTTCTTTAGCGTCTTGAGGGCGGAGAGCTTTTGGCTTTGAGCAGCGATGAGGTCGTCGATGCTAATGAGGGAGGCGGCGGTGTTGGTGTTTTCCTCGACGCAGCCTTCCTGGAACTTGTTGAACTCCTCGCGGGTCTGGCGGTCGAGGTCCTTGCGGTCCACGACGAAGAGGCATTTCTCGATGTCGGGATTGTCCTTGAGAAGGGTGGAGGCTTTGAAGGAGGTGAGGGTCTTGCCGCTGCCGGTGGTGCTCCAGATGTAGCCGTTGCCGCAGTTGTCGTGGATGCACTGCACGATGTTTTTCACCTGATAGACCTGATACGGGCGCATCATGAGGAGCTTCTGCTCACTGGCGATGAGCACCATGTAGCGGCTGATGGTGGTGCCCAGCGTGCATTTCACGAGGAACGTAGCGGCGAAGTCGTCGAGGTGGGTGATCTTCCTGTCCTCCTCATCGGCGAACTGGTAGATGGGCAGGAAGCGCTCGTCGGCGTTGAAGGCGAAGTGGCGGGCGTTGTTGTTGGCGAAGTAGTAGGTGCTGTTGCGGTTGCTGACGATGAAGAGCTGGAGAAAACAGAGGAGTGTCTTGGTGTAGCCGTTGCCGGGATCGTTCTTGTAATCGACGATCTGCTCCATTGCGCGGCGCGGATGGATGTCGAGGGTTTTCAGCTCGATCTGCACGACGGGAATGCCGTTGATGAGGATCAGGGCATCGTAGCGGTGATGGCTGTTGTCCGTGTTGATCCGGAGCTGGTTGACGACCTCGTAGTCGTTTTTGCACCAGTCCTTGATGTTGACGAGGGTGTAGTTCAGCGGCGTGCCGTCGTCGCGGGTGAAGGAGTTGATCTGGCGGAGGGTTTTCGCGGCGGTGAAGACATCGGGATAGACGATCTCATCCTGCAGGCGGGCGAACTCACCGTCTGTGAGATAGACGCGGTTTAGGGCCTCGAATTTTTCGCGGAAATTCCGCTCCAGCGCGGCGCGGTCGCGGATGTCCGGGCGGTGGGTGTATTTGAGGGCAACAAGCTTTTGAATGAATGCGTCCTCGATGTGCTCTTCCCTGAGAACCGAACTCGGCAGCTCGGGGATATCATGGTAGCTGATTTCGGAAGGCATTAGGAAAGCGTCTGTAGATCTGGCGTGCCTAGTTCTAACCAACACCGGCGGGACGGGAAGGGCAAAGTGCAGCCGTGGTTGTGCAAAGGGGAAGCAGTCCCCTTCTCCATTTCTCTCCACCTGCAAAAACCTTCATATTTCCGAAATATGGGAGAGCGGGGGGAGGCGATGAATTCCCCCTCTTCCGCACCACAGGTGCAATCCACCCCAGCCTAGGGTGGAGTGAAACGGGAGCCCTAGGTCTGGTGCCCGGCAGGGATAGAGAGGGCTCAAAGCCCGTTCCATCCGCCGGGACAACTCTAGCGGATCGGACGGACTTTCAGCCCTCGATAAAATCCAACTGCGAGTTCGCTAGGCCTCGTTTCACTGCGACCTAGGCTGGGATGGAGTCAGACCTTTGGCCTTTAAAGAACTGATGTTATGTCGCTGGTGCCTCCGGCTCCAGCTCCTTCGTGGAGGATTCCAGCCCGCCCGAATGTCGCGCTCGAGTGCCCAAATGTCGCTCTCGGGCACCGAGTCAGCGCTTCCGGGAGCGAAACGGATGCAGCATCTGCCCGAGGTAGTTGCGGGAAATTTTCTCGTGGATCCCAAAAGCCTCTGGCTCGTGGGGTGGGCAGCGATAGGTGCCGAAGAGGAGATCCATGAGCGGGGAAATGTTCGCGTAGTTCCCAGCATCCCGAGCGCGGTCGTGGTGCCAGTGATGCAGTTCCGGTGCGCCGATGAACCAACGCAGCGGGCCGATGGGAAGGCGGACGTTCGAGTGGATGTAGATCGCCCAGATCCCACGGAAGGCCGCCAGTCCGGCAAGTGTTTCCAGTGGGAAGCCGAGAAGGAAGGCGGGCAGGTTGATGAGTCCCATGGTGTAAACGGTATCCAGCGGATGCTCACGATGTGCCGCCAACCAATCGAGATGCTCCGCGCTGTGATGGATGGAGTGGAAGCTCCAGAGAAGGGGCACGCGGTGTTGAAGGCGGTGGCCCCAATAGATTAGGAAATCACTCAGAAGAACGACTTCGATTGCCTGCAACCACCATGGCTGGGATGCGACAGCGCTCCGGAAATCTCCCGGCATGAACCCATCGATCCATCCGCCGCAAAGCGAGAGGAGCCAGATCACCAGACCGCTCCAGAGCACATACTGGCCGAGGAAAAAGCACAGATCCGTCCACCATTCCGGACGAAAGAAGCGCTGGCCTTTGCGTGCGGGAAAGGCCATTTCTAACGGGCGGAAAACCAAGCAGAGGAACAGCAGGCTGCCTCCCACGGAAAAGATCCAAGCAAAGAAGCTCATGGCGGCGGCGGATTTTCAGCCGGGGCGGGTTGCTGCTTTTCGAAAAACGGGTCGTCCTCCTCACGCTTGATCACTCCGGCATCCTCGGGTCGCAGGATCGCGCCGATTTTGGAACTTGGTGACAAAGATCTCTCCTCCTTTTTTGCAAACGGGTCCTCGATGGAAAGGGGCGGAAGCGTAGAACGATCTGGCATGGGTGTTCTCTTTGAAAACACCGCGTCGATACTCTTTGAGCTGGGCAACACGGTCACGCGGGTGGGGTTCTTGGAACTAGGCAAGACCACTGGGAGCGAGGGCTTTTCTGTCCGATCGTTCGGGGGATCCACCTGCTCAAAATACCTGTAGGCGACGTAGCCTCCACCGAGGACGAGTGCCGAACAAACCGCAAAAATCTTTCCAGCCTTTTCCAATCGCATATCCAGACTGCACCGGATTTCTCACGTGGAGACAAGCTGGAAACGGGCGGCAGGAACTGGGCGTAGCTGGGGACTCCGGCCAAGGTCTCTACTACTTTTTGTATTCTTGCAGGAACTCCTGCTGAGCGCGCTGCTTTTGCTCCTTGTTGATATCGCGGAGTGTGAGGCTTTTGTCGAACTCGAGAGAGTAGGTGTAGCGCAGTGAAGTGGATTTCTCGAGGGAGCCTGGTGGGACCTCGAGGTCCCAGCGCAGGATGCCTTTTGGTTTTTCGTAACGAAGGTAGTCGGCGTTTGTGCTGAGTGGTTGGCTCATTTCTCCGACGGAGACACGGAGGTTTGTGGTATCCTCCATGAACGGCATGCGCTCGCGGAGGCGGAGGGCGACTTTCTCTTCTTTGAAATTGTCGATGATGACCTCTGAGCTGATGGATACTTGGCGATTGCCGCCCTGCACGTCCTCGCGGCGGTCCACTAGGGTGCGGCGGGCTTTCACCTGGCCATCCACTCCGAAGCCAAGGGTGAAGGTGCGACCTCGTGCAATGCTAGAAATTTCGGTGCGACCTTTGAATTCGCCATCGAGGAAGACGTTTACCTGGCCGCCGAGAAGATCGCGACCGGTGGCATTGGCAAGTTCAGCTTCGCGGAACACGGAGGTGGTGAGGATGGGCACGGCGATGTGGTAGAAATTCGCCGGTGACTGGTGCTGCAGGACGGGCACCATCTGGGCGTCCCTGCGGCTGACGACGCTGATGGATGTTGGTAGCTCGTAGCGGATGCTTAGGTCCTCATCGCCGCCCTGATCCATCAGGCGAAGCTCGCTCAAGCGCTCGGAAAGCTCGATGAGCTGCACGCTGGCGGCGGAGTCGTTGGCACGGAAGTTCTCACTTGCGATCTCATCCGTGGATTTGCCTCGGAACTGGGATTTGATTGCGACGTTCCTTTTCTCCATCGCGGACTTGTAGGATTCGGCGTTCGCGGTGGGAGCCTCATTTCCACCGTTTTTAGTTACATCCACATACAGGGGGGAAAGGCGCGGATTGTAGGCACTCGTTTTCGGCGAGGCGGTAGAGAGCGCGACTTTCACGTCTTTCCAGTCCTCCCCGCTGACCTGGTGGATCAGGGCATTGAACTCGACGGTGACGTCCTTGGCTTTCGTGTCACCTCGAACGTTGTAAACCGGGAACCAGCCACAATCGCCGACGAAATAATTGAGATTGATGCTGGCGGGACCGGCGGCAGGCTTGTCGAGATAGACGATGGCGTCGTAGGTGACTGGCGGACCGGCTGCGAGCGTGGCCTGCTCCTTTTTCATGAGGGCGAGGACCTTGGCATCGCCTTGGATCTGGAGATCCAGCTCCATGATTTCCTGCGAGGCTTTTTCATACTCTCGGAAATGCATCTGGGTAACGGCCTCAATTTCCTTTGCCTGGATCACTCCGTGCGTCATTTCCTGCGCGGCGGCAGGTGCTACGAAGCCTTGGAGATCTTTTAGAAATTCCTGACGGATACGACGGAGGGCGATCTCGTTTCGCGCGACGGCGGTTTTCACCTCAAGAACCTGGATCGCCTCGGCGACTTCTCCCGCCCTGCCTTGAAGCTTGGCGGCTTCCTCAGGAGGACGGCTGCGGCAGGCCACCGATCGGACAGTAACTCCATTCGCTTGGTCTGCGTGGACGGAAGAGGCATCGGTGGCGGAGGGAAGTGGGCCGATCACGATTTCGAACGATCCTGTCTTTCCGGCAGGGACCTCTACTACGCGAGAAACAACGGCGGTGCCTTGATAAAGAGTGATATCGGTGATTTTCCCTGAGACGGGAGCGGGGGTGCCTAGGTTGGCTTCCACTGGGATTTCAGGAGCAGCAACGACGGGTGGATTGGGTGCTACTTCGGGCGGTGTGGATTCCTGAGCAGTCAGGAAGGAGATCGGAAGAATCGAAAAAATCAGGGCGAGGGAATATTGCATATGACCCATATATCCTCCGAGGGGACGTAATCTTTCAAAAACCTCAAGAACAATAATCGCGAGTCGCTCCGCTTTCACGCGTGCTTCCAGCCTGGCAAATCAATCGCGCTTCACCCGGATATTCGCGAAGTCGATGGCTTGGCCGTGGTGCTGGAGACCGATAGGTCCCTTCTCAGGCATTTCGTTGAGCAGGGCGTTTTCGATGACCACCTCTCCATTGATGGCAACGGTAAGTAGCTGGCCTTTCACTGTGATCAGTGCGCGGTTCCATTCACCGAGAGGTTGGTCCGCTTTGCGTTTCGGGGTGACGGCTGCTTTCACTTCGGCGGATTGCTTGGCATCCGTGCGATAGCCATACACCTCGCCGGAGCCGACGGTCCAGTTCCAGAAATTCACTTGGCTTTTGGTGTTTCCACGAAGGTAGATGCCACTATCGAGTTCTTCGATCTCGACGAGTTCCTTTTTGCCATCCGCATTGAGCTTGTCGCTGCCATCGGGAAGCACCATGGGCTGGGCTTTTAATTTGCCGTGGCCGGACCAGCGCCAGTCGAGAACCAAGGTAAAATCGCTGAACTCCTCCTCGGTCCAGAGATCGTTCGTCGTGCCGGCTTCTCCGGTGTGATGGAGGATTCCGTCGGCGACGAACCAGGTGTCCTTATCGCCGGATTCGTATTTCCATCCGCTTAGGGTCTTGCCGTCAAAAAGCGGCTCGAAACCTTCGAGTTCTTTCGCCGCGGGAACGGTCTCGGAGATGCGGATGTTGCGGAATGAAACTTTGTCGCCGTGGCCGAGAAACGCGATGCTTCCCGCGCGGCGCTTCACGCCTTGGTGGTCTTGGTGGGATTTCTCGAGTTCATCGAGATCCGCTTCGAGGATGGTGACTCCGTTGAGCACGACAGTCACCTTCGGCCCCATGACAGTGACCGTCTGGCTGTTCCATTCGCCAGCGGGTTTGAGTCCTTCTTTCTTAGCTGGCGCGAGGGTGTAGAGCGAGCCGTGGTATTGGTAATCCTTCAGGTCTTTCCACTTCTCTGCAGAATTGTCTAAGATCTGGAGTTCCATTCCAGAGAAGGCTCCGTCACCTTTCCCGGGGTAGTGGATGCCAAGGCCGTTGTTGGCGGCAGGGGTGAGGAGAAATTCGAACTCGAGCGTGTAGTCGGTAAACGTCTCGTTGGTGTAGAGGACTCGCCCTGCCGGCGTACAGGTGATGGCCCCGTCCTCAACAACATAGCCTTCCCCCGTCCAACCGGTGAGGTCTTTTCCGTTGAAAAGAGGGCGGAATTCAGTGGCCTGCGAAAAGGTGGCGAGAGCGAGGACAGGAAGCAGAAAATGGAATTTCATAAAGGCGGGTTGGCAAGATTAGGTGGGTTTAGCTGCTTTGGGAGCTCGGAATGCGATGGCGAAGACGATAGCGACGAGGACGGCGATACCTGCAGGGAGAAGCCAGAATTCGGCTGCGTCGGCAGTCCATCCGGCTTTGTTTGAAGGGTCGAGCCCGATGCGGTCACCCCACCAGCCAAGCACATAGTTGCCTACGAGCATGCCCGCGCCGTAAGTCAGAAGGCCGATAAGTCCCTGGGCGCTGGCTCGGATTTCAGGTGCAGCTTTCTTGTCGGTGTAGAGCTGGCCAGTCACGAAGAAGAAATCGTAACAGATCCCGTGGAGAACGATACCAAGCACGAGCATGGCGGGCATGGAAGGCATGAGTCCGAAAAGCAGATAGCGGAGTGCCCACGCGCCCATCCCGACCAACATGGTGCCTTTGATACCCCAGCGTTTCAGGAAAAACGGAATGAGTATGAGAAATCCCATTTCACTGACTTGGCCGAGGGCCATGACCCCGGCTGTCTTGTCCCCGAAGGCCATCTGACTGGCGAACTCGTAGGTGCGGGCGTAGTAGAATGCAAGGGGGATGCAGATCAGGAACGAGCAGATGGCAAAGATGGCAAAAGACCTGTCTTTGAACATGCCGAGAGCATCGAATCCGAGCAACTGGCCGACGCTGACCTTTTTCCCTTTTCCTTCCGGGGGACAGGCGGGAAGGAAAAAACTATAGATCCCGTAGACCAGGCTGGCGGCGGCGGCGAGTTTCATCGGAAAATTCGTAGCCCCCGCGTTCTCGATTCCAGGAAGAACCGGGAAAGGAAAAAGACCGAACATGGACTCGGCGACCACAAGTCCGGCGACGATCCAGCCAATCGTGCCCCAGATGCGTATGCCGGGGAATTGGGCACCTGTATCACTCAACTGGCGGAAGGCGATGATGTTCGCCGTGGCGAGCGTAGGCATGTAACAGATGAAAAAGCCCAGCATACCAATGAACATCGCGCCCGGATCGATAACGGTAGAGCAGTAATACAGAAAGGCGGCTCCCGCGAGCTGGAGGATTCCGTTCACACGCTCGGCGTTCATGAATCGATCCGCGATGAGCCCTACGATGAGAGGCGCGATCAGCGCACCCCAGTTGGAGGTGGCGTAGATGCTTCCGATGATGCTGTTGAGTCTGTCCTCTGCGGCGAAAATTTTCGTAAGATACCCCCCCAGCGGAACGAAAAACGCACCCCAGATGAAATACTGGAGAAACATCATGACCGAAAGACGGAGACGAAGGGAGAAGGTAAGGGTCGGAGGGTTTTCCATGGATTGAAATACTCCAGGGCAAGTGTCACCTGATGGCAAGAATCAAGAATACGCTCAATCCATCGCTTCCTTACTGAGAACCTAAAAAAGCCCCGCCGGATGAGGGCGAGGCTTTTTGAAAGGGCTGTTGCCTACGCGAGTGCGAGGAGCTTCTGTTTGAGCATGTCTTTGGTGACGTTCGCGCCGACGATCTGATCCTTGACTTCGCCATTCTTGAAGAAAAGCAGGAGGGGGATGGATTTCACGTTGTATTTCACGGCGAGATCGCGCGCCTCATCCACGTTGACCTTGCCGACTTTCGCCTGCCCTTCGATTTCTCCGGAGAGTTGGTCGAGGACGGGGCCGATCATCTTGCAGGGTCCGCACCATTCCGCCCAGAAATCTACGAGAACGGGTTGATCGGAATCGATGACTTCGGATTGGAAATTCGCTTCGGTAAGTGTGGTTGCCATGCGGAGAATCTGGAACCGACGGGGTGATCCGTCAAGGGTGTGAGGACTGATTTTTTGAAATCGCGGCGAGACGCCGCTACCAAGGCCTGCCGCGAGACGCGGCAGCTACGCGATACAAACAAAAAATCCCCCGTTTCCATTCATCCGGGTTGCGGAAGGGAAACGGAGGATGGAGAGCTTAAAAGCGGTTTGCTCAGCTTGGCAGGTTCGCGCCCAAGTATGCGAGGTAAAGAACGGCTGCCGCAAGAAGAGTGTTGATGATTCCGAGGACCATGGTTTTTAGAGTTGGGGTTTATCCGGGGACGGAGGTGGGTTTATTCGAGAAGTTGCGACCAGTCGCCAGGGCTGTCGGCATCTTCCGCACTAATCCAGACATTCGCAATCTTGAGTTGCAGACCGAGAACGACGAGAGCTGCGACAAGGCCGACTCCTGCGAGAACTTTCGCAAAGGTTCCGGCGCCGGTTTCGTCCTCCTCTTCTATTGTGCCGAGTGTCGGCTTCTGGGTGAGGGCGGAGCCAGTCGGAGAGAGTGGCTTGGTCGGTGGGGCGAGGGCGACGGTGGCCTTCGGCAGGGAAACAGTCGGGGCACCACCGGGAAGCGGAGTGTTCGCGGTTTTCAGCGCGATGGTTGGAGCGCCGACCGGAGCACTGGAAGTGGCGAGCTTGATCGTAGGAGCGCCTGCGGGCTTCGGTGGACCACCGGCGGTGCGCAGAGGGATGGTCGGTGCGGGGACCGGAGCCTTGGGCACGGTCGGGGCACCGCTTGGCGGTGAAGGAATTGTCGCCGTTGGTGGCTTAGGAGTAGTTGGTGTTGGCGGAGCGGCGGGGGCAGCGGTCGGCGGGACTGGAGGTCTAGCAGGAGCCGTTGGCGGCGGGGTGGCCGGAAGCGTCGCAGATGGGACGGCTGGTGGTGAATCGGCTGCTTTGAGGGTCACTCGGACGGTCTCTTTTTTCAGAGGCACGCTGGAGGTCTGCTTGGACGGGATTTTGTTTTCGTTATCGCTCATGCACTTGGGTTTCCTTGCTAAGGGGAAGAGTAAGGCAAGACCGGCACAGGCTGTCAAACCCGCATCTTCAAATTTTACGGAAGTTTTTCAAAAATCCGTAGCGGACCAAATCCGCTCGCCCATCCAGAAGAGTCCGGCGAGCGCCACAAAGACGGAACCGACGGTCTGGAATTGTTTGGTCCACTTGCGAAGCGGCCAGAGGAGAAGGAAAGAGACAGCAAGCACGGTAATTTGCGCAAGCTCGACTCCCACATTAAAGCTTACCAATGGGAGGGTGATCTGTTTACCGGTAAGATCGCCTAGTTTTTCTCGCAGCACGCTGGCGAAGCCCAAGCCATGGAGCAAGCCAAAGCCGAAGACGAGGTAGAGGCGCGAGAGCTTGAGTTCCTTCAGCATGAGATTCTCGATGCCGATCCAGGCGATGCTGGCTGCGATAAGAATTTCAATGAGAATGGGTGGAAGAGTGATGAAACCGAAGATCGCCAGCGCGAGTGTGATCGAGTGGGCAACGGTGAAGAGCAGCGACTGACCCATCAGCGGCTTCCAGCGGGGCGCGAGGAGAAACAGGCCGAAGATAAAGAGCAAATGGTCCAGTCCGAGGGGAATGACGTGGCGGTATCCCGAAATAATCCAGCTTTCCGACTGCGCGGTGCGGGACGGAGTTTTGGCCACGGAGGTCACCTCCCCTGCCACCGGCGCTTCCAGCTCCAGGATCTTGTCGGACATGCCGGAGGAAATGCTGAGTAGGCCGAGGTTGTCACCCTCCTCAATGATTACGATCAGTTCGGACTCTTGGTCATCGTGCCAGAAGGCTTCGAGCTTCCCCGGACCGGATCGCTCATCCGTGGTGATCTCTGCGTTCATTAGAGCCCAGTTCCCTGTCTCAGGAGGCAGGACCAGTGGCTCGGTTTCGAAGTTCGGAAAACGGATGTCCCATTTCAATTCCTCCCCGTTGTATTTCAGGGAGAGCAGCTTTCGCATCGTATTCTCTGCCTCCTTAACGATGCGATCGTGTTCAGCCTTCGGTGCCTCCATCACCGCGTCCCGGAAAAGTGGCGGGGCACCCTCCACACCACGCGATTCGGGGAGCATGTAGGCAATATCGAGCAGGCCTTCGAGTTTCCATTTCCCATCCGTCCGGAGAAACTCCAACTCCACCGAATCGACCTGATGAGCGTCGGAGGTGGATGAAAATCCGATGGCAAGTGACAGGGCGACGATAAGGGAGCTGAATCTCATAGGAACGATGCGGGGATTATCCGCGCGGTCTGCGAGCTTGCAAGGAGGGACTCACTCCTTCCCGGAGGGGATCATCGGCGCATCCAGATGCTCGTGGGCATGCTCCGCACCGGGTGCACCTTCGCCGGTCATCGGGTCGTGTTCCTTCACGGATTGTTTGGGCTAAATCGCGTAAATGATCGCCGCCAATATGATCACCAGACCGATGATTTTGAAAGGATGTCTCATCACAATGCGAATTCTCCTTCGTCATCAATGCCGTGCCACCCGAGCCTTCCGAAGGCGCGGTAGATGCATTGCACAAGTTCTCCATTTTCTTCGCCTTCCGCGTGCTCGATGGTGGCAGACGAGGAAAGCCCACGGTTCGATTCGATGCTGATCACAGAGTTGTAGCCGCCGAGGTAGATCCAGTCACCCCACGCTTTCGATTCCAATCGAGGTTCAAGATGTTCCTTTTTGAGAGAGTCGAGCACGTCTTTGAGAGTGCAGGGATCGGATACGTCAGAGAGCTGCAGTTGGGTTTCCATGGGGGAGAGTTGCGGTCAAAGACCAAGCTACCTGATGCGCGGAGACGGGTCTAGAAGGAAGTCGGAAAAACAAATTCAATCGTCCAGTCCGGCCTTTCAATTCCCCAGTTTCGCAGGAGCATGGCCGACGCCCATGAAAAAATCCGGATCTGGTCAGACGATTGGTTCTGACTCCGTGCGCTCATGAATTTTTTCCAATCATCCGCTGTCAGCAGGAGACCTGGCTGGGATGAAGGTGCGAACAGAAGCAGAGGAGGAAAATCATCAGACCAGTTTGTGCGCTTTTCATAGCTGGATGACGGGTGTAGGAGAAAGCAATGCAAAGGACGTGGTGGCTGGCGATCGGGACGATGTGGACTCTCCCCTTGAACGCGGGGAGCTTACTGGATTTTTCATTTGGGGTGTTAGAGGAAAGCCGGGGAGAGGCCGATAAAGCTGCACAATTTTTCGAAAAGGCTTTTGCGGAGAATCCTGCGGCGATGCCGTTGGTAACACGGATTGCGAGAATGCGGATGCAAAGCGGGGACCGGGTTGCCGCAGTGGCGGCTTGGCAAGGGGTCCTCGATACTCGGTCGGAATCCCCCGAGATCTGGATCGAATACGGAAATTTCCTTGGTGATGTGGGTAGGGGGGATGCGATGGCGGATCAGATGCGGCAGGAGGCGTATGGGAAAGCCCTTAGTCTCGCACCGGGAAGCTATAAAGCGGTGGAGCGCATGATCGTATTTCACCGGGAGGAAGGTCACGATGATCGTGCACGAAAGGTACCTGAATCGCTCGATACAGAAAGCCCTGAGGGGCTTGCTTATTATATTTCCACGACAAAGAGCCTGTATGATAGTGCGGATGAAGCGGCAGGTCGCCGGATCGATGAGAAATTCCGGGAGTCAGCTGCGAAACATCCGGAGCATGCCGGAATCGCCAGAACAGCGGGCGACCATTTCCGTCAAACGGGGAGACTTGAGGAGGCGATTACGATTGTCAAAGCGCACACCGCCGCGGTCCCAGGCTCTCTGGATATTAGGGTGCGTTTGGGGATTCTACTGTTTTCCGCAGGACGAGATGCTGAGGCTGTGAAGGAACTCGAAGATGTCTTGGCAATCCATCCGGGGAAAGCTCTGGCCCACGAATCCTTGGCAAAGCATTTCCGGAGCGAAGGGGATCTGGGATTGGCGCGCGTGCACTTTGCTGAGGCGCTCAAACTCAGGGGAGGCAGTGCCGAGGATTTCTTGAAACTTGCGGAGGAGTTTATGGCGGATGGGAAATTCCGGGATGCGAGGTTGCTTTTGGAAAAGGCGGTTTTCTCCTACGAGGACGATGCCCAACTACGAATGAAGCTGGCGATAGCGGCCTCGAAAGACCCTGATACAAAGGATTCGGCAGCTCGGCTTTTCCGTGAGGCGGAGCTGATGGCTGCCGAGGATGCCGGAGCAATGGGCCCGGAATTTCAATTGGAGTCCGCCAACGAGCTAATCCGGCAGGGCGACACCAAGGCCGCCGAGGAGCGCCTGAGAAACGCGATCCGGAGTTTCCCGAAGTCGGCGAAAAAGGAGACTGCGGCCGCCCTCCGCGCGTTGGCTGGAATCTGGATCAGCGAGGGCAGGAACCAAGATGCAGCGCGTTCTCTGATCAAGCGTGCCGAGGGCCTAGAACAATGAACCACTTAGATGCGAAGCGGGTGCTTGCCAAGAAGTGAAACAGCGGCCAATTTGGCCAAGCGGAATTAGCGTGCCGAAAGAAGCGCCGTTCCGTAATTTTCGAAATACAACCCGACCATGGCAGAAATTACTGAAAACGAACTCCCCGCGAACATCAGGCCACTCTGGCTGAAGTCACTGAGCGCGGTGCAAATGAACAATCTCGACTACGCGGTAAGCCTCCTACAAGCCGTGCTGAAAGACGCTCCTGGCTTCCTCGAAGGCAGAAAGATTCTAAGAAAATGCGCGATCCAGATCCAAGGTGCCAGTGGAAAGAAGAAAGGCCTGTTCGGGATGTCCGGCAGCGGCATGGGGGTCATGAAACTTGCCAGCCAAGCAAAGAAGGATCCTGGTGCGACTCTTCCGCTAATTGAAAAAGAGCTGGAAAAGGATCCTCTCAGTGACCAAGCGAACGACCTTCTGTTCGACACGGCGCTCAAACTCGAACTTCCCGAGACAGCGGCATTTGCTCTCGAGACGATCCGCAAACACAACCCGGAGAATACAAAACTACTCCACAAGCTCGCTGAACATTACCTCTCGCGGGAGTTGGCGACGAAGGCGGCTGATGTTTATACGGACATCATCAGACAGGCACCCACGGACTCCGCCGCGATCAAGGGTGCAAAGGACGCATCTGCGCGAGCTTCTATGCAGAAGCAACGCTGGGACGAGAACACCAGCATGAAAGATCTGATGCGCGATGCCGAGGCAAACGCGGAGATGGAAAAGGCGGGTCGCACCGGCCTCACTCGCGAGCAACTTGAGGCTAGGAGAGACAAGATGGTCGAGCGATACAGCGCCGATCCAAACAACCTTCTCGCCTCGAAGGAACTCGCTGGCATCTACGAGCAGCTCGAGGATTGGGCGAATGCCTTCACTTTCTATCAATGGGCCCATTCCCTCAGCAATGGCGACGTAGCTCTGGAAACCAAGGCTTCTGCCATGCACGACAAGGCACTGGAAGCAGAGATGCATGCATTGGAAGCCGCGTTTGCCGAAGACCCTGAGAATGAGGAACTCAAAGCGCAGCTTGATGCCCGCCGTGGCGAGCGCCTAGCCGAGCAAGTGGCGGAAGCGAAGAAGCGCGTCGACCAGAACCCAACCGACCCTCAACTCCGTTTCGAACTTGGAAATGCCCTCTACCGCAGTGGCGACTACACCGCCGCCATTCCGCATCTTCAGCAAGCTACCCGTAATCCGCATATTCGCACTAAGGTCTTGCTGCTTCTCGGCAGGACTTTCCGTGCGAAAAACATGTATGACCTCGCCATCAAGCAGCTTTCCGACGCGCTCGCCGACTTGCATGCGATGGATGGCACGAAAAAGGAAGTTCTCTACGAAAAGGGCCTGATCCACCACGAGATGGGCGACAAATCCGAAGCTCTCGACAGTTTTAAACAGATCTACGAAGTCGATTACGGCTATCGTGATGTAGCGAATCGGGTGGAATCTTCATACGGAAACGACTAGGCGATGTCCACCGCCTCCATCGACCGCCCTGTCGGAAACCGGGTTCTCCTCATGGGCACTTGCCTCTGCGATGCGTTTTACGACGATGCCGCAAAGGCCACTGTGGAGGTCCTCGAAAGTCTCGGTGTCACCGTCGAATTTCCTGAAAATCAGACCTGCTGTGGTCAGCCCGCGTTCAATTCCGGTGATTGGAAAGCCTCCCGGAAGGTGGCGAGGCATACGGTGGAGGTCTTTGCCGGAGATTTGCCTGTGATCGTGCCCTCCGGCTCCTGCGCAGCAATGAATTTTCACGGAAATCCACTTCAGTTCGAGGAAGAGCCGGACGCGAAGGTCACCTCGCTGGCCCAGCGCACTTGGGAGGTGATGGATTACATTCACAACGGACTGGGAATCAAAACCTGGAAGGGAGCTTTCGAAAATCCTACCAAAATCGCTTTTCACCGCTCCTGCCATAGCCGGGGAACCGATAGCGGAGACGCTGTCCTTTCTTTGCTTGGATCGATTGGAAATGCCGAGATCGTGGAGTTTGGCCAAGGCGAACAATGCTGCGGATTTGGCGGCACGTTCTCTGTGACGTTTCCGCATATCTCAGGACGCATGGGCACTCTGAAGCTTGATCATATTCTCACAGCCGAACCGGACATCTTGGTAAGTGGAGACATGTCTTGCTTGATGCATATCACCGGTCTGGCCCGAGCGCAGGGCAGGCCCGTTGAGCACTGCCACGCAGTCCAAGTCCTGCGGGATACGATGCCAAACTAGAAAATCCCGATAATCCTATTTCCAGCCACCTCCGAGGGCGCGGTAGGCTTGGACAATCGCTAGAAGGCGGTCGCGTCGAGCGTCAGCAAGAACAAGTTCGGAGTTGAACAGATTGCGCTCAGCATCCAGAACTTCAAGATAACCCGACTCGCCTCCCTCAAAACGGACGTTGGCAAGTTCCGCGACTTGTCGGTTCGCATCCACGAGGGTTGCCTGCTCGGTTGCGATTTGGCCAGTTCGCAAATATGCGTCCAATGAATCCGCGGCTTCGCGGAAAGCCTGTTTTGCTACGGAATCGTATGCTGCCAGAGCTTCACCGGCACGTGCCCGCGCTGCTTCGGCCCTCGCTTTGTTACGTCCGGCGTCAAAGATCGGTCCGGCAAGATCTGGTCCTACGCTGTAAGCACCGGATTTCCCTTCGATCAAGCTCCCTAGATCTTGACTGATCAGGCCTCCGCTTCCTGTTAGGGAAAGCGAAGGCAGGCGCAACGCTTCGGCAACCCCAATGCCAGCAACGGCTGCTTGGAAGTTTTGATCCGCCGCCGCGACGTCTGGTCGCCGTGCAAGTAAGTTCGATGGCAGGCCGCCACGAATGCGTAGGGAGTTGTCCAATCGGTCAAGACTTCCACCACGAGCAACTCCTCCAGGATAATCACCAAGCAGGGATCGGATTTCATTTTCCTTCGCATTGATTGCCTGCTGAGTGACTGGAATCGCGACATTTGCCTGCGCGAGCAGTCCTTGGGCCTGTCCCACTTCCAAATCGGAGCCCACGCCTCCGTCCCTGCGTGAGGTGACTAGTTCAAGGGATTCTTCACGGCTCTTTTTCGTGCGCTGGGAAATGGCGAGGCGTTCGTCGAGATTTTTTAACTCGATGTAGGCTGAGGCGACGGAAGCGATCAAGCTCGTCTGGACCCCGTCCTTTTGATAATAGGCACTCGTAAGATTTGCCCTCGCCGCCTCGTTGCTTCTGCGAATTCCACCCCAGAGATCAATTTCCCAACTGAGTAGTGCCGTTACATCGAACAACTCCGTGCTTCGATCCGCGCCACTCGGAATCTGTCCTGAATTCAGAGAGGAATAGTTCGAGGAAAATCCACCACTGCCTCCGACCTGAGGAAACCAATCGGCGCGGGTGGCCACGGCCTGCGCGCGTGCTTGTTCGATCCGATAGGTGGCAGCTACGAGATCTTGGTTGTTCTTCAGCGCGGTCTCGATCAGCTGCCGCATCGTCGGATCGGTAAAGACGCTGCGCCATGATTTTTCTCCGAACGAAGTTCCATGGGGCGCACGATCTCCACGGATGGAATCGGGCACCTGAAGGTCCGGTGAGCCCGGCTGTGGGCCTAGGACACAGGAAACCAAAAAAGTGGCGGCGATCGCAGTAGCTGAAAGTGGGGTTGAAACGTGCATTTCGAAAAGATTCTCTAGGCAGTTGATAGGGTTGCTCGAGGCCTTGTCACTTCCTGCTCGCGCATCAAGACTTGTTTCCGGTATTTTGGCAACCAATCTCCTCTGTGACCTTATTGCTTCTATTGACAGGAATTCATCGTTTCGATAGACCATACCTGCCAGCGGAGATTATTGAGTGGATCTATATACCACCGGAACAACTTGAATATTCTGCCTGACCTCAAATCATCAATTCCAATACCATTGAAGTTCTGTTCCATTCTTTCAATCGCATCGATTCGACAGGCGTTGGCACCTGTCGGTATCTCTCTTTTTCTCTCTGCCTGCGAGAAAACTGCACCCGTTTCACCACCACCACCTATCGTTGAAGTGATGGAAATCGTGACTTCGGATACGCGTCTTTCCGCGACATTGATTGGCCAACTCGATTCCCCGCGGAATGTAGAGATCCGCGCCCGAGTCGAAGGTTTTGTCGATGAAATCCCTTTCATTGAGGGGAGCGAAATCAAGAGCGGAGACCTTCTCTTCAAAATGGATCAGTTGCCCTACTTGGAAACGCTCGCAGCGGCGAAGGGGGAACTGGCAGAAGCGGAAGCAGCTCTAAACAAATACCAGAAGGATGTGGAGCGGCTAAAACCCCTTGTTCAGAAGCGCGCCATTCCCCAGCAGGACCTCGACAATGCTGTTGCTGCCGTCGATGTGGGTGAGGCGGGGGTGATCACTGCGAAGGCGAAAGTTGAATCGGCACAAATTGACCTTGGGTATTGTGAAATTAAGGCACCCATTTCCGGTCTCATCGGGGCAAAACAGGTTTCTATCGGTGAGCTTGTCGGAAAAGGTGAACCTACTCTTCTGGCAACCATTTCCACCTTAGATCCTATCTGGTTTTACTGCAATGTGAGCGAGATCGACTTCTTGAAGGCGGAGCACAAGAGCAAGCTCACAGGAAGAAAGATCATAGAACTACCCCTGACATTGATCATGGGAGATGGAGTCGAACACCCTGGGAAGGGCAGTTTTGTTTTTATTGACCGCGCAGTTGATACCACGACCGGAACGATCCGCGTTCGTGCAGAGTTCCCAAACAAGGAGAAAATCCTACGTCCCGGAATGTTCGCTCGCGTGTCCGCAGATCTCGGCGTCGTAAAGGACACGATCCAAGTACCTGAGCGAGCTCTAGTCGAATTGCAGGGGAAGAACTTTCTCTGGGTGGTTTCGCCGGAGGGTCTCGCAAGCCAGCGGGCCGTCGCTGTCGGCGAGCAGGAAGATTCAAAATTCATCATTCTAGATGGGGTGAAAGTGGGCGAGCGAATCGTTGTGGAGGGCTTGCAGAAAGTCCGTGAGGGTGCACCAGTCACTGCCATGACCGCAGACCAGATCGCCGCAATGAACGCGGGCGGCGCGGTGGAGCCAGCCAAAAAATAGAACACGATGGCTGATTTCTTCATTCGCCGGCCAATCGTCGCGATAGTCATTTCGATCCTCACTGTGATTGTGGGGCTCATTTCCCTTTCGCAGCTGCCCATTTCGGAATACCCGAACGTCAGCCCAACTCTGATCCAGGCCACCACCACCTACCGTGGTGCTGCCGCCGAGGCGGTCATGGAATCCGTGGCGACGCCCATCGAGTCCAAAGTCAACGGAGTGGATAAGCTGCTGTACATGCAGTCATACAGTTCGAACGACGGAAAGATGACTCTCAACGTCACCTTCGATATCGGCACGGATGTGGACATCATGCAGGTGAACACGCAGAACCGTGTTGGCCAAGCGGAGGCTCAGCTCCCAGAAGCTGTGAAGCAGGAAGGAGTCGTGGTGAACCGCTCCAGCCCCGACATCCTTCTAGCCATCGGCCTATCATCCCCGAAAGGTACATACGACGGAGTGTTTCTCGGAAACTACGCCGACATCAATCTCGTCGATCAGATCAAGCGGGTCGCGGGCGTGGGTGACGTGAAAAACTTTACCGCCCAAGACTACTCGATGCGCATCTGGCTCGACCCAGAGAAACTCGCAATTCTCGGTGTCACACCGCAGGACGTTCACGCGGCGATCAAGGAGCAGAACGCGCAGGCACCCGCAGGCACCGTGGGGGCGGAACCCGCCCCGAAGGGGCAGGAACTTCAATATAACGTTCGCACACAGGGCCTCCTCAAGGACCCGAAACAGTTCGAAAAAATCATCGTCCGTTCCCATTCAGATGGCTCACAGGTGATGATCAAGGACATCGGTAGGGTCGAACTCGGAGCTCAGACTTATGCTCTCCGCGCCAGACTCAATGAAGCCCCGGCAGGTGCTCTTGGCGTTTACCTTGCTCCCGGCGCAAACGCCATCGAGACGGCCGGCAACGTGAAGAAAATCCTTGAGGAAGCGAAGCTTCGTTTCCCACCCGACATGGAGTATGAAATCACGCTGGACTCCACTCTTCCGATCACCGCGTCGATGGAATCCATCGTCCACACCCTGTTCGAGGCGATCATTCTTGTTCTCATCGTCGTATACATTTTCCTTCAGAGCTTCCGCGCCACGATCATCCCCATGCTGACGATTCCCGTTGGCCTGCTTGGTGTGTTCATTGCATTTCCAATGCTTGGCTTCGGTCTCAATACACTCACCATGTTCGGTCTCGTTCTGGCCATTGGTATCGTGGTTGATGATGCCATTGTCGTTGTCGAAGCGGTCCAGAATCATATCGAAGCTGGGAAGTCTCCTGTAGAGGCGACCAAGCTCGCGATGAAAGAGGTCTTTGTCCCCATCATCGCCACGTCTTCTGTGCTCTGTGCTGTGTTCGTCCCGGTTGCGTTTATGGGAGGTGTCACCGGCCTCCTCTACCAACAGTTCGCCCTCACGATCGCGGTATCCGTCGTTTTCTCGACGATCAACGCGCTCACACTAAGCCCCGCGCTCGCGGCGATCCTTCTCCGCAAGCCTACCCCCGGGAAAGGGCCACTCGCCTGGTTCTTTAGAAAATTTAACAGCTTCTTTGATTGGGTGATAAGCACTTACGGAGCTATGGTTGGCGGCCTCACTAGGAAGGCCACTCTCTCCATGCTCATGCTCGTCGTCGTCGGAGGCGGAATCTGGTTGATCGGAAAGTTCGTCCCCAGCGGCTTCATCCCAGATGAAGATAAAGGATATCTGTTCGTTGCCATTGAGTTGCCCGAAGGAGCTTCTTTGCAGCGTTCGGATGAAATCCTCGAGCAAGTAGAAAACATCGTGAACAACACAGAGGGGGTCAGATCCGCGCTGGGGCTTTCCGGATTGAACATCCTGAACTCACTCAACTCTCCCAACGCTGCCATGATGTTCATCGGACTCGATGACTGGGAAGAGCGTTCTACGCCAGAACTCCACGCAAAGGCCATTGCGGCAGAGTGGAATAAGAAATTCTACACAATCGCAGGTGCCCGTATCTTCGCCTTCGGTCCGCCTCCTCTCCCTGGATACGGAAATGTTTCCGGGTTCACCATGCAGCTGCAGGATCGCTCCGGAGGCGATACCCAACAGCTCGATGGCTACGTCCAGCAACTCACTGCGAAATGTGCGGAGCGCCCGGAAATCGGCCGAGTATCGACAACGTTTCAACCAAATACCCCGCAGCTCAACGTAGAGTTGGACCGCGAGAAGGCTAGAGCGCTCGGAGTTCCAGTTGACAGCGTTTTTCAGACCCTCCAAGCCTACCTCAGCGGACTCTATGTGAATGACTTCGTAAAGTTCGGTCGCGTTTACAAGGTCTTCCTTCAGGCCGAGGCGAAATACACCAACGAACCGGATGACATCGGGAAATTCTTCGTAAGGAACGACCTCGGGGAAATGGTGCCGCTCAGTACGCTGGTGACCATCTCGAAAATGTCCGGGCCTAACTACGCCACCCGCTTCAACCTCTACCGGTCTGCAGAAATCATGGGTTCCCCCGGCCCCGGATACAGCTCAGCACAAGCGATCAAAGCGATGGAGGAAATCATGGCCACCATGCCGTCGAACGTCGGCTACGAATGGTCTGGCCTCACCCTTCAGGAGAAAAAGTCGGAAGGGCAGGCAGGGATCATATTCGGCATGGCGATCATTTTCGTATTCCTGCTTCTTTCCGCACAATATGAGAGCTGGTCACTGCCATTCGCCGTCCTGCTTTCTGTGCCCACCGTCATTCTCGGAACCTTAGTCGGAATGCTGTTCCGGAATTTCGAAATGAATGTGTATGCCCAGGTTGGTTTAGTGATGCTCATCGGCCTAGCTGCGAAAAACGCAATCCTTATTGTTGAGTTTGCAAAAGAGAAACGGGAAGCCGGAATGTCGACTCTTCAAGCTGCCCTTGAGGCTTCGAAGCAACGTCTGCGCCCCATCCTGATGACTTCGTTCGCATTCATCCTTGGTTGTATTCCTCTCATGATGGCTACCGGATCCGGTGCCGCGTCCCGGAGCACCATGGGCACGGGTGTCGTTTACGGAATGACCATCTCCACGGTTGTCGGCCTCTTCCTGATCCCCGTTTGCTACGTCTTCGTCCAGAAGTTCACGGATCGCAGACTCGCCAAGGCAGAAAAGAAGGCGTGAGCTCTCTGAGCCGATACTGGCACTTTTCAGATTTACCTCAGAGCAATCGCAGCTAGCCTCCTGCCGTATGCACGACTCACGGATCGACGCCCTCGCGAAGCAGCTTATCGGATACTCCACCGATTTGAAAAAAGGGGAGAAGATTTTGTTGGATCTCTACGATGTGCCGGAGTCGATCGGGATTGCGCTGATTCGTGAAGTCAGGCGGAAAAAAGCGTTTCCGTTTATCCGCATCCATCAGGCACGAATTTCAAAAGAGATGATGCAGGGAGCGGAGGACGAGCAATATGCGACGATATCGAAGCTATTGCTCTCCGAGATGAAAGACATGGATGCCTACATCGCCCTGCGCGGCAGTCACAATATTTCCGAGACATCCGATGTGCCGCAGGACGCAATGCAGATGGTGATGAAGCACCTACGTCCGGTGATCGATCACCGTGTGAGGAGAACAAAATGGTGCGTTTTGCGTTGGCCAACGGCCTCCATGGCGCAACAGGCATCAATGAGCACCGAAGCCTTCGAGGATTTCTATTTCAAGGTCTGCCTTCTCGATTACAAGGCGCTCATTCCTTCCATGAACGCGCTTAAAAGACTGATGGAAAAGACCGATCAGGTTCATATCACCGGTCCCGGCACCGATTTGCGATTCTCGATCAAAGACATTCCCGCCGTCGTTTGCGGGGGGAATTACAATATCCCAGATGGCGAGGTCTTCACCGCGCCGGTGAAAGATTCGGTCGAGGGCTACGTGAGTCATAATGCACCGACAATCTATCAAGGCATCGCCTTCGATTCGATCCGGCTGGAATTTACGAAAGGAAAAATCAGCAAGGCGGAAGCCGGAAACCGCACCACTGAGCTGAATCGAATCCTCGATACGGATGAAGGCGGACGCTACATCGGCGAGTTTGCGCTGGGCTTCCACCCCATCATCCGCGAGCCGATGCGCGATATCCTCTTCGACGAAAAGATCGCCGGTTCCTTCCATTTCACCCCCGGTCAGGCTTATGAAATCGCCGACAACGGCAATCAGTCCCAGATCCACTGGGACATGGTCAACATCCAACGCCCGGACTATGGCGGAGGAGAAATCCGATTCGATGGAAGGTTGATTCGCAAAGATGGCGCTTTCCTCCCGAAGAGCCTGGCGAAGCTGAACGGGTAAGAACGAGGTCGTTTCAGCTGGAGCCGCAAGCTTCGTGCGATCCTTTCTTCCCAGACCCAACAGTGATCCAAACCGGATGGAGGGTGCGCTTGGCAGTTGTGCCGACGTCGGACAATAGCCAAGTTTTGCCACGTGGAAGTCGATCAACGCTGGTTCAAAGTTTTGCCGGGTGCCTTGCTCTGTGCTCTCCTTTGGGGCAGTGCGTTTCCCTGCCTGAAAACGGTTTACGGGATCTGGGATGGACAGGGCTTTGAGCCAGTGCTTGGGGACTACTGGTGGTTTGCCGGGGTGCGCTTTACGATCGCGGGAGTCGCGTTGTTGCTAATATCAAGAAACCCATGGAAGGAGTTCCGCCGCAGCCCGAAGCCCCGCTTGCTCAGAATGTCGCTGACCCAGACCTTCGGGCAGTATCTGTTGTTCTACTATGCGGTCGCCGTCGCGAGCGGGAGCCTCACTGGACTGCTCGCATCAAGCGGGAGCTTCTGGTGGGTGATCCTTGCTCCTTTGCTTTCGAATACGCCAAAGCCGAGCCGTGGGCAATGGATCGCGTTGCTGCTGGGTGCCTGTGGGATCAGCTTGGCAGTCGCAAAGCCTGGTTCCGGAGCGGGCCAGCCGTTGCTCGGAGCCATGCTAATGATAGGAGCAACTGGAATGGGTGCCGTTGGCATCATTGAGTTCGGGAAACTCGGGAAGTGGATTGGTGCGCGTGCGGCAACGGGATTCTCTCTAGCGCTTGGAGGTGGGCTTCTGTTGATCGCTGGTGCGGGTTCATTTCCGCGTGCAGGCGAGCTGTTTGGCAACCAGATGGTGATCCTGATCACCATCTGGCTCAGCTTCGTCTCAGCCGCCGCCTTCGCATTGTGGAATCACCTCTCCACAAAATTTCCCGTTCCGTTGCTCGCCGGATACTGTTTCCTGATTCCGCTGTGCGGGATGAGTGAATCGCTGCTCTTTATTAAAGAGGAGACCGCCGGGTGGGGTTTGCTAACTGGAGGGTGCATTGTGGCCGTCTCACTGGTGCTGATGCAGAGAGCTCGCGGACCCGCTTTCGCGAAGGCTGATCGATAGCTCATGCCTGTCCAGTTCGGGGAGTAAGAACTTTTTTACACAAGCTGTCGTGGATTCGCTTGGCAAGGGTCGGTTTGCTGCTCTAAACCCGCTCCCAATGAATTTTCAGGAACCAATTGAATGGCCGGACGAGGTGGAGATGCTTGTGGATAAACTTGAGGGCGAAATGGCGGAACGAGGCCTTAGTCGGGAAGAGCGAGCATTGATGGACGTGTATGAGACGGTCCCCATTCTTGAGAGCGAGGATTGCTTACATGAATTCTGGCAGACCCCGGTCGACCACCAACGTGTGATCAAGTCTTTCGATCTCATCGGTGCGACAGGCATCGTCGATCCTCTCAATGCGAGTCGATGGTGCGGAACTCGCAGTGAAGACCGCAACGACTACAACGAAACCGAAGCGGAGTATCTAAACACGATCGAAGAAGAATTGCCACTCGCGATGGAAGAACTTGTGGACCTCGTGCTCGAGTTCATTGAGGAAGAGCTTGAGTAGGATCGGATGCTGGATGCTTACAAACGACTTTCGGATGAAAGGCCTCAATTGCTAATCAACGTCTGAGCGCATGCACTCCTACCAGTGAGGGCGAGCGTCGAACGCGGGGTTAGGGATGTAGCTACGAAAACTCATCGAAACAGGGCGGCTGGTAGGAGTTGTCATGACGCGGCTTGTTGTGCCCCTTCATTCCATGGTGGGATGAACTGCGAAAATCTCCCGAAACATTCCGGCACTTGCCACTGGGTCATCTTCTTTGTCTTGAAGGGCTCGACTATTGCTGTGAGTGCTCCGGCTGTAAAGTTCTCTGGCTGATAATAATATGCTACCTCAGACGAGCGATAACCACATCTCGCTTCGGTGTCGACAATGACCATTCGTTGTCGCCGAAACACCTTAAAGTGCATGAAGAACTGTGGAACCGCCAAATACCTCGAATCGTCGGACCATACAAAACTTGGGCTACAATACTCCAGAACAAGACCCGAATCTGTATGTAAAGTGCCATAAGTCGGATTACTCATCGAGACCTCGTATGCGCCGGTAATCTCCGCGCAGTCACTTCCATTCGGCGAAGCTACTTTGTAGTTCCGACGAAAGATAGGCAGATTGTATGGCCACGGTTCGCCCATTCTATTTCTGCACAACGTCTAAGGAATGGCGGCGCCGGGGTCAACTTCCAAAATGATCAGACGGCTTCCTCGGCGTCGCCATCTCCGCCTTGTGTGTGCCCAGCATGGGCACGTTGTAAATGGGGTTCAAGCACGCGGTGCCCGGTCACCCTGTAGAAATACCAGAACATGAAAATGAAGAAACTACCACCAGAGGCCAAGCGCGGAAGGGCGACCGACCGCGTGAAGGAAGGCTATGGGAATGACCTGACCGCGCTAGCGGACCTTCAGCGATAGCGAAGCCACACCTCATAGACAGAGCGCAGCGTAGTCAAAACCGCGAGCTGATGGACAAGAACCGAATAGAAGGCCGACACGGCGCGATGAGTTGGCACAACACAACGAAATCGACTGGTATGCCTGTGGAGGTAAATTCGGCGGCAGTGCGGTGGAGCAATGTGCAATTACCTGGCCGGGCCGACGCTTCGGGAGATCTGCCCGGAGCGATCCGGGCAGAAGTCAGCAGAGATCATAGTAATCGTGGAAATGAGCCGGGGGCTGGAAGATGCCCGTTTAAACATCGAAACCGGAGGCCTCACCCGATGAAGGATCGAACCAATGAGGAGGGGATCGCACCGCGCTGTGCAGCAGCCGCCACGGACAAGCCAACCGAAAACGCCAGACGGCGAGGCGCGCTTGAGAGCCGTGACGGAGGGAAGCATGGAACCCCTCAAGAACGAAACATGATTGAGGAAATCCTTGAACCGGAGAACTTCGCCGCAGCGTGGAAACGCGTCAGAGCGAACAAAGGTGCTCCGGGGATCGACGGCATGACCGTCGCGGACTTCCCCGCCTTCGCGCGGGAGCACTGGCCGAGGATCTCCAAAGCGATCAGAAACGGAACCTACCACCCCGCACCAGTGCGCCGGGTGTGCATTCCGAAGCCCGACGGGACACAGCGCCCGCTGGGCATACCGACGGTGCTGGATCGCGTGATCCAGCAGGCCGTTGCTCAAATCCTGGGTCCGCTTTTCGAAGCGGGTTTCAGCGAAAGCAGCTATGGATTGCCCTCGCTCCGCTCATGCCATGCCAGTTAGCGGTTACCTCCTCCGGAAACCATTTTGGAAAAGGTCGGCAGAGCCTCCCGGCACATTCCGTCCCGGACGCTCCGCCCACATGGCGGTCGCCGGGATGGAGGAAAGCTGGAAAGAAGGCCGCCGCCATGCGGTGGAATGCGACCTCAAGTCGTTCTTCGACATGGTCAACCACGACCGCCTCATGAGATCCCTGCTAGGAAAAGTCCGCTGTCGCAAGACCCTCGGCCTGATCCGCAGCTACCTCACGGCGGGTGTGGAACTGCCCGATGGCACCCTTGAGGCCACGCCTCTGGGAGTGCCGCAAGGTGGTCCCTTGTCACCCCTGTTAGCCAACATCGTGCTCGACCCGCTCGACAAGGAATTGGAATCACGCGGACATAGGTTCGCGAGATACGCCGACGACTTCATCGTGATGGTGAAAAGCGCGAACGCTGCAAAACGGGTGATGGCATCGTTGATCCGTTATTGCGAGGGACGGCTGCAACTGATCGTCAACCGCGCCAAAAGCCGCACCGCGTCGCTCAAATCCTGTGAGTTCCTCGGCTACCGATTGAACAACCGGGCAAAGCTGGCGTGGACGGCAAAAGCACGCATCCGCTTCAAGGAGAAGGTGCGTGAAATCACCAGCCGCAACCGCGGACACAAGGCCAAGGACGTCATCGACGAACTCAATCTGTATGTCCGTGGCTGGCTCAACTACTACAAGTTAAGTAGCACCTTCAGTGAGGTGAAAGACTTGTCGCAGTGGGTCAGGCGGAGAGTGAGGTTGTATTATTGGAAGCAGTGGAAACAACCACGCACGCGCCGCCGGAATCTACTCGCCTTGGGAGCGAATCCCAAGCGGGTGCATATGGCGACGCGCAGCCGCAAAGGCTACTGGCGGATGAGCCAGACCGAAATTGTGCGATTCGCACTGAACAACCGTTGGCTGGAGGAACAAGGAGTTCCGGATATGGAAGCCATCTGGATCGTTCTTCACTACGGGCAAGATGCCCGAGTCTGATTGGAACCGCCCTGTACGGAGCCGTACGCAGGGTGGTGTGGGACCGGGGAGCTAATCACTCCCCGGGACCCGATTCTGCCTCTTCGTTTTGTTTGATTAGCTTGTCGTATTCGTCGTGGTGTCCGATCCAAAGCCAAAGCATCACTCCCTTGTGTCGCACTCCCAAAGCTCGATACTGAATTCCTGCACGCACAGACCAATTCAAACCGATCTTCTTAAAATGGAGCGACGGGTGAAATGGATCAGCCTTGAGGAGCTGAAAGTTCTCGTCAGCAACCCGTTGAACCCGCGCGGGTAAATTGTTGTAACAAGCCCAGAACTTTTTCGTTGTATGGTGAATCACTTCGTTCAGAGGACTCGGGTTGTTCCCGCCTCAAATTCTGCGATTCCTTCTGCGGTTAGCTTGTCGAGCTTGCCTGCGGAAATATCGCGTTCAATCTGGGCATCCCATTCGGCGGCCTCGAAAGAAGAAAACCATTCGCGAAAAACGGCAAGGTCATCGCGACCTAACTGTTCGACCGCATGTTCGAGTGATGCAACGGCTTGATTCATGTGCGAATATTAGCGTCAGAATTGGGTTCGATCAACTCTGAATTTTCTAGCAACGTTAGAGGAATGGCGGCGCCGGTGTAAACTCCCAATTTAATCAGACGGCTTCCTCGGCGTCGCCATCTCCGCCTTGTGTGTGCCCAGCATGGGCACGTTGTAAATGGGGTTCAAGCACGCGGTGCCCGGTCACCCTGTAGAAATACCAGAACATGAAAATGAAGAAACTACTACCAGAGGCCAAGCGCGGAAGGGCGACCGACCGCGTGAAGGAAGGCTATGGGAATGACCTGACCGCGCTAGCGGACCTTCAGCGATAGCGAAGCCACACCTCATAGACGGAGCTCACCGTAGTCAAAACCGCGAGCTGATGGACAAGAACCGAATAGAAGGCCGACACGGCGCGATAAGTTGGCACAACACAACGAAATCGTCTGGTATGCCCGTGGAGGTAAATTCGGCGGCAGTGCGGTGGAGCAACGTGCAATTACCTGGCCGGGCCGACGCTTCGGGAGATCTGCCCGGAGCGATCCGGGCAGAAGTCAGCAGAGATCATAGTAATCGTGGAAATGAGCCGGGGGCTGGAAGATGCCCGTTTAAACATCGAAACCGGAGGCCTCACCCGATGAAGGATCGAACCAATGAGGAGGGGATCGCACCGCGCTGTGCAGCAGCCGCCACGGACAAGCCAACCGAAAACGCCAGACGGCGAGGCGCGCTTGAGAGCCGTGACGGAGAGAAGCATGGAACCCCTCAAGAACGAATCATGATCGAGGAAATCCTTGAACCGGAAAACTTCGCCGCAGCGTGGAAACGCGTCAGGGCGAACAAAGGTGCTCCGGGGATCGACGGCATGACCGTCGCGGACTTCCCCGCCTTCGCGCGGGAGAACTGGCCGAGGATCTCAAAAGCGATCATGGAAGGAAGATACCGGCCTGCGCCCGTCCGACGGGCATGGGTTCCGAAACCCGACGGATCGAAACGTCCGCTGGGCATACCGACGGTGCTGGATCGCGTGATCCAGCAGGCCGTCGCACAAGCGCTAAGTCTGCTTTTCGAAGTGGATTTCAGTGAAAACAGCCATGGATTGCCCTCGCTCCGCTCATGCCATGCCAGTTAGCGGTTACCTCCTCCGGAAACCATTTTGGAAAAGGTCGGCAGAGCCTCCCGGCACATTCCGTCCCGGACGCTCCGCCCACATGGCGGTCGCCGGGATGGAGGAAAGCTGGAAGGAAGGCCGCCGCCACGCGGTGGAATGCGACCTCAAGTCGTTCTTCGACATGGTCAACCACGACCGCCTGATGGAGGCACTCCGGGAAAAGATCCGGTGTCGCAAGACACTCGGCCTGATCCGGAAATTCCTAACGGCAGGCGTGGAGCTATCCGACGGCACCCTTGAGGCCACGCCTCTGGGAGTGCCGCAGGGTGGTCCTTTGTCGCCACTGTTAGCCAACATTGTGCTCGATCCGTTAGATAAGGAATTGGAATCACGTGGACACAGGTTCGCGAGATACGCCGACGACTTCATCGTGACAGTGAAAAGCATGAACGCGGCAAAACGAGTGCTGGCATCGTTGATTCGTTTCACCGAAGGACGACTGCAACTGATAGTAAACCGCGCCAATAGCCGCGCCGCGCCGCTCAAATCCTGCGCGTTCCTCGGCTACCGATTGAACAACCGGGCAAAGCTGGCGTGGACGGAAAAAGCACGCATCCGCTTCAAGGAGAAGGTGCGTGAAATCACCAGCCGCAACCGCGGACACAAGGCCAAGGACGTCATCGACGAACTCAATCTGTATGTCCGTGGCTGGCTCAACTACTACAAGTTAAGTAGCACCTTCAGTGAGGTGAAAGACTTGTCGCAGTGGGTCAGGCGGAGAGTGAGGTTGTATTATTGGAAGCAGTGGAAACAACAACGCACGCGCCGCCGGAATCTACTCGCCTTGGGAGCGAATCCCAAGCGGGTGCATATGGCGACGCGCAGCCGCAAAGGCTACTGGCGGATGAGCCAGACTGAGATTGTGCGATTCGCACTGAACAACCGTTGGCTGGAGGAACAAGGAGTTCCGGATATGGAAGCCATCTGGATCGTTCTTCACTACGGGCAAGATGCCCGAGTCTGATTGGAACCGCCCTGTACAGAGCCGTACGCAGGGTGGTGTGGGACCGGGGAGCTAATCACTCCCCGGGACCCGATTAGCGTTCTTTAATATTTGTAAGTTTGGAATCAATATTGAGGGTGAAATCGACCGATCCCAAAAGCTCTTTGTCTGATGACACTTCAAGACGAACTGGATGCTTCCCAATGACCTCCTGAGTGGAAGTGGGCGCATCCAGCGCGAATGAAATTGATCCTAGTCTTGAAAAACCACCACCTGGGATGCTCCCGTACGTGTGCCTCCACATATCGTCTCTATATTGCAGAATCGATTCATACTCAAACTCTGGGGCACTCGAATTATGACCATTAGCTCTTCTAAACCAAGCGACAAGAGGAGTCGAAGTATACACCTTGTATGTTAGTTCTCCCGTTCCAGATGTTCCATGATTCTCCAATCTGATATCAAACGAGATAGAAAGAGCCTGCGGGCTATCTCTGCTCACAAGACCAACAAGAACCTCTGAATTCTCCAAAGCCTTACCGTCAGTGGTTAGTAACCTTAGTCTAGGTGTCCCGGCAGTAGTATCTAGTTTGTCCTCTATTTCGGATCTAAGTTCCTCTTCAAGAACTGCAAGACTCTTCTCCATTGCCTTTAGATCTGTTCTTTCTTCCTTTAGTCCATCGAGTTCACGGTTCGAATCAATCTTAAGGATATACCCGTAGACGCCGAAACAAATGGCTGCTGTTGCCATTATGCCGCAAATCGCGGTTACGACAATATTGAGGTAATCCTTATGCTGGTCGATTCTTTGTTCTAGAACGGAAAATCTGCAACTTCTGCTCTCGTCTTCGGAGGTATTCATTTTCTTTCGCTAACGTCATAGGAATGGCGCGCCGGTGTCAACTTTCAATTTAATCAGACGGCTTCCTCGGCGTCGCCATCTCCGACTTGTTCGGCTTCTTTCTTTTTCGGTTTTTTGCTAGGATCTGAGATGCCTACCCAATTGAGAATCCGATCAAGGCAGTATCCGATCACAAGTCCGTTCAAGATGACGACCGCTCCTATAATACTCATCCATATAAAATGCTCGGACATAGAGGGAAACAGCGGAAATCCGTAGATCATAGCGGGCAGCCACGTCAGAGGAAACGCTAGAACTACCGAGAAAACGGCACAGGCTTTGTCACCAAGGAGCCCATTAACGATCTGTGATGTATCGTTGGCCGCGACTGAGAACCAGGCAGTGGTTAGGATCGCGTGGTAATAGCCGATCAGTTTTGATCTTCTGGTCATGCTCTGGTTTCTTTGCCGAACAGTCTTTATTCGTAGGATGTAATCTGGTGATATCCACGATGCGATCCACGAGTGAACAAAAGTGGAGAATCGTTGGAAAGGCAAGGATATCCGGTTTTTTTCTTCTGCGGTGGGTGCGTATATCAGGAGATTTTCCGGCGAGTTGTGAGGGCTTACTTCCTATCCTGATATCATCGTGTTCCGTCGCGTCCCGAAAAGGGCTTTGCCCCACGGGACCGCCCGTGAGGAGTCCCGTCTCATCGGATCATGCGTGAACTAAAGTGTTCGGAGGAACACTTTTGGTTTGACGGGGCGTCCTTCAGTGCTTTTCATTTGCATCCATCATGAATGCGACCAAATGCCGCCGTTGCTGGAGAAGAGATTTGTCTGAATTCCGCGGGCTTACCAATGGCGAGCGATCAGGCTTTCTCTTGGTTCTCGAATGGTTCGAAAATTGATTCGGGGGCTCCACCAGCCCCCTCACCCCTGCGGGGCACGTCGCGTTCGCTCCTGTCCAAAACACCTACAGGCCTTCGGTGTTTTTTTCGCTTGCGCCACGAGCTGGAGGCAGGGCGGGACGCGGCGAAGGCTTTCTGGACCTGTGAGGTACGCCGCGATGATCGCCCACGGGAGGACTGGCAGCTGGAGCAATGGGGGAATGCGATCCAGTGGTATCTCAATTGGCTGGGGGCTTGCGCGGAGGTGGGGGCAGACCACCGGAGTCTGGCGGAGCGGGTGCGGGCGGCGGTGCGCTCGGCGTGTTCGCGGCGGGGGCTGGCGCTCAGGACGAAGCAGTGCTACGGGGCTTGGGCGGCGCGATATGCAGCCTTCGCAGGGAATGAGGGTGCGGTGATGGAGGTGGAGACGGCGACGCGTTTCCTGACCTCCGTGGTGCTGGACGAGGACTGTGCGTATTGATTCGCAGGCTCCGCCCGCCTGCTCACCCCTACAGGGCACGTCACTTTGTTCCTGTCCAAAAGGCCTACATGCCTTCGGCCTTTTTCCACACAAAAACAGGCGCTCAATGCGGTGGCGTTCTTTTTTAAGCATGTGCTCGATGTGGCGGAGCCGGTTTTCGGGGTGAAGCTGAAGAAGACGGGCACGAGGGTGCCGGTGGTGCTCTCGCAAGGGGAGACGCAGCGGGTTTTTGGAGAGCTCGACGGAGAGGCGAAGGCGGGCAGGGAGACGAGCGGGCGGTATAGCTTGGCGGCGCGGCTGCAATATGGGGCGGGGCTGCGCGTTTCCGAATTGGTGCGGCTGCGGATCAAGGATGTGGATCTGGAGCGTGGGACAGTGACGGTGCGCGGCGGCAAAGGTGACAAGGACCGATGCACGGTGCTTCCGAAGAGCCTGCGGGAGGAAATTGCCGAGCAGATCGGGAAAGCGCGGGAGTTTTGGCAAAAGGACCGGGATGCGGGACTGGCCGGGGTTTATTTGCCGGGGGCGTTGGCGCGTAAGTTCCGTCGTGCGGCGGAGACCTTCGAGTGGTTTTGGTTGTTCCCCGCCAAGCAACTTTCCACTGACCCGGAAAGCGGGATCAGGCGGCGACATCATCTGCATGCGAAGGTTTACAACGAGGCGATCAAGCGCGCAGCGGAGAGGGCGGGGATCGAGAAACGGGTGACGAGCCATGCCTTGCGCCACTCGTTCGCGACGCATTTGTTGGAAAGCGGGACGGATCTACGGAAAATCCAAGAACTCCTAGGGCACGAGGACATCACGACGACCGAAATTTATCTCCATGTCTCGATGGGGGCGAACGGGCTTGGGGTGGAGAGTCCGATGGATGCGGGTTGTTTTGGGTGAGAAGATGCGAGTTGTGGATTTTTGAATTTGGGAGGGGTGACTGGGGTGTCGGCTAGCCGTTGATCAGCATTTCAAAATCAACAATCGTAATTCATCAATTGGATCCTGAATCCTATCCTGTTCTGCGCAGGAGTCCGCGAGTGTGAAACGTTTTGTGCTCAGTGGCCCGGTTCGGCCTTGCGTTTGTGGAGGCGGGCGTAGTGGCCGGCTTTCTCGATTAGTTCTTCATGGGTGCCTTGCTCGACGAGTTGGCCTTTGTCTAGGACGCAGATCTGGTCGGCATCGCGGATGGTGGAGAGGCGGTGGGCGATGACGAAGGAGGTGCGGTTGGAGCGGAGGCGGTCGAGGGCTTGCTGGACGAGCCTTTCGGTGGTGTTGTCGAGGGCGGAGGTGGCTTCATCCAACAGTAAGAGTGGAGGATTTTTCAGAAGGGCGCGGGCGATGGAGAGTCGTTGTTTCTCTCCCCCTGAGAAACGGATGCCGCGCTCGCCTGCGACGGTATCGAGACCTTCGGGAAGGGCTCGGATGAACTCTGCAGCATTGCCTGCTTCGAGAACGTTCCAAAGTTCGTCGTCGCTGGCCTCGTGCTTGGCGAGCGTCAGGTTTTCGCGGATGGTGGTGTTGAAAAGGAAAGGCTCCTGGGTGACGAAACCGGTGTGATCACGCAGCCATTCCTTGGAAATTTCCGAGATGGGATTCCCGTCCAGCAGGATTTCCCCGGAGGTGGGTTCGTAGAAACGGGAGAGCAGGTTGAGCATGGTGGATTTCCCTGATCCGGTGGAGCCGACGAGGGCGATCGTCTGGCCGGGAAGGGCGGTGAGGCTGATGTTTTTCAGGGCGGTGGCTTCGTCGTTGTAGGAAAAGGTGACGTGGTGGAACTCGATGTTTCCGGTGAATTTGTCGGGGCGTTTGCCCTCGGTGAGATGGGTCTCGTCCGGGGTGTCGATGATGGCAAAAACGCGTTTCGCGGAGACCAGCCCCTTGGTGAATGTCTGGGAGAGGGGGTTGATGCGGGAAATCGGATCGAAGAGGAATCCCCATGCGACTAAGAAAGCGATGACCGTGCCGGAAGAGAGCTGATCATTGAGGGTCCAGTATGCGCCGAAGGCGACCATCAGAATGATGCCGGATTCGGCGATAAAGGAGACCGCTGGCCAGACCACTGCCTGCCCTTTCATTACCTCCATGTGCTTGTCACCGACTTTTTGCGAGGCTTCGTCGAAATCCGAGAGAGCTTGGGGCTCCACGGTGTAGGCTTTGATCTGGCGGATGCCTGCGAGGTTGTCGTGGAGGATGGCGTTGAGCGCGGATGATGCTTCGGAGAAGGCAGTCCATTTCGGCTCCGCCTTTTTCGACCACCATGCGGTCAGGACCCCGATAAGAGGCAGAGGGATGAGTGTAATGAGCGTGAGCTCCCATGAGTGGTAGAGCAGATATCCCATCACGATGAGAAACTGCAGCGCCGCCGCAAGTGCTTGGTCCAGGCCCTCGACGATGACGCGGTTCGTGGTCGGGACGTCGTCGGCCACACGGGACATGATTTCCCCGGAGGAGTTTTTATCGTACCACTTGATGGGCAGCCGCTGGAGCTTGTCGTAGAGTTCGACGCGGATGACGTGGGTGAGTTTCAGCTCGAGGTGGTTGTTCAGGTAGGTCCGGAGGGTGAAAAGGATCTGCCGCGCGAGGATGGCTCCCGCCCCGATCAGAGCGGTGGACAAAATCAAATCCGGCCGATTTTTTCCGATGATGGTATCAATGAAGCGCATGGTGATGCCCGGCAGCACTAGCACCAACGAAGTGCATGCGATGGCCATCAATAGGGAAAGTCCGCTGAGGAGGGGGAATCGCAGGGTGTGTCGGATGAGGCGGAGCATGGATCGAAGGTCGCCCGGAATGTAGGATGAGGAACGGGCTAGAAGTAACACATCCGGGAAATGGTTTGACAATCAAACACGCGCCCCAATGCTGTTTGCGAATAACAACCAAGGTAGGCCAGTGGAAAGTGATTTGTTACATACGGAAAAGATCTTATCGGATCGGAAAACCTTTTTTCTCGATCTCAAACAGAACTCTCGAGGAATGGTGGTGAAGATCACCGAGGATGTGAGCGGGAACCGTGACACGATCATGGTCCCGGCGGAGATCCTCGGGGATTTCATCGCAGCACTTTCGGATATCAAGGCCACTGCCGACGAGCAAGAGTAGGCGAAGTCCACTTGTTTCGGCTTGAAGGTGGGTGCGATGAGGGAAAGGATCTGCTGACAGATGACAAGTCCCTCCGTAAATATCGCTAGGCTCGTCTATCTGCTTGTCTGCCAAGCGGCGGGGGTCGCGATTGCTCTGAGCACCAGCGGCACTCCGATCGAGATGTCCATTACCGCCGGCCTATTGTGCGGTTTGGGTGTGGGCTTCGTGTTTATTGGCATCGAGCGACTGATGCAGGGCTTTACGCTGAGGGGATTTTCCACCGCCACCTTCGGGCTGGGCGTGGGCCTGTTCTGCGCGTGGCTGCTGACACGAGTGGAGATTTCCACATTGCTGGAGCTAGCTTTCCGGGATCGGCTGGAGAGCAAGGGGGACGGAGAAACGTTGGTTGACGCCCTCAGAGTGGCCGTGGACGTGGCGCTTTTCGCGAGCCTTGGCTTCATCGGCACGGTGCTCGCACTACGGAGCAACCGCGACGACTTTGCATTCATCATTCCGTACGTGCGCTTCCGGCAGGATGCTAGCTCCGGCCAGCCGATCGTGATTGATGCGGAGACAGTGATGGACGGGCGCATTCTCGGCCTGCTTTCGTCTGGATTTCTCAGCGGAAGGCTGATTGTGACGCAATTTGTCCTGGAGGAAATCCAGACACTGGCCGATGAAAGCGGAAATGGAACGAAGCAACGTGCGCAACGGGGCTTGGAGAATCTGGAGAAAATGCAGTCATCGCCAGATGTCCAAGTTTCCATTCACGAAGCCAAAACCTCACCGGATTCGCAATCATCTCATGCCCGATTGATCGAGACTGCGAACTTTTTCGGAGCGAGATTGCTAACCCTTGACGAGGGCCTGACGAAGATCGCAAAGCTCCAAGGAGTTTCCGTGCTCAATATCAACGAGCTGGATGTCGCGCTCAGGACTCCCTTGGCCGTGGGTGAAAAACTGCGGGTCGCCTTGGTGAGATCAGGGAAAGAAGATCACCAGGGAGTGGGGTACATGCCGGATGGCACGATGATCGTGGTGAATCAAGCGGCCGGGCAAATCGGCAACTCAGTGGACGCTGTGGTGACTACCACACTCCAAACAGCAAGCGGCACGCTGATTTTCGCGGAGCTCTATTGATACGACCGGTGTGAGTCGTGGATCGCCTGCCTGTCGTGCCTTCTCAAAAATCAAACACATTTTCGCATCCAGTTTTATGACCATCCCGGAAATTGCCGCCCACTTTATCCTGCCAGGCCCAGTCACCGCCCACGAGGAACTCCCCACAGGTCTGATCAACACAACATACGTGGTCTCATGCCAGAGCGGCTCTTCGGAAAAACGTTTCATCCTCCAGTCCATCAACGCCACTGTCTTTCCGGAGCCGGAAAAGGTCATGGAAAACATCTTCCACGCCCTTAACCACATCGGCGACCAAGATCCCGGCACTGAGCAACTCCGGCTTATCCCCGTCCGCGATGGACACTCCTGGCTCACCCTCCCCGATCACACCGTCTGGCGCTGTTACCCTTTTCACGAGGGCACCGAGTCTTTTACGAAAATCACCTCGGCCGATCTCGCCTACCGCGCCGCCGCCGCGTTTGGGAGCTTCCAGGCGAAGCTTGCCGATCTGGATCCTTCCATCCTCCACGAGACCATCAAGGACTTCCACAACACCCCGGTATATTTTTCCAAACTCACCGCCGCTGCGGAAAACGACCCGCACAAGCGCCTTGCCGACGCGCGGGAGGAATATGATTACATCGTTTCCCAGAAATCTCTCACCTCACTGCTCGTGGATGCCGGCCTCCCCGTCCGCATCACACACAACGACACCAAGATTTCCAACATCCTCTTCCCGACGAACGCTGAACTCCCCCCCATCGTCATCGACCTCGATACGGTCATGCCCGGCCTCGCTCTCTTCGACTTCGGTGATCTCGTCCGCTCCGCTGCCTCCACCGCGGATGAAAACGAAACAGACCCTTTTAAAATCAGCCTCGACCAAGATCTCGCGAAAGCGCTCACCGACGGCTACCTTTCCGCCGCCTGCGATTTCCTCACCCCTTTGGAAAAAGAGCTGCTCCCCTCTTCGCCAAAAGTCATCACTCTGGAGCTGGCCATCCGTTTCCTCACCGACCACCTCCTCGGCGATCCATACTTCCGCACCGAATACTCTGGTCACAACCTCGACCGTGCCCGCAACCAGCTCCATCTGCTGAAATCGATGTAGCTCCCCTTTTTGCGCGGACTTTGCCATTTTTCCCGCACCACTTGCCCCCACACTGATTCCTCCTTGCGGAAAACCCCTTCCACGGTGGAAGATTTCCCCGGAAACAACACGTAACATCAACATGGAAATCACCAACACGGCATACGGAACCTGGAGCGGCGGCCGCTTCATGCACTTCGGCGAAACCCTCTCGGAAGAACGCTTCCTCGGCTGCATCAAAACCGCCTTCGACTCCGGCATCCGCACCTTCGTCACATCCGACGTTTACGGGAACGGCAAGGCCGATGAAATGCTCGGAAAAGCCCTCAAAGGAATCCCTCGCGAAGACTACGCCCTCGTCGGCATGATCGGCCACGACTTCTACGACGGCGAACGCAAAGGCTCCCAAGGCTACCCCCGCTTCACCGATCCCGAACTGCGTGGCCCGGACGGCTACGACGAATTCGTCCAGCGCGCCACCAAAGCCTCCCTCGAACGCTGCGGCACCGATCACTTCGATCTCCTCATGCTCCACAACCCGGACGTCCATGGCTACACCTCGGAAGCCGTCTGGAAAGCCATGTCACGCGCCAAGGAAACCGGCCTCACCAAACAGCTCGGCATGGCTCCCGGCCCCGCCAACGGCTTTACCCTCGACCTCCTCGACTTCTTCGAAAAATTCGGAGACATCATCGACTGGACCATGCTCATCCTCAATCCCCTTGAGCCATGGCCCTCCAACCTCCTCCTCCCCGCCTGCGAGAAAAAGGACATCAAAGTCCTAACCCGCGTCGTCGATTACGGCGGCATCTTCCACGATGACCTCGGCGGCCCCGACCACGTTTTCAAACCCGGCGACCACCGCACCTACCGCCCCGAGGGCTGGGTCGGCCACGGCATGGAAAAGGTCGAAAAAATGCGCCCCATCGCGGAGAAATATAACCTCAGCCTCATCGAATTCGCCTGCATTTGGAATCTCAGCCAGAGCCCCGTCGAATGCGTCGTCCCCACCTTCATCCAGGAAGCCGGAGAAGGTGCCCGCCGCATCGAGGACAAGATCAAGGATTTCGGGAAAATGCCCGACGTCCGCCTCACCGCCGAGGAAATCGAGACCATCCGCCAGATCGGCGACAACACCGGCTGCATGAAACTCAAAGGAGCCAGCAACCGTCACGAAACCAGCGAACGCTGCGACGAATGGCCCATGCGCCCCGAACTCCTCGAACTCGCCCAACGCGAGGGGCTGGGAACCGAGTGGTGACGAAATTTTCTTGAAATCGCCTGAAGTAAGGGGCATATCACCCCCCGCTTCCACGCGAAACATTCCAACGGAGGGGTGGTAGAGTGGTCGATTGCGCCAGTCTTGAAAACTGGAGAGCCGAAAGGTTCCGTGGGTTCGAATCCCACCCCCTCCGCCATCACCCCAGTCCGGTATTCCCGGGTTGGGGTGATGGCGTTTTAGGGTGAGATGAGGGGCCCTGCGAAGCACCGGGTTTGACTGCCCCTTTCGCAATAGCGAAATTGCACGACTTCCGCAAAGCGCACCTCGCAGAGACGGAGCGCAGTGGAGTCAATCCCACCCCCTCCGCCATGTTTTACCCATCGCTCCCGCGAACTGATCTGACGTAATATTCCTCTCCCTTCCCAGGTTGCTCGGGGCTGGCCAAATCCAAGCTCGCTATTGCGTCTTCACGCGTAGAATGGGGGGCGGGTTCGTTGCATTTTCCTTCGATGTAAACGCGTGGACGAGGCCGGCACGGGCTGTTTCATCAGTGTCACGAAAAACCATGAGGGTCACGATTCCGTTCGAATCGTTGCGGATGAAATCAGCGAGGGCCGAGCCGCCGATTCCCCGGCTTCCGCGCTGGATACCGCGCTCGATGGTGAACTTTCCGAGAGGAACCGCATTCTCCGGATCGGGCGATTTTTTGTTGTTTATTGTGGGGTCAAGCGCGGGTGCTACTTCCCATTTCATGGATTTCTCGTTCCAACCGTCGCCTGATTCATCGGTGAGTCCATAGACGGTGAACTCACTGTCCGGGACCAGGGAGGCGAAGCCAAGATCGCTGGGTTCGATGTTCAGCACCAGTTCCGCATCGGAAACGCTCGTGAGATCCATCCCGGATACATCGAAGGCGAGATAGCCCACCCGCACGAGATTTGGCTGGATGCTGGTGAATTTCACCCGGAAAAAAGGACTGGTGCCACTGGAACTGGCATTTTTCTCGGAGGTGACAAAAGTATCTTTCCCTTCCCCAAAAGATGTGGGGATCACCTGCCATCCATCCGCCTGTGCGCTGGTGGAGTCGGGCTGCCAGCGGGATGGCTCGCCGATTGCTACTTCAGGTTTCTTTTTCTTCCCAAGTAAACCCCGGTCCAGACTTTTTCCCTCCGTGACCTGAACCACGCCTTTCTCGCCTTTGTGCCCTACTTCCACCAAACCTTCGAGGACTTGCACGAGGTATTTTCCATCCTCATCTGTGGAAAGGCCGAAGCGTGTGCCAAGATCGACGACTTTCGCATCCTTCGTATCGATGGTGAAACCGATGGCTGAGGGTGGGACATCCGCAACGAGGGTGCCGCTCACGAGACGCGCATTCATTTTATCGAGAATCTCCAGTGTGGCGGGGGCCTCGAGGGAGATCTCCGCGCCGCTATCAAAGAGAATGGTGGCGAGTCCCTCTACGAGTTCGAGTTTTCCCGCAGGAACGTGGCTGCCCTCTGCGGTTGGCAGGGTGGAGGAGGCCCATTTGCAGTTGGTGGATTTTGAAAGGACGGCCACTCCTGCCGGTGCGGTGGCTCCGGGGCGGCGGGCGGTTTGAAAAAGGAAGAGGCCTAGGAAAACGCAGGCGGCTGCGGCGAGTGCGACCATGGGGATGATGTTGCGCGGTGCTTCCCTTTTTGCCGGCGTCAGCTTCATTTCATCAAGCAACCTAGGGTCGCGGCGCAGCTCTGCATCGATGAGCAGGGATTCCGCCATGAGGGTCACGAGATCGGGATGACTGGCGAGTAGATTGTTCATTTCCTCCGTTTCCTCCTGGGAAAGCGGGGTATCGCGCGATTGTTCACAGAGCAGAAGAAAGCGTGCGCGGATTGCTTGAGGTGCGTGGTTCATGATAGATTTCTTTCTGATTTTAGGCGGTTGCTGATGCAGTCGAGCAGGCTCATTCGGAGTCGACTGAGGGCGCGGTAAACGGCACCCGGGGTGGAGTTGATGGCGGAGGCAATTTCCTCGACCTCCATTTCTTCGTCATAGCGCATGAGCATCATCTTGCGGTGGTCTTCCTTGAGGTTGTTCAGGCAGGATTGGAGGGCATTTTTCCGGAGGTGTTCGTGATCGGTCAATTCTGCGATCTTTTCGCCTACCTGATCGAGCATCTCGTCGCTGAGCGGGAGGTGGGCCTTCTTTTTCTTGCGCCGGTAGCTCAGAATTTGGTGAAAGGCAATCTTGCGCGCCCAAGCGATGAAATTTGTGCCAATTTCAAATTGAGAAAAACAGCGCCACATCACCATTTTTGTTTCCTGTAGAATATCATCAGCATCCGCCTGGTGCGGGACTAGGCCATATACATAAAGCGAGAGGGCACGGTCGTGTGCAGCAAGGAGTTGAAGGAACTCCGTGCTGTGGTCGCTGTCGGTATCGTCTCCGTCTTCCATGGCCTCTCAATCAAACAAGGCACAGACGGCGCGGTTTTGGACATAAAACATTTTCGGGTTTTTTGTCCAAAATCGCGACACCAGCGACTAGAAAGGGTAGAGTGACGAAACACGTAACAATGGAAATGATAAACCCAAAAGGTAGATCCAAAGCCGCTGCCTGCACTGCGGCTTTGCTCATGAGTTGTACATCGGCGGTGTTCGCTGCGGCAGAAAGTGCCGGAACCGCGGAGCAAATCAAATTTTTCGAAACCCGCGTCCGTCCGGTGCTGGCGGAAAATTGCTACAAATGCCACGGCGAGGAAAAGCAGAAGGCTGGGCTGCGCATGGACAATATCAGCTTCATTCTTGCTGGGAGCGATGAAGGCGAGGTCCTTGTCCCGGGAGATGCTTCGAAATCGCTGATTTACAAAGCGATCAGTTACGAAGATCCCGATTATGAAATGCCTCCAAAAGGCAAAAAACTGCCGGATAACCAGATCGAAGACATCCGAAAATGGATCGAAATGGGTGCTCCGTGGCCAAAAACGGAAGTCGTGAAGGTAGCGAAATCCGGCGAATTTTCTGAAGAGGAACGCGCTTGGTGGTCGTTCCAACCACTCGCGGATGTCACCCCTCCAGCTGTGGATGGCGCAACCGGCATCGTGGAAAACGAAGTGGATAAATTTATCCTCGCGAAACTGAAGGAAAATGGCCTGAAACAGGCTCCCGAGGCCACACCCGAGCAACTCGTCCGCCGTCTCTATTTCAATATGCACGGCCTGCCGCCCACTACCGAGCAACTCGACGCTTATCTTTCCAATAAGGATCCGGAGAAATACGAAAAACTCGTCGAGCAACTCCTTGCATCTCCCCGCTACGGCGAACGCTGGGGACAGCATTGGCTGGACCTTTCTAGGTATGCGGAGTCTGACGGGTACCGGGAGGATGCCTACCGTCCGGACGCCTGGCCGTACCGGGACTACGTGATCAAATCCTTTAACGACGACAAGCCATACGATCAATTTGTCCGCGAACAACTCGCTGGAGATGAAATTGCGCCGGAAGATCCCAATGTGCTCGTCGCCACCGGCTACCTCCGCCACGGCATTTACGAATGGAACCAAGCGGATGCGGAAAATCAACGCGAGCTGATCGAAACAGAACTCGCTGACGTCACCGGAGAGCTTTTCCTTGGAATGAGCGTCGGCTGCGCAAAGTGCCACGACCACAAGTTCGATCCCATTTTGCAGAAGGATTACTTCCGAATGCGCTCCTTCTTCGCCCCCGTCCAGTGGCGCGATGACCTCCCGCTCGCTACTGTGGAGGAAAAGAAAGCCCATGCGGAAGCGATGGCTGCATGGGAAGCCGAGTCCAAAGAAGCCCGAGAGGCATGGGAGGCCGCATCCGCAAAGGCAGTGAAGTCCGGTCGCAAGAAAGCTCTCGCCTATTTTCCGGCCGAAGTGAAAGCCATGATGACCAAGCCGGAAGCCGAGCGGACGCCCTATGAGAAGCAAATCGCCTACCTAGTGGAACGCCGCATGGCTGTGGAAGAAGGTCGTGCGATCGGCTCCTTCAAAGGGAAATCCGATGAATACAAAGCCTACGAGCCTTTCCTGAAAAAGAAACCAAAAGACCTGCAAACCGCCTTCGTCGCAACCGACGTAGGCTCCGAGGCTCCGCCGACCGTGATGAAAACCCGCCGCAGTGAAATGGTGGTCAAGCCTGGCTTCCTCAGCATCATCGCCCCCGACGACATCGAGATCGATCCGCTCGAAGAAAGGGATTCCACAGGTCGCCGCACGGCCCTCGCGAACTGGATCACCAGCCCCGAAAACCCCCTTTCTACTAGGGTTATCGTAAATCGCGTCTGGCAATACCACTTCGGTCGCGGCATCTCCGTCCACACCAGCGACTTCGGAAAACTCGGCGAGGCTCCCACTCATCCCGAACTCCTCGACTGGCTCACCAAAGGCTTCATTGAGAACGGCTGGAGCATCAAATGGCTCCACCGCCAGATCCTGAAAACACAGACCTACCGCCAGTCCAGCATGGTTCTCTCCACGGATCTCACCAACGAGGTCGACCCCGAGAACAAACTCCTTTGGAGAATGCGCCCTCAGCGCCTGGATGCCGAACAAGCACGCGACACTCTGCTAGCGCTTGGCGGCGAGCTGGAGTCGAAATCCGGCGGCCCCGCCAGCGGTGCCAGCAGCCCGGTGCCTTCGATCTACACCAAGAAACAGCGCAACAACCCGGACGAATTCCTTTCCCGCTTTGACGCCCCTCCCGGCTTCATGAGCGTCGCGAAACGGGAAACCACCAACACTCCACTCCAAAGCCTCCTGCTCATCAATGGCGCGGGGCCCCTCAAGCGCTCCCAGGTCATCGCCGCATCTCTGCTGAAAGAAAATCCTACAGCAGGCACTGCGGAGCTAGCCGAGCGTGCGTTCCGTACGGTCTATGGGCGCACCCCGGACAGCTCAGAAGTCCAGGCCGCCTCCGCGTTCCTCGAGAAACAGCAGAAGATGGTCGCGTCCGAACGCGGCGAGAAATCAGACCCCGGAACACAAAACGCAAACCCACTCGTGGATGCCGAAAAATTTTTCAAAGGTGCCGTCGGCGCTGGCGAGCAATCCGTCTATCTCAAGGAAGGCTCCCCTTACGAAAAACTACGGATCAAAACCGGCTCTCCGGAACCTCTCGATTTTACCGTCGAGGCCATGATCCACCTCGAGTCCGTTTATCCCACCGGAGCCGTCAGGACGATCGCTTCCCGCTGGGATGGTGCGGTCACTTCCTTTGGTTGGTCAGTCGGTGTCACAAGTGCGAAGTCACGTTTCGAACCGAACCTTCTCATCGTCCAAGCCGTCGGCGAGGACTTCCAAGGATCCGTTGTTTCCGAGGTGATTAATTCCGGTCTGAAAGTCCCTTCCGGTAAGCCCTACTACGTCTCGGTCGTCTTTTCCACCGAGACGCTCCCTGGGAAAAACTACGGTGGGAACGTCACCTTCTACGCAAAAGATCTCAGCAATCCGGCAGCGAAAATGCAGGTCTCCCAGATCCCCCACGAACTCGGACTCGGCTACGTGAACCCTGATTTCGACCTGGTGATGGGAGGGCGCCACGGTCAGAAGGGAAACAACTGGCTCGGAGCCATCCACCGTCTTTCTCTCACAGAAGGCGCAGCGAAGAGCGAAGAACTCCCATTCCAGACCAAGGGCAACCCGCTAGTATCTCTCTCCGGCAGCGACTTCTCTAGCGCCGATCACAAATCCTTCTCTTGGATCCGCTCGTCGGATCCTGCGTCAAAATCCCGGAACCCCGCCAAGGCGGAAGCGCTCGGAGATCTATTTCACGCACTCATCAATTCCAACGAATTCCTCTACCTGCCATGAACCCCCTTCCCCATTACGAAAAACTCAGAACCCGTCGTGATTTCCTAAAGCGGGGCGGAGCTGGCTTCGGTGCCCTCGCCCTTTCCGGAATCCTCGGCGATAGCAAAGTCATGGCCGCTCTCGGAAACCAGGGCAGCGCCATCAACCCGCTCACGCCGAAACTCCCGCAGCTCCCCGGCACGGCGAAACGCGTCATTTTCCTCTTCATGGAAGGCGGCCCCAGCCACATCGATATCTGCGATCCGAAACCGCTTCTTAACAAGCTCGCTGGGAAACCTCTTCCCGAAAGCTTCGGCAGCGTCATCACCGCCATGGGGGAATCCCGCTCGCCCCTGCTCGCCAGCAAGCGCACCTTCAAGCAGCACGGCGAAAGCGGCCAGTGGTTCTCCGACTGGGTGCCGCACATGGCTGAAATGGCGGACGACTGGACCGTCATCAAATCCTGCGTCGCGGATGGGATCAACCACGCCGGCGGAGTCTGCCAGATGAACACCGGCTCCATCATCGGAGGCCGTCCTTCCCTCGGAAGCTGGGTCTCCTACGGTCTCGGATCGGAAAATCAGAACCTCCCTGCTTTCGTCGTTCTAAAAGACACCGACGCCCAGGTCGTCAACGGAGTCCGCAACTGGGGCAGCGGCTTCATGCCCGCCGTATATCAAGGCACTCTCCTCGATGATGGCCCCACCCCTTTTGCGAACCTCTACACGCCCAAAGGTGTCAGCAAAAACCGCCAGAAAAGCAAACTCGACTTCCTCGACAAGCTCAACCACGACCACCTCAAGGGGCGCGAGGAAAACACCGAACTCGATGCAAAGATCAAGAGCATGGAGCTCGCCTTCCGCATGCAGGCCACCGCACCCGAGGCGGTCGATCTCTCCCTGGAAACCGAGGCCACCAAGAAGCTCTACGGCATGGATGAGAAGCATACGGAAAACTTCGGGCGCATGTGCCTGCTCGCCCGCCGAATGGCCGAGCGTGGCGTCCGTTTCATCCAGCTCTACCACGGCGCGGGCAGCAAGTGGGACGCACACTCGGGAATGGAGAGCAACCACGGGAAGAACTGCGCTGCTGTGGACAAACCCATCGCCGGCCTACTCAAAGACCTCAAACAACGGGGACTCTTAGAGGATACTCTCGTCATCTGGGGCGGCGAATTCGGCCGCACCCCCATGTCCGAAAAGGGAGATGGCCGCGACCACAACCCCACCGGCTTCTCCATGATGTGGGCTGGCGGCGGAGTCCAGGGCGGCCAGTCCATCGGCGAGACCGACGAACTCGGCCTCCGCGCAGTCAAAGACAAGCTCCACGTCCACGACCTCCACTCCACCGTCATGCACCTGCTCGGCGTCGATCACACGAAAATGATCTTCAACAACAAAGGCCGCCCCGAGCGCATCGACCAAAACGAAGGCCACGCCTTCGAGGGTATTACCGGTGCGGCCTGACCCGGAATGGCACCTTTCAAGCCGGCCCCAGTCCTGATCTTCGGGGTTTGGAAAGTTGACACTCCCGCAATAGTTGGAGCTTATATCAATATCCAGATCAGCTTATTCCTATGAAAATTTTACCCGCCATCGCCATGACCGTTCTCCTCCATCTCACCAGTCCAGCGGAGGCGGTCGATATCCACAGGGAAGCGATGTCTGGAGGGAAAATGAATGCGGATGAGGCGGAGAAGTTGGAGGTCACCCTCCGCGAAAAACCCGATGAACTCGCTTCCCGGGCCAAGTTACTGGGCTACTATTTCACAGCTGGTCGCGGAGCCGAAGACGCTACCGTCAAACGGCGCGCGCATGTGCTTTGGGTGATCGAAAATGAACCTGAGTCGGATCTGGCCGCCTCGCCCTACTCTGGCATGCGCAGCCATATGGACCCGGAGGGTTTCGTGGAAGCGAAGGCACTCTGGACCAAGCAAGCGGAAGCACATCCGCAGGATGCCATGGTGCTGGGAAACGCAGGTCATTTCTTTCTACTGCAGGACAGGGACCTTGCGGAAGATCTCCTGACGCGCGCGCAGGGAGCCGACCCGAAAAATCCCAAGCGCGCGGATGATCTGGGACAGTTCTACTCACTATCTCAGAAAGAAGACGATGCCGCGAAAGCTCTGGAGCAATACGAAAAAGCACAGGAAGCGGATGAAGAGAAAATGTCCCGATTCTACAGATTGGATCAACTCGCGAAAGCGGCTCTCAGAGCGGGCGAAATGGACAAAGCAGCGAGCTACGCGGAGGAGTCGCTCACCGAATCCGCAAAATATCCCAAAGATTGGAATTACGGAAACGCCCTGCATCATGGGAACAATGTGCTTGGTCACTGCGCCTTGGAAAAAGGCGATAAGAAGTTGGCCTCGGAGTTTCTGATCAAAGCCGGACAGACACCGGGCTCGCCACAGCTTAATTCATTCGGTCCGAACATGAGTCTTGCCAAGGCTCTCATGGAAAAAGACGAGAAGGAGGCTGTGTTGGAATATTTCGAACTGTGTGGGAAATTTTGGGAGATGGGCGCAGACAATCTCGATCGATGGACCAAGGATGTGAAAGCTGGCAATGTCCCGGAATTCGGCGGAAATCTTCGCTACTGAAATCTTCTGATCCGCAAGCCGAAGGGCGGACAAGTATCCGCCCTATCTCACCGCCTCCAGATCGGCCGGGGTGGTGATCTTCGGGTTCGGCGAGGTGGAGGCAACGAGCTTCACCCGCTTTCCATATGCCTCAATGGCGGAGGTTTCATCGGTCACTTCAGTTTTGTGCTCCAAGATGAATTTGTAAGCAGAACGGATGAGGTCGCCTTGAAAAATTTGGGGGGTTTCCATGAACCAGAGATTCTCACGTGAGACGGATTCGTGGATGAAATCGGAATCGTCCGAGCGTTTGACGGTTTCGGTCACACGGCGGGCAAGAGATGCAGCTCCGTATTCTCTCGCGGCGGCGATGGTTGCCGAGATGTCGGCTTGGGAAACGAGGGGGCGCGCGGCATCGTGGACCGCGATGAAATCGGCATCGGAGGATACGGCGGCGAGTCCGGCGGCGACGGAAAGGTGACGCTCTGCTCCGCCGTCAATGCGGGTGACAGGTTTTGTGAAAGTGCTTTCATCCAGCAGGCTCATCCGCTCCTCCGGAGTGACCAGAATGATCTCTGAAATTTCCTCACACATCATGAAAGCAGAGACGGTGCGAGCGAGCACAGGTATTCCATCAAGCTCGGCGGCGAGCTTGTCAAAGCCCATGCGGCGGCTGGATCCGGCGGCGACGAGGATGGCGGAAATTTCAACTTTCAAAATTCAGTTTTCAAGGAAGAGGGTAGGGAACGAAATGCGGATTACGATTCATAGCCGAATATCTTCTCAAACAAAGTGGGTGGCGGGGGTGGAGCGAGTTCCGGGTAGCGGATGTCGGGGGCTTTGCCGTTCCAGAAACGGTGGTCTGGACTGAGGATGTCTTTTCCTCCTTCGATGACTTGCCCGTGTTCGTTGATCGCCAACGATGTCACTGAATTGTCGATGCGGAGAAAGACGGCTTTGCCCTCAAAAGGTCTTGAATCGAATCTGGTGGTGCCAGGGATGATGGGAGCGAAGGCAATGATGGTGTTTGGGTTGTCCTCAGACGAAATTCCAGCGATATACGCAAAGCCCACCTCTCCCTTCTCCAAAACGTGACCGGGGCGGATGTCACCATCCGATTTCGTGGCGGAGTAGGCCTTCGCATAGAACATCGCTTCGGACTGCGTCATTCTTGCGGCAAAGAGCTGGCGGAAAATCGCGTTCGAGGAATTGCTGGAAAGATCGAGACCGTGTTCGGGATGCTCTGCCGTGATTTTGGCGGCGGTGGCATCGTTCGGGAAGGCGCCGTATTCAATCTCGAATTCGAAAAGCGCGAGGCCGATCTGGCGGAGGTTTGAGACCTGTTCCGGCATTCCACAACCGCCTCTTCGCTTGATGAACATCGGCGCGAGCAGGCCACAGGCGACGACAAGAGCGACAGCGAGGACGAGGTAAGCTTTCGAGGGGGCTGGAATCGAGTCGGACATCGGGTTTGGGAGTGTTTCAGGAAATCGGCCTGCCTTCAAGGATCGCCTAGAAGTGCCCTCCTTTATTCGGGGTAGCGGACATCCGGGACATTCTGGCCCCAGACCGTGTCCTCGCCGGTTTCGAACAGAGTTTTTTCTCCAACCAACGCGTAGCCATCTTCATTGATGTATAAAGATGTGGCCGAATTGTCCACACGCAGGACGACAGCTTTTCCATCGAAAGGCTTCGGATCGAAGCGGTCCGTGCCTGGGATGATTGGGCAAAAAGCAAGCACCCGAGCTGGGTTTCCTTCGGTAGATAAACCGGAGACATACCCGAAGCCGACCTCACCTACCTCAAGAGCTCTTCCGGGAGAAATAACTCCATCGGGTTTTCTCGTGCCTTTCACTTTCGCGTAAAACATCTGCTCAGATTGGGTCAAATTCGCAGCGAAGAGTTGGCGGAAAAGAGCGTTCGAAGATTTGCCGGAGAGGTCGAAATCGTTCTCCGGATTCTTCGCCGCCACCGCCTTTGCCGTTTCTTCGCTCGGGAAAGTTCCGTATTCCGTTTCGAATTCGAAAAGAGCCAAGCCGACCTGACGGAGGTTGGAAGTCGCCTCGGTTTGATCCGATTTTTTGGGACAACGGATGACCATGGGTGCGGTGAGACCCGCCAATGCGGCGATTATAATTATGGTTATCAGCAGGGCGAGCCATGGGAATGATTTCTTTGGCTTCTCAAGAGGATCGGCAGCTGGTGGTTCTTCGGACATGGGTTTGTTTGGTCTGGGAATATGGAGAAGGAGACGGTGTGCCCCTTTGGGTATTTTAACTCCTTTGCGGAGGATGAGGAAAGAGCTGGGGTTGTGAAAGGAGATCCAATACCCAAAGGGGCACACCGTCTCCTTCTCCTTATTCCTTATTCCGGGTAGCGGATGTCGGGGGCTTTGCCTTTCCAGACGGGGTGCTTGGGGGAGAGGAGGTCGATTCCTTTGTCGTAGATGTGGCCGTCTTTGGCGATTCGGTATGAAGTGACAGAACAGTCCAGTCGCAGTATGACCGCAAAACCTTCGAGGGGTTTTGGATCGAACATAGTAGTGCCAGGGATGATGGGAGTGACGGCCACGGGAACGGCAGGATGGTCTTTGGTGGAAACATTCGAAATGTATGCGAATGCGACTTCACCTTTTTTGAGAAGATTCCCCATAGTAGTTATACCATCGGCTCTTCTGGAGTCTCTGGTCTTGGCGTAAAACATGGCTTCCGCCTGGGTGATGTCCGCGGCGAAGAGCTGGCGGAATAGCGCGTTGGATGAGGTGCCGGTGAGGTCAATGGCGGTGCCGTGATCCTTTTCAACAAGGGTTCTGGTTGAGGTGCCAGGGAAAGCGCCGTATTGGGCTTCGAATTCGAAAAGGGCGAGGCCAATCTGACGGGCGTTGCTAACGGCTTCCGTTTGGTCGGATTTTTTGCGGCTGCGCAACCAAAGCGGTGACGAAAGAATGACGGCTACGAATAGGAGCGAAGTAATTATGGCTCCGTAGAAAACCGGCTTGAACCATTTTGGCTGGCGGTTGACGAGTTCGGGGTTGGCTTCGGCGTTCATGGGTTTTGAATATGGAGAAGGAGTTTTCAACTCCTTTGCGGAGGATTTGGAACGATTCTGCTGAGCTAGTGGAAATGCTCGGCATGTGTGAAAGGAGATGCAATCTCCTTCTCCATATTGGATTTCACTTTGCTTCTCCGCGTTGCCAGAGGCGGTAGGTGGCGGGTGGGAGTTTCTCTGGATTTTTGAGGATATACCGTCGTGCCCAGTCGAGATGGCGCTGGCTGCGGATGAGTCTGTCCCAGGCTTCGCGTTGCCAGAGAGTGCCTGTATCACCTCGTGCCTTGTTGATTTCTCTGGAGGAAAAGCGTTTCCACGATCCGACTATATCCCCGAGTTTGTTGTCACCAAGCGGTCTGAATAGAACGTGGACGTGATTTGGCATGATGACGAAGGAGTCCAAGGTATAGCGCTCCGTGTGAAAATGGAGGAGTGCGTTGGCGACGATGGTGGAGTGGCTGGGATTGCGTAGCAGGCAGGAGCCGTGGCAATCGTCGAGTAGATCCTCCATGCGGAGAGTGAACAGGCGGTTGTATTCCTTGAGGGTTGTCTCGTCCCATGGCTGTGGGTGGGATGCGAGCCAACGGTTGCGGTGCTCTTTGATTTTCTCCACGACTGCTTCGGGGAGAGAATCTTGAAGTCGCCATGTGACGAAGAGCATGGTTTCCCCTTGCTGCCAGTGTGGCAGGTTCTGCTGATGTCGCTCGATCTCCGTGTAGGGGTTGAGAAACATGGGAATATGGAGAAGGAGTTTTCAACTCCTTTGCGGAGGATGGGGAAAGAGCTGGGGTTGTGAAAGGAGATTCAATACACTTCTCCCAAAATAGCTGGGGTTGTGAAAGGAGATAAAATCTCCTTCTCCATATTATAAGAGCTTCGCCCGCAGGAGGTCGGTGACCTGTTTGGGGTTGGGCTTGGTGGGGGCGGCTTTCATGACTTTTCCGGTGAGGAAGTTGAGGAGCTTTTCATTGCCGGCTTTGATGGCTTCGACTTCGGAGGGGTTGTCGGCGATGGCGGTGTCCACTAAGGCTTCGAGGTCGCCGGAGGAGGTGGGTTTGAATCCTTTTTTCTCGATGATGGCTTCGACTTCCTGGTCGGGGTTTTCGAGGAGCTCGGCGAGGACTTCGGTGGCTTGGCCGGTGGAGAGGGTTTCGGCGGAGGTGAGGGCGGCGATCTGTTTGAATTTCTCCGGGGAAATGGGGGAGGTCTCGATGGTGAAGCCTGCCTGGTTTAGGGAGCCGACGTAGGTGTTGAGAATGAAGTTTGCGAGCTTCTGCGGCTTTTTGGAGGCGGGAGCGAGTTCCTCGAAGAGGGTGGCGATCGCCTTGCTGGCGGAGAGCTCGGCGGCGGAGTTCGTGTTCAGTTTGAAGTCGTTTTCGTAGCGGGCGATGCGATCAAGGCGTGGCTCTGGGACGAGGGGGCGGACTTTTTCCAGAAGTGGCTCGGTGGCGATGGGGAGGAGATCCGGGCAAGGGAAGTAGCGGTAGTCGTGGGCGTCTTCCTTGGTGCGCATCATCTGGGTTTCGCCGAGGTCGTCGTTCCAGCGGCGGGTGGATTGGATCTGGGGGATTCCGGCATTGAGTTCTTCGGTCTGGCGGGCGATCTCGTAGTGGATGGAGCGGCGGATGGCGGAGAAGGAGTTGAGGTTTTTCAGCTCCACTTTCTCGCCGAGGGGATCGGATTCGTTTTTCCGGAGGGAGATGTTCACGTCGCAGCGCAAGTTGCCTTTTTCCAGATCGGCATCCGAGGTGTTGCAGGAATGGAGAACCATTTGCAGGGAGCGGAGGTAGGCGAAGGCTTCCTCGGCGGACTCGAGATCCGGCTCGGTAACGATCTCCATGAGGGGGGTTCCGGCGCGATTAAAGTCGATGAGGGAGGTGGTGGCGAGGTGGGTGGATTTCGCGACGTCTTCCTCAAGGTGGATACGGTTGAGGCGGACGATTTTGTTGGGGGTTTTGATGTCTTTGCGGGCATCGGTGGGGTAACAATCATCGAAGAGGGGCACGCCGCCACCGAGGCAGAGGGGGAAGTCCATCTGCGTGGTCTGGTAGTTTTTCGGCATGTCCGGGTAGAAATAATTTTTCCGATCCCAGCGGGAAAATTCCGGTGAGCTGCAGCCGAGGGCTAGGCCTGTTAGGAGGGTTTTTTCTATGGCGCGCTGGTTGAGGGTGGGGAGTGCGCCGGGGTAGCCGAGGCAGACGGGGCAGGTATTGGTGTTCGGGTCGTCGCCAAAGGAGGTGCGGCAGGCGCAGAACATCTTGGTGTCGGTGTTGACCTGGGCGTGGACTTCGAGGCCGATGGTTACTAGGTAGCTCATTCTGAAATTCTAAATTTTAAGCACGAAATTCTAAACGAAGATCATCGTGCGGGATGGTGAAATGGTTTCGGATTTCGTGCTGAGGATTTAATGCCTTTATCCTAGGTTTTCGATGCGGAAGACTACGGGGGTGGAGTTGATGCAGTCGAGAGCTTCGATTTCCTGGAGGGCCTTGGTGAGTTTTCCGAAGGGGCAGGTGTGGAGCAGGAAAACCATGTCGACGAAGGCGGCATCGGGGTTGGAGGCATCGACGGGGGAGTGGGTGCCGGAGATGCCGATTTCGTGTTTCGCGAGGACGTTGGCGATGGAAGCGACTACGCCGACCTTGTCAGTGACATCGAAGCGGACGTAGTAGGCGGTGGTGGTGTCTTCGATGGGAATGAGGTTGCCGGTTTCCCGGTAGGGAAGGAAACCGCGGTGGCGGGTGCCGGGGGCTACGACGCGGGCGGCCTCGACGAGATCGGCGACAACGGATGAGGCGGTTGGGCCTTGGCCTGCTCCCGCTCCGTAGAAGAGGGATTCACCGGCGGCATCAGCATTCACCGAGACGGCGTTGAAGACTCCGTGCACAGAGGCGAGGATGTGTTTCTGGGAAATGAAGGAGGGCTGGACGCGCAGCTCAACGGCCCCGCAATCGCGCTCGCGGACGATGGCGAGCAGCTTGATCACGTAGCCGAGGGATTTTGCGAAGCTGATGTCGGTGGGGCGCACTTGCTCGATTCCGGTGACGTAAATTTCCTTTGGATCGATGGGGAAGCCGTAGGCGAGGGTGGCGAGGAGGATGGCTTTGTGGGCTGCGTCCCAGCCATTGACGTCGAGGGCGGGATCGGCTTCGGCGTAGCCTAGATCCTGTGCTTCCTGTAGGGCTTCCGGGTAGTCGATGCCGCGCAGGGTCATCTGCTCGAGGATGTAGTTCGAGGTGCCGTTGATGATGCCGGTGAAGGAGTGAATCTGGTTGCCGACGAAGGAGTCCTGGACGGTCTTGACGATGGGGATGCCTCCGGCGATGGCGGCCTCGAAGAAGATGGGGGTCTCCATTTTCCGGGAAATGGCGAAAAGCTCGACCCCGCGCTCGGCAAGCAGGGCTTTGTTGCCGGTTACGACGGGTTTTTTCGCCAGTAAGGCGGCGGCGACGATTTCGAAGGCATCCGTGGTGCCGCCAATGAGCTCGACGACGATATCCACGGAGGGATCCTGGACGAGTTCGTGCCAGTCGGTGGTGAGGATTTCCTTCGGGACGGCGGATTTCGTAGCGCGGGTCTTTTTGAGATCACGGACGAGGATTTTTGTGATGGAGAGGGAGACGCCTTGCCCTGTGCGGTCGGCGATGAGATCGCCGTTTTTCTCAAGAGTATTCCATACGCCGGAGCCGACGGTGCCGAAGCCCGCGAGGCCGATTCCAAGTTTGTTGCTGTTGCTCACGGGGAGGGTTTAAACTTTAAATTTTAAACTTTAAACCCCAAATCCTGAGACGAAGGGGAGGAAATCGAAAAGCCCGGAGAATTTCTCCGGGCTTCGATGGATCGTCATTCGATCCTTGCGATAAAATGCGGGTCAGTTCGTAGGTGGATAGATGCTATTCCAGTCCTTTTTCATATCCACGATGGTCCAGTCGCGCTCGGTGCCATCGATCTGATACTGTCGAAAACGAAGAAAACCTGAACAAACTTGGGTTGCCCGCACTAGAGGCAGCCGTCGTTGTCCAAGATAGCAATGCGCTCGGGGGGGAAAACGTAGTCCGGAGAGCTGGTGGTGGTGACTTTTTTGACGAAGTCGATGCCGATGTCACGACCATGAGAACTCTCGCTCCCATCCATCCACGCGAGATCCTAGTCGCCCCTACCGGCCATGAGTGGGTAAGTAATGCCGGCAATAGCCGCTCCTACGATCGGTGCGATCCAGAAGAGCCAGAGCTGCTGGATCGCCCAACCGCCGACGAAGATCGCGGGTCCGGTGCTGCGGGCCGGGTTCACGGAGAGGTTCGTAACCGGGATGCCGATCAGATGGATCAGGGTGAGTCCCAGGCCGATGGCGATGGGTGCGAATCCGGCCGGAGCGCGCTTGTCGGTCGCTCCAAGGATGATCATCAGGAAGAAAAATGTTAGGGTCACCTCCGCAACAAGTGCCGAGAGAAGCGTGTAGCCACCTGGTGAATGTTCGCCGAAGCCGTTCGATGCAAATCCGTCTGAGAAGGCGAAGCCCTCCTGCCCGCTGGCAATGATACCAAGCACGCCGGCACCCGCGATACCGCCGACCACCTGGGCTGCGATGTATGGGAGAAGCTCGGACTTCGGATGCCTGCCGGCAACACACAGCCCGATGGAAACCGCGGGATTCAAATGACAGCCGGAGATATGGCCGATGGCGTAAGCCATAGTCAGCACGGTAAGGCCGAAGGCCAACGAAACACCGACAAGACCGATGCCGAGATTGATCGGCGTCTGTGATTCGATGGAGAAGAAGGCTGCCGCAAGGACTGCGCTACCGCAGCCGCCGAACACCAGCCAGAACGTGCCGAAAAACTCGGCAATTACTTTGTTTTTCATAGTCATTTTATTATTTATTTTTAGTCGTTTGTATCATCAGTGGAAAATCATTTGGATGCCTCAATCGGAACGGGAACAACGCAGCGGAAACCGAGATGATTGCTAGCGGTATTGACCTCGCCTTTGCCGCGTGTCCCTGTCATGTAGCGAGTGCAATATTTGCTGGTGCAGAGGAAAGAACCTCCGCGATGGATTCGCTTTTTCACGCCCGGCTCAGCAGGATCATAGGGAGTTGCAGGCCCGACGGGGTTGCGTGCGACCTTACCTTCAAGTTTCCGCCGGGCGTAGGTATCGACGCGATACCAGTCGCTGCACCACTCCCACACGTTTCCTGACATATCGTAGAGACCGTATGGGTTTGCAGGATACTGCCCAGTTGGCGCGATGCCTTTGAATCCGTCTTCGCCGGTATCACCTTCCTCCACGGGAAAATCGCCCTGATAGATATTCGCTTGGAATTTACCCCCGGGCCGCAGTTCTTTTCCCCATGTGTATAGCTCCCCTGTCTTCCCTCCCCGCGCGGCGAACTCCCACTCGGACTCGGTAGGCAAACGCTTTCCCGCCCATTTTGCGTAGGCGGCTGCATCGTCGTAGGCGATCTGCACGACAGGATATTTTTCCTTGCCGATGATATCACTGCCTGGCCCGGTCGGGTGCCGCCAGTCCGCACCGATGATATACGTCCACCATTGCATCATATTATCCAGCTTCCCCTTCCCCGGGGTGGGTGCAAAAACGGTGGAGCCTGCAACGAGATTTTCTGGGGGCGCAGTCGGAAACTCTTCCTTCGTTGGAGTGATCTCTGCGATGGTCACGTAACCGGTTGCCTCCACGAATTTCGCGAACTGCTCGTTGGTTACCTCCGTGGCATCCATCCAGAAGCCATCGACATACACCCGGTGGATGGGAGCGGCATCGCGGGCGACACCCGGGAGTTCGCAGACGGTCTCACAGCTCTTGTCTGTTCCCATGGAAAACTCACCCCCTGGTATCCACACCATGCCTGTGGGAGCAGATGAAGGAGCTGTAATGGCATTTTCAACCGTGGGAGCAAACGGCGCTTCAACCGCGAAGCCCACGATTGGGAAGATCGCAAGACACGGGATCAGGATAAATTTTTTCATGCGATTTAAATTGGATTAGAACTGATAAACTAACTTCACCCAGATGTAATCGCCGCTGAGGCGCTTGCGAGTATCGAGCTCAGGAAGCCAGCGAGCTTCCGCAACCAGCGTATTTTCACCGACCGGAAGTATGTAACCCAAGGCGGGACCGACGCCGAAGTCACGGCCTTTAAAATCGCCAAGATTAGCGCCGGAGCCGCTGTCTCCATCGAACTGATTGTAATAAAACGCATTGAAGCCGACGCTCATGAATCCCTGCCCCACCGGTAGGAGTTGCTGGACACTGGCATCGATGTGAAAGGCGGAACCGCTCTGATAGTTGGTGTCGTTGTTTTCCGTGTTGAGTGTGATGCCGGTGAAGATCGCGGCATTAAAACCGGTTTTCGCGTTATTGTAGGAGACCTGGAGAACCGGATCGAACGTCCAGTAGTTGCGGCCCACATTGGCAAGGTCGCCGGCTGTGTAGTCTCCTGTTGGCGCATAGACCGATAGGATCGCGCTGTATTGCCAAGAATCGAATTTCCATGCCATCATTGCCGGGAGCAGGGTGATATCCCCGATGCCATCCGCCGAATCCGAGCGGATCCCAGTGGTTCCACCCGCCACGACGTTCGCATCCACATCCATCCATATGTAGGGTAGAAAAGCGCCCATGCTAAAGTGGGATTCGAGAACCGGAGTCTCGAAGGTATAAAGCCCACCCATGATCAGCGCATCGGAAGTGGCATCCAAACCGGCTGTTACCAGCCCGGCGTTCGGGAAAGTCCCGGAAGCGGACGCGTCGCCTTGGTAGTGAAGATACATGGTTTCAAAAACCCAACCGGCCTTGGTAGGTGGCAGGTCGATCAGGGTGGCCATATTGCCCGGCACGTAACGGCTGGCTCCGCCTTCCTCGGCGGATAGTGGCACAGCAAGGGCGAGGAAAAGGACGGCTCCGGTGATGTGTGGTTTCATGATCTAAAGTTCAGGCAGGAAGCGAAGCTCGATTTATATGGAAGCATTTAGGAAGAAAAATAGCGACATGGCTTATGGATAAATGACTTTCCAATCATCTTTCATGTTCACGACGGTCCAGCCCTTCGCTGAAGCGTCGTCGAGGCCTTTATCGAGCTTACCGATGTGGGACTCGCGGTCATAAGCGTATTCCCGCTCGGCGTCGGTGTGGTGAATGATCATACCGAGGCGCGCGCCCTTGCCGCTGGTAGTCCATTCGAGCATTTGATAGTCTCCATCGGAGTTTCCAAAAGCGGCGATGGGGCGGCGGCCGATGTGGCGCTGGATGCCTACGGGCTTGCCTTCTTTGTCGTCATTGTGGGCGAGTTCCGGGGTTTTCACGATGACGGGCGTGCCGTTGCGGAGTTCATATTTCAGACCACCGCTGGAGCCCACGACTTGTTCGGGCGGGATGCCATAGGTTTTCTCTGTCCATGGGCGCATGAACTCGATGCCGCCGCCGGAAACGATGAAGGTCTTGAACCCGTTCGCACGGAGATAAGTGAGCAGCTCAAGCATAGGCTGATAGACCATTTCAGTAAACGGCTTGCCAGTCTTGGGATGTTTCGCAGTGGCAAGCCAATCGTTGACGGATGCCTCAAACTCATCGGTGGTCATGCCGGAGTGGGTGGCCATAAGCATGCTGACGAGAGCCTTCTCACCGCCGGCGAGTGCGGCTTTCGTGTCGCCCTTGAGCACGGAGGCGAAGGGCTCCAGGTCTTTCCACTCGGGGTGCTGCGGAGCCATACGTTTGATGCTATCGAAAACGAAGAAGGCTTGGACATACATCGGCTGCTCAGACCAGAGCGTCCCGTCATTGTCGAAAGTCGCGATGCGTTCAGGCACTGGAACAAAGTCAGCGGAACCTTCTTTCGTTACTTTTTCTACGAAAGCGATGATGGCCTGTTTCGGCACGGTATCGTTCCAAGAAGGCAGCGGGTCAGCGGCGTATGCCAGATGCGTCAGAACGCTCAGCATAACTAAGGTAGGTTTGATTATAGTTTTCATGAGATGGGATTAGGATAGCGCACCTGCGGGGCTGGCGGGTTCTGGGGCGGAATTTGCGCCGCAGGACAATTGTTTGGCATAACGTCCGGCGAGGATGGGACCGGCCACGCAGGTGGCTACGACCAAGACAAGCACGGCGTTCACATAAGATTCATCAAGTAGGCGTTCACCCATTGCATTCATGGTCTCGTGAGCGACCACGGCTGAGGCCAGAGTGGCAGACTGCAGGGCCAGCGGAGAAAGGGAGAGTGCGATGATAGGCTTATGCATAACGGAAAGAAATTTCAATTCATACTCGCCCTCAGGTCGATCAGCGCTTGATCGAAGGAATCGATCCTAACTAAGCCAAGGCGGGGATACTCGATATCGAGGATGAAATAGAAGGAAAGGGCCATGATGGCTGCGAAACCAAACAGGTGGATGGTGCTTTGACGCTCCGCCTTTGCCATGCCGTAGCCGGCGAGCAGGGCACTCACCAGCACTAGCAGGCCGAGCATCACAAAGACTGCTGCGGGAGGATGTTGCTGGGCAGCCATGAACCGGGATGTGCTCAGATCGAACACATCGTTGGCCGGCGGGAGGACAACTTGCGCCAGAGGGAGGGATTTGTCAGTCCTGGCCGCATGAACCAACGTCTCCCAGATGTCCTCTTGGATAGTGGAAAGCCGAACCATTCCCGCAAGCACTTCCTCGCGGTCGCCGGAATGATTGACGATCTCCATTTGCGTATCCAAATAGTTTCGGAATCCATTGCGCGCCTTCTCACGCTCGGGTTCCGACAGCAAATCTAGGCGAAGCCATGCTGTCCCAATAGCATTTACATGCTCGGTGACGAGATCGCGTCGGTCGCTGAAGCGAGACGCTGCGCCAGTGAACGTAAAAGCAATCAGCAAGCCCATAAGACCGAAAACCGCACCATCAACGGCACCCAACCCCGCGTGCCCATCTTCGCCAAGTGAAAGCAGTCGCTTGCGCCCGACGCGCCACCCGAGACGCATGCACACGAGAATCCCGCCGAAAAGACCAGCGGCAAATACGATTGAGAGGAGGATAGTTTGCATGGATTGAATTAGTTTACCTGCTTCACGAGTTCGACGGTCGCTGGCAGGATGCGCGGGGCTTTCATGGGGTTTTGCTTATCAAAACGGGGTTTCACGTATTATCCTTTTCAGGGGCTATTGTTTCCCTGACATCAACTGCTTCATCAACTCACTGAAGTCGAAAGTGGCTGCTTTTTGCGCGGGTGGAAATTCAGTGAGCGACTGGATGTGCTCGCCAAGGATTTCCTGCACCGGCTCGTTGAGCCATTGCTTGGCTTGCACGATGTCCGAGCGGTCGGTGAGGCCGTCGAAGCTCTCGAAAGGATCCATGCGAAGGTTAAAAATGACCGGGAACTTCTGCTTTACGTAAGGTTCGTAGTAGTTCTCGCTGGTCTCAAAGTTCAGCTTCCATTGGCGGTAGCGGATGGCACGGACGGAGGACTCGTGATAGTAGAGAAAGCTATCGCGGGCGCTTTCCTCGGTCTTGCCGAGCCAGTAGTCGAGGTTGTTGACGCCATCGATGTATTGCTTGCGCTCGGTGCGCATTTTTTCAACGACGTCGGGAGCACCTGCCGCCGCCGCGAGGGTGGTGAAGATGTCCATGTGTGACTGGATGCCGCTGAGCACTTTCCCGGCAGGAATGTGGCCGGGCCAACGCACCATCATGGGGACGCGCACGCCGCCTTCATAGGTCGTCATTTTCTCACCGCGGAACGGGGTTGTACCACCGTGGAGGCGGGCGCTGTGCTCCGGGCCGTTGTCGGTGGTGTAAACGACAATCGTATTGTCCAAGACACCCATGGCCGCCATGTCATCTAGGAGTTTCCCGATCTGCATGTCGTGCTCGATCAGGCCGCTGCCGTAAAAGTCGTGCTCGGTGGTGTAGGGCTGGGCGAGGTAACGGTGCTCGTCCTTGAGCCTGGTGTACATGTGCATCCGGCAGGTGTTGAGCCAGACGAAGAACGGCTTGTCGGCATCCTTGGCGCGCTTCATGAAGTCAAGGCTGGATGCAATGAAGGTCTCGTCCATTGTCTTCATGCGTTCCTTACCAAGCTGCCCGGTATCCTCGATCTTCTGTTTGCCGACCTTTCCGAAGCGAGGATCAACGGTTGGATCGTCCACGTCGGTGGCAAAGCTGTGAAGCACGCCGCGGGTGCCGTATTTTTTGAAGAACTCCGGATCCTTCGGGTAGTCCACCTGCTCGAATTCTTCCTGGGTGTTGAGGTGATAGAGATTTCCGAAAAACTCATCGAAGCCGTGGACGGTGGGCAAGTGTTCGTTGCGGTCCCCGAGGTGGTTTTTACCAAACTGTCCGGTGGCGTATCCGAGAGGCTTGAGCACTTCCGCGAGAGTCGGCGATTCCGGTTTTAGGCCGAGTGCTGCGCCGGGCCGGCCAACCGTGGTCATGCCACTGCGGATGGGATACTGTCCGGTGATGAAGGCGGCGCGTCCAGCGGTGCAAGACGGCTGGGCGTAATGGTCGGTGAACATGATGCCCTCGCGGGCGATGCGGTCGATGTGAGGTGTCCGGTAGCCCATGGTCCCGAGGCCGTAGGCACTCAGGTTTTGCCAGCCGACATCGTCAGGAAAAATGACGAGGATGTTGGGCTTTTCTTCCGCCGCATGGGCGGACGCCAGTGCAAGAGCGCCGCTTAGGATGGCGAGGAGTGAGTATTTGATTTTCACGATGTTAGATTATTTAAGTTCAATTCGCACTTCCTCGATGGTGCCGGTGAAGGCGAAGGGTGGCTTGTAGGTGTTGGAGACGGGTGAGCCGGTGTCCATGCCGACGCCGAAGGTGTCGATGCCGAAACGGCCGGGGACGGTTTTCTCGATGCGCGCCTCGCCGACTTTCTTGTCGTTGATGAAGAGCGTGCCGGTGCCGCCGCTGCCGAGTTCACCGCTCTTGCCGTCGTAGGCGAAGTCGAAGCGGACGGTGGACTTGCCAGTGGGAAGCGCTTCGCTGGAGGTGATGACGGTGCGGGTTTCATCGAACCAGTTGAAGTGATAGACGAGCTTGCCGTCCTGCACGTAGAGCGAGTAGCCGCCGCTGCTGCCGCCGATGGCGACGAGCACGCCTTCTCCGCCCTTGTCCGGCATAACGATGTCGGCCTCGATGGTGTGGGACCGGTTCTTGGTGTTGGCGGCGGCCGTTTCGGCGAGGCGCACGGCACCGGGGTAGTAGGTGAACTTGGTGCGTTTCGGATCGCTGCCGCCGGGCGAGGGTTTCGGGATGTAGATGCGTCCAGTGCCGCGGTCGTCGAGCGGATAGACGTGGTTCTTCTCCGCTTCCTCGGCGAAGAGCGCCTTCATTTCCTCCAGCTTGTCCGGCATCTTCGCGGCGAGGTCGTTGGCTTCGCTGAAGTCCTCGTCGAGGTGATAGAGTTCCCACTTGTCCTTGTCCCAATTTCCCGGGGCATAGTCCTGACGCCACGGGAAGGTGTGTTGGGCGCAGGCGATCCAGCCCTTGTCGTAGATCGCGCGGTTGCTGAAGACCTCGAAGTATTGGCGCTGGCGCACGGGCTTGGCGTCGGGGCTTTCGAAGGTGGAAAGGAACGAGACGCCATCGAGCGGTTTCTGCTCCACGCCATCCACGGTCTTCGGCGTGGGCAGCTGTGCGGCTTCGAGAATGGTGGGCACCACGTCGATGAGATGGGTGAACTGGGTGCGGATGCCGCCCTTGTCCTTGATGCGGGCGGGCCAGGTGACGATCATGGGATTGCGCGTGCCGCCGAGATGGGAAGCGACTTGTTTCACCCACTGGAAAGGTGCATTGCCGGACCAGGCCCAGCCGACGGGATAATGCGGTTCGCCGTCGGGGCCGCCGATGGCGTCGAGGTGCTTGAGGTTTTCTTCGAGCGGGGTCGGGAAACCGTTAAGGGCTTTGACTTCGTTGAGCGTGCCATCGGGTCCGCCTTCGGAACTCGCGCCGTTGTCGCCGACGATGTAGAGGATCATCGTATTGTCGGCATCGGGCATTTGGTTCACCGCGTCGATCAGGCGGCCGCATTCGTGATCGGTGAAGGCGAGGAAGCCGGCGAAGTTTTCAAACAGACGCAGGTAGAGTTTTTTCTGGTCGGCGGAGAGTGAATCCCAGGCGGGCACCCACTCCGGGCGCGGCGTGAGCTTCGTGTCCGGCGGAATGATGCCCTGCTTGAGTTGCCGTGCGTAGGTTTCCTCGCGGACTTTTTCCCAGCCCTGGTCGAACTGGCCTTTGAACTTATGGCTCCATTCCTTGGGCGCGTGATGCGGGGCGTGGGCCGCGCCGGGTGCGAAATACATGAAGAACGGTTTTTGCGGCGCGACGGACTTGGAGTATTTGATGTAGTTGATCGCCCGGTCGGTCATGTCGGTCATGAGGTGATAGCCTTCCTCCGGCGAGGTCTCCGGCTCGACGGCGCGGGTGTTCTCAAAGAGGACCGGATAATACTGGTGCGTCTCGCCGCCGATGAATCCGTAGAAATATTCGAAGCCCATGCCGGTCGGCCAGCGGTCGAAAGGCCCGGCCACGCTGCTTTCCCAATCGGGCGTGTTGTGGTTTTTCCCGAACCACGAGGTCGCATAGCCATTGCCTTTCAGCGTGGCGGCGACGGAGGCCGTGGTCTTCGGGATCATATTGTTGTAGCTGGGGAAACCGGTCGCCCATTCCGCGAGGAAGCCGGAACCGGCGTTGTGATGGTTGCGCCCGGTGATGAGCGCCGCGCGCGACGGCCCGCAGATCGCGGTGGTGTGAAAGCGTGTGTAGCGCAGTCCGTTCGCGGCCAGCTTGTCGAGGGCGGGTGTCGGGATCGGTCCGCCGAAGGTGCCGGTCTGGCCGAAGCCGACGTCATCGAGCAGGATCACGAGCACGTTGGGCGCGCCCTCGGGAGGCGCGGGGAGCTTGGGCCACGCTCCTTCGGAGTCCTTGTAAGTTTCGCCGATCTTGCCTCCAAAGGCCGGCTCGGGCAGCGGGATGATGGTGCGGTCCAGTTCGGCGGCGTTCGCGAGGGCACAGAAGGCGCCAATGAGGAATGATGAAGTGATGAGTTTCATGGCTGTCGTTCTATTCAAATGAGAAGGCCGCCGCCCTGACGGACGGCGGCCAAGATTTATTCTGCGGTTAGCGACCGCCCAGAGTGGCTTCGAGTTTTTTCTGGATGCCTTCCAGATTGAACGAGCCGGGTTTCTGGCTGGGCGGAAACTCCTTCATGGTCATGAGGAACTCGCCTGCGACGCGCTGCATGGGAGCGAGCACGAACACGCGGTCGAGAAACCAATCGTTGTAGGTGTTCGAGTTGTGCTGAGCCTTCTCGAACGGGTCGCGGCGCAGGTTGAAGAGCAGCGGCACGCGGAGTTCGGTGAAAGGCTCGCGCCAGACTTCGAAGGCTTGCCCACGGTTTTCGAGGAACACGGCTTTCCAGTCATTGTAGCGCATGGCGACAATGTTCCCGTCGTCATTCACATACATGAAGCTGGGGCGCGGAGACTCTTTGACCTTGCCACTGATGTAGTCGACCTGATTCGCGCCATCGATGAAGTTCTTGTAAGTGCGGCCGTTGAGTTCGACGCCCTTTTTCAATTGCTCCACGATGTCCGGATTGCCACCGGCGGCGGCGAAGGTGGGCAACCAGTCTTCATGGGAAACGATGCCGTTGCGGACTTCGCCAGCCGGGAACTTGCCGGGCCACTTGATGAAACAAGGCACGCGATAGGCACCTTCCCAGTTCGAGTTTTTCTCACTGCGGAACGGGGTGGTTCCGGCGTCGGGCCAGGTGTTGTAGTGCGGGCCGTTGTCGGTGGAGTATTGCACGATGGTGTTGTCGGCGATGCCGAGTTCATCGAGCAGATTGAGCAGTTCGCCGACGTGGCCGTCGTGCTCGATCATGCCGTCGGTGTATTCGTCGTTGCCCTTGTTGCGGTTCTCGGCCTTGACGTGGGTGCGGAAGTGCATGCGAGTACCGTTCCACCAGCAGAAGAATGGTTTGCCTGCCGCATTCTGGCGTTTGATGAAATCCTTGGCGGCGGCGAGGGTTTCCTCGTCGATGGTTTCCATGCGCTTTTTGGTGAGCGGGCCGGTGTCCTTGATGGTCTGGCCGCCTTTGCCATCCGCCTTGCAGTGGAGCACACCGCGCGGGCCGAAGACCTCCTTGAAGGTCTTGCCGCTTTTCAGCACCATGTCGCCGGGGTAATCTTCGTTTTCCGGCTCTTCCTCGGCGTTGAGGTGATAGAGGTTGCCGAGGAACTCGTCGAAACCGTGCATGGTGGGCAGATGCTCGTCGCGGTCGCCCTGGTGGTTTTTGCCGAACTGGCCGGTCATGTAGCCGAGGCTTTTCATGACAGTGGCCATGGTAACATCGGTTTTCTGCCAACCTTCCGGGGCACTCGGGATGCCGACCTTGGTCATGCCGGTGCGGACCGGACATGAGCCATTGATAAAGGCGGCGCGACCCGCGGTGCAGCTTTGTTGGCCGTAGTAATCGGTGAAGAACACGCCTTCCTTGCCGACGCGGTCAATGTTCGGCGTCTGATAGCCCATCATACCACGATTGTAGTAACTGATGTTCTCGGTGCCGATGTCGTCACCCCAGATGACGAGGATATTGGGTTTCTTTTCTTGCGCCGCCACCAAGGATATGGCGGCCAGCATCGTAAGGCTGATTAGTGATATTATTTTCATGTTTCTTACCGCTACTAACGGCCTAGCTTTTCTATCAGCAGATACAGAAATTCGGAATTGCAAAATTGTCATCAGAGCGATAAATCAGATGCATCATGATAGAGTTGAGGCATCTTAAACACGCTTTGCAGTTGGCGGATTGCCGGAATTTCGCGAGGGCTGCCAAAATACTCCACCTCAGTCAGCCAGCCCTAACTCGGAGCATCCAGGTGCTGGAGGAGCGTATGGGTGTGAAACTTTTCATCCGTGGATCGAAGGGTGTATCCATGACCGATGCCGGCCAGCTCACCCTGAAGCGCGCACGAACCATCCTAGGTCATGCGGATGACTTGATGAGAGAGGGGCACGCGATGAGAAGCGATTCCCGGAACGAACTTAGAATCGCCGCTGGTCCCTATGCGGCGGACCTCGTGGTTGGTCCATGCGTCGCCAGCCTCTTGAAGAAACTTCCTGAATTGCGCTTCACCATGCGCGTCGATCATTGGGTCAAGGTTGTCCGGATGCTTGAAGAAAGAAGAATCGACGTCGCGGTCTGCGAGGGGAGCGAACTGGCGAACTCCGGATTGGATGTGGTCCCGCTGCGCCCAATCCAAGCCTACGTCGTGGTCCGGGCTGGCCACCCTTTGGTGGAGCAGAAACGTCAGGTCAATCTGAACGAGGTATTCCGCTGGCCTCTTGCGATTACCGCGCGCCTTCCTCCAAGAGTGATCGAGAGAATTTTACCTCTATTTGGCGAGGCTTCGTTTACGCCCACCGTCCATTGCGAGGATATAAATATGATTCGAAACATTATCGTGAAATCTGATGCAATCGGTTTACTTCCGCTGCCAATGATATCGAATGAATTGGAACTGGGGCTTCTGAAGGTGGTCCCGATCAAAGTGTCATGGATGAGGACTGAGTTTTCGGTCGTCCGGATGAAAGACCGCATCCATTCAAAGGAAGTGATATCTTTTGCTGAGCAGATTGCGGAAAACGACAAGCACCTGCTTCAGGTGGAGGAAGATTTGGAAAAGAGATTTTTCAAACCCCGCGCGGCGAAAAAGCGGGCGAGCCCGAAGAGAAGGATGACTTCGAGGGCGAAATAGATCGCGAAGACCGTCGCGAGTTCCGCACGACCGAGCAGGCCGATGGCGACCATCACAGCGACGGCAACATTCCGGACCGGGACGCTCAACAAAACGGAAATCTGACCCGGGCTGCCTTGGCGGAAAGCAGCGGGAAGGCTGATCGCAGCGGCACCCGTGCAGAGTACGATGAATACGAGGGAGGCGGTGGCGGCCTCTAGGTGCCCGGCAAAGTGAAAAGCGGGCGAGCAAACGACAAATAGAAGCAGGGCGACGATTCCGAGACTGGTGAGCAGATGGATTTTCGGCTGGTGTCGGGCCGCCCACCGTGGTCGAATCCCGCCCACAAGAGCCCCGATGGAAACGGGAAGGATCAGCAGTAGGAAAAGGCGGAGCAGCAATGGACCAGCCGGCACGGCAAGCAGCCCTTCTCCGTATCCGAGAACGTGAAACACGGCGAGGACCGGGATCATCGTAAGTGGCGCGGCGAGCACGGACGTCACATTGATCGCCAGGGATCGCCCGGTATCCGCCCTCGCAATGAGCGCATACACGTTGGAGATATCACCCACCGGACAGGCGGAGATCAGGAGGATGGCTGTCGCTACGGTAGGAGGAGGGGAAAGCAGCAGCACGGTGGCCAAGCCCGCGAGAGGAGGGATCACAGAAGTAACGGCGAGGTGACCGGCCATCCTGCTCAACGGATGGCAAGCAGAGAGCAACGAGTCCGGTTTCAGCGAAAGACCCACTGAAAACATCAACGCCAGCGTGACGATCCCTACCCCGATATCCAGAATCACGTTTCCCATTCCCGATCCGGTGGTTCGTAGAAATCTTGTGAGAAAGGAAAGCTCGGAGTGTGGCTCCGGGTTTTTGTGATTGATCTGACATGGCGGATGCAATCCGCCGCCACTATTCAGGTTTTGAGATGGAGTCGCGCATGGTGGTGTCGGACTTGATGTTTTCCATGCGGTAGTAGTCCATGACGCCAAGGTTGCCGGAGCGGAAGGCTTCCGCAAGAGCGAGAGGGACCTGCGCCTCCGCCTCGACGACCTTCGCCTTCATCTCGGCGACGCGGGCGATCATTTCCTGCTCAAGGGCGACGGCGGCAGCACGGCGGATTTCGGCTTCGGCCTGGGCCATGTTCTTGTTCGCTTCGGCTTGCGCTTCCTGGAGTTGTGCTCCGACGTTTTCACCGACATCCACGTCCGCGATATCGATGGAGAGAATTTCGAAGGCGGTGCCGACATCGAGGCCACGCGCGAGCACGACTTTTGAGATGGAGTCCGGGCTTTCGAGCACGACCTTGTAGGTTTCCGCAGAGCCGATGGTGGTGACGATGCCCTCGCCGACACGGGCGATGATGGTTTCTTCCTTCGCGCCGCCGACGAAGCGGTCGAGGTTGGTGCGGACGGTGACCCTGGCGCGGACTTTCACCTGGATGCCGTCTTTGGAAACGCCGTCGATAGTGGTGCGCCCGGAGCTTGCTGCGGGGCAGTCGATGACTTTTGGATCAACGGAGGTACGAACGGCTTCGACGACGGATTTCTCGGATCCTTTCGTAGCGAGGTCGATGGCGCAGGCGCGGTCCCAATCGAGTTCGATCCCGGCTTTGCGCGCGGCGATGAGGGCTTGGATGGTGGGGAGGACGTTGCCGCCGGCCAGGAAATGGGCTTCGATCTCATCGATATCGATTTCGATCCCGGCTTTTTTCGCAGTAATGCGGCTATCGACGATAGGGCCGTAGGGGACCTGGCGCAGGCGCATCGCAATGAGATCCGAGAACCCGACGTAGGCTCCGGCGAGCCACGCACGCAGCCAGACGCTAAAGAAGGAGAGAATGATAAAGGCGACGACGAGGCCGACAATGCCTAGGACGATGAGTAGAATGGTAGGGAGATTAAGCATGGCTGTTTAACTTTTGAGACTGACGGTGAGTTGAAAGGAATTCGCGGCGGTGACTTCGAGTTCAGTGTTGGCGGGGATCTGGCCGGATTGGGAAAAAGCTTCGTAGCGGGTGCCATCGATCAGCACATAACCGCTAGGTGAGAGCACGGTGACCGATGTGGCGGTTTTGCCAATCAAATCCCGCGCCGCAGGCTGAAGATTTACCGAGGAGCCAGACATCTCACGATTCAGGAAGAATCTTTTCCCATACGGAGTGTTCGGAAGGATCTTGAACTGGACGTAGAAAAGGACCACCGCGGCCACGATCGTCACTCCAATCGCGATGAGTCCCTCCGTCGTCCCGAGACTGATGAAGGAGAACACACATCCAGTGAAAAGCAGCACCCCACCGGCGATGCCAAGGATACCGCCAGGAATCATCACCTCGAGAGCGAGGAGAAGCAGACCGATGGTGAAAAGGAAGATGATGAGGGTCACGGAGAGGAGATTAATATTTGAAATCACAAGCACTTCAACGCCTGTGATTCCCGTAGGGTGACTGGCATCCGATCCCACTCAGGATTGGCCTGATGAAGCAACGGATACCAACCAGAGCAAAGCTGCCCCTCCCCGCCCCGCTTTGCAAGCGGATCTCGAATCCCTTCCCCCCGGCCTCCGCCGCAAGCCCCAAGGAGCGGCGGATGGCATCCGCCTTTCCCAAACCCATAGCCGGATCCCATCCGCCGCTCCTTGATAGCCTCCACAAAAATAATCCTCCCCCACCCCCGCCCGCATCGTTAGAAAAAGACCGTGCCACACCCCGCCGAAGCCTTCTTCACCGATCTCCACGCCTCCCTCGGCGTCGGCGTCCCGGAAACGTCCGGCTACCTCGCCCTCGCGAACCTCCTCAACGCCGTCGGCGATTCCCTCAAGCCGAAGATCACCGCCGTCATCCCCTTCTCTGCTCCGAAGAAAGATCCGGATCTACCGCTCCACTATGCTGTCTGGTCAAAATACCGTAAATGGTCATTTCCAAAACCTTAAAGATACGTTAAAAATTCTCGCATGGCGGAGAATTCTAAAATTGAATGGACAGATGCCACCTGGAACCCGGTGCGCGGGTGTTCGAAGGTCAGCGCGGGTTGCAAGCATTGCTATGCAGAAACATTCGCGGAGCGTTGGCGCGGGATCAAAGAGCACCCGTTTGAATTCGGTTTCGACCTCCGCCTGGTTCCCGCCAAAATGGCCGACCCACTGAAGTGGAAGACTCCCAAGAGGATTTTTGTAAATTCCATGAGCGACATGTTTCACGAAGGCATTCCCGAAGAATACATCGCCAAGGTCGCTTCTGTCATGCGACTTGCTGACTGGCACACCTACCAGATCCTAACCAAGCGCCCCGACCGAATGGAAGAACTCCTCACAGGACGATTGAAAGACGCCGCCGCCGCACCCCACATCTGGTGGGGGGTCACCGTCGAGAATCGCAAGCAAGGCCTACCACGAATCGATTCACTGCGCCGAACTAACGCAGCCATGAAGTTCCTATCCATCGAGCCACTCCTCGAAGATCTCGGAGAGTTCGATCTGACTGGCATCGACTGGGTGATCGTAGGCGGCGAAAGCGGCCCGGGAGCCAGGCCGCTTGAAAAGGAATGGGTTCTCTCGATCCAGCGCCAATGTGCAGCAGCAAAAGTCCCATTCTTCTTCAAACAATGGGGTGGCGTGCAGAAGAGCCGTTACGGACGTGAGCTAAATGGCCGCACTTACGATGAATTCCCGATATCGACTGGCGAAGCTTTCCGCACGAAAGACGACAAAAAACGGGCACTCGCCGACGCACAGGCCCTCATTGTGAATCGTTAAACCATAACCTCCAGATCCATGCGCTCCGACGAAATCGAAGATTCTCCCTATGTCGACGGAACGCTTACCAAACTTCAAGTTTTCGAACTCTACTCCCAGGCATGGCTACCGGTCTTCACAGCACCTGCGATTCCCACGTGGAGGAAACTCCATCTTTTCGATTTCTTTGCCGGGAAAGGCCAGGACTGCAACGGGGTTCCAGGCAGTCCGCTCAGGCTTCTTGCATCGGTAAAAGGTAGATCAGGGGAGATCTGTAACAAGGGCTTGGATGTCACGGTGACAGTTTGCGACGTTAACCGCAGCAAAATCGATGCCCTGCGAAATCTTGTTAAGCAGAACCACCTGGCTCCAGCATGGATGAACTTCGATCCGCATGCTGGCGAATTTTCTGAGAACTTCGCGCAATATCTGCCGATCCTCCAAGATCCAAACATCGCTTGTCTTGCTCTGATCGACCAGTATGGGTTCAAGCACGTGGGCACCGATGTATTCCGGACACTGGCAGCCTGTCCCTGCACCGATGTTCTGTTCTTCATCTCAAGCCAGCATCTGCACCGTTTCAGTGAGCATCCCACGATTCAAAAATACATGCGGCTCGAAAAGGCTCAGGACTACTATCACGCCCATCGCGCCGTTTTGGACTGGTATCGCCTACAGGTCCCCGAGGGGATCGTCTATTATTTGGCCGCTTTTTCCTTCAAGAAAGGAGCCAACGTGTATTGCGTAATTTTTGGAAGCCGACACCCCAAAGGAATGGAACAGTTTCTCAGCGTAGCATGGCGAATGGATCCCGCTAATGGTGAAGCTGACTACGATCTGAACCGTGAGGACTTCCGCGAGCTCGAGCCCTATCTGGAAATGGAAATGTTTCAACCGAAGAAGAAACAGATTTTCGAAGCATCCTTGGAAAAGGAAATCAGAGACGGACGAATTTCCAGCGAGACAGATCTCTACCTCTACTGTCTCGAAAACGGAATGCTCTCATCTCATGCTACCCCCGTCATTCGGAAGCTCAGATCCGAAAAGGTGATCGAATGCAATTTCCATTCACCAAACAGAGACAGCCTAAAAAATCCCAGACCATTTTCGGTGAATTGCGACCTCCAGTAAATGCCCGCCTACTTCATGGCAAACACTAACCTGGATAGCAGATGATCAGGTTTCTGCGACATCCACCTGAACGCCACCACCCGCTGGAAAGACATCCCCGAAGAAGCCTGGAAATACACCCTCGGCGGCTACCAGGTCCTCAAGAAATGGCTCAGCTACCGCGAGCAAACCCTCCTCCACCGCCCCCTAACCCCCGACGAGGCGGAGCAATTCACCCACCACACCCGCCGCATCACCGCCCTCCTCGCGGAGAACGGCGCGCTGGATGCGCATTACAAAGCAAGCAGCACCCCACCAAAACAATGAGTATCTCCTCCGCCACGGCCAAAGTGAACAACTTGCTTTCCTATATCTCCAGGCTTCAAAGCAAGACTGCCGATCTCGCCAAAAAGATTGCATCAGAATCGGATAAGATAGCCCGCGCAACTTCCCGCGCGGCAACCGGCAGACCCTCCCCAAGCACAATAGCATCCGCCCAGCGGGATATCGAACGCGCTCAGAAAGAGGTTGCCAGACTCCAGAATCTAAACGCCACCGAAATGCAGAATATTGCCAGGAAACAGACGGATCTGGCCAAAGCGCAGAAAGATCTGATGGCAGAAAACCAAAAAGAAACGAAAAAAAGCTTGGATGAGATCAAGAAGGGACAGGACGCGATCCGTCGTTTGGAATCCGAATCAAGAGCACGTCAGGATGAAGCGGTTCAAAGATTGAGATTTCCCGGTGGTTTCTCCGAACTTGCCGAAGGGCCGCATGGCCAGCGCTTGCCTGAAAAAAAATACACAGCCTTCATTTCCCACGCCTCGGAGGATAAGGCGGACATCGCAAGACCATTGACAGAAGCTCTGCAGCCCCTGGGACATGAAATCTGGTTCGATGAAATGACCATCAAGGTCGGCGATAGTCTTCGCAGAACGATCGACCACGGCCTATCTAACTCGCGCTTCGGAATCGTAATTCTCTCCCCATCGTTCTTCGAGAAAGGTTGGCCGCAATACGAGCTGGACGGAATGGTCGCAAAGGAGGTCGGCGGCAGCAAAGTGATTCTGCCCCTTTGGCACAAGGTCTGTAAACGTCCCAAAATTGACCACCTAGCCTGATGTCTCAGGCCTGTCAGATTCGCGGCCATGTCCAAATCCGATCCGAGCCCGTCACGCCCATTGAAATGTTCCGACGCACGCTTCGTCGAAGTGGAGTTCCCACGCCAGCTCCGTCCCCGACTGGTCATCGAGTTCGCCGAAGGCCTCTCGCTTCTACTCGAAGACCGCGATGCCGTCCCTCTCGCCGCAGATTTCATCGCAAGCTTCCGCGCCCACCTCGCGGCGAAAGGAGGTCGCCCGTGCTGAATCTCACCGCCAACGCGCTCAAAGTCTTCCTCGCTCTCGACCCCTGCGACATGCGCAAGTCCTTCAACGGCCTGCAGCAGATTGCCGCCGACCATCTCCAGGGCGCTCCGGCAGCACGGGACTCCCTTTTTGTCTTTACCAACAAGCGCCGCAACCGCTTGAAGATCCTCTACTTCGACGGCACCGGCACGTGGGTCGCGGCCAAACGTCTCGAACAGGGCCGCTTCAGCTGGCCGACCCCAAGTGAGCCCGGCCAGCGCCGACTCAAACTCCATGCCGAGGCTCTGCAACTTCTCATCGACGGAGTAGACCTTCGCGGAGCCGCCTTCCGCCCGTGGTATGAGCGCACCGAACAAACCTGAGAAAAATCCATCCCTGGGTTATCCCGGCACTCTTCGTGCTACTAGGTATCTAGTGGATAACGGCAACCAGAAAGATCTAGAAACTCTTCTCATCCGGCTTGGAAGAATGGAGGAAAAACTCCAACGCTTCGGCGAAATGGAGAAGGAGATCGCCAGCCTCAAAGCCGAACTGGTGCGCAAGGACAAGATCATCGCCGGACTCCAGCAACGGCTCTTCGGCAGTAGTTCCGAAAAACTCGACCCCGCCCAGCTCCAGCTCCTCTTCGACGAGATTGTTCTGGGAAAGCCAGCCCCTCTTCCGGAACAAAGCGGCGAAACATCCGCACCGGAGGAGGAAAAACCAAACGTCCAAAAGAACCGCCGTACCAAAGCTGAGCGTTTTCCAAAGAACCTGAAAATCCTCATCGAAGCGGAAATCATTCCCGAAGAAGTCCTCGCAAACCCCGGCGACTGGAAAGAAATCGGCGAAGAACACCACGACGAGCTTGATGTGACCAAAGCCGAGATGTTCTGGCGGCGCACCGTCCGCAAAAAATTCGTCCACAAAGCCGAAAAAGCCCGCCCGCCACTCATCGCGCCCGCACCACTTCCCAGCATACCCGGCACCTTGCTCGCCCCCGGCCTAGCTGCCCAGATCATCGCCGACAAATACGAAGACCACCTCCCGCACTACCGCCAGGCCCAACGTTTCCGAAGACGGCACGACATCGACATCGGGCGGCAGACACTCAACACCTGGACCCACGCCACCGCCCGGCACCTCGCACCGGTCGGCCAGGCAATCAAAGCCGAACTCCTTCGCGCCAGCGAACTACAGATCGATGAAACCCCCATCGACTATCTTGATCCCGGCCACGGATCCACCCGCGAAGGACGCCTCTGGGCCTGCCGCGACATCGCCACGGGCACCTGTTACTTCGACTGGCATGCAGGGCGCGGCGCGGACTGCCTGCTCGACTTCCTCGGCTACGACGAAGTCACCAACACCATCGCCTATGAAGGCACCATCCACACCGATGGCTACGGAGTTTACGACAGTGTTGCGAAAAAGCACGGACTCCGCCACGCCGGATGCCTCGCCCACATACGCAGGAAATATACCGACCTTGGCAGCGCCGCCCCCGAAGTCACCGTTCCCATCCTGCTCCTGATCCAGAAGATCTATTTTATCGAAAAACAGATCCGCCAAAGCGAGGCACCGCCAGCCTGCCGGGCACTCATCCGCCGCGCCCGCAGCCGCCCCATCGCCGGTGAACTTCACAACCTCATCCTCGCACACCGCAAAGCCCACCTCCCCGCGGGCGATGTCGGCCAAGCCATCATCTACACCCTCAACCAGTGGCCGAAGTTCCTCGTCTGCCTCGAAAGCGGATCGCTCGAACTCGATACGAACCTCGTCGAGAACATGATCCGACCAACCAAACTCGGCATGAAGAACTGGATGTTCTTCGGCAGCCTTGAGGCAGGGGAAAACAACGCACTCATCTACACCCTTCTGGCCAACTGCCGTGCGCAGGGCCTCGATCCCGAAGACTACCTCACCGAAGTCCTCCGCCGCCTCCCGCATGATCCCACCCCCGAACAAGCCGCAGCACTGACACCCGCCCGGATCGCAGTAGAACGCCGTGTCCGGGAAGAGCAGAGCGAACAGAAAGTCGCCTAGACTTCTCCGTCCGGGATCATGGCATCCAGCGCAGGAAAATCAACGAGGATAATTTTGGGACGCTAACCAAGGTCTCGAAGGCCGAAGTGATAAGTTACAGCCCTTCGCTCGGAGACAAAGTGGCTCTGAGCACCGCTATGTTCACTGTCGAGGAGATCGCGGAAAAGATCCACGAGGTCTTGGTGGGGTCTGAGGTAGAATGAAAATTCTTCCCATGATTCGCCGTTATATACTTATCACTTCGTCATTTGAACACAAGATAGAAGTGTTTATCTATCCCTAGCGGAGAAAATATCCTTAGATAAGCGCCAGCTGCACCACTCTTATTGAAGCCAAAGAAGAGGGTTTTTCCCTTTCTGAAACCTCCTTGACCTGTTGTGAATTGAATTATGCGCGCAGTCAGCTCTGTGGAATATGATTCTTTATCGAGTTTAATCGCCCTCAAAAAAGGATCTGGCCGCGAAGGAAAAATATCACTCCATTTCTTTCTATAATCCCACGAGTGTGGAGCACCCGGTTTGACTGCGGCATGCCACGTGAATGTCAATTTTTCATCCGCATCTTTCACGTTTTCAAAATTGTGAGCAGCCAAGTAATCATTAATGCTAGTGTGTGGTAATCGAGGGCCATTGAGCAGCTTGTCCATGTTCCTGTCTCGAAACCATTCAGTTTTATTTCTCGATAATCTGAGCGGATTCACAGGCCTTTTCCCATCGTAAAACAAAGTCACAGTCACACCAAGATAAGAAACATCCGATCCAGCCTGTAAATGATTGACCCTGAAATAGCAATTATCACCAGTTTTCGAAATTTCATATATTTTTCCAGATTCATACATCATCTCGTGGGTAGAAACGCTGTCAATATATCTGTCCGAGCCGAGAGGAGGCATGAATGCCACAGCGCCAAATCCCTGGGAATAAAAACTCCCAGCGGAGCTGAATTTTTTAAATTTTGCTCGTGGAATTTCTGCCGATTGAATGATCGAAAAATAAAATAATACACAGATTACAATGAAATAATATAGTTTCATTTTTTCACAAGTATCGGGGAGGCGAGAGTCCACACAATGATCGCGATTGTTGAATAAATGTGGTGATACCATCCTGTAGCAGTAAGAACGTCCTGCATGCTAGTTATCCAAATAACAAATGAAATCATGGAAGCAACTATTTGTTTCTTGGAGCCTATATGAAGAACTAAGCGAGAATATACCGGAAGTAGAATCAAAAGAATTAAACCGGATACAAGTAATGTGCCGTGCCACTGCTCTTCAGGCAATGAGCTCGATCGTATGGCACTATTTATGGCGAGAAACGCAGCCACAAATTCTCCTGGTATAACTTTTATCAACCTATCCGCGTAAGTCGATCCGGAATCTATTTCTCGGTTTGTCATAAATTCATGGAGATTTTGGATATGAGCACTGGTGACTTGACTTGGCGAGAATTTCAAAACAGCAATGGTAGATAGGACATCGCATTGGCATCCGTTGGTAGGACTCAGCGTTTTCTGTGCCAGAAAGAGCTATTCGGAGCATCGGCGCAAGAGTTCGGTCGGGATCGTATAGTGCGGAGGTGGGACGAGCACGCGCGGGGTTAAAAACAGGAACAAGGGGCATCCGAACTGTGGTGACGAGGTTTTGAGGTGCGATGGCGGGGGCCTATGGCGGGATGGCGGGGGTCCGAGGTGCGACGACGGGGTTCGGAGGTGGGAAGTTGGAGTTCGGAACCGGGTTCACGCGGTTCCAGTGTGGGGCGGGGCGGTTGGGAACTGCGCGATCCCGGTTCGGAACCCCCTACCCCCACTTGGGTAACCCCCCTCCCCCCCTTAGGTAACCCCCCTCCCCCACTTGGGTAAGGGGGGGTGGCAGGGTGCTTCAGGGCATGGGGGCGGGTGGCGGGGTTGGGGGTGATGAGGCTTGGGCGAAGCGCTCGCCAAGCTCGGTGGCGAGGGCGTTGGCTCCGGGGACGTTGACTTTGGCGGCGGCCTTGATGGAGTTATAAAGGGTGAGTGCGGTGACATAGGCCTCGGAACCGGCGGCGAGGTTCGTGTCCGCTACTTTCTCCAGCAGGGAGGCGATCTGCATCTCGATGCCCTGGAGGCGGACGGCGAGCTCGTAGTCCTTCTGCATGGCCGGGACATCCACGTAGGGCGGGACGAACTGCGGGTTGTTCGCAGCGATTTCCAAGGATTTGGAGACGAAGGACTGGGTGGAGTTCCCCATCTTCGGCAGCGTCTGGCGCTCCTGCGGGGTGAGGTTCACGAGAAAGTCCAGATCGCCCTCAATTGCGGAAATGGCGGAGAGGATGGTGGCTTTCTGCTCGTCGGAGACGGTGGCGTCGATGTTGGTGTATGGCATGGTGGTTTGGTTGTGTTGATTGGTTTCTAGCTGACGATGGCGACCTCGAAGTGCATGCCATCGGGGCGGCTTTTGAAGTGACCTCCCCAATAGAATCCCCATTCGTTGGCGAGGGGGACGAGTTCGCGAACGCAGCCTTTTTCCCCCAGTAGGGGCGGGCGTGCTCCGAGGGGGTTGGTGGAGGCGTTGATGTCGAATGCGCTGCCGTAGGCGTGGTTGCTCAGGGCTCCGATTTTCCCGCGTATGAAGCGGGCCACGTAACCTCCTTCATAGGATTTCACCCTGTCGAGCAGACCGGCCGCTTCCCACGCGTTCCAGACTCCCCGGAGCTGGTCCGCGCCTTTCTTGTGGAACCGGATGGATGCGGGTGCGCCATTCCCCAGGGCTTTGCGGAGCTGGGGGATCGGCACGGAGACGATGTTGTCCTTGTTCCAGTCGCCCAGTATGCGGATGGCCTCTTTGTTGCCAGGCTCGGGTGCGTGCACGTAGTCGAATTTCCCGAAAACCGCGGCGCGGGCGCTGTTGCCCACGAGGGGGCGGAAGGCTGGTCTAGCGGGCCAGTCGGACCCGGAACGATCGTCGGCAGGCTCCTCGATAAGCGCAAAACCAAGAGCCATCGCCGCAAGAAATGTCTGTCTCCCGGCGACTCCGTCCGCAGCAAGGCCGCGGACCTTCTGAAAGGCCTCCGTCGCAAGCCGTGTTTTCACGCCGAAGTCACCGTCTATCACCCCCACCTCGAAGCCTTGGCCGACGAGGAAGCTCTGCCACGCGGTGACGAGCGCGCCGCGTGAACCCTGGCGCAGGGCGGGAATGCTTGCGAACTCTGTGCCTGTCACCACGTTGCCTGGAGCATTCACCGGTGCTGCTAAAATGGAGGGGCCATCTGGCACCACGGTGTAGCCAGCGGCAGAAAGGCCGAATGCCTGCGCATCGGGTAAAAAGCGTTTGGCAAACTCAAGCGCGTGGTTCCAACGGTTCACCAGTCCTTTCCAGAACTTGCTGGTCTCATCGCGTTTCCGACGCTCGTAAGCTTCCCTTGATGTGCGGAGCCGGTTCAGCAAACCATGGGGGTTCCCTGCGGCAACTTCCGCTGCGGCTCGGGTGACGGCACCTACAAGTCCGTCCACCTTCACACCCAACGCCATCTGGAGAATCTGGGCGGCTCCGCCGGGACCCCGGTTGAAGCAGGTGTCCCGGAGGTAGGACTCGACGGCGGGCACCGCGCACCACGAGACGACCACATCGGTATAGCTGGCTATGTAATCGGTCGCCAGTGCCTCGGCTTTGGCATGCTGCCCCGCTTTGATCAGTGACATCAGGGCGGCGCATTCCTCGGGATGGTAGCCGTCGTTGATTCCAGCGACTTCGAATTTCCCACCTCCATCCTCCGAGGGGATCTTGTAGATGGAGATCCTTCCTTTGCTGTCACGTCTCGCTTCAAAATCGACGATCGCTCCCGCCATCATGCGGCGTTGTTCCGGTGTGCTCATAGGTCTGTTGGTTATAGTTTGATGTTCTCAGAAATCGGAGAGGGAGTAGTCGGTGCCGCGGATGACGAAGGCGTTCTCCGTTTCGGAACCGTAGAGGCCGTCCCAGGAACCGGCGGGCATCCCGAGAAGAATCTGGAGAAGACCGATGAATTTCGTTTTCGGCGGTTGCCAGGAAAGGATCTCGAGCCGCATGGCCTCGGAAACGACATTCGCGTAGGCGGCAAGCTCACGCTCGACGGCCTGATCGAAGGCAGCGGTGCGCTTGCCGTTTTTGGGTCCGTCGAAACTTCCGGTTTCGATGAGCTTCCCCTGCACGAAGGCAACAAGCTCTGCGGTGGTGGGTGAGGAAAGCCCGTCGGTATGGATACGGGTGGCGATCTCCATTTTCAGGGTGGCGCTGGTTTCCGATTGTTTGACGTAGATGAGGCTCCAGCCTTTGCTGTTCACTTCTACGGAGGCGAAGGATACCTTGAGATCGACAGCGGCGGAGGTGCGCAGGGGCATGATTCCCTTGCGCACATCCCGGACGGTGTTCGCGAACAGTGTGCCGATGGACGGGCCGGTTTGCTCCATTCTCAGATCGGACATGCTAGTGGAGAGGGGGTGAGGGTTCGGTCGCCGGGGGCTCTTCGACGACATACTCGATGTCGTTCTGGATCTGTCCCTTGAAGCGGAGATCGATGGGGCCATCCGAGGCGAGTTTCAGATAGTCGCCCTCATGGGGACTGACCCGAATGGTGGCGTCGAACTCGATCATCCGGCCAAGACGTGCTGTGGGACTCTCCGGATTTTTCATCATGTTCACCTGGGTGGTGGAGCTGACACGGCTGAAAGTTTTCTGCAGGGCGGTCACCACATCTTCGAGCATCACGGGTTTCTCAGCCTCGCCCGGTGCCGGGGGATCGGTATCACTCATCGTTGGTCTTCGGTTTGGATTTGAGGAACTCGATGGCAGAATCGAAGTGCGCCGGGGTAGCAAGAGGGATCACGGCCTTTTCGAGAAAGTCCTTGAGGGAAATTTGTCCAGAGTTTGCGAGAGCGTAGGTGGCCCGGGCGGTAACCACGCTTTCCTGAGTGTCCTGGCTGGCGAAGGAAAAGGTCCCTGCAGCCTGAAGAACCCCGAGCTGGAGGCCCAAGCTGCCGCCTGCTTCTGACTGACGGACGCTTGTGACGCGAAGGTTCACCCCGACATCAATCCTGGCTTCAAGCCGCATGATTGGAGCGAGGGAAAGCTGTGATTCGATGAATGCACGCATCTGCTGATCATCGGGGTGGGGGTTGGCAGCCACTCGTGAATCGACCAACGACTTAAGGTTCTTGAGCCACCCGATCCAGATATCGCGATAGCGTTCCTCCGCGTGAAGGGTAGCTTCGATTGGGGCTGTAAAGAGGTCGGTAAAAACCGAAGATAGGTTATTGGTTTTCATGGTGATAAATACGTAATCAACGCCTACTAGAGAAGGCGGAACGGAAAACGTGATCAATCCCAATAGGCGATCAAATTCGGAGGCATTATTAAAAATGTTGAAATTTCCGTAATTACCAATTAGTCCGCCTATGGATTGCCGGAACGTTTTAATACTTTATGAGTTATGTTACAAATTAAGCGACCAGAAGGTGGCGGTTTCGTCACAATGCGTGGAATACTTGCGTTCGGAACGGAAACCAGCTAGGTGACTTGTTCGATGAGAATCGTCCTAGGGGATACAGGCTGGCGGATTTTAATTCCGCAGAGACCCGGAGAATGGATATGTCTCCAGACGCTAGCATTTGGATGTGGATACCGGATCTGCGAGGTATGCCGGGAGTTGGATTGCTCAGAGAGGTATTTCCATGAGGTAACGAAACGGGATGTCGGCTTGCCTCCCAAGGTATGGATGAGGCAGGAGCGGATGGTGCGGGCTAGAATTATGCTTTCAAGTGGAGTCGTCCCCACCGATGTATCGGGGGCACTCGGCTTCTCCACGGTGGGAAGTTTCCGAAGGGAGTTCCGGAAGATTTACGGGGTGCTGCCGAAGGTCTATGTGGAACGCTTGGGGTATGGGGAAGGGGTTTGTAACCCCTTTGTGTAAGCGCGGCGAATTTAGCTCCCTGTCCTCTGTAAAGGGGATGCCATCCCCTTCTCCTTGTTTTCCCTACTCCATCAGCGACTGGGCGAGGTGGTAGCCTTCGGTGTCGGGGGCGGTGGTGATTTCGGAGAAGAGGGTTTCGCAGCGGGTGAGGCCGCGTTTGGCGATGTAGCGAGCGGTTTGGAGGGATTGTTTGTCTCCAAGGGAGTGGGCGCGGGAGGCGCTTAGGGAGATGGTGAGGAGCTCGGTGGCGATATCGACGAGCCTAGCGAGGAGGAGTTGCTTTTTTTCAAGGGCGGGGCCGTATTTCGCCATGCTGTGTAGGATGGTGCGGGCGAGTTTGCGGGAGAGGGAGGCGGTTTTCCGCAGGGAGGAGGCGAGGTGGCTATCGAGGTCGTTGGGTAAGCCGGAGGTGGTGGGGAGGTATTTTTTCGGATACCAGAGGGTGTAGAAGAGGCCGGCGCTGAGGGCGGTCTGGAGGCGGATGGCGAATTCCTTGCGGCTGTCGAGCACAGCGGCTCCGCGGCGGAGGTGGGGATCGAGCGCTTCCCTAGCGATGAAGAGGTGCATGATCTCGGTGGAGCCTTCAAAAATGGTGTTGATGCGGCAGTCGCGCAGGAGGCGCTCGATGGGGTCGGGGGTTTCGCCGCGGTTGCGGAGGGAGTCGGCGGTCTCGTAGCCGCGCCCGCCCTTGATCTGCATGGTGGAGTCCGCGCCGCGCCATCCGGCTTCGGTGCCCCAGAGTTTTGCCATGGCGGCTTCCATGCGGATATCGGCGTTTTTATCCGCATCGACGAGGGCGGAGGTGTAGAGAACGAGGGACTCGGTGGCGAATTTGTCGGCCGCGAGGTCGGCAAGCTTGGCGGCGATGGCGGCGTGTTTGCCGATTTCCTGGCCCCATTGGACGCGGGATTTCGACCAGGCAAGGGATATTTCCAGGCAGCGGTCGAGCAGGCCGACGCAGGCGGCGGGGAGGGTGAGGCGGCCGGTGTTGAGGGTGGTGAGGGCGACTTTGAGGCCTTTTCCGGGCTGGCTGACGATGTTTTCCACGGGGACTTTCACATCGGTGAAGCGGACGACTCCGTTGTAGAGGGCTTTGAGGCCCATGAAGTGGCAGCGGGTGACGATCTCGACTCCGGGCTGGTCCATTTCTACGATGAATGCCGTAGTTGCGTGAGGTTTCTCGGGTGTGGCGGTGCGGGCCATGACGATGAGACCGAAGGCTTTGAGCGAGTTCGTACACCAGAGCTTTTCTCCGTTGAGTATGTAGTGGCTGCCGTCTACGGAAAGAATGGCCTCGGTGGACATGCGGGCGGGGTCGGAGCCGACTTCTTTTTCGGTGAGGGCGAAGGCGGAGACTCCTCCGGCGGCGCAGCGTGTGAGGTACTTTTCCTTCTGCGCCTCGGTGCCGAAGACGAGCAGCGGCTGAGGGAGGCCGATGGACTGGTGGGCGGAAAGCAGGGCGGTGAGGCTCCCGCAGTGGCCGCCGAGGATCATGGCGGCGCGGGAGTAATTGGTCTGGGAGAGGCCGAGGCCACCGTATTTTTCAGGGATCTTGATGCCGAAGGCTCCCATTTCGGCGAGGCCTGTGAAAACGGAATCCGGGATTTCCCCTTCCCTGTCGATGGCGTCGGGATCGGTCTCTTCATCGAGGAAGGTGCGGAGCTTTTTCAGGAAGACATCGCCTTTGCCTTTATCCTCCGGTGGCTGGACGGGAAAGGGGAAGATGGTGGAAAAATCCGGTGCGCCATCGAAGACGGAGGCGGCGAAGCCGGAGAGCTCGCGGGTATCGCGGGAGGATTCGGCGAGCTCCAAAGCGGCGCGCTGCCCTTCGGACATTTTCGAGGTGTCGATGATGGAGTCGGACATGGGTTTAGTGGATTGTTAGAACTATCCTTCATTTTTGAGCTGAGGTCAAAGAATCCCGGAGTGACGATCAAGGTTCGCTCCTTGATATGGGGAGGGGTATCGTTTTCACATGGCGCACCTTTCACCCTCCAGTTTCTGAAATCGCGAGGGGAGCCTTATAGGTTGTGGAATTCAGACGAATGCTGTGGATCGCCTAGGTGTCCGAACGGACAATATAACATTCTCCAAAAAACAAGTATACTATGGCAATGGGTTTCCTGAAAACCCACCCACTCACCCTATTTCAACCTTCCTTTGGCGGCGACGCCGCGGTCTGGAAGCTTCTCTCCGGGAGACTGAAAACTTTCGCAAAGACAACCAACGACTGAACTTCTATGAACCTCCTGAAGCCCTGCGCTCTCACCCTCGCTCTATCATCCACCGTATTCGCCGCCGAAGAAGCGGGGTGGTCCTCGGAAAATTTCAAACAATGGCCCTCTCCGGTGAATCCCGAGGCCATCGTGACGGAGGGCGGGACGGAAATCCGCTGGATGCCGGTGCCCTTCGAATTCAAGGCGGGCAAGTCTGTGCGCTACATCGACTTCGAAAACGGCAGCGATGCCGACGAAGGCACGAAGGCCGCACCGTGGAAGCACCACCCGTGGGACAAAAACGCCGAAGGTAAATCTGCCGCAACGAGCGGTGCCCACACTTACGTATTCAAAGGCGGGGTTACCTATCGCGGCACGCTCGTATCCGATGAATCCGGGACGGCCGCCGAGCCCATCCGCCTCACGACCGACCAGAGTTGGGGAAAAGGCCGTGCGATTTTCTCCGCTAGCTATGAGGTTCCTAGTAGTTGGAAAAAGACTCCCGCCGCCCAGATCAAGACTCTGAAATTTCCCAACGAAGCCTCAGGGAAAATCTGGGAAGTGGCACTCTCCGGAGACTTCACCCCACGTGCCCTCTGGGAAAATACGGCCTCCGGCGAAAAGCAGCGACTCACTCTCGCCCGCTGGCCGAACTGGAAGATCGATCACGAATACGATCACTTTCGGCAATGGTTCCGCGTGCAAAAGCACTCGCAGGGATTTCCTCGCGTCGTGCTCTCCGCCCCGAAAGTTCTCACCGACAAGGATCCGAACGCCTACAAGGGTGCGACGATCTGGTCGGACCATATCAATACCTCCGGGGAGTTTTCCATCATGGGGCCCTATCCGTCTCCGGTTGTGCGCTACATTCCGGAAGGTGGCCAGATCGTCACGCAGACGAGTCACCCCGCCCGCTACCCGCAGGCGAAATCGCCCTTTTATCTGGAAAACCTGCCGCGCTTTCTCGACGAGGCGGGCGAATGGTATTTCGACTCCGGTGCACGAATTCTCTACCTCTTTTCCGAGAGCGATCCGAACGGATCCTCCTACGATGCCGCGCAGCATGAAATCGCCATCGATTTGGTTGACGCGAAGTTTGTCGAGATCACCGGCCTCGCTCTCGTCCACAACAACGTCCCGGATCTGAACAAGGCCTACGATGTGGAAAATTACAACCGCCCCCATGTTACGTCCCTCTGCCCGCTCATCCGCCTGAAAGGAAATTGCCAGGACATCACTTTGTCGCATCTTGCGTTTTCAGACTCCGCAGGGACCGGCATCGCGAACCTGATTACGGATAAAAGCGACGTGGTAAGTAACATCACGATTTCCGACAACAGTTTCGAAAACATCGATAACGACGGCATCTCTCTCGTCCGCGGTTTCTCATACCGGAATGCGGATTCAAATCCGAAAGCACGCCTCACCAATCTGAAAATCTATCGCAACAGGATGGAGAACATCGGCTTCCGCTGTAGCGAGATGCAAGGCGGTGCTGGCATTGATCTCAACGGCCCGGAAGTCGCGGACATCGCCGGAAACGTCCTCCGGACCCTCGCGAAACAGGGCATCAACATCAACGGTGGACGCCCCACCGCAGGCATGATGGGAGCGGCTCCCGAAACCCCGCTCGTTCGTATTCAGGTGCGCCACAATCAGGTCAAGGATTCGCTCTGGTACAAGACCGACTTCGGCGGCATCGAATTCTGGCAGACCGGCCCGGCCTACGTGTATGGGAACATCTCGATCAACCCGATCGGCTTCCTCTCGCACAACAGGTATTTCCACAAGAACCAGGCCTTTTACTTCGACCATGGATTCAAAGCCGCTCTCTTCAACAACATCGGCTGGAGCGACGACCAACCCGGCTCCAACAAACCCATTGGTGATTATTTCATCCATGAAATCCGCAACCGCTGGAACGAGGTTTTCCAAAACACCGCCTACAATTTGCGCGGCTTCCAGACTCACTCCAGCGAGCATGGCGAGCAGCAGTTCTACATCGGGAACCTCATGCTCGATATGTCCGAACAGAACCTCTCCCACTGGCGGCTCAGCGAGGCGGACTCCATCGCCTATGCGAACAACATTTCTAACAACACCACGAGAAACTACTACAACCGCTGGCGTGGAGACGTCTTCCAAACCATCGATCAGTTCCGCGACTCCATCAAAGGCAACGGCAACATGCTCTCCACCCAGGTCGGCTGGGTCAGTGATGATCCTCTCGTCGAGTCCATGGAAAAGCACGATTTCCGCCCCGTTTCGAATTCGGCGGCCATCGACCGTGGGGTGAATGTGTTCCTCCCGTGGTCGCTCTACGGAAACGTCGGTGAGTGGCATTTCCGTGGCCAGCCGAACGCGCCGGGCACCGTGCTTTCCCACGATCTCTACCCTCAGGAATTCACCAATGACATGGAACTGTTCCGCGCGAAACAGGCACCCAACAACGATCTGCAAGGTGAAGGGTTTGTCGCAGCTAACTACTCCCCCGGCATCCTCGAAGACTGGTGTAATGGCGCGCTCGATTTCGACGGAACAAAAACCATGGGCATCACCAACGCCCGACTTACTGCGGATGTAGTAGTGAAAAAGGGAAACAAGGACTCCGTCACTCCCGGAAAGGAGCGCCGTACACTCATCATGGACACGAACAGTTTCCTCATCGAGACGGTCTTCAAAATGTCCGCGCCCAAGCCTGGATTCATCGCTTCCCAGATGGACGAGGCCGCGGGCTACGCCTTAGGGATGAACGGAGAAGGACAGCCCACCCTCATGCTGAGATCCGGGGGTGAAGCTGAAGTCTTTTCCAATCCCAAATTCAAAGGCTCCGTAGCCGATGGAAAATGGCACCACCTTCTCGCCGAAGTAGATCGCAGCAACAACTTGGTGATCCTCTATCTCGATGGCAATGAGTTGCTGCGTTACGCTGCCGACGCTCCTAAATCTCTGAGCAACGCTGGTGATTTCACGGTAGGAGAAAACTTCCATGGTTCCCTCGACTACCTCCGCATCTCTCGGGGCACCCTCGCCGATGCGGAAACGACCATCGAAGAACTTCTTTCTTGGCAATTCAACGGACCCTGCCGGCACGATTTTTCCGGCCAACCCATCGCCGGAGAGCGCCGCGATGTCGGAGCTATCGAGAACCAGAACGCCACCGGGCAGAAGCCGATCAACTACACTCCACCGAAACCACATCCGCCGGAGGTGGCGAAAGCGAATGCCAACCAAGGCAAAGCTGACAAATTCCTCGAAGGCCCGGAACGCAGCATCAAGCAACAGGGCTGGGGCTCCATCTCCGTTCCGAAAAACGCGAAGCCAGGTGAGAACATCACCGTCCAGGTCGCCTTCGCCACCGAGACCATTCCGAAAGACATGCGCCTGCGCATCGACTTCCACGGAATGATCAACGGCAAGCGCAAGCCCGGCATCGGCCAGGCCGCGCCCATTTCGGTCAAACCCGGCGTCACCAGCCCCTATTCCTGCGGCTACACCATTCCAAAAACCCCCGGCCTCAGCCACGTGATCGCCGTGATCTACGCCTCACCCACCGGCGGATACGCTGACAAGATTCTCGCTACGGAAGCTACCATCACCATCGGGAAATAAATATGGAGAAGGGGTCGGTGTGCCCCATCTCCATATTCCGGTCAGACTCCCTTCCTGCGCCAGCTCCGCCGCAGGGCTTCCGGTGCGAGGTCTGGTCGGAAGGCTTTGAGAAAACGTTCTTCCGCTTCGAGCGTGCCGACGAGAAGCAGGGTGCCGTCTGCCGGTAGCACCGTGTCTGGCTCAAGATTGACGATGCGCTCACCTTGGCTTTCCACGGCGATGATCGTGCAGCCTGTCTCGCTGCGGACGGCGCAGTCTATGAGACTCCTGCCTTTCATCGCCTGAGGTACGGGCGAGGGAAACATGCAGACACCCTCGGCGAGAAGGAGGTTATCGCATTTGCGCAGCAAGTTGAAAATGGTGTTCGCCCCCATGGAGGCTGAAGACAGGACCAGATCGGCTCCAGCACGGTGCAAGGTTCTGACATTTCTTTCCCGCGTACAGCGTGAGATGATCTGGATATCGCTGCGGAGTCGGCGGAAGAAGATCGTCAGGGAAATATTCACATCGTCGTCGTGCGAGGTGATGATGATGGTGGCGGCCTCCCGTGCTCCTGCGGCTTTCAATACGTCCATGTGGGTGGCGTCCCCGATGACGGCTTCCTGGTGCTCGCGGACGCGCTCGGCGAGCTTCTCGATGATCACCGGCTGCATGCCCGCTTGCTTTAGCTCGTTGCTAGCAATGCGGCCCACCTTTCCTCCGCCGATGAGAATGACATGGCCTTGGTCCGTTCCCTTGTGGCTGTACTCGTTGTTGTAGCGTTCGATCTGTTCTGCGGTGCCGACCATGACCAGAACGTCGTGACGATTGATTACGGTGCTGGCATCCACCGTGACTAGGTGGCCGTGATCCCAAACCCCAATTACGCTGACGCCGGTCTTTTGACGAATTGCAGAATCGGCGAGAGTCACCCCCTCAAGCTTGGTGCCAGACACGTTTGCCTCTGCGATGATCAAACCGTTCGAGTTCCCAATTTCATGCGCAGCGGCGTCTTTGCCGAGCACGCGCCGGGCCAGCGCCTGACCCATCGACTGCACTGGCCTGAGCACCAGAGTGGCTCCGGCAAGCTCAAGCACGTCACGGGCGGGATCCGTTGTCGCCGAGCAAACGATGGGGACGTTCTCGTTCATCTCACGCGCGGTGAAGGTGATGTTTACGTTAACTACGTCCGAACGCGTGGCGATCAACATCGCTGCATTCTCGATACGCATTTTTCGATAGGTTTCGGGATCGTCGAGAGCACCCACCGCAACGCGGACGCCCTGCTCGTAGAGTTCGAGTGCCTCGGCCACTGAGGGCGTGAGGATGACATAGGAGTGCCCGTATTTCTGAAGCATGGGCACGAGCGCGTGGGTGACAGGATCGTGGCAGGTGAAAATGACGTGGTTGCGTGTGTTGGCCGGCAGCTCGCGCGGGGTGCGAGCCGAGGCCTGCGCCCGCATCCAAGGGGAATAGAAAAACTCGATAAAAGTGAACGGCAGGATCACCAACAAGAACATCACGCCGCTGATCAGCACCACCACCGAGAACATACGGCCGATATCGCCGTGGAAGGTGATGTCGCCAAATCCTAGAGTCGTCATTACGGTGAGCGTCCAGTAGAGACCGGTGGCCCAACTGTGTTTTTGCCCTTCTCCCTCCATCAGCACGTGGAAGATCACGCTATAGAGCGCAATCATGGTGAAGAGCACCACCAGAAGCCGCATCAGGGCTTTCAGATTGGTGCGGCTGCTACGGTTCTCCAAGAAGGCGCTAAGAACGGCAACGAGAGACTTCATCCTAGGAGTGTTTCGCTCTCAGGAAAAAATACAAGGAAGCCTTTTTGGCCGAGGGTGATCCACGGGGAAAAAAATCCCACTTCTCGGCTATCGATCAAATCTCCAACCCGTCGATGTGCGGCTTGGTGCTGGTGGCGAAGCTATCGATCTCCACTCCCATTCGCTGAGCAACGGGAATGAAGAGGTTGGAGAGCGGGGTGTTATCCTCGGGATCGTGGGCGACGTAGGCACCGTGCTTGAAGCCGCCACCGGCCATGATGATGGGCAGATTGCGCCAATCGTGGGCGGAGGCGTTGCCGAGATTCGATCCGAAAATGATGGAGGTGCTGTCGAGCAGGCTGCGGCCGTTTTCTTGGATGGATTTGAGCTTCGCGAGAAAGCCGTTGAAAGCGATAAATTCCGCTTCCTCGACGATTTTCAGCTCGCTGATTTTCTTCTCGTCCTTGCCATGGTGAGAGAGGCCGTGCCAATCGGAATTCACGCCGGGGAGGTTCGATGGGGCGGAGTTCAGCGCGGAAAGCTGGAAGGTCATGGTGCGTGTCGAGTCGCTTTGGATGGCGAGCGCCATCATGTCGTACATCAGCTTCTGCTTTGCGATGGTACCATTCTTGTCATCGATGTCGGTGGGCGGTTTTGCGTCGGTTTTCGGCTTGGGCCGGGTGACCCAGCCCTCGGATTGCTGGAGGCGCAGCTCGAGATCGCGCACGGAGGTGAGGTACTCGTCGAGCTTTTCGCGGTCGCGCTCGCCGAGGTCGGTTCCGAGGCGTTTGGCCTGCCCGAGGACGGTGTCGAGGATGCTGCGCCCGCTTTTGATCTCCTTCATTTCGTGCTCGATTTCCCATTCGGTGCCGTCGATGAAGAGTGCTTTGAAAATGGCTGAAGGCGAGTTCTGCGCGGGGATGGACACGCCACTGGACGACCAGGAAATCGAGTTTCCTCCGCTGCTCAACGCGAGGTAAGGGTAACGGGTTTCCAAGCCGATCTTGTTCGCGATGAGTTGGTCGAGTGAAATGGTATTTCGGAATCCGGCGAGCCCCGGGCGGATGGCTCCGGTGAGCCAGGTCATTTCCGAAGCATGACCGTCGAAGCCTTGCTGATCGATGTGGGAGAGGCCGGAGAAGAGCGTGAAATCATTTCGATGCTCTTTCAGCAACGACAGATACGGAGTCAGCTCGTAGGCGCGCCCGGGCTTCTCCGGGAAAAGGTGCGGGCCGTGGAATCCGAGGGAGGCGCAGATCGCAACGAAGCGGCTCGGCTGCTCCTTTTCCGTCCCTCTGGCAAACGCAGGAACCATCGCATCCATGAAAGGCAGCGAAACCGCAGTGCCGAGCCCCTTGAGGAAACGGCGGCGATCCATGGCGGGAAGATGGGAGAAATGCGGGTTGTTCATTTTGTCAGAAAGATGGGGGATTCTACCACGAGAAGGATGAGATCGCGAACCTTGTGACCGCCTGGCTTGGATGCGGCAACGATGCGCTCGATTTCCTCCCTGTCGGAAAAGCCCATTTCACGGCCGGTGGAGAATGTGAGAAATTTTGTAACGAGGTTACGGGCAAGGGTGTCGTCATCCTCGGCAAGCATGTCGCGGAACTGGACGAAGCCCTCGAACTTCCGCCCGTCCTCAAACTCGCCGCTGGCATCGACCGGGGCACCGACGTACGTGTTGTACCAGCGCCCCATGTGCTGCACTTTCACCTGTTTCCCGCCGCCGCGGACTCGGAAATTTTCGCGGTAGGCACCTACGGGATCGAAGCTCTCCAAGGCAAATCCCGGCGGGTCGATCTTGCTGTGGCAGGAGTTGCAGGAGGTGGAGTCGCGGTGTTTCGCGAGCAGGTCGCGCAGAGTCGTCGCGCCACGGATGTCCGGCTCCACGCCGGGAGTTCCGGGAGGGGGTGGCGCAGGGTGGTAGCCCAGGATGCGCTCCAGAACCCATACACCGCGCTTCACCGGGGAGGTATTGGTGCCATTGGCAGAAACTTTCAGGATGCTCGCCTGGCTGAGGAATCCCCCGCGCACGGATTTTTCCGGCAGTTTCACCTCGCGAATTTCCGGCCCCTCAACGCCCTCGATCCCGTAGTGCTCGGCGAGGCGGTTGTTGAGGAAGGCGAAATCGGATTTCACCACATTGCGGACAGGTAGGTTCGCCTGGACGAGGTGGCGGAAGTAGGAGCGCGTTTCATCCAGGATCGATTTCTGGAGGAATTCGTCATACTCGTAGTAGAGCAGGTTGTCGGGGGATGTGGCGTCGATGTCGCGGAGATTCAGCCAGGAGTCGGTGAAATCCGTGACGAATCGCTCGAAGCGTGGATCCGCGATCAACCGTTCCGCCTGACTCCGGGTTTCCGTAGCGAGTTTCCCGGCGGCGGCCATCCCGAGCAGCTCCGGATCCGGGGTGGAGCGGGTTAGAAAATAGGAGAGGCGGCTGGCGATGGCGTGGTCATCCAGCTTGCCCGGCCTTTCCCGGAGGAAGAGGAAATCAGGCGAGGTGAAAATGGCGATAGTCGCCGAGCGAAGCGCTTCCGAGTAAGACTTTCCGCCATCCAGCTCGCTCTTGAAAAGATCCGCGTAAGGAGTGAGTTCGGAATCCTCCACAGGGCGGCGGAATGCAACCGCGGCCAGTCGTTTCAGCACCGGTGTCACATCTTCGGGCGGGTTGGTAATCGCGAACTTCGGCTTGTACCAATGCTTCGTCTTGTCTTTCGGATTGCTCGGCTCGATCTCCTCACGATTCAATCCCTCGAACAGAAGTTGGTGCCCAGAGCTGGGCCATTCGTCGAGCAACGGCCCCTCCACCTTCACATCCAAGATCGCGACTCCCGGTCCCTTGTAGTTTTTCGCCGTCACCTTGCGCAGCTCGTCATCCTTGTCGCAGATGCCCCACGGCTCGATCGCGACCATGTAGCCTTTTTTGATCGTCGTCTCGATTTCCACGGTGGACGGCCCACCCATGGGAAAGGAGCGGAAGGCGTAGAGGGGTTTTCCCGTTCCTTTTTCCCAAGAACTGCCACCGATGGAAAACGTCACCGGCTTGTCGCTCTGGTAATTGTAGCCAGTGACCTTGATCCGATAACGTCCGCTCTCCTTGACGTCGCTGCTTCTCAAATTCCCCTTGGGGTAGCCGTGCTGCTTGAAGAACACGACGGCCTTGTCCGGCGTGTAGCCCCAGACTTTGTCGATAAATACCTTTTTCGCCTCCTCATGGGTGTCATAGCGCGGATTGATGGTGCCCAGCTCCGGGCGGGAAACGGTTTTCGCCGTGGCCGCATCGATCACCAGCCCCATGGCTTCCAGATAGCGCTGCATCTGCGCCACGGAAATCCCAAGTGCATCGCCCACCGTATCAAATCCACCGGAGCGCCCGTCATCCGGCAGCAGCTCAACGAGAGGCAGGTTCGTTCCGAAAATATCGTTCAGCGTGTTCTGGTATTCGGTCCGGTTGAGACGACGTAGCACCGTCCCCTTGTGAGCCGCATGGGCCTCGGTTAAAGCCGGAGAAAGTGTCTCCTGAAATTTCGCCACCTCTCCCGCTTCCGGTCTGTCCTTTTTCTTCGGAGGCATTTCCCCTGCCAGCACCCTGTCATACACCCGCTCCCACTTCGCAAAAGCCGCCTCGTCATCGAGATCCGCGCTCAACTTCTGGATATCAAATCCGCCCTTGCTCGCTCCGTCGCCATGGCAGTCATAGCAATGGAATTCCACAAACTCTTCCAACCCCTCCCGGAAAGGACTGGCGGAAAGGGAAGCAGGGATCAGGAGTAGTGAGAGAAATTTCAAAGACTTATGGGATAGAGAGGCTTGGTGCGCTGAATACGCATGCCACGGTAACTTATTACAAGATTTCCGTCCTACTTTTCCACTGATACAAGCTGACACCGGACAGCATCATGGGCAGATGTGATCCGTTTTTTGTACCCAGAATGGCTTCTCCACCCTCAGTCTTTTTCTTCAAAATCCTGCCCAAATTCCTCCTCCTCGTCGAAGTCATCAAGCCATTCAGCATCTTCCGTGTCCTTGCAAATGCTGAATCGTCCAAACATGGCAAAAATGAGACAGGGCACGCCGAAGGCAATGAAACCAAGGATGGAATTCAAAGGGGACGCATCCGAGCGTCGCCCGCCAAAACCCCAGGACCCTTCGAAATTCACCACGAATTGATCGATCATATACCAAACGTATGCCCCCGCGATGATACCCGCCACGACCCTTCCCGTGTGTGGGACTCCCCACAGGGCCAGGATTCCGAAGAGACAGAGGAGGATGACTGCAAAACAGACTGCCGCGCCAACCGTGTTTTCTTCATCGATTGTCTCCACCAGCGGAAAGAAAAACACCACACTGAATAGCAAAAGAAACGGCGACAACGCCCAGCGCATGAACGGGCTGGCACCCCTTTCGAACGATTTGACCATGGCATTCGTTTTCCACATTTCTTTGTCAGTCAATTGGTTGATTTCGACGCTGAGTGGAGGGAATGGTGATCGTAATTCTCCGCCTGCACATCGATCGAGAGAAGGGAAACCACGATTCTATTCGGTTGGCTTTCCATGTCCGACAAAAACGCCGAAGTGGCATTTCTTGAGTTTGGATGCGTTTGATTCGCGCAATTTTTCCAGATCGTCATGCACGGGACATGGCTCGCCAATCCCACACCATCCAGGACCGAAAGGGCATTGGTTGATTTCACGGTGGCCCTCGAAGACTTCCACCACATCATGGATTGAAATCTGCGAAGGATCCCGGGCGAGACGGTATCCCCCGCCGGGGCCGCGAGTTCCTAGAACAAGGCCAACCTGTGACAACACCGTCAGTACTTTCGCAACCAGTGCTTGCGAGAGGTTGCGCTGCTCCGAGATCTGCTGAGAGCTGAGCTGCACGCCTAGGTGGTGATTTTCTGCTAGCGCACTGATCGCTGCTACTGCAGCTCCACTCGTTTTTCCGTATCCGAACATCTTTTCTGAAAGCTTCTCGTTGTGAGTCAACATGGAGGGCGGTTCGCCAACGGTCGAGTCCCTTTTCCCGAATAAAAGAATGCTTTCTCCGTTTTTTGCTCAAAGACCATCCAGAACACTCGGATTTGGCGATTTTCCCAAGATCAGGGGGCAAAGGAATTCTCAGGGACCGAGAGCACGGATGAGCTGAATTGCTTCGGGAAAGTCCTGACGATTCTGGAGAGCTTCGATGGCAGCGTTTCGGGCTTCCTCTTTCTGACCGAGGCGCATGTGGATCGTAGCGCGCGCGTAGGGGATGTCCGCGTCATTGGGATCGGCGACTTGGCCTTTGCGAAGCGCGGCGATAGCTTCCTGCGGCTGGCTGCTACTGAGTGCTAGCCCGAGATTATACCATGCACGGGAGTGAGAAGGATCGAGCGCCACGGTGCTACGCAGTGACTCGATGACACCAGTGGAGTCGCCAGCTTCATTGAGAGCGAGGGCGAGCTTGAAATGATATTCCGGGTTTGTAGGATCTAGGTCAATGGACTTTCGCAGGGAGGCAAGGGCTCCCGCATTGTCACCGGTGATACTTAGGAAGATGGCGAGATCGTGGTGAAAGGGAGGGGAATTCGGATCCCATTCGATGGCCTTGCGGATCTGGCGGATGGCGGCGTCATTGTCGCCGCGGGCGCTGGCAAACTGGCCGAGCTGCATTCGTCCGGTTGGTTGATCCGCGTTGTGCTCAAGCATGTGAACGAGTTCCCTGCCGGCCTTGGACTTGAGATCGAGAGTGTCGCAAAGCGCCCATGCGGCGGCGATGCGGACGGCCCTGACTGGATCTTCAAGCAGCGGCTGGATGTTGGGGCGGGCACTTGCGCCATTTTCTCGGACAACCTGACCGAGCGCGCGGACGGCAGCCTCTCGGACCATCGGGCTGTCATCGGCGAGGCGTGCGGTGAGCGCTGCAGTAACGGCGGGCTCGCGGATCCAGCGACTGAGAAGATGGCAGGCTGTGGCGCGCCAGGCGGGGATGGGCTCGGTGGTGAGCAACTCGACTAACCCATCCCGAGCTACTGGATCTCCCTGACGGGCGCGGGCGACGAGGCGAGCGCGGGTGGCCGTATTGCGCTCAGGTTTTTCACCATAAAATCCTTTCATGGCAGTGACGGCCCAGGCGGCGTCCATATCCGTATGGCAGCGGTTGCAAGCATTGGGGACGTTGAATTCGAGGGTGAGCTTGGGATCAGGAATGGTAAACCCGTGGTCATGGCGCGGATCCCGCTCCATATAGGTAGTGACCGGCATGTGGCAGGAAACACATTGGTTCCCCGTGCTGTCGGCACCGTGGTGGCTGTGTGCAACCGGATCAATGACCGGAGAGGTTGGGAAATCCGCGCGACCACCGGCATGGCAGTTCATGCAGACCTGATTGCCAGGGGAAACGAGTTTGTTCGTATGCGGGTCATGGCAATCCATGCAACGCACGCCGGCGTGATACATCTTACTGGAGAGGAGAGAGGAGTATTCGTAATTTTCGCCACGCACCTGACCGTCCGGATAGAAGACGTCCGTCTCGTCGGTCAGGGTCAGGCTGTGATGATCGAAGAAGCTTTCGCCGGGGACGGGATCCCCGGTAAGCTCGGCCCGGCGTGCGTGGCAGGCGGCGCATGTCTCGGTCATCTGATCGCGGGTAAAACCGCTGAGATGAGGGTCCTTATCCTCCCCTTCGGGTGGCTTTTTTTGCCAAGTGACGTGATCCTTCATGGGGCCATGGCAGGACTCGCAGCTGACGGACATTTCCGCCATCGTGGTATGATAACTATTGGTACTAGATTCGTAGTTTTTACGGACGCGTGTATTGTGGCAGGTGGCGCACATGGCGTTCCAGTTCATGCCTTGGCCGGTCCAATGCCCCCAATCTCCGGGTGCGCGCTCGTCTTCGTTTCCGTAGACATCGAACCATTCGTTTTTCGCAGGATCAAGGGACACATCACAGGTCTGGAGCCGACCGCCAGGAGCAGGAATGAGGAACTGGCGGAGTGGGTCGTTGCCAATGACTCGCACCGGATGATAAGCACGACGTTTGTCACCCAGTCCCTTGGTCAAGATCCTAGCGAGACCCTCGGCATCCAAGAAGGCTTCGGAGCTATCCTCACCGTGGACGAGCGATTGTTTCGGAGAAAACGCTGAATGGTCTTCTTCGGCGGAAATTTCACGCTCAGCCAGTGAGTGATTCGATGGATGCCATTTTTCAAACTCACCGGAATGGCATTCCTTGCAGGTGGCAGAGCCGGCATATTGAGCGTGGACCTCATCCTCTGGAGCGACGATGACCGCTGTCTCGGGAATCGTTTGAGTGGCTGAGGATTCCGCAGCAGCAGGATCTTGCTTGCGGCAGGAGGGAAGTGCGCCAATCGCAAGGAAAGTCAGAACTATGATGAAGGAAGAAAGCGTGTAGTAATTCATCGAAAAATCGGAGACGGTGTCATTGCTCGTCGTGGCACGGAGTCTGGACTTACCCATCCTGATTTTACAAGGGCCACGCATCAAGTCGTTACAGATGAAGCTGGAGATTAATTCACGATAACTATTTCTTTTATTCTTGTTGGAGATGAAAGAATCATTCATACCTCTCCCCAAGCACAACCATCTAGTGAGTTCCGTTTTGTTTCTCGCGACGAAGATCATGCAGAGCGATTAAACTATTTGGCTGAGCGGAGTCCGAGGGGAATCCGCGCATCAAAAACAAAAAAGACCAAGGGCACGTCTGGAGGGACGTGCCCTTGGCGTATCCTGACTATTCCTCCCACATCGCAGCGGTGGCCCGTTTGCGCCGCGGACAATTCGTCTTGATGATGCCTTCTTCGTACACGGGCTTTCTCAGCTCGCGGCGGAGGTTCCACCACCAAGATAGAATGATGATGACCCACAGGATGGCGGCATAGATGAAGTGGGTGATGCGGACTCTCACCACGAATTCCGATGTTAGGCGAGTAGCGGCGGTGAAGAGAATCGAAGCCCAGATCAAATGAAACCATTTCAAGGGGGAAGCAAGCCGATCGTGGCGTTCGTTGTGACCGAGAATCACGCGGGTGGCGACAGCGAGCATCAGCAGCCCGGCACCACCAATGAACATCAGGTGGAGCACACCGATTCGTTGCTGAGGGAAACAAACGGCGAGCACCCAACCGCTTACGGCGCATGGCAAGATCCAGCGCAGGGCAAGCCCGAGTCCGTTGACCTTGCTCCAGCCGACCAAGCCGGGGACCGAGCGAGTGAGGTGAACCACGACGACAGTGCTGCGGAGAATCATGCCCGAAGGACCGGGTCTCCATGCTTCCAGAGCGAAGCTAGCGATGAAGAGCAGCCCAGCCAGTAGTGATTCGAAAAAGGGACGCGACCAGCCATCGGGAATGGTGGTGCTATTCGGAAACGCATGTGGTGACTTTCTTCCGTAGAAACGAGGCAAGAGATAAGGTGCAACTCCTAGGATGGGAAGCCAGAGAAACCCTTGGAAATAGAGTAGGCGTAAAAAAGTGTATGTCTGAAAGGAGTAGTTCTGAGTGGAATTGATACTCAGGGCGATACCAGAAACACCCGCACATCCGACCCCCAGAATGGCCAGCGGTAGCCCTGGTGGAGGGATATCCCTACGCCCTACGATAGCCCGCAGCACTAGGCTTAGCAGAAGGACAAAAAGCCACGACCCAGCCACCAGATCGGCAGCAGGAATCCGGTTGAAGGCGAGGCAACCCATCATAGAAAGAGCGATGACGGCGTGGAGCGCGAGCTCCTTGCCACCCCACGGCTTGGCGCCCAACAGCCGTGGCGCAGCCGTCCCGAGAAATCCCGTGATGAAGCAGCCGCCAAAGCCGAGAACCATCCAGCGTGCATGCGCTTCTAGTGGGTAATAGTCGATCCAGCCCCAAAAGATCGCTGGCCACAGAAACACGCCGATGATTGAGGCCATCAATCCGAGCGGAAAGAACAGCCGGAAAGGTTCGGCGGCAAAACGCTTGATAATCTCTTTGTGTTTCATTTGGACAGTAGGTGCGCGACAAACGGATTCTTGGCAGGAGCCGGGGATGAAAAGACTGAGACCGTTCGGTCGAGACAATTGATAGCTCGGCGAGATACCCAGCAACGGGCGACCATGGACTGACAATTGTGAACTCATCACGCGATTTCGAGAATAAACTACATCTTTTTCTTTTTAAGAAGAAAAATCTGTAAATCGAAGTCTACGAACTAGAAACTCAGGAACAGCGTCACTTCCATCCCCGTTCGAGCGGACGGAAGACTCGACTATTTAAGGAGAACTAAACTCCCACGTTCCTCAGATACCCGCTTCTTCCAACCCGAGAGCCGCCGCTCCCACCGTGCCAGCCTCGTGCCCGAAGGCGGCGGGTAGGATTGCGAGCTTGTCCTTGAATGGCCCGGAAAGCTGCCGCAGCAGATGCTCGCGAAAGGGCTCGAAGATCAAATCTCCGGCGCGGGCCACACCGCCACCGATGACCAGTGCCTCGGGATTGAGCAGCCAGCAGGTATTCATCATCGCCGTCGCGAGCATTCGACCAATTTGGTTCCACCTCCCTAGCGCGATCTCGTCTCCGTGCCTCGCAGCTTCCGCCAGCGCGACCGGAGCGCAGTCCTCGATCCCCTTTGAAATACCTGCGGACTTATATGCGAGCATCGCATCACTAGCGATTTCGTTGTTCCCTATGTAGTCCTCTAGTGCACCGAGATTTCCGTAGTGGCCCTGACGGCCTTGGTAGTCGATGGAAGTCTGGCCAATCTCGCCCGCTCCATAGTTCGCTCCCCGGACCATTGTCCCGTTGGCGATCACTCCGCCACCCACGCCGGTTCCGAGCGCGACGCAGACCAGATGGGAAAATCCTTTCCCGGAACCGAGCTTCCACTCTGCGAAAGCCATGCAGTTCGCGTCGTTATCAGCGGCGACAGGCAGGGAAAGCTCCTGTTCCATGATTTCCTTCAGAGGAATGTCCTGCCAATCACGGACGTTTGTGAGATTGAGAACTAGGCCTTTTTGGAAATCGACGAATCCGGGCATCCCGATCCCGACGGATCGCACATCCGGGTGGCGCGTCCGTAGGTCCTCCACTGTCCGCACCATGGTTGCGATCAAATCCTGAGGACTCGCAAAATCTTGGGTGGCGATGGGAGGGGCGTGATCGATGATTTCACACCCACGGACGACTCCCGTTTTCACGCTGGTGCCGCCGAAGTCGATGCCGATTGCCAAAGGACTATTGCTCATAACCGCGCTTTGCCTAGTGGGTCGGAGGACAAATATCTACATAAAACTGTCGGGTGCCGATATTTATTAAAATACCCTTTTGGCAACCAAGCGCAATCCCTCCAAGGTTAGGTCCCTATCCATTGCATCTATTTCCGTGAGTCCTTGCGCCGCGAACTCTGCACCTCCTCCCGTTGCCACGATCCTGACATCACCCCCGATTTCACGGACGAGTTCTTGTAAAATTTCCCTGACCATCCCGCGTTGGCCGAAAACTGCCCCGGAAATGATCGCCTCAACCGTGGTCCGGCCGATCACGCGGCCGGGCTCGGCAAGTGAAACGGGAGGAAGCTTGGCAGTCTTTTCCCTTAGGTAGCTGGTCATCGCTTCCATTCCCGGTGCGATCACCCCACCTGCAAAGTTTCCCTCGATAGTAAGCACACTGAATGTGACAGCGGTCCCGAAATCGATCGCAATTCCCGGCCCACCCTGCCCAGCCTTCAGTGCGACGATGTTGGCGAGCCGGTCACTTCCGATTTGCTCCGGATGCTCGAGATCGAACCCATAACCCAGCGGACTGAGATGTGAAAGTTCATGGAATGCAGTGTTTCCATCGAAAAAACTTCGAATCAACTCCGCCTTCTCCGGCACCACGGATGCGAGCATCACCCCTTCGATTGTTTCATCTGGAGAGTTGTCGCGGAAAAAATCACCGCCTATATTGGCTGTGGGAACGACCATACCCCAGTTCAAAAGGCCATTGTGGTCGCCGAGCCGGAGCTTCGTCCTCGAATTCGAGTTATCGATCAGAAGCCAAGCCATGATGCGTTCCAGTTGTCGGATCGAAAGACGGCGGAACCCTTTGTATCCGTTTCCGGCATACCGGAGTTTGTTTTCACGGCAAGCGCGCCATCGTTGATTTTCAGAGTCAGCGGGCCTCGGAGATCCGCCCCTTCCAGCCAGAACTTGAACCATATGTCAGTAAAACCCTGTTCAGGACTACCGGCGAAGGTCGTGTCCGCAGGCTTATGCTCCACCCCATCTGCGGTGATCATCCGCACCAGCTTGCGAAGATCATGTTCTTTTTCTCCAGCTTTTTCCAAGTGCACATCGACCCAGTAATATGACTTGGACTTGTCCTTCGTAATCATCGCACCCTTGATTTTCATCCGGGCCTCCGGATCAAATTTGCGCGAATAGTCCGCTGTCCACAACTTTGCTGCGATCACAGTCAATGCCACGAGAACTGCTGCGAGAAGGACTCTGATCATTTGTCGTTTCATCCGGGTGAAATTGGTAGCGGAACGCGAGATCCGGGCAAACGAAAACGGGCGACCTCGCGAAAGGCCACCCGTTTTGTGAAAACTCAGAGAGTCAGATTATGCATGGCTGTCCGTGTAAGCAGGGGAGCCATGTTCAGCAACGTCGAGACCTTCTTCTTCTTCTTGGGCATCAACTCGGACACCGGTGGTGACCTTGAGGATGAGGAAAAGAGCGAGAGAGCAGGCGAAAGCGAACACCGAGATGGAAACCGTTCCGATCAGCTGTGCCATGAAGGAGATTTTCTCACCAGCGAGTTCTTCTTTGCCGAAGATGCCCACTGCGAGGGTTCCCCACACACCGCAAACACCGTGCACGGAGATGGCGCCGACAGGGTCGTCGATCCTGATCTTATCGAAGAGGAGGACGGAGATGACTACGATCCCTCCGGCAATGGCGCCGACGACCACAGCACCCCAAGGCGTGATGGCACCCGCACCAGCGGTGATACCCACGAGACCTGCAAGCATACCGTTGAGGCCCATGGAAAGGTCAGGCTTTTTGAGGACGATCCACGAGGTGAAGATCGCTGCGAGACCGCCACCAAAGCCAGCCATGCCGGTGGTCACGAATACACGGGACACACCTTGCGGGTCAGCACTGAGGACGGAGCCGCCGTTGAATCCAAACCATCCGAGGAAGAGAAGGAATACGCCGATCGCGGCAAGGGGAAGACTGTGTGGAAGGATGGGCCTTACGCCGTCCTTGGTGTATTTGCCACGGCGAGGGCCGAGGACGATAACAGCTGCGAGTGCCGCAAATCCACCAAATGCGTGGACCAGGGAGGAACCGGCGAAGTCAATAAACTGTCCGGTGTTCTCGGCATCATCGCCACCGAAAGCATTGAGCCAGCCACCGCCCCATTCCCAGGAACCGGTGATCGGGTAGATGAAGGTCACGAGCAGAGTCGCGTAAATCATGAAGGGAGCGAGTTTCACGCGCTCAGCAACTGCACCGGAAACGATCGTGGCGGCAGTAGCGGCGAACATCGCTTGGAAGATGAAGTCGGCCCAGTAAGTGTAAGAGGCGTATTCACCGGTCATATTGGCGAAAACTTGATTCACTCCTTCCACGTCGGGCTTGTTGTAAAACGTATTCGTCAAAGGCGAGCCAGCGGCGAAGAATCCGCCCCATGTATCAGGACCTACGTCCCCAGGATACATTGCATTGAATCCGTAGGCCATGTAGCCTAGGGCTCCGATGCAAACGATGAAGACGTTCTTAAAGAGAATGTTGACCGTGTTCTTCTGTTGGCAAAGACCGGACTCAACCGTGGAGAAGCCGAGGTGCATGATGAACACCAGTGCAGCGGCGATCAAAATCCATAGGTTGTTTACCGTAAACATGGCGGCATCGGGGCCTGCCATGAATGCTTCGTAAGTGCCTTCAGCTGGAGCTTCCTCAGCCGCTGCGGCTACTTCTTCCACTACGGCTACGGCTGCCATTTCCTCAGTCGGAGCCGATTCGGCTTCATCTTGGCCGTATCCGGCCGTGGGAATTAGGGGTAATGCGAAGCAAGCGACTGCCGCCAAGGCAAGTGCTCGCAATTTCATTGGATGTCGTCTGGTCATGTTCGTCGGGGTTGTCGGATATGTAGCTGCCTAGCCCGCTAGATGTTTCGAGACGGGTGCAGCGGGAACCCGGAAAGCAAACCCCGTGCCAAAACTCAAAGACTCGCCCCGATCCATTGATTGACTGACTCTCCGCGTTTTTACTCGCATCGAATTTTCAAAAAAGGACTTGCCACACATCCGGACCCTTTCTACATCTCCGCCGTGCGGTTCATTCCGAACTTCGATTTTTCACTCGACAACTACTTAGGATTTGTTAAATAAATCCCAAGCGAGGCCTGCCGGGAGAAATTCAAAGTATCCGGGACGGTCCGCACCGCTCCTTTTCTGAGCTTCAACAGGGCTCAGTCGGGGACGTTCCAGCAACCGAAACCAACAACAACACTATGCAAAACTACTGCAAAACAATTGGCGCCATGGCCGCTGCCTCCGCCCTCGTGGCTGGCACCGCCTCGGCAGAAATCGAATACGAACTCCACACCGGATACTCCACTCAGTATGTGTTCCGTGGTCAGGATCTTGGCGACAACCTCACGGAAGCCGGCTTTGACGCCGCCTACGACTACAACGGCATCATGCTCAGCAACGGCATCTGGGCTGCATTCTTCAACAACAGCCCTGCCAACACCGGAAACCAGATCGACAGCGAAGTGGACCTCTACGCAGAGGCAGCTTACGACTTCGGTTATGTGACCGGAGCGATCGGCTACATCTACTACTGGAACCTCGGCGCCCTCGGTGCAGACGCACAAGAAGTTTACTTCTCCGTTGCCAAGGATTTCTACGGTGTTGAAACTTCCTTCACCTACTTCTGGGATGTCGCAGGTGCCGGAATCGACAACGACGGCTACAGCGAACTCTACGCCGGCAAAGGCTTCGAGCTTAGCCCATGCGTTACCCTCAACACTGGTCTTACCCTCGGTTACCTCTGGGAGCAAACCGAAGCATCCCACCTCCAGCTGAAAGTTGGCGTTGACTGGGCTGCCTTCGAAAACGCTACCATTTCCCCGTTCCTCGCTTATTCGTGGGGCCTTGGAAACAGCGGCAACGTATCTTATGAAAACGAGTTCGTTGCAGGCAGCATCCTTGCTGTCAGCTTCTAAGAATCGTTTCTTAGTCTAAAACTATTTAAGAGCGGTTGCCTCCGGGCGGCCGCTCTTTTTTTGTCCCGTATACCCGTTTCATGCTTGAACGAATAGCGATTCACCAAAAACTCCCAACATGTTCCTAGGCCTCGATTCCTCCACCCAGTCTCTCAGTGCACTTGTAATCGATCCCGCCTCCGGCAGCGTCGTCGCGACAGCAGCAGTAAATTTCGGAAAAGATCTACCGCAGTATGGAGCCTCCAGCGGCTTCATCCCGGGAGGAAAAAATGGTGAGGTTCACGCAGATCCGATGATGTGGCTGGACTCGCTGGATCTTGTGTTCACGCGCCTCGCTGCGGAAACGGACCTATCCCGCATCACCCACGTCGCCGGCTCTGGTCAGCAGCACGGCTCCGTGTATCTGAACAAATCATTTGAGGAAACCCTACGGACACTTGATCCGCAGACCTCCCTTTCCGAACAGATCTCCCCCACCCTTTCGAGGAAAACCTCACCCATCTGGATGGACACATCCACGGGCGAAGAGTGCGCAGAGATCACTTCTGCCATCGGAAGCTCAGCCGAGGTATGCGCGCGCTCCGGATCCGTCGCCGTCGAGCGCTTCACTGGTCCCCAGATTCGCCGTTTTTACAAAAATGACCCCAAGTCATATCGCGAAACAGCCCGCATTCATCTGGTCAGCTCGTTTATTGCCTCCGTACTCGCAGGAAAATCCGTCCCCATCGATTTTGGCGACGGCGCGGGAATGAATCTGCTCAATATCGCGACCCGCTCCTGGGATCTGGAGTTGCTCAATGCCACCGCGCCCGACCTTGGGGAAAAGCTCCTCCCACCATCTTCTTGCTTAGAGACTCAAGGGACAATTTCGCCCTATTTTTGCGAGAAATACGGCTTATCTAGTAGTTGTAAAATTTGCCCGTTCACGGGAGACAATCCCGCGTCCCTCGTCGGTATGGGTGCCACCACTCCAGGACGGATCGTGATCTCGCTCGGCACCAGCGATACCTTTTTCGCCGCCATGCCGGGACCGAAGACCGATCCACAGGGCTTCGGACACGTCTTCGGAAATCCTGCGGGTGGATTCATGTCTCTCATTTGCTTCCGCAACGGATCGCTCGCGCGAGAAGCCCTGCGTGATGAGCTTTGCGTGGATTGGAGTGCCTTTGAAAAAGAGGCGCTCTCGGAAACCGTTTCCTCCGCAGGGGAAAACCTTACCCTTCCGTTCTACGGCGCGGAAATCACACCTCGCTTCGATTTCACAACCCCGGTCACCCAGTTTTCCGAAGATGGCACACCCGGTCTACGGATCCGCTCCTTGCTGGAAGGGCAATTCCTCAACATGAAGCTCCATTCGGAATGGATGGAAGTCCCGACCGAACGCATCCGCCTCACCGGAGGTGCCGCGCAGAACGACGGGATTGCCCAGGTCGTTGCCGATGTGTTTCGGGCACCGGTGGAGCGTTTCAAGGTCTCAAATTCGGCCGCCCTTGGTGCCGCACTGATCGCCGCAACTGCCGCCGGGCACGATCTCGTATCACTTCAGGAAGTTTTCTGCAAAGCCTCTCCAGGTTCCACACTTGAGCCAGATCTCGCACTTGCCGGGAAATACTCGACCGCGCTTCAAGAATACACCAAGCTACTCACCCGAACCACACGTCCCTAAATTCTCAAAGTCCATGCAGTTCAAAGACAAGATCGTCGTCGTCACCGGAGCCGGAAGAGGCATCGGCCAAGAAATCGCCCGCAGCTTCGCGTCACAGGGAGCAAAAGTCGCGCTGATTAGCCGCAGCGAGTCGAGCTGCGGAGGTGCCGCGAATGAAATCAATGGCTCCTTCCCGGATTCCTGTACCGCATACGCCGTGGATGTGTCGGATCACGATGCCGTCCAGGAGTTAGCGAAAAAAATCGGCGAAGAACTCGGCCCCGTGAACATTCTCATCAACAATGCAGGAGTCACCCGCGATGGCTTGCTGATGCGGATGAAAGAAGACGACTGGGACACCGTGCTCGACACCAATCTCAAAGGAGCGTTCAACACCGTGAAAGCCTTCATGCGCCCACTTATGAAAGGGGAGAATTCCCGTATCATCAACATTGCCTCGGTGATCGGCTTGATCGGAAACGCCGGCCAATCAAACTATTCTGCGAGCAAGGCAGGCCTCATTGGCTTCACCAAAGCCGTGGCACGGGAATTAGCCGGACGTGCCGTCACCTGCAACGCCATCGCCCCCGGATTCATCACCACCGATATGACCGACGAACTGGCAGACAATCTGAAAGACGCCATCATCGCAAAAATCCCCCTGGCCTCCTTCGGTAAAACTTCGGACATCGCGGACACAATCACCTTCCTCGCCAGCCCTTCCGCCCGCTACATCACCGGCCAGGTGATCGCCGTGGATGGTGGAATGACGATGTAGGACGGAGGCCTTTTTAAAAGTTATTGGTTAGAGGCTCCATGTTCAGAGACTTCCCAAATAACTTCTAAACAATAACAAATAACTCCACCAAAATGCAATTGCTCCTCCTTCGCCATGGCAAAGCCGAAGACTACGGCCTTCCGGGGCGGACCGATTATTCCCGGGAACTTGTGGAAAAAGGAATCGAACAGGCACGCCATGCCGCTCGGGTTTTAGCCGCCTCCGAGATGCTTCCCGATCTGGTGCTTTGCAGTCCTTTGCGACGCACCTGCCAAACGGCGGATGAATTCACCCGTGCCGCAGGCATCCCCGGCCCGATCACCGAATCCTGGCTCTCGTGCGGGATGTCGCCCGGCACCGCTTTGATGGAACTCTCTGCGTTCAACGATTTCGAACGCGTCATGATCGTAGGTCACGAACCGGATTTCTCTCAACTGATTCAGCACTGCCTCGGCTCCCCGGGAGACTCCATCGAAGTCCGCAAAGGCTCCGTCACTTGTCTCGAGCTACGCCCACCCTCCCACCGCGCCACTTTGCGCTTTCTCCTTCCCCACAAACTAGCCAAACACTTGGAATAGCAGTGTTCTTCCTTGGAGTTTAACATTTAGAGTTTAAAGTTTCATGTCATCCACATTCGGCGAAATTTTCCGCATCCACACCTACGGCGAATCCCACGGCGGCGGAGTCGGGGTCATCATTGATGGCTGCCCTCCTAATATCCCGGTTTCCCTCGCAAACATTCAATCGGAGCTTGATCGTCGCCGACCCGGCCAGTCCGAGATCGTGACCCCGCGCAAGGAGGCAGATACCGCCGAGATCCTCTCCGGCATTCATGAAGGCAAAACGCTCGGTACACCGATTTCCATATTGGTGAGAAACACTGATCAGCGTCCCTCCGCCTACAAGGACATGGCCGTAAAATATCGGCCTTCCCACGCGGACTACACTTACGATGCGAAATACGGAATACGCGCTCCCTCAGGGGGTGGTCGCGCCTCCGCCCGTGAAACCATCGGACGAGTGGCGGCCGCTGCGGTCGGCAGACAGGTCCTCAAAGCACTTGCCCCCGGAATCGAAATCCTTGCGTGGGTCAGCACCATCCAGCACATCCATGCGAATGTCGATCCCGCCACTGTCACATCGGCGGACATCGAGTCGAACATCGTCCGCACCGCAGATTCCGCCGTGATTGAAACGATGATCGCCCATATCAAAAAGATCCGATCCGAAGGGAATTCCGTCGGCGGCATCATCGAGTGCGTAGTCCGCAACTGCCCTCCAGGCCTCGGAGAGCCGATCTTCGACAAGCTCGAGGCGGAGCTTGCCAAGGCAATGCTTTCCATCCCAGCCACCAAAGGTTTCGAGATTGGTTCCGGCTTTTCCGGCACTCTTCTCACCGGAAAACAGCACAACGACCCCTTCGTGATGCAGGATGGCCGAGTCCGCACGACCACAAACCACTCTGGAGGCGTTCAGGGCGGAATTTCAAACGGAGAGAACATCTTCTTCCGCGTCGCCTTCAAGCCCACCGCCACGATCATTTCCACTCAGGATACCGTCACCGAAAAGGGCGAAGCAACCACCCTCCAGGGAAAAGGCCGCCACGATGCCTGCGTGCTCCCCCGCGCCGTCCCCATCGTCGAGGCCATGGCCACCCTCGTCCTCACCGACCATTTTCTCCGCCAACGAGCCCAAAGGGGCTAACATAAATTTCAGATTTTCACAATTTCAGCATTTACCCCACCAGTGGACACCCTTCCGGAAATTTCCCTGGGCACCGCCGCCCTGATCATCTTCGGATGCTGTGCGATCTACATGCTGCTCCGGGGGATCGCCCGCACCTTCGTTAATAGCCTGTTCCTCGTAGTCAGTGCATGGGTCGGATTTCGAGTCTGGCAGCAAGCACCCTCGCTCGCCATCGAGTGGACTGGAAAAACCTCCGCTCTCATCACTACCGGCTTGCCTGTGGTCGCCTTCGTCGCCACCTTGATCGTCTTGCGGAAAATCATCGGATTCTTCCGCGCTCCCGTCCCACCAATGGTCGAGGAGGTCGTGCCGCGTTCCAAAGGGCAGCTGCTCTTCCGGCTCTTCGCCACGCTTGTCCCTGCGACTTTGATTTGCCTCACACTCGCCACCCTCGTTCACCACGCCAGCTCCATCGCAGAAATCAGAGATTCCGCAGAGTACGGCACCAGCTCGCCACCCAGTCCCAGCCTCGCCGAGCGTCTGAAAAACTCCCTGTCCGTTGCCATCCCGCAGTCGCTCATGGACAAGCTCGACCCCCTAACAGCATCCCCCCGTCTCCAGCTCGCGAAAATGATCGCCGCCAGCCCGGAACCCTTGGAACCAGTCATCGACCCCGAAACTGGCCGCCCCTACCCCCGCGCCATCATTGTCGATGACCAAGAATTGGTAAATCTCGCTAGAGAAGGCCACTTTAGCACCCTGCTCCGCCACCCCCTGCTTTCAGAGGCCCTAAAGGACCCGCTGATCCGTCAGGCGCTGGGACTTGAGTGAAACTGCTTTGGAAATTGGATCCGCGAACGGACTTCAGTATCCAGATGGTTTTGAAGGCAATCCCTGCTTGCAAGCTTCACCGGGAAACCATTCCCTCCCCTCCATGGAATCGCACGAGTGGAACGAACGCACCGAGGAAGGTAAACGCTTCTACCGGGGCAACTTCCACGGCAACGAGTGGCGGATTATCACTACGCTCAAGACGGATCCAGATTGGGAGTATTTGGAAAACCCTCCCGAAGAAGTCTGGCGAGCATTGCGCGATATCATTTGGAAGAAGTACCAACGCAAACGCTGCCCTTGGGAACGCGTTGCCTCCATCGATAGAATTCTGGGTGACGAGGTTCCAGAAAACTGACAGTGCGCCGATCTAAGTTCTCGACGAGCACGATTGCATCTTCTTTCGATCTCTATGATAATTCATAGTTCTACGTAGATTCGTAAAGCGTAAGATTTATTCGAGTGGTTACGCTCCCGCCTCTCTCATCAGGCGACTGATAGTTCCGCCTAAACGGCTTACTATCAGACAATTTGAGCGCTCATAGAGGGATCCTGACTACTCCACGAACCAGATAGTCAAGCTATCGCCACTTTCCGACAGTGCAAAGTGTGTCGCTGATTTCTGCGTCCCTACGTAAGGTAGGGGCCTCCCCCCACCATGAAATCAAACATAGTTAGCGCGCTCTGCGCCTCCATTGTCGTATCCACCGCCTTGGCTTCCGCCCAGTCCCTCAGCTACAATGCTCAGGATCTTGACCACGATTCGGTCATCGATCCGGGCAATATCGGCTACCAATCATCGATCGCTTACATCGACGACTTCGCCCTGATGTATAATCCGGGCAGCAAGCAACTCGATTTCTCAGCGACATTCTCAAAGAATTCCGCGAGTCCCGACGGCTTCTGGTTTGTTGTCAGCGACGGCCCCGATCCCAAAAGTAACGCCAACGAATACGCGATTTTCTACTTCGATGCGTCGAAAGTAGCCGGCACCGGTTCGGCGATCCTTACCTCGTACGTGTATGACGGTGTCAACGGACCGACCAGTTGGCAGAATCCCGGCAACTTACTGGAGTCATCTCAGACCGGCACCAGTCTCAGCGCGACAGCCAGTACGTCGGGCAACACGACGACCTTCGCGTTTTCCGCCGACGTGGCGAAAACCAATGATGCATCTCAATGGCCCGCCTCCTACGGACTTGGAACAGACTGGGACGGAGCGCAGTTTGGAGAGAAAGTCGGCATCTGGTTCCACTCCTTCACTTTGAACAGCGAAACGGAGTATGACAAAGATGGAAAGCTCACCAAACTCGATATCAAGAAGAGCGACTACTTTGACGTGTCCAACCAGCACACGGTACCCGAGCCTTCAGCAATGTTGATCAGCCTGCTGGGCGCAAGTTTGCTACTCCGCCGCAAACGCTGAGTTCCATAACAAAGAAGTCTCCAACCCGCCCCCGTCTCCGATGGTGGCGGGTTTTTCTTTTCCGGAAATGCCGCCGCCTCAAACTATCGGTTCACAGCATCGAACCGCCCAGCGCATCGTTGGCATCGTTTAGCAAATCGATCCCGGATTGCACCGACCTCTGCAGGTCGGTGGTCAGAGGACCAATCGCATCACGCATTTTTCCGCCTGCCGCGTCTAGGAAAACGGCGGGATCAACCGGAGAGTGGATACACGCGAGGGCGCGGCGAGGACCAGTCCGCGGCATCGCCTTGGAATAAAAATCCTCAGATATCCGCTCCACCGTCTCGTCATAGCGGTCAATCGTCGGGCGGGCGGTGAGATAGGGTTCAAGGTATCCGTGGACACGCAGCGCAAGAATCGCCCGATCTGCAATTCCTGGATGTGACTGCCGCCCGGATTCCATCCTCAGTTGGTGAACACGAGAACGGACCTTCGCGATCCGGGAAGCGAATTCAGCTCCGGGTGGTGAGTCGATTTCCAGTTCTTCTTCGAGTTTTCCGGTCAGCCCTCCCGTGAACTCTCGGAGGATTTCAAAGAGCGGTCGATCGCCCGTGCACATCTCCTCGCGAAAACCGTGCTCTGCGAGGAATCCCCGGATAATATGATAGCCGAGTCCCAGCACGGCCTCGACGGGTGTGTCCGAAATGCCCGACGGGAAGCGGTAGCCGCTATCCTTCGCAAGTTGGATCATCCGTTCCGTCACAGCCTCGCGGGGCGCCCTGAGGTGAGTGAATTTCAGGCTCACTGGAACGATTTTCAGGGGCGTCCCATCCATCGTGGAAAGGGCTTTCAAAGCGATAAACGCCGCGCCATCCATGAAGGGGGCGAGGCGATCATTTGTGAGAAATACATTCCCTTCAGAGAAAATATTCAACGCGAACCGCCCCTCCTTCAAAGTAGCGATCGCTGCAGCCATGGCTTTCCTGTCCGCCCCCTCTCTGTCGATCGAAAAATTCCCCATGCGCTGCATGCACCATGCCGCGAGCGAACTGCGGAGAAACACATCATAGGCTGCCATGAAACAGGACTCGATCCCAAGTCGACGATGCACCTCCGTGAGTGTTTGCGGGTCGCTGTGGCTTGGGTGGTTGATGACGAACATCAGCCGCTCTCCCCCCTCCTTGGCAGCTCGCAAGGCCTCGACCTCTCCCGAGATCCTCAATTCACGGATCCGATGATTCTTTCCCGGAAGGATCAGACTGCGATTGAGCCCCCGGCCAAGCCGAATGAGCGCGGAGGAGGGCCGGGCTTCAAAAAACCGGTAGGGAGCATCCGAGAACTCAAGCACAACGAGAGCATGCCGGACGGAATCGCTTCGTGTAAAGGCGGAGCATTGCCAATGCAGCAAGCACCGGAATCGTTATTTCACCGAAATGACCGAAAGCGGAGGATGCTCCAGGGAGTCTCCACGCTTTAGGCCGAGTAGCTTCAGATATAGCGGACTTTCCGGACTGAGCAGTGTCACTTCACGTCCCTCAAAAGCAATTTCCAATCCTCCTGATGCGGGAGCCAAGAGGAAAACGAGAGTTTCTCCGGCGCCTTCCCGTTTCGCCTCTACGAGCGCGCCGGCCTCGATTTCATCCTGCCCAGAAAATGTGCGCAGCTTGAGATTTTCAAACGCCCGCAAGGTCTCGGCGAGTTCCGTAACCTGCCGTGCTTGGCCGGTAGCCAGATAGGATTCCTCTAGACTACGGGTGTCATATTTACTCTCAGCCTTGGAGCCGGGGTCGGTCGCAGCGGCGTGGGCGGCCATCGCCGCCCGGGCAAGCCTGTCCAGGCGGCTCCGGAGTTCGGCGCGTATCAGTTCAATCAGATCGGATTTCATGTTCGGATGCGGAGGTATCTTCGGGCGGCGTTCCATACCTTGCAACACATTGCCGCAAGAGGAGGCTTGACCGCTGGTAGGAGGATATGCAGTTTGTCCGCCCCGTCGCTGCCTTGGTGGCATCCCGGCGGCACAAACGAACTCACAAATCGATTAGGTATGGCTGCGAAGATTTATACAAACAAGGACGCGAATCTTACTTCGCTCAAGAAGAAGACGCTCGCCGTGATCGGCTTTGGCTCACAAGGCCACGCTCACGCGTTAAACTTGAAAGACAGTGGACTGAAAGTCATCATCGGTCTCTACAAGAAGTCCAAGTCCCGAGAAGTTGCACAGAAGCTCGGCTTCGAAGTAATGGATACGGCGGATGCAGTCAAAGCTGCCGACGTCATTTTCGTCGCAACTCCCGACACGGTCATTCCAGCCGTATATAACAAGGACATTGCTCCCCACCTCACCAAGGGCAAGACACTGCTTTTTTCCCACGGCTTCGCCGTTCATTTCAAGACCATCGAGGTTCCTGCTGACGTGGATGTGATCCTTGTCGCACCAAAAGGTCCTGGCCACACCGTCCGTTCGCAATTCGTTGACGGTAAAGGCGTTCCCGGCCTCATCGCCGTGCACCAAGATATTTCCGGAAAAGCCAAGACCACCGCCCTCGCATGGGCACGCGGAGTCGGCTGCACACGTGCCGGTGTGTTCGAAACGAATTTCCGCGAGGAGACCGTTACCGACCTCTTTGGAGAGCAAGTCGTCCTCTGCGGTGGCGCTTCCGCCCTCGTCAAAGCGGGCTTCGAAGTCCTCGTTGAAGCCGGATACCAGCCGGAAATGGCGTACTTCGAATGCCTTCACGAACTCAAGCTCATCGTTGACCTCATGAACGAATCCGGCATCGCCGGCATGCGTTTCTCCATCTCCGAGACAGCCGAATACGGCGATGTCGCCATCGGACCGAAGATCATCGACGCGTCTGTCAAGAAGCGCATGATCAAACAGCTCAAGGAAATCGAATCCGGAAAGTTCGCCAAAGAGTGGACCAAGGAATACGAAACCGGATGCAAGAACTTCAATGCCCTCCGCAAAGAAGGCGAGCAGCACCAGATTGAAAAAGTCGGCGCGAAACTTCGCTCCACCATGAGCTGGATTAAGCAGACCAAGATGAAAAAGGGTGCGAGCCAAGCAAGCTACGTATCCTCCTCCAAGTAAGCTCCCGTTTTCACAGAACGCCCGGCATCCGAAAGGTTGCCGGGCGTTTTTGCTTCAACGTGTCGTCGCCGGAAGCCACGCTCTTGCTCCGGCACTTCGCTGCTCGCGTTCCTTGAAAAATCCGGCGAGACCTTTGCGGTGTTCGAGATCGTCGATAGCCCCAGCGGCGGTGGCGTAGCGCCAGCGGAAGCCCGCTTCACAGAGGCGCAGAGGTTGTGCCCAGCGGCTTTTCGTAACGAGTTCCGTCTCCGTGTCCATGAAGGCAGCTCCAATTTTTAGCATCCACTCAGTTGCAGGCAGGCCGATGGGCATCCCGACCGTTTCACGGAAATAACGCATCCATTGGCGGTTGGTCGGGAATTCGGGGGCAGTAATGTTCACAATTCCTTCGAAAAAGGGATCCCGAGCGATGAAGTCGATCGCGCGGAGGAAGTCCTCCATGTGGATCCAACTCACCCGTTGGCTTCCCGCTCCCAAGGTACCTCCGAGCGCACGATTTGTGAGACCAGTGAGCACATCGTAAACCGTGCCCGGTTCATTGGCTAAGACCATGCCCGTCCGCAGTGCAACCTTGCGCGTTTCCGGTGGGATCTGCGCGGCGAAAAACGCGTCCTCCCACGCTGCCGCAACATCGCACGAGAAACCGGTCCCATGTTCACCATTCCATTCGTCCTGCGGCCCGTCTTCCGCGTGCCGATACCAAGTCGCCGTGCTCGAATTGAGCCACAGTGCGGGCGGAACCCGACAAGCGGCGATCGCAGTTCCAATCGCCGTTGTACTATTCGTGCGGCTGCAGAATATCTCCTCCTTGTTGGTCGCAGTGTAGCGGCAGTTGACGCTCCGCCCCGCAAGATTGATGACCAACTCAGCCCCCTCCAGCGCGAGCGCCCAAGGCCCTTGGGTTTTGCCATCCCATTCTAGGAACATGCCGTCTCCGCTCCAGCCTTTCCGACTGCGTGCAATGGCCACGACTTCCCGCCCTGTCCGGGCGAAATGGCGACAGAGGTAGCGACCGAGAAATCCGTTCGCTCCGAAAATAACTACTGTAGGATTCATGAAATAAATTTGTTTAAGGGGTTCAGCCGAGCAATTTGCTGGCGAGCTGCAGTGCAAGACCGTGCTTCATCGAAGAGACCCGGTCGGACATTTTGGACGCAAAACTCACGAACTCTCCAAGCTGTTTTACTTGATCGTGAAACGCCTTAGCTTCCGCTCCCTTCATATTTTTTGTATCTTCCGCGCACTTATTTAGAAGTGCGAGTGCAGGCTCGATCTCACGACGTTTCCGTTCTCTCGCGATGATCGTGAAAATCTGCCACACATCCTTTTCCGCCTCGTAGAAATCACGACGGTCGCCTTTGATAACGATCATCCGGATCAAGCCCCAGTTCACGAGTTCCTTGAGGTTCGTGTGAGCGTTGCCTCGGCTCACCTCGAGCGAAGCCATCACTTCGTCCGTGCACATGGCGCTCGACGAGGTCATGAGCAGAGCATGGATCTGGGCCATGGTGCGATTGATCCCCCACTGGGTCCCAAGCGCCCCCCACTGGGCGATAAACTCATCTCGGGCCTCGCCGAGGCGATCGTTCGTTGCGTTCATAAGTTTCAGTTAATACTGAAACTTCCAAAGATCAACTGGTTTTTCGAAAATTCTCCCGGCACGCTCAAGGTACAAAAAAAGGCCGCTTCCCGATTGAACGAGAAAGCGGCCGGGATGGGGGGTCCCTTTATTGTTAGAGCGAGGCCTTGAGGGACTCGAACTTCGCGCGCTTGGTCTCAAGTTCGCGTTCGAGTTTCTCGATGTCCTGCCCAAGCGTCAGCATGGTGCTTAGCTTGTTCTGCATGCTGCCCTTGCCACCGGACTTGCCGGGCTTGCCGGACACGCCTGCGTTCTTAAGCCAAGAAGCGATCGTGAGTTGGGAAATTCCGAACTTACTGGATGCAGAACTCTGGCCACCGCGACCGTTCGAAGCATTATAGTCAGTCACGTATGCGACGACTTTGCTCTTCTCTTCGGGAGTGTAACGTTTGCCGCGGACGGCGTCTTTCTTATTTGATGTACTCATTGCGAGTGGACGCTAACCTGCCGTTATCCGCTCGCAAGTAAAAATAGTACAACAACCGATAGGTAATTGTTAAAATGTTTCCCGGATCTTTCTCGTAATGTCATCGAAATAGACCGCTCGGTAGCCGGCTCCTTCCATCACTTTGCTTCTCGCGACCACACCTCCAAACCCAATCATAAGGTCAACATCAGGGCTGGTCTCCAAGTCGGATATGCCATCACCTATCATGACGGTCCGGGCTGGAAGCATGGCCTTTTTCCACTCCTGAATAATCTCATTTTTGCCCATGTTCCGGGTGCTCGGATAGGTATCTCCATACCCATCGTATTCTCCTAAGTCATTGAAATACAGAGGGACAGCCTCGACATGACGAATACCAAGATACTCAGCTAGCGGAAGAATGGCAGGGGCGAATCCGCCGGAAATAATGACCGGAAGCCATCCCTGCGAGCGAGCTTCGTCGAGGAAATTTTCCACGCCTGGGACGATGGTTTCTAAATATCGGCGACCGACTTCTTCAACAAGTTTCCTGTCCGGCTTGATGATATCCATCCGCTTCCTAAATACCTCGTCGAGTGGTATTTCACCATCCATCGCAGCGTTGGTAAGAGTTACGACTTCTGCAAAGATTGCAGGGTCTGAGAGACGTGCAAGTTCATCGATTCCCTCTATTTCCGACAAAGTGGAATCACAATCGATGAACAGTAGCTTGCTATCCGAGCCAGTCAGAGGGGAGATAGTCATTTCAGTGCCGACTTTCACTGCATCGAACAGTTCCAGCATGTCGCGGTTGGACAAACGAACGCAACCGTGACTCGAAGGGGTGCCGAGCTGATCCTCCCGATTGGTGCCATGGATATAAATATAGCGGTCCCACGTGTTCGCGTTTTCTGGATCGAGGCCTTGAAGGCGGAGAATGCGCGTGAGAATAAGATCGTCGCCACTCGTCTCGGAGGAGTCCCAGATTCCAACGGGGGTGCGAGCGACATACCTTGTGAATATCGGTTCATCCGCTCCAATTTTTTCGGAAATCCGAAATCTGCCAGTGGGAGTGCGGAGGCTGCCTTCGGCAGATCCCATACCCTTTTCTGAGGTAGATATGGTGAAGGTGCGGACAAGGTTGCCGTTGATCGAGAGATCGAGCGTCTGGCGATCTAGGGAAACTTCGAGATGGGTGGATGTGCTCATTCTGCTGTTTGGAATACCGCGAGAGCATTGTGCCCACCCATGCCGTGGGCAAGTTTGAAGACCGGCCCATGACAGGTCACCGGCTCGGATGGTGCAGACCAACCAGCGGGTACGGTCGTTGCGGGTAGGTTCGGCGGGAGCAGGGATTTCTCCATGAACTGCAATAGAATCGCACTCTCCAGCAGGCCACTCGCCCCGATGGTATGACCAAGAAAGGGTTTGAGGAGATGCATGGATGTCGGTGGGAGTTCTCGGTAGATGGTCCTCTCGGCGCGGGCTTGGACTCGTGTTCCCGTCGCGTGCGGACAAACCGCAACTGGATCTCCGATCACTCTACGCGCCTTTTCAATCAATAGACTGCTTCGCCCACCGTCGCGAGGAACTCCCACAGGATCGGCACCGTCCGAGTTGTTTGAGAAATACGAGAGTCGCGTTTTTCCGGCAGGCTGCGTTTGCAGGGCGATAGCGGCGGCCCCCTCGGCGGCGATGAAGCCATCCGATGTGGGGGAAAACGGATCGAGAGACTGCCGGGAAGAGAGCAGGCCGGAATTCGCGTAATTTTCCAATAGTATCGGGACGAGGGGAAGGTCCACGGCGACAATCAATGCCCGCGATGCCTGGCCGGAATCTAGGATCAGCTTCGCGAGTCCAAGCGCGTCAAGGCCGGCTGAGCAGCCGCTGGCCAGCACGTGGTTTGGCCCTAAAATACCCATCTCAATGGATACTGCGGTGGCGGGTTCGCTGTGGATGGTATTACTCGCGGCCATCAAGCGGAATGGGCGACGCCCCGGCCAGGGTCCGAGCCAACCGGCAGCATTTCCGCGGCTGGTGCCGACGATAAGAGCTGTATCCGCTAGATCGGCGGGGGTCCAGCCAGCGGAGGTGATTGCCTGGCGGGCTACGTGGAGCGCCGCCATGGAGGCAGGACTCCATTTCCGATGAGTGAGGGTTTCCCGCGGGGTGATCCATGCAGCCGGGATCTCGGAGTATGGGCAGTCGTCTCCAAGCAGACCAGCGAGCGGACGGAAGCTGGTTTTCCCTGAGACGACAGCATCGAAATGGGAATCAATATCGTGACCGAGCGCGGATAAAGCGCCGATGCCTGTGATGGAAAGCGGAGAAGCGATCCCCTCCGGTATCAAGCGTGGCGGCGACGGCAATCTCGAAATCCGAATTCGGAGGCTTTTCGCGCTTTGCCATGGCACGATGATGCCGCATACACGCCTCTGCGATGAAGTCGGTTCTGGAAACGATCAATGGAGGGGCTGAGTATCTGAAGAAGAGGGGCATTGAAGATCCAAGGCGAAATATGGAGCACTTGCTAGCGCATGAGCTGGGCTGCGGACGGATGCAACTCTACACGCAGTTCGACCGCCCCTTGGAAGAAGAGGAGCTAATACCTCTACGCGAGATACTCCGCAAACGTGGGGAAGGTGTGCCCTTGCAGCATATCCTCGGGATAGTTTGTTTTTTCGGCAGGGATTTCATCTGCGACGGGCGGGCACTTATCCCGAGACCGGAAACCGAGGAACTCGTGGAGATGGTTCTGAAAGTAGCTCCGCAGAAGCCGCTGGACGTCTTGGATATGGGTTGCGGATCCGGAGTGCTCGGACTGACCCTGGCGACGGAGCGTCCCGAATGCTGGGTGAAGCTCGTGGACGTTTCTCCAGAGGCAATTTCCCTCTCACGTGAAAATGCGCAAAAAACGGGAGTAGAGAATGTAGATTTCACGCAAAGCGACCTATTCTCCCATGTATCGGCAGAGTTCGATCTGATCGTAGCGAACCTACCTTATGTCGCCTCAGGAGAAGTTGCCACGATGGCAAAAGAACTTTCGCACGATCCCGCGCTGGCCTTGTTCTCGGGCGAGGACGGCCTGGATCTCCTACGGAAATTCATTCCTGCTGCCTACGCTCATCTGAAGCCAGGCGGAATGCTTGCGCTTGAGATTGGCTACGATCAGGGAAGCGCAGTGGAGACAATGATGCGTGAGGCGGGGTTCCGCGAGATCGAGGTGCGAAAGGATCTATCAGGCGTGGCACGTTTCCCATTTGCTCTCCGATAGACTGAACAGTCCCAGAAGATGGGTGGCTCGCTGGCGGAGCTGAGCGAAATTGCGCTTTTACTTCTGCAATCCCTTTCGCACCCTCCCCTCAATGAAAACCTTCTTGCTCTCCATCGTTGCGCTTGCCGTGCAACTTGTCACTGCCGCCGAGCGGCCCAATATTCTCTGGATCGTCAGCGAGGACAACTCCTCCCATTGGATCGGCTGTTATGGAAATGACCAAGCAGTCACACCTCGAATCGATGCCCTAGCCAAGGAAGGCATCCTCTTCGAACACGCATATTCAAACGCTCCTGTATGCGCCGTCGCTAGGGCGACCATTTTGAATGGGGTATATTCACCGACCATGGGCACCCAGCACATGCGCTCCCGCCACCCCATCCCGGACCGCTACAGGCCCAACGTCAGCTACCTCCGCGCCTCCGGATACTATTGCACCAACAATGCGAAGACCGATTACAATTTCAAAGGCAACGACCAATCCTACTGGGACGAATCCTCCGGCAAAGCCCACTACAAGAACCGCCCCGAGGGGAAACCTTTCTTCGCCGTCATCAATACCGAGATCACCCACGAAAGCTCCCTCTTCGAGAAAGGGCCTGCGGATCCGAAACGCATCAAGCCGGAAGACATTGAGCTCCCGCCATACCTCCCGGATCTCCCGGAGATCCGCAAGGACTACGCCCGTTACCACGATCGCATCACCGCGATGGACGCGCATGTCGGGAAAATTCTCGACGATCTCGAAAAGGCCGGCCTCGCGGACAACACCATCGTCATCTACACCTCCGACCACGGCGGCATCCTGCCCCGCGGGAAACGCTACCTTGAGGAAACAGGGGTCAAGATCCCCCTCATCGTGCGTATTCCGCAGAAATTCCGCATGTTTTCTACACTTTACCAAGTCGGCAGGCGTATCTCCGAGCCGGTCTCCTTCATCGATTTTTCCCCCACCTTCCTCTCGCTCGCATCCATCCAGCCTCCCTCACAAATGCAGGGCCGTCCATTTCTCGGCTCGGGCCGCGCCGAGCCCGCTGACGATGAAATGGAATTTCTATTCGCCGACCGCTTCGACGAACTCTACGGAATGCGCCGGGGCCTGACCGATGGGAAATGGAAATACATCCGCAACTTCAATCCGCATCTCCCGCTCGCTCCTTATTCGTTCTATCAGTTCGGCCAACCCGGCTGGAATGCCTATAAGAAGGCCTTTGAGGAAGGAAAACTCGCGTCCGAATTCGCCGCCATCTGGCTGCCGCCAGTTCTTTCTGAGCAACTTTACGATCTCTCCGCCGACCCATGGGAAATCAACAACCTCGCTGCTGATCCCGCCCACGCGGAGAGACTCGCCGCCATGCGCGCCCGCCTCAAAAGCACAATGAAGGAAGTGACCGACACCGGTCTCGTGCCTGAGCCGCTATTTGCTTCCCTCTCGAAGGGCACTACCATCGCAGACTACGTTCAGAGCGACAGATTCGATATCGATGCCGTTCTTGATCTCGCGTTTGCGGCATCCGCCATGGACGAAAAAAACATCCCGATGCTCACCACAGCTCTCAGTTCCGAAGATCCAGTTCAACGATACTGGGCAACGGTCGGCCTGCTCGTTCTCGGTGAGAAATCCAAAGCAGCAGCAGATTCCGTGGCGGCTCTATTGAAAGATGAACACGCTGTTGTGCGCACAACCGCCGCAGAAGCGATGATGATATGGGGAATGAAAGGCGTTGGCTCGGCAGCGCTCATCGCCGATGTCGATAAGAAGATGGATCCGTCCTCCCTGCTCAATCACCTCAACACCCTCCGCCGCTACGATCTCCTCGGAGAACTCCCTAAAAATTGGGGCAAAGACAAGAACATGAAGGGCGGTGATTACAACTACATCCAACGCTTCTTCGAGCGCGTGGACGACTGAAGGGAGCTGCGGGGGAGGATCACTCCTCCCCAGCAAGATACCCGTTCAAATCGTTTCGCTGGCCTTGCGGCAGGGTCTTGATCCAGTCCCGCACCGCAGAGGGATCATACTGGTTGAGATCCCTCGCCACATTGCGTTGCGCCCATGTTTTTGCCTCACCCTGCGGAAGGGTGTTAATCCATTCGGATGCCTGCGCAAGATCGTTCGAGGCAAGTCGGACGGCGAATTCAGAGGCTCTCGTCCTGTCAACATGCGATTGGATTTGGCCCTCAGTCTGTTCCTGCGGATTCTGCACCAGATAGCGGATCGCGTCCCCTACCACGGAATCATTGCCAACGGTATCCCCTGCCCGAGATGCAAGCGCCGCCGCGATTTTCCCCTTATCGTTTTCAGGAAGTGTTTCGAATGTCTCGCGGAACTCGCCGACCTGCTCTTCGTTCCATTGGCCTGATGCCCTAGTGAAATAATAGGAATCGGTTCCCCCAATATTCTGACCGCCTAGCACCTTGATCCACTCAGAGGGCGCGGTTGTATTTCCATCCCTTCTCAACGACAAAAATTCCCTACTCCTTCGTGCCGCTTCTTTGTCTTCCTCAGAGGAAAGCAATTCGATGAGTTCATCCATTTTTTCCGGGGAATTGCCAAACTTTGATAGCGCGTTGCTCAAAATACTGGAGCGTTCATACGCCTCCAAATTTACGGAATTTAGCATTTGCATCGCCGCCTTGGGATCCGCGTAGGCAAAATGCTGAATCGCAGTTTTTCGCATGCGTTCCGCTTGCGGTGCGGTAAAACCTGCCGCCTCCAAATCAAGGGACAGCCATCGTTTCGCCCCTCCATTGTCCATCATGTAATACGCATTATTTACAAGGGAGTTCCGCCAAGCATCAGGCATATTCGTGATCTCATCCGCCAAATTCGCACCCAGCTTCCGATTCTTCTCTAAAATTCTACTGAACAGTTCCCATCCGTCGGGACGGCTCCAGAGATTTCGGATCTCGTCTTGGAAGGAATTGGAAAGGCGCTGCCCAGCCAGTGCCGTTTCGGCTTCCCTCTGGAGCAGGGGTGAGAGTCCTTCGAGAGCTGCCTCAAGAATCTCGGGAGAACTTTTTGCGAGCTCCCTGAAGAGATCGTCGGCGTTTTTCCCTGCTTCAGGTGTCATGCCCCGCACGGACATTTCCGCGAGGCGATCAAGGGCCAAGCTCGGGTTTTTCTTCGCGATTGTTGCGAGCTTGTGTAACTCAAAATTGTCGTTCGGATGCTCCCTAAAGTAATCTAAGACAACTTCCGGTTCATTCTTCAAAAGGCTCTCCACGCCTCTGTATGCCTGGCCGTGGTTGTTGCGAACGGTAAATTCGATGAGGCTTTCCGGATTCTCCTTTTCCCATCGCTCGAACAGGATCATTCGAAAAATGCTTAGTTCGGGACCTGCGCGGTAGTCAAATCGATCACCTTCCGCCCAAGCTGCGAATTCGGAAGCAGGCAAGGACATGGCTAATGAGATTGAGCCTCGCAGTCTTTCGACAGGCGATTCCATTTCTCTGATTGCTTTCATTCTCAACACCGATTCCCGGACGGCGGGATTGCTGCGACCCTGTGCAGGATCCCGCGCCGTCTGGCGCTCTTGGCCAAGTGTCTCCATTTCCTGGGTGCCGGATTGGGAGGCCGTTTTCCAACCGATCACCGCCGAGGCAACCAGCGAGACCGCACAGATCGAAATCTTGGAAGTAGTCGAGAAGTTCATGGCCGTTTGATCAGTTGGATATACTTCTGTCTGTCTTCGTCCGTAAGATTCGCTTCCTGAAACCATTCTTCCGCCAGGGTGGGATCCGTCCGCCCCCAACTGTAGGCAAGCTGGAACAGAGACATGGAGGGGTCAGGCGAGGCAATCGCCCAGTCTGCCGCTTCCCGGTGGCTTCCACGATTCATCAACTGCCCAACCATCGTGTGAATCGCGGTCTTTCGAACCTCGGGGGAACTCTGCTTGTTCACCCATTCCGCATAAGAACCTAGATCATTCTCCGCCCAAGTATTGGTGAGCTTGTAAAAGCTGGCACCCTGAGCGTCCTGCAGCGCAACGGCTGCCATGTCGAGAGTGCGCTCGGGATCATTTGCGACCAGCTCGTTGAAAAATTCCTGCGCTTCGCCGTCGCTTTCGTCAGACGATCTCCTCCCATTTGCCGAATCGATCACTCGACTCGGCGATAGCCTGTTGGGGCTTTTTGCCAGAATATCCGCCGCAATGTCGAATGCCTTGTCTGGATCGGACGTAAGCAAACCCGCGCCGATCATCGCCAATCGTTTCGCCGCGACCAAGGGTGCGTCGGTATTCCTTGCGGTTTCCAACGCCTTCTCAGGATCGGTTTCTACCTGCTTCTCAAACACGGCATCCTCCATCACCCGTTTCACTTTGCCGGCGGGCATCATCGCGGCCATGCGCTCTAAGTCGTCCGGGTGTGCCGCGTTCATCTCGCGGATCAGAATTTCGACCGGTCCCTCATGACCTGAATATCGCGATACTTCAAGTTTGTCGTTCTTTTCCAACCAATCGAACGCCCCCCACGGATCCTTCAAAGCGAAGGCCTTGAAAATATGGCTCTGGAATCCGCGTCCCTTTTCCTCAAGGAAATCAAGGGTACCTTCCGGGTCCGCGTTTTCCTTCCATGTAGTAAGCCCATGGAGAGCTTCGCCTTTCGCGTCGTCAGGGATATCCGAGAAATGATCAAGGAGCCATGCCGGATGAAATTCCCCTATCCCTTTTGCGACACGACCAAATTGCTCCGGCCCCGCAGCCGAAAGTGCCGCCGTAGGATCACTCGCCGCCCAGGCCCACCAGACCCTTGTCCACTCCTCCTTTCCTTGGGTAGCGGCTATGGCACTCATCGGATCGAGGCGTGTCCAGTTGATGAAAATCAGACGTTTGATATCATCACTGAGGCCGTCCTGCGGGCAACGCGCCCAGTAATCCGCGATTTCTCCCGCCTCCGCATCCAGCATCCACAAAGCCAGGCCCGCGTAGGTCACTGCTTCACCCTGGGCGAGGAGAGATTCCCCTGTTTCCGATGTCACGAGGCGTGGGATGGCGATGTCTTTCCGATGCGCGCCGCCTTGCACTTCCAGCCGGTGCCTCGCCACGACTGGCTCTCGCGCTTCATCCGAGCTTTTCGATTTACTGGAGAACGTCCCCGCCATCCGGCCGACGACAATCCCGCACAAAAGCGAGGCGACAACGATGACAGCGGTTTCTTTCACAATGAGATATCTCCTTTTCCCGACGTGATCTAACAAGCCGAATGAATTGGCGCGATCTAATTTTTCCAAACAAAAGTACTTTGGAGTGCGGACGGCTCGCCTCCGCTTTCGCTAAGGAGGCTTGCCTCCCGGTGTCAGAGCTTATGCGTGGTTTCCCGGAAGGCCGCTCCGCACCGCAGAGGGCAAGCCCTCCAGCCCCAAAGCGGAGGCGAGCCGTCCACACTCCAAAGCCATCAGGTAGGGCTTCGTTCACGACTCCTCTCCCAGATCCTGCCTCACCTTCCGCCGCTCCGCCCTATGCTCGACTTGGCGGAGTTGCTTTGGCGAAAGCACGTCTTTACGGGAGCGCCACGGTTGGTCGATGTGACCTGCCATGATGCAGCCGAGAGGCCGGATTTCCGCGATGGTTTCCGCGAGGCCAAAGTCCGCAATCTGGCGTTTTACCTCCGCTGCATTTTTGTAGGCGACGGGGGTTTCGCTCAGATCAGGGACTTTGGAAAACCAGCGGACGTCGATCCCTTCGGTCGATTCTACAAGCTGACGCTCGCGGTCTTTTTCCTCAGGGAATTTCCTCATCAGCGCAGTCCGGGACATGTTCCGCCCTGCTCCGTGGGGTGCGAAGGAGAGGAACTCTTCCTTGTCGGCACCGAGAACGAGCAGGATAGGCTCCGCCATGTTGAGCGGGATGAGGCCGAGCTTCGGGCGGCCGAGTTCATCCTTCCACGCGGGGGTTGCACCTTTTCCGTGATAGAAATGGTTGCCGCGTTTCCAGACGAAGTTGTGCTCATTACCCAGCTCCGCGATTCCGATTCCGCCAATTTTTTCGAGGAAACGGCGGTGGATGGCGCGGTGATTCGCTTTCGTCCAGCGCGAGATGTATTGGAGGGCGTGCCAGTAATCCTTGCCGGTGTCCGAATCCGCATCGAGCCAAGTGGAGGCTTTCGGAATCCCTTCCGCAACTTTAGCCGTATGCTTCTCCGCCGCGTTCTGACCGCGTTTATAGAGATGCGCACCGATGCTTCGCGAACCGTGGTGGGTCACGAGGACACGTAGGGTCTTGGAAACACTGGGACCCAGATTTTCCGCAAGGTCGGTGTGCCCGGTCAGTCGCAGCACAGCAAGGAACGCGGGGGTTACTTCCATCTCGCCGATGTAGGCGAAGTGGTTGCCATCGCCTTGGTCAGCCATGTGCATGCGGGCGCGGTTCTCCAGTCCTTTGAGAAAAGGATTTCCCCAGACATCCTCGTCGAGCACGTCATCCGGAACCGTGTCTTCGTAGGCACGCGGGATGGGACCGAAGTTCGTGACCGATGTCAGGTCGTCCAGCTCGGAGGCCAGGCTACTACGCTTCTCGTAGAAGGTCGCCCACATGGAGCAGCAGATATCCGCCGAGTGCGCGGAAGGAATGATCGCGTTTTCCGCGACCACCGCCGCGCCAACCGGAATCACCGCCTCCTGCGGGCTGACCGGGCAGGCATCCGGAAGGATCACGCCAGCCGAAAGGATGGGTGTCCTCAGAAGGGCGTTCATTTGTTTACGCACCTTCTCCACGTTCTTTTCCTCCTCCGCATTCGCGGGGGAAATGGCTTCGGAAAACGGAATGGATTCCGCACGGCGTTGCAGCTTCTCGACGGGCTTTCCGCAATCACGCTTGAGCAATTTCATCGCATATTTGGGATCGGTGATCCCTTTTGCCTCCAGCTCCGCGATCTTCACGTGGAGAGCCTTGAAGATCGGCCCGGGTTCATATCCGGCTTCGATCAGGTCTTGTGATGTGAGTAGTTTCATTTTTCAAAGAAGGGATTGGAACGGAGCGCTGCCTATAGGCGGCGTGTGATAATGTGACTCGCCGCCTGAAGGCAGCGCTCCGTGTGAGTATTTCATTTTTTAACTAGAAACGTGTCCCAGTCGTTGATGTTAAAAGTGTTTGCGATGGTGTGCGTGACCGGCATTGGCCGGGGAACGGTTGGATTGCGGATCAATCGGAGCCTGGCTTCCGAGGGAGTCTTTGCGCCCTTCCGGCGATTGATCATCCGGTCCGAAATCACGCAGTTCTCCCACGAATCCCCGCCACCCCGCGAGCGCGGAATGATGTGGTCGATGTCCGCTTCATGGATGGCGAGACGGCGTCCGCTGTATTGGCAGCGACCGCCATCCCGAGCCCAGAGCGCTCGGAATCCGAACGATGGTCTGCACATCGGCAGACCTTCGTAGCGGGTTAGCACGATGACCGTGGGGACAAGAACACGACCGTCCTTGGTGCCAATGCTGTGCGAACCATCCGTCGGAAGCTCTCGCCAAACATCCCATTTCAAAGTCGTCATCGAATCGGGAGAAATCCGCAGGGCATTCGCAGTCCCGGCGACCATGTGGCAGAACGCGTCTGCGGGAGTCACCGTTGCAACGGGAAGCCAGTGCCGGTTCAGCACAAGCACGGTTTTCTGATGGAGAGTAGAAAGTGTCATATATGCATAGTGGTGCCATGGTTCTGAATTATGCTTTTCAGAAAGTTTCTATGGTTTTATTTTGGGACACGCCGCCTAAAGGCAGCGCTCCGTTTCGGGCTCGGTGATCTTGATGACTGTGGGGTTGAAAATTCGGGCAATAAAAAAGCCCTGGTCCGGTGAGGAAGCAGGGCTGCGGAAATCCTTTTAAATAAGAGATTCTAGACACTCTCGTGTCGCAACATGCTTCCGATCTGGTTCGGCTCGTCAATGAACTGGAGAAGCCCGCTCGCGCACCTCAAGCCTCTGCCTATCCATGAGAGGGAGGAGTGGTGGATGGTGGAGGCGGCTATGCGTTTCATCGTAGTGATTGGTTGCGGGGCGAGAGAAGATAGAATTCAAGGAACCATGTCAATGAGAAATATATAACTATTTTTTGGAACGCGGACGTTAGTCCGCAGGTTGCTCCGAGGACTGCGGTCGAAAGTCCGCGTTCCTTTCGTGGGCGGATGAGAAGAGCCAGTCTTCCAGTCTTTCGCAGAGTCCTGCTTTTACCGGATTTCTGCGGATGTATCTACGGCCATTATAGTAGTGATCTTCGTCACGGATCGCGCGGTCGTAGTAGTCAATTGCCCAGAGTGTGCCGGAGCGCTTCAAGAAACGGTTGATTTCCATCGAAGAACCGCCCTACCATTTCTGGATGATACCGGAGAGGGAGTGATCTGGCAGCAGCCGGATCATTGCGTGGAAGTGGTTAGGCATGATGCGCCATCCGAGGAGTTTGTTTGAGATGATGTGGTTTTTCGATCAGCTTTCTCTGAACGATTTCAGTCCCCTCCGGAATCCCGAGGAGGAGCTCTCCGTGTCCGGCATCCTCATACTTCGTGATCGTCCGGTTGAGTTCGGATTCACGCATGTCATCGTCTTCGATGATCTCCAGTTCCTTCTTCCAAGCTTTGACCACGCTCACAGGAACGGAATCCGCAAGGCGGAAGGTGATGCCTTGGAGGGAATTTGCGAAATCCCATTGAGGAAGGTGACCACGGCAATGGACGCCTTTGTTCATTGGGGAGATGGAACGCGGATAGAATGCCCCACCGGGCACTTTAGTCGGCAGCTGGGGTTGGGGGCTCGGGTTCCTCTGCGGACTCAAGGCCGCGTTCGGTATCCGGATCGGCTTCGCCTTCGGAGTCTTCCCCGTCGGGGATGACGAGAGAGATGTCCTGGAGTTTCTCACCCTTCTTGAGGGTGAGGAGCTTCACCCCTTGGGCGTTGCGCCCGGTGGTGCGGACTTCGTTGACGCGGATACGGATGGACTGGCCGGTGGAGGTCATGAGCATGAGCTCGTGCTCTTCCTCTACGGCGAGGGCGCCGACGAGTGGGCCGGTTTTCTCCGTGACCTTCATGGTGATGATGCCTTTTCCGCCGCGCGATTGCTTGCGGTATTCCTCGAAGGCGGTGCGTTTGCCCAGGCCGTTTTCAGAGGCGACGAGGAGTGTGTGGTTTTCTTCGACGAGTGCCAGACCGACGACGTAATCGCCTTCCACGGGGCGGATACCCATGACGCCTTGCGAGGAGCGACCGAGCGGGCGGGTGTCCTGCTCGGAGAAGCGGAGACTGATTCCTTCGTGTGTGACGAGTATGACGTCGTTGTCACCGGAGGTGAGGGTGCAGCCGATGAGTTCGTTCGCTTCCTCAAGGATGATAGCGATGGTGCCTGCTTTGCGGTAGTTGCGGAATTCGTTGAGAGCGGTCTTTTTGACTTTTCCGGTACGTGTGGCGAAAAAGACGTAGCCCGCGTCTTCACGGAAGGTGACGTCGTTTCCATCCTCATCGACGGTGCGCTCGAGGCGGAGCATGGCGGCGATGCTTTCCTCCGGCTGAAGATTGAGCACGTTTTTGATACTACGCCCAACGGAGGTGCGGGAGCCTTCTGGGAGTTCGTAAACGCGCTCGACGTAGAGGCGGCCGGTGTTTGTAAAGAATAGGACGTAGTCGTGGGCTTGGACGGAGAAGAGATGCTCCACGAAATCATTTTCCACGTCTTTCGATGTGGCTTTGGTTTCCATTCCTTTGAGACCTTTTCCTCCACGACCTTGGAGGCGGTATTCGGTGGATGGGGTGCGCTTGATGTAGCCGCGATGCGAGAGGGTGACGATCATCGCGTCGTTGGCGATGAGGTCTTCCATGGCGACCTCGCCGACTTCCGCTACGATAGGGCATTTACGGGGAGTGGCGTACTTGGCTTTGATCGCTTGAAGCTCGTCTTTGATGATGTTGAGGACGCGCTCCTCCTTTGCGAGGATATCAAGGAAGTCTGTGATTTCCACGAGGATACCGTCGTATTCGCCCTTAACCTTGTCGCGCTCGAGGCCGGTAAGTTGGTAAAGTCGGAGTTCGAGGATAGCGTTCACTTGGCGCTCGGAGAAAACGTATTTATCTCCCTGGATGGCAGCCTGGGAGCGGAGGAGAATCCCGAGTCCTTCCGCGGTGGCGGTGGAGAATTCGTAGGCGGCGAGACGGGTGCGGGCTTCGTCGCGGTTTTTGGAGTCCCGGATGATCTTGATGAAATCATCGAGGTGGCCGAGGGCGAGGAGGTAGGCTTCGAGGAGTTCGGCGCGCTCTTCGGCTTTTCCGAGAAGGTAGCGGGTGCGGCGGATGACGACATCGCGGCGGTGCTCGATGTAGCAGTCGATGGCTTCCTTGAGGGAAAGCTGTTTCGGGCGCTTCTCGTGGATCGCCAGCATGTTGACGCTGAACGATGTTTCGAGGGCGGTGAGTTTGAAAAGCTGGGCGACGACGACCTGTGGGCGGGCGTCGCGTTTCAGCTCGATCTCGATGCGTGTTTCCTCGTCGGAAAGGTCGCGCATGCCGGAGATGCCGGTGAGGGTCTTCTCGTTCACCAGCTCCGCGATGCGGGTCTGGAGGGTGGCGCGGTTCACTCCGTAGGGAACCTCGCGAATGATGATCATGGATTTTCCGTTCTCATTTTCCTCAATCTCGACTTTACCGCGAAGGCGCATGGAGCCGCGGCCGGTGGCGAAATAGTCCTCGATGCCACGGATGCCGCGGACTTCGCAGGCGACGGGAAAATCAGGACCTTTGATGTGTTCCATCAGGCCGGGGAGATCGATGTTTGGGTCGTTGATCATCGCGCAGATGCCGTCGATGACTTCACCGAGGTTGTGCGGAGCGAGATTGGTGGCCATGCCGACGGCGATGCCGGTGCCGCCATTCACGAGGAAATTGGGAAATGCGGAAGGCATGACGGAAGGCTCCTGAAGCGTGCCGTCATAGTTGGGAACGAAATCGACCGTGTCCTTGTCGAGGTCGTCCATCATCGCCATGCCCAGCGGGTGGAGACGTGCTTCGGTGTAACGCATGGATGCAGCAGCATCGCCTTCGACCGATCCGAAGTTACCCTGACCATCGACGATGAGTTCGCGCATGGACCATGGCTGACCCATGTTTACGAGTGTGGAGTAGATGGAGGAGTCGCCGTGAGGGTGGTAATTACCCATCGTTTCACCGACGATCTTCGCGCACTTCACGTGGGACTTGGAGGGAGTGACGCCGAGCTGGCGCATCGCGTAGAGCACGCGGCGCTGGGAGGGTTTGAGGCCGTCACGGACATCCGGCAAAGCCCGGGAGATGATGACGGACATCGAATACTCGAGGAACGACTGCGAAAGTTCGTCGGCGACGTTGATAGGTTTGATGGAGTCTGACATGGGGAAAATAATTTATGCGCGGGAAAGGGCGTTGGCGGAGACGAAGAGGTTACGGACGCGGAAGGCGGCTGGGGATTCCTGGAGGAGAATTGCCTTCATATTAGGGGATTTTGCACCGAAGTGGGGATAGGGCATCTTGCGGCAACTTGCGTTGACCCATGAGGGCGCTTTCAGATCGTGAACCTGGCAGAGGTAGGCGGCGGTCGATGCTACGAAAGCATCCGCATATCCGTCGTCACCGATCAATGCGGAGAGCAGGGCCGGTTCGTCCTGGAGAAGCGCGGGATTCGGATTCGATTTGAACCGGTCGAGGAAATTGCGGATCGCGTAGCTGAAACCGGTCGAATCGGTGACCCGGCCCATGCTTTCACGGAGTGTCTCGTTCATGCGGCTCATGGTTTGGAATTGGATTTGAGTTCGGAAACTAGTTCCTCGATATAGAATCTCACGCGTGGGGGAAGAAAGCTTTCCTTGTGGTAGCGGACTACCAGGTCACAAACCTTTCCCGCGTCAGTGATTCCCGTGAGTTTTATCAAGGTGATGATATCATTTCTGTCACCGTCCGTGGTGCCATCGGCAATTCTGCTGGCGAGGCATTTCATGGCCAACAGATATTCGGTGGTCGGGCGCATGATGCGGAGATTTTCGAAAACCGGCATTCCGTCGGCGGTGAATTCGGAATCGTTTGAGACGAAGCCTTTTACGCCGTCGTTGAGCCAGTCGGGATCGAAATCGAATTCTTCGGCAACTTGGCGGGCGGATTCGATAACTTCAGTTTTTGGCACGAAGATGCCGTCCACATCGCGGGTGGATTCGCGTGCATCGAAAGCCAGAACCATGGCGGCTCCGCCGAAGATACAGATCTCCCCCATGACCCCTTTTTCGTGCAGCAGATCATTTAGCCGCGAGAGTGCGGCTAGGATCTGGTCTTTGGTTAGCTTGTCTTTCGGATCCATGGTGGGAAGAGATACACGCCGCCTAAAGGCGGCGCTCCGTCACACATCCAGGTTGCGGACGTTGAGGGCGTTGTCTTCGATGAAGCGTTTGCGGGGTTCGACGACGTCGCCCATGAGGACGTCGAACATGGTGTCGGCCTCCAGCTTATTCTCATCGTCGTAGCGGACTCGGAGGAACTGGCGGGTTTCGGGATCCATGGTGGTGGCGAAAAGCTGCTTGGCGTTCATTTCACCGAGTCCTTTGAATCGCTTGATCTGGACGCCTTTGGCTGAGATCTCAAGAACCTTCCCGAGGATTTCGGAGACTACGAAAATTGGGGTGGCAGTCTTCTTTTCACCGTCGCCTTCGAGGAGTTCGAAGATGGGGGTGTCCATGGAGTAGAAGATCTTGGTATCGATCCCTAGTTCGTTAAGGCGGGAGAAAATCTTCGTGATGGCGTGGGACTCGTGGAGTTCGTGGAGAACGGCGCGGCGGGATGGACCGGTAACGGCGGCGAGTTCCTCGTCGGTGAGTTGCTCGTCGAAGAGGCCGAGATCGCGGTTTTCGGCGGCGTAGGCGGTGAGGGCTTTCTCGTCGGTGAAGTAGAGGACGGATTCCTGGTTGCCCTCGCGGATGCGGACCATGTATTCCGGCAGGTGGCCGTCGTCACCCCGGTTTGCGAGATACTCCTGGAAGTTTCCGCCGTTGCCCTCGATGGCTTTCGAGAAACGGGAAAGGGAGGAGAGATTTTCCAAAATGCCTTTGAGTTCCTCGGCGGAGAATTCGCGGGATTTGTCGAAGGTGCGAAGGGTCACTTCGCCGGCGCCGAGATCGATGAGGATTTTGTTTAGCTCGTCGTTGTCCTGGACGTATTCGGAGCGTTTTTTCCGGGTGACTAGATAAAGAGGGGGCTGGGCGATGTAGAGGTAGCCTTTTTTCACCAAGTCCGGCATGTGGCGGCAGAAGAAGGTCAGCAGCAGGGTCCGAATGTGGGAGCCGTCCACATCGGCATCGGTCATGATGACGATTTTGTGGTAGCGGACTTTTTCGAGATTGAAGGAGCCTTCTTGCTCGCCATCGCCGATGCCAGCGCCGATGGCGGTGATCATAGACTGGATTTCCTTGTTCTGGAGGGCGCGGTGGAGGCGGGCTTTCTCGACGTTGATGACTTTTCCGCGCAGCGGAAGGATGGCCTGTGTCCGGCGGTCGCGGCCTTGTTTGGCAGAACCACCGGCGGAGTCTCCTTCGACAATATAGAGTTCGGATTTCGCGGGATCCCGCTCCGAGCAATCGGCGAGCTTGCCGGGAAGGCCACCGCCGGAGAGGGCGGATTTGCGGACGGTCTCGCGGGCTTTGCGGGCGGCCTCCCTAGCGCGGGCGGCGTTGACGGATTTCTCGATGATCTTGCGGGCGAGCGCGGGGTTTTCCTCGAAGTAGGTGTTAAGTCCTTCGTAAACGATGGAGGAGACGACGCCTTCGATCTCGGAGTTGACCAGCTTGCCTTTCGTCTGGGACGAGAAGCGCGGGCTGGGCATTTTTACGGAAATGACGCAGACGAGGCCCTCGCGGACGTCGTCGCCGGAGAGGGCGGGGTCTTTGTCTTTCAGGATCTTATTGGTCTTGGCGTATTGGTTGATTGCGCGGGTGAGCGCGCCGCGGAAGCCGGTGAGGTGGGTGCCACCGTCGGCGTTGGGGATGGAGTTTGCGAAGCAGAGAATCTGATCCTGGTAGGAGTCGTTGTATTGGAAAACGACATCTGCGAAGACGTCCTCCTTGGTCTGCTTGCCGTCGTATTCGTAATCGATCTCGCGCTTGCCATCGATGACGACAGGCGACTCGTGGACGACGTTTTTGTTTTCGCAAAGCTGGGCTACGAATTCGACGATGCCGTCCTTGTAGAGGAAGACGGTCTTTTTCGCGGATTCCGGGCGCTCGTCCTCGAGCTCGATGGTGAGGCCGGGGTTGAGGAAGGCTAGCTCGCGGAGGCGGGTGGCGAGGCGGTCGAATTGGAAGGTGATGGTATCGACGAAGATGGTGGCGTCCGGGAAAAAGGTGATGTGGGTGCCGGTTTTCTTCGGATCTGCATCGCCGATGACATGGAGGGGCTCGGTGGTTTTGCCGCGCTCGAAGGCGATGCGATGGACTTTTCCGCCACGGGTGATGTCCGCGCGGAACCAATCAGAAAGGGCGTTCACGCATTTCGCGCCGACGCCATGGAGACCGCCGGAATATTTGTAGGCACCCTGGCCGAATTTTCCGCCAGCGTGGAGGCTGGTCAGCACCAGCTCGACGGCGGGCATTTTGAATTTCTCATGCATGTCCACGGGGATACCGCGGCCGTTGTCGGTGATGGAGATGGAGCCATCCACGTGCATGGCGACCTTGATCTTCGAGCAATATCCGGCGAGGTGCTCATCAATAGAGTTGTCCAAAACTTCGAAAACGCAGTGATGGAGACCACGCTCATCGGGATCCCCGATGTACATTCCCGGGCGCTTTCGGACGGCGTCGAGACCTTCCAGTTTATCGATCTGACCGGCGTTGTATTCCTGTTCGCTACCGACCTTGGTTTGGGCTTTCTCAGGCTCGTTTTTTTCCTCTGACATATGGCAGGGAGAGGGTCTGAAATCCGGGATTGGGAAACAAGGACTTATTCCACGAAGCTACGCTTTTCACGAATTTCTCAATCCACTCGAAATCAACGACTTACGAAGTCATTCACCCATCCACTGGTTCATATAGATGATGCAGAAGAAAATAATTGCCAGAACTGCCAAGGACACGGCCATAACTCGGAGAGTGGCGTACATTTCCTTTCTTTCCGTGTATTCGTAGTCGAGGTATCCGTCTGCGCGAACCCTCCCCTTCCCTGAAGTTACAGTAGGAGATCGGCGTTTCACCGACCCGGAAGGGTCAGGAAGCTTGACGTCGAGAACGTGGGGAGGCTTTTCGAGCGGTTGGAATCGTGAGGAATCAATCCATTCTCCGCAATTGGGGCAAGGTCCACTCACAGCAGAGTCGATCTCCGTCAGGACCAATGAAGTCCTGCAGGATGAGCAGACGAAGCGCAGAGGGGCCGTGGAGGAAGCACTCACCGGGAAGTGATACGATTTTCCTGACTCAGCTTCAAGGATAAAGGATGGAGGCATCACGCAGGGTGCCTACATTAGGGAGAAAGAAAGATTCTAACCGCAGATTGGATAGGATTTCTCCCTAGTGTAGGCACTCTGAGGCCCCAGGTCAGATATAACGAGGAAGCTAGGTTCTGAGATGAAATTGGAAAAACCAACGTTATTCCTTCACCGAAGGTGCCGATTGGCCGGGGTAATCGTAAAACCTTCCAATCGCGATCGGCCGATTTCTATCGGAGCTGCCGAACAGGAAGACCATATTCCGTTTCGCAGGTCTGTGCCCCCACATTGAACTGTAAACGAGTTTCTCCTTCCCTTCCACTAAGGTTCCGAACTGAACCGGTATATCGAGGACTTCGCTGCGCCACGGGGATTCGCTCACAACACGTTCCTTCCCACTTGGTAACACAAATTTGTTTTTCCCCATGATCACCCCGACGGAAAAATTTGAGAAGTTGAAGAATCTATAATCGCCTGCTTTTTGACCTCCTGTAGAAATATCGTAGGCTCGCACATTCACTTCCCCTTCTTTTGGCTGCTGACATACGAAGAGGACGCGGTTGGCACGTTCGGGAAGTTTTATGACCGCAACCGGTTTAGGCGGCGCCTCCCCTTCTTCCACGGGGGCGAAATCGGACTCTTGGTCGTGAATCACCAACACGGGTGGCCCGACGTAGGCCATTGGTTGGCTGAGGGCTCCCACGTTGGCACCTAGCGGCCTGACTTCTTCTCCCGGCTTGAAAAATAAATCCCCAAAGGATTTCCCAAGGGCTACGGTAAGGATCTCGGTTTTGACCATATCCTGCTGAGCGGCAAGGTAGCCCCCGGAGGTAAAGAACAGTGTGGTGAGGAGAAAAATGCGTAGCATCAGATTCGATTCGTTAGATTTCCGTAGGGGAGAGCCAGCGGAATCTTGTGATCTTGAATCTCCGCCCCATGGCTTTGTTGATCGTTGCCAAGGTATCGCCACGGGCTTCGCTTTCGAAGGCTTCGTTTTCCGGAGATACATATTCCGGTTGACGTTGGACGGTGGCTTCGCACCAAGCCTTTGCGATGACGTTTCCTTCGGGATCATGCGCTTCACCATAGGCCCGGATTTTAAAATAATCTGAACGGGCTTGGAGAATCGGACCCAAAGATTGGAGGAGATCTCCTTGCATCAAATAGCCGGCTTGGCCGCCCCCTTGGTTCGAATCCGCAGGAGGGGCGTGAAACGCACCGCCGTTTGCTGTTGTAGCCGGGAGCGCGGCACTCTCTGGTAGGCTGTCGTTTAGCGTGAGGTCCAGTGCGGCTTGCAAGGCTCCACGCTGCTGTTCCGCTTCGCTTCCGTCCAAGTCACGGTTGACGAAATCTGCCATCGAACGGAACGGTCCGCGCTTGCGCACTTCCGCGACAATGTTTGTCGCGAGAGTATCCAATTCGTCTTTCGAAAGCTCTCTCCAACCACGCCAGAATGCCGCATCGTCGCCTCCATCCTTACTTTCATAGGAATCTTCCGTCCCAGAATGGGAAACGCGACTGAAGCGTATGCCGTCGGGGTTTGCCCACGTAGACGAGCCATTCGAGAGATCCAGAACGGGAAGTTCCGAAGCCCCCATGGAGGAGAGAATCGCTTTCCACGCAGTGACAGAAGTGGAGTTCAAATTGAAGGCCCCTTTGACAAACGTCCTTGAAGCCACGGCTTCCGCCGCACGATCACCACTGCTCGCAATCAGTCCGTCGATCGACTCAGCGTCATCACTTGGACGGTAAATCATGCGAGGATTCGGAAGAGTCTGGACCCCGCTACCGAAAACATCGTCAAAGGACGTGGGTGGGCTTGATCCGGTGTCCTTGTAATCGATACCAAGGCTAGAGAAGAAGAACTCGTCCCAAAGCCCTTCATTCACCTCGTAGGCGATATCGTAGAGATTCATCCCGGAAACTCCCTTAAAATCCTTGGCGACACGCTTGTCGAGCGGGATACGAGTGTTTGCATATGAGAGGCCCACGGCGAAACTTGGCTCGTAGTTGTAACGTGAAAGGTGTGCGTGCTGCAGCTGGCCGATTGATATTGGAGGCGTGCGAGGCACATCGAAAAGAATCACATGGGTTTGGCCGTTTGCGGTGTTCGAAGGTCCGCCATATCCGCGGAACCTTCCGCCTCCAAGTTCCATTTGTGGCTCGTGATTACCAATACCTGCCTCCGCCACAAGTCCACGGAAACCACCCGCTCCGTCTCCAGCGTCCCCGTACGAATAGGGGCTTCCGTTTGGGGAAAGGCTTCCGCCCATGTATTGTGAAGAAAAGTTCCAACCTTTCAAATCCGAGCCACTGGCATCCAGACCGTCGAAACGCGCGCTACCGACCAGAGTGCGGGGATTTGTGTCGACCCAACCGCGAAGGGTCTGGCCGCTGCCGGCGTCCTCGATTTCGCTCGAATTCCTTAGGTAGAACGCCCATGTCCCGATCGGAGCGACATCATTTCCATCAGCTAGCTCCTTCATCGAATGCAACGGCTTGTTGGTTCCTGCGCCGTTCCATTCAGATACGATACGCTCCGGAACAAAAGGTTTCGCCACGCTGGAGTTCCCAGGCTGGTGCACCTGCTCCCCGGCCGCACCGCCGTTCCATACGTTCGTTTGCCGGATGATCACGGCTTCGTCCGAAGTGACATCTTTCAAGGTAAACCATGCCATGGCGGATTTCGAAGTCAGGGCGGGAAATTTCAACTTCGTATCCGCGTGATGGCTATCTTGGAGAAAAACATCCCCGAACCAGCCCACATGTTCTTCGGGCACCTTGACTTCTTTCTTGGTGTTACTGCTCCGTTGGGTTTCCAGCAAATCGATCTTGATCGCGCCCGCTTCGTTCCAGCCAGGTCGAATCGTATTTACGCTCGCAAGGTTATCCACTGTAGTGGAGGAAAAGATGCGAAATTCTCCTGGTTCAAAATCAACGGTGGGAGTCTGTAGCCGTATCCAACTACTTGCACGCGGATCCGCATCAGTCGGAATCGCGCCTCCTCCACTGTTACCCCAGTAGGTGCGGAGGTAGATGTAGGCCACCTGGTTTTCGCCAGCTTTCAACGGCTGCTTTCCATAGGCGAAGCGCATATATGGCGAAATCGACCAATCCATACGGTATTTCCTCGCCTTGATCTTTACGTTGTAGGGGTTCCAGAAGCCCAAAACGGGCTTCATCTCGAGGGTCGGCTTGTAGAATTTTGTCGAGGAAGTTGTCCCCGATGGAAGAGGATTTGGAGGAGTCGTGAGTTCCGCCCCAAGACGAAAACTCATCTGTACCAGATAAGGGACAACTGAAACTGGTGAATTCAGGTGGGGTTTTTCATTTTGAAAGGTGCCACCTGAGGTCGCATCGTAAGGAGCAGTGTTCTCGTAGCGCAGCTCAGATTCGACTCGGGGGATTGCGGTGAGGCTTCTGAAAGAGTTGTTGCTCTCGAAGTTTTCCCACAGCCGTGAGAAGTTATAAAGAATTCCCAGATTTGGGCCGGCTTCCGCGTTAGAGAAGGTTTCCCCAAGCTGGAAACGCGAACGGTCGGAAATCTGGAAGTCGTAGGCCTTGGCATCGTTCAAGCGCTTGAGCTCGGTTTCATTGGGAGTCACCGGAACAGCACCCATGGCTTTGTTGAGCAACGACGTGTTGGTTTGCTGGGAACGGTCGAACACTAGGGACAGATCGGTCTTCATCCCACCGTCGCGAACATTGACGGGAAGTCCGAAGCCGCCCGTGGTGAGACTGTGGAAATACGCATCGCCGAGGGAGGGTTCACTGGCCGCGATGGATGTGGTGGGAAGCGTCACAAGAGTCGTCTTGCGGACACTTCCATTTTTTCCGAACAGTCCTTCTGGAAAACCGTCCCCCAGACTGGAGAGTCCTGGTTCGAGCGGAGAAAGCGCTAAGACCTCCCGCTCATCGTCTTCCTCGGATTCCCTGTCATCGGGGGCTTGGAGATCGATCCGTGCTTTCAAGCCCTCGTCGCCAACCCACCATGCGTAGGCGCCGTTTCCTTTCGCCGGGCCGACTTTTACGAGCGGAGCCCTAACCTGCTCGGCGACGGGGAGTTCGGATCCGAAGATCTGCACAGAGTTCTCCGAATCGAGATTCGTATCCGGCTTCAAAAAATCCGTGGGATATGCGGATGGCAAGGTCTCTAAATCAAAAGCCAAATGTTCGTTGCCGCTGACGAGGTAAGCGGGTTCACCGCCTTCGGAATTCCATACTGCCGTCCACATCGGGTTCGGAGAACTCTCGTCGATAAGGTCCGCGCGACCTGTCACACGTTGATCTGGACCGGCATTCTTTTGCAACTCGGCGATGGCAACAACTAAGGCCATTCGGGCATTGGCGCGGGCGATGCCATCTGCGGACTGGTGGGAGGAACTGCGGAGGGCGACGCTGGAAAGGGAAAGCAAGCCGAGGGCAAGGATGGCGATCAACACCATCAGGGTGAGGGTCACAATCAACGCAAAGCCTGGCACTCTGCCCTTATGCGCCGAGTAGAATTGGTTGGGTTTCATGGGTTTGCTAGGGTCAAGGAAGGGTTACTGTATTGACCATGTAATCTCACCCTTTAAAGATGAGATGTAAAGTCGATTCCTAATAGCCTACCTTCTATTGTCCTCTAAGGACCTCAATGTCACATCTTTGGACAAAAAAGATGATTTACGGGAAAAACAATCGTGAACCACGAGGCGAATGCGGTGCAAAAGATAACTCGCGCGAGACAAGGCACGAGTAGCTCAGCGGGAGAGAACTCCGTGAAGGCAGGGATCTCGGCGAATTGCTTTGCTTACTGAAGAACCAGTATCAATCGTTGGCTCGCAACGCCCAGACTTCGACGGGCGCCCGGAATCCCTTCATCGGCATCTCGCATCGCATTTCAAAACGCGACGGGTTTCCGCTGGCATCGACCGTTGCACGATCAACGACGACCTCCCCTGCACCTGCGGCGGAACAAAGTCTCGCCGCCAAGTTCACCCGCTCACCGAGCACGGTGTAGTTCATTCGCTCGCGAGAACCCATCATGCCGGCCACGACCTCACCCCAAGCGATGCCAATTCCCGCCTGGATCACAGGCGGGCCTTCACCATTCAATCGCTCACGCTCACGCTGCATCGCGAGCGCGCAGTCGAGCGCCCGCGCAAGATCTCCCTCCCGGGCGTCCGGCACCCCGAAGACAGCCATGACCAGATCACCGACGAATTTGTCCACCACACCACCGTGATCGTGGATTACCTTGGTCATCGCCGTCATATGGCCGTTGAGCATTTCAATGACCTCTGCGGGGTCCATGCCGTCGGTCATCGCGGTGAATCCGCGAATGTCACAAAACAGCACAGCAGCCTGCCGGATTTCGCCGCCCAGCTCGCGCCGGCCTTCCAGAAGGCCTTTCAGCAATCCCGGGTCACTGGTTTTCCCCAGCAGATCGTGATATTTTTCCTTCAATCCAAGATCGCGCATCATCACGTTAAAGGAAGCGGCTAGCATGCCGAACTCATCCTTCGACTGGACTCTGACCTCACTCTGGAAATCACCCTCCCTCACCCGGATCGTTCCCTTGATCAGTTCGTCGATCGGACGGCTGAATCGGCGGGCGAGGAACACCGCCACCGGGACCGTTAGAAACAGCGCGGCTAGGGCCATCCCCGCGACCACCCAGCGAAGACGGGTGATTGTCTCCGTTAGATCAGAAAGTGGATAGATTCCGATCTGATAGCCCTTTTCGAGCGGCGAGCCAGGATTTAAGTCATGGGCAATGAGCAAATATTCGTTTCCACCGGCCTCCGCGACCGCTGGGATTCCATCTGTCCAGAAATTATCATCTATATCGGCAGTGAATTTTCTCAGGATCTCCGGGTCCATGCCTTCGACAAACCACTCGCCTCCGACGACCAGCCCCGAGCGGATACCACGCGCACTTGCGTTTTCCAACTTCTGAAAGGTTCGGTCGATATTGGTTTCCGCGTTCATCCCGAGGAAAAACCATCCAAGCGCCCGGCCTCCTTGGTTTACCGGCGTCACAACCACCTCGCGCACATGATCGGAGCCACTGTCATCACTGATCACCACATATGAAATTGTCTGCTCGTTTCCAGCATGGGTTCTTTCCAGCTGCGTAACCGCTGATTTTCGATTGCCTCCTATCCGGCGAGTGACGGCGCGGCCGAAAAACTGAAAATCGCCATCGAGGCCGACCACTCCCATCAGGGGAGCTTGAATTGACGAATCTCCGATGGCGCGAGGCTCCGTTTGAATATTGTCACTTTCCTCGTTTCGGATTCGTTCGTAGGAATCCATCAGCGCTTTTCGCTGAGAGGGCGCGAAGCTTCCCCGCAGTGTCGACTTTACAATTTCTTCCGATGCGAGTTTCCCTGCGATTTGACGAACCCCATCAAGCCTTGTGTTGCGCTCCGACAGCAATGCACCAACGCGGTTGGAGAAATTATCGGCAACCTGTTGGCTCACCCAGCCCTGGAATTCCTTCTCGACGCAAATTAGCAACGCCAACGAGACAAACGAGGTGAGGAGAAAGAGGCTCAGAAATAGCTTCCAGCGGATGTTCACAAACAAATTCAAACATTAGGAGCAGTCCGTTGTCGCGCTCAAACCGACCGGCAATCCATCGATCAATTGAAACCACATCCACACATGGACTTCGGGAGCGAGAGTATCGCACAGAGCAAAAAAGCACTGATTACCAATCTTTGTAGTCCGCGAAATTTACACAATTTCCAGCCCTGTCATCGGGCTCGAACCCGTGGAGAAGCTGCCGCAATCCAGCCCCAGACGCTGAAGCATACTGACGTAGAGGTTTGCAAGCGGAGCGTTCCGTTCGCGGTCAAAGGCGAGATGATTGCCATGTTTGAATCCACCGCCGAGCAAAACGACCGGCAGGTTCCGAACATCGTGCCGATCGGCATGGCCGAGATTGCTGCCCTGCATGACCATGGTGCGATCAAGGAGCGTTTCCCCGCCCTCGGTGACTTCCGCAAGCCTGGAACTCAGCCGTGCCAGCTCCGCCATCTGGGCTGTTTCGATGATGGCAAGTTGCTTGCGCGAATCTTCTTTGCCGGATTGGTGAGTCAACGAGTGATGCGGATGGGTCACCCCGGGGAGATCGACTTTCGGGCTGAAGTCCTGAGTCACAAGGATGGTCACCAGCCGGGTGGAATCCGTTTCCAAAGCCAGTTTTGCAAGATCATACATGTTCCGCGTACGGGTGACCAGAGCACCGGGTTCCAGATTGTCGACAGGCATCGGTGATGACACTTTCGGCTTGGGTTGTTTCAGCCACTCCTGATTGATCACAAGCCGTTGCTCGACTTCACGAACAGAGGTGAAATACTGATCCAGCCTTTCCCGGTCGCCATCGCCAACATCGCGCTGGAGTTGCTTGATGCGTCCGGAAAAGGAATCCATCAGGCTCTTGCCTTCTCGCAATTTCCGCATCTGAGCATCGATCTCACTTTCGCTGCCTTGCACGAAAAGCTGACGGTAGACATTCGATGGAATGACCTCGGACGGAATTCGGACTCCATCGTTCGTGTAGGAGAGTGATCCGTCACCAGCTCCTACCCGTAGGTTCAGCGTAGGGTAGCGCGTCTTGTGACCGATGTGTTGCGCGGCATACTGATCGAGCGAAATGCTGTTCTTGAATCCGGCGGAAGTCGGATGCGGGGCACCTGTTAGAAACGAGACCGATGCTGCATGGCCTCCATCGACATGCGGGTGCGAGACCCCGCTGAAAACGGTCAACTGATCGCGCAGATCACCAAAGGGCTGCAGATACGGGGTTAGCTCGAAGTTCTTTCCGGCAGCTTTCGGGAAAAAGTATTCCGGCATAAATCCGAGATCGACGTTGATGGCGATCATGCGGCGGGGGATGTCACCGGCGGCTTCCTTCGCGAAGGCGGGACGCATCGCATCGAGGAACGGCAACGCCATTGTCGCGCCCATGCCTTTCAGAAAGGTGCGGCGATGCAGATGTTTTCCGGTGGAAATATGGATCGATTTCATGAGGCTATTTTTTTCTGAAAAGAGGACTTTGCACGACTTCGTGAATCATGGAACGCGCGCCGTAGTTGTCGTTTTCCAGTCTTGCCATCATTCCATTCACAATTTTCCGATCGGTAAACCAGACCGGGGCACCAGTTCCATAAACGATGAACTGCTCAAGCAGATGCCGGGCGATTTCGGGTTCCTTGTCGCGCAAGCGGTCGCGGAACTCGTTGACGTCCGCGAATTTGGAGCCGTCCGGCAACTCGCCGTAGGTTTCGATTGGCAAGGAGTGGCGGAACTTCAAGGGCTTGCCGTTGGATTGACCTTCCTCGCCCTTTTCCCCTTCGTTCACAATGGCGCGATACTGTTCTCGAAAACCTCCCATCACGTCAAAAGCTTCCAGAGCGAATCCAGGCGGATCGATTTTCGCGTGGCAAGACGCACAATTCGGATCCTCGCGATGTTTCTCCAGAAGATCGCGCACCGTGGTAGCGCCGGAGATATCGGGGTCGATCGCTGGCACGGAGGGCGGCGGCGGCGGCGCGGGATCACCAAGCAGGCGATCAAGTGTGAACGTGCCGCGAACCACAGGAGAGGTGGTGGTCCCGTTCGCCGTGATTTTCAGAATACTTCCCTGGGTAAGCAGACCACCCCGGACACTGTCTTCTGGAATCTTCACCTTGCGGATCTCAGAGCCCTCCACTCCGTCGATTCCATAGAGAGTGGCCGTGCGCTGATTGATGGTGAGAAAATCGGAATCGATGATGTGGTCGGCGCCAAGGTTTGAATCTAGCATTTCACCGAAGAATGCCCGCGTTTCCTCGACCATGGATTCGGAAAGCATGGGATTGAACTCCGGATAGAGGTCCATGTCCGGCTCGGTCACATTGATCTTCCGAAGGTCCAGCCAGTAGTCGAGGAAATGACTAATGAAACGCTCGCGGTCGGGATCGTTGAGCAGCCGTTCCGTCTGGGCGCGAAGAACCTCGTCGCGCAACAGATCACCACTGGCCGCAACCGATCTCAGCTCATCATCCGGAGGGGAATTTGTTAGGAAAAGCGAGAGCCGCGTGGCCAACGCCCACGCATCGAGACTGCCGGTCTTTTCCTCGATGATGAGAAAATCGGGAGCAGTAAGGATGGCTCGATAGCCGGCCATCAGCGAATCGACGAAAGGCTGGTTTTGCGCGAGGCGAGCCCTTGTTTGCATCAACGGGATGGTGAGATCCTCATCAGTGATGGGGCGGCGGAAAGCTCTTTTCGCAAAGTCACGAAGCAAACGTTCCGCATCCTGATCGGGCTGATCCGTCTTCACGGTATAGTACAATCCGTTTGGCTGCTTTTCCGAAGTCGGCTCAAGTTTCAGATCACCGAGAAGATTCCTGTGGCTCTGCGGAGGCCACCGGTCAACGAGATGGCCCTTCCATTTCAAACCACTGCAGAGCGATCCCGTTGGATTTGAAATGGTGAAAGGCATACGGCTTGAGCTTGTCTCCAAGTTTGAAATACCGGTTCGGTGTCGAGCTGGCGAGGTACTCGACGGGTTCGCCTTCATTGAGCCATACGGTCACTTCGCTTGTGGTCGGAACATTGGGAGGCAGGTCGCAGCGACCGAGAAGACGAGCGGACTTCGGAGTAAAAGGAAACCGTCTCGGTCCGATCGCTTGGTACAATCTTTCCCGTGATCACCAACCATTCCCCAGCCGTGCACGCGGATCTTGTAGAAACCGCTCTGCTTCACTTTGAACGGCTTCATGGTGACGTTGTGGTTGTCACGACCGTGCATGAAGGTCGCCACGCCATCGAAGTGCGGGAGCAGGATCTTTCACGTAGCCCGGGATCACGCTTGCCGAAATTCCCCACGGGAAATATCCATGGTCCGGTCGACCTCGTTGCCGATCAGAGGTATGGCCGAGCCCATCTTCAACTGCACGAAAAGGGTTTGAAGTGTGTTATTCACGCCCTCCACGCTCTTCAACTCGGCACGAACCGTTTGCTTCTTTTGCGGCGTGGCTTTCTTCGCCAATGCTTCCCACAGCGCGTAGTCGGCGACCTCGAGATAGCGGGAAATCATGATGTGGGAAAAATCCAGCGCCTCCGAACTCTTCATGAACCCGTGCGAAAGACTATCCGGCGGAAGTTTTTCCTCAGCTTCGAGGTTTGGTAAGCCGAGAAGATCTTTCAGCGAGTTCGCATACTCCGCCCTGCTGAGCCGTCGTAATCCCGACCTGCCTTCCGCCATGAGAAGCTCACTGCCTCTGACGATTTCCGTATCGAGTGCGGCCAAAAAGGATTTCAACTCCTCAGGATCGGGACGCTTCTTTTTCTTCGGAGGCATCACTCCATCCGCCGCCTGGTCGAATACCTTTACCCAGTCTCGCAGACGAGCAGGGTTCATTAGATCGAATTCTAAATCTGTTAGGTCGAGGTCTCCTTTCTGGGTCGCGTCATCATGGCAATCGTAGCAGTGCATGAAGAGAAACTCCTCCACCACCTCTGGAGGAGCGGCCTTGACGGCCATACCCGACAGTACGAAAACAGCCGAAAGAATACCATAACGGATGGAATGATCTCATTTTTCAGATTCTTTAAAAGGAACGACGGACCGCCATGTCGGACCGATGCGGATTTCATCTACGACGCGTGGCGCTCTGCCTTTCGAGGTCAGCAACAGCCGGTCGAACCGGACAGACTGGGAGACACCTTTGGACGTAACATGCCAAGCGGCAGGCTCGGCGTAACCCAGTTCCTCGTCCTCGCCATACATCCGGAAGGAGATTTCATCATTCGCCGTCTTCCGCGTGACGACCTTGCCTACGAAGAGGATACTTTGGCGCTCCGGGGCCAAAGTGGCGCTGACGAAGCCGACTCCTGGGCCTGTAAAGATGTGCGGACGCCGCTCCGGGCTGAAGCCGAAGCTTAAGGAATCTCCGAAGTAGTCTTTGGAATCCCTGAATGTCAGCCGGAACGCGCCGTGGCGATTCGTTTCAGCTCCTGGCTCGGTGGTTTCACGCAGCATCATGCTGAAGTAGAAAACGCCATCCCTATCCATCGGGATAGACTCGGCGATATCTCGGACAAGGAATCGGCTTCCCTTTCCTAGCTCCAGCATTCCCTCACGCCCGCCCTCCACGGGCCAGCTGATGTTCAATTCATCCCGCACGATGCGTATCGACTCCTTCTCCGCACGACCCGCGTCCTCCGAGTTTTCCTCCGGGGAACGCAAGCGCCAGGGACTCGACCAGCCCTTCCCGCCCTTTGTGGAAGACATGGACTGCTCTCCGACCGAATAGTTGAACCCTTCGTAAATCCACATCAGATCCCCTCGTCTTCTGGGTTTTGCATCATGGAGGGATTCGGCGAAACGTTTCGAATCCACGGCCACCTCTTTCGCCTTGCCCTCGCGCTCCTCAAACCTCACCGCGCGGCCAGCCTTAATCACATCCGCCTGTTTTCCCTCTCCAACTGCGACCATGCCATCCAGAACATGGACTTCCGAGGCACCGGACGGCTCTACCTTCACGGCGAATTCCGTTCCAAGATCCACCACCTTGCCTGTCGGCGTATCGAGAGTGAAACCCTCCGCTCCATCCTCTGCGCGGACCAAGACCTGCCCGAAGAAAACCTTCCCTTTGCCAGCACCAAGGAGACCGATTTTTGATCCAGCCTTCATGATCATCTCAGCACCGCCGTCGAAACGGATCACGGCCATGCCCTTATCGAGCTCGAGATCGCGGACTCCGATTCGCGAGCCCTCTGCAAGCTCGCCGCCACCCTCCACCCACTGGCAGTTTTCAGCGAAGAGGACCGTCGCAACCTCGTTGGTTTCCGAAGCGACCATGCCATCGTCAGGAGTTCCAAAAATGCCTTTGAACCCCAGAGTCACAGCTACGAGGACCAAAGCGGCTGCCGCGTATCCGATCACCCGCGGCCAGATTCTGACGACCGCTGGAGGCTTCCGGTGAGCACCCGTCCTTTGTCGGAATTCCGCCACAAAAGGTTCGGGGTTCTCCGGAATCCGCTTCATCGTGGCCGTGGTGAAATCTCTTCCGGCCTTCTCGTCATCGCTGAAATGAAAGCAAAGCAAGCGGTGCAAACGGTATGCCTCCGCCGATTTCATCGCGAGCCCGGGATCGGCATCGAGCTGCGCATTCAACACGGTCCGATCCGCAGGACTCAGCTCCCCTTCCAGCAACTCCGACCAGAGTTCCTCAAGACCTTCTGTGGATTCGTGATCCATCAGGCGAGTCCCTCCCGGGTCTCAAGTTTCCCCTCAATACACGCCTGAAGTTTCTTCCTCAACATGAAGAGCCCCTTCTTGAGGGCCCCGATCGAACGACCAGATCTTTCCGACATCTCGGCAAGAGGGATACCCTCGTCATATCTCCATGCGAGAAGTTGATTCCCCTTTTCATCAAGTGATGAAAGGCACAGGCGCAACGCGGCGAGTCGGTTGACAGTTTCCAACGGTGTTTCCTCTTCCGCATACCGATCGAACTCACGGCTGATCAATTCGGGAGCATGTCGACGGTGGTAATCGGCGATGCGCTTCATCTTTGTGATTTCCGACATCAGTTGGTAGCGAGCAATCGCATACAACCAGGCTCTGAAATTCGTGCCGATTTCGTAGTCCCCGATTCGTTGGCAGGCAGCGATGAAAGTTTTCTGAGCCACCTCGTCCGCATCGACTCCCGGAGGCGAATTCACCACGCTCCATGCGCGGATCTCCCGCTGGAACCTGCGAACCACGTTTTCAAACGCGTCCATGTAACCGCCCTGTGATCGGCGGAGCCAGGTTTCAAGTTTTTCTGATTCGTCAGTCAATCGCTCTTCGGGTTTCCAACGGGGAATAGCAGTTTCGGTGAAACGGTTACCCGACAGTCTCGTTCTTATCTCTCAGAAACGGGCGGTGAGTGATTGATCCCATTCGAAAAAATCACACTTTCAGCAGCTTTTCCAACAACCTGATCATGAAGTTGCCAGCTTGCTTGCCGACTTCAAGGATGGACTCGTGATTGATGTCTCAGAGACCTGGGAAACCGGAAAAGCCTACCTGAAACTCTCCAAATAAACCGCAAAACAAACACACCGAACCAACTCTCAGCAGAAGTCAGAAACAACTTTTACAGAAAAAAATTTGCGCGGCCTCTATTACTCTTTCTAGGCTTATCCGTGAAGATCCATCCCATTTGAGGAAGGATTTGTCTGAGTCAGTTTCTCCATCTCCGCTTTACTCCTATTGTATACTGCCGTGCAGAAGGTTTTGTGATTTCTTTTGGAAATCCCGGAGGGACGGTGTGCCCCACGGGGTATGGTCGGAACGTAGCCGGGGGTGAAATGAAATGTAACCCCCGGTTTCCATCCCGAGAATCCCCGCGTCCCGGAGGGCCGCTGGAACGCTTCCCCGAGCCTGCAACCTTGGTTTGCCGGAGAGGTTCCGGCTACCCTCCGGGGCGCAAAACCCTTGCTACCTCTCTTCCGGGGTTTGCGCTGCACTCCACGGCCCGGCTATGTTCCGGCCATACCCCGTGGGGCACACCGTCCCTCCGGGATTCCTGGTTTTCGCAAATCCTGATGCGCGCCTGTATAGTCAAAAAATCTTAAGCGGCACCAAATGCTCCGTAATTTAGGCACCCTGTCTCCCGACTGGGGAAAAATCTTGCCAACGTGCCGGATGCGGGCGTAATACATCCCCGTCGACGTGAGCCGATACAAGCACTTGTCTACCCGACCAGATTGCCTGAATTGACTTCACTCTGCGCGATACAGAAACTTCGAATATACAAAACCAGTATACGAGCAGTTTCTCAGTCACCTCACATAACTTTGTAAGTTATTGAAAATCAATAAGTTGCACGAGTAGCTCAGCGGTAGAGCAACCCGTTTACACCGGGTCGGTCGGCGGTTCGATCCCGTCCTCGTGTATTTTGGTAAATGCTGAAAAGCTGAAATTTTCTAGTAGTTGTCGAACTCCTTGCGTTTTTCCTCCAGCAGGATGAGCCAGTTCATCATGACCACGGGAGGAAGTTCCACGGGATGGCTGATGGGAGAAAGGTTGATGCGGATGCGGTTGGAAGTCATGGAGGTCCCGGTCACGCCGGTCGCATCCATGGGACGGACAGGAGTGGCGGCGGTATCGCTGGCCACGGATCCGATCTGACCGGTGAGTTCAACGGCGAAGGGATCAAAATCCACCCCGTAGCGTTTCTCCGGGGAAAACAGAGAACATGGAGGATAGTATGGCTTGCCGTCGGCTGGAACGAAACCGTCGGGCGCGGTGGTGGAAAACACGTTGAAATCGTCCCCGATATAGAGGCGGAGATTTGTGACGAGGGAAAATCCCTTCGTGAAACCGCGTAGATCATCGCATTCCTGAAGGATGACGCCGTAGTCGTTTTCCGTGCAGGGGATGGAGGGTTTGGAGAGATGCGCGCCGCCGGGGTAGTCCACATTGATGGCGATGGAATTGTTCACCTCTGGGCCGTCCGCTCCAATCGTAGTGAGAAACGATTGAAGACGGCGGGGGTAGACAGCCACGCAGATCTGGCCGGAAGGAAGGTTCTTGATTTCGAAAGGGGCAAGCGGTCGCCACCAACCATACTTGTAGGTCCCGACGATGGGGTCGCCGAAGGTCTGGTTGTCGAAACGGATCGGCCCGCTGACGTTCCGCTTGTAATAATATTTCTCATTCGCACCGTATGCGACATCGACGGGTTCGTCGAATGTGGTGGTATTGTTTTCCCCCACAGAAATGGTGAACCCGGCCTGGAGGGCGGTCGCCACACCCCCGGCGAGCTGGTAATCCATGTTCGTCCGGACGCCGTTCTTTATATAGGAAAACTTCATTTTCGCCGGAGTCCGGTCGGCGGCACTGGTAGCTTGGACGATGTCCAGACGCATCGCGCACTGCAAAGCGCCGATGGAATAATCGTTCCACGTTGTCGGGGAGATGGTGGCGGATTCGTTGAAATGTGCGTAGCGGTCGAAATAGTCGGCTCCGCGGTTGATCGGGACGAAAGCCGCCTTTCCACTCTCGGATGCAAGGGAAACAGGGAAAAAATCTCCTTCCGTGAGGCGGAAGGTTTCCCTTACTCCCGGCGTGAATGGATTCCCGTTGAAAACTTTCCCACCCACCGTTGTATCCGCGGAAAGCTCGAAGCCGCGGCGGCTTGCGAGGCCAGGAATGGCGGTCTCACCTTCCACAATGGCTTTTCCGGCGAAAATATTCCCGTCGATCGTGACGTTTTCCCAGGCATCGCCGTTGGCATGTTTCCCGATGGCCATGAACGAGCTCGCGGAAACAGGTAGCTGGGAAGGAATCTCGTAGATGGAGAGCACGAACTCCCGCTTGAAGCGGGCGAGCTTGGTGACATTGTCGTCATGGTCGGCAAGATCCATCGTAAAGGCCCACCAGTTACGTTTTGCAACGAATGGTTCTCCAGGCTTGGAATAGCCAAAGTTGATCGATGGATAGGGAATGACGTTGAAATCCTGATATTGCGTCGTGGACAGGCCGACCCGTCCCGAAGCATAACCACCGTAGATCTTGCTCTTGGTGATGATGGGATAAAGATCATCGTTGGAGATGGAACTTACCGAGTTGAGAGCCGGAGGAAACCCATTACCGAGATCCCGGTTGAGGCCTCCGGTAACAAAACCGGTGTTGTTCGACATGGATTTGAACATCTTGCTGATATTTCCCAAGCTCGCGTCACCAGAGTTCCCTGAAAAGGAAACTGGAATATTGAGCTGAGTTCGGAGGCCGTTGGAAATCGACTGCCGGGCGTTGGACTGCACCAAGGCATCCGCGAAAATATTCCGGAAACTGAACGGATTGGTCTTCTGATCCGAGTCGGAGGAAGAGCCGTCCTGCATGGCGCGGATCGCCCGGTTTGGAGTGATGGCGACGATGGAGCGTAGAATCGTTTCCTCTTTCTCCCGGTAATCCGTCTGCGCCTGGATATCCGCGAGAACCGCCTGTGAATTGATCGCACGCTCGTAGGCGAAGAGCATGAGCGTGAGCATGAACGTGGAGATGACAAAAACGGAGAGCAATGATACCCAGCCGGCCGGATGTTTTCGTTGAATGTTTCTCACGGTATCTTGGGTCGGGAATGGTTCACTGCATGGCTCCTGAGAAAATGATCTCCTCTCCGGCCGGGCCTGTCATCCGTGTACGGATGACGCCCGCATCCATAAAAAAGGATACATTCGTCGGCTTGGTCGTGATCGCCCATTGCGGGGCGGTGAGCGCTCCGGATTGAGGCACGACATAATAGTAGAGAGCGTCCCCTTGGCCACGATTTTCAAAGGAAAGGATGCCCGCCCGTATGCTGCCGTCCGGCTGGCGATAATTTAGAACTAGGACGGGCGAATCTGTCAGGCGAGGGTTGTTCCCTGAGAGTGCATCCGCCATCGACGCATGCAGGCGGAATCGCTCGGCGTTGATCAAAAGCTTCGAAACATACGTACTGATCACCGGAGCCTCCTCGTTGAGAAAACTCTGGGCGCGGAAGATTTTTAGAAACGCGACCTGCTGGTTAAACATAGTTAACACCGTGGCACCGACGGCCATGCCCACAACCAAAGCCACGGTCATTTCAAGCAACGTGAACCCTCTCCTGATCCGTTTGATCGAGTTTCTCATTGCGCGCGCACGAGGGTTCGGGATTTCACGTAGGTCCGCTGGGAAATGGTGTAGCGGAGCACACTCTGCACCCGCCAGATCTTCATGGCCGCGGGATTGCTGGCGACGTTGCCGGTCCCGCCATCAACCGGATAATTGTCTCCGTCCGCAATTCGGGTCCTTGTCACCTGGCCCGTGACGGCTTTGCCACCGGGAAGTTTTCCAATTTCTACCGTTTCGGTCGAAACCGCCGGATATGCAGGCCACGGGGAGTTCGTTGCGACCAAGTTCTCGAAAGGAATGCGCTCAGATCGGGCTCGCTCAAATGTCATGTAAGCATCGGAAAGCACCTGCTGAAGCGCATACTGCCGTGGATAAACCACGTTCAGCGAAAGTTTCAGCAAAATCAGCCCCACCACAGTTAGCAGGGAGAGTGCGAGGGTCGCCTCCACCAATGCGAAACCGCCGCGCCTCTGAGATCGCGGCTTGCGATGCGGACGGAAGCGGGTGAATCTAGCCGGGTGCACCGCGTCTCCGTTCGAACGACCTTCCGCCTCGTATTTGCGGGTGCCGCCGCATGGCTTTTCCTTGCGCTTGGCCAAGTCTGCGCACAAGAGATCATCGAGCCTCCTTTCGGCTTGAAGTGGGGAGATAGTCCCGAAAGATTGATATCTTGGTCTGCTCAACATTCGCTGGACCTTACAGTTATCACACCCGGAGATCAACCCACATTGCGGATCGTGAAAGTCGCCGCCCGCCAAGGTCCGTTGCCCGGCTCTCCGGCCTCCGGAGTGGAAGGAAGATTCCTCAACGGAGGCCTCTACGAGATGACCGTGCACTACATGGACACGGCTGTCGGAGCCGAGGGCATGGAGAAGCGGTTCGAGACGTTGAAACGCCAGATCACAGTGGAGCACGGCCCTCTGCTCGCCAACAAACAAGGCCGGGTAGTGGAGGATCGTTTCGTGACTAGGACTCAATCGTTTCATAGGGAACCTATTCGGGGGGTGTTCCTTCAGGTGGTTTGGACGGAAGTGGAGGATCTGTTGAGAAAATCTAGGGAGGCGAAGTTTTCACTGATGTACAGGAATGATAATTTCAGAGTGGAGCTGGAAAAGAAAGCCGGCGGAAAGTAGGCTCTATTCGATGGTTGTGACGGAGCCATTGACGGTGATGGTGCGGTCCACTTGGAAAGTAACCCATGCCAGCCGGTCGATCCCGAACGGGGTGGATGTTAGCAGCTCCATGGTCCAGGTGCCATCCCCCGTAATCACGTTATCCCACCCTTCCAATGTCAGGATGCGGTTTTGTGGAACAGCCTCGTTGATGATTAGGGCTGATCCCGGAACCACAGTTCCCTCCGTTCCGAGGCTTTCATTTCCTTCATACACCTGGGTGTAGATCTGCGCGTCTGGATAAATGTCGTTGACTGCGACCGTAACCGTAGGTGCCTGGAAAGTGATCACCTCGCCTTGGGCAATTCCGGAAAGGGATCCGTCCGCGACGGGCCAGATCTGGACAAAAAGCGAGTCCAGATGGGATTCCGGGGCCTGGTAGTCATCCAACGAAAACACTGAAAACCTTTCCTCGCCCCGGACTTTGGCGCGGTCGGCTCCAGGCACCGAGTTCACCAGATAGCTAAGTGTTACTGGACCGTTCGCCTCAATGTAACCCTGCCCGATCATCTGCGCCTGGCTCCGGTCAACCCCGGAACCATCTCCGCCTTCTCCATAGGATTGGACGTGGTGAAGAACCTTCACCCTCTTGGACGCTTCAGGATCGTCTACCCCGTCGCGCAGGCCGTTGATGACTATTTCGATGTTGAACGGACGGTCGGCACGGGTGCGCGGCACGGTCTCGTAGGGATCTTCGGTCCGGATCAGAACCTCCGCGACTGGCACGTACGCCCCGACATATTTGGTATCCAGAAGAAAACCTTGGAACGGATCCGACCTGACGGTGTGGAGTTCAAAGCGGGCACCCCCGGGATTTATCTCCAGAGGCGAAAGCTGCTCCCCGGATGATGCCACCGGAACGTTCCATACCGTCCCCTGGCTCCCGTCGACCGGCATTTGCACCTGTCTGACAAAATTCTGGAAATTGTCGTTCTGAGTCTGCCCACTGGCCATGCCGGCAGCAGCGATGAGGCTGAAAAGAATCTTTGTGGGCGGATGTGTCATCATGGCTTCGTGGCTTTGGTTTTGCCCTCCTCGTCGGCAGGTTCTTTCAAAGGAAGAACGGAAATCGGTCCTGTGGAATACGTTGCGACGATCAGGTTGGTGTTCGTGGATAGGTTTTCAGACACCGCTTCAGGCAGGGCGACTTTGCCCTCGGCTTCGGCTCTTGAGACTTCAACCGTCGTGATCCAACCGCGGTTGAGCGTGTAGAACTCCGACCATCCCACAACCCTTGTGCCCGGGATATGATTGTTGACCCGCTCCGCGTACCGCGCGGGAATCTGGATCAATGCCATCTTCGGGACAAGCGTCGTGACACCGTTGAAGGTAAGGACATCTGATGAGCTGATCAGATCCTGCGGCTGATTCTTCACCGAGGGATCCTCGCCCTCCGAGGGAGACAGTTTTCGCATAGGATTGTTGGCGTTGCTGACCCTGAGCTTGTGGACGATCTTCTCGTGGGTCTCAGCATCCCTGTATACTGGCTTCTCGCGGGCCTCCTGGGCTGGTGCCGCCAGAGCGGTCCCGATGAGTGCGAGTGAGGTAAGAAGCATGTTTTTCATCACTTGGTCGAGTGGTTCGTTTCAATTGGAATGTCTCAGGGCTGACTGTTAAAGGAACCGCCGCCTCCGGCTTCGTCATCAACGTTCGGATCGGTGTCGTATTGCATGAACGGAGCGTTGCCCGGGTTACTCGAGTCGACTCCGTCCGCGTTGTTTCCGTGGCCGTTGTTGTTCTTCGGCTTGTTCGAGGTGAACGTTACGAGGAGCACCATATCCTGAAGGTCGTAACCTTGGTCGGATTGCTGGCTGTCGGTATGGGTAAGCTCCATGAAAACGATCACGTCCATCGGCCCGATTTTCACCCGTCCCTCGCCGTCCAGATATGGTCTGATGAAATCCTCAAGACTGGGTGCTTGATACATCGGGGTGTTTGTCGGTGGAATACTCCCATTCACCAGTGTCCGCACGTTCTGAGTACCGGTCTGCGAAGTATAGTTGGTACCCCAGCTGTTGTTGTAGCGGTAGCGGCCACCGAAGCGCAGCTTCTGATTGGCTTGGATCTTTTTCTTTTTCCAGACCACCTTGCTAGGGTTCACATCGTGGTTGTCGCCGTAGAAAATCTGAGTGTAGGAACCGCCGTTGAAGCTGAGTGTCGCTTCCGCATCCACGAAGTTGTAGCCCCCGCCGCTCGTGTTCACAGTGACCCCGTTGCCAAGCACGCGGACCTCCACATCCAACTCCTCCTTCGGATTGACCGTTGCTGGCGGAATGATTTCCACATAATCCTCCACGATCGACGGATAGGTGATCGACCATGTGAGGGTGGGTTTTGTTCCTGTCTGGACCACGGTGGGGAATGCGGTGAGCCAACCTACGGGATTGGCGGGGATGGTGTTGTTGTTGCCGTTTCCGTTTCCAGGATTGGCTTTAAGGACGGCGGACGCGGCGAATAGACCGCACGATGCGAGTACGACTGCCTTCACGGCAGCCAGGTGGCTGGTTGTTCTCATGGCTGGTTGTAAGGGTGGGACGTTTCACACTTCTCCTCCTTGGGACCTCGACAAATGGGACGTTCGTCGAGAGGTGGATGGCCCGGAGCGGGCAGGGGCATGGAGTTCGCGGGGTGAAGCGCTAGCGGCCATGCCAATTCGGGACAGAACCCCGATCCGGGCCACCTGGAAACACTCTCGGGACAAGAGCGCTTCCGGGTAAAATGTTATGAATTACTTCGGATTTCTATTCTTCGTAGATTCAGGGGTTAGGTGTTGATAACAGCAGTTGTCTTAGGGTGAGTGTGTTCTAGTAGGTAGGCAGCGGCGGCTCGCCGGGGATGGTTCCTGGGATGAAGCTTCCTGATTTCCAAGGACCGCGCGGGACTTCGTAATCTTCCACAAACTTCCATTCCACCCGCTGGCCACTGCCTATGCGGAGGAAATCCCGGACCGCCGGGCTGATATCGAGGCCCGCGCCTTTGTTCCGGTTCATCCGGGCATCTTCGTTTCCGAAAACGTATTCAAAATGATCTGTCTCAAAGGGACCGACATCCTCCCACTGCGCGTAGCAGATCCGGCCTTCAAAATGAATGGCGATCCAACGTCCCTTGCAGACCGAGATTCCCTCCCCTTGGTAGCGCTCCCAAAACCATGGGATCACGCGGGATGCCTCAGGACGGTGACGGTAATTTTTCCCGATGTCGTTGTAAGGCAGGGCGATGTAAAAAGGATTCAGAGCTGGCACGAAGCCTTCCGGCAGGAATCCGTCACGGTTGTTCGGATCATCGTATCCACCGAAGTTCGATTCCCAATTGACGTCCCAAGCGCTCATGTCGTTGGGAGTCGGATTGTTTTCTGTCGGCTGCTCGCCAACCCAGAATACCGTGGTCACCACATTGCGCTTCCAAGCGGCATCGCGACGGAACGCAGCGGATGGATCTTCCAGAACGACGCGTGCCGCTTCCGGAACTCCGAAGGGATCAGAGAGGCTTGAAAGTGTTTCCCGGCGGTCCTTGAGAAAATCTTCGTGAGCCGCATCCAGTCGCTCCGTCAACCGTGCACCCACTGCGTTCCCCGCAAGGAGGATGCCCAGGAGACCGACGGTTGGAGCGAGTGGTTTCATCTTTCGGGTTGGCTTCCTAGCCTTAATTGACCTTGAAGTTGAAGAGATCTTAAATATTTGGAAATATTCCTCAAGATTTTTTTGAAGTTTTTTTGAACGGTTTGATGACCCCCTATTTTCACTGCTAACTACCTCTTGTTCAATCAGTTAGAAAATTGATGAGTCCGGAACTTTGCTCGGATTTCATCAGAATGGGACACCTCTTCGGGAAAAATACTCAAGAAATCCTAAATTTTTTTGGAAAAGATTGAACGAATTCCAGACCGGTGAGAATTGATCTCTCAAAAGAGAGATTACCAGTGGAAAGACTGAGATCATTGAATGTAATCGAAAGCGAAGCTTGTATTTTTTCATAGACGCCTCGGGCAGATTTTTTGTATCTGCCAAACTGAACCGGGTAAATTTATTCCCTGTCCTGCTTTCTCCCCCCACCCCCCAAAGAATATGAAGCGCAAATTTGCCCGTCTTAGCACCTTTCTGCCTGCGATCATCTCTCTCAGCATCGCCACCGTCACTTCTTCCGTCGCACAGACCACCACGTGGACCAACAATGGGGACGGCCTGTTTAGCAACGCCTCAAACTGGGACAATGGCTCCCCCAATGGCGCGACCTTCGACGCGATCATCGACGATGGTGATTCCGCCGTATCCGTGACTCTCGATGTTTCCCGCACCATCAGAGACCTCACCATCGGCCCGGACGACGCTCTACTGTTCAACAACAACACCGCCCTAACCATAGGCGGAAACGTCAGCAACAACGGCCTGATTCAGCTCAACTCCCTTGGAAACACGACTTCGCTCAGCCTCTCCGGCGCGGGCAACCATGACTTTTCCGGGTCTGGCATACTTCGCCTTGGAAATTCGGCGAACAGGATAGCTGGCACAGGCACACTGGTGAACACCTCCACCCACACGATCGAGGGAGGCGGAAACATCGGATCCAATACCCTCGGGATCAACAACCTCGGCCTCATCCGTGCAAACGTGAACGGGGTAACAATGACCATTGATCCCTCAGCCGCAGGTGATCTGATCAATACTGGCACGATGCGCGCGGAAAATGGGGGGACGCTTTTGCTAACTGGAAGCTCTGGAGGCGAATTCACAAACACCGGAGGCACCATCTCCGCTCTCGCCGGCTCGCAGGTTCGTCTCGCGGGTAGTCTTTCCATTACTGGCGGCACTCTTTCCACAGTCGGAGACGGCAGCCTTGCCGTGGATGGCAGCCAGACTGTTTTCCTTACCAATGTGACAAACGCCGGCAATCTTACCGTAAACAACAATTCCGACCTCCGCCTTTCTGGTAGCATCGTGAACTCGGGATCGATCAGCACGGCTTCCCTTGGGAACCCTACCGATGTCCGTATCGAGGCTGGGGGCGTGACACTCAATGGAGGCGGCACCATGAGCTTTCAAGGTGCTTCCGGCATCAACGCGGGCACCACGGGGGCGAGACTCACCAACGTCGACAACACGATTAGCGGGAGCGGAAACATCGGACAAAACACTGCTGCCATCACCAACGGCGTAGGCGGGCTGATCCAAGCGAATCTGGACGGGCAGACACTTATTTTGGACCCGGTCGCCACCGCCACCGATGGAAATATCTCCTTTATCAACAACGGCATCCTGCGGGCCAGCAACGGTGGCACCCTTCTCATGACTGGCAGTGGAGGTGGCGACTTTCAAAACAACAACCTCATTGAGGCGCTCAATCTCTCCACCGTTCTACTTCAGACGAATGCTTCGGTCACAGGCGGCACACTATCCACCTCTGGCAGCGGCTCCATCGTGGTGGACAACAGCCAGAACGTGTTCTTCACCGGCATCAACAACACCGGCACTCTCATCGCCAGAAACAATTCCGATCTCGGACTATCGGGCTCCATCGTCAATAGCGGCACGATCCGTCTCCAGTCGGCAGGAAACCAGACGGATATCGAAATCCAGACTGGCGGGGTCACCCTTTCAGGCGGCGGAAACGTATTTCTGGAAAATCCCAGCACGGGGATCAACACCGCAACAACCGGCACACGATTCACAAACGTGGACAACCTGATCAGCGGCGTGGGCATCATCGGCCAAAACACCACCGCCATTACGAACTCCGCAGCGGGGATCATCCAGGCAGACGGAGGTTCGCTCACACTCGATCCCGTCGCCACCGCATCGGATGCAGGCGCATCGTTTCTAAACAACGGCACTCTCCGCGCAACGGGCGGCGGCACCCTCGTCCTGACAGGATTAGGCGGCGGCGTCTTCACGAATAACAACCGCATCGAGGCTCTCACCGGCTCCGAAGTCCAGCTCACATCCGGCGCAAGCATTACAGGCGGCACCCTGGCGACCACTGGCACCGGCCTTTTCCGCGCGAATGCCAGCCAAGATGTTTTTCTGAAAGATCTCACGCTCGCTGGAAATCTCGTTTCAGATAACAATACGGATCTCGGCATCTCCGGAAGCATCATCAACAACGGCTCGATCACCCTGAACAGTGCGGGCAATCAGACAGATCTCGAAATTCAATCCGGCGGTGTGACCCTTTCCGGCGGAGGCACCGTTACCTTTGCGAATCCCACCACCGGCCTGAACTCCGCACAGACCGGAGCCCGCTTGACCAACGTGGACAACACACTTCAGGGACAGGGCGTGATCGGCCAGAACGTCACCGCCATCACCAACTCCGCATCCGGACTCATCAATGCGAACATCAACGGTGGCAGGCTCACCCTCGATCCCTCCGCATCGGCTGCGGATATGGGCGCAAGCTTTCGAAACGACGGCGTCCTCCGCGCCAGCAATGGCGGGATACTCACATTCTCCGGGATCGGTGGTGGTGATTTCACCAACAACAGCCTTATCGAAGCGCTTGCCGGCTCGACCATCGAACTCACCGGCGGAGCATCCATCACAGGCGGCACATTGTCCACCACAGGCGACGGCGTCATCCGTGCGCTTGCGAGCCAGAACGTCTTTCTGGCAAGTCTATCCAATGAGGGCAACATTGTCGTCGAGAACAACACGGATCTCGGCATTTCCGGCTCCATCCAGAACAGCGGCTCTATCACGCTGACTTCCGCCGGAAACCAGACCGACCTTGAAATCCAATCCGGCGGCGCAACCCTCACCGGGGGCGGTACCCTATCGCTGGCCAACGCGACGACCGGCATCAATACCAGTATCTCCGGTACACGCCTAACAAACTCAGACAACACCATCCAGGGACGCGGGGTCTTCGGCCAGAACACCCTTGCCATCACCAATGGCCCGGAAGCGCTGATTGATGCGAACATTTCCGGGACGACGATGACCATCGATCCCGTCGCCACTGCCTCCGATGGAGGCGCATCATTCCTTAACCAAGGGATCGTCCGCGCCAGCAACGGTGGCACCGTCTCCTTTTCAGGAATTGGTGGAGGCACTTTCACCAACAGCAACAACGGCAGTTTCGAGGCGCTGGACGGCAGCACCCTGAACATGACCAGCGGCGCAGTGCTTACCAATAACGTCGCTGGCACCCTCACCGGTGGACGTTACTTCGCTGTCGATTCCGGAAACGGGGCGAGCCTCACCCTGCTCGGCGCACCAGTCACAGCCATCGCGGCGAACACACTCGTCGATCTCAGCGGGGCGAACTCCGCAATCACCTTCGGCGGCACCGCGCTTTCACAGACGCTCACCAGCAACGCCGGCACCCTCCGCCTCCGCGATGGGCGCGTGTTCAACAATGTCAACACCTTGGCAAACAGCGGGACCCTAGATGTACGAGGCGGAACCTTCTCCTCCCCTATTCTTTCGAATACCGGGACGATCAGCGGTTACGGAAACGTCAACGTGCGTCCGACGAACTCTGGCGCGATCATCGCCGATGGAGGAACGCTGGCGCTTTCCAACGGTGTTGCCGCATCCGGTGGCAGTTCGTCGGTGACGATCAACAATGGTGCCGCGCTCGATATGAGCGCGGGCGGTGCTGCTTCCTCCACAGCCACACTCGCCCACAACGGCAACGACCTCAATGTGGGAAACAAAGCCCTTAACGTCTCCTCCGACTATACGAACGCAAACTTCGGCACCGGAAATAATTTCGACGCACGGGCCAACGTCAGCGGCTCCGGCGAGATCAGGGCGACCGGGAATACCACCCAGAGCATCACCGGCGATGCGGCAGGCGGCACCCTCAATTTTGGCAACGTCCATGTTGGCGAATCCGCTACACTAAATTACCAGATCGCCAACTCAGGAACGGTAGGCGCCTCCCTTCGCGGGGCCATCCAGACCGCGGCCAACGGCGGCAATATCACCGATGCCCGCCTATCCGGGGCTGGAGCAACCGCCGGAAATTACGGCCCCCTTGCTGTAGGCGCAAACAGCGGAGATCTCGCGGTCACCTACAACGCCAACTCCGCAGGTGCCCTTTCGGGCCAGATCATTCACGTGGAAAACAATTTCGACAACGTCGCCGGTTCCGACATTGCCATCACCGGCGCGGCCTACCGCCTCGCTGCTCCAAGCGTCACGCCGGACCCTGTCAATTTTGGCATCGTTCATGTCGGTGATTCCGTTTCACAGAACCTGACACTCGCCAACAACGCGACCGCCGACGGATTTTCTGAAGGCTTGAACGCCTCGTTTTCTTCCACAACTTCCGGGGTGAATTCCAGTGGTTCGGTGAACGGCCTGGCGGCTGGAGGAAATGATTCCTCATCGCTTTCCGTTTCCGTGGACACCTCATCGGCCGGCTTTGTGAATGGCACGGCGTTTCTCGATCTCATCAGCGATGGCGAGGGCACCAGTGGACTGGGGACGACGGCTCTCACCGGAGCGGAAGTCGCAGTCACCGCCCAGGTCAATAATTTCGCCGCTCCCAGCTATATCCTCGAGTCCGGTGCGGCGACCCTCACTCAGGACGATGCGACCAGCTTCACCTTGGATTTCGGGACAGTCTTGCAAAACAGCACCGGCCCGGACGCGGCTCTCGCCATCGCCAACGACGTGCTCGGTCCAGCCGATACCTTGGCCGGCGGATTCACTTTCGCCGGAGACCCAGGCTTCACGATCTCCGGGTTCATGGCCTTTTTGGGTATTGAGGGGGGCGATTCCCAGGGCGGATTCTCCATCAGCTTAAATACCTCCTCGGAAGGAAGTTTCGACACCAACATCTTTCTCAACGCACGCAGCCAGAACGCGTCTGGCTTCGATGGAGCGCTCAATCAGGTAGTTCTCAACGTCCGGGGTGCCGTCGCCGTGCCGGAGCCATCTTCCTCCGCGCTGGTCGCCCTTGCACTGTTCTCCCTTGCCCTCAGGAGAAAAAGGGATTGATCGCAGTGTGAAAACCAATAAGGAGAAGGGTTCGGTGTGCCCCCCCTCCATATTGGTCACCCTCTCCCGACTCCGAAGCGTCGGTCGATATCCTTGCGGTTGTATTCCGTAAGGGTCGGCCTCCCATCCGCCGCGCAATAGGGCAGATCGCATTTGAAAAGTTCCTCAAGCAGGGTGTTGGCTTCGGAGAGCCTTGGGTTCACTCGACTCGCCGCCTTGTTGGAAATGATCCGGGCCAGCCGCTCGAAGGCAAATTTCCCTGCGGATACCGGCCCGTGCAGCATTTCCTCTAAGATGTCGTCGAGAAACGCCTTCGGGTCATCGATCTCCACACAACTCGGTACACTGCGAATCTGGAGCGTGTTGCCGCCGAAAGCCTCGATTTCCAAGCCTGCTTCTAACAACGACATCTTCTCCCTGAGAAGGAGATCGAGATCCCTAGGGTCGAGTTCCATGAGAATGGGTACCAAAAGGTTCTGCGCCTCCATGCCTGCCCTACGCTCCTTTGCCAACCGCTCAAACAGGATTCGCTCTTGGGCCGCCTTCGGATCAAATAGCACCAGTCCGTCGGAACTTTCCAAAATCACATACCGATCCTGAAGCATACCCACCAGGCGGAAGTCCGGACGATTGCTCTTTGGTGCGATGGTTTCAGTCTCCGGTATTTCGATCACCAGCTCCGGCTGCTGCGGATGAAACGCCGGGCGCTCCGAAGGCATCGTGACGGGGCTCTTCCAATCCGGGATTTCCGCGGGCTCTGGCACTTCTGCCGGAGCCGGTCTCAGGCTTTCCGCCACGGCTTGCGAGATCAGATCCCGCACCTCAAACGGCCGGTGAAATCTCACCTCCCGCTTCGCCGGATGCACATTCACATCCACAAGTTGCGGCTCCAACTCCAGCCAAAGCCAAGCCGCCGGATACAGCCCTTCCTGAATGTTTCCCCGAAAACCTTCCGCCAATCCTTTCGAAACTGCCGCGTCCTCAATAGGTCTTCCGTTTAGGAAAACGAACTGATGCCGCCTGCCCTTCCGAGCGTGCTTCGCCGGCAAAACGAAACCTGTCACACTCATCCCCGCCGCCAACCGCTCCGGCATTTCCACCAGCTCTGCTCCCAGCTCGTTGCCCACGAGCTGCCTCACCCGATCCACTGTCCGCGCGACTCCCGGCAGATCGAACACCACTCTATCGTCCTTTCGGAAACGGAACCTCACACCCGGAGCGGCCAGAGCGTGGAGCCGCAGCTGCTGCTCCACATGCGCCGCCTCGGTCGTCTCTGCGCGCATGAACTTTCGCCGTGCCGGCATGTTAAAGAACAAGCTCCGCGCCTCGATCACCGTCCCAGGTGCCCCACCTGCGTCCCGCACGTCGCGAACCTTTCCCCCATCCACGACCATTTCAGTCCCCGTCAAATCATCCGGACGCCGAGTCACCATCCGGAACTTCGCCACACTCGCAATACTCGGCACCGCCTCTCCGCGAAATCCCAAGGTCATGATCGACGCAAGGTCCTCGGAAGTCCGCAACTTGCTCGTCGCATGCCTCTCGAGGGAAAGCAAAGCATCCTCCCGTGCCATCCCGCAGCCATCATCGGAAACTCGGATCAGCGCCACCCCGCCCTTTTCGATATCCACCATCACCGTCCGCGCGCCAGCGTCCAAGCTGTTTTCCACCAACTCTTTGACCACACTCGCCGGGCGCTCCACCACCTCCCCCGCCGCCACTTGGCTAGCTAGGATATCGGGGAGAACTTTCACCAAGGGCATAGGGATATTTTGCGAGCGTTACGCAAGGGCGGCAACTCCGAAGCCTCTTCATTTCGAGTTTAAAGTTTAGAGTTTCAAGTTTCCCGCCTCTCGCTAGCCTCCCGCCACCCATGGCAGGATTTTTCAAAAAGCTATTCAACGCGATCACCGACCAAGCCGAGGTCGACTGGGACGAACTCGAAGCAAACCTGATCGCCTCCGACCTTGGAGCAAAACAGAGCACGGCCATCGTCGATGAACTCTACGACCTTGGCCGCGAGATCACCGCGAAGGACGTGGTGGATGTCACGAGGAAACGACTTTCCAGCGTGCTACCCGAGGACACACCTGCTCCCCAACCGAGAACCGACGGCAAACCAGTCGTCATCCTCGTCGTCGGCGTGAACGGCACCGGCAAGACGACCTCCTCCGCGAAGCTCGGCCTGTGGCTGAAGAGCCGCGGCCACTCTGTCGTGCTCGCCGCCGCCGACACCTTCCGGGCTGCCGCAGTGGAGCAGCTCCAGCGCTGGGGCGACCGCCTCGACATCCCCGTCATCACCGGGAAACCAAACTCCGATCCCTCCTCCGTCTGCTTCAACGCCCACAAAGAAGCCATCGAACAGAACACCGATTTCCTCATCTGTGATACTGCCGGACGCATCCACACGCGCCACAACCTCATGGAGGAGTTGGGAAAGATCCGCCGCACCATCGCCAAGCAGGACCCGGCGGCACCAGATCTCACGTTCCTCGTCGTAGATGCCTCCACCGGCTCAAACGCACTCAACCAAGCCAAGGAATTTCATAAAGCCAGCCCACTCGACGGCCTCATCGTCACCAAGCTCGACGGCTCCGGAAAAGGCGGCATTGCCATCACCATCTACGATCAGTTGAAAATCGCTCCACGCTTCATCGGCACCGGGGAAGAGCCCGAAGCCTTCTCCATTTTCGAGAAAGACCGCTTTGTCAGCGAGGTGCTCTAGGCAACCTCCATCATCGGGCGGGTGCGCGCCTCAGGCATCGGCTTCGAGTCTGCTTTAAAAACCTCGATCCATTCATCATGGATCACCAGCAGTTCCGCGAACACCTCCATCTGGCTATCCCCGTGGCAGCAGTCCCCGCACAAATCGGGGATGGAACCGATGAAACATCCGTCCTCTTCGCTCCACCGCACCCATTTCAAATAATCAGGCTTGTTCATTTCTACTCCTTTCAATCGCTTTCTCCACTTGTGCCTCCTGGTAACGCTTCGCATCCGCCCCGGTCTTTCCACTGACGGTGATGTTCACGCGACCTTTGGAGAAATTCCTATGGGAACCTTTTCCGCCCCTGTTCTGAAATCCTTCCTTTTCCAGCAAGGAAATCAGCTCACGGATCTTCTTCGGCACGTTTGGAAAATTGCACGAATCACGCCCCGTGGCAAGCCCTCTCACCAAGCTCGACGGCTCGGTCAAAGGCGGCATTGCCATCACCATCTACGATCAGTTGAAAATCGCTCCACGCTTCATCGGCACCGGGGAAGAACCCGAAGCCTTCTCCATTTTCGAGAAAGACCGCTTCGTCAGCGAAGTACTCTAAGCTGTCCGCACGCGGCGCAACAGCGGAAGTGTCGCACCCAGCAACAGAAGCAGAACCGATCCGGGTTCCGGAACCAGAACCACGTTTCCTGCCACCGTGACCGTTTCGCTGAAAACACCCAACTCCGTCCATGTACTGCCGGATTCCGTCTTCCCATTCACTCCGGCGATATCCGCGTTGAGCTTGCTACCCTGCGTCGATGTAGCCGCAATGTAGCGCAGCGGAGACTTGTCGGTGATGTTGATTCCCTTCCCCGTGAGATAGGAAACGATATCCGAAAAATCCACCAGCATGCTCAGATAATAGTCCGGCTCTCCTTTGTTCCCAGGATTTAGGTCGTTTGTTGTTCCTCCGTCCGTCTGGTAGTTCACAGCGCGGTAGTTGTAGTTCGACGAACTGATCGCATAGGTTTTGATCGGCGTTTTTTCGATCGATAGGCTGTCTGGAGAATTATTTGCACCTGAACCGGCACTATAGATCCCCAACTCCTGTTTTGATCCTGAGAAATTCACCCCGATAAAAACGTCAATGCTATCATTGAAATCCGCATCGATCCCCAAGTAGGCGGCCCTCTCATATTTTGAGGAGTTTTTGTTTCCTCCTGGTCCGTCGAGTCGCAGTCGAAATCCCAGACTACCATCCGTATTACTCAGGTTGCCGTTGTCATTCAAAGTGACGAAGAGGCCGTAATCCGTTCCTTGCCCCACGATATTCGAGTCCGTATGACCCGACTGCAAGTCGTCAAGGAAGTCAAAATTCCCCTGCAGCGCCTTCCATTCAGTACTTGGTGCCGAGACCGTGGCCGCATGGACACGAATGATCGGGCCAGACATGAGCGCAAGCGCAAGCGCCAGTGAGAAAATTTTCATGGGGAAGGGTGTGTGTTTTCCAGAGCCGGGGACTCTCTGAAATCGGGGTGGACAGACATCTTTTATATTCAGATCCCCTAAAAGTCAATAAATTTTAAATATAAGCCGTTAATATTATTTGAATTTTAAAAAAGAAGCCCTCCTTGCGCAATCACGTTCCATCGTCCATCTCTTGCCCGTGCCGGAAATTCTCATCACCATTGGCGATCCTGCGGGAATCGGCCCGGAGGTTGTCGATGCCGCCCTCGCCTCCGGGAAACTCCCCGAGGGCTTCACCTTCCGTGTGATCGGGGATCGCTCCGCCGGAGTTCCGGGAGAAGCCACCAAGAAATCGGCCACCGCTGCTTTCGAGGCACTCGAAGAATCCGTCCGTTTGCTTCGTGAAACGGACGCCGCCGCCGTGGTCACCGGCCCCGTCTCCAAGGAGGGCCTACAATCCGTCGGCTTCCGGTTTCCAGGCCAGACGGAGTTTTTCACTGAGGCCTTCGGCGTGGCCGAGTCAGGGATGCTTCTCACTGGCCCGACCCTCAGCGTCGGCCTCGCAACCATCCATGTGGCGCTCGCCGATGTTCCGAAGCTGCTCACGCAGGATGCGATCATCTCCATAGGGAAACTCACCGCCGGGTTTCTCCGAAAGAAGGGAATCACCGAGCCACGAATCGCCGTCTGCGGACTCAATCCTCATGCCGGGGAAAACGGAGCCTTCGGGATCGAAGAGAAAACCACCATCTCCCCCGCCATCGCCCAACTGAACACGACGGGCCTCGCAGACTTCACCGGTCCGCATGTCCCGGATGCGATTTTCCGCGATGCCGCCCAGGGAAAATATGACGCCGTCCTCGCGATGTATCACGATCAGGGACTGATCCCGCTGAAGCTCCTGGATTTCGACGAAGCGGTGAACGTCACTCTCGGTCTACCCAAGCCCCGCACCTCCCCGGACCATGGCACCGCGTTTGGCATCGCCGGAAAAGGCCAAGCCAGCGCCACCTCAATGATCGCCGCGATCCGCCTCGCCTGCGAACTTGCCTAGTTCACTCCCCGATGCTGTCCAGAGCCGAGTAATATCCGGTGAAAAAGCCAACAATCTTCCATGCGATGAATGCCAGCATCAGGAAATACATCGCCTTGGGAATATTTGTCGAAGCCGACCGCATCGCACTTTCCGCCTGCTCCTGAAAGCGGTTTGCCCAGTCTCCCATGTCTCGATCAAGCGTTCCCGCCTCCTCCCCGGTCGCGTAGGATCGGGAAAATGGCTGGGGGAAAATCGGCTCCGCCATGAACGGAGGACCGAGCGCATTGCCCTCCTTTGCCGCAGCCTCAATCCGGCCCCCAGCCATCTTCACCATACCGCTCTGAGAGGCTTCCGAAGCCACCCGCACGGTTTCGCGCATCGGGATACCGGCCAGCAGGCACGAATGATAGACTTTACAGAAACGTGACATCGCCATGTTCTTCCGCGCCGCGCCGATCCACGGGATACGATTGATCATCGAATCCATCGCCGCGCTTTCTGGTGCCTTTTTCAACATCATCCTTCCGATCAGAAAAAGCGCGGCCAGCACCGCGTAAATGATCAGCAGGGTCCCGAAAAAACCTCCGAACAGCCCGCCCGCCCCCTTTTCCTCGCTCATGATCTGCAGCGGCACGGTGCCGATGAAGACGCCGAGATGCAGGATCACGATCGGATAGATCAGCCCCTTGATCGTCTCACGCCGGGCGGAAGCAAGCATCGCGAAATAGTCCGCAAGGTGCTGGAAGGCGGGACCGAGCTTACCGCCCTTTTCCCCTGCAGAAACAATCTCCCTCTCCAGATCCGTCACCGCCTTACGATCCGATCCGAACGCAACGGCGATCGATTTGCCACCCTCCAAACCCTCGTGCAAATCCCGCAGCAATGCCTTCTGGTGGGCAGGCAGTGGCGTGGAGGAAAGCACCTCCGCCGCCTTGCGGATGTTGAATCCCGCCTCAAGAAGCTTCGCCAGCTCCGCGTAGAAAAAGTGCTTGTCGGCGGCGTTCGATCCCATGGTTCGAGTGCATTTCTAATCCGGTCCGGGACGATCCGAAAGGAATTTCATGAATGAGATCAATCTCGAAAGGAAGACGGCGAACCAGAATGGGAGCGCAGCGGACATAGAGGAAGTGGATCTTATCAATCATTTCCCCAAAATACTTTGAACATACGGTAAATGAAGTGGTTGCGAGTTTTGATGTTAAATCCATTGGTGAATGGAGTGATTGTGGCAACTGGTACTACTTCCGTGTTTTCTGTGCATTCCGTGGTTCCTGTTTCTGTTTTTAGGGCGCGCCACACAAGAACCTTGGAGTTTAAAGTTTAAAGTTTAAAGTTTCGCCATGATCCCGGCGCGAAAGACGATGTACGAGGTTTCCGCGCCATTGCGCCAGTATCTTTACCGCTTTGACCGCTTGCGGGAAATCCCACGAGTTTATTCTGAGCTGACACGCTTCACCGGCGCAGTGCCGTATGAGGATCCGCGGGGTCGCGAAACGCTCTGGCTCACGGTGATGTATCCGCCGGAAGTCATCGAGGAACTCCGTCCCCGCTTGATCCGCATCTACAGCGAGCTGAAAATTGGCCGGGACGCCGCCGCACAAGAGCACGAGCATCTTCTAGTGGACCGCATCGACTTCGGGGATTTCGGAAACTCGAAGCCCTTCCGTATCCGCGTCACCAACCTTTTTAACGACAACTCCGATTACTTCTACGTCAAGCAGGCAGATGCCTCACGCATCTACGGACTAGAGCTGGAGCACATCCTTTCTCCCAGCCGCATCAACTACATGGTGAAAGGGAATACACTCATCGAGGAGCACATCGCCGGCGTGCCGGGAGACGCCTTCATGCGCGATTACTTGCCGAATCGAGAGCTCAATAAGGTCCGCATCGCCAAAGAATTCACGAAATTCACCGAGCGCTCCTTCATCCGCTTGCTCGGAGATATGCGTAGCGTGAACTATGTCGTGGATATCACGCCAGACTTCGAGGAAGTGCAGTATCGAGTGCGCGCCATCGACTTCGATCAACAGTCCTACGAAGGCAACGGCAACATTTATCTCGCCTTCCGTTTCAACTCAAACCGCCCCATCACCCGACTCGCCTTCGACGTTCTGAACCGCAAGACCATCGACCAGTATGTCAGCGAAGAGCACTCCCAAATGGCTCGTCGGGCCAAGGTGGAAAGCACCCGCCTGCGCGCTCTTTTGGGGATCATGCGACGTGAACAGATCGCCCCGGACTCCCACGTCCACCTCCTTGCGAAAAACCTCAACCGCATGCACGGCACTCGAGATTTCTCCGACTGCTCCTCCATGGGCGAGCTCACCGCAGAGCACATTTCCCTAATGCTCGGGGTGTGAGGATCACTCCATTCCATTCGAATAGAACCATCTCATGACACTCGCACGCCTACAAAAAATTCTTTTTTCGTTTCCTGGCTCCGAGGAATCCACCCCTTTCGGACCCGAAACTTCGGTGTACAAGGTCGGTGGAAAAATTTTCGCCATCTACTCTCCAACAGCCGAACCTCTGCGGCTCAATTTGAAATGCGATCCCGAGCGCGCGATCCAGTTGCGAGAGGAATATGAATCCATCCTCCCTGGCTATCATATGAACAAACGCCATTGGAACACGCTGGTGCTCGACGACATAATACCGCCCACACTAGCCAAAGAACTCATCGTGCATTCGTATGAACTCGTCGTGGCTTCGTTATCCAAGAAGACCCAGGACCAAATCCCGTTCCAAGGCCGCTGCGTATCTGGACTCAAGTCCCCGGATTTATAGGATCATAAGCCAGATGCACACCTAATTCGGATTTCTTGCCCCTCGTGGGCACTTCGGAATGGTTGCGTGCCCTATTTATTCCGGCAGGTCAAAATTTCCGCAGATCCTAATTACTTGATTTTCAGGAGCTTCTGTCGGATCGCGATCCAACTGATCTATAGATAAACATTTTGACCTGCGGATTCATTGCAGGTCTGAGGCGATGTTACTATTCTGAGGATCCGTTGTTCTCAGCTACGGCATCATCCGGAGACGGAAACAGCTTCCTTGCATTGCTATCAACACCCACACCCAATCAACATGAAAACCAAACTAATCACCTCGGCACTCGGCTTTGTCCCCTGCTGCCTTTTCAGTCAAACCATCATCGGTAGCACCGGATTCTATGATCCGGATTTCAAGGTTCGACGAGCCGGTCAGGCCAGCGGCACTTTGAGCCTAACAGTGACGAACACGAACACCTCCAATTCCCTAGGAAACGGCACGACAACCTGGAATCACACTGCCGGGGGGCACGCACAGGTCCGTACTACCTTGGCCGGTGTCGCGAACCTAGACGCGCAGCTCGCTGCCTTCACAGAAACTTCCGGAGACTCCCTGATCTTCGGGCGAGAGATCACCACCGACGCCTCGTTTCTATTTGGCGCCGTCGATGTCAGCAGCCAATTGCAAGGCCTTGCCAACCAAGTCGTCGGGGCAAGCGTGATCTATAACTGGCAGTCCCAAGCCGCAGTCACCGGGCTGGCGATCGCTCCCAACCAGCTCTACAACGTGAGCTTTGAGGTCACAAGCGGCGCGGGATTGCCGGTCGATCTCCTGACCGCATCCACCTTTGGCATCACCAACGCCAGCGTTTCCGGTGCCTCCAACGAAAGCTCCCAATTGTTGAATCTGGGGAATCTCGTCACCCTAGGGGCTGGCAGCGATACCGGGACCTTCAATTTTCAGTTCAAATCCAGCCAAGCACTTTCCCAACTCGACTTCGCTTTCTCGGCGACTTCCGGGGTCGGTGTCTCCGCTCTCGGTGGGACTGCAGGAAATCAGAACGTCCTCACCTTCAGTGGTTTCGAGGTGACACAAGTCCCGGAACCATCGGCGTCAGCTCTTGCCTGTGCCTCTGCCCTCTTGCTTCTCACGCGGCGGGAGAAGAAGTCATAGTCCCGGCGGAAACGTATGGTTTCACGCGGATCCGGGGGGAGCTGCGTGAGACCATTTCCACACTAAAAATTCGGAAATCGGTACTTTTTGGATAATCTAACAGATTCCAATTCTCGAAAAAATAGTGAACCATGGCGTAGTTTCCTCCCGATGCGGAATGATACGAGCCAAATTAGGTCCAAACCTACATGCCCTGACTACAGGCATGTAGAGGCGTTTCGTCGTGCCTACGTGGAGCGCGATTTTTCTCGTACCGCCCATGCCATGTTTTCTAGCAAAAGAAGTATCTCTCGGTTGCTGAAGGACATGGAAAACATATGTGGTGGGCAGCTTTTCAATACGCCGAACCTCGCAGATCTTTCCCCGACACCCCTCGGAGAGCGGCTTTACAAGGATACCGGAAATCTTGAACGAGCGATGGAAGCCCTCTTGTTCGGTATCAAGGAAATCCGCGATCAGGGACGGATCTTGCGAGTATCCACCACCCCTGGAATCTTCCGGAGTGATCGATTTCGGGAAATTTTCCGCGATCTTCAGGCGGCAAATGGGATCCGCATCTCTTTCGTTCCGTCTCTCGGGAGAGATCCAAGCAAAGATCTGGCACAGGGCAAATACGATCTATTCCTGAGCCTTGGCAGTCAATTCGGTGACCGATTCTCTTCCTCCGAGATCGCAGGGATGCCTCTCCGTGGATACATGCGCGGTGTGTTTACAAGTGATGTCGCCTCCCATGAGTTTCATACGCTCGATTCGATCCGTTCCGCACCTGCGGGCGCCAAATTGATCACAGATGAGGATTGGCTTTATTGGCTCGACAACCCTCTCGAGTGCCCAAGTGGCACCCGTTTGATCGTCCCTGAAGTCTCCATCGATGCTCGTTTTTGGACGGAGACTCCAACTCCGCCAACCTGGCAAATGTCCGCCACTCTCCACGCGACGTATCTCCATCAACACCCTTACGAGTTTCTTCCCAGACTCTGCATCGAGTTGCAGTCCCGCTTTTTAGGATAAAATGATTCCGCCCGAGATCAAGGAACTGACCGCCGCACTCTCGCTCATCTCCGAGGGAGGTTTTGCGGGTGCCGCCTCGACTCTTGGGATCACCCAGCCGGCGGTCAGTTTGCGCATTGCCAAGCTGGAGCAGATCTGCGGTTTTCCGCTTTTCCACCGTCGGACCGATGGTCTCGCTCTCACCCCAGAGTGTGAAAAACTGCTGCCCTTGATTCGTGAGGTCGAGTCGGAGTTTTCTCAGGTCTTGCGGCGACTCGGCTATTGGCAAAGAGCGGAATGCGGGGAAGTTCTGATTCTCGCGGATGGCAGCCAGCAAGCTCTGGCCATACGCAAAGACGAAACCACGACTCGTCCCGCCATTGAAATTTGGGACCGCCTTGTTCCCGAAGCACATTGGGAAAACTGCCTCGCAGACTACCAGGCCGACATCGTGATCGCCGGGTCTTTCCTCCAAAATTCTCCCAAGACGGAAGTAAAAAACTCCCTCATTCGGAAAGAAAACGGCCTAACAGTCGCCTGGAACCCGGATTACTACGAGTTCTCGGAATCGGATTTCAATTTTCCGGAAGCAGCCGCATCTAGCTTGATTTTACCCGCGATCGCAATGGCTCCCGGATTCCGGAAGTTTCTACGCTGCTGGTGCGAGGAAACCTACGGTTTTAAGCTTTCGGAAGGCATCACCGCGCCTACCGAATCGGAAGCAGTGGCGGCCTGTAGGCAAGGAATCGGAGTGTTGTTGCTACCAGGCGACGGTGAGGCGAGGTTGGGATTGCGGCGTGAGGGACTTTCCGTTGCTACCGCGTTCCGTGGCCTTTTGCCAGCGGCGTTCAGATTTGGCATTCACTACAGGTCCGGGGAGAGAGATCCCAAGGTCCTTGCAACGGTTGAAAGCCTCTTGCAACGCTCTCATAGTTCCCTCGAATTGGCCGCGCTGAGAAGCTGAAACAGATGCTTGGAAAGCGTCCTTGCCTTGCACAGTCTTGGCCGCATGAATTCCATCTTTGGTGACGGCTCGCTTTTCCCCACCACTCGCACCTCCGGCACCGGTCCCATCGGGAAGCTGCCCATCACCGGAGAAATGCTTGAGAACGAGCCATCGGGAAATCTCTTTGGCCTCACTCAAAATGCTGGCATGGGCTGGCGGGCGAGCGAGATCGGGCGGGATCCCTTTCTCATCCTCAGCACCTCCGGCGGCCTCCGGTCTCCAGATGGCACTCCCATCGCGCTCGGCTACCACACCGGCCATTGGGAGATCGATCTGATGGTGAAAGCCGCAGCCGAAGCGTTTTCAGAAAACAAGGCCCTACCCTTCGCCGCCGCCGTTTCCGATCCCTGCGACGGCCGCTCGCAAGGCACCCACGGAATGTTCGATTCCCTGCCATACCGCAACGACGCCGCCATCACCTTCCGCCGCCTGATCCGTTCCCTACCTTTACGTAGAGGCGTGCTCGGCATCGCCACCTGCGACAAAGGCCTGCCCGCGATGATGCTTGCCCTTGCCGGCGCAAAACACCTGCCCGGAGTCATCGTGCCCGGCGGCGTGACTCTCCCGGCGAAAGGCGCCGAGGACACCGCCATCATCCAGACCATAGGCGCGCGATACTCACACGGCCTGATCGACCTCGAACACGCCGCCGACATGGGCTGCCGCGCCTGCGGATCTCCTGGCGGCGGTTGTCAGTTCCTCGGAACCGCCGCCACCTCCCAAGTCATCGCGGAAGCTCTCGGCATCGCTCTACCGCACAGCGCCCTCTCCCCGTCCGGCGAACCGATCTGGCTGGATATCGCCCGCCGCTCCGCCCTCGCGCTTCTTTATCTGGCCGCAAACAAGATCCCTCTTTCCGAAATCCTTACCGACAAAGCAGTCGAAAACGCCCTCGTCGTGCACGCCGCATTCGGAGGCTCCACCAACTTGCTATTGCATGTCCCCGCGATCGCCCACGCCGCCGGTTTGAAAATCCCCACGGTCGCCGACTGGACTCGCGCCAGCCGAAGTACGCCGCGCCTAGTAGATGCCCTGCCGAACGGCCCCCGCAACCATCCCACCGTCCAGGTCTTCATGGCCGGTGGCGTGCCCGAGGTCATGCTGCACCTCCGAGAAATGGGCCTGCTCCACCTCGACGTGCTCACCGTTTCCGGAAAAACCCTCGGCGAAAATCTCGACTGGTGGGAGAAATCCGAAGCCCGGAAGTTGGCCCGCGAAACGCTTTTCAAAAACGAAGGAGTCGACCCCGCCAACGTCATCATGCCACCCGCCGCCGCGGAGAAAACCGGCCTCACCCGCTCCCTCGTTTTCCCCACAGGCAACATCGCACCCGAAGGCTCCGTGATCAAAGCAACCTCCATTGATCCCTCGATGATCGATTCGGAAAACCGCTACCGCCACACCGGCCCTGCCCGCGTATTCACCTCGGAAGCTGCCGCCATCGCGGCGATCAAAGGCCAATCCGACAATCCCGTGCAAGCCGGAGACGTGATCATCCTCGCAGGTTGCGGCCCAGCCGGCACCGGCATGGAGGAAACCTACCAACTCACCTCCGCGCTCAAATACATCCCGTGGGGAAAAACCGTCGCCGTCCTCACGGATGCCCGTTTCTCCGGAGTCTCCACCGGTGCCTGCATCGGCCACATCGGCCCGGAAGCCCTCGCGGGAGGCCCCATCGGGAAACTCCGCGATGGAGACCTCATCGAAATCCTCATCGACCGTAACGACCTCACCGGCTCGATCAACTTCATCGGGGAAAACGCGGCCGAACTCCTCTCCACCCGCCACACCCATCCCGACATCGCCCCCCACCCGAATCTCCCCGAAGACACCCGCCTCTGGGCCGCCCTCCAGTCCGTCTCCGGCGGCACCTGGGCTGGATGTGTTTATGACCCGGACAAGATCATCGCCGCTCTCTCGAAAACAGCCGCAGACCAGTAAGATCTGACCCAGAAAACTTCGTTGAAAAATGCGTTTTGAATTGTCAGTATGATAACCCGACTATGAAACGATCTCCTCACAAGTATTCTGCAGCCACGCTTTTGTTTGCTGGTGTTCTTACGTTCTCATCCAATCCCGCATCTGCGGCTACTGTCATCTGGAACAACATGTCGAATGACGGATTGTTTGCGACCGATGCGAACTGGACCCGTGGAACTGCTCCTGAGAACAACGATTTTAGGGATGTCGCCACATTCGACAACGCAGCGATCGCTGGCACAGTAACGCTTACCTCGAACCGCAGTGTCGGTGGACTCGACTTCGCCACGTCGAATTGGAATCTATCGGGCTCTAGCCAACTGACCTTCAAGACACTGAGTAGCTCGGGTGCTGGCAGCAGTGCCGTTTCCCTCAATCTGAAAACGGCACAAGGCAACTATTCTTGGAGTGTCGGAAGCGGCAACCAACTAAATCTCTCAAGCCTGATTCAAGACGGGAGCGGAAGAACTATTTCTCTCTCCGGTGGCGGGACACTTAACGTCACTGGTGGGCTGAAAGTCGCGTTCAGCTCCGCGGACAACGATTTCATCATCAACGAGGGACTACTAAAGCTCGATACAGCAACACCCTATCGTTCCGGATCGTCAGCGAATAACAGCTCGGTGACGATCAACAGCTCGACCTCTTTTCTGGAACTGCAAACCACGGAAGCCAACGCCATGAGCCAAATCGGATCGAGAATTCTCGACGGGACTGGCAATGGTCTGAGCGTAACCGACCTCGGAGGAGGATCAGTCCGTATTTCAGCCGTCCCCGAGCCATCCACACTTATCCTCTCCGGCCTCGGCGCACTTGCCCTTCTACGCCGCCGTAGGAACTAAAAGCTGTTATTTTTAAAGCCAGTCCTGGTTCATCCGGGACTGGCTTTTTCATTTTCCCCCATCGTCACGCCGAAATACTTGCCAAACCCCGCCATCCCCCCGAACACTCCCGCAGCAGAGCATCGGTCTTCCCTGAAAACTGAACACTGAAACCTGACAAACTCTTTTATGAAAAATATTCTCATCATCGGAGCCGGCGGAGTCGGCAGCGTCGTCGCTCACAAATGCGCGATGCTTTCAGGCACCTTCGGCGAAATCACCCTCGCCTCCCGCACCCTTTCCAAATGCGATGACATCGCCGCCTCGGTGAAACAACGCTTTGGCAAGACCATCGCCACCGCCAAAGTCGATGCGGACAACTCCGATGAAACCGCCGCCCTTATCAAGAAAACGGGTGCAGTTCTGCTCATCAACGTCGCCCTCCCCTACCAGGATCTCAACCTGATGGACGCCTGCCTCAAGGCCAGCATCGACTACATGGACACGGCGAACTACGAGCCGCTTGACGTCGCGAAATTCGAATATTCATGGCAGTGGGACTATCAGGAAAAATTCGAGAAAGCGGGCATCTCCGCGCTTCTTGGCTCAGGCTTTGATCCCGGCGTCACCGGCGTTTTCACCGCATGGGCGCTGAAACACCATTTCGATGAAATCCACACGCTCGATATCATTGATGTGAACGGCGGCGACCACGGCCGCGCCTTTGCCACGAATTTCAATCCGGAAATCAACATCCGCGAAGTCACCGCCGAGTGCCGCCACTGGGAGGACGGGGAGTTTGTCGAGACCGCTCCGATGTCGAAGCACCAGCCATTCACTTGCCCGGAAGGAGTTGGTACCTACGAGATTTACCGTATGTATCACGAGGAGCTTGAGTCGCTGGTGAAACATATCCCCACAATCAAACGCGCGCAGTTCTGGATGAGCTTTTCCCAGAACTACATTAACCATCTCCAAGTTCTCCAGAACGTCGGCATGACCCGCATCGACGAGGTGGAATACAACGGGGTGAAAATCGTACCTCTCCAGTTTCTCAAAGCCGTGCTGCCAAATCCCGGCGACCTCGGCGAGACTACCAAAGGCCGCACCTGCATCGGAAACGTCATCACAGGGTTGAAGGACGGAAAGCCGAAAGCGATCTACATCTACAATATCTGCGACCACGAAAAATGCTTCGAGGAAGTCGGGTCACAGGCCATTTCCTACACCACCGGAGTGCCAGCCATGATCGGTGCGAAGCAGATGCTCGAAGGTGGCTGGAACAAGCCTGGAGTCTGGAACATCGAGCAACACGATCCGGATGCGTTCATGGCGGATCTGAATGCAAACGGTCTGCCATGGCAATTCGTGGAGCTCACTCCGGAGCAAGCGGCGGCTTTCCAGGTGGCGTGAGTCCAAGGAGCGGCGTGCCCTATGGCCGCCGGATAAGAATATGTAGAAGGGTTTTGAAAACCCTTTGCACAACCCCGGCTAATGCTCCAGTCCTCCGTGAAGGGTTTCCAAAACCCTTCTACATATTGCCCGGGTTGCCGGCCGACAGGAATGATCGACTCTCCTCACCCGAGATTCGTGAAGACGGTTTGCACGTCGTCGTCCTCCTCGATCTTGTCGATCAGATCCTGAACCTGAGCGAGCTGTTCTTCGGTCAGCTCGATGGGTTGGGTCGGCAGGCGCTCTAGGCCAGAGGTGCGGATCTCGATTCCCATTTCCTCGACCGCTGCGGTCAGGCTGGCGAAGGAGGTATAGTCACCTACTAGAGTCACCGTATCATCCTCAACGACCATTTCCTCAAGGCCGGCATCGATCAATTCGAATTCCAGCTCTTCCAGATCTTTGCCCTCGGGCACGGGAAACTCGATGACGGATTTCCGCTCGAACATGAAATTCAGCGATCCGCTGGGTGCGATCTCTCCGCCGTTTTTTCCGAGAATGACTTTGAGATTTCCGACGGAGCGATTGGTATTGTCCGTGGCGCACTCGACGACAATAAGTGCTCCATGCGGGCCTTTTGCCTCGTAGGTGACCTCAGTGATGTCGGCGGCATCATTTCCTGAGGCACGCTTGATCGCGTTTTCGATGTTTTCCTTGGATAGGTTCGCCGCCTTGGCGTTCTGAATCGCAACCCGTAGGGACGCGTTCGACTCGGGATCCGGCCCGCCAGCCTTGGCGGCGAGGGTGATGGATCTGGAAAGCTTCGGAAATAGCTTGGACATCGCGGCCCAGCGCGTTTCCTTGGCCCGTCTCCTGCATTCGAACGCTCTTCCCATGATATTCGGATCAGTTGGTCACGCGCATCGGCATGAGCACGTAGAGGAAGGAGCCATCAATGCGGAGGACTCCCGGACTCATCTCATCGATGAGATCGAGATAGACGTTGTCCGTGTCCAGTGCGCGAAGCGGTGCCTGGAGGAATTCGGGGTTGAAAGCGATCTGCATGTCCGGGCCGGTGTAGCCGACTTCTAGGACTTCCTGCGCCTCACCGATGTCCGGCGAGTTTGCGCTGACTTCGATCTGGTTTTCCGTGAACGTGAGTTTCACTGAGTTGGATTTGTCCGAGGAAAGGATGGCGACGCGGCGGGTGGTCTCCAGAAGATGCTCGCGGGAGATGATCACGCGCTCATTGCTATCGCCGGGGATGACCTGGCGGTAGTTCGGGTAATTTCCTTCGATCAACTTGGAAGCAAGGAAGGTATCGCCGACGGTGAATGAGATCTGACTATCGCTGAGTTTCACTTCGACCTCGCCGGAATCCCCGAGCAGGCGCTGGATCTCCTGAACCGCTTTGGAAGGGATGATCACGTCGGTCTCGTGGGAGGCAGGAAACTCTAACTCCATGTCAGCCATCGCGAGGCGGCGACCATCGGTGGCGACGAGGGCGAGCTTGCCCTCACGGAAGGAGGCGAAAATGCCATTGAGCACGTAACGTGTCTCGTCGGTAGAGATGGCAAAGGAAGTTTTCTTGAGGCCGTTTTTCAAATCCGCTTGCGGAATTTTAAAGCTTTTCGCCTCTGCGAAATCAGGGAGAGGAGGGAATTCGGAATCGCTCAGGCCGATGATCTTGAAAGTCGATGGTCCGCTTTTGATGGTCGCGTAGTTTTTGGCATCGACGGTTACCTCGACTTCGCTGGAGGGCAGCTCGCGGACGATGCTGACCAGCCGCTTGGCAGGAAGAGTGGTCGCACCCTCTTTGCTGACCGTCGCTTCCACGGAACCGGTGATCCCCACATCAAGGTCCGTCGTAGTGAAGACGAGGCGACCTTCCTTCGCGACGAGGAGGACGTTTGAAAGGATGGGAAGAGTGGTCCGCGAGCTGACGACATGCTGCACTTTCTGCAAACCTTCCAGGAATACGTCTTTGGAAATACTGAACTTCATAAGAGGGGCGCACGCTTGTGCGTGAGTCGAGTTTCCGTTTTCACCTCACCTTGGCAAGTACTCAGTCACCGAAATCCCAAGTTATTTCCCATGGGCCTACTACATGTAGTGGTGTTCGGGCGATTGGCCACATTTTCCGGCAACGTGGGGAAATCCGGTGAAAAATCCCTGCCTGGAAAATTTCGCCTCGCCCCGTGCCCGGTCCCGCGCATAGATTTTTCCTATGCACCGTTACGCGCCTGCTGCGCTGATCCTCGTCCTCCTGATCGTTTTCCGATTCGTGGGAAGCTTGTTTCCGGAAACGTTCCCGAATTTCCAGCCACTCGCCGCCCTGTTTTTCTGCGGAGCTCTCATGGCAAGCGGTTGGCGTGGATGGGCGATCCCACTCGGCGCATGGCTACTGACCTACCCGGCACCTGCTCTGATTGCGGGAAATGCCTCGTGGATCACACCCGGCGTTCTTTTCACCACCGGTCTCGCTTTCGCCGCTACCTTCTTTCTCGGAAAGGCTATTTCGAAAGGGAATTTTGGCACCCTGCTTCTCGGAAGTGTCGCAGCCGCCCTCACATTCCACCTCATTACAAACGGCCTCGCGTGGGCATTTAGCCCACTCTATGCGAAAAACCACACGGGTCTCTGGCAGTCTCTATGGACCGGCCCCGCATTGAGCGAAATCCCGAACTGGGTGTTTCTTAGAAACATGACCGCCGCCAACGTGCTATTTACTGCCGTCTTCCTCTCCGCCCGCCTTGCTCTGCCCGCTCCGGCACCCGCCCGCCATGCACTGCCCACCAGATAACTCTTGCCGCCCCGTCCTCGGGACCTTACCCAAACACCGATTTCCCCCATATCCATCCGCCGATCATGTCTGAACTCAATTTCGCAAACTCGCCCATCAACCAGTCCCTCACTCCCGAGAGAAAAATCGAGCTCTACACGCAGATGGTTCGCATCCGCCGCTTCGAGCAAGTCTCGCTGGCAAACTACCAGAAAGAGGGCCGCATGGGAGGCTTCCTGCATCTTTACATCGGCCAGGAATCCGTCGCCGTCGGCACGCTCTCGCTTTGCGGGGAAAACGATCACAACATCACCGCTTACCGCTGCCACGCCCATGCCCTTACTTCCGGCATGAGCATGAACGAGTGCATGGCTGAGCTTTACGGAAAACAGACTGGCTGCTCCAAGGGCAAGGGCGGATCGATGCACTTTTTCGCACCAGACAAGAATTTCTGGGGTGGCCACGGCATCGTCGCCGGGCAGACACCACTCGGCCTCGGACTCGCCTACGGCTTGAAATACCTTGAAAAGGAAGGCTGTTGCCTTTGCTTCCTCGGTGACGGCGCAGTGAACCAAGGCGCGTTCCACGAGTCCCTGAACATCGCTTCCCTCTTCGGCCTCCCGGTCATTTACGTGATCGAGAACAACGGCTACTCCATGGGCACCTCCCAGAGCCGCTCCTCCGCCTACACCGGCTGCCTCGCTCAACGCGCCGATGCCTACGCCATCGAATGGGATGTGATCGACGGCTCCGACATCTACGAGGTCCGCGCGAAAACAAACATCGCCATGGAACGCGCCCGCAAGGAAAGCAAACCGACCGTCCTAGAGATCGATACCTATCGCTACTACGGCCACTCCGTCGCGGATGCGAACGCCAAGAAATACCGCACCCCCGAGGAAATCCAAGCCTACAAGGACAACCACGACCCCATCAACGTCTTCCGCAACAAACTGCTCGAAGAGGGAGTGCTGACCGAGGAACTGATCGATCAAATCAACGCCGCCGCCAAGGAAGAGACGGCGGCCGCCGTGAAATTCGCGGAGGACTCCCCCGCCCCGACCATTGAGGACATCTCCACTGACGTCTATTGGGAAACCGACAACGACACCGAAGCCTCGAAAGTAGGCCACCACTTCTTCGCCTAAACCACTTCACCAGAAATTTTCCCCTATCTCCCATTTTATTATGCGCACTCTCTCCTATCGTGAAGCCCTCCGTGAAGCCATGGACGAAGAACTCGCCCGCGACGAAAACGTCGTCATCATGGGTGAGGAAGTCGCCCAATACAATGGAGCCTACAAAGTAACCCAAGGACTCTGGGACAAATGGGGCGACAAGCGCGTTGTCGATACCCCCATTTCCGAAGCCGGCTTCATCGGCATGGGCATCGGCGCCTCCATGCTCGGCGTCCGTCCAGTGATGGAGCTAATGTTCTGGTCCTTCCACTCCGTCGCCTTCGACCAACTCGTGAACAACGCCGCCTGCGTGCGCTACATGTCCGGTGGACTTTGCAACTGCCCCATCGTCGTGCGCGGCCCTGCCAACGGCGGCACCAATGTCGGCGCGACCCATTCCCACATTCCCGAAGGTCTCTTCGCCGCTTTCCCCGGCTTGAAAGTCTGCTCCCCGGCTACTCCCGCCGATGCAAAGGGCCTCATGAAAGCCGCCATCCGCGACAATGATCCCGTGTACGTCATGGAAAACACCCTTCTCTACGGAAACGAAGGCGAGGTTCCCGATCCCGCCGACGGTGATTTTGTCATCCCACTTGGAAAAGCGGACATCAAGCGCGAAGGTAAGGACATCTCCCTCATTGCCCACGGGCGCTCCGTCCTCCACTGCCTCGAAGCCGCCAAAACCCTCCAGGAAGAGCACGGAATCAGCGCAGAAGTCCTCGACTTGCGCTCCATCCGTCCGCTCGATGTCGATGCCATCCTCGCCACCGTCGCCAAGACTCACCGTGTCGTCCTCGTCGATGAATCGAAACCCTTCGGCGGTGTTTCCGCGATGGTTTCCCACCTCATCCAAGAGCACGCCTTTGACGAACTCGACGCCCCGATCAAGCGCGTCTGCACAATCGACGCCCCAGCCATCTACTCCCCGCACATCGAGAACGAGCAGCTCCCGAATCCGAGGCGCATCGTCGAGAAAGTGAAGTCGATGATTTGATCGGCGGATGGCCTTCCCATGAAAAGGAATGGTCTTGCGAAAGTTATAACGAACGTTATACTCCTCGCATGGCCACCACCGTCAAGATCACCGCGATCGGGAATTCCGCAGGTATCATCCTTCCCAAGGAATTGCTGGAGAAGCTCCGTGTTTCCAAGGGAGATACGCTGACCGTTACGGAAACGCCAGATGGAATCGGACTCTCTCCGTACGAGAAGGATTTCGCGACTGCGATGTCTCTGGCGGAAGAGATTATGCGTGAAGACCGGGACGTCCTCAGAAAACTGGCCCAGTAGGTCACGAATCTTCGTTTAGGTTAGAATATCTATGGACCACGAGCCGAACTGGATCACGCCAAAAATCGCGCAAGCCATTCACGAAAGGCAGCTCGCAGAGCACGGAGGCCAAGTCGGATTGCGCGATGAAGGCCTTCTACTGTCGGCCTTGGCACGTCCCCAGCAATTGTTGAGCTATGGCGATCCCGCGCCGGATCTTTGTGCCTTGGGTGCCGCATACGCTTACGGAATCGCTAAGAATCACCCCTTTTTGGACGGCAACAAGCGCACAGCGTTCGTGGTATTTCGCTTGTTCTTGAAATGGAACGGCCTAGAGCTGCTCGCTGATCGAACAGAGCGCTACCTAAGAATGCTCGCCCTCGCCGCAGGCGAAATCTCAGAGGAAGACTTCGCCGCATGGCTGCGTGCGAATACCGAGGGACGTTGATCCCATTCGCCGAATTTACACTCCCGTTACAGACACTCCCGGAAATCCCTGATGGAATCGTGGGAATGAAGACCACGATCCTCGCGAGCCTAGCCCTTTGCCAATTCGCCAGCGCCCTTGAAGTCCATGAGTGGGGGACGTTCACGATGCTCGCAGGATCGAATGGATATCAGGTGCCTTGGTATGCTTCATTTGGGGAACTCGCGCAGCTCCCTGATTTTGTGAGTAAACCGACGTCGGGCAAGTTGGGCTTTGCGAAGGTCCGGATGGAAACTCCGGTGATCTATTTCTACCCGGAGAAGGAAATGGAGGTGTCCGTTGAGGTCACGTTTGAGAGCGGCACGATCAGCGAGACTTTCCCATTCAGCCACGGTGGTCAGGTGAACGTCGATCCTATCGCCGGCCTGTTTGTCGGCGGAAAGTGGTCGGGCACGCTCCACTCGCCAACGGCCAAGGAGGCACTCGCGGAGATTCCCGTCATTCCGGACTCGGAACATCCCGAGCCTTACGAGGCCGCCCGCGAGGTGCCGGAGGCATGGATTTTCGAATCTCATTTGAAAGAGGTTCCCGGACTCAAGGTTCAGCCCCATTTCCCACAGGTCGAAAAATTCATTTTCTACCGTGGAGCGGGCAACGGCTACGTCCCGATCCATACGATGATGGAGGGCGATGAGCTAACCGTAACGAACCACACCGATCAGGCGATCCCGTTTGCCGTCGCGCTACGTGTGCGTGATGGAAAAGCAGCTTGGCTTCCCATCCCGGCAATTCCCGGCAGATCCCAAGACGACCAGCCTCCGAAGAACCTTTCCAAAGTCTCCTTTTCGAACCCAGACCGTCCGCTCGACGAAGTGGAATCAGAATTGGCTGCGGAGTGGAAAAAGGCTCTCGCCTCTGACGGCCTGACTCCGGCGGAAGCCTCTGCCATGGTGGAGACTTGGAGAAAGACGTGGTTCCGAGAAAGTGGAGATCGTGTTCTCACCCTCGTCCCACGCAAAGTCACGGATACCATGCTTCCATTGGATATCACGCCGGTTCCCGAGAAAATCGAACGCGTATTCGTGGCGCGTATCGAGATCGTTTCCCTGGAGAAGGAGCAGGCTCTCGTTGACCTCCTAAACTCGCAAAAAAATCCCGGAGAGGAGGAGCTCGTGAAGTTCCAAAAACTAGAGCTCGGGCGTTTCGGAAACGGGGCGATGGAGGTGGCGACACAGTTGCAGACGAGCCGGATGACCCAGAAATACTACGCGCTGAAACAGCTCGGGGAAAACCAGAAGACCTCGGGGCGCTGACTCACTCCTCCTGATTCCAGAGTCGATAGGGATCGTCCGATCGCTCCATTTCCGCAAGAAGCAGGGCTTCCATTTCTGCGAGCTTTTCGGCGTAGGCGGGATCGGTGGCGAGGTTAGTGAGCTTGGGATCGTTTTTTCCGTGCTCTGGGAGGAACTCATCCGGGTTTTCCGTGAGATTGAAGAGCTGGGTCTCACGAACTTTCCCATTGAGCGCATCGGTTTTGATGAGTTTCCAGCCATCCTTTTTCACAGTTCGGATACCGGGCTTGGTGCCGCCCGAATAGGCTCCGTAGAGAGTATCGCGGACAGTTTTCTTCTCACCGGTTAGGACAGGATTGAACGAGAGACCTTCGTTGGTTTCCGGGGCATCAATGCCCGCGAAATCGCAAAGGGTAGCGAGCGTATCCGACAGGTAAATATTGCCTTGGGCGCGACCCTTTTTCACCCCGGGACCCATCACGATGTAGGGCACGCGAAACGTGTGCTCATAGAGATTCTGCTTTCCCTGCAATCCATGACGACCGATCGCCATCCCATGATCCGAGGTGTAGATGACATAGGTATTTTCCAACTCACCCATGGACTCCAGCTTGTCGAGCACGCGGCCGATCTGGATGTCGATGTTTTCGGAGCAGGCGAACTCTCGACCAAGCTCATTGCGAATCGTGTTCTCATCTCGGTTTCCCCATACCCCGGAGACGGCGACCTCATCGCGCAGTTTTGGATGGCCGGTGGGGAAAGGATGTTTCGGTAGCCAATTTGCCGGAAGGGCTGGCTGCTTGGGATTTGCTGCAGGAACAGTGTCTCGGTCGGTGTGGTTGGTGGCTCCGTATTTGGCGAGAAGTTCGGGGGTACCGTCGCGCGTGTCGTGCGGATGGGAAAAGCCGTAGTAGATAAGAAAGGGTTTCCGGTCGTCCTGCTTTTCGCGGCTTGCCAGATAGTCCATCACGCGATCGCCATGCCATTCGCTTCCCGTTTCTGCGGTGCCTCCGCGTTTCACCGCGTCGTTACGAATCTGAAACTGCTTGTTGGCAGGCTCGTAGGAATTCCCGTTCTTGCAGGTTCGGACTGTCTCGTATCCGGCCGTGTTGAAAACGGCGGGCAGGCTGGATGCCGCGAGATCTGGCGGAACCAGAGAAGGATCCTCCTGATTCGGGTTCGAGGGAGTGCCGCGTGAGTCGCTGGGGGCGTGCCAGATACTCCGGCCCGTCATGATCATTGTCCTTGAGGTGGTGCAAACCGCTCCGGTCCACGCGCCTTGCTGGTGCGCACCATCGAGCACCATCCCCTCGCGAGCGATCCGGTCAATGTTGGGTGTCTCTAGGATGGAGTTGGGGTCGTAGGCTTTCAGGTCAAACGGCGATTGATCATCGACAATGATGAACAAGATGTTCGGCTTTTCCGCTGCGGAGAGGAAACCGATCGGAAGGAGTATTGAAATGAACAGGACGGATAAATTCTTCATTCTGATTCGGTTTCTGATGTCGAAATCGAATGCCATGTTCTTGCGGCCTAGAAGAGTTGTCAGCCCTTCTTTTTCAACCGCTTCTTCGGAGTCGCCCAATGGTCCACTGAGGAGTTCACTAGAAAATCTCCTCCCAAGGCTTCACGCCCCAGTAGGAGGCGATGGATCATGCGTTTCCGACAAACAAGCGAAACGATGATCTTCTTCTCCACTCCCGCCAGGAGCAGGGTGGTTTCTACAAAAATCCGATCAGTGGGATGGCCGGTGGAGGAGCGGACGCGTTTGCGTAGTTTGATGTCCTCTTCCAGCTTGATGAGCTTCTTGTCCTTCCGGTCCAGACGGACGGTAAAACGTACGCGATTTCCAGGTAACTCGGTGATTTCCGCGCAGTCGATCGCGGAGCTTTTCGCTCCAGTGTCTGCCTTCGCTTTCAGACGCATGGACCAGTCCGGAAACTCGACCCATTCGCGCCAACCGATGATCATACTCATGGATTCGGGGTTTCAGATTCCGTCGCTTTCGGGAGCCGTTTCACTTTCCTACGCTTTTTCTTTTTCGCGGGGATCATGCCTTTCATGTGCTCAGATTTTCCGTAGCAGAGGATGGTATCGTCCGCTTCGAGAACGCGGGATCCTTTCGGATTCGAAATGACGGAACCCTTGCGGCGCAAGGTGAGGACAACAACGTCCTGCTCCCTTAGGCCCGTCTGCTCGATGGTCATCCCGGCAAATGTGCTGCCGTCTGGAATGTGTATATCGGCAACGGAATATCCCCGGGAAACGGTAAGCCGTTGGCGGATATCAATTTCCGGGAACTGCACCTGATCCTCAATGTAGTCGATCACCTCGCCAGCGATGTCGAGGCCGGTGGCTCCTTCAATGCCTTCGAAGCCGGGAGAGGAATTTACCTCCATGATCTGTGGGCCGTCTTTGCCCTCAAGCATATCAACTCCACAGACGCGGAGACCCATGATCTGAGCGGCGCGCACTGCAGCCTCTTCGTAGGCGGGATCCAGCGTGATGGATTCGGCTTTTCCGCCGCGATGGACGTTCGAGCGGAATTCCTGGCCTTGAGCGACGCGGCGGATGGCGGCGACGACGCGGTCTCCAATGACGAACGCGCGGACGTCCTTTCCTTTGCTCTCTGCAACGAATTTCTGGAGTAGGACTTGTTGCTTGGTGCTGTGCAGCGTTTCCACGATGGCTTTTGCAATCTCGATCTTGTCCGCGAGGATCACGCCGACTCCCTGGGTGCCTTCAAGTAGCTTGATGATGACGGGTGCACCGCCGACGCGCATCAGGGCGTCTTCCACATCGCGTTTGTCATCGACGTAAGCGGAGGTGGGAATGCCCACATCGTGGCGGGAAAGGATCTGAAGCGAGCGGAGCTTGTCGCGGGAATTGCTGATGCCTGCGGCGGTGTTCGGCGTATAGACATCCATCTGCTCGAACTGGCGAACAACGGCCGTGCCGTAGCGAGTGATGGAGGTGCCGATACGAGGAAGAATGGCATCCGGCGTGCGAATGGCTTTCCCATGGTAATAGAGATCTGGATCGCCCTGATCGAGGCCGATGGAAAGGCGCAGCGTGTTCAAGACTTCGATTTTGTGGCCGCGCTTTCGCCCCGCTTCAACCAGGCGACGGGAGGAATAACACTTCGGGGAACAGGAGAGAATGGAGAGCTTCATAAATTTTATTCTGGGGAGGACGTCTATCGCACGCCGTGTCAAGCTATAGGGACGCATCCTCACCCGGTCAAAGGAAAGGTTCCAGCGGCAACAGTGCAGTCATCCTGAAATCAAAGTCACTGCCTCCCACGGCCCTTCTCCGGGATGGAGAAACGCATGCCAGAACCATTGGGAAATTTCCGGCCAGTTTTCTCTAAGGTAGAGTTAGCGACTCTCTCACGAACGCGAAATTTGTCGCCGTTTCTCTCCACAAAATACTCCAACCATTTTCCCTCGTCCGACTCGACCACTGATTTCTCTCCGACTAAAAATCCCTCCGCACGCAGGCAGTGGGAAGCGGGGTGCAATTTACGCGTCGCTCGGCTGACTTTGCGAATGATGAGTTTGAAACCTTCTCCTTCATAGATCGCGATGGATCCGGGAAAATTGCCATAGAATTTCTCTTCGCCCAAAGTCAGTGGTATCTGCGTGAGCGCCTGTCCCTGATACTCCGTGAGGGCGATGGGAGAACTGGTAGTGACGATTGTATCCAGCTTTGAAATGAATGGGGTGATCCCCGCGAGCAGGCCGACCACGCACAAAGGCCAGGTGGGAAGCATATAGGTGGGGCCCGGGATGGCCGCAGGTCTGGAAAAATAGCGTGCGAGTCGGATCAATGGGAGAAAGACAAAGCCGGCGACGACGAGGCCGATTCCGGAATGGAGGATGTGAGGCATGGATACGATACCGGCTTCCGGATAAAAGAGGATGGCCGCACGCAAGCTATTTCCTAGCAATGCGAGCAGCAGTGCGGCCGGGCACAGTGCAAAGAGCCCGCGCCAATTGAGACGAAAAATGGCCGCAATCAATCCGCTCAAAAGACCTGTGCTCCAGAGTAGGTTCAGACCACTGCATGCGGGATCGACTCCAACGGCGGTTCCCTTGTGAAGCAGCATAACTCCTTGGCGGGTGATTTCCGTGCCTGTGATGCCTACGAGAAACTCGGCGTTCACGAGGTGAGCAGGCGCAGCGGATAGCCGAGGAAAAAATCCAACGAAGCGGACCACGGCAGGGCTAGTAGAAATAGTAGGACGGGGCCGGGCTTTTTCCAAACGCCCACGACGAGGCAAAGGGCGATCACAAAGGTGGTCGCACGGACCAATCCAGGGAGAAACGGATAGGTAAGCGCGTAGGCCGCGAGCAGCCAGAGTCCGGCGGATGAGGGCTCTAGGCTCTTCCTGTCTCTGACACAGAAGAACAAGCCCGCGATCAAGGGAACCAAGCTTTCGGTTTCCCCTCCGTCACCGAGCCGGAGAAAATACCAGCGGATGACGGGAACGGCGGCAAAAAGGAGCGCAATGATTCCTAACGTCCGATCGCGGAACACTACGTTTCTAGTAGATTGCATCTTCGCTAGGAAAATCTATCGAATGCGGAGAAGGGTGGTCGCGATGAGCACGAGGGCGATCATGATAAACGTATCCGGCTCCGGGACGCTGCCACCGACCGATTTGCCAGACACACCGTGCGGGAGCGGCATTGCCTGGGTGACCGGAATCACCTCGGCTGCGGTTTCCCTTGGCATCTCATCGATGGCGACGAACGACGTGTAGGGTGTGAGAAGCTCATACTTCAGGCCGATCTCAGTGACCTCCTCGATGATATCCTCTTGGCCGGTCAGCTCCGCGTAATCGGCGAGGCTGCGAACGGTCTCCCGCGCCCATAGCACGGGTAGGGCGGGGCTGGCCGCCTGTTTTACGGCTTCTGCCACATCGAAGGTTTGCGAGTAGGTTCGGCCTTCGCCAGTTACTCCGGAGACCGTGATGGTCCCGCGCGGTGTCCCGGTCCATTTCCCGACAAGCGTCAGCGGTTTGTTCGCAAATAGATCGGGGAGCTTCCTCGGCTGGAGATCGGAGATTTCGAATCCATCGGTATCTCACATCCAGACCGGTGAGCACGGGGCTGGAGATCGCGGCGCGAAAGCGGGTGACTGCGTCCTGCGTTTCCCCCGAATGGGTGACAACGAAACTGTCGTTCCCGGCAATATGCGCAAGGCCCTCGATCAGGTGACGGTTCACACTGCTGCCGACTCCGAGGGGAAACACGTTGGTGCCGTTTGCGCCGGAGCGGATCAACTCGAAGGCTTCCGTTTCGGCAGAGATAAATCCGTCCGTAATGAGAACCAGCGAACGAGAGACATCGCGATCCGATGGCAAGGCGAGCGCACGCTTCAGGCCGCTCGCAAGCTCCGTCCCTCCTCCGCCACTGCGGCGGTCCATCATGGCGATGGCTTTCCCGACGTTTTTCTTCGTGGCGGGCAGGGGTTCTTCTGAGAGCACGTCGTTTCCGCCGGAGAAAAAGACGACATTGAACGTATCGGTCGGACGTAGGGTTGTTGCGAGGTCGCGAAACAGCTTTTTCGCAAGATTGATAGGGAATCCGTGCATGGAGCCGGATACATCAATGAGAAATACGTAATCGCGTGCGGGAATATCCGCGGCCGTGACTTCGGCGGGCGGCTCCATCTGTAGCACAAAAAAGTTTTCCTCCACGCCCTGATGAAGCATCAGCCCGGAAGCGATTTTGTCCTGAGCGAGTCGGTAGCGGACGATCAAATCCCGATCGGGAGCGGTCGGCGCGAGGGTGAGAGACGCGCTGCTTTGGTCGGTGAAATCGATTTTCGTCGAATGCGTCAGACAAGCGAGCGAACGCAGGGGCAGCGGGGTCGCGATCTGGAGATTTACGGAAAACGTAGCAACCGTTTCCACACCCTCACCAAGGTAGGGATTCTTCGCGAAGCTCTCGCCTTTCCCTGCGCCCTCGTAGCGTGGACCGATGGCTGTCGGCAACACGAATTCATAGGTGCCGTCCACCGGCGTGATCAATTCGCTGTAGCGCAGTTCCAGAACGAGTTCATCCCCCGGCATGATGCGGGCGACCTCCATTTGAAAAAGGTTCGGGCGTTGCTGACTGAGAAGGCTCGCGGATTTGTTCTCGCTCTTCGCCTGTTCGAATTTTTTACGAGCCTGCTCCTTTCTTTCAATTTTTGCCTCCAGCACCCGCTCGCCGATTTTCATCGTCATTCCGTTCACAGCCGCCCCGGTGGATGCGGGGAAAAGGTAGGTCGCATCGATGGGATTTTCGCCGTCATTTGTATAGGTCTGAGTCAAAGTGACGGTGGCGATGGTTCCGGCGATCCCGACCTCCGCATGCGAGGTTTTCAGAGGAAACACATCGGTCCTGTGCTCCCCGTGGATCTGAAAATAGGGCGAGGCCGGCTCGGTATCGGCGGCGGCGAAAGTCACACCCGTCGCGAGAGCGAGGGCCGGCAGGGTTCGTAGGATCGTCTTCATCACCCCGGAACGGTGAGGGCGGTATGTGAAGATCTGATGCGGGTTTTGTGAAAAGGAGGAGAAAACGGGTTTTGGGTCCGGGCTTGCATCTTTTCTTCTCACGGGCGATTGAATGGGCATGGACCGCTGGTTTCTAATCGCCGCCACCATCCTCGCCGCCGTGGCGGGGGTGCGCGGATTGCTGGTTTTGAGCCACGGACACAAGAGCAGTTGGACGGTTTGGTGGATGGTTGGCGTGATGCTATGCCAGCTCGGATATCTCGGCATACGCGGAGAAATGAGGGGAGCCTGCCCGCTTCGCAGCATTGCGGAAATCTCGGTCTTTCTCGCTTGGTCGCTCACGCTCTTTTTCCTTTTGGTTGGGCCGGTTTACCGAATCTCCCTACTGGGCGTTTTCACTGCGCCGGTGGTCGTGCTTTTCCAAGGCTTCGCACTGCTGCCGGGAAAACTGGATCCGACTCCCACCTATATTTCCGAAACGACTTTCTGGGGCGAAACGCACGGCGCGATGTCCGTGCTCGCCTACGGTGCGCTGGCCCTCGCGGCGGTCGCCGGGGTGATGTTTCTCGTGCTGGATCGTCAACTCAAAGACCACCACCTGAAGAGCGGCCTGTTTCGTTTCCTCCCGCCAGTCCGCGAGCTGCTTGTCTCACTCGAGCGCCTGCTGTGGCTCGGAATGGTGCTTCTTAGCATCGGCCTCATCGCCGGGATCATGATGCCACATGAAACGGAAGGCGCCTGGAAGCACGTGTTTATCGCCACCGGAGTGTGGGGTGCCTATGTCGCGCTTATGGTCGTGAAACGGGTGCGTGGCATCACGGGTCGGAGATTCGCGCTCGGAGCGGTCTCGCTCTTCATCCTTTCACTCGGAGTTTTTGCTTTTGTCTAAATGGAACTGGTCTGCCTGGGAGTGAATCACAAAACGGCCCCCGTCGAGGTCCGGGAGCGTTTTGCCGTGGGCACCACCAAGCTGGGTGAGGCATCGCAGAATCTCCTGGAAATGGCCGGAGCGCCCGAAGGAGTCGTCGTTTCCACCTGCAACCGGACGGAATTTTACCTCGCCGCAGAGTGCGCTGCCTCCACCATGGCGCGGCTTGAACAAGGACTGGCGGAAAAAGTCCACGGCCACGAGGAGCCATTCTATCGCTATGAAAGGCAAGGAGCCGCCAGGCATCTTTGTAAGGTGGTAAGCGGTCTCGACTCCATGCTGCTCGGGGAGACGGAAATCTTCGGGCAGGTGAAGCAGGCATACAAAGCCGCTCACGCCGCTGGCACCACCGGTCCCATCCTCAATAAGCTTTTCCAGAAATCCTTCAGCATCGGAAAAAAAGTCCGCACCCAGACATCCATTCAAGAAGGCTCTACCTCCATCGGCAACGTCGCGGTGGAGCTTGCTGAGAAAATCTTCGGCCACCTTAAGGACAGCGAGGTGATGGTCCTCGGAGCCGGGGAAATGAGCCGCCTCACGGCCCAGGCCCTCGTTTCACGCGGAGCGAAATCAGTCATCGTCGCGAACCGAACCCACGACCGAGCCATCGAACTGGCCGCAGAAATGAAGGGACGTGCCGTGCGCTTCGATGACTGGCTCGAAGTGCTGAAAAACGTCGATGTCGTCATCTCCTCCACCGGCGCACCACATACGATCATCCACGCGGCGGAGATCGAGTCCGTCCGACGTGCCCGGAAATACCGTCCGCTTTTCCTCATCGATATCGCCGTGCCGCGTGACATCGAGCACGCATGCGGCGAGATCGAGGAGGTCTATCTCTACGATATCGACGCGCTTGAACAACTCGCCGACCAAGCCCGCGCCAGGCGCGTTCAGCAGATTCTCGATTGCGAGAAAATCATCGAGACCGAGCTGCTGAAGCTCCTCTGAGGGCGGCAGCCTTTTGAGTGCGGAGGGCACCGCCGCTTTTATTTTTTTATGCAGTCTTAACCAGAGGGCTTCCAAAACCAAAACTTCAAGATCGCCCCGTGAAACAAAAGCGGTGATTCTCCCCGCACACAAAAGCCGATGAACCCCGCCTTGGAAACCCTCGCCCTCGCCTACAGGGAGCACTGCCATCGTAGCGACAGGACTCTATTCCTCGGAGCGGAACCGCATCCGGACATCCGTAACGTTTCCGCCTGGCAACCGCTCAAACCTCTTGCGACCAAGTGCGAAGCTGCCGGGATGGAACTCTGCTCGGAGCCTCAAGGGACGTTCCAAACGATCCTTTTCCTCCCTGGAAAATCAAAAGATGAGATCCTCGCTGGTTTCGCCCGCGCGCATGACCTTCTGGAACCCGGTGGCAAACTCGTCGTCGCCCTCGCAAACACGGCCGGAGCTTCCCGTTGCGAAAAACTACTTTCAAAAACATCCCCCCTTCTCTTCTCCGTCTCGAAAAACAAGTGCCGCGCCTTTGCCGTCTCGAATTCAGAGCCATGGGATGCGGAGCTACTCGGAACCTGGCGCGATCTCGCCAAGCCACGACTCATTCCAGACACCGATTTTACCGTCGAGCCGGGAGTTTTCAGTGCCGATCACATCGATCCCGGCTCCGCTCTACTTGCCGCCCATCTCCCCCCTTCCTTGCACGGGCATATGGCAGATCTCGGGGCCGGCTGGGGATATCTCAGCAAAATGGCTTTGGAAAGGTCTCCAAAAATTTCGCAGATCGACCTTTTTGAAGCCGACTCCCGCGCCCTTGCTTGCGCCCGCCTGAATGTCACCGGCCCGGCCGACTTCCACTGGCATGACGTAACTTCCGGACTCCCCGAGAAATACCACCACATCATCACCAACCCGCCTTTCCACACCGGACAAGAAAAGGATACGGAACTAGGAAAGGCTTTTCTCACCGCAGCTGCCACGTCACTCAGGCGCGGCGGCACCCTCCATCTTGTTGCAAATCGACAGCTCCCTTACGAGTCCCACTTGCAGTCTCTTGGCCTGCGCTCGCGCCTAATTGTAGAGGAAGGGCCATACAAAGTCATTTTTTCTTCGTAAATCTGCGAATTTGGCCGAGTTCGCGCTTTGCTAGAGTGGGGTTGACGACTCAGTCGTCTCATGCACAATCCCGCCGCTTTCCCGGGAAAAAGCCCGGGCCTCAGCACCTATAAATAGTCCTAGGACTTTTTCACCAAGCAAACATATGACTACCATCGCCATCAACGGTTTCGGCCGCATCGGACGCCTCGTCTTCCGCGCACTCGTCGAGCAAGGCCACCTCGGCACCACGTTCAAAGTCGCCGCCGTCGGTGACCTCGTCCCGGCCGACAACCTTGCCTACCTCCTCAAATACGACTCCACCCAAGGCAAATTCGCCGGTGAGGTTTCCTCCAAGAAATCCTCCCCTGAACTCGAAGAAGACGACATCATCGTCGTCAACGGCCACGAGATCAAAGTCGTTTCCGCACGCAGCCCGGAAGGTCTCCCGTGGAAAGAGCTCGGCGTGGACATCGTCATCGAGTCCACCGGCCTCTTCGTCGAAGACAAACTCGCACAAGGCCACATCACCGCCGGTGCGAAAAAAGTCATCATCTCCGCTCCTGGTAAAGGCGACGACGTCCATACTTTCGTGCAAGGTGTTAACGACGGCGACTACGATCCTGCCAAGCACCACCTCATCTCCAACGCTTCCTGCACTACCAACTGCCTCGCGCCGCTTGTGCATGTTCTCCTCAAGGAAGGTTTCGGCATTAAGGAAGGTCTCATGACCACCATCCACGCCTACACCGCCACCCAGAAGACCGTTGATGGCCCGTCCAAGAAGGATTGGAAAGGCGGACGCTCCGCAGCGATCAACATCATTCCTTCCACCACCGGTGCTGCGAAAGCAGTTGCCCTCGTCTGCCCGGAAGTGGCCGGCAAACTCACCGGCATGGCCTTCCGCGTCCCTACGCCGACCGTTTCCTGCGTAGACCTCACCGTCAAAACCGAAAAGGAAACCTCCCTCAAGGAAATCAACGAAGCTCTCAAGAAGGCTTCCGAGACCTACCTCAAAGGTATCCTCAACTACACGACCGACGAAGTCGTTTCGACGGACTTCATCCACGACCCAGCTTCCTCCATCTACGATGCGGGTTCGTCCATCGAGCTGAACAGCACGTTCTTCAAGCTCGTTAGCTGGTATGACAACGAGTGGGGCTACTCCAATCGCGTCATCGACCTTCTCGACGACGTCGTCAAGAAAGGCATCTAATTCAGATTCGCGTCATCTTCGAATGACGTGAATTTCTCCCAAAAACGGACTGCCATCCTTGGTAGTCCGTTTTTTATGAACAAAAAGCACCGCAGCCCTCGAATGGGCGCGGTGCCTTTTATACCGAAATTACTCGAGGATCAATGAGCAGCCATTAGCGCTTCGAAATTGACAATTTTTTCAGCGAGATGTGTTAGGTCGCGGTCGGTCTTGCCTTCCTGCTCCAGAGTCTCGCGCAGCAGCGCCGCCGCGTCCCGCATGCCGAGTTTGTTCGCGAGTGCCACAGCCGTTCCGTAGGCAGCGATCTCGTAATGCTCGACGCGCTGGGCGCATGCGATCAGGCCGGAGTCACGCACATGTTCCTCGGCGTCCGCCTTGCACATTTCCTCACCTTCCTCGATGAGTCCCGCCATGGCCGCGCATTTGTGGCCGCCCGGCTGGAAATCCAGCTCTTTGAAAATCGAGTCGAGCCGCAGAATCTGCCCCTTCGTTTCTTCCAGGTGCGTTTTGAAGGCAGCCTTGAGTTCTTCATTTTTCGCCGCCTCCGCCATTTTTGGCAAAGCGTCCAGAAGCTGGCGCTCCGCGCTATGGATGTCTTTGAGTTCGTGAACGAATAGTTTGTGTAGTGTGTCTAATTTCATATCAAAATTCTTCATTGCATGCGGTGTGCCCAAGGAGACTTCATGCCAAACCAAGCTACTACGGGGGAAAACCAGAATACATCAAAGTCTTACCCGCCGCATTTTGCAATACTTCGCATGCAGATCTACATGACTCCGAACACAACTGACCGCGTCTAAACGCGGATTGCACCCACCGCACGGACGCCTAAACTCACCATCGATGATCAAAAAACTCACCATCCTACTCCTCGCTACTGCGCAGTTCCTAGCAGCCGCTACCGATAAGCCGAACGTAGTCTTTCTCCTCGTCGATGACCTCGGCTGGGGGGACTTCGGCTGCTACGGCGCGAAATTCTATGAAACCCCGAACATCGACAAGCTCGCCGCCGACGGAATGCTTTTCACCGATGCCTACGCCGCCTGCACCGTCTGCTCACCCAGCCGCGCGGCCATTCTTAGTGGCTGCGCTCCCGCTCGCCTGCATCTCACCGATTGGATCGACGGCCATAAACGCCCTCATGCAAAACTCAAGATTCCCGATTGGAAAATGGAGATCGATCACGAGCGAGTGCTCCTGCCCGAGGCGCTGAAAGAGGCCGGGTACTCCACCGCGTTCTTCGGCAAATGGCATCTGATGCCAAAGGGAGGGCCGGATTTTGAGAAGCACTACCCGACAGATCACGGCTTCGATCTCAACGTGGGAGGCCGCGAGTGGGGGCAACCGAGAGGCCCCGGAAAATATTTCTCCCCCTTCGGTATGCCCGGTCTGGATGACGGACAGCCCGGCGACTACCTCACCGACAAGCTGACGGATGCCGCCCTTTCCTTTCTCGACAAGACCAAACGCGATGAACCCTTCCTACTGTATTTCTCGTACTACACGCTCCACGGCCCACTGATGGCTCCCAAAGACCTCGTCGCAAAATACAAAGAGAAGGCCAAAGACTTCGAAAACACGAAAGGCGAACTCCTCAATCCGGTCCGCGCCGGGATGGTCGAAAGCCTCGATACCAGCATCGGTCGCGTGATGACGAAACTTAAGGAAATGGGAATCGCCGACAACACCCTGGTGATCCTCACCGGTGACAACGGCGGTGACTACGACCAAACCACAGGAGGCCTACGTGACTACAAGGGACTATCCCACGAAGGTGCCGTGCGCGAACCACTCATCGCAAAATGGCCAGGGAAAATCCCGGAAGGATCTCGCTGCAAAACTCCCGTGATCGGCATGGACTTTTTCCCAACTATTCTGGAAATCGCCGGTCTACCTCTTCTCCAGGAGCAACACCAGGATGGCATCAGCATCGCGAATCTCCTGACAGATCCCGAATCCGGCCTGGACCGTGAATCCCTCTACTGGCACTACCCCCACTACCACCGCACCCTTCCCTATGGCGCGGTCCGTCACGGAGATATGAAACTGCTGGAAAACTACGAAGACCACAGCCTTGAGCTCTACGATCTCGCAAAAGACCCTTACGAGAAAAACAACCTCGCCTCCAAGCAACCTGAAAAGACCAAAGAGCTGGCCAAAGAACTCGATGACTGGAGGAAATCCGTGGGAGCCCAAATGCCAACTCCCAATCCCGACTACGATCCCTCGGCGAATCGCAAGAAAAAGAAGAAATAGCGACGGAGCGCTTGCTTTCGATGGCTTATCAAGCCACCGATCCCGAAAAGCCATGCCCCCACCACCTACCAATCGCGCGATCCAACTCGATGGCCTCCGAGCCCTCGCGATGCTCGGCATTTGCTGGGACCATTGGGTGCCACAGGCATGGAATTTCGGGCTCCCTTACGAGATCGGACTCTATCTATTTCTCGTTCTGACCGGCTATTTCATCACCGGATCCCTGCTCCGGAGTCGCGATAAAGCCGAGGCCGCATCCACCGGCGAACCATGGCGCTGGAAGGCATGGAAAAATTTCCAGTGGAGACGCGGACTCCGGATAATCGTGCCCTATTACGTCGCGCTCGCGATCGCCTTCGTCTTCCTCGCCCCCAAGCTCTGGCACAATCTTCATTGGTATCTTCTCTACCTTACCAATTTCCACATCGCCCTACTCGGCGAATGGCCCCATGGCACCTCGCACTTCTGGTCCATTGCCATCCAGCAGCAATTCTACCTATTCTGGCCGGTCGTCATCTGGCTCACCCCCCGCCGTTTCCTCTCATACGCCATGATCCTCTTCGCGGCGATGGCCCCGATCTCCCGCTACTTCGAGCACCTGCTCATGCCGCCCTTCATCTGGCCGGGAAAAATCAGTTGGGGGGTGTTCGACTTCTTCGGGATCGGCGGCCTCATGGCGCTCGCCATTCATCAAGGCTTCCCACTCTCCTCCCGCCTGTGGAAAATCCTGGGTGTGATCGGTTGTGGTTTCTATTTTCTAGTCGAGCTGGGACCGAGATTTGGCATAAGCCTCCCGCCAAACAACATCGGCCCGCTCTACTCCACCATCCTCTCCTTCGGCCTCTGCGGAGTCATCGCCACCGCCTCCATCGGCTGGAACAATCTCGCTGGCAAATTTCTCGAAACACGTTTCCTCCAGAAAGTCGGGCTGCTCTCCTACGGCATCTATCTTTACCACAATCTCGCGCCCATCATCCTCGGAAAGACCATCCCCTTCCTCTGGATGGGTCCGTACGCGGACACCATCCCGCAAGCAGCCCTCCGCACTGCCGCCTTTGCCGCCCTCACCTGGGCCATGACTGTCATTTCCTGGAAATACTTGGAAACTCCGCTTAACAACCTCCGGGCAAAGCGGAGATAGAGCATCTCAATCACTCCAGACTTAGTGTCATCGTGATCGCGCGAATTTACCGCGGCGCTCCATTCTACTACAATACTAGTAGATTAATCCGTCGCTTCGAAAGTTGGCACGCAGGTCCACCATGTGGCGAAAGTTTCACGTGGCATTTTCGTCCCGCTTGAAATGTCGCCGGATCCGAACTCGCGGGCATTTTGTGCCCTGAACGCAGCGGATCTCCCTGCGTTCTCACAAATCACACCAACGTATGAAAACTACCTCCTTAGCCGTCGTTTCGCTTCTCGCGCTCGGCACCGCATCCCAGGCCGTCATCCTCCATGGCATCACCACCGAGAACGAACTCGTCAGTTTCGACTCGTCCAACCCTTCCGTCTTCATCTCATCCAGCATGGTCTCCGGATTGTTCGCTTCCGATGGAGTCACTCCCGATCCGCTCGCCTTCGTGGCGAATCTTTCCTACAACCCCGACACTGGGCAGTTCTTCGGGGTCGATAGCAACGCGAATTTTTACAGCCTCGGTTCCAACGGCTTCGCTACCTTGCTGAACAACACCTTCGCCCCCGGTGGTTTCGATGCCGGGATGTCCTACGATCCTTTCACCGGCGGGTTCCTCTACGCGGATGATTCCGGGGAAAGCTTCAACCTCTCCACCGCCGGGGCGGTCACACAGAATCCCAACCTCTTCTACGGTGTCGGCGATGCGAACGAGATGTCCACGCCGTCCATTTTTGGAGTCGGAGTCGATCCTGATTTTGGATCCGCATACTACCTTGATTCCGTGACAGGCACCCTTGCCCAGGGCTTTGATCCAGCCAGTGGCGAGATCTTCACAGTCGGATCCCTAAATACTTCCGTGACCGGACTGGGTGGCCTGACGGTTGATTTCGATGGAAATCTATGGGCGGCCCTGTCCGGTGACGGACTTACTTCGGAGCTGTATTCCATCGATCCGTTCACCGGTGCGGCCACTTCTGGCGGCTCCTTCGGCACCGGTCTTGTCGCCATCACCGTGCCGGAGCCGTCCACCGCACTGCTCGGCCTCATGGGCGCTCTCGCTCTCTTACGTCGTCGCCGCGCCTGAAGACATTTCCTCCAAATACAAGCATCAGATACCTATGAAAACTACCACATCCATACTCACCGGGCTCGCCCTGGTCTCGCCCCTGTTCGCGCAGGGTTTCAAAACATCCGAAGTCCCTTACCTTCTCGCGACACCCGGTTCGGATTTCGTATTCGAGCCGATCATGACAGTTGGCGACATGGTTCCAGTAACCGGCGCGCCATCCTCCCCATACGCCTTCGCCGGCATTCCGGATGCGATGGGTCTCTACAAGGACCGTGTCTCGGGGGAGAATATCCTCTTCGTGGCCCACGAGACGAACAGCAGCGTGCAGACTACCCCACTCCCAGGCCAGGCCACCTATCGCGGTGCCTTCGTTTCCCGCTACTCCATGAGCGCGGATGGTGGCTTCATCAGCGGTTCCGTAGCCCACAAAGAGCTGTTTTTCGGAAATACCTTCGCATCCAGTGACGCACCGCGCGGCGCGTCCGGCCCGGCCTTCACTCGCTTCTGCTCGGGTTCTTTCGCCGGCCCGGCTGAGGGAATGGATCGCCCACTTTTCTTCACCAACGAGGAATCCGGCAGCGAAAACTACGATTCCGCAGGCTCCCAATCAGTGGTTGTCGCAGATGGGAAAATGTACACCCTACCCTTCTTCGGCAGGGTCGCACGGGAAACGACACGCGTGCAGCCGCGCCGCGATGCGAAAACCGTCATCGTCTCCACGGAAGATGCCGGGAGCCCTTCCTACGTCTATCTCCACGTCGGCACGAAACAACGCCGCTCCAGCAGCGTCCTTGATAAAAACGGCCTCTCCAACGTGAAGACCTACGTCCTCGCCGGACGCGATGCCCAGCACAACGCGGGCACTTTCACCACCGGAAGCCTTCCCGTGAAATGGGTAGAGATCCCCAACGTGGAGTCCCTCACCGCCGCCCAGCTCGTCGCCGCTGGAAACGACGCCGGAGCCTTCGGTTTCGTCCGTGTGGAGGATGCCGAGTTCGATCCCGCCAACCCGACCCGTTCGCTCTTCCTCGCCACCACTGGCGGTTCCGGCCCGAACATGCTCGGGCGTCTCTACGAGATCCAGATGAACCCGGTCAATCCCATCGCAAACGGCACCATGTCCGTGGTCTATAACGCGGATGAAATCGTCACTCCCGGTGGCACTTATGTCGGCGCGGCTACCGGCGGAATCGGCGGAACTGGCACAGGCTCGCTCGGAAACTACACTGGTGGGGACATCAACGCAGGACAGGATTTCCCTGTCAGCATCGATAACCTCGCCATCTCCGGCAGCACCATCGTCATCTGCGAGGATACCAACAGCCCCGCCAACGCCGTCTATACAAAATACGCCCGCAACAGCGGAGTCTGGACGCTCGACCGGAACAACGGAAACGCGGCCAAACTCCAGAGTACCTTCAACTACTCCGCCATTGAGTCCCGCGACGGTCTCGCCAGCGGGTTTTTCGACGCAGGCCGCTTCGAGTCCTCTGGCGTGATTGACAGCAGCGCCATCTTCGGCCCCGGCACATTCGTCATCAACGTCCAAGGCCACAATCAAGGATCATCCGGCCGCACCACCGCTGTGGACGAAAACAGCGCCCCACTCACCGGCGCGCAGTTCCGCACCCGCTACGCGGAAGACGGCCAAATCCTCATCCTCCGTCCCAAGCTCTAGTTCCCAGGGAAGACATCTCTGTTTGAAAGTCCGAACCGTCCGGGTCCTATCCCCGGGCGGTTCCTGTTTCCTGCAAACGAACCACCAGTGACACGTATCCGCATCCGTCTCCAGCCCGCACTTCTCTGCGCGGAAGCTGCGTTTCTAGCCATCCTTGCAGCCAGTGGGCCGCATCTCTGGCTCCTGCCTCTTGCTGCACTCGCCCTCGTTTTCGCCGCTCTGTTTTCTCGCGGCAATGCCATCGCCGCTCCCATCGGTATCCTGATATCGGCTTGGTGGCTGTCGGTAGGTAGCACCCGGTTCCCCGTCGTTTCCGATCTCCCTGTCGTCTTTCCCGTTCTGGCGATCATCCTCGGGATCGCCTCCGCTTTTCTCGGAATTCTCAGCGGGCTGAATCCGGACAACCTCCGGCGCGATCTCGATGCAAAGCTCACCCAGCTCGTCGTCATTATCCATTTCATCGCCGCCGGATTCCTCTTCGCAGATCGCTTCATCGCGCTCTCCCTCGCTTCTTTTCTCGCCATCTGTGCCTCCGTTTTCTGCCTCCTTGTTTCTCTGGATTCCCTCCTAAAACTCCTCACCCGGCTCTACACTCCCCGCCGCCATTGGCCGCAGCTTCCGGCTCTGGGAACCTTCTTTTTCTTCCGCTGGTTCGGGAAAAACTGGCGCGCTCTCCTTCCTTCCAAAGCCTCTTCCGCCGACGAGTTTTCTCTGAAACTTCCGGAAATGTGGATGTGGCCCACCATCCGGAATTCGCTTCCCGCACTACTCCTCACCGTTCTCGCGTTCATCTTCGCCAGCACCACCCTGCACGAGATCGGTCCCGGTAGCCAGGGTGTCCGCCATCGTCTCGGAAAGTGGGAAGACGCGCCTCTTTCTGCGGGATTGCATGTCTCATTGCCCTATCCCTTCGGAGGGGTGCGCACCGTCGAGACCAGCCTGATTAGGGAGAGCGTGCTCGGATTCCGATCAGATCCCGGCAAACCCATCCTCTGGGAGCGCGCCCATTACGAGGGCGAGGCCATGTCCCTCGTCGGTGGTGGCGATGATTTCCTTTCCATCTCCGTGCCCATCTTCTACCGCATCGGAAACGCCGCCGATTACCTCCGCTCCTCCAGCCATCCCGAGAAACTCCTCCGCGATATCGGCGAGCGCATCCTGCTCTCCCTTACCGTCCGTCGCCCCGCCGCCGAGATCATGACCACCGCCCGCGAGTCCATGCGCCGGGAATTTCACACCACCCTCCAGCAGGAACTCGACCGCCTCCACAGCGGCCTCCGCATCGAGTCCGTTTATCTTCGCGATATCCACCCGCCCGTGGAAGTCGCCCCGTTTTTCCAAGATGTCGTCGCCGCGATGGAGGACAAGGAGGCCTACATCCACGATGGCGAAAGCTACCAGCGAGACATCGTCACCCGCGCCCTCGGCACCGCTAGGGAAACCATCACCGTTGCCAACGCCAACGCTGAAAACCGCCTCGCACGTGCCATCGGCGAGTCCTCCCGCTTCGTCAGCCTCAGCCAGGCACGCCGGGAAAGTCCCGCGCTCTACGATCTCCGTGAGGGCTACCGCATCTTTGATTCTTGCCTCGCTGGAGCGAAAAAAGCCATTTTCGACGACGCCATGCGCACCGACATGCCCACCCATCTCGATCTCCGCAAAGTTCTCAATCCCGACTTCATGACCGATACCCCACCCGCTCACCAGAGCCTGGTGCCCAGCCCCGCCCGCCTGCTCGATTCCTTCGATCTCGATATCGAGGGCTACCTAAAAACCGGCCAAGGCGAGGCTCCGGCCATCGATTCCATGCCCGCCGATCCCGACAACCTCCTGAATAGATGAACCCTGAAAAAACCTCCCGCCACGGCATCACCTCCCTACGCCTTGCCCTCATTCTTGGCATCGGCCTCGTCGTCGCCATTTCCGCCTGCGGCTTCATCCTCAGCGAGACCGAGCGAGCCGTGGTCCTCCGCTTCGGCAAGCCCGTCCGCATCCTCGACCACCCCGGATTTTTCCTGAAATTCCCCAGCCCCGTCGACAGCGTCGTGCGTATGGACCGCCGCCTCCAGCATGCCGATATCCGCATCTCTGAAACACTCACCACCGATCAGCGCAACGTCATCGTCCCCATGTTTTTCACCTGGCGCATCGACAATCCGCTGAAATTCCACACCTCCGTAAAAGATGTGGAAACCGCCAACCGGAAGCTAGATGCCCTCGTCACCAGCTCCCGCAATTCCGTCCTAGGTCGCCACGCATTTTCCGACCTCGTCTCCGCCGGAAAATCCCTCGAAAGCATCGAGCGGGAAATCTTCAACCTCGCCGCCCCGGACGCCACCTCCCAGCTAGGCATCGCCCTCCTCTCCACCGGCATCACCCAGATCCAGCTCCCCCAGGCAAACACGGAATCCGTCTTCCGCCGCATGCGCGCCGAGCGCAAACGCGAAGCCACCCAGTTCCGCGCCGAAGGCCGCGCCAAAGCCGGTGAAATGAAAGCGGAAGCCGACAAGGAATCCACCGGACTCATCGCGGAAGCCAAAAGCGAGGCCGAAAAAATCCGTGGTGACGCCGAGGCGAAAGCCGCCGGAATCTATGCCAGCGCCCACGGCAAGGATCCTGAGTTTTACCGCTTCCTGCGCGAGCTCCAAAGCCTGCGCACCATCATTGATAAAAACACCACCCTCGTTCTCGACACCTCCGTCGCCCCGCTCCACTGGCTGAAATCCACCGAAGATTCCCCCCGCCTTTCACCGCTCCACGCCCCCGCGAATCCCTCACCGACGCCGCCTCCACCCTCCCCACCCGCGACTGATCCCGCCATGAAATCCATTCGCCAGGAAGGCAAGGCAGTCCACGCCCTTCTCGTCCTTCTGAAAAATCTAACAGCCCACGCCCGCTGGGTCTTCGCCATCCTCCTGATCGGCTACGCCCTTTCCGGAATCCGCACCATCCCACCCCAGGAAAAAGCCCTGCTACTCCGGTTTGGAAAACTCCAGCCGAAAGTCCACGGCCCAGGCCTCATGATCGGCTTGCCCGATCCCTTCGACCGCCTCGTCCGCTTCGAGACAGGGAAGGAAATATCCCTTCCGCTCAACAAGTGGTCGCTGCTCGGAAACAAAATTTCGGATCCCGACGTACAGGTGGCGCTCACCAACGAGCAACTCACCGCCGCCGTCCAAAACAGCGCAAACGGAGGGGCAGCCGCCGTCCGTTACGAAGTCCCACCGGACGCCACCCTTGATCCAATCCTCCACGGCTACTCAATCACGGCAGATTCCAATATCATCCAGGGTCGCTTTACCCTGCGCTTCCGCATCGAGGATCCTTTTCTCTACGCCTCTGCTGGCGAAGGCATTCACGCACTGTTAGAAAACCTCTCCTACCGCGCCATTTCCGCCCAGCTCGCCAGCCGCCCCATCGACCAAAGCCTCACCTCCGCCCGTGGCGAACTATCCACCGCCGCCATGAGATCAGTCCAAACGGAAACCGATAGCCTCAAGCTCGGCCTAAGAATCTCCGGCATCGATATCCTCGAACTCTCCCCACCATCCCAAGTTCTCGCCTCCTTCGAGGATGTCACAAACGCCCGCCAATTCGCCAAAACCCTCTACGAGAACTCCCGCCAATACACTGCCGAGTCTGTCGAAAAAAGCCGGGGCGAAGCCGCCTCCATCATCTATCGCGCCCAAGGCCACAGCGAAGGACTCGTCGCAGTAGCCACCGGCGAAAGCGCATCTTTTTCCTCATTACTTGCCCAGTATCAGCGCGATCCCGAACTCATCTCCCGCCGCATCCTTCGCGAGTCCCTTGATACCGTCATGGGACACGTCCACTCCCGCACCCTCGTCCCCGCCTCCCAGGCCAGCCCCACCATCACCCTGGAGCCATCGCCCCAATACTCACGCTGATTATCATCCATGGAAAATCCCCACGCCCTTGATGCGGCCACGCGCCACCGCCTCATCCTGCTTTTCATCGCCACCTCCCTCATGCTGGCCTCCGCCTGCATCGGCTTGCTCCGCCCGGATCAGCCGTTTCTCGCCAGCGGCTTCGCACTCGCCGGAGCGCTCATCGTCGCCGTGCCCATCGTCACCGGCATCGTCTCCGCCATCCGCTCCACCGGCTTCGCCGCCACCCAGTTTTACATGGATCAGTATGTCGTTCTCGCCCTCGCCGCTTGCCTCGCCACCGGGAAATACATGACAGGCGGCATCGTCGCCATCATCCTCCTTTTCGGCCAGATGCTAGAGGAACGCACCACCCTCGGTGTCGAGATGGCTCTCGCGAAACTGCGCTCCCTCTCCCGCATCCGCGCCCGCCGCGTCCGGGATGGCACCGAAGAAGAAATCGAATCTACGGAACTTCTAGTAGGTGATGAAATTCACATCCGCCCCGGCGAAAACATCCCTGCGGATGCCACCGTCATTTTCGGAAAAGCCCTCGTCGATCAATCCCGCATCACCGGCGAATCCGTCCCCGTCGAGATCGCCCCCGGCTCGGAAATCTTCGCCGGCACCTCGAATCTCAACGGAGCCATCACCGCCCGTGTCACCGGCGCGGGCGATGAAACCGTCATGGGCCGCGTCCGCTCCATCATTGAGGAAGCCAAGGAATCCGAAGCGCCCATCATCTCCCTCGCAGAGGACTACGCCCGCTACTACACGCCCCTCATCCTCCTCATCGCCGCCTCAGTTTTCCTTTTCACCCAGGAAATCGAAAGAGCCATCGCTGTCCTCGTCGTCTCCATCCCCTGCGCCTTCGTGCTCGCCAGCCCCTCCGCCATGGTCTCCGCCATCGCCGCCGGATCGCGCATGGGCCTGCTCATCAAAAGCGTCCGCCACCTGGAATCCGCCCGCATGGTCGATACCGTCGTCTTCGACAAAACCGGCACCCTCACCTCCGGGAAACTCGAACTCGAGGAGACCCTCGTCCACGGAGAGAAAACCGATCCCGCCACCGCCCTCCGCATCGCCGCCGCCATCGAAAGCCGCTCCAACCACCCCGTCGCCCGCGCCATTTCCCAAGCGGTTTCCGAAAGCGAGCGACCCGTCGTCACCGCCTTCACCGAGCACTCCGGCCTGGGCCTCGAAGGGGAAATCGATGGGGAAAAAATCCTCATCGGCAGACCCTCTTTTCTGGAGGAGTCCGGCATCACCATCCGCACAAACACCGCGGAGCACACCCGCCACTCCCTCGTTCTCCTCGCCATCGCAGGCAAACACGTCGCCACCTTCCTGCTCGCAGACCGCATCCGCCCGGAAGCTCGGGAAACCCTCGCCCGCCTCCGCGCCCTCGGCATCACCGATTTCGTCATGCTCACCGGAGACAGGACGGAGGTCGCCCAGAACATCGCCGCCCACGTCGGCATCACCGACTTCAAAGCGAACTGCCTCCCGGAAGGCAAGCTCGCCCACATCCGCGCGCTCAAAGCCGCCGGACGCAAAGTCATGGTCGTCGGCGATGGCCTGAACGACGCGCCCGCGCTCGCGGAAGGCGACCTTGGAGTCGCCATGGGCGCCCTCGGAAACGACGTCACCATCCACACCTCGGATGTCGCCCTCATGTCAAACGACCTCCGCCGCCTCCCGGATCTTCTGATGCTCTCCGTCCGCACCGTTAGCATCATCAACCAGAACCTGCTCTGCGGATTCACCTTCATCATCATCGCCATCACCCTTTCCTCCCTCGGTTTCGTCAACCCAGTCGCCGCCGCCTTCTTCCACGAGTTCAGCGCCTTCTTCGTCATCTTCAACAGCGCCCGCCTGCTCCGCTTCGATGGCATCATCCCGGAGGAATCCGAAGAAGCCCTTCCAACCACAGAACCAGTCCCAGCTTGAATTCGAAGAATTTAAACCACATTCCAAGTCTTCATTCGCCACACCTCCCCGGATTTCCCAATGAAAGCAGCCGCTCTAGCAGTCATCGCCATCCTCGCTACCGCAGCCTGGTTCATCTCGGAAAACCCCAATCCCCCACAGGAAAAACCACAGCCAAATCAGTCAACCAAACTCCAAAGGCCAACCAAAAATCCCGTCCTCGAAACACCCCAACCCCGCCGGCAGAGACGACCCTCCGACCCCGCCACCCGGATCATCACCGCCCTACACGCAAACGATCTAACAGCCGTCCAGGTCTCCGCCTACGCTTGGTTCGAGCAGGACCCCGTCGCCGCAAGAAACTGGCTTGCCACCCAGCCAACCCTAGAAGACCTCCAGCCCGCCATCGCCTTCATCACCGCCGCCATTTCCTCAAAAGGCGACATGGCCACCGCCCTCCAGTGGAGCGATCTCATTTCCGAAAAGCCTCTCCACGAGCAGATCCTCTTCGGCATCTACGTGGATGCCCTCCACCGCCACGAAATCACCCCCGACGAAATCCCGGAAAACATCCTCGCGCCGGAATTCATGGCGGAACTGAATAGTGGTGCCGCAGGCGATTGATGAGCTTATTCCTTGCCACCGCCGGGAGATTCTCCAACGTCTGTTCGATGAAAACCCGTATCCCTCTCGTTCTACTTTTAGTGGCGGCAAACGCCCCGCTTCTCGCCGCCGAAGAACCTTCTACCCCTGGCGACACTACGGAGCGCGTCGAATACCGCTGGCCGGACGACGCCAACATCATCGATGTGAAACGCGATTTCGGAGCCAAGGGCGACGGGAAGACCGATGACACCGAAGCTCTCAAGGCGGCGATCCGCAAAGGCATCGGCATCGATGGCCCACAGCGCCAGCGCCAGATGGTTTATCTTCCCGCAGGCACCTACCTCGTCAGCGAGCCGCTCAAAGCACGGGTCAACGACGAGCCCGATGGCGAGGGGGGATGGAGCGACGGTTGGCGCGCCGGCCTTTTCATCTGCGGGGAAAACCGCGACACCACGATCATCCAGCTCAAGGATAACTGCCCCGGCTTTCAAAAAGAGAACATCGGCGGGAAGAAGGGTGAATACGTGTCCGGCGTCCCCGTCCTCAGCACTGGCTCCACCGCTCAAGGCTCCCACGGATTCAACCGCACCGGAGGATTCGGAAACGAGGCTTTCGAGAACACCCTGATGAATTTCACCATCGATACCGGAAAAGGAAACCCCGGTGCCAGCGGAGTGGACTGCCTGATCTCCAACCGGGGCACGATGGAAGAAGTTACCGTGCGCAGTGGCGATGGCCAGGGCGTGACCGGTCTCGTCCAGACACGCATCTGGCCTGGCCCCGGCCTGCTCAAGAACATCACGGTTGAGGGCTTCGACTACGGCCTCGCGCAGCGGAGCATGGATTGCTCGATGACTTATGAGAACATCACCTTCCGCAACCAGAACAAGATCGTCGTCCACGGAATCGGCAGCGCCTTCATGACCATGCGCCATTTCGATATCGAGGGCGGGGCGCAACCCTACGTCTTCGAGGGAAACAATGCCATCATCACCATTCTCGACAGCACCGCGAAATGGACAGGAAAAGGCAAGGCACCCGCAGCCATCCAGGCGGAAGGCTACCTTACCCTGAAAGACGTCACCGCGAAGGGTTACGGCGCCATGGTCGCGCCTCTCGGAAAGCCCAAGAGCGGAAACTACAACCTGACTATCCCTGCAAACGGCACTGTCGATTTCTTCACTGCGAAAGAACCGACCCGTGCCCTTCCCGGCAGCAACGAAATCCCCAACCTCCCCATCAAGGAAACCCCGCGCTTCCACCACAGTGATTTCTCGAAATGGGCTAACCCGCGCGATTTCGAAAAAGGCTCCCGCACAGCCGGCATCCAGGAGGCCATCGATTCCGGCGCGGAGATCATCTACTTTCCGCACGGTAACTACGTCATGGAGGAAATCGCCATCGTCCGTGGAAATGTCCGGAAATTGATCGGAATGGAGGCGGATATCAGCTTGAAAGGGGAAAGCCCGGGGCGCGCCGATTTCGTCCCCGTCATCCGCCTGGACAAGACGGAATCCGGCATGGTTTTCATCGAGCACCTCGCCTTCGAGCGTTTCGGTATCCTCCACAACAGCGACGACACGATCGTGGCAAGGAAGTGCAACCTGAAAATCCAAAACACCATCAACGGAACCGGCGATGTCTTCCTGGAAGACGGCATGTTCAAGGCGGACATCCTGTTTCCCCTGAATCTCTGGGCCCGCCAATACAATGCGGAGTTCGGAGAACGCGCCCAGATCACACTCCGCCACGCCACTGCCTGGCTGCTTGGAATGAAGGTCGAAGGCCACCAGCAGGCCGTGCTGAACATAGGCAGCACCACCGAGATTTGGGGCCTCTATTCCATGACAGGAAAAGGCGACTCCACCGTCGGTTTCCCCTACATCGAGAACCGCGAGGGCTGGCTGGTCACGCCATTTCGCGAGGGTGGGCAGGGCAGCCACGCGATCCGCTGGCAGGACACATTCAACGGCAAGATGGCCAATAACAAAACGATCAGCAAAAAGTGGCCTCCCCGCGAATGCAATCTCTTCATCGCCGGCGAGAAGTTCGATCCGCAAGCCGAAGTGCCAGCCAATCCGACAGCCGTTTCCGCAGAGGCCGCGGACGGCACGGCGGTCGTGAAATGGACCGCGCCCAAGGCCGGGAAATTCCCGCTCGCCTATTTCATCATCGACCGCGACGGGAAAACCTACGGAACCGTCGAGGCGGATCAGCCGACCGTCTTCACCGATCCCGATACCAAGGAATCCACCTCTTACTCCTACAGCGTCCGCGCGGTGAACCTACGCGGCGGCATCTCGCCAGCATCCACCGTTGCGAAAACCACCACCGCAGCCGATACCACCGCCCCAAACATCACGGAAGTCCGCACAATCGACGATGACACGTCCGTGGTTCTCATCGATTTCGACGAACCAATGGCCGCCGCCACTTCCATCGAAAGCTACCGCCTCGAACCTTCGGTGCCCATCGAAGGGGTATCCATCACCGCAGCCGGAACCCGCGTCGCCCTGCGAATGGCCCAGCCACTGAAAGACGGCACGAAATACACCCTCACCACCAGCGGCCTCAAAGACGCATCCGCAAAAGGCAATCCCGTCACCAATCCCAGCCATACGTTCACGCCCTGGCTGATGGGCGATGGTCTCAAGGCGGAATTCTGGGACAACGTCGATTTCAGCGGCAAGCCGGTCATCACCAGGACCGATGAGAAAATCGACTACTGGTGGGGAGACAAAAGCCCGGATCTCAAGATTCCCCATGACAACTTCAGTTGCCGCTGGACCGGCACCCTCCGACCAAAAATCGATGGAGAGCACGAGTTCAGCCTCCGCGTGGCCGGCCGGAAACGCCTCACCATCGATGGTGAAACCGTCATCGACCGCATGGAAGGAAAAGGCGGCAGCGAGGAATCCAGCGGAAAAATGAAGCTCGAAGCCGGCAAACAATACCAGGTAACCGTCGAGACCGCCCACCCCTCCGGCGGTGCCGGCAGCCGCTTCTACTGGAAACAACCCTCCGCCGAAAAACGCTCCCACGTAAACGCAAGCTACCTCTTCTCTGGCAGTAAATAACGCCACAGCTGGGGAGAATATCCGGCCTTCTTCAAGGCCAACGGCCTGTCCCATCCCAGCCTTGGGCATCGCCCAAGGAATCGAGTAACGTAATTCCGGAGGGCTGAAAGTGCGTCCCATCCGCCGGGGTGTTACCATTCGTGATGGAACAGACTTTCAGCCCTCACGATGTTTTGGATTTCGAACCCAGGGCTTTGTTTCACTTCTCCCCAGGCTGGGATGGTGTTGCACCTTTGGTGCGAAAGAGCCGAAACCGAACGGCCAGCGAAGTCACAAAACATGATGCGCATCAGTATAGTCAGGATTTACTCAAGGAGGTCAGGCAAGGAAAGAAGATCAAAGGTTGCTTCGCCTCCCGAGTCCCGGCAGTTACGGCTCGAACGTAGCTCCGGGTGCAGCGCAGCGAAACCCGGAGATATATTCCGCAAGAAATAAAGCGGGCAAGCAACCGGCTCCGTCACTCGTCCAACTCCGCCGCAGCCCGCATACGGCACGGCAGGTATCCGGCTTCGTCGGCGCGCGGGAGAAGAGGGGTATTCCGCTCGCCGCCTGTGATGGGTGGACATTTTACCCCGCATTCCGCTGCGCTGCATGCGGGGCTAAGTTCGGGGCGCCCCCTCCGGGGCTGAAGTAGAGGGCTTTTCCCTGTCTCGATCGCCCGGAGACTTGCTTGGAAGGAATGGATTGCGGAGCGCGTATGGTCTGCGTATTTACGCCTATGTTTTTATGGATATGATGAAAGTGCAGTTGATGGGAAGTCGGGAGCGAAGAACTAAACGCGTGTCCATGGCTGCGGGAATGCTGGCATGCTGTCTCTGTGCTGCGGCTACTGCCGACACTCTCACCAGCCCGAACCTCGAAAAAGACGGCACTCTGCGACCACTCAGCCCACAGGAGAGCCTCGAACTCATCCAGGTGCCCGAGGGCTTCCGACTGGAGCTCGTGGCCTCCGAGCCGATGGTCCAGGAGCCGGTCTGCTTCGTTTTCGATCCCGACGGGGCACTCTTCGTCTGCGAATGGGTCACCTACATGCAGGATCAGTATGCCACGGGGCAGGGGGAGCCGAAGTGCCGCGTGACGAAACTCGAAGACACCGATGGCGATGGCAAAATGGACAAGCGAACCGTGTTTGCGGACTCGCTGGAGCTGCCGCGTTCCATCATCGCCCTCCACGACCGCGTCCTTGTGAGGATGTCGCATAGCAATGCGATCTGGGCGTTTTTCGATGACGACAAGGACGGCGTTTCGGATCGCAAGGAAATCGCCCTCGCCGGCGAAAAGGTGGGCGGAAATATCGAGCACCAGGACAACACGCTGATTTGGAATGTGGACAACCGGATTTACGAAACAGGTCGGATGCTCCGTTTCAAGGGCGGCAAGCTTACGGCCAAGAAAGACATCCAACGCTATGGCCAGTGGGGCCTCACCCATGACGATGTCGGCCGCGTTTATGGCAGCGGAAACAGCGTGCCGGTCAAGGGCTGGCAGAGCTTGGGCGGCTATCCCAATGTCACCCCGCCCTCCGCACCCGCGGTTTACGATGCGAATTTCATCTGTGAAGTGGACGATGCCACGGATCCGGGCAGGAAGGTGACTTCCACCGGGGGCCAGGTCATGCTGCGCTCCAGCCAGTTCGGACCTTACGAGGGTTCCTATGTGATTCCGGATCCGGTGCGCCGCTGCGTGAAGATCGTCAGGTTTGAGGAAAGGGATGGCGTCCGCCACGCGGTGCCGCATCCTGACTTCAAGGGCACGGAATTCATTCGCAGCCCGGATGCCTATTTCCGTCCCGTATGGACGGACATCGGCCCGGATGGCGGACTCTACATAGCGGACATGGCCCGCGGGATCGTCCAGGAATCCCAATGGTTCCCTACCGAGCGCACCAAGAACCCAAACGCCCGCTGGCTGGAACGCTACTACCGCACGAAGGCCTGGGACATGCTGGGCGTGAACCAGCGTGGACGCATCTGGCGCCTCGTTCCGGAAGATACGGAACTCCTCGATCCCCGCCCGGCCTTCTCTTCAAAATCCAGCACGGAGTTGGTCGCCTATCTCGGCCATGCCAATGGCTGGTGGCGTGATACCGCGCAGAAAGTCATCGTCTGCCGTGAAGACAAGAGCGTCATTCCCTCACTCCGGAAATCCCTCACGGAGGGCAACCCGAACGCCCGCCTTCGTTCCATGCGTTGCCTTCAGGCCTTCGATAGTCTCACTGCTGCGGAAGTCGCCGCCGCACTAAAGGACGAAGATGAAAACGTCAGGACCAACGCCGTGGCGATTGCCGAAACCATGCTCTCCAGCGAGCCTGTATTGGAAGCCGCCCTTACCGGAATGTTGGAAGACGGTTCTTCCACCGTCATCAGCCAGCTACACTCCACCCTGAGCAGCATTCACACCCCCTTTGCCGCAAGGTCGCTAAAGGAACTGGTGGCGAAAAATCCCAAGCACGGCTCCATCCTCCTGCTTCAGAAAGCAAACGCAAAGCTTCCCGAGAAACTCAGGAAATACAGCGCGGGCCAGGTGATCTATGCCGGACTCTGCCATGAGTGCCACGGCGATGGAGTGAACGGCCTCAAAGACGAAAACGGACTCATGGCTCCGGTATTCGCCAAAAACAACCGCATCAAGGATCCTGCATATCTCGTCCGCGTCATCCTGAAAGGAGTCCAGGGCCCGCTCGGTGAGGGGGAAACCTACGCTGCCGGCATGATGCCCCCGCTGGAGACCATGTATGATGACAAACAGATCGCCCAAGTCGCCAACTACATCGGCATCCAATGGGCCGGCTGGAAAAAGCCTCTCACTCCCGCAGACATTGCCAAACAACGTTCCGAAACGAAAGACCGCAAGATTCCTTATACCTTTGAAGAGCTGAAGGCTGGGAAATGAGTCAAATCTCCCCAAGGTAGGGTTTCCCGGAAAAAATCCTCCGGAATCCTGATGCGCAGGAGCGGGACTCACCATCAGGGCGATCAAGTTAGGGATAGCCAGTTCTTCCAAGCCCTGGAGGGGCATCCCGAACGTAGCCCCGTATGCAGCGCAGCGGAATGCGGGGTAAAATACCCATAGACGACAAGGCGGCGAGCGGAATTCCCCACCTCCCACGTGTGCCGACGAAGCCGGAAACCTGCGATGCCGTTGGCGGGCTGCGGCGTAGCGGGACTGGTGGCGGGATCCATCCCTTGCCCGCTCAATCCATTGCATCATAAGCCCTCGAGTTCCGCGGTGCTGCACCCGGGGCTACGGTCGTGCCGTCCCTACCGGAACTCGAGAAGCGAAGCCGCTTTGATCTTTCCCCAAGCTTGATCGTCCTGGACTCACCATCTCCTTTTTTCTACGCCATCACTTGCCAGCAACCACTCTTCCGGCGTAAAACCCGCCTCCAGTTTTATGTCAGATCCCACCCCCGAAACCTCCTCCCAAGCCCATCTCGAACTCATCGCCCGCGAGACCGGCATCAAGCTTTCCTCCGTTTCCGCCACCGCAAAACTCCTCGCCGAGGGCGCGACCATCCCCTTCATCTCCCGCTACCGGAAAGAAGCCACCGGCGAGCTCGACGAAGTCCAGATCCAGACCATCCGTGACCGTATGATGCAGCTTGCTGAGCTGGATTCCCGCCGCGCCACCATCCTGAAATCCCTCGAAGAGCGCAGCCTCCTTACAGACGAGCTGAAGAAGAAAATCCACGCCGCCCTCACCGTCACCGCCCTCGAGGACATCTTCGCACCCTACCGCCCGAAGCGCCAGACCCGCGCCACCAAAGCCATCGACCGCGGCCTCACCCCTCTCGCCGATTTCCTTCTCGAAAACCAGAACGCCGATCCCGCCGAAGAAGCAGCGAAGTACATCAACGCCACCGAGGACAAGGAAAAGGAAGTCCCCACCGCAGAGGACGCCCTCGCCGGGGCACGCGACATCATCGCAGAGCGGGTCGCAGACGACGCGAACCTCCGTGGCCAAGTCCGCAAAATCTACGAAGAGGAAGCCACCGTCTCTTCAAAGATCATGTATGGCAAAGAGGAGGAGAAGGACGCCGCGAAATACCGCGATTACTTCGAATGGTCCGAACCCTTCAAAACCATCCCTTCCCACCGCATGCTCGCCATCCGCCGGGGCGAAAAGGAAGCGTTCCTCTTCATGCGCATCGAAGTCCCGCTCGAACGCGTCTCCTACATCGCCGTAGGTGATTGGGTCAGCGGAAACGGCCCCTGCGCGGAGCAAATCCGCCTCGCCACCGAGGATGGATGCAAGCGCCTCCTCATGCCCTCCATGGAAACGGAAATGCGCCTGCTCGGAAAAAAGCGCGCCGATGAAACCGCCATCCAGGTCTTCGCCGACAACCTCCGCGAACTCATGCTCGCCTCCCCTCTCGGCCGCAAACGCACCCTCGCCATCGACCCCGGCTTCCGCACCGGCTGCAAGACCGTCGTGCTCGATGCCCAAGGAAAACTCCTCCACCACACCGTCCTCCACTGCACCGCCGGATCGAACAGCCAGCTCTACGAAGCCGCCACCGAAGTCGTTGCCCTCATCAAAAAGCACGACATCCAGGCCATCGCCATCGGCAACGGAACCGCCTCCCGTGAGACCGAGGCGTTTATCAAAAAACTCAAACTCCCCGCCTCCATCCAGGTCATCATGGTCAATGAAAGCGGCGCCTCCATCTACTCCGCGAGTGAAGCCGCCCGCGAGGAATTCCCCAACGAAGACGTCACCGTTCGCGGAGCCGTCTCCATTGGCCGCCGCCTCATGGATCCCCTCGCCGAGCTGGTGAAAATCGATCCCAAAGCCATCGGCGTCGGCCAATACCAGCACGACGTCGATCAGCGCGCCCTCAAAACCTCCCTTGATGACACCGTCGTCTCTTGTGTCAACGGCGTCGGCGTCGAGCTCAACACCGCCTCCAAGCATCTCCTCGCATACGTCTCCGGCCTCAGCAATTCCCTCGCGGAAAACATCATCTCCTTCCGCACCGAAAACGGCGGATTCACCTCCCGAGCCCAGTTGAAAGAAGTCCCCCGCCTAGGTGACAAAGCCTTCGAGCAAGCCGCCGGATTCCTCCGCATCCGTGATGCCGCTCACCCGCTCGATGCCTCCGCCGTCCACCCGGAACGCTACGCCCTCGTCGAGAAAATGGCCGCCGATGCCGGCTGCTCCGTCCCCGATCTCATGCGCGACGATTCCCTCCGCAAGAAAATCGATCTCAAGAAATACGTCTCCGAGGAAGTCGGCCTCCCTACCCTCCAGGACATCCTCGCGGAGCTTTCCAAACCCGGCCGCGACCCCCGCAAAGCCTTCGAAGCCTTCACCTTCGCCGAAGGAGTAGAGAAACCCGGAGATCTAACAGTCGGAATGAAACTCCCCGGCATCGTCACCAACGTCACCGCCTTCGGAGCCTTCGTCGATGTCGGCGTCCACCAGGACGGCCTCGTCCACGTCAGCGCACTTTCCGACCAGTTCGTCCGCGATCCTTCCGAGGTCGTCAAAGTCGGCCAGAAAGTCCAGGTCACCGTCATGGAAGTCGATCTCCAGCGCAACCGCATCGCCCTCTCCATGAAATCAAATCCCGACATGGAACCGCGCCAGAACAGGGGAGCCCCCGGAGGAAACCAGAACCGCCGCCCCCAACAACGCCGCGATAGCAAACCACAGCCTGCCGGCAACGACTGGTTCTCCCAAGCCATGGGTCAGGCGACGAGGAAACGCTAAGGTGAGCGCTGCCTCCGGGAGGCCAGGGCATCTATGTTTGAAATTTTCAACCGCAGATGAACGGGATGGACGGAGATTCAAGAAAAGATGATACCACCTGAAATTCCATTCTCTTGAGCAAGTCCTCGGAATTCTCGCAAAAAATGTAAATCCCATCCCGTTCATCTGCGGATATTCATTTCTTCATTTGGCACTTTCGTTTCAGATATACTGACCTAGTCCGGGGCCGGGGCCTCTTGACCTCCGCCGTAGAAAGCGTTTCAATTCCCTACACTCCAACAAGACCTGATCAAAGCCACTACCTGTTTCGTTTTTCTGCTAGCATCCCTCCTTACTCCCGTCGCAGTAGCGTGTGAAAACTGTCAGAAACCTGTCGGGCAATCGGTGAAAGTATTATCGTCGATCAAAGTCGAGGAGCTTGATGGGGATGGGAACCCGATGAAGGCTTCCACCGTAGAGGTAACTCTCGAACCGAATGGAAGGGGAGTTCCGCACCGCCATCCCGGAGCTGTTTACGGATATGTGTTGGAAGGTGAATTCGTCTTCAAAGTCGAAGGGAAACCCGAACAGACATTCTATGAGCCGAAAATGATCCTCCACGAAAAAGGAGCCAACTCCAGTGCCACCCACAAGACGCGTGTTCTGGCTGTGATTGTCCATCAGCGAGGAGATCTTCCTCCGCCGCACCTATCTGCACATCATCGGGCGCAAACCCCACCGTCCCCCAGGCGCTCGCCCTCCTCAACGGTTCCCCTTACGCCGATCTCACCAACCCGGATTCCTATCTCTCGAAAATGATCCAGAAAGCCGACACCACCGACAAATAGATCGCCACCACCTTCTGTATCTGTGCCTTTTGTGAAATCTGGTGTGGAAAACCCTTCAAGCCGCGAACATTTATCCCAACGCAGGTGTTTTGGTAGGATGCCGCTTCTCCGCGGGACACGGTCTGGGGATATGAACGGAGCGCGGGTCTTCAGCCCGCCCCAGTGCCTGTCTTTTCCCATTCGCACTTGAATCTCTGGGGCGAGCTGAAGACTCGCGCTCCGCAACTTGCTTCAGTGGCGCTGGAGATCTACCAAGAGCGTCTTGGCAAAATCGGACTCTATGAGAACGAACTTTACCCCGGTGACACCTGTCCCTTAGCATTACGTTAGAGAAAATGAAGAGCCTCCTCAAAGCCTCCACCCACGCGCTGCTGGCGTTTGTGTTCGCGGTCGCTTGTATTGCCGGTCCTGCGGTTGTTCCCCATCCGAAGTCTCCCGCAGTCAAGGTCTGGGATAGCAAGTTTGTCGTGGTTCAAGAATTCAAAGACCCGGAGACCATCAAAACGATACAGGGCATTTTTCTCCGTTCCAGACGTGTTGGAGACACAAATTCACATTTAAAGACATCAACCCACAAAATTGATTTCTCAGATCGCTGGCTGTTCGACATCAAGAGCGGAGAGATCGGTGTGCTCTCAAAAGCTGTGGTCGATGTCTATCAGGTCGACCCCGCAGACTTGGAGAGCCTGAAAAGGCTAATCGAAAACTAGGCACAAGCCGCAGCACAGAACCCCTGACCCACACCATGATGCAGGCAGCGATCACACTAGGGGATCAAATCGAAGAGCAAGAGGTTCTTGGTTTGTATCGAGCGAATGAATGGTCGTCAGCGGACAAACCCGTCGAACTACTCAACGCACTCCGGAATTCCCATTCACTTGTGACAGCCCGGCTCGAATCGCAGCTCGTCGGAATCGGCAACGCAATCTCGGATGGCCATTTGGTGGTCTATTATCCGCATCTCTTGGTTCATCCAAACTATCAGGGGCAAGGAATCGGTCGGGCAATGATGCAACTTCTTCAGACTCGTTACTCCGGCTTTCATCAACAGATGCTAACCGCTGACGGGAGGGCGATAGAATTCTACGAACGGCTTGGATTTAGCCGCGCAGGTCGGACCGATTCGATGTGGATCTTTTCCGGCACCGAACACTGATCAATCGAAGCGGCATCAGGCGAAAAAGCGTTGGGCTATTTTCCATCGGGAGGCATCCTCCAGAAAACCGCTCTATCGGATTCACTCGACGATCTCCGAGACGTCCAGCAGATACATCTGCCTTCCGGTGCCTGCGTGCGGGGAGTCGATGGTGACGAGTTTCCCGTTATTGCTAGAGCGGGGATGGGTGTCGCAGCGCCATTCACCTTTGTAGGCATCTGGGGAATGGAATTTTCCAAGCTCTTGCTTCTTGCCCGTGGAGGTATTGAAAACGAAGGGGATTTGCTGGCGTTTTCCGCCGATCGGGTAGGTGTCGTTGAGGATCCAAGTCTTGCCATCGCCGATCGAAAGGTAGGTGTTGTGACCGTTGGTGGGCATTTCTTTCTCCCCGACGATCTCGACCGCGCCGTCCTTATCCTTGAGGTGATAGAAGGCCCATTTCTTGCCGACGGGTTTTGTCCAGGCGGTGACTGTGGCGGGATCCCGCCAGATGAAGTGCGAGGTATTTCCGGAGGGATCGAGCTCAAAAAGATCTGTGCCGTCCGCGTTCACCGTAAACATGCGGGTGGTAAAATTCTGGCTCATGTCCGGGCCGTCCTTGCCGGGCTGGCGCCAGCGGTGGAGGAAGATAAAACGCTTCGCATCGGGGCTTACGAGCAGGTGGTTGAAGTAATGCCACTTGTCCTCTAGTGATTTCCCCTGATAGGGCAGGGCCGCGACGGTGGCGTTGGAGACGATGAGCAAAGAAGCCCCGGTTTCCAAATCCATGCGCCAGATGCCGGCTTCCTCAGGAGCTTTCTCGTCGGGTGTCTGATCTCCGATGCCGACGTACCCGTAACCGGGGCGCAGGCGCTGGAGACGACCAAAATCCAAGGATAGTGCCCATTTTCCATCGGGGCTGACGGTGTAGATCGCGCGCGGCAGGGTGCGGGTTTCGCCTGTTTCTAGATTGTGGATGCGCGAGACGTATTTCCCGTCTTCCCGATCGTTCCACATCACTTCGTTCTCGGAGCCGGGTCGCCACTGGAGCATGCAACCCTGCTGCCAGCCCCATGCCTTGCTGGTGCCAAGCGTGGTCCATTTATCTCCATCCTCCAGATCGATGACACCGACAGTGATTTCGTCGTCCGCCGTGGGAGTGCGGCCTTCGAAATCGACGCGGTTGCAGAGCACCTTGGTATCGGAGGCGCTGAAATTCAGTTTGTCGTAGTAGCCGAACCAATGGAAACCGGGCCCCTTGGTGACCGCACGAATCGGGACGAAGGCTTCACTTTTTGAGGCGATGTCCTCCGCGCCGAGCAAGCAACCGGAGGAGAGGGCGAGTCCCGCAAGCGAGGTGGTTTTCAGGAAATTTCTGCGTTGGATCATTTGAGGGAGGAAAATTGGGATCGACGGAGAAATCAAGGGAAAGGATTTTCTAAACGCACTACCACTTGCTACCTTTCCCCGGAAACAACCTATGATCGAATCACCCGTCATACTCGTCATCGAGGACGATCCCGCCGTCAGGACCGGGATCGTCGATACCTTGGAGTACGGTGGATATCGTACTTTGGAGGCCGCCGATGGTCACGAAGGCATGAAAATGGCACTCCAAGCAACCTACCGCCTTCTCCTGCTGGATATCGTCATGCCCGGTCCATCTGGGTTCGAAATTCTCGCTGCTCTGAAAAAAGCCCGCCCCGGCCAAGCGGTCATCATGCTCTCTGCGCGTGGCGAAGAACGCGACCGAGTGCGCGGGCTCGTTGATGGCGCGGACGACTACGTGGTCAAACCTTTCAGCATGAAAGAGCTGCTCGCCCGAGTGGATGCTGTGCTACGCCGCACCCACGAGCGACCCTCCCCTGCCGCGCTCCATCAGTTTCCCGGAGCGGACATTGATCTGAACGAGAGCCGCATTCGTTTCGCTGACGGCACGACCGCCGAGCTGAGCGAAAAGGAAACTCTCCTGCTCCGTTACCTGATCGATTCCGGTGGTCGCATTGTCACTCGCGCCGAGATCTTGCGTCACGTTTGGAACCTCGATCCCTCCCGCATCGAGACACGCACCATCGATATGCACATGGCCCACCTGCGGGCAAAGCTTGGCCCCAGTCTCTCCGCGCGCATTGTCACGGAGCGAGGAAAGGGCTACCGTTTCACCCGGGAGGATACGGAATGAAAAACAGGAACTGCGGGATCTGGATCGCCTTCGCGTGTTGCGCGTGCCTAGTCATCGCGGCGATGCTCTGGCTCACTCGCAGTGTCATCCATACGGAGCGCGACCGCGCGGTGGCGGAGATCCGCGCTGAGCTTCAGGAGCGCGTGCGCCTCTCGCTCTGGCGCATGGATTCGATTGGTGCCTCCGTTCTGTTTGAGGAAAACGCGATCCCTGCTCGCCTGTTCCTCTCGGAGCCTGAAACCACCCTGCCCGTAAAAGCCCGATTTGAGACTCCCGACGGAGCCGCCATGCGCGGGACCGGGAATCCCGCATCAATCGCTTATTGCGCCGAGATTCTTCCCGCAATCGTCCCCGCTTCTGGATCCCAGAAGGAAGACAAGCCTGCCCCTCCTGAAAAGTCCCAGCAATACGAGGACTACCGCCCGCCGCCGCAGAGCAAACTCAGAGGTGGCAGTGAACTGCAGGATCAAGCGAATCTCGCGGAAAAGGCGAACCGCAGCCGCTGGTTGGACAATGCCCTTTCCCAGAAAGATACCACTTACAACGCGATCGAGCCTCCTCCGGTGGTTGATGGCGAAGCACCGGAAACCGTCGGAGATTTCCATTCCGAATGGAACGATGGTGCCCTGTTTCTCATCCGCCGGGGGACTGCCGCCGGCTTCGCCCAAGGCTCACTCGTGGATGACGGAAAACTTCAGGCCCTGCTGTTAGCCGAGGCGGTTCAGCTACTCCCCCGCGCCTCACTCATCCCCGCGCCGGATGATCCCGACGACTCTTTCATTCTCGCCTCGTTCCCTTTCAAGCTCGTCCCCGGAGGCATCGGTGCCATCGCTCCGGAATCCATTCCGCGCACGATCTCACTCTCGCTGCTCGTCGGCTGGCTCGCCGCCCTCGTGGCGTTACTCGCCGCGTTTTTGCTGATTTCCAATGTGATGAAACTCAGTGAGCGCCGGGCCTCCTTTGTCTCCGCCGTCACCCACGAGCTACGCACTCCTCTGACCACCTTCCGCCTCTACTCGGACATGCTCGCCACCGGTGCTGTCAGGGAGGAGAAACGGGCCAGCTACCTTGGCGTGCTCTCGCGCGAGGCCGACAGACTCTCCCATCTCGTGGAAAACGTGCTCGCCTTTTCTCAGATCGAGCGGGGCAGCGCTCGCAGTAGCGTTTCGGAAATCGATTTAGCGGAAACTCTTGAATCCTTCCAAGAACGCTTCGAGACACGCCTGCAAGCCGCGGGACTTGAGTTGGAGATCAAGCCCGTGCCACCCGTCCGCGTCACTCTGGATGTATCCGCCCTTGAGCACATCCTTTTCAATCTCATCGATAACGCCGCGAAATACGCCGCAAGCTCCGAGCCTCCCCTTGTCATCATAGAAACGACCGCCCCCAGCGGCCATATCGCCATCACCATCCGCGATCATGGCCCCGGCATTCCAACCGACGAGCGCAGTCGTATTTTCCGCCCGTTTCACAAATCCGCCAAACAAGCTGCGGAATCCCAGCCGGGGGTAGGTCTCGGACTCGCGCTATCCAAACGCTTAGCAAGCTCGATGGGCGGCAGCCTCTCCTGCGAGAAGCCTGTAGAAAATGCCCCCGGAGCGGCCTTCACCCTGACACTTCCGCGCTAGAAAATATCCTGCTCTGCATCAGAATTTGTGAAAAATTGGAGCGCGGACGACTTGACTCCGCTTTCGATAGAGAGGCTTACCTCACGGGGTCAACCCGGTGTACTCCGTGCCAATGTTGTCGCTCCGCCCCGCGGAGGGCAAGCCCTCCAGCCCCAAAGCGGAGGCAAGCCATCCGCACTCCAAATGGTATGGTAGTATGGTTCCCGCTACCGCCCCATCGCATAATCAGCTCTAGTGGAATCTACGATGAAACTTTCCGGCACCGTTTTTTCCATTGGCTCGGCCATGTTCTTGTATCGGCATGGGGAATATCCATCGCCTTTCAGGAAGGAGACCGTGATCGCGCACTGGCGGGCACGCCAGGTTGGGATGGGGCCGGCTTCGTAACCGATCACAAAATTGTCCTGATAGGTGTAGAACATGAGGACGTGGCCGCTTTTCAAAAGAATGTCCCCCATGCGAAGATCCTCCCAAGAGACGGGATCGCAGATCGAGGGCAGATCCCGCGTAGACACGTGGCGGTCCAGCCCCCAGCAGCGGGAGATGAAGCCGGAGCAATCGATGCCCACACTTTCCTTGCTCACCACCGCATCGTTTCCGCGCACCTTGTAGGTATTGGCGATGTCTCCAGCTTTTTTACCCATGGCAATGCCCGCAAGAAATGTCTCGGGAGTATCAAACCCGCCCCACTTGTAGGGCATGCCCGTGGCAACTTCCCCGGCCTTCCACCAACCCCGACGATCCCCCGCCAATCGCAGAGATATGTCCGGAGTCCGCACCTCGATGCCCGCCGAATCCTTGCCATGACGAATGTGCCGGGGCTCCGGCATCCATTTTAGCTTCGTGTAGGTGTGCGCGATGTAAATCGCCTCCTCAGGGTAGGTTTTTGGTGCGCATGAAGCTAACAAAACGAGGCAGGGGAAAAGCAGAAATTTCATGATCATTCAATTCCACGCAGAGCCTTCTGCTCTTCAATCCATTTTCTATCGTCTTTCGAAAGTCTCATCTCATCGGTCTTGTAGCGCTCGCCGCCGGGTTCGATCAGAATCAGCGTCCCTTTCGAGTAGCTCACTAGTTTCGCGAAAACCTTTTTCCCCCGGTGACCTTCCCATTCACGGTAGCCCTTGCCTTCCAGTTCCTTGCGCCAGCTTTTATACTGATGGGAGGAAGCGGCCTCGGCCTGCTTGATGAGGCCCCAGAAGTAGTCGGCCTCGCCGCGCTTGTAGCCCGTGTCTCGCCAGACGACCTCGCCGCCAGGATTGAGCACGAGCACCGTTGGGTGACCGAGCACTTTGTAGCGCTTCTTCAGCGTCTTCACAAAGTTCCGCATGTTGATTTGGCGGTTTACTTTTTCATCCAAGGACATGCCCGTATCGTCCACTGAAATACTGGAGTCCACCCGCAGCCGGACCATGTTCTTTTCCGCCCATTTTCCGAAAGCCGCGGTGGCAAACAGTTCCTGCGAGAGCGCCTTGCACATCGGGCTTTTGTTTGAGTCCGTGAACCAGAGCAGGATCGGCTTTCCCTCTCGCACGGCCTCTTGGCGGGCGAGTGTGATGCTGTCCTCCCATGGCCCCTTTTTCGGAGCCGCCATTAGATTCTCAAGCTCGGGAATACCCGCATCAGGATTGTCGGGATCGGTGAAAACGATGTCCTCCTGCGGCGTGATTCCGATGATGTTCGGTTGGGCATTGCCGCCAGGTGCGACCGGCGTTCCGCCTTCGACCGATGCATCAGCCCGCAACGGAGCGGGGATGCCCGTCGGGCCGAAAGGTTTTTTCTCCGGCTCCTTTTCCCCGCACGAGATCAACAGGAGCACCGCCGAGAATGCGATCAACGGAGTCAACCGGATGCGGAAATCGTTACCCCTAATATCCATAGCCTACTTTCTCAGACGGACGGGGGTTCCGCAAGAGGAGCATCGGAACCAGTTGAAAAGCAACAAATGGATGCACAAGGGAACAACGTATCCCATGCCCGGCAGGCGGTGTGCCTTCACGTGTTTCAGCGCGCCCTTGTGGACGAAGAGCTTCTGCGTACAGATCCGGCATTTTCCGGAAAATCCCCAGAACAGGTAACCTAGGCCGACGACTGGAAGCGCGATCGGGAAGGCCAGAATCCACTTCGGCACCCAATAGAAGGACTCCGGATACTCACGGGAAACGAGTAGGAGGAACGCGGAAATGATCGCAAGCGGCATAATGATCAGCAACAGCATGCTGAATACGGCGCCTACCCGCAGGCTCCATGGATGGGTGTGGAGCACGCCGCGCACGTAGTTGCGGGAGTTCGGGTCTTTGCCACGGTTCGTCTTTTCGCGAGGTGCGCGAATGAGCGCCACGCGGTCTTCTGTGTCGGAATCTTTAGATTTCAGCATGCGTGGTGAAGCTTTCGGTTGAGATTCAGAGCTTCGGATGTTCAAGGGATCCACCTCACGCGACTCCAGTCTCGGTTGGAAACGATCGGTTCCTTTTGATTCGCGCCGAGCCGGCATTTCGGAGCGGTTCGATTGTTGGGCTTCCACCCGGACATCGAGATCTCCGGAATATCGGTTGAGCAAGATGCCTGCGGGCACATCGGAGACCCGGAGCTGCTTTTCCATCATCACTTTTCCTGGAAGCGGAATGGCAAACGGAGCATCCGCCAGCATGGCCGCGACCTCCTCGTTGCCTTCGTAGTTCACCGGCACAGCCACTACTTCCGGCTCCTCTTCAGGCACTCCGACCAATTCGATGGCACCTGTGATCCATTTTTCGACGACAGCGATCCCCGGGGTCCGCTTGCTGATCGAGAGGGTATCGTTCGCCTTCTGGATTTCCTCTAGCAGATGCTCGGAATTTTGTCTCGCGAGATGTTCGGCATCGCGAATACCGGCGGCCTCGAGAAGCTCGAGGGATGAGATTCCGATTCCGGAAATTTCGTTGAGGTCTGGCATCTGGGATTATTTGAGAGCTTCCAGCATTTCGCCGAGCTGGGCGAGCTTCGTTTTCCAGTCTTCGAGGCGTTGCTTCTCCTGCGCGACGACTTCCGGCGGGGCGCGGTCCACGAAGGAAGCGTTTCCGAGCTTTCCTTCGGCTTTTTTTACCTCGATGAGCATCTTTTCGATCTCCTTGGAAATGCGGATTTTTTCCGCCTCCACATCGATCATGCCTTCCATGGGCATGTAGGCCTCTCCGACAGGAGTAACCGCAGCAGGAGTGCCTTTGGGTGCCTCGTAGGAATCATCTACTAGGATCTCCGTAGATCCTGCGAGGAGGGCTAGGACGTTGAGCTCGGTGGAAAGCCATGCGGCGGCTCCTTTGAAAACGAAGCGCACGTCCTTTCGTGATCCGAGATTGTATTCCGCCTTGAGATTGCGGAGGCGACCGGCGGTCTCGTAGATGGCTGCGGCCTGTTTCTGCGCGGATTCAGTTTCCTCTTTGGAAAGCTCCGCGAGCAGGGCTGTTTCCGGGAGAACTTTCTGCATCAGGAACTCGCCCTTAGAAACGTAGTCCATGCGCTCGGAAAGCTCCTCGGTGACATGTGGCATGTAGGGATGCAGGAGCTGGAGGTAGCGGCTCATCACGGCATCGAAGGTGCCGAGCGCGGCGGCGCGGGCTTCGGGAGTGGCAGATTCGCGGAGGTCGGCTTTCACCGCCTCCAGCCATTTGTCGCAGAAGTCGTTCCAGAGGAATTCGTAGAGACGCTGGGCGATTTCTCCGAAACGGTATTCACCGTAGATGCCATCGAGATCCGTCTGAAGCTGGTCGAGCTTTGCCATGACTTGGATGTGATAGACAGGCAGGCCTTTCACAGATGGCAGCGGGGCGAATTCGTTGCCGTCCATCTGGCGGAAGCGGCAGGCGTTGTAGAGTTTGTTGGCGAAGTTCCGGCCTTCTTCGACGGAGCTTTCGTCGAAACGAACATCGGATCCGACTGGAGCGATACGCATCAGGCCGAAGCGGAGGCCGTCCGCGCCGAACTTGTCCATCAGGTCGATGGGGTCGGGGGAGTTCCCGAGAGACTTGCTCATCTTGCGGCCTTTGAGATCGCGGATGATGGAGGTGAAATAGACGTTCTTGAACGGGAGGCCGTCCGCGAATCGGTAGCCGGCCATGATCATGCGGGCGACCCAGAAAAAGATGATGTCCGGGCCAGTTACGAGATCCGTAGTAGGGTAGAACTTCTTCAGAGTCTGCGAGTTTTCTCCTACATCGGACATGGTGGCGAAAGGCCAGAGCCATGAGGAGAACCAAGTATCCATGACGTCCTCGTCGCGCTCCCAATCACCTTCGGTGGGAGGCTCGACTCCGACATAGATGTCCCCTGCTTCAGCGTCTTTGGTTTCGAGAGATTCGGCGTTCTTGAGATCGGCGAGTTTGTCTTTTCTATACCAGACGGGGATTTGGTGACCCCACCAAAGTTGGCGGCTGATGCACCAGTCTTGCAGATTCTCCATCCAGTGGGCGTAGGTTTTCGCCCAGCGCTCGGGGCGGAAGGCGATCTCCCCGGACGCGACGGCTTCGGTGGATTTCGCGATTTCCGGATACCGCAGGAACCACTGCATCGAGATGCGCGGCTCGATGGGCACGTCGGCGCGCTCGGAGTAGCCGACGCTGTTCTCGTACTCCTCGATGCCGATGAGCAGACCCATTTCCTCCAACTTCGCGGCGGCCATGCGGCGGGCGACGAAGCGATCTTGTCCGTCGAATTCGGGCAACTCGGGAAGGTTCATGCGACCGTCCGGATGGAGGACATCGATGATTTCGAGGTCATGCTTGAGGCCGATTTCGAAGTCCACCTTGTCATGGGCGGGTGTAATTTTCAGGGCGCCGGTTCCGAATTCCAGATCCACCGCATCGTCGCCGATGATGGGGATAAGCGCTTCCGGGAAGGGACGCTTGACCATTTTCCCGATCAGCTTGGCCCATTTCGGATGCTTCGGATGCACGGCCACGGCCACGTCTCCCATGAGCGTCTCCGGGCGAGTCGTAGAGATCTCGATAAACTCGCCAGGGCTGTCGGCGAGCTCGTATTTCATGGTGAACAGCTTGGAGCGGGAGGGCTTCATGATCACCTCCTCGTCGGAGAGGGCGGTGAGGGAAACGGGACACCAGTTGACCATGCGCTTGCCACGGTAGATGAGGCCTTCATTGAAAAGGTCCACGAATACCTGGCTGACCCATTTCGTGTAGGCCTCGTCCATCGTGAAACGCTCGCGCGACCAATCGCAGGAGCAGCCGAGGCGCTTCAACTGCTTGATAATGATGTCGCCGTGCTTGTCTTTGAAATCCCAGACGCGCTTGAGGAATTCGTCGCGGCCAAGGTCGCGGCGGGTCTTGCCTTCGGTCTCGCGCAGCTCGCGCTCGACCTTCGCCTGAGTCGCGATGCCCGCGTGGTCGGTGCCGGGGAGCCAGAGGACTTCCTTGCCTTTCTGCCTAGCGCGGCGGGCGAGGATGTCCTGGATGGAATTATTCAGGACGTGCCCGAGGTGAAGGATGCCGGTGACGTTCGGTGGTGGGATGACGATGGAATAGGCCTCCTTGGAGGAATTCTCATCGGCACGGAAACAGTCCGCGGCTTGCCACGCGGCATACCACTTTTTCTCCACATCCTGTGGCTCATAGGCTTTCGCTAATTCTGACATCGGGCGCGGATGCTTACTGAGGAAACAAAATTTGTCCAGCGCAGGGGCGAACTGGAAATTCACTGCCGGATACCTCCAATGCACCTACAAGTCACTTGCGAAACGCTCAGGAAAATCGAAGCTCTCCAATGGGTTCAAATCTGAATCGCACGACGGTCAAACGGACCGCGGGTCTTCAGCCCGCCCCAGTGCTCCGGCTCAGTGCTCCGGAGCGAGCTGAAGACTCGCGGTCCGGTCAGCGCCCTGCCTCCCCACCTTTCCTTCTTCCAAGACGACATGCGATCCCCTATGGTTTCGCGAACTCCATGGAAACCGTCACGACATTTCACAAAGGAGAAGACGCCTATCTGTTCCGGGCCTTTCTCGAATCTGAAGGGATACAGGCCCACGTGTTCGATGAATATGTCCTGCAGATGCAGTGGCTATACACGGCTGCCGTCGGCGGAGTGAGGGTCGTGGTAGATGAGGAGGATCTGGAGAGGGCAATGGAGCTTCTGGAAGCTTATGAAGAGACGGTGACAGCTTCTCCGCAGGTTGTCGGAGACGTGAAAGTCTGGCCGATGGCGCTGTTGGTCTCGTTTATCGTCGGAGTACCATGTTTTCTCCTCGGTCGGAAAATTCCTGAGGCATTTCGGACAAAAGCGTGACATATAGGAGGCATGCGAAGTGGTAAAATGGAGACGCTGGCTCTGATCATGCGAGTCCTGTTGGGCGCGTGGTTCGTCTATGCGGGCGGACTGAAAATTTTCGGAACCGGGTTGGATCGATTCGTGACGGATATTGTGAACTACAAGCTCGTGAGCGGGAATCTTGCGATCGCGGCGGCCTATGTCGTGCCTTGGGCGGAAGTCGTCGCGGGCATCTGTTTCATGCTGGGTATTTTGAAAAAGGGCGCCTGGTGGGTGATGCTGGGACTGGTGATCGTTTTCACCATCTCGGTAGGTTCCGCGTGGTGGCGTGGACTGGATATTAGCTGCGGATGCCTCGGCGGGACGGAGCCAGTTTCCTACTGGAAGAAGGCGGTGGAGTTTGTGGTTTACTACGCGGCACTTGGATTCATCGCCCGTACGGACGTATGGCCGAGAGTGAAATCGGATTCCTAGCGATTCCCAGTTGAGATTCCGCCAATTCGAGGGAAAGATCTGCGGATGCGTTTTACAGAAAAATTGGCAAAGCGGGTGAAATCCAGCAACTCCCGGCTCTGCGTCGGGCTGGACCCAAGACCGGGCGAACATGGGGCGAACTATGCAAAGGATTTTCTCATCCGTGTGATTGAGGAAACCTCCGTCTGGGCCGCAGCCTTCAAGCCGAACATGGCCTACTTTGAGGCGATGGGGATTGAGGGGATCCGCATTCTCGAGGATGTCCTCGCCTCCATCCCTGAGGAGATCCCGGTGATCCTCGATGCCAAGCGCAGCGATATTGGCGAGACGCAAAAGTATTATGCCCAAGGATATTTCAACGGCTGGAACGTCGATGCGGTAACGCTCAACCCCTTTCTCGGATACGATTCCGTCGAGCCGTTTCTCAACTATGAGGGAAAGGCGGTGTATTTGCTGGCCGTGACTTCGAACGCAGGATCCGCCGATTTCCAGCAGCAAACCCTCGCGGACGGGCGAAAAGTTTTCGAATTGGTGACGGATCTAGGCGAGCGGGCGAAAACCGAAGAAAAAGCGACCGACGTGGGATACGTCGTGGGCCTGACAAACTCGGCGGATGTGCTTCCGAAAATGCCGGATGCGCCGCTGCTCGTTCCGGGACTCGGGGCGCAGGGCGGAGATCTCGCAGCGCTGGCTTCGGCCGGACGCACTGCGCCGGATGTGATCAACGTCTCTCGTGGAATTCTCTACGCGCAGGACGAAAAGGGTTTCCGCTCACGGGCGGAATACTGGATGGAAAAAATCAACGCGAGCTACTCGTCAAGCTGACCCATGGAGCCGCCTAGCCAGAACAAGTATTCCGGTCTCGCCCCACAAAAGGGCTGGCCGGGTCGCAACGCGAGATTTCTCCGCCACCGCATCGTGCCGGGAATGTTTCGGCGCATGGACGGGGTGATGCTGGAGCCTGTTTTGACAGCACCGGAGGGGGACAAAGTCCGCATCACATGGATCGGCCACGCCTCGTTTTTCCTACAATTTGCGGGAAATTCCGTGGTGGTGGATCCGAATTGGGCAAAGTGGCACGGCCCGGTGAAACGCCAGCGCCAGCCCGGCCTGCGTCTTGAGGGAGTGCCTCTCGTGGATCTGGTGCTGGTGAGTCACGCCCATTTCGATCACCTGCACAAACCGAGTCTGAAAATTCTCCAGTCCAGCGATGGCATCGTGGTTCCTATGGGAAGCGCTTCTCTTGTGAAAAAACTAGGCTTCCCCGCCGTGCACGAGATGAAGATCTGGGATGAGCTTCTGATCAACGGTATGGAAATCATCCATACGCCCTGTCACCACTGGGGCGCACGGTACGTTCACGACACGCACAGGGACTACGGCGGATACATCGTGAAAGCCGCTGGCAAAAGTGTCTTTCACTGCGGAGATAGCACCTATTTCGAGGGCTTCACTGAGATTGGGAAACGCCATGACATCGATATCGCGCTAATGCCCATCGGTGCCTACGAATCGCCCAGCGGACGCGATGTCCACATGAATCCTGAGCAGGCTGTGAGAGCCTTTGCGGATCTCGGGGCAAAGGCGCTCATCCCGATGCATTACGGGACGTTTCCGCTCGGAAATGAAGCTCTCGAAGAGCCTGTGGAGCGCCTCCTGAAAGAGGCGGACCGGCTGGGAATCAGCGAGAAAGTACTCATCCCGGAAGAGGGTGTGGGCATCGAGTGGTGAGCCTCAGAAGCCGTCCTTCTTGGCTGCGATCCACTCGTCCTCCATCTCGGCTAGTGTCGCTTCGGAAAGGGGTTTCCCTCTGGCTTTCAAACGCTTTTCCATCTCACCGAATCGCTGTTCGAATTTCGCGTTCGCCTTGGCCATGAGGATCTCGGGATCGATCTTACGGAAGCGTGCGAGGTTCACGACGGAGAAGAGAAGATCACCCATCTCCTCCTCAACGGCGGGGATATCCTGGAGATCGATGGCGGACTGAAGCTCACAGAGTTCCTCGCGGATTTTCGAAAGCACACCGGTTTCCACTGGCCAATCAAAGCCAATTTTTGCGGCCTTTTTCTGGAGTTTTGCTGCGCGAATCAGAGCAGGCAGGCCCTTCCCCGTACCCTGCAAATAGGGCACATCCACCTCGCCTTTCTCCTCGCGCTTGATCGCATCCCATTGCTTCAGGACTTCGTCGGAATCTGCGGCGTTGGCGGTAGAGAATACATGCGGATGGCGGCGGATGAGTTTTTCAGAAATCCCGCGCGCCACTTCATCTAGGGTGAATCTGTTCTCCTCGGAGGCGATCTCACTGTGGAAGATCACCTGAAGCAGGAGATCGCCCAGCTCCTCGGTCATATCCGCATCGTCGCCGCGCTGGATCGCATCCACTGTTTCGTAGGCCTCTTCAATGAGATTGGTGACGAGGGATTCGTGCGTTTGCTCCGCATCCCAAGGACATCCACCCGGCGCGCGGAGACGGTGCATGATCGCTTTCAGTCTCTCGATTTGCACTCCGTCGCCGGTCGCTTGCATCATTTCCTCGTCTGTCATCATTACTTGCTGTGTTTCTCGGACGCTCGTTTGAGCAGATCGCGTTCCTCCGGCGTGATGCTGTGGAGCCCTTCGCGGGAAATCTTGTCGAGAATCGCATCGATCTCATCTTCTCCCCGCAAATCCACCATCGTGCGCGGGCGGATCTTTGGGTCGATATCCGTGCGCGGACCGCGGGTTCCTGTTTGGAGAAATTTTCCGAATCCACGAGCACGCATGAGTAGAAACCCAACAATCGCTCCGCCGAGATGCCCTGCCTCTCCACCTTCATTTCCTCCGAAACCAAGGATGATGGAACCCACAGAAATCGCCAACAGGATGAGTGCGACCTGCCGCATGGAGAGAGTGACGGGAGGAATCAGCAGTGTGACTTGCAAGGATGGGGCGATCAC
>CAWCXB010000010.1:0-101649 GCA_963799385.1 uncultured Verrucomicrobiae bacterium
CAGGTCGCTCTCGTCACCAAGGATATCAATCTTCAGCTCAAAGCCCGCGCTGTCAGCATTGAGTGCCAGGACTACCTGAACGACAAGGTCGATGCCCGCGAGGTATCGAACTACGATGTTCGCCGTATTGAGGTCGAAAGCACAGAACTCCACCGCTTCGCCAGCACTGGGGAACTGGAGCTTGATCAAGAGCGCTACCCCGGCATTTCCGTGAACGAATACGTCCTACTCTGCTGCGGGGAAAAACAAACCATCCCCGCCCGCCTGCAGTTCGATAAGAAGTTTGTGCGCCTCAATATCCCCGAGGTTTTGAAAATCCCGGATGGCCAGTCACTCAAGCCGCTCAATCTTGGTCAACGCTGCCTGATCGACGCCTTGCTCAATCCAGATATTTCTCTGGTAACCTGCTACGGGCACGCCGGAACTGGTAAAACTCTCGTCGCTGTCGCTGCGGGTCTTCATGAAATGTTCAATCGGAAATACAACGGTATCACCGTGAGTCGTCCGGTCGTTTCCATGGGTGATCAGATGGGCTTCCTGCCCGGCTCGCTCGATGAGAAAATGCGCCCTTGGCTGCAACCCATCCACGACGCGCTTGATTTGCTCATGCGCCCGAACGTGCCCCTCGGTCCTAAGCGTAAACAACCAAAACCAGGTGCTGCCGTGACGGTGAAAAAACCTTATGAACTGCTCATGGAGCAAGGCATCTTGGAAATCGAGGCTCTCTGCTACATCCGCGGACGCTCCATTCCGAATCGCTTTTTCATCCTCGACGAAGCCCAGCAACTCACCCCGCAGGAGGCGAAAACCATCGTTACCCGCATGTCCAAGGACTCGAAGCTGGTCCTCGTCGGAGATCCTGCACAGATCGACAACCCGTATGTCGATAGCCGCTCCAATGGCCTCGTCTATACTCGCAACCGCCTCAAAGGTCAGCCCTTCAGTGCCCACGTCGCCCTGAATCGCGGCGAGCGTTCCGAACTCGCGGAAGCGGGAGCGCAGTTGATGTAGCAGGGCGCTTGCACCGGGGATCAGTCGCAATCGGCATTTCTTGAAATGTGCGAAATGACAACCCGCCGTCATTCAATGACAACGCGTCGTTAGCTGGGTGGAGCGATCCGCTTCATGGTTTGCGGCGTGAAAGCAATACCCGCCACTCTGTTTCTATCCGCCGCCTGTCTCTTTGCCGCTCCTCCGGAGAATGACCGCAAGGCGATCCTCTCGATGCTCGGCACCTTTGAGGTAAACTTCAGTTTCCGTGAAGATGCCGTACTCGCCCCGGGCTACGAGATCATCAGCAAGCCTTATAAGGAAAGCGCAACCGAGGTAGTCGTTCTAGCAGAGGACACTCCAGAGCGCATCATCCTCCAGCACCTGCTTGTCGTTCCGAACGAGAAATCCGGCAAGGACATGGTGATCAAACACTGGGCGCAGGTCTGGACCTGGCAAGACGCCGAAATGCTCGATTACGCCGGAGAAGACAGAATCGACGAGTGGGAGCGGGTCTCCCTCAACCCGGAGCAAGTTGCCGGGGAATGGTCGCAGCTCGTCACCAGTGTGGATGACACCCCGCGCTACGAAGCATCTGGAAAATGGCAACACAAGCTCGGTATTTCGACTTGGACCGGGGCCGATACCCGCCGCCCACTGCCGCGCCGCGAATATACGAAGCGCGATGATTACGACTACCTGCTGGGCTCCAACACCCAGACTGTCTCCGCGAACGGTTGGATGCATTTTCAGGACAACCTGAAAGTCATCGACCGGGATGGCGAAGCCGCAATCGCGATCGCTCACGAAACCGGGCTGAACCGATACGTCCGTACCGAGTCGCCCCGCACCGAGACGGCCGTCGCGTGGTGGAAGGAAAACCGAGGCTCATGGGACAACGTCCGGTCCTTCTGGATTTCGGCGGGGGAAGAGGCCTCGAAAAATTTTTCCTACACCACCTCGGCAGACGGCACGGGCCTCTCGGAGCGCCTGAACCAGCTCGTAAAAGGCAAGCCAACTCCGGCCGAAATCGAATCCGCTTTGAAGCCCTATCTCATCGCGAACTGATCTCACAGCCGTGAAACGATTTTCACTACATATGCGCAACGGAATCTTTCCGTTACTCATCGCCATGCCTGCATTTGGTCAGGAAAACACGCTGACCACCATCAGCGAGCCGATCGGCGACCGCTGGATGTACAACGCCAACGGCACTCCCGGCAGCCGTCCCCAAGCATCCACTTTTAGCGCGCTGCCTATTGATGGCGGAGTCGATGACCGTTTCGGGCAGTTCGTTGTGAAATTCGATACGGCGGCGGCAGGAATACCGGCAGGTCTTGGCGCGGAAAATTACGAAGTCGCCTCTCTCATCCTGCGTGCCGTCGTGGCCAACGCCGGAAATCTCTACGATCCCACCCAAGACGAATGGTTCACCTACGGCATGATGGCATTGGCAGATGCTGATCCCGGTCGCCCGCTTGAATTGCACGGCACTGGCTTTCGGAACCAATTCACCGCCGCCACCTTCGAGGAAGATTCTGCCTTCGGGAGTGGTGGAGGCCGCTCGGTGCGGAACGCCTTTGCGCTCGGTTTCGACAGTGCGGGCAACCCGCGTGACGTCAGTAACAACATCGAGGAAAACTTCAATTCGCGCGCATGGGCAATCGGTCAAACGAGCACCGTCACGCCGGGCAGTGCCGTGCCGGTGGATACCGCCTTCACTTTCACACCAAATACCTCTGACCCAGCCATCGCGGCCTATGTACGTGAGGGACTCAACCAAGGCTTCATTTGGTTTACTTTCAGCTCACTGCACCCCGCGTTGATGCAGGGCGGCGAGCTGGTTTCCTATTATACGAGGGACAGCATTGATCACATCATCACCGGTGATCTCGCGCCAAGCATGCAGATCCGATGGACGGTCCCACTTCGCTTCGAGACCTTTGCACGTGATTCCTCAGGTGAGGTTTCCCTCTCGTTCGCCGGACTCCCCGGATTCTCTTACGTCCTCCAAGCCAGTCCGAATCTGAAACTGGAGAGTTGGGAAAACCTTCAAACCTTTTCCACATCCACGGCCACGATCTTCACATGGCAGCAGTCTTCCCCTGCCGACAGCCGTTTTTTCCGAATCGCCCGCACACCACTTGCCCCTATCACACCATGAAACGTTCAGCCACCGCACCTTCCCGCGGCTTCACCCTTGTGGAGCTGCTTGTCACTGTCGCTATCATCACAACTCTCGGAGGAGTCACCACCGCTGGTTATCTTTCCATGCGTGAAAAAGCGCGCATGACCACCGAGGTCAATGCCGCACGAAACCTCGCCGTCGCCTATCTCGCGGACGCAACGGATCACAACGGCCAGCTCATGCCGGGCTACCAGACGGATCCCGAAACAACGGATCTTTCCGGTCGCACGCTTCCCTACCCGATGAACGCCCGCTACCCGTGGCGCTTGGCAGCCAACGCCCCTCGCGTGGATGGCATCTTTCTCTTCAATGGCAACGAGCGCGTTCTCGATGAGGAAAACAGCGACTACCTCGTCAGCGTCTCGCCCAATCTCGGCATCAACGCGGTTCTCGTTGGTGGCCACTACGGCTCTGGAAGCCCACTTGCTCCGACCCAGCGCATCGTCGATTATTTCGGGAAATTCTACGTCGACCGCCTCGCCGAGGTCGTTTCACCCGAGAAACTCGTTGTCTTCGCCTCCGCCCGTTCCGGAAAAGACCGTCCCGGCTATTTCGAGGTCCGCCCACCCCGCCTGACCAACAAAGTCTGGTCCTCGGATCAGTTTTCCGAGGACTCCCCGGCATCTCGCCATGGCTTTGTCGATTTCCGCTACGGGAAAAAGGCCGTCGTCGCCAACCTCGCTGGCAATGTCGAACTCCTGACTGAGAACCAACTCCGCGACATGCGCCGCTGGTCGAACCAAGCAGAAAGAGCCGACGACAAAGATTTCACCATCAAACCAGTCAACTGAACTTATGAAACACAACGCGTTAATCGCCCTCCTCGCCCTCCCCGCAAGTCTCACCCACGCTGCCGTCCTTAGCTCAGGGCCCGATGCGTGGACCCGCGGCTCCTCAGCTTCCACAGCATACTTCGGCTGGGATGTCATCGACGCCGGCGCCCCGGGGAACCCGGCTTTTGGAGGGACTATCTTGAACGATGCCACCCCGGAGGTAGGCACCCCGCTCTCCACCTCGGTTCTCTTCCAGGAATCCACCACCGGCTACGGACAACGCAGCGGAACCGGGAACATCTACTCCGGATTCACCGGTGATTCGCTTGACCTCAACGTCCGCTTTTCCTCCCTGAATCCCACCGGCGCCGGATCCAGCACCGTTTTTCTAACCATCCTCGGAAACCCCGCCGATGATCGGGTCCTCCTCCCGTTCGTCCTGAACGATGGATCAATGGATCTCGCCCCAACCAATTTTCTAACGGGAATTTCCACAGAAGTGAGCGGCAGCCGCGTCTGGGTAGCCGAATGGCAACTGAGCGAAAATGCTGCGGCAGAATATACGATTTCAGTCCGCTCGGACCTAACCAGCGGCTTCGGGAACGATGTAGGTATTGATTCCGTCACTGTGGATATCGCCACCACTCCCGGAGTGAGCCCTTTGGCAAACACCTCCAACTCTCTGGCCCTTGGCACAGTGGCCGTGCCCGAACCTTCTTCCGCTCTTCTCATATCCCTCGGTGCCCTCCTTGCTGCAGCGCGGCGCCGGATCAACTAGCAATGTAGTTGCCACGCGCACTCCGGCCGGGGTGCGCGTGAGCGTTATTGAGACTACCCATTTCTCCGGAAACATCCGCAATCAACTCTTTTCTTGCTACTGCGTCTCATTAACTTCTAGATGCCGGCGTGTCCAGCTCTTCCGAAAACTATGGATTTCACTGGCATCACCTTGCCCCGGGCCTGAGCTGGGCAGGATTGTCGGAAACGGTCACCAGCGCGGGAACCCGTTGGACGTTTCCGTCGAAGGGTTCGATCTGGCTTTGGCTCAACACCGGAGGAACCGGACTCGTTTGGGGTGACAAGGACAGGTTCGTTCTCAAGCCCGGCATGTATGCACTCACTGGTGGCGGCATCCCCGCGGATTGGATCTGCCTCCGCTACCCGGGAAATCACAGCCTCGCTGCTCTCGTGATCGAGCCGCGCTGGCTCAAGGCCCGGCTTGGCGACGGGATGCACCACCCGGATATGGCGACGTGGCTTGCGAAGGACTGCCCTGTCGCTTTCTGCGGACTCATGGGCGTATGGGAAAACGAACTCTTCGAATCCCTTTTGGAGATACCGATCGGTGCGAGCCCGCTCAAACTCATCGCCGAAGCAAAAATTCTCCAATGGGCCGCCATTCGCCTTTTCCGCACCGCAGTCTCCAATTCCGGCCCCACATTCTGCGCGACCATCCGCGAGCGCAACCCCGTCCAGCGCGCTCTGGCTTATCTCCGGGCGCACCCGAGCGAGACACTCGATCTTGCCGCCCTCGCAAAACATGCGGGCATCGCCCCCCACTACCTTTCGAGAAAAGTCCGCACGGAAACCGGCACCACGCTCCAGCGCCACCTCCGACGCATCCGTATCGAGCGCGCCTGTGAGCAACTTTCGTCCGGAACTACAAACGTTACCGAGACCGCCCTTGATGTCGGCTACCAGTCACTCAGCCATTTCGCAAAAGCCTTCCGCGAAGAAACCGGAACCTCCCCCCGGCAGTGGCTTGCGGAGCGAAATGAGGCGTGAAGCCCCACTTCACGACGGAAAAAGCCAGAGGAAACGAAGCCGGGTGCAACTGTTAGGGGCGAGCGGGGTTTGGAATGCTTGTAAGGAGGAATCTATGTTACCTAGAGCGACAGGAAATTGGACCAAAAGAGAGGCGCGTCACTTGTTGAACCGGGCGGGGTTCGGCGGATCGCCGGGAGATATTGAAATGTTGCACGCGCTGGGGAGGGAGAAGGCGGTAGACTCATTCTTGGAGCCGGAGGACGACGGCGGATCCTATCCCCGCCCGGAGTGGGCGAATACCACACAGGCGCTTGCCGACATGCGAGGACGCATCGAGCAACGCCGTGAAGTCCAGAGAAAGGGAAGCGGTATGAGCGCTGAGGAAATGGAAAAGCTCCGACGCAACTCCTTCCAGCAAATGCAAAAGGACAACCGGCAACGGTCGGTGGAGGCGCAGGGCTGGTGGTTCCGCCGTATTCTGACGACCGCTGCACCTCTGCAAGAGAAGATGACACTTTTTTGGCACGACCACTTCGCCACTTCCATTCAGAAGGTAAAGCAGCCGGTGCTGATGATTGAGCAGAACGATCTCTTCCGGAAACATGCGTTTGGGAATTTCCGCGAGCTGACCCAGGAGGTGGTGAAGGATCCGGCGATGATGCTCTACCTCGATACACAGAGATCGAGCAAAGCGATGCCGAACGAGAATTTCGCGCGGGAGGTGATGGAACTCTTCACGCTCGGAGAGGGAAATTACACGGAGCAGGATGTGAAAGAGGCGGCGCGAGCGTTCACAGGATACCGCCTGAATCGACTCAACGGCAAGGTCACCCACGCGCCTTACCAATGGGATGGCGGAGAGAAATCGGTTTTCGGAAAAACCGGTAAATTCAAGGGCGAGGACGTAGTGGACCTCATTTTCGAAAAGGAAGCGTGCGCGCGATTTATGGCCGGAAAGCTGTGGGAGTTTTTTGCCTATGAATCTCCACCGGAGACAGCAGTAGCGGATCTCGCGGAGACTTTCCGCAAGGGCGGGTATGAGATGAAACCTTTGCTTCGAGAGATTTTTCTATCAGAAGAATTTTACGGAGAGAAAGCGATGGCGACACAGATCAAGTGCCCGGTCCAGTACCTGATCCAGATGCTCAAAGAGCTGGAGATGGATGCACCTCCGCCGTTTTTTCCCATCCAAGGACAGATCCAACTCGGGCAGGTTCTGTTCATGCCGCCGAACGTGGCGGGCTGGGATTGGGGCAAGGCGTGGATCAATACGAATACGCTGCTAACCCGCTACAACATCGCCGGGAATCTCACGAAGGGAAGTTTCGATGAAGGCAGTGATGGAGGTGGGATGATGGAGGGGATGGGGCAGCGTTTCCGACGGATGCGCGGGAACCGGATGGGTGCGAGGAACTCAGCGTTGCCGGACTTTTCCGGAATCGCAACAGTGAGCGAGAGAAACGATACTGGGAAGCTGGTGGACAGTTTGATCAACAGATTCTTCAGTGTGCCAGTACCGGAAAAGGCGCGGGCATCGTTCGTGGAGTATGCGGAGGGGAAGCAGGGAGCGAGTTTCACTGACAAGGAATTGGGCGAGCTTTGCCATCTGATGATGAGCACTCCGTATTACCAGATTTGCTGACTTTAGAAACCAGATATGATTATGAAAACGAGAAGGGACTTTTTGAGATCGGCGGTGCTTGGCGCTTCGGCGACGTGGACGCTGCCGGGCTTCGTGGACAGGACGTTTGCGGAACTGGGTCAGGGTGCGGCGGACAGTGCGGTGCAGTTTGCGAGCGGGAAGGATGATACCATCCTCGTAGTGCTTCAGATGGCGGGTGGCAACGACGGGCTGAATACTTTGGTGCCCTTCGGAAACGACGCCTACCACAAGGCGCGTCCAAGGATCGGGAAGAAGGCGAAGGATCTGATCAAGCTAGAAGATGGGCTCGGCCTGAATTCCTCGATGCCTTTCCTTGGATCACTTTTCAAAGAGGGCGGACTTGGAGTCGTGCAAGGAGTGGGTTACCCGAACCCGAACCGTTCCCATTTCGTCTCCACCTCCATCTGGGAAACCGCGGATACGTCGAACAAATCGGGCACGGGTTGGCTGGGCCGGTATTTTGACAATGCCTGTGAGGGGATTGATCCGACGGTCGGGATTAGTTTCAACAAGACGACCCCGGAGAGCTTCGGCGCGATGCGGAATCCTGGGGTGAGCCTGAGTTCGCCAGAGCTCTACCGCTGGATCCACGGCGGCGGGCAGAAGGCGGAAGCAGAAGGGTTTTTCTCCGAAATGAACCAACCCACAGCGCACGACGAGGATGCGTCAGGCGGCTCGATCGACATGCCTGCCGGCGGCAAAACTGGCGGGATCTCAGGGGAGTCGAACCTAGATTTCCTTGAGCGGGTGGCTTTGGACGCCCAAGTTTCCTCGAAGAAAATTCTGGAGGTCGCGGCGAAGCACAAGACGAACGTGCAGTATGACGGCACACCGATCTCGAGGAACCTGAACCTAGTTTCGCGCATGATTGCCGGCGGGATGCCGACGCGGGTGTATTATGTGAGCCACGGAGGCTTTGATACACACACGGGCCAGGTGAATTCGCACGACAGACTGCTCGGGCAGCTGGACTCCGCGTTGAAATCGTTTTTCACGGATCTGAAACAGCAGGGCAATGACAAGCGCGTGGTGCTGATGACCTTCTCGGAGTTCGGGCGGCGTGTTTCGGAAAATGCCAGCGGCGGAACCGACCACGGCAAGGCCTCGTGCATGTTCGTGGCCGGTGGCGGGGTGAAAGGCGGACTCTACGGAAAATACCCGAGTCTGACGGAGCTTTCCCAAGGGGATCTAGCGCACACCGTGGACTTCCGGAGCGTGTATGCAGATCTCCTAGGCGGGTGGCTCAAAGCTCCCGGCATCGGGAAGATCCTTGGCGGTGATTTCAAGGGGATCGGCATGGTGTGAAACTACGCCGAGCGATCAGGGTGGAGGGATTTTGAACATCTGTCCCACCGAAACGGTCATTCCCAAATTTCCTTGCATTTCATCTGTTTCCCCGCTTCATTCCGCCCACCTAGGACGGGTTGGCGATGAGCGCTGGCCCCATCCCTTATCAAAATGAGCGTAAAAGCAGAAAAACAAGACATCGACCTCGCGTCGTATAAGCAGAACGAAAAAGACACCGGCAGCGCACCTTATCAGGTCGCGCTTCTCACCAAGCGGATCTTCGAACTCACCGAGCATCTCCTGATTCATAAGAAGGATTTCGCATCCCGCCGCGGGCTTCTGAAAATGGTTTCCCAACGCCGCAAGCTCCTTGATTACGTCAAGGGCAAGAGCGATGAGAACTACCAGAAGCTCATCGGAGACCTCGGACTCCGCAGATAACAAACCAATTTCGCGATATGCAGCCACGGGAGTCTCTCCCGTGGCTGTCTCGCAAAAGGGGTGCGCGTTATTTGACCGCTCCCTCGGGGGAATTTCCCGGAAACCCAGATAGCTAGGGCGGCACACGGCTGCCCGGCTTTGACGTTAAGTAAAAAGAAGAACAAACAAGATAATGAACATCCAATCCACTACGATTGACGTCGGGAGCAACCCGATCACGATCGAAACCGGCAAACTTGCCAAACTTGCAGACGGTGCAGTTACCGTCCGCTGCGGGGAAACCATCATCCTCGTCACCGCCGTATCCCAAACCAAAGTGCGCCCAGGTCAGACCTGGTTCCCACTTTCCGTAGAATATAAAGAGAAAGCCACCGCCGCCGGTGTCTTCCCAGGAGGCTACTTCAAGCGCGAAGGCCGCCCTACCGAAAAGGAAATCCTCACCTGCCGCATGACGGACCGCCCTCTGCGTCCGCTCTTCCCGAAAGGTTACCTCTACGAAACACAAATCGTTGCCATCCTCCTCAGCGCGGACGGCGTCAATGATTCCGACATTCTCGCAATGAACGGCGCTTCCGCTGCTCTTTGCATCTCCGACATCCCATTCGCTGGCCCAATCGGCGCCGTGCGCGTTGGCCGTGTCGATGGCAACTTTGTCATCAACCCGACCCACGACGAGCGCGAAGAAAGCGATCTCGACCTTATCTACGTCGGCAACAAGCAGGACGTCATCATGATCGAAGGCCAAGCCAACGAGCTTCCTGAAGACGAATTCATCAAAGCCCTCCACTTTGCCCAAGAGGCAGTGACCAAACTCGTCATCGCTCAGGAAGAACTCGCTGCCAAGTGCGGCAAGGCCAAGCGTGAATACGAACTCACACTCGCCAAAGAGAACCTCCTCGAAATCGCCTACGAAATCGCCGGCGACCGCATCGAAGACGCGATCTACGCGGCTTCCAAAACCGAGCGCGCCAAGAAAGTCGGCGCACTCCGCGACGAAGTCGAAAAAGCCATCAAGGAGCGCGCTCCTGAGGCAACTGACTTCGATGTCGAGCAAGCCTTCGAATACCTGCAGAAGAAAGCATTCCGCATTTCCATCATGGAAAAAGGCATCCGCGCAGACGGCCGCCAGATCGGCGATCTCCGCGAACTCTACGGCGAAGTTGGCACCCTGCCACGCGTCCACGGCTCCGCGATTTTCTCCCGCGGTGAAACACAAGCCCTCGGCATAGCCACACTTGCTCCTGCCGACGAAAAGCAACACTTCGACAACTACGCAGGTGGTGTCGACGAGAAGCGCTTCATCCTCCACTACAACTTCCCTCCATTCTCCGTCGGCGAATGCGGACGCATGGGTGGCATCAACCGTCGCGAAATCGGTCACGGCTCACTCGCTGAGCGCTCGATCGAGCCAGTGATCCCTTCCGAAGAGGATTTCCCATACGCAATGCGCGTGTCCTCGGAAGTCATGGAATCCAACGGTTCCACCTCGATGGCATCCGTTTGCGCAGGCACCATGGCTCTTCTTGATGCCGGTGTCCCGCTCATCCGCCCTGTCGGTGGTATCTCCGTTGGTCTCGTCACCGAGCAAAATGAAGATGGCTCCATGAAATCCCACAAAATGCTCTTGGACATCATCGGCTCCGAGGATTTCTACGGCGATATGGACTTCAAACTCTGCGGCACCGACCAAGGTGTGACCGGCTACCAGCTTGACCTCAAGCTCCCCGGCCTCCCGCTCGCCATGCTCGAAGAAGCTATCAAGATTGCCAAAGACGGCCGCACGAAAGTCATCGCCAAGATGGCCGAGTCGATCACCGAGCCGAAAGAGCTCAGCGCCCACGCGCCACGCATCGTTTCCGTGAAAATCCCACAGGATCGCATCGGCGAACTCATCGGCCCTGGCGGCAAAAACATCAAAGCCATCCAAGCGGAGTCCGGCGCAGAGCTGAACATCGAAGACGATGGCACCGTGCATATCTACGCCTCCAAGCAAGAAGGCCTCGAGCGCGCGAAGCAGATGATCGACCGCATGTTCCAAGAAATCGAAGTCGGCACCACCTACACGGGTCGCGTCGTTTCCATCACCAAATTCGGTGTTTTCATGGAAGTGCTTCCCGGCAAAGACGGACTCGTCCACATCTCCGAGCTGGCCGAAGGCCGCGTGGAGCAAGCGGAAGACGTCGTCAAGAAAGGCGAGATGCTCACCGCAAAATGCCTCGGCGTTGACGAAAAAGGCCGCGTGAAAATGTCACGCCGCGCCTGGCTCCGCGACCAGAAGGCCGAAGAAGCAGAAGCCAACGGCCCAGTCGAAGAGACCACCACGCCACTCGTTTAATGGAGAAGGGGTTTAACAACCCATTTCTTCCCAAGACTCACAAAGCCGGCACTCCGAAAGGGGTGCCGGTTTTTTGAATTAAGAAACCTCCTTATTCTAAAAAATCGCTTCGAATTAAAATAAGAGTGCTCCCTATTTCAATATCTCGGTAGATTTTGAATTAAGGCCATATATTAGAATCGAATCAGCTCCGGTCTCAGAAGTCCTTGCTGAACAAAAGAGCGCAATGGGAATGTCTTTTCCTGTTTTCGCTGACTCCATGCTACCGCAATGGATTTGAGATCTGCCGCTTTCGCAAGTGTAACGATCATTCCCGTTTCGATGAAATAGTCCATGGCGACAGCTTCGCAATCCTCGCGGAAATCGGGTCCGATCACTAGGAAGCCGGCGACGCGTTTTTCAGAAGATTCGATGTAGCGTTTGAACTGCTTAATGTGAAACGCAAGACTCACCGGTTGCTCTATCGATTTGTTGTCCCAAAGAATCAAAGTGTCTCCCATCGAGAGAGATCCATCAGCATGGTCGCTTCCGATCTGCTTGAGCGGTTTGTGACCGAGCATCACCTCGAACATATAGTTTGTAGCTTCTTCGAAACGTCGCTCGATCTCGATATCCTTGACGATGAGATTTTGGCTTCTGAAGAATGCCGCGTCCCTTCTAGCCAGTTCCTCGAAGTGGTTGAACCATGCCGCGCGTTCGTCTTCACCTGAGTTTAATGCTAGGAATTTGCTTTTTCACCCAGAACGTGAAATACCCTGAAGGGGCGAACCGAGCAAGGGGAAAAGGGGGTTGCCGAGCCGCCTCCCTTGCCACCCCTTTGGAATCAATCAACCGCGGCGGCGGACACCGGCGGCAAATGCCATTCCAACTCCGAGCAAGGCCAAGGCGCTTGGCTCAGGGACGGCAGTGAAGTCGATCTTGGGAACGATTTTCGCATACGCGGTCGTCCCGGTGTTGTCGGCCATGGATACGCGGTAGTTTTGATTGTTTGTAGCTTCGCTGGCTGCTGCGACGTCCGGGTTCAGGCGGAGGAATACAAAGTTCCCAGCGTTCACGCCACCGGCATATTGTGCGTTTAGGTAGGTGTCCAGACCGGCACCGGAGAAACTCACTGTGCCGACTGTGGTGGAGGAAGTGATGAAATCCGCCTGCAACAAGGTTGCATCTGTACCATCCGTTGTAGCGCCAAAATACATGTCGCCCGTTGCTACGGTGGCAGTGGGGCGCTGCCCAAGACCATAGAGGTCGAGGTTGAACGTCGGGTTGACGGATGCACTAAAGCCTCCGTTCGCCACTTGGGTATCTCCATTTTGGAGCAGAGTGAACGACAACGAGCTGGAGGAGAAGGACTGGCCAACCGTAAGTGTGGGAAGCTGGAAAACGAAGACCACGTTTCTGGCTGCGGACGCAGCGTTTCCGGCTTTCACGACTTCATCGATGCTAGTCACTGTGCGAAGTGCCGGGGTGCCGTTGATCGAGTTGTCAGCGGTGCTGCCCATGATGGTGGCAGCGTGTGCCTGGGATCCAAGTGCGAGGGCAAGGAATGCCGTGGCACACGATTTTGTTTGGTTCTTGTTTTTCATTGGATGCGGATTGCGTTCTTTTTAAAGAGGAATGGTCGGGAGAAGGCGAGAGGAAAATCCATGATCGCGCATGATTGTTTCCCACTAGCGTCCAGTTAAAATCCCTTTAGAATCAACTGATTTTCAGACATTGTTTCTGATTTTTCTAACTGCTTCTGCGTAAGTAAGGCCGTTACAGGGATTTTCTGGAATACATTCACACTTAAAATTTGCAAGATTCTACTGAGACTCCCGTCGATTTTGTAAGTCTTATTGAGACACGCGACCATGAGATATGCGCAGATGGCGATCCAAATCTGGCTATAGACCGCGTTCTCGCTGGTGCCGTAGAACGCCTTGATCCGGAGGTTCTGTTTGATCCACTTGAAGAAGAGTTCGATCTTCCAACGGTTCTTGTAGATGGATGCAACCTTGAGTGCGGGCAGGGTGAAGTTGTTGGTCAGGAACGTGAGCCGCTTGCCCGTCTCCTCGTCGAAGTAACCGATACGGCGGAGTTTTGCAGGATAGCTTTTCATTCCTTTCGGGCTACTGAGACGGATGCTCTGGTCGCATCTGAGTCCGGTTGATTTGTCCACTCGACGCGATTCCCGAACCGAGAATTTCGTATTCTTCTTGCTGCGGATAACGAAGAAGGCACCCGCCTCCGCGATCCGGTGGAGTCGCGAAAAATCGAGGTAGCCGCGGTCGAAGACGTAGATGCTCCCGAACCTCGAAAAACATCCTGTCAATGAAATGGACATCGTGCATCGCACCTTCCGTGAGACTTATGAACACGGGAATCGAGCCGACCAAATCGATCTGCGTGTGCAATTTGATCGCGGACTTCGTCGTCTTGAATTTAGCCCACGGAAACATCGACAGGCATAGGTCGATGGTGGAGGAATCAACGGCATAAACGATCTCGTCAAGACCGAGTCCGTTGGCATCTCCAACGTAGAGCCTCCTCGCTTTACGGATGAGCACTTGCCCAAGCGCCTCATAGACCCGCCAGTTACGGTGCTCGTTTGCGTTGGCGAGATTGGTTCTCGTGATATTCCCACGGATGCCCATCGCGTGGAGGTGTTCGCTGTTGCGTAGGCAGGCTTCGATGTCGCGCAAACTCTCCCGAAAAGTCAGTTGTGCGAAGAGCATCGAAAGGAAGTGATCCCTCGCACTCATCCCGCGACTTGAACGCGGCATCGGATGCAGATCGACGCACCGGTCAAACTGTTCGCGGTAGATCATTTCAGAGACTTGGGCGAAAATCAGACGTCCTTCATTCACGTCGCCAGTCTCAATAAGGCCGGCGGGTCTGGCTATTCCTGCTCAAATGCGTAACACTCAAATTTTAGCGCAAACCCTTGGATGAGAACAAAAAGCGAGACCTAAACGCGCTCTTAGCTGGACACTAGTGATTGTTTCCAAAATGAGTTTGTCCGGATTCAAATGCTTCGGCGAACGCGAGGAATCTTGGTTTTGTCCGCCGCATTTCAGATAATCGTGAGATTTTTGAAAGTCCAGCCTTGTCATGGAATTACATAAGCCAGAGCTTGGGAGCGGTTCTTGCCCCTGGAAAAGTGCGAAGTCCCTTGGGTGTCTTCTGAAAAAACCTAATGAAAGCGTTTCCAATATTTTTGTTGTATATCGGCGTGGCCGATGCGGGTCTGGTTGTATCCCAAGTGGGCGGCGCGCCTGCGGGGGCATCTGTAAGAATCCAGTAATGCTAGGAATTTGCTTTTTCACCCAGAACGTGAAATACCCTGAAGGGGCGAACCGAGCAAGGGGAAAAGGGGGTTGACTACGAAGTCGGCTTTGAAGGTGGTTTCCTCATGAAGAAACTGCCAAAGAAACTGCCAAGCAAACAGTGCTAAAAGTTGGAGTGCTTCGTAAAGGGACAGACAGTTTGTGCTCCATCCGCGTCTCCTTCTCGGCATGCTTGATTTCGGCGTGGGGAAAGGCCTTGCGAAGGGCGCGCACAACATGTTCCGGCACCTCGTTCTGATCGAGTTCTTCCTCCACCTCGAGGATCTCATTGGACTCGGAGAGCTTCACGACCACCGTTTCTTCCTTTTCTTTGGCTGAGAGACGTACTTCCTTCATGCGCTCACCACGCTCCCGGTCTTCCTCCATCTTCGAAATGCGGAGTTCCGGAAAATGTCTCTTGAGCAGGGCAACAATGGCGGCCTCCGTTCGGTCGTCCTTGCCACCACCCTCACCCTGAATGTCCTTCTCATCCGCAAAAACGGTGAGCATGGCAAGACTGGCGGCAACAACGGAGAGTTTGAGAATGGTCACGGTTTTCATGAGAGCCATGGAAATCAGTATCTTATATCGGAGCTTACCGCAAGCTGACGCGAACCCTTGCACCCCGCCCCGCCGGGTATGATGTCCAAGTCGACTCCCGCCTATCAGGACGGCCCCGGCTTCCTTTGAGAGCCTTCTTTTTCCGGGACCCTTGGATCAGCGGACTTCTGCGCCATCCAATAGCCGAACGGGGGGCGACCCGACAGCCTCCTTCGCATCCCGAATGGGATGAAAGACGTTGGTCCGGTGCTTGAGTTCAGCGACGATCTGATTGAACGATGCCTTCCCGGTGGCAACCGCACTGAGGAGACTCTGAAGGAAGCCGGCGGGACTGAAGTGGGAGGATTTCCGAACGACCAGATTGGTTTGTGTTGCGATCAGATCGAGGTCGGGCAGAATGAGATTGCTAGGAAATTGCTTTTCAGGGGCCGGCTGATGGAGCCCCAACGACCGGGGTTGGAGGGGGTTGATCGCATTGGTTTTCTTGGACATTTCCGCTTGCCCCTGCCCGGCGCATTCTCCCTAATTCCCTCAATTCCATTGATCTGCTTAAAAAAAGCAGTCCCTACGCGCCTGTTCTTCGTCATGCCTCCTCCCCAGACAGCATCACTCGCTTGCCCTCTCCTAGCTTCCGGCCGGAACCCATTTGGGATGGTGCCAATCTTCCGCCGGCAACGCGGGCGGCCCCTTCGAGCGGCCCCGCCCACCAAACACTCCCCATCACTGGGTAAAACACTTTCCCCTGCCACGGTGGTAGGCCGGAATCCACAACCAACCGAAATTGGAAACACAAGATTATGAGAATAAGAAAGAATACCATTGCCTTGGCAGCCGCTGCTTGCTCGCTGCTGATTACCAATGCCTCGCAGGCTGCTGTAACCGTGACGTGGTCACAGGAGGGGCCGGATGTCGTAGCTACCTATTCGGGTTCCGTGCTTCCCGGAGTCTTCCTTGCGAACAATTTCACTATCGACCCTCGTCGTAGAGTAAGCAATACCGACTTTAACCATATAATACCTGCGGGTTCATTCCGTGTTCTGCCCGGCCTTCATTCTGCGTCGGGTCTTGCCTCCGTAAATGCGACGAGTGCCACCTCAGGTGTTTTCAGTTTCGGTAACAACAATCAGTTATATCTTCCTCCCTCTGCCGCAGAGGGTGTCATGTTGAATGTATCCGGTTCCTTGACCTTCGCCAACCGGACCCTCGCGTCAATGAATGCGGATGCCTTTGACAACCAATTGGTCTTTGTTACCGATACGAACGATAACCGGGTATTTTACAATACCGTCCCGGAGCCAGGTAGCGTCGCGCTTTGCGCTTTTGGAGCTGCTTTCTTGCTCAGGCGCCGCCGTAGCTAGGTGGCATTTGCTGGGGTAGCCCTGGGGTTCGTTTCCCCGGGGGCTACCCGTCTTATATTTTTTTGACGAGGATGTCTTTGATGGTGCCGTCGTTGGGGGCGGAGATGGTGGTTAGCATTTTCATGGCCTCGATGAAGACGAGCTTGTCGCCTGCCTTGACCTCGGTGCCGGGGGAGACTGCGATCTCGGTGACCATGCCGGGGAGGGGGGCGGAGACGTGGGACGGGTTGTCCGAGTCCTTTGTAAAGGGACAGACACTTTGTGCTTTTGCCCATCGGTGTCCAAAAGTCGTGATTAATACTTGGCGTAGATGAGCTGCAGGCGGCCTAGGGCGATCCGCCACGGGCTCGGATCGTAGATTTGATTTCCCAGCCAGCGGTAAAATTTCACGCTCAACTGAGTGGCTCTGTATGGCAGCAATCTCAACAGCGGAAATTCATGACATCGGTCCGTGGTCTTTTCTTTGAGTTCATCCAGGCGCTTCTCCCGCTTCTTCTCCGAAGCTCGGTCATGGTGGGGATGCTCGGGGTCATCTTTCCTTTGATCTTCCTCGACCTTTTCATGAAGCAATTGACTGAGGTTGTAGGCGAGGACGATGAAGGTGGCCTGCATGCGCTTCGCTTCAGGACTTAGCGCCCAGGCTTTAGTCTCGTGAAGTTTGTTTTTGACTTCATCAAAGCTCTTCTCAATGCGCCAGCGCATGAAGTAGAGCTGCGCTACCACTCCGGGGGCCACCGCTTTTCCAAGGGTTGTGAGGAACTCCATAACTTCCCCGGTTTCAGGCAGCCGGAAGCGCACTCGGCGGACCATGGTGCCACTTTGATTGCTCACCAGCTCGTCGGCCAGCACTCCGGCGTTGACTGGGTCCTCGCGGTCAAACTCCTGTGGAAGAGGATGCTCCAAGACCATGTTCTCCTTCACTCGGGACACGATATAGATGCCGTTGTTGTTTTTCCACGCATACCACTGAATGAATGAATGCTAGGAATTTGCTTTTTCACCCAGAACCACTAGTGTCCAGCTAAGAGCGCGTTTAGGTCTCGCTTTTTGTTCTCATCCAAGGGTTTGCGCTAAAATTTGAGTGTTACGCATTTGAGCAGGAATCGCCAGACCCGCCGGCCTTATTGAGACTGGCGACGTGAATGAAGGACGTCTGATTTTCGCCCAAGTCTCTGAAATGATCTACCGCGAACAGTTTGACCGGTGCGTCGATCTGCATCCGATGCCGCGTTCAAGTCGCGGGATGAGTGCGAGGGATCACTTCCTTTCGATGCTCTTCGCACAACTGACTTTTCGGGAGAGTTTGCGCGACATCGAAGCCTGCCTACGCAACAGCGAACACCTCCACGCGATGGGCATCCGTGGGAATATCACGAGAACCAATCTCGCCAACGCAAACGAGCACCGTAACTGGCGGGTCTATGAGGCGCTTGGGCAAGTGCTCATCCGTAAAGCGAGGAGGCTCTACGTTGGAGATGCCAACGGACTCGGTCTTGACGAGATCGTTTATGCCGTTGATTCCTCCACCATCGACCTATGCCTGTCGATGTTTCCGTGGGCTAAATTCAAGACGACGAAGTCCGCGATCAAATTGCACACGCAGATCGATTTGGTCGGCTCGATTCCCGTGTTCATAAGTCTCACGGAAGGTGCGATGCACGATGTCCATTTCATTGACAGGATGTTTTTCGAGGTTGGGAGCATCTACGTCTTCGACCGCGGCTACCTCGATTTTTCGCGACTCCACCGGATCGCGGAGGCGGGTGCCTTCTTCGTTATCCGCAGCAAGAAGAATACGAAATTCTCGGTTCGGGAATCGCGTCGAGTGGACAAATCAACCGGACTCAGATGCGACCAGAGCATCCGTCTCAGTAGCCCGAAAGGAATGAAAAGCTATCCTGCAAAACTCCGCCGTATCGGTTACTTCGACGAGGAGACGGGCAAGCGGCTCACGTTCCTGACCAACAACTTCACCCTGCCCGCACTCAAGGTTGCATCCATCTACAAGAACCGTTGGAAGATCGAACTCTTCTTCAAGTGGATCAAACAGAACCTCCGGATCAAGGCGTTCTACGGCACCAGCGAGAACGCGGTCTATAGCCAGATTTGGATCGCCATCTGCGCATATCTCATGGTCGCGTGTCTCAATAAGACTTACAAAATCGACGGGAGTCTCAGTAGAATCTTGCAAATTTTAAGTGTGAATGTATTCCAGAAAATCCCTGTAACGGCCTTACTTACGCAGAAGCAGTTAGAAAAATCAGAAACAATGTCTGAAAATCAGTTGATTCTAAAGGGATTTTAACTGGACGCTAGTGACCCAGAACGTGAAATACCCTGAAGGGGCGAACCGAGCAATGGGAAAAGGGGGTTGGCAACTTTACCCCCCTTAAAGCTCTCGAATTATACCGAAGAGGAACAAATTTGACCGAAACAATTTCCCCATGCCTCTATATTTCAACAGGATTTATACGATTTATGAAGGTAGGGCCGGTGGGGTTTGAACCCACGACCAAAGGATTATGAGTCCCCTGCTCTAACCACTGAGCTACAGCCCCTTTCGAAACGAGGTGGTGGAGAGCCTTTCTGTGTGGGGAGGATTTCGCAAGTGGATTGTGTGGGGAATCGTCAGCCGGTTGGGGATTGGGGGACGATTTCCTCGACGGTTTTGTGGGAAAGCCCTTTGGTGACCGGATTCACGTAGAAGAAGGTGTAGTTCCTGCCGCGGGCGCGGAAGGGCCATCGAGTGCACTCGAATTTACGTGGGGTCCCGTCTGCTTGGGGGTAGTAGAAGCTGACTTCATAATAAGGCAGTTCGCTGCGGGAGGGGGCCGCGGACACGATGTTACCGTGGGCAGGGATCACGGCTTTGACGCCGCCAAGATCGGTGGCGATGGGGACATCGGTGGTGTTGAAAAAGCGGGTGGAGTTCACTTTGAACTTCTTGTCCATCTGGTTCACGAAGTGAGGTTTCAGTCGCTTTCCGTGGGGCTCGAGGATGACTTGTAGTTTGCGTGGCTTTGCATCCTGAAGGTCGATGACGCAGAGGGGCTTCTTCTCGCTTGAGGCGGATTTGGGATTGAGGACCATCCGGTATTTGCCTTTCGGAGCGATGACGGGTTGGCTGAAATCCGACCCGTGGATGTGAATGGGGCCGATGCTTTCTGCGTTCTCCGGATCTGACAAATACACATCCATTCCTTCGTATTTCTCATGAAGGAGGAGAAAGGAGATGTGGAGTTTGCGCGGCTTCGAGCTGTCGTCACCCGTCTCTTGGGCACGGAGGAAACCGCCGGAGAAGCAGACGGTCACGGCAAGGGCGAGGAGGGTGTTTCGAGACGTGATCATAGGCTACTAGAGATTTCCTGTGGTGAAAGGTAGCGGAAGGAGACGATTCGGAATTTCCTGCCGAGCGTTTGGTTCCGGGTGGAGGTGAGACTGGTCGTGTCTAGGTGTGGCGGATCGGTGGGATCGACATAGACGGGTTCCCGCTGGACGGTGGCCTCGCACCAGGCGCGGGAGATGGTTTTGCCTCCGGAATCGTATGCCTCGCCGTAGGAACGGATGAGGAAGGTATCGCCTCTGACGGTGAGCTGGGGGCCGAGGGCGGTGAGGATATCGCCCTGTTTGAGGAAGCCGGGAATACCGCGTGAGCGCGAGCCTTGCTGGGCTTCTTTGAATCGGTAGCTGTCGGATTCCGCCTTCGGGGTGACTCGGGTTCCGGTAGCTAGCTCGGCATTCGCATTGACGGCTCGGATGGCAGCTTGGAGAGCGCCCTCGACGGCTTTGTCCGTATCTGTGCCTGGGCGGCGGTTTACGAAATCCGCGATCGAGAGAAATGGGCCGCGCGATTTCACCTGGGCGACGATGGCATTGGCGAGGTCGCTGATTTCCGTATCGTCGAGAGCGCGGAATCCGGTCCATTGCTCCGGGGTCTCCGGGGCGGCCATCGTGGCTTTGTCGACTTGTGCACCGGCGGGCATGACGAGTCCAGAAAAGGGGGTGCCGACTGCTTTTGTCAGGACGGGCTCGGCCAAAGGTTGGTTGGTTCCTAGGGTAGGTACTTCCGCGTTTTTCAATCCTTTCAGCAGGGCGGTCCAGGCGGGGACGGAGGTGGAGTTCACGTTAAATGCTCCATCAATCATGAGGTAGGAGGCACTTTTCTGAAAGGGTTCCACTGAGCCTGCACTTGAGGCGGGGAAGAGCTCGGTCAAGGGATCGCCGGAGCCGCCGAGGTAGGGAAGGATATTTTCGTTCGGGAGATTCTTACGTTTCGTAGGGTCAGTTTCGAGGAAGGCGGTGAGGGAGGTCTTGCGTTCGGACTGGCTTTTCGTTGTGTTTTTCTGGGCAGTGGTGGTGAGCGGACTGATGGAGGAGAAAAAGTAATCGTCCCAGAGTTTTTGGTTCGCGAGGTAGGAGTGGTCCGCCACGGGATAGGGGCCCACGGTGCCGGTGACTTCTGTTTTGTGAAGGATGCCAGGAGCGAAGGAATTTCCGATGGCGTGGGCAATTCCGGGGGCGAGGAAGTTATCTTTCGAAGTCGGATCGGAGCCGGAGAAAGCGCCAATTTCCAGCATTTCCAATCCGTTTGCGATGGAGTTCTGGAAGGCCCCGAGGGAGTGGATGGGCTGGAAGGGCAGAGCGTGGGTGACGATGTGGGAGGTGCCGTACAGGGTTGAGCGGTCATTTCCATAGAAGCCGAGACCCTTGTTGGTGGAGCTTACAATCGAGTTTGAGCTAGTCTGGCGCCTCATACCAATTTGCAGGGGGAAAAGGCGGTGCATTTCCTCGGTGAGCTGATCCAGATCCATCATCTGCATCTTCGGATTGTAATTCATGAAGGGCTTTCCGGGAATTCTGCGGCCTTTGGCACTTGTTGCTAGGAACTCGGTGTCGGATTCGGTCGCGATGCCGAGGGACATGATGGCTTGGGTCCACTTAACTGCTGAAGCGTTGGTGGCCTTAGAAACAAAGGCCATGTCACTGATCTTCCGGGAAGGAGAGGAGGTCGTGACCGGAAGTGAGGGGATAGCATCTGGGACGGATGTAGGATCGAGTCTGGTGGTGATGTGGCCGAGTCGTAGCTCGTTGAGCGACCACCTTGCTCCGAATAGGTTATCGGCATCGGCGGATTGGTTGGTTTTGCCGACTCCCATGTCCATGTGCCCAACGCTGAGAGGTCCAGTCGAGCCGCCGCCAGTGCGTTCGTTGATGGACTCAAAGCCAATTTTCAAAAGATCGCCTGCTTTAAAAACGAGAGGGACATCCTTTTTCTTTGTGGGATCATAGCCAGGATCGTTTTTTCCTGAGGGATAGGTAACGACTCGAGAAATCCCCGCGCCATAAGAGTAGCCAAGATAGCCATCGACGCCGTTTTTCGAGGCAGAGAGGTCCAGTTTTGCGTTTGGAGCTTCTCCGAGGACTTGGACTTCGCCGGGCCTCATGACCAATGGTTCGCCACTTCCTACATAAAAGTGGCCCCAGTTTTTGTTGATGAAATCATTGTCGTTGATGTTCTTGTAGTGGCTTCTTGTGGGGCCGCTCTCGGGGGTTACTTCGATGTGGAGGCGATAGAGGAGTCCGAAAAAGTTCAGGTTGTTGTAGCCACTCTGCGGAATCGAATATGCGACATTGAAGGGGTTCCAAACCGTATAGATGGGATCGATGATGAAATGGAGGTGGTAGTCATCACTGGTAGGATCGCTGCCAATTTTCTGGGAAACAAAGGAGAGGGCGAAGCGGGCTTCGAGTGGGGTGAGGGACTTGTACGCGTAGAAGGGATCTTGGCGCGCGGCATTGGCTCCGGGCGGGTGCTCTAGATATTTCACTCCGGCGGGGAACGAGCTGCCATCGGCGTGGCTGGGAGGGGATTCTTTCAGCTCTCCCCAGATGTTGTAGTAGGCCCAGAGTTCTTGAAGGCTGATGCCTCCTTTGCTGCCGCTGGAGTAGAGAGGCCCCATTCGGGAGTCTGCTTTCACCTCGGTCCACGGGCGCTCAAGGAGGAAACTGAGGTCCTTTTTCAGCCCACCTTTGCGCACGTTTGCGAAAACGCCTGTGGATGTGACTGTGGCATCGTGGATGAGGGTGCCGGAATCGGGATCGAGGAATTTCGTGGAGCCGGTGGAGACGAGTTTTGCGATGCCGGGATCTTCCTCATTGGAGAGGGCGGGAGAAAAAGTTTGGTGATCCACGCGAGGGGAACTCTGCAAGCGGTGGGCGGCTTGGGCAGCATCGATGGGGGCGGTGGCGGGATCGCCAAGCTTTGCCTTCATGCTCTGGTCGGCGATCCACCAAGCGGTGGAGCCACCTTTGATTTTTACGAGGCCAGCCTCGACGGCGGGCATGGGTGTGCCGGGAGCGAGGACTGCGGGGACAAGTGTCACGCGATTGCCTGCGGACGAATCGATTTCTCCGGCGATGGCGGAATTCCGCTGCCTGACGACTGAGTCTTCACCGGAGATGAGCCAGCGCCGGAAGGTGGGCGCGGGGCGTTTGAGAGGATCGTTGTCATCGGTCTCATTGGTATATTTCCATGAATCATATACGCCAAGCCAGACCGCGCCGGGTGAGTTGGTTCCGGTGGGAAGCATTTGGCCGCCGGGTGCACTGATCCGCTGGTCGGGGCCGAGTTCCTTCTGAAGCTCATTTAGGGCGAGCATGAGGCCGATGCGGGCGTTGGCCCGGGCCTCCGAGAGGGCATCTCCGTGGCTACTTTTCCGAATCTCAACGGCCGAAAGGGTAAGCATCCCGAGACCGAGGATGACAAGGACCACCATCAACAGGGTCACAACAACTAGGGCGAATCCTCGGCCTGTCTTGGCGATGGTTCGTTGGAGGACTTTCATGACTTGGGGTTTTCGATAAAGCTTCAGATGGGCCGATATTATGGGCGGTGGCGGCCCGTTTTGATGATGACCTCCAAGCGGGCTTTCATTCCGTCGGCGATGTCTTTGTTTTCAGCGAGAACGTCGGTGGTTTCCTCAGGGTCCTTTTCGAGATCGAAGAGTTGGTATTCGGGCGCATCGGAGCGGGAGAGGCCTTTCTCAGGTTCGATGTGCTTAGCCTTTCCGTCCGGGTGGTGCTGGAGTTTCCATTTCCCTTCCCGGTAGCCGAAGTTCACACCGTTGTTGTCCTGCTGGACCATGGAGCTGCGGCCGGGGGCATCCGGCACGCCGAGCATGGCGTCCATGACATCGAAGCTATCGACGACGGCATCATCCGGGAGTGGCGTATCGTTGAGGGATGCGAGGCTGGCTGCAATATCCACAGTGGAGACGAGGGTGTCTGAAACGCCGGGCGGGATGGTGCCTTTCCAATAGGTGATGAAGGGGGTGCGGGTGCCACCTTCGTAGATGCTGTATTTTCCTCCGCGGAACGGGCCGTTGGCATCGTGTGTGCCGAGCTTTTCGAGTGCATCGTCCTTGTAACCGTCGTCCATGACGGGGCCGTTGTCGGAGCAGAAGATGAAGAGGGTGTTGTCCGAAAGTCCGAGGGATTCGACTTTTTTCATCAACTCGCCGACGCACCAATCAAGCTGGAGGATTGAATCGGCGCGGTAGCCGAGGCCGGATTTTCCCTGAAAGCGCTCGTGGGGCATGCGTGGGACGTGGAGATCGTGGGAGGCGAAGTAGAGGAAGAAGGGTTGCTCCTTGTTTGCTTCGATAAATTCGTTCGCTTTCTCCACCCATTTGTCGGCGAGATCCTCGTCGCGGAATCGGGCTTTTTCTCCCCCTGTGTAGAAGCCGATACGGGAAATGCCGTTGTGGATGGTGCCGTTGTGGCCGTGCGACCAATCCATTTTCAGAGTGTCGCGATGGGTGATGCCGGTGGGATGGTCTGGCGAAGGTTTTTTGCTCCCGACCCAGAGAGGATCGGCGGGATCGAGGTTCGGGACGCGGTGGTCTTCTAGGTAAACCTGTGGGACTCGGTCGTTGGTGGTGGGAAGGAGGAAAGCGTGATCGAAGCCGATTTCAAGAGGGCCAGGTTTGATCTCTCCGTTCCAGTCGGGACCCTCGCCTTTTGCACCGAGACCGAGGTGCCATTTCCCGATGGCGGCGGTGGCGTAGCCTGCCGTTTTCATCAGATCCGGAAGGGTTGTCATTTCCGGATCGATGGTGAGGGGGCCGTTCGGCGGGGCGATGCCTGTGCCTTCGTGGCGGAAGGCATAGGTGCCTGTTAGAAGAGAGTAGCGCGTGGGAGTGCAGGTGGATGCGGTGCAGTAGCCGGAGGTGAATCGCTGGCCACCGGCGGCCAGCGCATCGATGTGTGGGGTCTGGAAAGATTCTGTTCCGTAACAAGAGAGGTCCCCGTATCCTAGATCATCCGCGATGATGACGATGACGTTTGGTTGGGCATTCGCGGAAACAATGGCGAAGGAATAGAGGGCAGCTAGAAATTTGATAGGCATGATTCGGTGTATAGAATCAATGGCAGAAGCCCACGACAGGTTACTTGTCTTTTGTAGGGACAATGTATCCAAATGAATGGAGGCAAACGTATGACCCAGGGACGCCCCCCCATCCTCCAAGGATGCTATTTGTTGCGGAAGATCTCGCTGGTCACGATGGCCTGAACCATGGACCGGAGACCGTGGGAGGAGCTTTCTGTGTCAGCAAGGATTGCGTCCACTTCGGGTCGGTCCGCGAAATTGACGCCGGAACCGGTGGCGAAGGTAACCAGGCGCTCGAGCAGGTTGCGGGCGATCTGTTCCTCGTGGGAGAGCAGGAGTTCCCGGAATTCTGCAATGTCGCTGAATTTTTCGCCCTCGACAGTTTCTCCCGAGGCATCGACAGGGGGGCCTGTCTTGTATTTTACATCACGCAGGGCGATTTTGCGATCCACCTTCTTACCCTCTTCGAAGGAGCGGTAATTTTCGCGCCACGAACCCATGACATCGAAGTTCTCCAAGGCGAAGCCGGGCGGATCAATATGGACGTGGCAAGAAGCGCAAGAAGGGTCGCTACTGTGTTTTGCGAGCTGCTCGCGGACAGTGGTGGTGCCGCGCGTGTCCGGATCGATGGCACCTGCGCCCGGCGGCGGTGGGGGCGGATGGTTGCCGAGGATGCGATCCATCACCCACACGCCACGGACGACGGGCGAGGTGGTCAGGCCGTTGGCGGTGACTTTCAAAACGCTGGCCTGTGTGAGGATTCCTCCCCGAGGGGAAGCGGGCGGCAACTTGACGGGACGCAGCTCGCTGCCGCGTATGCCTTCGATTGCATAGAGGGTGGCGAGTCGTTCGTTGATGAAGGCAAAATCGGAGTCCACCACCGTCGAGGCTGGCAGATTTTTCAGGAGCATTTCCCGGAAAGTGGCACGAGTCTCGGCGACGGCGGAATCGATGAGGTGAGTGTCGCAGAAATACTCTGGGTAAAGTGTCTGATCGGGTGAGGTCTCGTAGATCGTGTGCAAGTCCAGCCACTGCCCGGTGAAGTCCGCGATGAAACGCTCGGATTTTGGATCGGCGAGCATGCGGTCGAGCTGGGCGAGCAGGCCTTTCTTCTCCACAAGTTCACCGGCTTCGGCGGCGGAGATCAGGGCTTCGTCAGGCAGGGAGCGCCAGAGGAAATAGGACAAGCGATTGGCGAGCGCGTAGCCATCGAGCTTACCAGGGCTTTCCGTAAAATACAGGAAATCGGGGGAGCAAAGGGCGGCGGCGAACGCGGGTCGCATTGCATCTTGGAAACAGGCTTTGCGAGCGATTGCCTCGGTAGCGAAGGCCAGACAGCGCTCTAGCTCAGACTCTTCCACTGGCCTACGGTAAGCGCGCTCCATGAACGAGGAAAGCAGTCTCCTCGCATCTTTTTCCGGATCTTTCGACACGACCATGGTCAGGTCTTTTGGGAAGTCGAAGGGGTCTTCAAGGCCGTGCTTGTCCGCTGTAAGGTCGGGGATGTGGAGACGCTCGGGATGAAGCAGGCCGCTCTTTGGAGTCCAGCGTTCGGTCGGGAGATCGCCGAACAGGGCTTGGTAGGAAGGTGGTTGAGCGGTATCCGGCTCGCAGTCTTCGGTGGTAAACGGGCCTTCGATTTCAAAGTAGTCGATGGCGATGGCTTCCGCGCTGTAGGGGTGATCGATGCCGAATTTGTGGAGCGGTGGTGGGTTGCGGTCGTCGAGGGTTGCGGAGAAATATTCCAATCCATCGCCCTCATAGAGCCACGCGGTGAACTCGACCACGCCGCCCTCCTCGCCTTCCGGAATATCGAAGGTGCCTAGAACACGTTTCGCTGAGGTATTGAGCTGGCCGACATGGCCGCGCTCCGGTGGGAGTAGCTCGCCGTTGTGGAAATGTACGGCGCGGCAGCGGACGCGGAACTTGTACCACCCGGCCGCGCTCTGGCGTTTGCTGGAAATGTCGTAGGGAGCTTGGGCGTTGTTCGGCTGGCGCAGGAGAACCAGCCAATCGCCCATCACACGGGTTTCGTTCGATCCTTTTCCGACATACTCCCCCTTTCCATACATGCGGGCTACACCACCGAATTTCACGCGGACGGTGCTTGGTTTCGGCTTCGGGCCGAGTAGCATTGCACTGTCGATGGCGACACCGGCGGCATCAAGGAAGCAGGACATCTGGATGTAGGAAATTTCCTGAGCGTCGGCGACATTGTCAAAACCGTGGGCCTCGGGATCGGGCGGGAGCATGTCTTTGATCTCAAGCCACGGGGCGTGGAGAAGATCCCGGAGTGTGTGTTCGTACTCGGTGGGGTTCAGGCGGCGGGCAATGGTGCGTCCGGAGCCGGAATACCGATCGAGCCACGCTTTCAGCAGCGACTCGTTGGCCGCCTGGATAAAAGAGTCAGCTTCTTCTTTTGCAGGGCGTGGTTTTTTCTCAGGAGGCATCTCTCCGGAGACGATACGGTCATGAACTCGAGTCCAGATGGCGAGGTTCGCAGGGTCTTCGGAATCGAGCGGAAGGTCGTAGAGGTTGAGACCGCCCTTGGTGGTTGCATCGTCGTGGCAGTCGAAGCAATGGTCCTCAAGGAAGATTCTGTGATCCTCATCGAACGGCGTTTCTGCGAGGGAAACGGCGGTGGAAGAAGCAAGACACAACGCGGCAAGTTTCCGCCAGAAGGCGTTTCTTGGTACCATCATGTCATTTCAAGTCCGGTGAACGTGCCCGTTGCGGTCGCGAACTTGTCTGCCTCCACGCCGAGGCGCTGGAGGACACTGACGAAGAGATTCGGAAGCGGGTAGTTCTTGTCCTTGTCGAAGGCGAGGTGCTGGCCGTGCTTGAATCCGCCTCCGGCGAGCAGGGTCGGGAGATTGAGGTTCGAGTGGGCGTTGGCGTTGCCCATGCAAGTTCCGTAGAGAACGGAAGTGCGATCGAGCAGGCTGCCATCAACGCTTTTCGTTGAGGCGAGCCCGTCAAGAAGGTTGGCGAGTTCTTTCAATTGAGCTTCTTCGATGAGACGAAGTTCGGCAAGTTTGTCCGGCTGGTTGCCGTGGTGTGTCAGCGGGTGGGTGCCGGTTTCGACACCTGGGATGTTCGGCTTGATCGCGTTTTGCGAAACGAAAATGGTGATCAGGCGGGTCGAGTCCGTATCGATGGCGAGGCGTGCGAGGTCATACATGGCGCGGCTGCGCTCGACGAGAGCACCTTGGTCGTCCTCGTCCTGTGGAGGTTTGATGCTGACGGGCTTCTTGGGCTTTTTCTCCCACTCCTCGCCGGCGAGCAGGCGTTCCTCAAGTTCGCGGACGCCGTTGTAGTAGCTGTCGAGTTTCTCGCGATCCGCTTTGCTGACGCGTTTCTGAAGCTGCTTGGAACGATCCGCGACGGAATCGAGGATGCTGCGACCTTGGCGGATCTTGGTGACTTGGGCATCGACTTCCGCTTGGGAGCCTTGGATGAAAAGTTTCCGGAAAAGCGCGGAGGGGGAATCCTCGCCGGGGATTTGCACGCCGGCCTGGGTGTATGAAAGGGAGGACTTCGTGCCGATGGAGAGAGCGAGCGAAGGGAAACGAGTAAGGTGGCCGATGTTTGCGGCGGCGAACTGGTCCACGGAAATGCTGTTGCGAAAGCCGCCACGTCCTGGGTGCGGTGCAGCGGTGAGGAAGGAAATTTCCGCTTGGTGACCGCCATCGACTTCGGGGTGGGAGACACCGGAGAAGACTGTCATTTGGTCACGGTGTGCCTTGAGAATGTCGAGATACGGGGTGGATTCGTATTGGCGACCAGCAGTCTTCGGGAAGAAATACTGGGGCAAGATGCCCATGTTTGTCTGGATGCCGATGAAGCTCTCCGGAGTAGCTGCTTTCATCTCCGCAGCATGTGCGGGAAGCATCGCCTCAAGCAGAGGGAGCCCAAGGGTGACACCGATACCGCGCAATAGAGTGCGGCGTTTCATGAGACTTTCGGAAGACTGGATGTGCATAGTGGCGAGTTTTTTAGAAATCTATACAGGATACGATTGGAAACTAGGTTGTTCTACTAATGAATGGCAGAAATTGGTAGAAGGTTACCCGGGCGGTGGCGGCGGATTGCATCCGCCATGCCGATTGGATTGTGACATTGGCATGGCGGATACAATCCGCCGCCACAACTTTTCACTTCTTTCTGAAGACATCGCTGAGGACGATTTCTTTCAGAACATCACGAAGTCCGTGTTTGGACGGTTCGGTCTTCTTTAGGATTTCCTCAACCAACGCACGGTCGGCGAAGGTCACTCCGGCGCCAGTGGAAAAGGTGATTAGACGCTCCGTGAGATTGCGGGCGAGTTGATCTTCCTTGCCGAGCAGATATTCGCGGAATTCAAAGATGTCCTTGAAGGAGTCGCCCTCCACGGTGACTCCGGTGGAGTCGACATCCAAGCCCTCGAAGTATTTCTCACCGTTTGGACCGCGTCCCTTGCCCGTGGCCCTGTATTTGTCACGCCACGCACCCATGACGTCGAAACTTTCCAAGGCGAAGCCTGGAGGATCGATGTGGACGTGGCAGGAAGCGCAGGACTCGGAGGTGCTGTGCTTGGCGAGTTGCTCGCGGATTGTCGTCGCGCCACGGGTATCCGGATCGATGGAACCGGCACCCGGAGGTGGATCGCTCGGAGGGGTGCCCAGGATTCGGTCGAGGACCCACACGCCTCTCAGAACGGGCGAGGTGGCAAGGCCGTTCGCAGTCACTTTCAGCACGCTCGACTGCGTGAGGATGCCGCCACGTGGCGAGTCAGCAGGCAGCGGAACCTCTCGGATTTCCTTACCCCGGACGCCGTCAAGCTCATACACCTCGGCAAGGCGCTCGTTGACCATGGCGAAATCCGAATCCACCACCGTCGAGATCGGGAGGTTATCCTTGAGCATTTTCTCAAACGTTGCCTCGGTCTCCTCGACGGAGGAGATCACCACATGGGTGTCGCAGAAATATTCCGGGTAGAGGTCGCGGTCTGGTGTGGTGTCATTGACCGCGCGGAGGTTGAGCCATTGGCCGATGAAATCGCTGACAAAACGGTCGGATTTCGGATCGTCCAGCATGCGGTCGAACTGTTTGAGAATCTCTCCATCGGACTGAAGTTTCCCGGCTTGGGCGGAGGCGATTAGCTGCTCGTCCGGAAGGGAGCGCCAAAGCAAATAGGAAAGGCGAGAAGCGAGCGCGTAGTCGTCCAAATTGCCGGGCTCCTCCACGAAATAGAGGAAATCCGGTGAGCACAGCACCGCCTTGTAGGCGAGGCGCATGGCGTCTTGAAAACAGAATTTGTCGTTGATCGCTTGGGTTGCAAAAGAGAGGCAGCGTTGGAATTCGGATTCCTCGACGGGGCGGCGGTAGGCCTTTTCCATGAAGGCACGGAGCAGGCGGGCGGAATCCTTGTGCGGATCTTTGGAAGCGACCATCATCATGCCATCGGGGAGCTGGTAGGGATCAGGCGATGCGCCCTTCGCGCCGCCAGGTCTCGCGAGGTGGAGCCTGTCCGGCTGATGCAGTCCGCTCGCTTCCGTCCATTTCTCCTTTGGAAGGTCACCAAACAAGGCCTTGTAGCTGGCGGAGGGCCACTGGTCCGGAACACATTCTTCGGTAGCAAAGGGGCCTTCGATCTCGAACCAACCCAGTCCTATCGCATCACCGGATTCCGGACCCTTGCCAGGGGGTGAATCGATCGTGGCAAGGTAGAACTCAAAGCGCTCGTTATCATTCACCCACGCGGTAAATTCAACGATGCCCCCCTCGGTTCCGTGCGGAACGTCGAAGGTGCCGAGAATGCGCTTACCTGTGGTGTTGATCCAAGCAACATGCCCCTTTTCTGCATCAGTGATTTTGCCGCCCTTTTTGTGAACCGCACGGCACTTTACGCGGAACTTGTAGTAGCCGGCCTCACCACCGGAGTAGAGGATGCGGCGGGGAGCCTGGGCGCTGTTCGGCTGGCCAAGCATATCTAGCCACTCCGGAAGCGGCAACGCATCCATCTCCTTCTTCGGCATCTTGACTTTTTTGCCGTTCACCCGCTTGCTGAGATATCGTCCCTTCTCCTGGAGCCATGTCCGTTCCTTTTTCACTTTCGGATCGGGGCGAAGCTGCATCGTGCGGTCGATGGCGATCCCGGCAGCCTCAAGAAACTGCGCCATCTGGATGTAGGAAACCTCCTGGCCTTCAGCGACATTGTCGAACCCGTGGACAGACGGATCGGGCGGGAGAGTCTCCTTGATCTCGAGCCAGGGCGCCTTGAGCAGATCGCGCAAGGTGTGCTCGTATTCCACCGGATTTAGTCGGCGTCCGATCGTCCGGCCCTGTTCCTTGTAGAGTTGGTTCCAGGCGCCCAGCAGTGGGTTGCCCATTTCCTGGAGAAAGGCTTCAACGTCGCGAGCGGCCGGCTGGTCTTCATCTTTCGGGGGCATTTCCCCGGAGGAAACACGGTCAAAGGCACGGGTCCATTCTTGGAGATTGTGGGGATTGGTCGGATCGAACTCGAGATCCATCAGGTTCAGACCCGCCTTCGGCTTGGCATCGTCATGGCAGTCCCAGCAATACTGTTCGAGAAACAGTTCCGTATTTGCGGGCGACGCATGGGCGAATGGGGGCGCGAGCGAAACGATTGCGAGCGCGGCAGCTGGGATGAATGGGGTCTTTTTCAAAGTCGTCTGGTTTTCAAGTCTATGCCATAGATGGCAGAAAATGGCGGGCGGTTACCAATATGGAGAAGCGTGCTTTCAGTCGCTAGCGAAGAATTGAGAACGGTTCGCTCAGTGCTCTGCTAGCGGCTGAAAGCGCGCTTCTCCATATTGCTCCTTATTTTTTCCACGACCCGAAAGGCACCACTTGGCACCTCTCCGCCCATGAGTCGTATTCCGCGGACATTTGGGAAACGAGTTCTGGGTTCGCCGCTGCGAGGTCGTTCATTTCGGCGCGATCGTTGGAGATGTCGTAGAGTTCCCACGCTCCTTTGAGTCCTTTCGCGACGAGCTTCCAATTCCCATCCCGCACGGCTCGGTTGCCCTCGTGCTCGAAGCAAATTGCGCTGTCGCGCTCAAGAACTTCGCCGAGAAACGCCGGGACGAGGCTGATGCCTTCCTCCTTGGGAGCATTCGCGGATGAAATGTCCGTGAGTGTGGACATGATGTCGATGAGGTGGGAGGGATCGTGGTTCCATTGGCCGTTGCGCGAAGCGGGGATTCCGGAGGGCCACTTCGCGATCAGTGGGGTGGAGATGCCGCCCTCATGGACGTAGTGCTTGTAGAGGCGGAAGGGAGTGTTGGAAACGTTCGCCCAGTTTTCCCCATACGCGATGAATGTATCCTCGCCACCGGGCATGACTCCCGGGCCGGTCTTCGCGGCACGTCCGTCGCGGGTCTGGATGGGTGGGGCGATGCGGGTCTGGAGGCCGTTTTTTCCGAGAGGCTTGTAGTCCGGTTCCGGTTCTCCGCTGCTTTTGCGGCCGAACGGCTCCGCGCAGCCGCCGTTATCCTGCAGGAAAAGAACCAAGGTATCCCCGGTGCGCCCCTGCGCCTCGATCTCCGCGAGGATTTTCCCGATTCCCCGATCCATCTGGGTGATCATCGCCGCATAGACCTCCATGCAGCGGGCTTCCCATTCCTTGTTCTCCTGCGCTTCCCAATCACCTACCAAGGGAGCCGTTTCAGCGACGTTTTCCAGCAAGCCGAGCTGCTTCAGCTTTTCCAAACGTGCCTTGCGGACCGAAGAGTAACCGCCGCCGTACTTGCCTTTGTATTTCGCGATATCCTCCGGGAAGGCGTGGAGCGGCCAGTGGGGGGCGGTGTAGGCGGCGTAGAGGAAAAACGGTTTGTCCGGGCTTTCCCCTGCATGCTGTTTGAGGAAAGCGACCGCGTTGTCGCTGATCGCATCCGTGTAGTGGAAACGCTCCGGCTGGTATTCCGTGTCGTTCTCCGGGGTGATATATTCATTGCCCCGGCAGAGGGTCGCGGGATCGTAGAAGGAACCGGCGCCGATGATGGTTCCGTAGAATTTATCGAAACCCCGCTGCATCGGCCAACCGTCGGTTACCTCCGTGGTTTTCCACTCGGCGGCGACGTGCCATTTCCCGGACATGTAGGTCTTGTAACCGGCGGGACGCAGGACTTCGGCAATGATCGGGGTGTCCTTGTTGATGCTGCCCCGGTAGCCGGGCAGGCCGAGGTCACCCTGCATGAAGCCTATCCCCGCCTGGTGCGGATGGAGGCCGGTCAGCAGGCTGGCGCGGGTGGGGCAGCAGCGCCCGGAATTGTAGAACTGGGAAAAACGGACACCCTCCGCGGCGAGGCGGTCGAGGTTCGGCGTCTCGATCTCGCTGCCGTAGCAACCCAGGTCGGAAAAGCCCATGTCATCCGCCATGATGAGGACGATGTTTGGTTGGGGCGCAGCATGGCAAGGGACGGCGAGAAGTTGGATGAGGGAGAAGAGGAGGGAGACGGTTTTCATAATGGGCGCATAAAAAGAATCCTCTCCGGGAGCCATTTCAGGCTCCAGAGCGGAAACGAGGGTTTCAGAGGCTATGGAGAAGCGTGCTTCCAGCCGCTGGCGGAAGACTGGCGAAACCGTTCCCGATTCTTCGCTAGCGGCTGGAAGCACGCTTCTCCTTATTGGTCCCGCTCCTTGTTCAACTACCTGCGGCGTCGCAGTAGGCCAAGGAAGGCTACTGATCCGAGAAGCAGAGCCGATGAAGGCTCGGGAACGGCGGCTACCTGACCTGATCCGCTCCCAACTGTAACGCTGGTCGTGTTCGCGGGATCACCGACCATTTCGCCCTCGAAGTCTTCACTGAAGACCGCTGCGCCACCACCCTGTGGGGTTATCACGTAATTATCTACAAGGAATTCGCTCTGGTTCCCTTGGGCGTTTGAGTTTGCGAGTCGGAACTCGATTCGCCCGGTAGGATCGACTGTACTAACGGTGAAATCAACCGTGTAGGTGTTCCAAGCTCCGGTGCTCACCGAAGAAAACGAACCAAGATTGTCCCAAATGTTGGAGTCGTCGTCTCCACTGAATGCATCGAATCTCAGGCCAAGGCCATTCTGAGGTTTAGCGGAAAAATTCGCGTCGATAGACAAGGTGTAGGTACCTTCTGCGAGAGTTAAATTCGGTGTCTCCACGTTCACGACCGTGCCACTCGTGGAGGTCGAAGTATCGGGTGTGACACGAAGATACTGAGATGCGTTTGTGGTGGAATTGATCGCACCATTCTGAATCATTGAGATCGCCGCTGAAGCAGCCGGTGCTGCGAGGAGTAACGGAAGCGCCATCAGGGATGCTTTCGCCAGGGTTCTGTTTGGTGTTTTTTGGTTCATTGTTTTTTTAGGTTGTGGTTGTGTCTAGTGTCTAGCTATTAGGGGAGTTTTAAGGCAGATCCTACGGATCAATCCAAATGACTGAAGCAATCGATTGACAGAATTCAATATCATGCTGGAGGTTGCCCACCAAGAGTAAATGGCACGAAGACGGTTCCGGTTACCTTGAAAATAAAAAAAATCTCCCGAAGCCTGAAACAGGCTTCGGGAGCGGTTCAAATTTTTGGTCACCCGAGACACGGGAAGCCGGGACTTACTTGCGGCGGCGCAGGAGACCGAGGAGACCGACCGCACCGAGAAGCATCGCGGAGGAAGGCTCGGGGATAGCATCGACGGTGACGTCGAAGCCCACGAACTGAATACCACCGCGTCCAGCGGTTCCCGCCAAAGTAAATGAAGTCTCATTCAGGCCGGCAAGTGCTATCGTTCCCGGTGTCCTATCGGTTGGTGTAGAACCGTTCGTCCCGAGGCTGAAATCATAGGTAGCGTTACCAACCGAGCGAACGGTGGTGAAATCCGAGGAATATGTGGCCATCCCTCCTCCGCTCAGAACCGCACTAATCGTGCCGAAGGAAAATGTGACGGACTCACCCAACTGAATATCAGGATTCGACCCGCCTGTATCAGCGATGCCCCAGCCGGCGGTGCCTGCTTGCCCGGAACCGGTTGCTGGATTCGTGGTCGTGGCGGCGGTGGTAAGATTCATTACCACTGTAAGAGTATCAGCAATGGTATCGCTATCCAAATCGACACCTGTAAGTGTGTAGGTCACGGAGGAGGGATCCGCCGCAACATAGGCCGGGCTTCCGCTCGTGTCGGAAACGGTGGAGACCGCCATGACGGTTCCTCCGGTCACAACTGCGCCATTATCTGTGACAGTGGTAAAGGAGATTGTGGTAGCGGCGGACGCAGCCGGAGCCGCGAGGAGTAGCGGAAGTGCCATCAGTGAGGCCTTCGCGAGGGATTTGGTTGGCGATGTTTGTTTCATATTCAAAGTTTTTTGTTTGTTTTCTAGGGAGATTGATCGGTCGACAAAACGGAGTCCCGCTTCCAAACGGGAATCCATTAAGAAAGATGGCAGTAGGCGGGTGCGGGTTACCCCGGATTTGGAAAATTTTTCGAGGTCAGACGAGCAGCCCGGAAACCGGCTTCAGTTCCTTGCCATTGAAATCGTCGCCGGGGATGCCGTAGACGTGTTTCAGGGAGACGTGGAGGTTGGTGAGGAGGGTGCCGTCCGGGCAGTTGATGTGCTGGCCAGTTTTGATCTTTCCGCCCGCGCCGCCGAAGAGGGCGATGGGGACGTTGACCGGATCGTGGGTGTTGCCGTCCTTCATGCCGGAGCCGTAGAGGACGAGGCTGTGGTCGAGCAGGTTGCCCTCGCCTTCCGGGATGGCGCGCATTTTCCCCAGCATGTAGGCGGTCTGGGTGGCAAACCACTCGGTGACGAGGTTGTATTGCGCGATTTTCTCCGGGGAGTTCTTGTGGTGGGAGAGGTTGTGGTGGTCGGCACGGATTTTCGGATCCGCGAAGCTGAAGACGATGCGGCTGATCTCGTGGCCGAGCACGAAGGTGGCGACGCGGGTGCTATCCGTCTGGAGGGCAAGGACGAGGATGTCCATGAGCATGCGCATGTGGTCGGTATGGACCTCCGGTATGCCGGCGACGGTGGGGCGGATGGGATCCGGGGTGGACTGGGGCGTCCAGTCGCGCTCGATGGGATCGATGGTGCGCTCGAGCTTCGCCTCCAGGTCGCGGATGCTGTCGTAGTATTGTTCGAGTTTCGCGGAATCGTGGCTGCTGACGCGGGACTGCAGGGTCTTCGCATCGTCCCAGACGTGGTCGATGAGGCGCTTCTGGCGGGCGGCGCGCAATTTGCCTTCCGGTGTCTGGCCGTAGAATACTTGGTCGAAGGCGAGCTGGGGGCTGATCTGCGGCTCGATCTTGGTGGTGGGCGAGGACCACGAGATCGAGTTTCCGAAACTGCGCGGGCGGTTGCCGAAGGCACCCTGGCTGGGAGGTTCCATGCCGAGCTGGAGCGAGGAAAGATAGGTCTCGGTGCCGATTTTCCTGGCGATGATCTGGTCGAGCGAGGTTCCGGTTTCCAAAACGCCTTTGGGAGTCATGCTAAGGTCGCTGCCGGTGAGGAAGGCGCAGACCTGGCCGAGGTGGCCGCCGAAGGGGTGGTTGATATTGCTGAAAGTGACGGCCTGTTCGCGGAAGCCGGAGAGTGGCTCCAGCGCGCCGTTGAAGTTCGTCCCGTTCTCGTTTTTCTCCGGAGTCCAGAAGGTCGGGTAGGAGCCGTTGGGGAAATACAGGGCGGCGAAACGTGTGGGTGGTTTGGCGCCAGGGGCGACGCCTGCGGCTTTCCCGAAGGACTCCAGCGAAGGAAGGACGAGGGAAGCGGCGGCGGTGCGCAGGAAGGTGCGGCGGTTGAAAGTAAATGCACTCATGGGTCTTAGTGGCTTGCGGTGTTGTTTTGTTTTTGGAACGCCTCGGTGCGGATGATGGCCGCGAGGAGGGTTTGGGCGTGGTAGCCGTCGGCTTTCAGCTCGGCGAGAATCTGTCGAATCATCGCCTCGTCATAATACTGCATTTCCCGGCCTAGGGCAAATTCCAGCAGGCGAGTGGTAAGGTTGCGGGCGAAGTCTTCAGAACGCACGTCACGGAGATAGGTCTTGAATTCGACCACGCCGTCGAGCTTGGTGCCATCATCGATCTCGGCACTGGCGTCGATGGGGAGGCCGTTTTCCGTATCCCTCCAGCGACCGATAGGATCGTAGTTTTCAAAAACGAAGCCATACGGATCGATTTTTTCATGGCAGCCGGTGCATCCCTTGGCACTGCGGTGTAGTTCGAGTTCCTCGCGGACGGTGCGCTTTTCATTGTCCACCTTGAGCTCAGGAACGGTCGGCGGTGGTGGCGGTAGCTCTTCGCCGAGGAGGTTTTCCACGATCCATGCACCCCGTGCGACCGGGCTGGTGCGGCGGGATGGGGAGGTTGCTGCCAGCATCGCGCCCATGGTGGGGAGGCCACCCCGTGTGCTATCCGGGAGGGCGACTTTGCGCATTTCGTTGCCTTCGACAGGAGGAAGGCCGTAGTGGTCGGCGAGGATGGAATTCACCCAAGTTTCCTTGGAATCGAGCAGGTCGAGGATGCTGCGGTTCTCGCGGATGATCTCCGCTAGAAGAAGGGCAGGTTCTTTCCGCATCGCTGCGATCACAGGTTCGCTCGGACCTTCGATGACTCCGAGGTTAAGCCATTGCTCGGTGAACGCCTGACAGAAATCGTCAAATTTCGGGTCCTTTACCATGAGGGCGAGTAGGTCGCCGGTGTGCTTTGGATCGCGGAGAATTCCTTGACTGGCTAGCTTCTGTAGCGATTCGTCAGGCGAAGACATCCAGAAGAAGAATGCGAGCCGAGTGGCGAAGTCAAAATCGTCGATTTCCGAGAGCTTGTCTTCCGGAGGTCCCGAAAAATGCAGGAGGAAACGCGGTGAGACGAGCAGGGCGACGATCGCATCGCGAAGCCCTTCCTCGTGAGATTTAGTTTCCGCGAAGGTATCCTTATATGTGTCAAGCAAGGGCTGGAGCTGGGCATCTTCCGCAGGGCGACGCCACGCGGTGCGTGCCAACTTTCCAAGGACGCTTTTTACACCGGCCTCGGTCTTCGGAGCTCCGAGAATGAATTTCGCCGTCTCTTCGACCGGTGCTTCCGGATGATTGGATATGGTGATCTTGTCCACCTGGATCTCTCCGGCTTGGAGATAACGGCGATCCGGATGGCGTTTTTCGTAAGCCTTCCGATAGGCTTGGTTCGAATCGATGGTCGCATCCAGATCGAAGCCGACTTCGTCGCGAAGGTGATAGCGCAACTGATCGTTGGTCCATCCCATGATGAAGGCGATGCGTTTCCCTTGGTGGTCGTAGGGGCGGGGAGAGGTGGTGAAATCGTGGTAAGAGTTCCCATCGTAGTCCGCTTCGTTGCGAGCCATGAGAAACTCCGCCAACTGTGCCTCGCGGTACATTGATTTGAGCGCGTTATTGAACTGGATCGCCCGGCGTTTCGCGCCCTGGACCTTGTGAAATTTCTCGGGCAAGACGAAGACCGGAACCTTGCCTTTCGATGCCTGTTGTTCGAGGGATTTGGGAACGGGCGCGGGATCGAACTTTGGCTGGATCAGCGGTGTCGCCTGAGGCTGCGCGGCCAAGGTGATGGCATTGAAACCGCCGCTCGTGTTCGCGATCACACGGTATTCCTTCATGTCGCGCCCCTCGACGAGGAACGTATCAACAGGGCGGCCGCCGACGAAGACCTGCAAAGCACCGATCGGTTCGTTGCCCACCGTCTTGGCGGAAATGACCAGCTCGTAGAGCCCGTCGTGAGGAAGGTTCGCACCGAAGTGGAACGGCTTCTTCGGGTTTCCGAGGGAAATGCCTTTTTTGTCCCGGCTCAGGCCGACGGAGCGGTCACTGGTCCGTTTCCACTCCTCCTCCATGCTGAAATCCGTGGACCACTTCGGCTTTCCATAGCTGAGGACGGCATCTGTGGCACGCTCCGCTTCGCGCAGGAAATCCTGGAGGGCGAAGAGCGGGAAAGTGAGGTTGCCCCTGTCGTTGGTGAAACCGGTGGAGCCTTCGGGATCGCGGCCAAGGTAGATCCCGCTCTGGAGATCCATGCCGAAAAGATCGCGCAGGGAGTGGTTATATTCGATAAGCGTGAGTCGTGAGAGGCTGACCCGGCCTGGATCGGCCATCTTTTCCCAGTCCGCGTTGATGACGTTCTTATCCAGCCACGCGACGATTTTCTTCCGCTCCTCTTCGGTAGGCTGCGGATCATCCTCCGGAGGCATGTCCTCGAAGTCGACGGCATCGAACACGTCAGTCCAGACTTCGCGGTGGCGGAGCACGTCGTTGTAGTCTTTGAAATCGTTGAAATCGATACCTGCCTTCACGTCATCGCCGCCATGGCACTCGATGCAGTATTTCTGCACGAGAGGGGCCACTTCGGTTTCGAAATCATCAGCAGCGGCAGGCAGGGCCAAGCACGCTGTGAGCAGCATTATGGAATTGGGTTTGTTCATTCTGTTAGAATTTCTCGAGGTCGAGAGGTGTGACGGAGCGCCATGTGGGCCCGATGCGGATCTCATCGATCCAGACGGTGGAACCTGATTTGGAAGCGATCTCGAGGATGTCGAGTTTCGAGTCGATGTCGATGGTATGGCCCTCGACATCCCACTCTGCTGGTTCGACGAAGTGCATGGGATCGGTTGAATTGTAGCATCGGAACTGAACTGTGTCTGGGTGGTCCTCGGAAATCACGATCTTGGCGATGCAGAAAATGGTTTCTCCGGCTGGGATGGCGCGGGTACCGCGTGACATCCTACCTCCTCCGGAGCGAACTAGTGGGGTGCGGCTGTTCGCCCAGCCGAAGCTGAGTTTGCCCTTGTAGTAGTTTCGTGAGGAGCGGAGGGCGAGCGAGAGATCCTGCACATGGCCGGGATCCGCTGAATTGGAATCCGAAACCATGAAGCTGAAGAACATGATGCCGTCTTGGGAAAGGTTGAGCGGATTGGTGATATCGCGAAGTAAAACGTGGTGGCCGGGCGGAAGTTCCAGCGCGCCGAGGCGTCCGCCACGGACAGGCCATGGCGCGTTCATGCGTCCGTGGACGATGTCCATGTTTCCGCTGGATCCGATCGGAGCGTAGCTGCGGAGTTCTTCTCCTTGCCGCAAGCGCCAAGGACCGGCCCAGCCTTGTCCATCGTTCATTTCCTCTAGAGGAAATGTTCCTTCTTCCACGAAAAACCCTTCATACGCCTGCATTAGGTCGCGGCGCTCGCGTGGGTTCGCTCGGAGCAGCATTTCGTCAAACCGGGGTGCGTTCGGATCGGCTACGATTTCCCGGCCCACCTTGGAGTCCGAATTGTCGAAAACGATGGCGTTGCCCGCTGTGATAACGGTTGAATCGGAAGCGACCTCGCCCTCAAGCACTTGCATTTTCGTCTCGCCTGAGGTGCCGACGCTTACGGTGAATTCAGTGCCGAGGTCGATGAACTCGCTGGCAGGAGTATCGAGGATGAATCCTTCCGCGCCATCTTCAGCGCGGACGATCACATTCCCGTGGTCGAGTCGTCCGGCGTTCCCGGAGATCAGTTCAATGCGAGTGTCACCGGTGAGGACCAGCTCGGCACCACCTTCGAAACGCACGACCGCGCTCCCCGATTTCAGCGCGAGAGGGCCTGCCTGAAGGTTTTGTCCTTCCACAAGATGAGTGAACTCCTGCTGCCATTGCGAATCCTCTGCGAGGAGCAGGCGGGCGACAGTCACGGGCGGTGCCACGTGCCGCGAGGTGCTCCGCTGGAACATGGTGAATGCGAACAACACGAGCGCGGCGGCGGTGAAGGCGGGGGCCCACCAATTCGGGCGCGGACGCTGGGCAGGAGGCGAAAGTTTTTCAAGCGTGCGGGCCGTGAAGAGTTCACCGGTGGCGGGAAGTTTTGCTACGGTATCCAGCACAAAAGACTCGGCAGAGGCGCCCTCTTCTTTGTGGAGGTAACCAAGCAATTTGTGAAGTTGGTAGCGGTCCGTGGCTATTTCGATCAACTCAGGGTAAGCTTGGGTAAGCTCCCTGAGTTCAGCGGAGCCATCAGCGTCCAGTTCGCCCTCAAGAAAGTCGTTCCAAAGAATGTCGAATCGGTCGGTCATGCGGTTTCCGTTGCTGCAGAGGTTTTCCGGGCGATGCACTCGGCGAGCTGCTGTCGGAGGGTGAAAAGATTCTTTTTGAGCGCGCCGACGGATCGTCCGGTGTGCTTGGCCATCTCGGCGAGCGGGATACCGTCGTCGTAGCGCCATTTGAGGATTTGCCGGCCCTTGTCGCCGACTTCGGACATGCAGGAGCGGAGGGCATTGAGCCGCTCGACAAGTTCCTCTGGTTGGTCCTTGTCGGCGCGGCGCTCGAGCTCTCGGTCGATCAGCTCAGGAGCGAAGCGACTGTGATAGTCCGCGATGCGGCGGCGGCGCGTCGCCTCGGTCATAAGCTGATAGCGGGCGATGGTGAAAAGCCAGGAGTGAAACTTTGTGCCGGTCTCGAATTCATCAAGTCGGCGGAAGGAGGCGATAAACGTCTCCTGTGCGATCTCGTCCGCAGAGACACCCGGAGGGCTGTGCGCGGCCACCCAAGAGCGAATTGGCTTCTCGAAGTGGCGCACGATTTTCCCAAACGCATCCGTATCGCCGCGCCGGGAGCGCTCGATGAGTTTGTTCAGTTCGTTGTCAGTCATGGGAAAATCTTAGCGGTGATTCGCGTCATAATCGATGGCAGAAACGCAGCTCCGGTTACCCAATTTGCGGGGATTTGAAGGGAAAGTTTTGCTCTGGTTCTTTTCTTTTGACGGATGGGGTCAGGAGCCGCTATCCGCGTTATGAACCTCAGCAACTACCCATGAAACCAAACCAACTTCTCCTCCCCGCAACCGTTCTTTCCCTGCTTATTTCTTCGTCCTCCTACGCCGGTGAAATGGCGGAAGTCGTCACTCTTGAGGAGCCGGTAAACCTGCTTGAGCAGCCGCGTGAGGCCTTCCGATTTCACCTCAACCCGGAGACCGCCGAGGATCCAGCGGAGACCGCGGAGGATGTTTTCAAACTCGATTCCGAAAAAGGCCACTTGTTGGTGAGTGGCAGAACTTGGGGATATCTCCGCACTGCTGAGCGTTACCGGGACTATCACGTAAGCTTAGAGTACCGTTTCCTCGGGCCGACCTCTGGCACGCGTAAGGAAAAGGCACGAGATTCCGGACTGTTGCTCCATTGTTTCGGCGAAGACGGCAGTTTTAAAATCAATTGGATGCCCTCGATCGAGGCGCAGATCATGGAGGGTTCCACTGGTGACTTTATCGTGCTAGGCCCATTCAACGATGCGGGCGTGGTCACTCCCGTCCATCTAGAGTCCACTGGCACGAAAATGGAAGGTCAGCCAATTCCATCCTTTGATCCAGAGGGAAGCCCGTGGACCATGCCGTTGAACAAACCGCTCATGAACGCCCTCGCTTCGAAATACCGTCACCAAGAGTGGAAGCAAACCGTGGGTGTCCACTACGACACCGATGCCGACTATGAGACCGGGGAAAAATGGAACAAGCTCGAGGTCACCTGTGATGGCGACACGATCACCACCATGGTCAACGGCAAGCTCGTCAACAAGGGCTGGAACGCCAGCCCGACACTCGGGTTCCTAGCGATTCAAAGCGAGGGCGCGGTGGTGGAGTTCCGCAATTGGATCATTTCTCCGGTAAAGAAGTAGGGCGGATTCCAGAAAAAAAGAGAGGCCGATGATGGCCTCTCTTCTGTGGGAAAATATCTGATGGAGGCGAAAGAAATTTCGCCTCTCGGCTATTTCGGATGAGATTTGACGAAGTCGATGTTGGCTTTGACTTGCTCGACGTTGTCTTTCCAATCGTTCTCATGTTCGATGGAGATGTGGCCGTCGAATTTCTGCTTCTTCAACTCTTCAAGGCATGCGGCGACATCAACCACACCTTCTCCGGCAACGACAACTTCCGCCTTGCCGTTCTTGGCCTTGTCCTTGAGATGGACGCTAATGATACGGCCGTCGAGGATGCGGAGGCACTCGACGGGGACGAGGTTTGAGGTGCACCAGTGGCCCAGATCGGCGCAGGCACCCACGCGCTCATCGCGGCTCTCGACGACGCCGAGGATGTAGAGTGGATTCCAGACTTTATATTTCGGGTTGCTCATGGAGCCGCCGTGTTCGTGGAAGGCGACCTTTACGTCGGTGCGTTTCGCAGCGGCTTCCCAAGCGACGATTTGCTCGGTGGACTCGGTGCAGACGGCGTAGAGGCCCATCTTTTCCGCAAAATTCATGATCTTGTCCACTTCTTCCGGGTTGTTGGCTTTGACGACCCCGTAGTTCACCGCATGCACGTCCTGGCGCTCGCACTCGGCGAGGAGTTCATTTATTTCTGCCTCGCTCATGTCGTGGCCGACTTTGATTTCCGAGCCCGGCTTCATTTTCTGACCGGGGAAGAATTCGATCACGTTGCCACCGGCTTCCTTGGTTTTGGAGATGGCTTCGAAGGCGGTGAATTCCTTGAAAGTGTATGCCTGTGCGCCGACGAACCAGCCTTCTTGACGGAGTTCTTCGGGGATGGGAGCGGCGTGAAGGCTTGCGGAAAGAGCGAGCGCGGCGATGGCGATGGTGTGGATAGTTTTCATAAACGTGGTCGGTTGTTACGGCGATGCTACGGAGAACTTTTCGGAAACTCCATCCTTTGTTCGCGCGGCCGAAGCTGATGAGCGGAAAGCCGTCCTTCCAGGCGGCAAGATTTAGGAGAACACCGTTCCTCCGCTGCCGCTTGGAAGGACGGCTTTCCGCTATTGAAGAAAGCTCGCCAGTTCCTCGACACTTTCGGCAATTTGATCCGCGTGAGCCAGCCGTTCGCGGTCGTGGTAGCCCCAGGTGACGGCGATGGATTCCATGCCGGCGTTTTTCGCGGTATCGAGGTCCATGGTGGAGTCGCCGATGAGAAGGCAGTTTTCCGGGAGGGTGGCTAGGGTTTCCGCTAGCTCTAGTGCGCCGGTGGGATCGGGTTTATGGGGCATTCCTTCGCGGTTCCCGAGGATGGCGGCGAAGGTGTTTTTCGGGAAAAGTCTTCCGACGATTTCGACGGTGAAGGGGTGGGGTTTGTTGGAAAGCACGGCGAGGGGGATGCCACGAGATTTCAGTTCAGCGAGCATTTCCGGGATGCCTTCGTAGGGGACTGTGCCGTCCTGCCAAGAGATCGCGTAGTCTTCGCCGAAGGACTTCAAGACGCTATCGAGATGGAGAGCGGCTTCGCCGGGAGCGAGCGCGCGGGTGACGAGCATTTTCGCGCCGTCACCGATAAATCTGCGGACGGCGGCGTGGCCGTGCTGGGGCAATCCATGGAGGGAAAGGGCGCGGTTCAGCGAGGCGGCGATGCCGGGGAGAGATTCGACGAGTGTGCCGTCGAGGTCGAAGATGAGTGCTTGCACATCGGGGATCAAAGCGGGACACGGATCAAGTGGAAGGAGGAATGTCAGGAAGGCCTCCGCTTTTTTCCAAAAAATCGAACCGGGAGCTATTGTTTTGGGAAAAGTAGTCGTTAGATTTCCCAACGATGGATACTGGGCAACTGCACATGCTGATCACTTTTCTGGTTTTGGGCGGGGTGTTCGTAGTTTTTGCAAAGGAGTGGCTGCCTAACGATGTGGTGGCGTTGACCGGGTTGGGGATTCTGCTTTTGACGGGGATTTTGGACGAAAAGGATTTGGGAAAAATTTTCAGCAACCCGGCGCCGATGACGATCGGTGCGATGTTCGTCATGGCGGAGGCTCTGACGCGGACGGGGGCGATCGACTGGATCGCGTTGAGGTTTGAGAAATGGGCGGGAAAGTCGTTGGGGCGCGCGATTGCGGTGCTGGCTCTGATCGTGATGCCGCTCTCGGCCTTTATGAACAATACGCCGGTGGTGATCGTTTTCCTGCCGGTGTTGATGGCGTTTGCGAGGAGCACGGGGCTGAAGGCAAGCAAGCTGCTCATCCCGCTGTCATTCCTGAGTATTTTGGGAGGCACGATCACGCTCATTGGGACATCGACGAACCTGTTGGTGGCGGGGTTGGCGAAACAGCAGGGGCAGCCGAAGTTCGGGATTTTCGAGATCAGCGGGCTGGGTCTGGTGTATGCGATGATAGGTTTTCTTTACCTATATTTCGTGGGGAAGCACCTTTTGCCGAACAGAGATACGGTGAGCAGTCTGCTGGATGCGGAGGACACGCGGAAATTCGCGAGCGCGGTGGAGGTGCCGGAGGGTTCGGAGGCGATCGGGCATCGGCTGATCGAACACCCGCTCTTTTCAAACAAGAAGCGTACGATCGTTTACGAAGTGATCCGCATGGGTAGGCGGGTGTATGATATTCCGCTGGATGCGATCACGATGGAGGCTCGGGATGTGTTGCTTTTCCGGGCGACCTCGAAGCAATTGGCGGAGATCCAGTCCGCGAAAGAGGTGGAGATGATCCATCGGAAGGGTGGAGAAAAAGAGGGGGCTGCGGAGGTGAAGACAGTGGAGGCGATCATTGGGCCGCAGAGTGGTTTGATCGGAAAAAGTGTGCGTCAATCGAACATCCGGCGGCAGTATGGAATCGTGGTGACTGCGGTGCATCGAAAGGGGGTGAACCTGAGCGAAGGCTATCAGGATATGCGCTTGGCCTTCGGCGACACGTTACTGATGGAGGGGCCGGTGGAAAGCATGGTGAGGCTGAACCAGGAGGGTAGTTTTCTGAGTCTGAACGAAACGCTGATCACTCCCCGGCTGAAGTCGCGAGTCCTGCTGGCTATCGGAGCCCTGATGGTCACTGTGCTGGCCGCGGCGTTCGAGTTGCTTTCGATCACGAGCGCAGCGTTGATCGGGGCGATGGTGGTGGTGCTCGGGGGATGCCTCGATATGAAAAAAGCCTACAAGTCAATCGAGTGGGATGTGCTTTTCCTAATCTATGGGATGCTCGGCTTGGGGCTGGCGATGGAGAAGACGGGGGGCGCGGAATGGATCGCGATGGGGGTGGTGGGAGTGATGGATCAGTACGGGCCGCTGGCGATTTTGGCGGCGATCTATCTGCTGGCATCGGTTCTGACCGAGCTGGTGACAAACAATGCGGTGGCGATTCTGATGACGCCGATCGCGATTTCCATCGCGGGATCCATGGACGTGGACCCGAGGCCGTTTCTGGTGGCGATCATGTTCGGGGCGAGTGCGAGTTTCATCACGCCCATCGGGTATCAGACGAATACCTATGTGTATGGTGCAGGAGGGTATAAATTCGGAGATTTCCTAAAAGTGGGCATTCCGCTGAACCTGATCCTGTGGGGAGCGGCGGTGCTACTGATTCCCAGATTCTGGCCGTTCTGACGGATCGTGGATTCTTTTTGCTCCTCAGTTGACGGGGGATTTCCTAGCTTCGGCACGTGGCAAAACATGTAGTGAAATCCCAGAGCAGTTCCCTTTGGAAGGACGCGTGGCATCGGCTCTCGCGAAATAAACCGGCGCTGGTGAGTCTCGGGGTGCTGGTGGTGATACTTCTGGCCTGTTTCGTGGGGCCGTTTCTGCCGTTTGTGAAAAACCCAACGGAGATCAATCTCGCGAATGCGGCGGCGGGGCCGAGCGGGGCGCATTGGTTCGGAACGGATCAGTTGGGGCGCGATCTGTTTTCGCGGGTGCTTTACGGTGGGCAGGTTTCGCTGCTTGTGGGCTTGGTGGCGACGGCTGTGGCGGTCGTGATCGGCGTGATCTACGGGGCGGTCTCCGGGTATGTCGGAGGGATGGTGGATTCCGTGATGATGCGTTTTGTGGACATTCTTTTCGCCCTGCCTTTCCTGGTGCTGGTGATCCTTTTCGCCCTTGTGGTGGACGAACCTTCTTCGGTGTTTACCACTTGGGTGATTGAAACGACGGGTTGGCCGCGCGATCGAGTGGCGCCGATTACCACCCTGATCCCGCTGTTCATCGCGATCGGTGCGATCGGTTGGCTGACGATTGCGCGCATCGTTCGGGCGCAGGTGATGAATGTGAAGAAGCTGGAATTTGTCGAGGCGGCGGTGTCGCTGGGCCTTGGGCGGATGCGCATTCTGTTCCGTCATATCCTGCCGAATGTGATCGGACCGATCATCATCTATACGACGCTGGCGGTGCCGGGGATCATGCTTTTGGAAAGCGTGCTCTCGTTTCTGGGGCTCGGGGTGAAGCCGCCGAACTCTTCGTGGGGTATTCTCATCAAGGAGGGAGCGGACCGGATGGAAATTTCTCCTTCCATGTTGGTATTTCCCTCGGTGTTTTTCGCTGCAACCTTGTTTGCTCTGAACTTCTTGGGCGATGGATTGAGGGATGCGTTGGATCCGAGATCTTCGAAAGATTGAGTGAACGTAGCTGCCCCGTCTCGGGGCAGGCTGTGTTTCCGGCGTCCCGCCGGAGAGCCTCACTCACCCCGGGACGGGGTGAGCACGGCCTGCCCCGAGACGGGGCAGCTACGCGACGCTTACGCTTTCTTACCGCAGCACTGCTTGTATTTTTTCCCGGAACCTATGGCTTCCTGCTGCCATCTATCCCTAGGTCCACCACTTGGCGTCGCTAGCGGCTCCGGAGGGGCTCTGAAAACCCACCTTCCCGCGCCCCATGGTTGCTCATTCCGCAAAGTTCATTTCGCTCGTCTGCTGTCTTCTGTCCTTCATCTCCCGGACCCACGCTGATCCCGCTCCGAGTAGGCCGAACTTCGTGATCATTTTTGCGGACGATCACAAATACCGAGATTTCGGCTTCTTGAATCCGAATCTGCACACGCCCTCTCTCGACCAGCTCCGCGCGGAGGGCACGTTGTTCACGAATTTCTACGTGAACTCGACGGTCTGCCAGCCATCTCGCTACGCGCTTTTCACCGGTCGCTATCCGAGCCGTGCGGCGAGTGCGCAGTTTCCCTATGGCGAGCGCTACACTGCCTTCAATACGCGGATTCCGGAGGATTTCCCCTCGATTGCCCACGGCTTGCGGGATTCCGGCTACCAGACAGGTTTCGTGGGGAAAATCGGCGGCTACTCGGCCGGAGACTTCAGCGACGACAGATTCGACGGCAACCCGCAAAATGACGAGCGGATCTTGATAAAGCGGATGGGAACGCACGGCTACTCGTTCACCTCATCGGTTTACAAAGGCAACCTTTCCTCGAAGGAGTACCACAACATGGAATGGGTGACTCAAGGTGCCCTGAAACTCATGGATCAATCAGTCGCTGCGGAAGATCCTTTTTGTCTCGTCGTTTGTCCTACGCTTCTCCATGACAACCCGTTTCCCAGCCTTAATCGGACGACGACAGGCTACGCGGATGGGGCCTTTGGAGGAGAACTGACCGGAGACGAGCTTGCGGCCACTCAAGCGGCGCATTTGCGGGGAGGAAATACCGGTACCGACTATACCAGGCAAGGAGTGCTCGACCGGGCGGCAGTGGCAGACTCAAACGCGGCCCTGCTCTGGCTTGATGATGCGGTGGGTGCGATGCTTCAGAGGACCAAAGACTTGGGGGTGGCGGATAACACCTATTTCATGTTCGTCAGCGATCATGGGGATGGCAATGGCAACAAGGGCGATCTCTACCAACCAGGCGTCAACATGCCTTTCCTCATCCGCTACCCCGGCGGGCAGGCTGGAGCGTCTTGTGCCGCGACGGTTTCCTGCGTGGACATCATGCCTACGATCTACGAAATCGCCGGAGTTCCTCTCCCTTCCGATCACGAGTTCGATGGGATCAGTTTCGTGAAAGTCTTGGAGGATCCCACAAAAACCAGCAGGGATGCGGCATACAGCGAGATCGGTTTTGTCCGGACTCTGACGGCCTATCCATGGAAATACATGGCGTTCCGGATACCGGAAGAGGTTGCCCAGCTGGCTGCGAGCCAGGGAGTCGATCCTCATTCAGATGTGCCCCACGATCCCTCGCGCGACAGCAAGTCGATTTTTAGCAGTCACTTCGGCAATGACCCTCCGTTCGCTCCATGGAACACATGGTTCAAGGGGAACTGGAACAAGCACGACGACTATTTCAAGAAGGACCAGCTCTACAACCTTGAGAACGATTACGATGAACAAGACAATCTCGCCGCCACGCCCGCCCATCAGGCAAAGCTCGCAGAGATGAAAGCCATGTTGGCAGACAAGCTCTACGACATCCCCGGTTCGTTCCATGAATTCAAGTTTGAGGCTGTGATCAACGAGACCTCCGTAGAGAGAATACTGAATCTCCAAGGCGATCTGGATCTCTCGTATCCGTTCGACATCCTATCCGTCGCGGAGGAATCAAACCTAACGGAAAACACCTACACACTGATCACTTACACCGGCACTCGCACTGGAGAATTTTCCCGGAAAAAAGGGTTTCAGCGCATGGGTTACGAAGTGGATTACAGCGTTCCTGGAGAGGTCAGGCTGGTGCGTTCGGATTTCGCGAAATGGAAGGAACTCAGGAACCTACCAGCGAATCTCGGAGCGCTCGACGACAGCGATGCGGACGATATCCCGCTCCTGATCGAGTATGCGATGGATACGCTACCGGACGCGCCTTCACCGCATGACTATGTTCTTTTTGAGATGAGTCCCGGAGTGGAAGGGACGGGGGAAATGCAGTTGATTTATAAAAAACTGCGCCCCGAGCTGACGTATACCGTGCAGTGGTCGCCGAGCCTTGATACGCCATCATGGTCCGGCGCAGGAATCGTAGAAACGGAGCTGCGGCGGGATTTGGTAAAGGCCACACTGGCGACAGATGGGAACTCGAGAGCTTTCCTGCGCCTGATGATCAGCGAGTGAGCTCCGATCGCGACCGGGGGGCAGCGCGCCCCTTCGGGTTACGCTTCCTTGCCGCAGCACTGCTTGTATTTTTTCCCGGAGCCGCAAGGGCAAGGGGCGTTTCTCCCGGCAGTCTCGATGGAGAAGCTTGGTTTGCGTTTCGGCAGGTTGAGCTTGAGTTCGGGGTTTTTCGAAGGGGCGATCTGTGAGGGATCGATATTCTCGAGGCTGCCGCTGGTGGCCACGTTGTCACGCGACATCTGGTTCTCGTCGCTCTGCAGTTGCTTCGGTTGATTGTGGAGCTGTTTGAGAAATTCCTCAAGGTTCGAGGCAGAGCGGAACAGGTTGGCGAGAGCTTCCTGTTTGATCTGGTCCATCAGGGTGACGAACAGGTTGTAGGCCTCGTTCTTGTATTCAACGAGTGGATCCTTCTGGCCTTGGGCGCGGAGGCCGACACCTTCGCGAAGGGCATCCATGTTGTAGAGGTGAGCCTGCCATTGTTTGTCGATGGCTACCAGAACCATGCGGCGCTCTTCCTGGTCGAGCACTTCGTAAGGCAGGTTTGCGACTTTCACCTCGTAAGTTTCCTTCACTTTGCCGACGAGAAACTCCGCGATCTGGTCCGGGGTGCGGGACACGTCGAGTTCCTCCCTAGTAACGCTGATCGGAAGAGTGGCGTTGACCCAGCCGAGGAGCTCGGCGTAATCCGGTGCGTTCTCATCGCGCTCCTCAAGATACTCGTGCACTTTGTCCGGGATGGTTTCCTCGATAATTTCGATGACGAGATCGCGCGGACTTTCCGTGGAGAGGACTTCGTTGCGGTATCCGTAAACGACTTCCCGCTGCTTGTTCATCACGTCGTCGAAATCGAGCACGCGCTTGCGCCAAGTGTAGTTGCGTTGCTCGACGCGTTTCTGTGCGGTTTCCACGGAGCGGTTCAGCCAGGAGTGCTCTAGGGCTTCGCCGTCTTTCATGCCGAAACGCTCCATCATGGCGGTCATTTTGTCGGCAGCGGCAAAGTTCCGCATCAGGTCATCCTCGAAGGAGATGAAGAACTGGGAGCGACCGGGATCGCCCTGACGAGCGCAACGTCCACGGAGCTGGCGGTCGACACGGCGGGATTCGTAGCGCTCTGTGCCGATGACAAAAAGGCCGCCGACTTCCGGGACGCCTTTGCCGAGTTTGATGTCGGTTCCGCGTCCGGCCATGTTGGTGGAGACGGTGACGGAGCCAGGTTGGCCGGCGGAAGAGATGATTTCCGCTTCCTGCTCGTGGAACTTCGCGTTGAGCACGTTGTGCGGGATCTTCGCGCGCTGGAGCATGCGGGCGAGTGTCTGGGAGGCTTCCACCGAGGCGGTTCCGCAGAGCACGGGCTGGCCTTTTTCATGAGCCTCTTTGATTTTCTCGATGACCGCATTGAATTTCTCACGGCGGGTTTTGAAAACCTGGTCGTTCTCGTCGACGCGCACGTTGGGCGTGTTCGTAGGGATAGGAAGCACGTCGAGGCGGTAGATATCGTGAAACTCTGCGGCTTCCGTTTCCGCGGTTCCGGTCATACCAGCGAGTTTCTCGTAGAGGCGGAAGTAGTTCTGGATGGTGATGGTGGCGAAGGTCTGAGTCTCCTTCTCGATCGCGACTCCTTCCTTGGCTTCGACAGCTTGGTGCAGTCCATCCGACCAACGGCGGCCGGGCATTTCGCGACCGGTGTTGTCATCGACGATGATGACCTTGCCGTCTTTCACCACATACTGAACGTCCTTTTCATAAACGCAGTAGGCTTTGAGGAGCTGGGTGATGTTGTGAATTTTCTCCGCCTGGGTGTCCATGCTCTGCTGGCATTCCTCCTTCTTGGCGATTTTTTCTTCAGCGGTAAGTTCGAGATTCGTATCGATATCGGCAAAGAGCGTGCCGAGATCCGGGAGGGTGAAGGATTCGGGTTCGCCAGGGGACAGATACTCGCGGCCCATTTCCATGAGGTCGGCGTCGTTGCCCTTCTCGTCGATGGTGAAATAGAGTTCCTCCTTGAGAGAGAAGAGTTCTTTCTTCTGAGCATCTTGATAGAACGAGAGCTCGGTTTTCTCCATCAGGCGGCGGTTTTCCGGCTCCTCCATGAAGCGCATGAGCATGCGGTTGCGTGGCTGGCCAAGCTTGATTTTGAAAAGCAGGCGACCGGCTCCGTCCATGTCTCCGGCTTCGGCGAGTTTCTTCGCCTCGGAGGCGAGGTCGTTGCAGAGCTGGGTCTGCTTTTTCACCAAGGCATCGATGGACGGCTTGTATTTGTCGAACTGATGGGACGACTGGGCGGTGGGGCCGGAAATGATGAGCGGTGTCCGTGCTTCGTCGATGAGGATGGAGTCCACCTCATCGATGATGGCGAAATAATGGCCGCGCTGAACCTGATCCTCGCGGGAGGAGGCCATGCCGTTGTCGCGCAGATAATCGAATCCGAACTCGGCGTTGGTTCCGTAGGTAATGTCGCAGGCGTATTGCTCGCGGCGGTCCCACGGGGCCATCTGGTTCTGGATGCAGCCGACGCTGAGGCCGAGGAAACGGAAGAGCGAGCCCATCCAGTCGGAGTCCCGCTTGGCGAGGTAGTCGTTGACCGTGATGACGTGCACACCGAGGCCGGTGAGGGCGTTTAGGTAAACGGGAAGTGTAGCCACAAGAGTTTTACCCTCACCCGTCTGCATTTCTGCAATCATACCGCGGTGAAGAGCGGTGCCGCCGACGAGCTGCACATCGAAGTGGACCATCTGCCACTCCATCGCGTGGTCGCTGACGATGATCTCGGTCCCACTCATGCGGCGGGCTCCGTTTTTCACGACCGCGTAGGCATCAGGAAGAATTTGTTCGAGGTATTTCGCGCGGGCTTGCTGGAAGGACGGTTCGATCTCGTGGAAAGCGTCTTTCGCTTGCTCAATGGAGTTGGGCGTGGCTTCGACTTTGGATGGTAGGGAGGGAAATTCGTCGCGCAGGGCGTTGAATCGGGTCTCCAGCTCTTGTGCGGTCGTGGCGAGATCCTCGGCGGACATTTTCTCGACGACGGGTTTCGGCGGAGCCTTGAGCTCGTGATAACGGGCCAGATGCTCTTTCCACTTGGTGGTGAGTTCGGCGAGTTTTTCCACGGGTTCGCGCTGGAGCGCCTCCTCGATCTCGTTGATGCGGGCGACGGTCGGGCGGATACGACGTACTTCCCGGATATTTTTACTGCCGACGATTTTTTGGAGAATCCACTTGATCATGAGAGAATGGGCTGTGCCCTTCGCGGGCTAAGGGCAGGGTGCGTACACCGGGGATGCCGCGAGTGCAAGTGCCGGGATTGGTAAGAAAACCTCAAACTATAAATTTCAAACTTCAAGGAAGAGGTGGCGGTCGCCATGCTGACTTCGTGCTGTTTGATTCTCACAACCATTTGCAGAGTCCACGGTTCGGGAAACCGGTCGGGGAGATCGTAGAGGAAATGAGGAGTGTGGGGATTTCTGGGTGCGTGGTAAATGGGACTCGGGAGGGTGATTGGGACGCGGTAGCGGGCTTGGCGCGGGATTTTCCGGGATTCGTGAGGCCGGCATACGGGATCCACCCGTGGTTCGCGGATACGGCGGAATCCGGTTGGGAGGGGCGGCTGAGAAAGCGTTTGGAGGAAAATGAGTTGGCAACTGTAGGGGAAGTCGGCGTGGACGGATGGGTAGAATCACCGCCCATGGCGGTGCAGGAGGATGTTTTCGTGAAACAGGCGGAGATTGCTGCGGATCTCGATCGCGTGATGACCGTGCATTGTCTGAAAGCTTGGGAAGAGCTGTTCACCGCGATGGAAAGGGCAACCCGTTGGCCGGAGAAATTCTTGATGCACTCTTTCGGTGGCTCAATCGAGATCGCCGAGCGCCTGATGAAAGCACACGACGGGGTGATGTTCTCATTTTCCGGTTATTTCCTTCACGAAAGGAAGCGGAAGGTGTTGGAGGTTTTCAGGCAACTGCCACTGGATCGCATTCTCCTGGAGACTGATGCACCGGAGATGATGCCGCCGGAAAAATTTTTGGAGTTCCCGCTCGTGGAGGAGATCAACCATCCGGGGAACCTGAGCGCGATCAGCGATGCATTTGAGGAGGAAATGGATCGGGATATCAATGCGGCAGTCTACCACAACTCGATAACATATTGGAACCCCACGCCGCCGCTCTAGGCGGATTTCAGCCTTTCACAAAAATGACTTTCAGCTCTTCGCCTTCGCTGTATAGTACCGCAGTAACCGGATGGGGCTCCCTACCATCGTAGGACTTCTCAATCGTGTCCGGGACATCTATTCGTATTTGCTCGATGCCCTCGACCGGGATTTCTGTCAGGGACTCCGACACCAGCTCTCTAAGTTCTCCGTTTCTGGAGATCGAAACATTCTTTCCCGCTAGATTCACGATCCTGAAGCTCCATTTCTCATCGTTGAGATGGTTGGTCACAATTTTCCATTTAAAACCGCCGGGTGTTGGATAAAGAATTGCAATCGACCGTTCAGTGGTAGGTGGAACTTCCAGATCGGGGATCTCCTCTTTCCCTACCTTTATCTTGTTGCTTTCCTCAGAGAGCAAAAAGAATCCAGAAGTTCTTCCATTGCTCAAATTGAACGAGGTTTCCTTTCCACCCGTATTGAGATGGAGTTCGATAGGATCTTCCGGCCCTAGATTCAAAATGTTGATTGGACCAGCGAAACACATGAAAGCCGAGGACACGGTGACACACCAGAAAATCAGTGAGCTTTTCATGTTGGATTGGTTGAGATTCATCTGGATGATGAAGTGGTTTGTTTCTTCTGCTCCCTTCCCAGCGGGTCCACACCATTCCGGTCGTCACTTCTCGTAAGTGCGGTCGTATAATTTCCCTTGAGATCCGTCCCGATCAACAAATAGAACGCCCCAGGTTCATTTTTCGCGAAAGCATCTCCGATCGGTTTTCCGTTATGGGAAATCTCGAATGCACCACCGCCCCACCCTGGGACCGTGATGTGTTTGAACTGCTCCAACTCAATCTTATTCTTCCCGAGTTCGAACCGTTGCGTTGCTGGGCAAGTCGATGCGACGCGGAGGCCGAAACCCTTACTGTTGAATGTCGGAAAATCCTTGATTCTAATTCTTGGCGGAAGTGGTTTGCCGTCATCTCCGAGTTTGGGATTTGGTTGCAGATAGATGGCTATAAATGTTTCTTCGGAATCGACCACCGGCAGTTTTCCAGATTCCTCGGCCAGCTCCCCTTGGGAAATTTTCAATGATTTGGAACCTACGGGTAGAAGGAACCAACCCGTGGATTCGCCAGCCTTCAGACCGTTCGGGACGAGTTCCGTGCCATCGATCGTGATGAAACACCCCGACTCGGCAGGAATAAGATTTACGATATTCACATATCCGTAGCGAGTTTCGTCTTGTGCGGACGCCTGTGATAAACCAAGGAATCCGACCAGAAGTAAATTTTTAATAAACTTTTTCATAGCGTTTGGTGAGTTTGACCGGAGCATCCGGGATAATATGCTTTGTTACGGGATCGCGGCTCGGTTCGACAGTGTAGATGTATTCTTTTGCGGAGCGCCCGATGACTTTGCCATCAGGGTTGAGAGCCTCGCCTCTAACGACAATGCGAAAGTCTTTCGAGCCGAAAGTCACCATTTCCATGATTTGTCCGAACATCTCCTCGCGGCCCGCATCATTGAGGACGCGGATCTCTGGTTTATCCGACTTCGATCCGGACAAGTTTTCCAATTCACCAAAAAAGTTTGTCTCCTTGGTTACGTCGTCAATTGTGATCGTTTGTTCGATCTCATTGAAATCGGATAGGGAGCGGAGCGGGGCGATCGTGCGTTGCTTAATAATGGAGTCCGCGAGCAAGTCGCCGATCTCCGAATTTTTCTTCAAGGCGAGTTCAGGGAAAAGAGGATCTGCGTCGAATTCTATCCCCGCCGAGAGTGTCCTCAGAACCTCTCTGGAGGCCGTGTTGACATTGATTTTGCTTCCTCTTTCAGTAGGCGTGCCGGAAGTATCCTCCGCAATGGAGAACAGGTCTAGGAGCTGCGAAGCGCGTTGCCCCTCGACATCAAGAGCCTTGAACTCCGCCCTACCGATTGCGAGGGTGATACCGCCACCTGGAATCATGTCTAGATGCGATCGTGTCGATATTCTGTTTTTCTCATACGAACTATTATTTTCTTCGCTCATATTGATTCGTTGGGCCGGATCAAATATGTGTCCAATCTCAGCGAGTGATGTGTATTTCCCTGAGTTCGAAATGACGGCTGGAGCGTAGTCTTGCTCTGGAGTCAGATAATCCTTGAATTTCGACATATTAAAGTTTCTTATAAAATCGGGACCGGGCCTTCGATTATCCGTTCCAGACGGATCTCCCTCAGTCGAGTTGCTCCCGCCGTCCGGCCAGTCGGTGATACGAACTTCGTTGTAGTCAGGATTGCTTGTAGTGGTTTTCATCCGCCCTCCCCAGTTGCTCTTCTTGTCGTAGTTCCCCGCGTAAACCCAGTTGTTGATGTAATAGGAAGCTCTAGGATCGCCCCTCTGCCCATAGCTGAAATCGAGAATGGGACCAGAGTTTCCTTTCCATTTGCGGTCCTTGTGCTTAAGCAGTCCTTCTGATCGCTGAAGACCCCCAAGGGGTGAATCGACGATCTTACCGTTCCATTTTAGTTCGAATCTGTTTGGGCTAGTCTGTGGGTAAGGCTTGATTTCGCACACGTCGATAAAATCCATCTCATCCGCCAAAGCAGCGCCCTGAGCAAAAGTGTAGTCCTTTTCACCAAGTTTCAGCACCTTGTATTCATTGGGCAACAGGGTGACATTTGAGATATTGTAAGAGGCGTTTGTGAAAACGTGTTCCGTAGCGGGTGGGATCTTGAGTGTCACTCGGTTGATGTTCTCAAAACTTACGTCTCCCGTGATCGTCTTCTGCGAGGGGTTCCAAATCTCAATGTAGAGTTCGGTTGCGATCTTTATGGGGTTGTCAGTCTTTTGTCCGATCCATTCATAGCGCTCGGCAATCTCGGTGAGGAATGGATATGAATCGACTCCACGGTAGGAGGCTGCCCATGTCGGATTGCTATCTGCGTCAGCGTAGTCGATCATTGAGGCAGCGATCGTCTTCACGTAATCTTGGCTGGAGGGAAATTTCTCGCCTGCGCGTTCCTTAAAGTCTGGGAGGTTTTTATTGATATGACTGGCGATTCCCTCGACATCCTTGTCTGTGACGAACTTATTCAGATCTGGTGCGGGCTTTCCGGCATCAGCGTATCCCTGGGGAAGAACTTTTGGCGTCTCGATCGCGTTTTGAGGGAAGAAGTAGATGTATGGCTCGATACGCTTGGCCTGGTCTTCGGTCAGAACCGTGCGGACGGAAGCCGGGGTGCGGAGCTCGTTACGCTTGTCCGTGAGAACGTCGGGAACGGTCGGTTCGGCGGCGGTCGGTTCGAAGATCGTTCCGTAATTCAACTCAGCAGGTACTAAGGCGTTTATCTGATGCGATGGAACCGGCGTTTGTCCCGTCAATTCTCCCAGAGAGGTCTTCGATCCAATAGGCGTAGCGAAATGAATAACCTTTGGCATCGGTTGCGGGGACATCGACCCACCGGGCACGAGGAATGGTTTGATCGTTGACGGTGGTTGTGCCGAGTACCTCGGCATCCTTCACATAGTCTGTCAGTTCTGCGAGAAGCGGAGTGGTAGTGATGGCGGATGAACCGGCGCCGATTTCCGTACTTCCGCTAAAAAGGGGTATCGCACGCCAGTTCCCGATCGCCGGGGTCGTTGGGTTTGTCGGATTGAAGACAGCGCCGTAGGTGAAGAACTGCTCGCGGAAGCCGAGAGGGCGGGCGGAATCGGAGAGCGTGGGAGCGACAGGGTCGTCGAGGCGAAAGATGATGGAATTATCTCTTGCGGCGACTTCTTTCACACTTGCGAGAGCTGCCGACAGGCCACTTTCAAGGGCCATTTCCGCCCTAGCGGCATCCGAGTAGGAACGGGCGGTCTTTCTCTCCAGGGACATGACTGTAAGCATGCCGACGAGCAGCATCATGAGGCCGGCAACGGCGATGATGGACATGGGGAGGGCAAAGCCCTTGCGCGAGATGGGAGAGCTATTGTTCATTGTGCCAGTGTGATGATTCTTGTGAATTCGCGGATCAGGGACTTTTCCTGATCCCGTGGGGCTGTGGCGAGACGGTTCCAATCTGCCTTTGTCTTGAAACGAAGGGCGGAGGAATCGTCGAGAAAGCGGATGGTGAGTTTGATGACGGAAGGACTGCTTGACGAGGTGGCATCCCAGTCCTCGAGTTCTCCGGCAGAGTTGACGAATTGGGGCTGGGCGGTGAATTCAAGCAGGTTGAGTACGATGGGTTCGTCATTCGCCGGATCGGGACCGGGAAAGGTGGCGGATGTCCCAGGCGTGATGATTTTCTCCTGAGTTTCCTTCGGTCCGAGCTGTTTGCGAAATAGTGTGGGAATGAACGAGTTACCGGGCTCATTAAGATAATCCACATAGTAAACCGCGGTTCCGAGATCTCCGGGATCGCGGGGGGTGGCTTTGGCTAGGGCATCCTGCTCGTCTTCTGAAAGGACGCGGACGAAGGCGATCATGTCCGAGGTGTCGGGTCCGCCCGAGGAATCCGAGGAGACATGAATGAAATAGGTAGAAGGCAACCGGGTGGAGAGTTCCGTCTCGAAAAACCGGATGAAAGCGCGTGCCTGAGAGACGGTATTGATCGCCCGTTGAGTGCGGGTGTAGCTGTCGGTTGTGGTGCCGACGAGCGAGAACAGGGCGACCATGATGATTGAGGTGATGGCCATCGCGACGAGCAGCTCGATCATCGAGAAACCCGAGCGGAGGATTCTTCTGGATGGAACAGGAAATTTCACGGAGAGCCTTGACGATAGGTGAGGACGTTGTAGCGGAGATCGCTGCGGTTGACGGGCGCGGATTTCGCGGGATGCAGCACGCGAATTCGGAGAAGTGAAAGCGGGGCGTCGGCAGGGGGGACGACAGTTATGTTCGGCGGGGTGTGGGCCTCTCCATAGATCGCCACGAGGTATGCGGCCTTCTGGATTTTGCTAGGTGAATCGATGTCCGAAGCATCTCCCTCCTCGAGGAAATTCCCATCCGAGTCATACGCTAGGACAAGGGGATCCGACTCGCTGGCAAATACCGGGAAATCAACTTCCTTCGTGATCACGGAGTCAAGGCCAGCCCATTCCGACAACAACTCGCGGCGGACGTCTTTCGCGAGCCAAGCGGAGCGTGTGTCCGCCTCGGCACTGAGGCGGGACGAAGCGGTTGCTGCGGTGGCGGTGAGAATGATTGGCACGACGAAGCCCACGACACCAATGGCTATGACGACCTCCATCAACGTCATACCGGGGAGCCGACCGGAGGATTGGGTCTGGGGAAAGAGTTTCATGGTTCTACTTCGCGTGTGCGTCCGGTGAGGCGGTTGACTTCGAGCAATTCGTAAACGGGGCGGTTTCCGCTACGCTGGGTGGGAGTTAGCTTGTCGCCGTTGCGGGTCGCTTGGGCGATGGCGATGCGAATGGGCGTACCGGCGACGGGTCGTATGATCTGGCCGCTAGAGCCGAACACGATATAGTGGCTGCTAACTTCACGATTCTTGTATTTCGTGGCGAGTTTGTCGGTCTGGTCCATGAGTGTGGCCGTTCCGGAGGCAATCAGCGAGGAGGTGAGAAAGTGGAAATTCCCGGGCAGTTTCTCCCAACGTTGGAGTTGAGCATCTTCAGAGAGGGGGTTTCCTGAAGCGTCCTTTTCCTTCGATGGCTGGTAATTTCCAGTGGTCGCGTCCTTCTCAACCTCGAAAAGGGAGATTGACCGGGCGCCAATGTCGGCTCCGGCTCCGATTTCCGGGATCGTGACTGCGGTGGCAGTACCGGATGCGATGGCATGGGCACGGGCTTGCTGTAGGTGGGCCTTGATGATTTCCCGCGAAGCCATCCGAGCAGTGTTCGAGGAGTTTGAGAAGATCGGAACGGCTGCGACTAGGAGAATCGAAATGATGGCCATCACTGCCAACAGCTCAACAAGGCTGAAGGCTGGCACGGATTCTGATCGTTGTGCGTGGGGGAGGTACATCGGGACGTGAAGGCAGGCGTGGTGGACGTGAAACAAGCCAGCATTTCAGGTGCCACGACCAAGTAAATACATAAACTCGTATGCGGTTTATTCACCTATTGTGTGGAGATATTGTCACGAAGTCCTTTGTCCGTCTTAACTCTGCGTTTTCAGAAGGTCGGAAAAGCCGCAAAATATGCGGGATTCCTGAGGGGGTAAAATCGGAAGTGGTAGGTCATTTTCCAAGTATTCCCGGCAGAGAGCGTCGAATTCCACCGGGGTTTTCATCCGTCGGATACCGTGACCGAAATCCTCCGGGAGACCTTCGCAGATATACACCAGTGTCTTTTTCATTCGTTGGATGTGCAGCAGCGGGTCAAAATCGGGTGCTTCTTTGCCGAGTTCATCGGACAGCTCCATGATGTAGGCGAGCAGGTCACGATGAGAGGGAAGGGGCACGGTCTCGCCGAGGAACGCGCCATTGATCTGACGAAAGATCCATGGATTCCGGATCGCGCCGCGCCCGACCATGAGGCCTGCTGCTCCCGTTTCCCGGTGGTAAGCAAGGGCAGTGGCCGGATCGACCACATTTCCATTGGCGATCACCGGACAAGACATCGTCTCCACGGCCATTTTCACGAAATCAGGGCGGACGGAGGTCTTGTAGCGGTCCATAACCGTGCGTCCGTGAATCGTAAGACCATCGAGCGAGTGACTCCGGAACACTTCCAAGAGCGCGGCAAATTCATCCGGCGAGTGGTAGCCGAGGCGGGTCTTGACCGTGAAGCGGCCGGGGATGGCATCGCGCAGGGCGGCGAGGATTTCTCCGATCTTTTCCGGGGATCTCAGTAGGCCTCCGCCCGCGTCTTTTCGGCATACAACCGGCGCTGGACAACCGAGGTTTAGATCGATCCCGGCGAGGGGATAGGCCGAAAGCTCGCGGGCGGTTCGGACGAGGTTTGGAATATCTCGACCGATCATCTGGGCGAAGATCGGGCGACCGGTCTGGTTCTCACAAATGGAACGAAGGATGTACTTGTTCAGCCGTGAGTCGGGATGGACGCGGAAGTATTCCGTGACGAACCAATCCGGTAGGCTGCGCCGAGCGAGCACACGCATGAACGGGAGATCGGTGACATCCTGCATCGGCGCGAGCACGAGCGCGGGCCGGTTTTTCGGGAGAAATTCACGCATGGGAGATCGATTCGGAGAGGGATTGGTCCTCTGAGGGGGATGTTGGACGAAGCTACGCGGCCTGCCTAGCACCGGATTCGGATAGTGAACTAGTACGAGAAGCCAAGTAGTCTCCGGTATCGGTTGCGCCTTCTACAGAAACGAGTTAGCACTCCTCGCAGATGATCTCTTTTTCCGTTTTCAATATTCCGGTGCGTGTCCTTCCGTGGTTCTGGATCACCATGGTCCTCATCGGAAATGGCCTCCGTGCGGACAGCAGGCAGGCCATTCTCGAACTGTTGTTGTTTGTCATCGCCGGTTTCATTTCCATTCTTGTCCACGAACTCGGCCACGCATTGACGGCGCGGCGTTTTGGAAACCAGGTGCACATCGTGCTCCAGGCCTTTGGTGGATACGCGGCATACAGCGGCGCTCCGCAGACGAGGCCGCGCTCGATCATGATCACGGCCGCTGGTCCGGCGATTCAGATCGTTCTCGGGGTCATTGCCTTGGTGCTTCTGAAAACCATACCTGGGTTGAATCACAATTCGTCCTATTTCCTCTTTGTTCTTGGGGCGATTAGTCTCGTCTGGGCGGTGCTAAATCTGCTGCCCGTCCTGCCTCTGGATGGGGGCCGACTGGTGGAAAGCGCGCTCGGTCCCGCCCGCCAAAAACTAACGCTTTGGATTTCCGGCCTCACCGGTGCGGCAGTGGCGGCGCTCGCATTTCTCTATTACGGCCAGCCATTCGTTGCCATCTTTATGGGCATGTTTGCCTACCAATCGTTCAAAGCGCTGCGCGAGCCAAGCTGGAAGTGAGCAATTTGGAGAAGGGTTTTTGAAACCCTTTGCGGAGGACGGGGAGATGGGTTCGCTTGGCTAGTGCAAAGGGTTTGCAATACCCGAGGGGGCACACCGAACCCTTCTCCATATTGGTCTCACCCAAGAATCAACCGCGCGGCGGCGAGGAACGAGAAGCCTACGATCATCCACTCGAACGCCGCCTGTGGCACACGCCCGATGAGCCACCGGCCGATCAGGATGCCCGCGAAAACTCCGGGCAGTAGCTTGGCATTTTCCCAAAGACTTTCCTGATTGATCAGAGCGAGTCGTGCATTGAGCGGGACTTTGATAAGGTTCACCAATAGGAAAAACCGTGCGCCGATGCCGATCATTTCCATCTTCGGGATGCGGCGGGTAAGGAAATACAACTGGATCACCGGCCCGGCTGCATTGGCCAGCATGGTGGAGAATCCGCCCATCGCCCCGGCACTGATTCCAAACCCACGGGACTCCGCGAGTTTCTCGAAAAATACCGGCTTCCATTTCCGGAATGCCTGCACCAGCACCATGAACAGCACGCAGCCTCCAATGACCTGCCGTGCAATCCTGTCATCGATGGAACCCAGCAACCACCACCCAAGCAACAGCCCGACAAGAGTGGCGGGCAGTAGCTTCCAGACTGGTTTCCATGAACCGTGCCGGAGAAACGCTGGATAGGCCATGAGGTCGGCGGCGATGAGTAGGGGCAGCGCGAGCCCGACCGAGGTTTTCGCCCCGTAGATGTCCGCCAACAGGACGACGGAAACCATCGAAATTCCGCTGAAACCCGCTTTGGAAAGGCCGATGCAGAATGCCGCTAAAAGGGCAATCGCCAGAAGCTTCGGGTCATCCAGCATAAGGGGAGGAGTGGCTTCAGAGGGTGAACTCCACGCCTGGCTCGGGGATGATCACCTCGACACCGGGAAGGCGTGTTTCCAGCTCACTTTTAAACCAAGCCATCGCGCCAGCATCTCCGTGCACGAGGAAAATCTTCTTCGGTTTCACGCTCACGGCGAAGTCGGCGATGGCGTTGCGGGTGGAGTGCCCGGAGAAATCGAAGGCGCGGACTTCGCAATTGAGCTTCACTGGCGGGTAGGCGCGGTCCAGCTCGATCATGTCGCCGTGCTTGGCGGCGCGGATCTTGCCACCAGGTGTTTCCGAATCCGCATAGCCCACGAAAAATAGACCATGCTTCTTGTTTTCCAAAACGCCCTGTCTTGCGAAGTTGTTGGAGACTGTTTTCTCCGACATCATGCCACTGGAGAGCGCGTAGATGCAGCCGCTGTGGAAGGGAATCGGGCCGACCCGGCGCTTGTTTCCTCCGGCCAGCTCCATATCAGTCATGAACTTAAAGCCTCGACGGTTGCGGCGGGAGACATCGGAAAACTTATCGTAGATCGTGGTCATCTTCGTGCTCAACCCGCCGATATAGACCGGGGTTTTCGCGTTCACGAGGCCTTCTTCCTTGAAGCGCTGGATCATCGACAGCACCTCTTGGGTTTTCCCCATGGCGAAGACAGGGATGAGAGCAGAGCCACCGCGTTTCAGAACTCCATCGATGGCGGCGGCGAGTTCGTTCTCTTCCTCGCGGCGCGAGTAATTCTCACGCCGTGGCTGCTCACCACGCGTCGTTTCCACGATCAGCACGTCCACTTCCTCTTCTGGAAAAATCGCGCCTTTCTGGAGCGTGCTGTCTTCGAAATTCACATCGCCCGTATAAAAAACCTTTTTCCCCTCCGCCTCGAACATGACTCCGACAGAGCCCATGATGTGTCCGGCATCGAAAAACTCGGCACGGATTTTCCCGCCTTCGTCCACATCGAATTTCCGCCCCACATTGCGACGCTCGAAGGTGCCCTTCATGCGGTCGAGCTGGCCGTGGCGGAAGAACGGGTAGTCGGTGATGCCCAGCTCCGTGCGCTTGGATTCCATGACGTTGACGGAGTTGTGAAGCATCGCGCAGGCGAGTTCTGCCGTCTCCGGGGTGAGGAAAATTTTCGCCCGCTGCTGGCGTCTCGCACAGACCGGAAGGGTACCGACGTGATCGAGGTGAGAATGGGTCACGAAAATGGCGTCCGCTGTATCGTCTTCCACCAGTTCATAGCGAGGTTGAGCGGTGAGGCCCTCCTCCTTGGGATGCATGCCCGCATCCAAGATGATCTTCACTCCTCCGGATTCAAAGAGATACGAGTTCGCACCAATCCCGACATCCCTGCACATGCTCTTGAAAACCATAACGTTCTGCACCGTTAACAATCCACGCCAGCCTGTCAACCCGTGGAGATTTTACCGTTCGGGCTTCCTGTTATCTTCACATTTTTTAAAAAACCTGAGACAAACACACTGTTTGACATGATACATACAGGAAGCCCTATGCGAAACTTCCTATTTATTCTCCTTCTCACCTCACAGGCATGCCCGGCGCTGGAGATCCGAACTTACTCCGCGGCCCGGCATAACCGGTTTGTCACCGACCTTAACGGAGATCTGGCTCACAATGCGGGCGCGTTTTTTACGGCGACCCGCTATGCCGCGCTTGGCTTTGAAACAAGCGGAGGTAGGCAGTTCGCACTTGTGACACCTGAACACGTCCTCGTTGCCAACCACTTTTCGCAGGCCGGGACATTGAGCTTCATCAACGAAGAGGGGGTGAAGTTTGACCGCACGCTCGGTGCGAAGACCATCGTTCCAAATGGGCAAGGCGGCAATTCAGACCTAGCGATCATGAAGCTTTCGGCACGCCTTCCGGCGGATTCGGGCATCGTCCCGTTTCCCGTGATGGATCTGGAGACGGAAGCAGCTTACACGACCCCGCCGATGAATATCACCGTTTTCGGTCATACACGGAGAGCTGGGCAGGGCACGATCACAGGCTTCCAGAACGTCCAGCCCTCAGGGATTGGAACGACGCGAACCTTCTCGTTCGATTACGTGGAGCTCGCGGGAACTCAAGACGATTGTCACTTCGTAGGGGGTGACTCTGGAAGTGCGAGTTTCATTACCGTGGAAAACCGCGCGGCGCTGGTTGGCGTGCATCTTGCGGTGGGAAGCGGCCCCGGCTTCATTCGTAACTTCGATACTTTTGTGCCGCACTACACGGCCACGGTGAACACACTGCTGGAATCGCAAGGATATCGTCTCATCCCAGCCAACCCCGATACCGTCACCCTGACAGCGAGCGCTGAATCGACCGAGGGTTTGCGTCAGGTGGAGAGCGGCAGTCTGGCCATTACATTGGCGAATGAGTCTGCTCCGCTCGCCAGCAATCCGCATCTTGAACTCTCATTTCCTCCTGATGCGATCCCCACCTCACTCAGCGCACCGGGCTGGATCGTGGAAAACCCCACACCGGGCGAATACCGTCTCCGTCGTGCCACACTCGACGGCTCCTCCTCCGCCATGGCCACCGCATCCTATTCTTCGGTCCCGGTCGTTTCGGATATTTCTATCGGGATCATCCATCGCTCGGACGGCAGTCCGGAAATCCAGCAGACCAATCCTCTGCCGGTGGAGGAAACCTTTTCGGGATTTGTTGCGTCGCTCCCAGAACAGGGCGCGACGGATGATCCTGACAAAGACGGCTTTCCCAACCTGCTTGAATACGCTCTCGGTGGCGATCCGGGCACCAGTTCCTCCACTTCCCCGTCCGGCCTCCCGCTCGCACCAGCGGTCTCCGAAACCGGTGGAAGCCTCACCTACAGCTTTCCGCAACGCACCGATGCCGCGCAGCGTGGACTCAACTACACCATTCTTTTTTCACCGGATCTAACAGAGGAATCCTTCGATGCGGCGCCACCTTCCGGCATTTCGATCAGTGCGGCCCCCTACGATCCGCCGGTTCCCGGTTTTGAAAAGATCACTGCGACTCTGCCCGCCTCCGGAAAAATGTTTCTGCGGCTAGAGGTCGTGCTGGAGTAGTGCAGGGGGGCTGTCATCCTGCTCCCCAGTGAAAGATTCCCTCTCCATCCCGCAGGCCAGGAAGCTGGTGTTGCAGTCGCAGGGAATTTCCTCCGCGAAACGTGGTGGGAACGCGAAAGATGCCACGTTGGCAGCAGTCGCTCATCTCGGATACATTCAGATCGATGCCATCTCGGTGATCCAGCGTGCCCATCATCACACGCTGTGGAATCGCAATCCACGATACAAAAATGCCCACCTCGACGAGCTGCTCGCGGACAAAAAGGTCTTTGAATATTGGTCTCATGCGGCGGCATACTTGCCCATGCGTGACTATCGTTTCAGTCTGCCACGAAAACAGGCGCTCGCAACTGGCGAGCAGGATCATTGGTATGAGCGCGATGAGAGTATGATGAAACTGGTGCTCAAGCGCATCGCCACAGAAGGCCCATTGATGGCCAAAGACTTCGAGCACGCCGGGAAAAAAGTGGGTGAATGGAAAAGTAAACCTGCCAAACGCGCCCTAGAATATTTGTTCATGCAGGGCGATCTCATGGTGCCGTATCGCAGCAATTTTCATAAAGTCTATGATCTCACGGAACGGGTTTTGCCGGAAGGTATTGACACCAGAGTGCCCGAGTCCGAGGAATATGCCCGCCACCTCATCACCCGATATCTGCTCGCGAACGGATTGGGGCAGTTATCCGAAATTGCCTACCTGCGGGCCGGGACGAAACCGCTTGTTAGCGCGACTTTGCAGGAAATGGTTTCGAGCGGAGAGTTGGTAAAAATCCAAGCCGCCGGCAATCCGTATTACGCCTTGCCAGCATCGCTAGAAATACTCGGCAGACCAGCCGTCCGTAACAGATTGAAGATTCTCTCGCCCTTCGACAATTTGGTGATCCAGCGAAAGCGTATGAAGGCCTTGTTCGGTTTCGACTACCTGATCGAGTGCTACGTGCCGGAGGAAAAGCGAAAGTTTGGCTACTTCTGCCTACCGGTTTTGTGGGATGGAAGATTGGTCGCAAGAATGGACTGCCGTGCGGATCGAAAAGAAGCGTTGCTGCACATTCATCATCTCGCGTTGGAGCCCAGTCTCACCATCTCCGACTCCTTCCTCCACGCTCTGCGCAAGGAACTAGAATCGTTTCTAAAATTCAACGGATGCACCCGTCTCCGGATTCACAATACCTCGCCCGCGAACCTGAATCCGGAATTGCGACTCCTGATTGCTGGCATGAGCGAGTGATTAGACAGAAAATATGAGCTATTCGATGGAAACATTGAGTCATTCGACGGGGTATTCGAATGGTTCGACCGAAAAGGGGCGGTGCTGGGATTCACCGATGCCCCCGGTTGTTCACCGCGGTCGTTCCTTGGAGAAACGATCCCGGAGGGATCACAGCCAGTAGCCGGGGGTCGAGCGATAGCGAACACCCCCCGTTACATTGCGTTTTGGAATATCCGACCCTGAAGGGGTCGTAGCCGCCTGCTTCGATCCCTTCGAGATCCCATGATTTTCCACATGCGTTCCGGGGGTAGTCGCTCGTGCCTCGCTCGACCTCCGGCTACTCGCTGCAATCCCTCCGGGAAAGGGAAAAGCGCGCTTCTTGCCGCTCACGAAGAATCCAGCACGCTCCGCCAGTCCTCCGCTAGCGGCTGGAAGCAAGCTTCTCCATAGCTCGTTCAGATTTTGTGTGTGCCGGGCACGGGAACCGGCGGCACGGGGCGGGCGTCGGTCATTTTCAGATCGTCCGAGGCGAGATCCTGATCGGACTTCCACATGTCCTCCCAAGTGACGCGCTGGCCGGTGTGGGCCGCTTCACGGCCAAGAAGTCCGAGCATGGTGCTGCGGACCATGAGATCTCCTGTATTGAGCTCTGCTCCCTTGCGGATGGCGGCGAACCATTCGTTGTGGCAGACTTGATACATGTTCGCGTTCTCTCCGCGGTAGGCCCAATTGATTTTCCCGGTTGGGTCTTTGGTGAGCACACGGCTGGGCGCCTCCATGGTGCCCTCGGTGCAGTGCACGCGGTCCATCGTTTCAGTGAAACATCCGGTGAACTGTCGTTGGCCTACGTTGCAGATCACGCCGCCCGGATATTCGTAGGCGACATCGTAATGGTCCCAGACGTTTCCGTCATCGCTGCGTTGGGCGCGGCCACCACCACCGCGTGCGGCGACAGGATCGACATCGCCCATGGCCCACGAAACCTTGTCGACGGTGTGGATGCATTGTTCCAAGAGAGGCCCACCGGAAAGCCATTCGTGGCCCATCCAGTTTCTCACCTGCCACTCGACATCCGCCCAATCCTTGTTGCGCTGATCGATGGATGTTGAGGGCTTCGGAACATTTGCCAGATAGAGTACCATAGACGGAAACAACGCGACCGAGCTCTCCGGAAAGCACCTTCCCGTAGCCAGCGCGAGTGTTCGGGGAAAAGCGCCAGCAATAGCCGTGCTGGAGGGTCAGCCCTTTTTCTTTGGCGATGCGGGCGGACTCCATCACGGATTTCACACCCGAGACGTCCACGGCCATTGGTTTTTCCGCAAAGACATGCTTCCCCGCTTCCACGGCAGCCCGCAGATGCTGGGGGCGGAAACCCGGAGGGGTGGTCAGAAGCACGACATCGACTCCGCTTTCTAAGACTTTCTGATACGCTTCGAGACCGGAGAAGCGTCGCTCTTCCGGAACCTCGGCGCGGTCCCCGAAATTTTTCAGATGCCCCAGCGCGGCGGGAATCTGGCTACCGAAAGCATCGCCCACGGCCCAAAGCACGGTGTTTTCATCAGCGGCGAGGGCTTGGCTGGCGGCTCCAGTTCCGCGTCCGCCAGCTCCGACCAAGCCGATCTTGAGCTTCGCGTTGTTGGCAGGTGCGCCAAGAATGATCTGCGGAAACGAGGCGAGAGCTGCGGTGGCTCCAGCGCGTTTGAGGAAAGAACGGCGGTCGGGTTTTAGAATTTCCATGGGGAATATTACACCTGCTAAGGCCCAAGGCTTACAAAATTTTTTGGTGTGGAGCGCGGGTCTCGGTGCGCCCCTTGGGTATCAGCCCGCCCCGGTGGGGATGGGCACGGTTTTCCGGATTCTTGGGGCGGGCTATAAAGACCCGCGGTCCGGCCCTCCTTTCTTAGACGATGCCTTCGGCAGTTTCCTGCTTGAGGCGGAGCTGACCGCACGCCGCATCAATATCGTGGCCTTTCTCGATGCGGAGGGTAGCGGTGACGCCGGCTTGTTTCAGGACGTCTTGGAAGGCGCGGCAGTGGGAGAGGGCGGGGCGTTTCCACTCGAGTCCCTCAACGGTGTTGTAGGGGATGAGGTTGACTTTTGCGCCGATGCTGCGGGCGTGTCGGGCGAGGATAGTGGCTTGCTCAAGGGCGTCGTTGACTCCCTGGATGAGGATGTATTCGAGGGTGAGTTTCTGCTTTTTCGTGGAGTTCCAGTGGGCGAGGGCGTCCATGAGCTCGGCGACGGGGTATTTTTTGTTCACCGGCATGATCTGCGAGCGGACTTCGTCGGTGGCGCCGTGGAAGGAGATGGCGAGGCGAATCTGCTGCGGGTGATCGGCGAGTTTCCTGATCTGCGGGGCGAGGCCGGAGGTGGAGATGGTCAGATGGCGGGCGCCGAGGTGGAGGGTTTCCGGACCGGTGATCAGGGCGATGGCGGCCATCAGGTTGGAGAAATTCGCCATCGGCTCGCCCATGCCCATGAAGACGAGGCTGTCGACGCGCTCGCCGGCGATTTGCTCGGCGGCGAGGACCTGGCCGGCAATTTCGGAGGCATCGAGGTTCCGGGAGTAGCCGGCGAGGCCGGAGGCGCAGAATTTGCACCCGTAGGCGCAGCCGACCTGAGAAGAAACGCAGAGGGTGCGGCGGTCGGATTTTTCTCCGTAGAGCGCGGGGTTCGCCGGGATGAGAACGGATTCGATGTAGCGGCCATCGTGCAGGCGGAAGAGAAATTTCCTAGTGGTGTCCTCGCTGCCCTGGGTCTTGGCATGGGTGAGGGCGGTGAGGCGGAAGGAGGTGGCGAGCTTTTCCCGGAGGGCGGCCGGGAGGTTGGTCATTTCATCGATGGAGGTGACTTTCTTTTTCCAAACCCAGTCGAGGATTTGCTTTGCGCGGAAGGATGGTTCGCCCTGTGTTTCCAGCCAGGCGGCGATAGCTTCGGGCGATTGTCCGGGCAAGGCCGGGAGGATTTCCTGGTTCATTTCGAGAAAATAAAGTCCACGCCTTTGCGTGAGTAGGCTTTTTCGATTTCCTCCTCCATTTCTGCGTAGCTGCGGCCTGCAAGAAGGACTTTCAGTGCCTCGTCGCCTTCTTTTCCTTCGCGCAGTGCCTTGAGAAAAGCCTTCAGATTCGCAGCATCTCCCTCGCCCTCCATGTGCATGAAGTAGTTTGTGATCAGGAGGCCGCAGCCGTAGTTGATCTGCGGATCCGCAGTGAAGGCAGAGTAGGGGAGTGTGAAAAATTTCTCTAGGGAGCCCAGCGGGATTTCTTCCCCGAGCGCGCGGCCACCTTTTCCTTTTTCCCCGTATCCGGTGACATACTCGACGAGGGGCCGGAAGTTCGTCCGCACGTTGAACGATCCGGAGCGGTAAGGCGTGACTGCTACGTATTCCGCGAGTCCCTCGGTGAACCAACCCATGGAACCCGGCGCGTAGTATGGGTTCGGCGTAAGTTGGTGGACCAGCTCATGGGGGAGGGTTTTCGATGATTTGTCCCGATCCAGCATGTAGCCGCTGCCGACTTTCTGGACGCCGAGGCTGGTGAGTGGGACCATGACGATGTTTTTTCCTCCGATGAAGACTCCGGCGGTGTCGGGAGGGCCCCCGGCCTCGTAGTAATCTTCTTTGTCCTCGAAGAGAATGATTTGGTACTTCCCATCATTTTTGCGCCCCCCATTCACGGCCAAAGGAAGCGCCCGGACGAACTGGTGGGTGGCTTCGAACATGACGGCAAAGCCTTTCACTACGGACTGGGAGAGGCGCACGTCGCAGTTGTAGCGATAGTTCGCGGACTCATAGACGAAAGTATTTTCCTCCGCATCTTCTTCGATGATCTCGATCTCTGGATCTCCCTCGAAGCTCACCCGCGAGGGCCATTCGGCGGAGAAATTGAGTTCGTCATCGGACTCCTCTGTCTCCTCGTCATCGTGGCTATCGAGACCAAATTTTTCGACGAACGCGTTGTCGATTTTCGAGAGTTTCTCGAGCGGGTAGGGAACCTCCCGTCCGTCCGGGAGTCTGAGTACGGCGCAGTTGTTCTCCACCTTCAGAAGCTCGGCTTTGATGCTCTGGCCCTTCTCATTTGTCCATACACGCTCCAAGTGGTGAGCACTGGCGAAGGTGGTCACTACGAAAAAGATGGAGGCTAAGGTTTTCATGAGCAGGGAGGGGAAAGTGGCTTGGATTCGGGGAAAAGTCGAATCCGGAATCCGCCGCCGAAAATCCGTTGCGTATCGACCATTCGTTGGCAGCTTCTTCCACAATGAAACGTAGAACACTTTTCACCATGGTTCCTGCCGCATCGGTATTGCTCGCGCTGCGCTCGAAGGGAGGTCCCATCGCTCCGGAGGCGGTGACGGATGCGGGGTTTGGCATTGCGGTGCAGTGCTGGAGCTTCAAGGAGTTCACGCTTTTCGAGGCCATCGAGATGGCGGCCGCTGCAGGGGCGGGAGGAATTGAAATGTTCCCCGGGCAGAAAATCGGAGGAGAGCACGGCGGAGCGAAGCTGGAGCCGAGTATGGATGAATCGCTCTACGAAGCGGTTACCGCAAAACTAAGGGAGCACGGTCTTGTGGCCTACAATTTTGGCGTGACCGGTGTTTCCAAGGACGAGAAGGAGGCGCGGAAAGTTTTCGAGTTCGCGAAACGCTTTGATCTCTACGGGATCACCACGGAATCGCTCGACGCGGTGCTCACGCTCGAAAAGCTCGCCTCCGAATACGATATCAAGGTCTGCTTCCACAACCACCCAAGGCCTACCAAGCTCTGGAATCCGGAAACCGTCTGGAAGGCCATCGACGGCAGCCACGAGAACCTCGGCTACTGCGCGGATCTCGGTCACTGGGCTTCCTCCGGAATGGAACCACTGGAGGTGGTGAAGAAATTCGCGCCGCGCATTCACTCGTTTCACATGAAGGATCGAGGAAAAATCGGAGAGTGGACCCACGACCGTCCGTTCGGCACAGGGATCGTCGATCTTCCGGGGATACTAGATGCGGCACGAGACGAAGGCTTCAAGGGCAATGTCTCGATCGAATACGAGCATAACTGGAAGACCAACCAAGTGGAGATCGCGCAATGTGTCGGTTTCCTCAGGGGGTACTCCAAGTCGAAGGCGTGAGTTCCTTCCATATCATCGTTTCCCCCTCGAAGAGAAATTTCCCGATCAGCGTCTCGCCGTTGAGAAGGGCAGGGAGCCAGTGTTTGTCGTCGTCCCACATTCGATCATAGGGAATGTCCGCCAAAGGAACCCAGAACGGGACAGCCTCCTCGGTTTCCGTTGGTTCGCCCTCGAAGTCCGTTGCCATGAAAACGTGGCACAAAATATCCGGGTAATCTGACATGCGGAACCACATTTCTCCGACTTTGCGCGGATTTTTTACGGAAATAAGCAGCTCCTCTTGGGTCTCGCGGACCGCGCATTCCAGCGGAGTTTCGCCCGGATCGAGCTTACCTCCGGGTCCGTTTACTTTGCCGGCTCCGTGGCCGCGCTTTTTCTCGATCAAAAGGATGCTCCCATCGCGGACCACGAACATCAGCGTTGCCTCGATCTCTCCCTTCCAGCCCGACCAATCGAATTCCTTCAAGACATGCATGGTTCACCCTTTTCTGCTGTCTTGTCCAGCCTGTCCCGAGGTCTGTTTGTAAGTTACTTCATGCTTATTGATTAAAGTTTTAAAGAATTTTACTTCGATCTCTGAGACCCATTTCCCTACCTTTGGAACTTTGCAATTCCTATGGTGAAAGGGAAAATTGATCGAAATTCTTGAAATGTAGCTAGTAAGCTTTCACGAAAGTTCTCCGAAATATGGACGAAGATCGAGTTTTCGGTTAGGTTCCCAACGTCTCTTAAAAAGTCATCCCCCCAACGTTCCCGCCCCCCCCATGAAGAATATCGTAATGCATGCGGCAGCTTTCGGTGCCTTTACAGATCTTTCCGTGATTGGTCTTGCATTTCTTCTCCGCCACAACTGATCGATTTTCAACAGATTTCCCCCCAAACCTCCCCCCAATCGGACGCCCCCGGATCTCCGTGATCCCGGGGGTGTTTCGCGTTTAGGAATGGAGGAATTCAGGAAAGGATCGTCGTTTGCATCGGGTATGCTTTTCTGCCACCGTCTCACTCGAATCCTTTCCGAATGCCACCCAGAATCCGAATCATCGCTCTTCTCCTCGCTGCGGCCATCGGCTCGCATGCCGAGGAGAGTTATACAAAAGAAATCGAGCCGCTGCTCGTGGACTATTGCTTCGATTGCCACGGGGACGGCTCCTCCGAAGGCGATTTCGAAATGGATGATTTTAAGTCCCTCGAAAGCCACCTCGCCGACAGGCAGCACTGGATGCCGATCTGGAAAAACCTCCGCTCTCAGATCATGCCGCCCTCCGAGGAGGCTCAGCCGAGCGTGGCGGACAAGCGCAAGATCCTTGCATGGATTGAGGAGAAAGTCTTCCAGCTCGATCCAGAGAACCCCGATCCCGGCAGGGTCACTATCCGGCGCCTCAACCGCAACGAATACCGATACGCCGTCTATGACTTGCTCGGTGTGGAGTACGATACCGCCGAGGCATTCCCCCCGGACGATACGGGCTACGGCTTCGATAACATCGGCGATGTGCTCTCGATCTCACCTCTGCTGATGGAGAAATATATCACCGCCGCCGAGGAGGTGGTGAATCTCGCCCTGCCGGACGACGCCTCTGCGCAGGTTCCCCGTGTCGATTTCCCGGCTGAAGATTTCAAAAATCCCACCATCCCGCCGACCTGGATTCCGTTCTCGGATCGCACTGAATTCATCTTGAAAGTACCAGTGCAATGGGACGGGAAATACCAGCTTACCCTGCAATACAGCATCCAGGGAGCCACTGAGGCCACAACGACGGAGGCATTCCTAGAAATTTCCACGAATGGAGAATCGCTTGCACAAACGTCACTTGGCTGGGACCAACGGTTGAGCATCGACCTGACCGCTTCCGCCGAGTTGGAACAAGGCGATCGCGAAATCAAAGTTACTCTCAAACCCGCCCGCCCGCCCGCAGATGGCGAGGAAGCTCTCTTCGTTTCCCTCCAGAGACTCATTCTGCAGGGCCCGCTCGATGGCTCTCAGACAGAATACTCCAAGGGCTACCGCATGATCCTCGTGGACGGTCCCGCTCCTGAGGACGATCCGGCCGCCGCCGATCGTTATGCTAGGAAAATCATGCGCTCGTTTGTCTCCCGCGCTTTCCGCCGCCCGATTGACGAACGGGATATCGATCGCCTGGTCGCCATCGTAAACGAGATCGACAAGCTGCCGGGGAAATCCTTCCAAGACGGACTCAAGCAAGCCATCGCCACGTGCCTCGCCTCTCCGCGCTTTCTTTTCCGGGTAGAAATCCAACCGGAGCCGAATAACCCAGACAAGGTCGTCTTGCTGGATGAATACGCCCTCGCCGCCCGGCTCTCATTTTTCCTCTGGTCCTCCGTGCCGGACGACGAGCTGCTATCGCTTGCTTTCAATAAGGGCCTCCGGAAAAACTTGCGCGCACAAGTAGAGCGCATGCTCGCGGATCCACGCAGCAATCGACTCACGGAAAATTTCATCGGCCAGTGGCTCCAAGCGCGGGACATCACAACGCTGCCCATCTCCACCGCCACGATCCTCGGGGTCGATACCAACTACAAGGCTGCGGAAATCTTCGACCCCCGTTTGCGCCAAGACATGCGCAACGAGACCTACGCCCTGTTCGATTTCATCCTCCGCAACGGGCGCCCGGCCGAGGAACTCATTTCCGCCCGATACTCCTTTCTTAATAAGCGTCTCGCGGATTTCTACGGAATCGAAGGTGTGGAGGGGGAGGAACTCCAGCCCGTGGATCTCACTGAGCATCCGGAGCGCGGCGGCCTACTGACCCAGGGGACGTTCTTGATCGTCAGCTCGAATCCCACCCGTACCTCTCCGGTTAAGCGCGGCCTCTACGTGCTGGACAACATTTTGGGGACCCCGGCACCGCCTGCTCCCCCAAATGTTCCCGAGCTGGAAGCGGCGAAGGAACAAGCAAAAGACGCGGATGAGCCGACCATGCGGGAGATGATGGAGATCCACCGCAAGGACCCGGATTGCCGAGGATGTCATGCACGTATGGATCCGATCGGACTCGGTCTGGAGAATTTCGATGCCCTCGGGCGTTTCCGGGAGACGCAGAGCGGCAAGCGCATCGATTCCGCCGGAGTGCTTGTGACTGGTGAGAAATTTTCGAACGTCGCCTCTCTCAAGGAAATTCTTGCCGAGCAGCGTAAAGGGGATTTCTACCGCACACTTTCCGAGAAAATGCTCACCTACGCCATCGGGCGCGGAGTCGAGTATTACGACTCCACCACGATCCAGCAGCTCGTCACCCATCTTGAGGAAAACGATGGCAATATGGTTGAGCTCATCCACGCCATCACCACTTCCGCGCCCTTCCAGAAGCGAAGAGGGGACGAGTGACAAAACTGTCCCACCTTGTATGCCGGACGACTGGCTTGCGACGTGCTACCATCATCGTAAGCAAGCCCATGAAAATACGCACCGTTTTCCACCTCCTTTCCACACTCCTCCTTTCGTCCGCCCTCCAAGCCGCCCCGGTCAAGGCCATGACGTGGAATATCGAGTGGTTTCCCGGAGGCAGGCCAAACGCATCCAAGGACGAACAATCCAAGCAGATGAAAGCCGTCGGAAATGTCCTGGAAGACATCTCACCAGATTTATTTCTCGCACAAGAGGTCACCAATGAAAAAGCCTTCGCAAAGCTGGTGGAGAGCATGCCCGGTTATAGCGTCAACGTCTTCAGCAAGTTCCTAGAGCCCAATTCCGACAAGCCAGGTCAACAGCAGTGCGCCATCGCTTCGCGGCTTAAGATGGATTCCGCTTGGTTCGAGTCCTTTGCTCCGACAGAGAACCTTCCGAACCTCAGGCGTGGCTTCGCGTTCGCAGCGTTAGAACACCCGAATGGCGGCCTGATCATGGTCTATTCCGTCCACCTGAAGAGCAATCGCGGCAGCGATACCCCCGAGGGCGAAAAGGACGTCGCCGCCACGCGCGCCGAGTCCGTCCGTCAGATCATCGCCCACAAGGCCGCGATGGAGAAAAAATTCGTGGGTCGCAAGATCGCCGGCTGGCTCGTCGGCGGAGATTTCAACAGCAATCACGACGGGCAGTTTCCGATGTGCACCGCCGTCGTCGACCTCATGAAAGTCGGTTTCCACAACACTTGGGACCAGACCCCCAAGGACCAACGCCTCACCTGGCACAATCCTCCCAATGACACCCGCTTCAAGCCGACCACCTTCGACTACATGATGACCAGCGGCTTTGAAAAGGTGCAGGCTGCCGTCCCTCCAGGCGTCCCCCGCGAAAGCTCGGATCACGATCCGGTGATGCTGATGCTCTCCACGAAATGAGAGGGAATCGAGGTGCTTTAGCCCATTAGATTTCCCGCTTCTCACCTCTATCGTTTACGGAGACAAACGTGACTGCTGTTGTGAAAATCGGTGGCAGGGAAAGTGACTTACCATCCGTGACAACCACGCGGTAGGTCACGGAAGTCCGCCCTTTCTTTGTCTGTTCACAGAGGATCCCAAGGATTGTCCCATCGCGCACTCCGTGACGGAATTCAACCTTGTCCATGCCAATGGTGACAAACTGGCAATGCGGAAAGTCCAGCGAAGCAGCGATCCACGAGGCCTCGTCAATCCACGCCAGCAAACGACCTCCGAAGAGGAAGCCATAATGGTTCAGATCGCTGGGGAGGACGAGGCGGTGGGTTTTCAAACTTTAAACTCCAAGGAAGAGGCCCGTTACCATTTGCGGCGGCGGCCTTCTTTGAGGATGCTCGCGTCGGCGGAATAGGATCCGGCACCAGCCAGCAGGATGGCGATGGCGGGGATGAGATATAGGATCGCGGGCTCTTTGGGGCCTACTGCTCCAGGGCCGAGGAAAAACGGGCCGGAAGCGTGGATGTTGAAGGCGGCGACAATCATCGTGAAAGCGATGATGAAGGCGGCCGGCCGGGTCGCCAAGCCAAGGATGAGCAGCGCCGCGCATCCAACCTCCGCGCCGATCGTAGCAATGAGGCTGAAAAACGGGGACATGTATTTCAGTGGGAAAAAGTCCGGAACCTTGAAGCCATCCTTCATCTGGTCGAACTTTTGGATTTTCCCAATCCCATGTCCAATCATGAGCATGAGTCCGGTGGCGATACGGAGGAAGGCGAGACCGAGTGAGGCAGTCGCGTCACGCGTGCCGCAGTCGAAGAAGAATTTTTTCATAAGGTATGGAAGCTATTTCGGAGAGATGCTGATACGTTTGAGGCGGTCGTCGCCCTTGGGGGAACTCGCGGAAATCGCGTCGTCCTCTGCGATCACGTTGTAGGCAAGGCGACGATAGTACGCGTTGAGCGGGCGCATGCGGTAGGTTTTTCCCTGCGTTTTCACGAGTTCGATCAACTCCCTCACCTCTTCCTGCAGGCCATCCTCCTGCATAGAGCGGAAATGCTCACAATCCACTTTCACCCGTTCCGCGTCCTGAATCTGTCGGCGCAAAATACGGTTCACGAGGTACTGGATGTCGTCAAGACGGTCACCGTGGTCACCGATGATGGTCTCCTTTTCGGAGGAGAAAATCTGCAAGCAGGCACCGTCTGGCGTTTCCTGGATCTCGATCTCCGCAGGGAGTCCCAGATGCCCGAGCATGGCGTCTAGAATTTTTTCGGCTATTTGAGGGGCGGTCATATGGGGGCACTCTAGCTGAAAGCCCGTAACGGTCAACTTTCGCGGATTTATTATTGTCTGGCGGATCGGACGGGCGAAAATTCACCCATGCCGGAAAATTCATGGAGCAAGATCCTTGCCGTTACACCCTTCGATCTCGTGAAAGTGCTGCTCACAGCGGTGATCATTCTTTTCGTGAACAAGATTCAACTCTTCAGCGATAAGCTCTCCGCTCTCCTGATTGCTCTCCCGCTCACCTCCCTACTCGCCATGATCTGGATGTGGCAGGGTGGTCAGTCCAGCGCGAGAATCGCCGGCCACGCGGAAGGCACCTTTTGGTTCGTACTCCCCACCTTGCCCATGTTCCTGATCCTTCCGTGGATGTTGCGGCACGGCTGGTCCTTTTGGAACGCTCTGGCAGCCAACTGCGTCCTGACCACCATCTTCTTCTGGCTCACTGTCGTCTTGCTCCGGAAGGTGGGGATCGATCTGATGCCGAAATAGCGCTTTTTTTAGAAAATCAGTGCCAAAAGGCGAAAACAATCCAGATTGGTCTTGCATAAACAGGCGCGATCTGGTTTCACACCCGGCCCGCCACCGTCTTACTGAACTTATTTTGAGCGATAAAGCCCTGACCCCTGAAGCTGAGAAGATTGTTCTTTTCGAGCAGGCACGGCCCAACCCGCTCCTCCCCGGCTCCACTATGAAAAGCGATCTTGTCGAACAGGCCTCTGAAATTGTCACGGACCCTCTGGTCCTTATCAACCTCGTTTCCCAAAGGGTGCGCCAGCTCAACAGCGGCCGCTCCCCTTTGATCGACAGACTTCCAAGCATGGGTGCCGCCGATGTGGCACTCACCGAGATCATCGAAGGCAAGATCAAGCTCATTGAGCGCGAGCTGCCGCAGTAACCCCACCGTGGGGGATCGGCCATGTCCGCAGCCAATAAGTCAGAAATCGCCACCAATCGGAAGGCGCTTAGGGATTTCCATATTCACGACAAATACGAGGCGGGCCTTGAGTTAAAAGGCACCGAGGTGAAATCCATCCGTGCCGGGAAGATCAACGTCTCGGATGCGTTCGCTCGAGTCGAGGGTCATCAGGTGTTTCTCTACGGCTGTGATATTCAGCCCTGGCAGACCGCCGGCGAGTGGTTCAACCACCAATCGAAACGCCCACGCCGTTTGCTTCTCAACAAACGCGAGATCCTCAAACTCTCTTCAGAGTCCGCCATCAAAGGCTGCACCCTGCCCCTGCTGCGAATGTATTGGAAAGACCGCCGAGTCAAAGTCGAGATCGGTGTCGGCAAGGGCAAGACCCACTCCGACCAGCGTCAGGACCTCAAGAAAAAGGTCGAGATGCGCGAGGCCCAACGCGAGATGGCCCGTTTCAACCGGCGCTAGAATCCGCTCCCTTCAAGAGCGATCCAGGATCTCCATATAGACATCCTCCAGGGAGCGTTTCACTCTCTCGAATCCTCGCACTTTCACGCCGACCCCGACCAAGCCTGCGACCACATCCGCTGGATCCGTCTCGCTGGGCAGGCTGAACTTTCCCTCGCCTAAGATTTCACCACCCATCTCCCTGATGAAATCTTCGGAAATATCCCACGGCTCCAGCTCCGCCTGATACACCGGAATCTCGTCCTGCAAGCCTCTCACCGCCCCTTCGAACACCTGTTTCCCTTTCCGCAGGATGGCCACCCGATCACACATCAGCTCCACCTCCGCGAGTAGGTGAGAATTAAATAGCACGGTCATCCCTTTCTCCTCCCGCAGGCGCAGGATGAAATCCCGGAACCACTTGATCCCCTCCGGATCCAGCCCGTCGGTAGGCTCGTCGAGTAGTAGCAGCTCCGGCTCTGGCAACAAAGACTGCGCCAATGCCAACCGTTGCCGCATCCCATGGCTGTATGTTCGTACCTTCGAGGAAATTCTCTCCGTCAGCCCCACCTTCTCCACCACCTCACGTGCTGCCTTTTCGTCAAATTTCCCCGAATAGCCCACCAGCAGCCGCAGATTCGACCACCCGCTCAGATAGTCGTAAAACGCCGGGGCCTCGAAGATCGCCCCGACTTTCCGCAGCGCCTTTGCCCGATCCCGCTGAACCGAAATCCCATCGATCTCCACGTCTCCTGCCCCCGGGGCGACCATTCCGAGAATGATCCCGAGCGTAGTGCTTTTCCCCGCCCCGTTGTGTCCCAAAAGCCCGTAGATCTCGCCCTTCTCCAGCCGGAAGGAAACATCTCTCAAAGCCGGTTTCTTACCGAAGTCTTTGAATAATCCGTTTACTTCCAGCATATCAATTTCCTCCCGTCACGAAGCGGACTTTGTTCGAGCTACTAGAATCTGCGTAGAGGAAATTCGTGCTCTCCGAATGCCAGCTCTCCTTGTCGCTGACCAGCGGCACCGCCTCCGGCCTGTCCTTGATTCCGAAAAACGCCACTTGCGAGATGTGCAAGCCGTTCTGGGTGTGGTTCCAGTTGTAGCTGCACCCAGTTTTGGCGAATTGCTCATTGTCCGCCGGGCAGTGGAAGCAGTCCTCACCTCCTTGCAGATACGGTAGCAAAATCGTTTCCAGCACCGGAATGTCCTGATCCTTGCTTTCCCGACCCAGCGCGAGTTCCGGCAGCTTCTGGTTGTGATCCTGCAAATATCCCTGAAGCCCCACGCCAATATTACGCAGATTTCCCAAACACGCCGCTTCCCGGCCTTTGGCGATCATCGAGCGGCTCACCGGAATACCAATGCCCACCAGCGTGACAATGATGGCCACGACTATGAGCAGTTCAATGAGCGTGAAACCTCTTTTTTGGAGTGCGGACGGCTTGCCTCCGCTTTGGGGCCGGACACCTTGGTGTCTGTGGGGCGGAGCGACGGCATTGGCGGAAGGACGCACAGGCTCGGACCCCGCGAGGCAAGCCTCGCTATCGAAAGCGGAGACAAGCCATCCGCACTCCAAAGGCATCCTGTGATTGTCTGGAGTTTTCATCTCGGACCGAATTCGTTCCCTCTCAGGCCCTGCATCACCTCGTTCATCGCTTCCATCAGCGGCGCGAGATCCAGCTTTGTATCCGCGCTCGCCTTGTCAAAATACGCCCGCATGCCCTGCTCGCTGATTTTCGTCAGAAGATTCCCATCCATTTCCTTTGCTCGCTCCATCTCCTCCTCCGTGCGCCCTTCGCGAATCTCTTTCAGTCCCTTTTCCACAAACTCCTTCCGCTGCTGCTCCGGCATCTGATCGAGCGCTTCCATGAAACGGCTCATCGATTCCACGATGGTCAGGTCGATGAAAAGCTCCTTCTCATTCGGACTGAGGCGCTTGAAAAAGGCCTCTCCCGTCCGGCTCTCTCGGTTCTTCTCACGCTCGGTGAAGTCCAGCTTGTTGACCATCTCAGCCACCTTCCGAATCGCCTTCTCGCGGGCCTCCGGGATCGCCACACCGGCGGGCGTCTCGGATTCGTCCGCGAGGTTCAGCTCCGCGACTTCGCGGTCGATGCTCTCAGCGGTCACCCTTTTCGAAGATGCGAACGACCGCACCGCGAACACGACGGCCCAGACCAATACTAGCGCCGCGACCGCTTTGAAAATGATTGCGTGTTTCCCGTTCACCGCCCGAAACTACGCGATGTTTCCGCCAGCGCAAGCAGTCCGCTAGCCTCCTTTTTGGAAATTCTCCCGAGCTGCCGTCAGCAACTCCGCAACCAGTGGATTTGGAAAACGCCTGCTTGGTGAAATCGCGTAGAAACTTTCCCGAATATCCGTGAAGCGATGGTGCTCCACGAGTTGTCCACGCTTCAGCTCACCCGTCACCACGACCGGAGGCACCAAAGCCATGCCGGCACCCTCCCGAGCAAGGAGACGCAGCATCGCCATATCATCCACCTCCGCGCCGATTGCCGGGATGATCCCCAGCCTTTCCATCTCCAAATCGAATGCCACACGAATGCTGCTATCCAGAGACGGCAGAAGCAGCGGAACATCCACCAGATCCTCCGGGAAGCGAAACTTCCTCCGGCTTCCGCGTTTTTTCCCCACAAGCGACACTGGTTGCTGCTCTAGCAGATGGCTGTGCCACGCCGTTTCCGAATCGCGCTTCACAGGCAGATTCGAAAGAACCAAGTCGAGCGTCTGCGTCTTCAGTCGAGCGAGAAGCTCTCGCAAACTACCGGAGCTTAGCACCAACTCCACGTCTTCGCGTCCAATGAAAGGCTGCAGGCAGGCGAGCTGAAAGTTCCGTGAGAGAGTCGAGACACTACCAATCCTCAAAAGCCGCCTGCGCTCCCCCGGTCGGTTCTGCAGCACTCCGACAAGCTCCTCCCCAGAGCGAAAAATCGTTTCCGCATATTCCAGCGCAATCCGCCCTGCCTCGGTCAAGACCAGTGACTTTTTCTCTCGCATGAACAATGGCTGTCCGAGACTTTCCTCGAGTTGCTTCAACTGCACGCTGAGAGATGACTGGGAAACACCCAGCCGGTTCGCTGCTCCCGTGAGGGTTCCGTTCGTCGCAATCGCACGGAAATATCTGAGATGGTGGTAGTTGAGAAACGACATACTACGTTCGCTTAAACCGAACGATATCTGCGGATACATATATTGGAAAGAATTTTCTCAACCCGGTAGCTTCGCATCGCCTTCAGACAACCACACAAACACGAAACACACACACTACCATGGACATACTCACCAGCATACTGAACCCCGGAGTCTTATTCTTTATCCTCGGATTCGTCGCCATCATGTTAAACTCGAATCTCTCGATCCCTGACTCGATCGTGAAATTCGTAGGTCTCTATCTGATGCTCTCGATCGGATTCAAAGGCGGGGTCAGCCTTTACCACTCCAGCCTGTTCGGAGACGGGATCATCATCATCGGCATCATCCTGCTGATGAGCGCCTTCGTCCCGCTCTACTCTTTCCTACTCTTTAGGAAAAAACTCGGGATTCCAGACGCCGCCGCCATCGGTGCCACCTACGGATCTAACAGCACTCTGACATACATCACCGCCGCCGGATTTCTTAGCTCCATCGGCATCGCACAAGAAGGCTACATGACCGTTGCGCTTGTCGTGATGGAGACACCCGCCATCGTGCTCTCCGTGATCCTCGCACATCTCGCCATGAAGGGAGGAACGAAAAAATCCACCTCGCTCGTCGTCAAAGACGCGCTCACAGACGGCACCTTGCTGGTCCTCGTCGGCAGCATGGGCATCGGCTACCTGCTCACCGCGTTGGGAACGGAGAAATCACCTCTCGCTAGCTTCATCGGCGGAGACATGTTCACCGGGATGCTCGTCTTCTTCCTTCTCTACATGGGCACGCTCGTCGGGAAAAAGTTCAAGGAGATCGATAACTTCCCGCCCGTCCTCGTCGCCTTCGCAATCCTCGCGCCGATTTTTAACGGAGCCATCGCCATCGTGCTGAGCAAAATCTTCGGCTTCGCCCACGGCGATGCCCTGCTGCTCACCATCCTCTGCGCATCGTCTTCCTACATCGTCGCCCCCGCCATCCTGAAAGATACCCTCCCGGAAGCGAATCCGGCGAAGTACCTGACCATGAGTATGGGGATTACCTTTCCGCTCAATATCGTCATCGGAATCCCGGTCTTCTGGTGGATCATCCAAAAATGGGTATGATGCAGCTTGAACGGCGGAACGCCTCCGCCTTTTAACTAGCCATCCCAAAAGTGACGCCCGGCAGGGCGTCACTTCCTATTTTTCCAAACGGCACCGCGAGGGTCGGGGGAATTTCCTCTCGACCTCGCTCCCGTTCCGCATTTCCCTTTCTCCGTAACAGCTTTCCATACCTCTCCCATGCTTCTTCCCATCGTCCAATATGGCGATCCCATCCTTCGCGAAAAATGTGCCACCATCGAAACGGTGGATGACGAAATCCGCACCCTCGCGGAAAATATGATCGAAACCATGGTCGAGGCGAACGGCGTCGGACTCGCTGCCCCGCAAATTGGAGTCGGGCTGCGCCTCGCCGTCGTGGATGTGTCCCACGATCCCGAATGCGTCTCCTACCTAACAGTGAACGGAGAGGAAAAGGAAATCGCAGAAATCATGCCGCTCATTTTTATCAATCCAACGCTCGAATACGGCGAGCAAAAGGAGATCGACTATGAGGGCTGTCTCAGCATTGAGGGAATCCGCTCGGAGGTCCGTCGACCTGCCGATGTGAAAGCCACCCTGCCTCAGCTTGATGGCTCCACTCTCGTCATCGAGACCGATGGCCTACTTTCCCGTGCCCTTCAGCACGAGATCGATCACCTCAACGGTATTCTGTTCACAGACCGACTCTCTGCCGTTGGCAAAGTCAGTGTAAGAAACAGACTCAAGCGCCTGGTCGCGGCACGCTGACTGCTTTCGATCTGAGGGGAATTCCTTGAATTTAGAGTAATATCTAAAAACTTTCATCATAATTACTCGACATTACGGAAAAACGAAGCTTATCTCAAGCCGACCAAGTTCGTCGGCTTGAACCCCCAAAATATTATGAGTACTCCACGAGGCATCTTCGAAACATTTCCTGGCCAGGATTCCCAAGCCGGCTCCCCTCCACCATCCCCCTTTGCAATCGCACCGGAATCTGCTTCCCAGAACGCAGCGCCCGCTTCACCACCTTCAGCTCCAAGCCCTTTCGCAATCGCTCCTGACGCTCCGAAAAAGGCTTCCCCATTTGCCATCGTTAACGAGGACGAAGATTCCAAAACCGTTCGCCTTCCAGACCGCCGCAAGCCTGCGGAATCCCCTTTCCAGATCTCCGAGCCCAAAGAGTTCGGCTTCGAAGCAGCCCGCCCCGCAGCCCGCGCAGCCACAGGCACTTCGCGCCACAGCGATCGAACCGGAGAAACCACCCGTCGCAGCCCAACCAGCCCGCCGCCCTTGCCTCACCGTTTTCCATGGAGCAACCTCCTGCCGCACCCGCACCCGCACCAGCGGCACAGCCTGCTAGCCCCTTTGGTGGCTGGCCACAGGCGGAAGCCGCTCCAAAACCCGCCGCCCAGTCAGAGCCAATCGCGCCTGCCGCACCCGCTCCTACCCTGAGCCTGTCGCCGCCGCACCTGCTCCGACTCCAGCCTGCCCCGACCTTCGCGCCAGAAAGCTCGAACGATTCCTCGTCAGACTCCTATCAGATCAAACAGCTCGAGCTCCGCGCCATCTTCGGTGTGGATCGCGAGATGACCAACGACGAGATCATCCAACGCGCCCGCTCGCTTCCCGGCATCCGCCAGATTGCTCGCGTCAGCCAGTCCGATGTCGCCGCTGTGGATGCACTCAAGACCGTGATCAGCAATCTCGGCTTTGGCAGCAGCCCGATCAAACTTTACTCCGGCTCCGTGCCCATCGAGTTCATCCGCGAGGGCAAAACGCTTCTCGCCGTCCAGACAGATGGTGGCTTTGCTCCCGGTGTCCGCGAGACTCTCATGCTCGTCGCCCGCGAACTCGGGAAGTAGGCGCTGCCTCAGGCGGACGTCAGGTCCAATCCGGACTGACATACAGCCATGCTGCGAGCTGAAGATCGGCGCAACCCGGCTTGTTCACTCCAGCAAGATTGCCGCGTGGCAGCTAGGCGGCTTCGCGGTCAAAGCGGACAGTATGGCCGGTCGCCTCGCGATGCACGCAGCCCAAGGCCTCCCCCGACTCCCTCAGAAAAAACTCTCCGCCACCGCCGCAACCTCCTCGAACGGTAAGTCCGCGAGCATCCCGTATTCATCCAGTCGGTAGAGCCGTGCCCGCATTGAAGCCGGGCTGGACATTCCGCACAGGAAACGCGTCATCTGTCGCGCCGTCGAAAGCGCCGCATGTTTCCCATCCGCCAGAGCACGGATTGCTTCCAGTTCCTCGCTCGTGACCTTCCTCGGTTTCTTCCTTTTCAGTCGCACCGGAGCCACTCCCCGGCACCGGTCGCAGTGATCACATGGCTCGGCCATCACCTCCCCGAAGTGTTTCAACAGCACTTTTGTCAGGCAGCTCCGAGTCGAGGAAAGCGCGAAAACTTCATCCAGCCTCGCAAGATCCGTTTCCTCCCGTTTCCGGAAACGCTCCGCAAACTCCCGCGCCAGCACCCCAGGCTCCTCGATCTCCTGCTTCATCCGAAAGGCGTGTCGCCAACCGGATTTTTTTAGAACTACCTCGTCGGCCGCTTCCAGCTCCGAAAGCAATTCCCGCAGAACTTCCGCCTTCACCCCCAAGCGCTCGGAAGTCGCCCGGATCGGCACGGAGAGCCATTTCCACTCCGCATCGAGACTCTCGAAAACGCCCTCCAGCAACTTGCGCTCCTTCTTCCCTCGGCCCGCGAGGACTTTCGCCATCGGCTGTAGCAGCTTCACCCGAAAGACATCCCAGAACACCCCTCGCCCCTCCAGCACTCCCTCCGTTTCCAGATACGCGAAGATGATTTCCACCACCGTCTGGCGGATGTCCGCTGTCGTCGCGAGATCATAGAACGAGACATCAAAATCTTCTCCTGCCCGCAGCACCCGCTCCAGCAGGTTCCTCACCGCTCCCTCCGAAGGTGTGTCCGAGAAAATGAAATTCTCCAGCACCGTCCTGTCCTCCGCGCAGGCCAGCATCTCACACACCGCAGGTAAACCATCCCGCCCGGCACGCCCGATCTCCTGACTGTATCCCTCCAGACTTTTCGGGACGTTATAGTGAAAAACCCGCCGGATGTCCGCTTTGTCCACGCCCATCCCAAAAGCGATCGTCGCCACCACGATCCGGACCCCGCCACCCATGAACTCTTCCTGGATCTCCCGCCTCAGCTCCCCTCGCAAACCCGCGTGATACGCCCTCGCGGAAATACCGTTTTTCGCCAGAAACGTCGCCACCTCTTCCGCCGTCTCCTGCCGCGTCACATACACAATGCCCGCCCCCTCCGCCTCACGGATCTTGTCTAACAAAACCCCTTTCCTCTCCTCCGCCGCACAAGGAGTGATCCTCAAATCCAGATTCGCACGATGGAAACTCCGTTTCACCACATCCGCCTTCGCGATCCGAAATCGCTTCCTGATATCCGCCTCCACCTTTGGTGTGGCAGTCGCCGTTAGCGCGAGAATGCGCTTCACCTTGAGTGATTTGCACACACCCGCCAGCTTCAGGTAATCCGGCCGGAAATTGTGCCCCCATTCGGAAATGCAGTGCGCCTCGTCCACCGCGATGAGCGACAACACCACCCCTTTGAGCGATTTCCGGAACTCTGCATTCCCGAGCTTTTCCGGTGAAACATAGAGCAACTTCAGCCCACCCTCGCGCAATCTTCGCACCACCTCACGGTATTCCTCAGCCGTCATCGTAGAGTCCAATCGCGCCGCCGCCACTCCTTTTGCCACCAGCCCATCCACCTGATCCTTCATCAGTGCCAGCAATGGAGAAACTACCAAGGCCGTGCCCTCCAAGATCAGCGCCGGAAGCTGATAACAAAGCGATTTCCCGCCTCCCGTCGGAAACACCGCCAACGCCGAACGCCCCTCCAACAGTACGGAAACCACCTCCTCCTGCCCCTCCCGCAACTCGGAAAACCCAAAAACCTTCTCCAGAACCTCCTTCACTCCGCTTCTTCTATCTCCCTTTTCCCCGCGCGTCCAACCTTCGGGGGGATTTCAAATACTCTTCATTCTTTCCCAGAAAATTCCTTCCCGTCCGATCGTCGCAAGACCAGAATCCCAGCCGACGTATCAACCACCACCATGAAAAAAATTCTCCTCCTCGGCCTGCTCGCCGCCACTCCTGTCTTCGCGAAAGAACCCGTCAAAACGGACACCGCCGCTCTCGCCCCAGTCACCGCCGAGATGGCAGAAGCCACCAACGCCTTCCTCGCTTCCCTCGATGAGGAGCAGGCGAAAAAAGCCAAGTTTCCCTTCGATGCGGATCAGCGTGAGAACTGGGGCTTCGTCCCCCGCGAGCGCAAGGGCTTGCCGTTGGAGGATCTCGATGAAAAGCAGACGGCCCTCGTCCGCACCCTTCTCAAGACGATCCTCAGCGACGAGGGGCTGAATAAAGTCGATACCATCATGGCGCTGGAAGCTCTCCTCGGGGAGATCGAGAAACGCCCGGACTTCCGAAATCCGAAAGCCTATTTCACCTCCGTCTTCGGCGAGCCGTCCGCGACGGGAACCTGGAGCCTGCGCTACGAGGGTCACCACCTTTCCCTGAACTACACGGTCATCGATGGCAAGTCGGTCGCCGTCACCCCGTCCTTTTTTGCGACCAATCCGGGTGAAGTGATGGTTGAGCACAAGATGAAAGGCACCCGTGCCCTTGCCGCCGAGGAGGACCTGGCTCGCGCGCTTGCTCTCACGCTCAAGGAAAGCGGCAAGGAGGTCGTTTTCTCCGAAAAGCCTCCCGGCGAAATTCTTACCGCCGAGGACCGCAAGGTGAAGCAGCTTGAGCCTGTCGGCGTGAAAGCCTCGGAAATGTCCGCCGCTCAGCAGGAGGCTCTAATGGAGCTGATCACCGAATACGCCGCCCGCCACCGCAAAGAACTCGAGGAATCCGAACTCGCAAAAATCAAGGCCGATATGGAGAACCTCCGCTTCGGCTGGGCCGGCGGCCTCAAGCGCGGCGAACCTCTCTACTACCGCATTCAAGGCACCACGTTCCTAGTGGAGGTCGCCAACGTCCAGAACAACGGCAACCACGTCCACGCCGTGTGGCGCGACTCCGCCAACGACTTCGGTAACGATCTGCTCGGCGGACACGTGAAAGGGGATCACTGATACCGGAGGCTCGGCTCTCCATTATGTCCCTCGATTTCCTCAATAATCCACCACCAATCACAGAGCCGAACTTCTGGGAGCACTCTCCTGGAAAGCACCTTGCTTGGAACGAATACGGTGACCCTGACGGCACTCCCGTATTCTATTACCACGGCTGGCCAAGCTCCCGGCTCCAAGCTCGTCTCGCCCATCACCTCGCCAAGGACCGTGGGATCCGTCTGATTTCCATGGATCGCCCCGGCATGGGGAAATCCACTCTGATTCCGGGCCGTACACTCAAGGACTGGCCCGCATTGATCGCCGCTTTCGCCGACCATCTTGGAATTGGGAAATTCGGCCAGATCGGCGTTTCCGGTGGCGGACCCTATGTGCTCTCCTGCGCGTCGCTGATTCCCGAGAGGCTCACCGCTTCCTCCGTTCTGGCAGGCATGGTCCCCCTGCCTCTGACCTCATCGGGAAGCTCCGACCTGCACCCCATTTATCGCACCCTCATCCCATTGCGGAAACTTCCGGCACCCATTTTCACAGCTGGATTCAGAGCCACCTCCTTCGCTTCGAAAGCAGATCCGAAGAAATTTCCCATGTCCCTGCTCCTTAAAAGCCTGTCCGGAGAGGATCGCGCCATCATGCTCCACAGTCCGGAAATCTGGCAGGTGATCACAAAAAGCTACATTGAGGGTGTTTGCGGACCCTCCGGTGGACGCGGAGTTATGACCGATGCCGAGATCTACCTCCAGAATCCGGATTTCCCGGTGGAAACCATCACCCATCCCATTCATTATTGGCACGGTGGGGACGATAAGAATATCCCCACGACCCTCGTCCGCGAGCTCACCGCCACGATGCCGCACGCTACCCTTCATCTCGCCGATCACCTCGGCCATTTCTCCCTCGCCATCCACCGAGCCGTGGATGCTCTCGATCACGTCCGCCAAAACTCCCGATGAACCCGACCGACGATGCGGAAAAGGAAAAGTGGGTGGAACTCGGCACCTATCCATCTCTCGATGATGCCTACGATCATGGACTCGTCGCCCTCGCCATGGGAGAGGCCGTTCGTGTCGAAAACGGAGAGCGGGCGGGCGAGTTCGAGCTTCTCGCTGAGGCTGAGGCAGCACCGAAAATTTCGGAAGAACTCAAGGAATACGCGGCGGAATCCGAGCAGCTCGTGCTGCCCCGCATCGTCCCATCAAACTGGGCTCGCCACCCCGCAGGTTGGCCATTTCTCATCTTCTGGGTCACCGTCCTCCTCTTCGTATTTCACCGACAATCAATCGACCCAAACCTCGCGGACCGCTTCGCCTCATCCAGCACCGGTCTCATCGCGCGCGGCGAATGGTGGCGACCTTTCACCGCTCTTTTCCTCCACGGCGATGGGCAGCATATTTTCGGAAATCTCGCCAGCGGCGCGGTCTTCGGTATCCTCGTTTCAAAAACCGTCGGCCCGCTGAAAGGCTGGTTCATGATCCTCGCCGCGGGAACTATCGGGAACGCTCTGACCTCTTGGGTCACCTACCCCGAGTCGTTCGTTTCCCTCGGAGCCTCGACCGCCGTGTTCGGCGCGCTCGGCATCCTTTCCGGGACGGGCATCGTGGAAAACCTGCGCGAGGAAGTCCGCCTGCCATGGGTTCGCGTCACCGCCCCCCTTCTAGCCGGGCTCATCCTGCTCGGTTGGCTTGGTGGTGCAGAACCCGGCACCGGGGTCGATGTCTTCGGCCACGTCTTCGGATTCACCGCCGGAGTTGCGGCGGGAGCACTTGCGGTCGGGAGGTCAGGCGGGGAATCTCCCACGCCGACGAGATAGTCGTCGGCCAAACAGAGTGGGGGCGATCTTCGGTCGCCCCTCCGCCCGAGAATCGCATCCTCCTGGAGGCGAAAACTTCGCCGGACTTGGCTCCGCATCACTTCCGGGTGTTTTCTGCGGGGTGTGCGGACTCGTTTTCGTGGGAGGAAGCGGTGAATATCGCGAACGAGGAGCAGGAGCAAAGTGATCTCACGAAACAGGAAGCGGATCGGGGATGAAACCACCGGGGCTTGCCATGTCTTCTGGCTTTTCCAGAATACCCCCATGCCTTCCACATCCAGCGAGTCCTTCCTCCAGGCGTTCTCATCCGTCACCGGTGGGGGAAATTTTCATTCAGCCGGGCATTCCCCGTTTTTCTTCCCCGGGCTGCATGTGGAGGGTCTTGGCGAAATCGCGTTTCCAATGCCCGCCGCACAGGCCCGGGAGCTCGCCTCCGTGGCGGAGGCCGCGCCCTACGGCCAGGGCGAGAATACCGTGCGCGACGAGACGGTCCGGAAATGCTGGCAGCTCGATGCGTCCCGGTTTTCCATCAAATCGCCGGAGTGGGGGAAATTTCTCGGGAAAACCGTGGATCGCATCCGCAAGGATCTGGGTATCAAGGGCAAGGTTTCCGCAGTGCCTTACAAGCTCCTCCTCTACGGAAAGGGCGGGCATTTCAAGGCGCACCGCGATACCGAGAAGCTCGATTCCATGTTCGGCTCCCTCATCATCGCCCTGCCCTTCGCGCACGAGGGCGGCCGCCTGCTTATCCGCCACGACGGGCGGGAGATCGAGATCGACTTCAGCAGCGGGGAACGCCTCCACGACCTCCAGCACGCGGCGTTTTTCGCGGATTGCGAGCATGAGGTGGAGCCTGTCCGCTCCGGCTTCCGTTGCTGTCTGGCCTACAATCTGCGGCTCGACGACGGAGATGCGGACGCGCTGAATCTTCCGCTCGATACCCAGGCGCGGAAGCTCGTCGCACCTCTCATTTCCCTTAAAGACGACTGTGGCAGCGAACTCACGGCCGTGCTGTTGGAGCATAGCTACACGGAAGCCGGATTTTCGCTGAAAAAACTCAAAGGCGATGACCAGGTGCGGGCTTACGCGCTTTTCGCCGCTGCCAGGGAAGCTGGATTCGTTGCCCACCTCGGGCTCGTCACGCAATACCAGATGGGTGAGCTTGAGGACTCCGGCTATACTCGCCGGAGACCTTGGGACGATGAAGATGAAGACATCAAGGGCGGCGTGATGGGCGAAATCTACGATGAAAGCCTGACCATCGATCTCTGGCGGAACGAAAACGATAGATCCGCGCCACTCGGCAGCTATGACATTGAGGAAGACCGCCTCCTCAGCCGCGTAAAATTCGGAACCGGTGATCCCGATGAAAAGGAATCCGAGGGCTACACCGGGAACGCCGGCTGCACAATGGAATACTGGTACCGCCGCGCCGCCATCGTCCTATGGCCGGAGGATGTCGGGGAGGAAATCCTGTGCGAATACAATTTTCACGGAGCCTGCCTGGCACTTGCGAAACTGGCGAGCGGGAAAAAGGCCACGCCCGCCTTCCCGCGGCTCGCCAGGGCGGTCATCGCCCGCTTTCCAAGGGAATTTTCCGAATCCGGCCATATCCGCCACCGCGACAAATCGGAAGCCCATCCGCTCGCCCTCGCCTTGGAATCACTGGCCAAGACCGGCGCACGGGATCTCTTGGACGAGCTTCTCCCCGCCATCCCGGATTACGCATGGGTGCTCTGCGACGCGGCACTTTGGAGAAAACTTCACAAGGCCTTTGGCGTGACTCACTTCGCTGGTTTGTATCGTCATCTGCTTGATGAAAATCCCGAAGCATACCGGAGCAGCCTGTTTTCATTACTCGGCGCATTGTCCGCCCGGAAAGATGGCGAGGCACTCGCACGGGAACTGGCAGTGCACCTTGCGAAACTCAAGCCCGGCTCCCCGGAAACAGCACGCTGGGGCTATGCCGCAACCGATCCCTTGGGCGATCCGGCGGAAGTCCGCAACATGCTCGCCGCGTCCCGGTTTCTCGATGCGCCGGACGACCGCGCCGCCGCGCTCACTTTCGTTCTCGGGAAACGCTCGCTGGATACCGTGCGGCAGGTGCTCGCGCCGGTGCTGCTCGCCAAGCCCGCTCTCGCGCATGGCGCTGGAATGGGGAGTCAGGCACTGTTTTTTTCAATAAACCTCCTCAAAAAGGAAACCGCCCGCCCGCTCCCGCCCTTCCCGAACTGGACACGCTCTTGCCCCGAAACATCGGCCGCTGCGACCTTAGGGGCGGGCGGCTACTACCGGACATACCCGGCGCGGGAGGCGGAGGCGCTCCGCGAACTCGGCGCATTCATGGCGGACCCAGCAGCGGAAACCCACGATTTTCGCTATCCGCAAAACGTCCGCGATGCCGTCACCAATTTCATCTCCACCCACAGCCTCGATCTCGATTACACCACTCTCCGCAAAGGTTCTCCCCACACCCTTACCTGCACCAAGAACGACAAGTCACACCAGCGCGACCTTGTCCGCCGTGCCGAGGATGAGAAGTTGTTAGGGAAACTCACCGGCATTTAAAGAAAGCCGACACCATGGCCAAGCCGAAGAAGAAACTCACCGCCGCCCAACGCGCCGCGAAAAAGCAGCGCAAACGGGATTTTATGACCGTCTTCATGAATGGAAAGCAAGTCCGTGTCCGCCGCCCGCCCACTATCGACGGGATGGATCAGGAGGAATTCATCCGCCGCAACGCCGATCCCATCTGGCTCCACCAAAACGGAAATCACGAGATCCGGCACGAGCGGGAGATGAAGGAAAAAGAACAGCCGCTTTTCGAGTCACGGACACACGATGACTCGGAGGATGATACTCCTTTCTGAAAGGGCAAGAAGGGTTTTCCACCGTCCCCGAGCCTGTCGAAGGGCAAACCCTTTGCGTTGGATGGGGAGATCGCCGGGGCAGCGAAAGGGGCATCAAACTTCTTCTCTGTGGGATAAGCAGGATGGCTACCACCTGATCCTATCACAAAAACGGATTGCAGACCTCGACGCCGTCGTAGATTTGTCCGTGGTTGAGATCTTCGGTGTAAAGTATCTTGCAGCCGAGGTGCATGGCGGCGGCAAGAATGGTGGCGTCCCATTGGGAAATGCGGTGTCTGAGGCGGAGCTGGCAGGCACTTGCGACCAGTTCCGCGGTGACGGGAGCGACTGTCAGACCGGTGGTGAACTCCAGGAAAACTTCGATGTCCGTTTCGCTGAGGCCGAGGGATTTTTTGCGGAGGGCGTTGGCGATGAATTCTTGCATCACCTGGGAGGAGATCGCGCATGGGATGGCGCGGATGAGTTCGGAAGCGAGTTGTTTTTTCCCTGCGTCTTCGGCGGCGTTGGAGGCGGCGTAGAGGAAGATGTTGGTGTCGAAAAAACTAACGGTCATAAATTTCCTCGCGGGTCAGGGGACGCATGGGCTCGGTGTTGTTGGCCTGAATTCGGGTAAGGAATTGCTCCGCACGTTTTCTCCGCAAAATTTCCTCGTCGTCGACGGAGGTAGAAATGGCGTGGTTGAGGCCGGTGATGACAAGTTCTTTGAGCGTGGTCTTGCGCTGTGCGGCGACGATTTTCGCCCGGTAGAGGATTTCCTCGGGAAGATCGATGGTCGTTTTCATTCGGGCAATATTTACTGCCGTATGGGAATATTGTCAACTTTGAGGGAGTTTTCCTGCTTCGATGTCGTTCGCTTCGGCGAGGGCTTCTTCGGCAGCTTGTTGGTGTGGAACTGCTTCGTCTGGAAAGTCGGCTTCGGTCAGGAGATCCGCGACTTTCTGTTTCTTGGCGGCAAGGGTGCGGAGGTCTTCTATTCGCTGGAGTTGCTCCGGAGTGAGGGCGGGTTTTGCGGGTTGCTCGCCGGTCAGGTGGCGGGTGGCTCGGGTGTTCAGAGTTAGGAGGCCGGTGGCGGCGAGCTGTTGGATGGCGGTCCAGGTGGCTTCGTCGATGACTTGGAGTTTTGGTGGATTTCCTTGCCAGTTGGTTTCTTGGAAAAATTCCGAAACTGCGGGGGCGCGGGTGGGATCGCGGAGGACGGTGAGGAGGACTGGGATGGCTTCGCCGGCGAGGAGGGCTTCCTGGCAGTGGATGAGGGCGGCGCCGAGGGCGGCGGTGGTTTTTTCCGCGAAGGCGATGGCGGGATCGGTGGGTGGGGATTTCGGGGCGGGTTTGTTGGCGGTGACTTTGCCTAGCATCTGGTTGAGGCGGGCGAGGGTGGCTTCGGTGCCGCTTTTTAGGCGGGCGCTTTTCAGGGATTCGTCGGAGCCGTCGAGCACGCCTTCGGAGAGGTTCATTTTGTTGGCGAGGGTGCCTAGCATGGCGTGCTCGATGGTGTCCTCGGCGATGAGGTTGACGACGGTGACGGGGCGTTTCTGGTGCTTGCGCCAGGCGCGGGCGATGCGTTGCTCGAGCTTGGCGGGATTCCACGGGAGGTCGCAGTTTACGACGACGCTGGCGATCTGGAGGTTGAGGCCGACTCCACCGGAATCGGTGCTGAGGAAGAGGCGGCAAGAGGGATCGTCGTGGAAGGCGCGGATTTCCTTGCGGCGGTTTTGCTGGGGGACGCTGCCGGTGTGCCATGCGTAGCCGGTGCCGGTTTTTTCCGCCCAATCTTTTACTTTCCGCAACATGCCTTCCCATTCGGAGAAGATGATGATTTTCACGTCGGGATCGGCGAGGGCGTCTTCGAGGATGCCGGCCAGCTCCTTCATTTTCGGGCAGTCCTGGCAGTCGCGGTTTTTGATGATGGAGGGGGAGTCGCAGATCATGCGCATCATGGCGAGCAGGATCATGAGGAGCTCGCGCTCTTCCTTTTTGAGGGGGCGTTTGGCGGCTTGGGCGGTGAGCTTGGAGACCTGTTGTTTGATTTCCTCGTAGTCCTCGCGCATGGCGGGGGTGAGTTTGACGAAATGGTTCACATCGGTGCGCTCGGGCAGCTCGGTCTCGACGTGGTGCTTGCGGCGGCGGAGGAGGACGGGGCGGACTCGCTCTCGGAGGGCGGCGAGGTTTTTGTAGTCTTTGGGGCGGCCTTTTTCATCGAGATCATAGAAGTCGCGGTTGAAGCGGAAGAGGGGGCCGAAGATGGAGGGGTCGAGGAAATCGACGATGGAGTAGAGCTCGTCGATGCGGTTTTCGATGGGGGTGCCGGTGAGGACGAAGGCGTAGCGGCTTTCGAGGCGCTTGATGGCCTGGGCGGTTTTGGTGGCCCAGTTCTTGATGCGCTGGGCTTCGTCGAGCACGACGATGTCGGGCTTGAGGCGCTGGTTGATATCGAGGCCGTCGGAGACGACCTGCTCGTAGTTTACGATGGTGAAAAAGGGTGGATTACTATCGGCGTAGTAGTTGGTGCGGGCGCTGCGGTGGCCGAATATGACGCGCTGGGAGAGGGTGGTGAATTTCGCGATCTGGTCCTCCCACTCGCTTTTCAGGGAGGCGGGGGTGACGATGAGGACACGCTGCGCTTTTCCGAGATGGTGGAGGAGGGCGCAGGCGGCGATGGCCTGGATGGTTTTGCCGAGACCCATTTCATCGGCAAGGAGGGCGCGCTCGCCGAATGCAAGGTGGAGCATTCCCTCGCGCTGGTAGGGGTAGAGCGGGTGGAGGGTGACGTGCTCCGGGTGGCGGCCGGCGACGACTCCGGTCTCGTAATCGCGGCGGAGGGCGATGCGTTCGGCGGCGCGGTGGCGGGACTGGAGGAAGGGTTCTACGTCCTGGGAGATGCGGATTTTGGGGTTGCGGCGGAGCTTTCCGAGAATTTCCGGGGAATCACGGAAAAGCTGCCCTGTGGATTCGAAAAGCGGGCGGAGTGAGACGGGGAGTTTGGCGAAGTTGCGCTCGATGCAGAGGGTTTCGGCGGCGGGGACGAGGTCGATGCGGGGCGAGCCGGATTTCTCGGCGGCGCGGAATTCGCCTTTGAATCGGCGTTTCAGGAAGATGAGGGTGGCTTCCGTGTGCTTGCAGGTGCCGAGGCCGTTGCGGCGGAAGTCCGGGCAGGTGCAGGAAAAGGAGCGGTCGGCGAGATCGCGGATTTCCACCTGGTAGGACATGCCGCTGGGGGATGCGATGGCGAAGTTCGAGAAGACGGGGTGCTCCGGGTGGAGGTTTTCGATGGAGTGTTTCTCGTCGATGGCGCGCTGGGTGCGGCGGTGGATTTCATCTTGATCGGTGGTGCGCCAGTCGTGGGCGGGCGGGATGGGGTTCTTCTTTGCTCTCTTTTTCTTGGCGGATTTCTTGGCGGGCATGATTTGTTTAGGAGGTGGGGATAACGTTCACGCTCTCGAGGCCGAAGAGCGAGGCTGCGGCGAGGAAATTGCGGTCGTTGGAATGGACTTTAGAGAAGCCGTGTTCGGCGGCGCAGGCGAGGTTGAGGGCATCGGCGGCGCGGAGATTGGTTGAAGCTGGCGCTGCACGAAGAGTTGTTTCCAGACGATGCATAACAGCTTCCGGTACGGATAGCAGTTCAATCAGTCCGCCTTCACAGTCTTTCTGAAACTGAGCGTCAAGGGCATACAAATCCGCATCCGAGTCGTTGCCTTCACGTCTCTTTCGTAGTATCATCGAAGCGAATTCCGCCCTCCCATGACAGGCGATCGCAAAACTGCCGCTTCCCGCCAGCAGGTTTTTCACCGCTTGGTGCCCTGGTTCCGTCGAATAGACCCGGAAAAGGTAGGTGGTGTCAAAGTAGAGCGTCTTCACGAGAAGACCGGTCTTCGGAGATGATAACGGTGGAATCGGTTCCTCCCGAGTAGGCACCCGCTTTCAACGCAGCCTCGTATTCGGGCAATAATGTCCGCCTTTCCAGAAATGACCGTCCGGCTGGAGTCGGAGAATCGCTGCCATCGAGTTCCTTACCGAGTGAGGTTAGGACGATCTGCTTGAGGGTGGTTCCGGTTTCCGCAGCGCGAATTTTTGCCCTCCGGTAAAGCAGCTCGGGGATGTCGATGGTCGTTTTCATGATTTTACGATACGGAAATACGGGTTTCCGTCAATCCTTCGATCCGGCTGGGTGTGTGTGCAAATTTTCAGAAGCGACTCATCCCGCCATTTCTAAAAATTTGCATAAGCTTGATAAAACTAGTCTCGAAGAGCGTTTCTTCGCGCGCTTGCATTATTAAAGATCACCGCTCAGCTGACTGCCCAGGCAAGAGGATATGATATCGGATCGCAGCAAGCCTGATCCCGGCTGTGATGACCGTGGTGATCGGGATACTGTAGCGCGGCTGCAGGCCGATCCAATCGAAGCCAAGGTAAACGAAGCCGCCAAGCAATGCAGCGGTTCCGTAGATTTCCCTTCGGAAAATCAGCGGAACCTCTGCGCGGAAGAGGTCTCTCAGCACTCCTCCGAAGGTCGCGGTGACCATGCCCATCGCCACACAGGCCCAACCTGCCAGGCCGTGATTCTGTGCTACTTGGATCCCGATGCAAACGAAGACACCCAGCCCAACGGCATCGAATACCGAGACCACCCGTGCCCATCTTTCCCATAGCGGCTCTGCGAAAAACGAAACAACTGCCGCCGTTGCGGCAAGTATGACGTAGGTGGGATCCACAAGGATCGCCGGAGGAGTGTCCCCGATCAGAAGGCTGCGTAAAGTCCCACCACCCATGCAGGTGATGAGTGCCAGCATGAACATTCCGAAGATATCCATCTCGTTTTTCCGTGCCGCAATGGCCCCGGATACAGCAAAGAAGAAGACACCGAACAGTTCGAAGAGATGGACAAAGTAAGACATGGGCGGGACATCTGTTGCTTAGACCCCGTCAGGGCCTAGTGCAATCCTACTCCGAAAGCATTTCGGAACCTCCGTTTCTCTTCGATCATTGCAGCGATTTTCCCGATTCCGGAAATTCAGAATGAGAATGGGATTGAAAGGAAAGTGACTAGGGGTATCGCTCATCGCATGCCGGACTACCAAGCCATCCTGGAAAAGATCCACACAAAGGTGCTCGCAGACCTCCCCGAAGGCCGGATTGCAACCTACATCCCTGGCTTGGCCTCCGTGGATCCGGGGAAATTTGGAATGCACCTGCACGCCTCCGGAGACGGGGATTTCGCTGTCGGCGATAGCGGGGAATCCTTCTCCATCCAGAGTATCACCAAAGTTCTGCTGCTCTCCATGGTCGTATCCACCCATGGGCGGAAAATCTGGGAACGCGTGGGCGTGGAGGCATCAGGCAATCCTTTTAATTCGCTGGTGCAACTGGAATATGAGCGCGGCATACCTAGAAACCCCTTCATCAATGCGGGCGCCCTCGTTGTCTGCGATTTTCTGTTAAGCATCTACGACGACCCCAAATCGGACTACCTGAATTTCATCCGCCGAGTCTCCGGAGTGCCCGTGATCAAATACGATGAATCCGTGGCGCAGTCGGAGCGTGAGGTTGCTTACCGGAACCTCGCGATGCTCAACCTCATGAAAGATTTTGGAAACATCCGCAACAACGTGGACGACATCATCGACTTCTACTGCGCTGCCTGTTCCATCACCAAGACCTGCCGCGAGCTTTCCCACACTTTCGCCATGTTCATGAATCATGGAAAACTGGACAACGGGGAAGAAATTCTCAGCTCCCGCCGCGCGAAACGCATCAACGCCCTCATGCTTACCTGCGGCTTCTATGATGAGTCCGGCGAATTCGCCTTCCGCGTAGGCCTCCCCGGAAAAAGCGGAGTAGGGGGAGGCATCGCCGCCGTTTACCCCGGAAAATACTCGGTCGCCGTCTGGAGCCCACCACTGAATTCGAAAGGCAACTCCGCAGCCGGCTGCCTCGCGCTTGAAATGCTCACGGACCTGACCGGAACTTCGATCTTTTAGAGTCGGCGCAGCGTTCTCGATCGCGGCACAAAAAGAGCCGCCGGATTTCTCCGACGGCTTTCGCTTTGGTTATTTCGGTCACGCGTTGGCGAAGTTTTCCTCAACGACATCCCAGTTCACGACGTTCCAGAATGCGTCGATGTAAGCCGGGCGCTTGTTCTGGTAGTTGAGGTAATAGGCGTGCTCCCAGACATCGAGACCGAGGATGCCCTTGCCGTCGTCGCAGCCGCCGAAGTTCGAGCCCATGCACGGGTTGTCTTGGTTCGCCGTCGATGTGACAGCGAGTGTGCCGTCGGACTTCTTACAAAGCCATGCCCAGCCGGAGCCGAAGCGTGTCGCACCTGCGTCCGCAAATTTCTTTTTGAAATCCTCGAAGGAGCCGAAGGCTGCGTCGATGGCGGCGGCGAGATCACCGGAGGGAGCGGATGCGCCGCCGGGAGCGATGACTTTCCAGAAATGCGAGTGGTTTGCGTGACCACCGCCGTTGTTGCGAACTGCGCCGCGGATGTCATCCGGCACGGAGCCGAGATCGCTTACGAGTTCGCAGATGCTTTTCGCTTCGAGGTCTGCCTTGCCTTCGATGGCGGCATTGAGTTTGTCGACGTAGGCTTGGTGGTGCTTGTCGTGGTGGATTTCCATCGTTGCTGCGTCGATGTGCGGCTCGAGGGCGTTAAAGGAATATCCGAGGTCTGGTAGTTGATGGGACATGATGTTAAATCGTTGGTTAATGTTGGTTGTGGTTGTCGCGGGACGCTTGGGAAAGCACGATCGCGGCGACAGCTAACATCAACGCCAGCTTGTCCACACCCGCAAGTAGAAAACCATGCCACCGGAACTCCAGCCCTACCTACCTCTCATCATCACCGCCGTCCTTTCCCTCTTCGTAGGCTGGCTTATCACCTGGCTAGCAGCGGGTAGTGCAAAGTCCTCTCTCATTGAACGGATCAAAGCGGAGGAGCGCCGCGCTGCTGAAATCGAGGCCCGCCTTGCCACCACCACTGAGGAATCCGAGCGCCACGAATCCGAGGCACAGACCTACCGCAATCAGCTTTCCGAAATGACCACCCGCCACGAAGCGGGACGTGAGGCTGCCCTTGAAAAGCAGGCGATTCTTGAGCGCGCTGAGGAGAAACTCTCCGATACGTTCAAAGCTCTCTCCGCCGATGCCCTTCGTGGTGCCTCCGCGCAGTTCCTCCACCTCGCAAAATCCACCCTCGCCCTCCAGACCGAGGAAGCGAAGGGGGACATCGAGAAGCGCAAGACCGCCATCGAGTCTCTAGTGAAACCCGTCGCAGAGTCCCTTGGGAAATTCGAGCTCCGCATCGGCGAGATCGAAAAGCTCCGCGAAGGCGCCTACTCGGAGCTGAAAGAACAGGTCCGCGCCCTCGGCGAAGGTCAGCTTGGCCTCCAGAAAGAGACAGCCTCCCTCGTCAAAGCCCTGCGCCAACCCACCGGTCGCGGCCAATGGGGTGAAATGCAGCTGCGCCGCGTCGTCGAGCTCGCTGGCATGCAGGAGCACTGCGATTTTACCCTCCAGACCACCTCGATCACAGATGAAGGCAAGCGCCTGCGCCCGGATCTCATCGTGAAATTGCCCGGAGAAAAAACCATCGTCGTCGATTCCAAGACGCCCATGGACGCCTACCTCAATGCGCTCGAAGCCACCGAAGATGCCGAGCGCGAACGTTTCCTCCACCAGCACGCCGCTCAGGTCCGCACCCACATCCAGCAGCTTTCTTCGAAAAAATACACGGATCAGTTCGAGGACTCCCCCGAGTTCACCGTCCTATTCCTCCCTAGCGAATCCTTCTTCTCCGCCGCCCTCCATTCAGATCCCGGCCTCATCGAACGCGGAGTGGACCACGGCGTCATACTCGCCACTCCGACCACGCTCATCGCCCTTCTCAAAGCCGTCGCCTACGGATGGAGGCAGGAATCCCTTGCCCTCAACGCCAAGGAAATCTCCGCCCTCGGCCGCACCATGCATGAGCGCCTCGGGAAACTTGCCGACCATTTTTCCAAGCTCGGGAACTCCCTCAACAGTGCCGTCGATCACTACAACCGCGCCATCGGCTCCTACGAAACCCGTGTCATGTCCACCGCCCGGAAATTCGAGGAACTCAAAGCCGCCCCGGAAAACGCCACCCTACCGGATCTCGCTGGGATCGACAAAACCACCCGCCCCCTGCTCGCCGCCAACCCCGAGATCGACATCGAAGCAAAAGACGACTTCGCTTTCGTCCCGGAAAAAGATACCGCCTCGAAAAACGCGGCGAGCGATCTGAGGAGCGCGTTTGAGGATTTTTGATTTCTCCGCTTCGCAGTCGAAACGCCGCGCCCTCAGCGATCTCCATTCAGGTCACCTCCCGGACGGACCGCGGGTCTTCAGCCCGCCCCACTGCACCGGCTCTTGGCTCTGGGGAGAGCTGAAGACTCGCGGTCCGTTGTGGATGTCTGCTAGGTTCGGCAGAAAAACCGTTAGCCTTTTCTTCGATTTCACTCCAGATCAGGAACTTCCAGTCCGGCAAAGCGGGCTAGTTCCGCCTGCCTCTTATCAAACGTTAGAAAAGCGGAGGCTCCGATTT
>CAWCXB010000011.1:0-18496 GCA_963799385.1 uncultured Verrucomicrobiae bacterium
GGGGAGAAGGGCGCGGAGAAATTTCCCGAAGCCGCCGCGTCCGCCACCCAGCTCGCGGACTCCATCGAGAGCATGCCGGGCCTCGCCCGCGAAGCCGCCTCCAGCATGTTGCTCGGAAAAGCACCCGAAGGTCACTCCCAAGCGCAGAACCTTTTCGAGGAAATGGACGAACTCTTCGAGGACGCGCAACAAGGCCAGCAGCAGGCGGGCGAGGGCCTCGACCGCGCCCTCCGCCTTCAGCGCGGCATGAAACCGGGAGACAGCCTGCGCCAGATGCTGCTTTCCAAAAATTTCCGCCCCCTCCCCGGCCAGAACGGACAGGGAGCCGGTGGCCAGATGGCCAGCGCGATGCTCAACGGGACCTCACTGCTGCTCGGCGGTGAATCGCTTCTCGACGGCCCCATCGCCCGCTCCATCCCCGGAAAAGGCGACCGGCCCGGCGAAGGAATGCCCGGCGGACCCATCGCGAAAATCGACCCCGCCGCCCCTCCCGAGAACACGCTCGATTCCGCCCGCCGCACCTCCACCCCCGGCGCATCCACCCTCCTGCTCGAATACGAAAACATCGCAGACGCCTACTTCCGCAGACTCACCACAAAACCATGAGAATCCTACTCGCACTCCTCCTCACCGCCACGCTCGCCAGAGCCGCCGCTCCCTTCGACTGGACCTCGGAAACCATCCATTGCGGAAATCTGATCTACGGTGAAAACAAGACGGCGATCTGCTTCGCCGACAAATTCCTGTCCGATGCGGCCAAAGAAACCGGTCTCCGCATCGCCCCGAAATTCCAGAGCATTTTCCTCTCGAAGGACGAGGTCTTCAACACCCCGTTCTGCATCTTCACCGGCCAGGGAAACTTCGTGCTCAGCGGAGACGAACGCACCAACCTCCGCCGTTACCTCGAGAACGGCGGCTTCGTGCTGGCCAGTCCCGGCTGCTCGGACCAGGCATGGAACGCCGCGTTTTCGCGCGAGATCCGGCTCGCCCTCCCCGCCTACGGACTGAAACAGATCCCCATGTCCCACGAGCTTTTCTCCACCGTGAACAAGCTCACCAGCCTCACCGTGAAAGGCCGCAGCACGACTCTCCAAGGAGTCTCCATCAACGGAAGGCTCGCCATGGTTTACTCCCCCGAGGGCCTGAACGACGCCTCGAACGCCAAAGGCTGCTGTTGTTGTGGCGGTGCGGAAATCAGCCAGTCGCGCGAGATCAACGTAAACGCCGTCGCCTACTCGCTGCTGCACTGAGCAAAGTATTTCCGGAAGAATCAGATGCGCAGAATTTCAAGCCCCCTGGACTGCTACAGCCATGCTGTAGCTTTCGGCAATGCAGCCCTGCTGCGAGCCGGCGGTATTGGCACGACTCGGCCAGCCCACTCCCAACCCAGCCCCGTGGCAGCTAGGCTGCTTCACGGAAAGCGGCAGCATGGCTGCACGCAGTCCAAAGCCTTCGGCGATACCTACTCACTTTCCGGATTTTGAAAAAGCCTATCATCATTTTCGCTGGAGTTTTCCTTCTCCTTCTCGCGGTGGCCGTCGCGTTCCACCTCCGTCCGGAGAAAAAAGCGGAAGCCACCGGACGGCTCGTTCACGGTACATTTCACCTGCGATACCTTCGGGCGCTTGGAGCCATGCGGATGTTTCACCGGCCAGCACGGAGGCCTCACCCGGCTGCGGACATGGCTCGAAGCCCGCGACGATACGAAAAAATCGATCAAACTCGATGTCGGAGGCGCGGTCGCCGGTGCTGCGGATTACGATATCATCCAATACCGCTACCTCGCCCGCGCCTACGCCACGATGGGCTACTCCGCCCTGAACATGGGAGCACGCGAGGCAGCTCTCACGGCGGACACCCTCGCCGAGCTTTCCCGCACATCCCCGGTCCCCATGCTCAGTGCATCACTCATCCGCTCGGACAACGAAGCGCCGATCCTCGAGCCGTTCCGCATCATCGAAAATGACGGAACCCGCATCGGCATACTCGGAGTCGTTTCCCCGAAAAGCGTCCCGACTCCCGGCGAGGGACTAACCGTGCTCGATATGAACCAGGCCATCGACCGCCACTTGCCGGGACTCATTGAGAAAACCGATATCGTGTTCCTGCTCGCATTCGCCAACGAAACCGAACTGCGCCAACTCGCCGCGGACTACTTCGAGTTCGCACTCATCCTCGGAGGCGATGTCGGTGGTCCGAACCAAGACATCATCCGGGAAAACGATTCCATCATCCTTTTCACCACCAACCAGGCCCGCACGGTCGGCACTCTGACGGGAAAATTTCAGAAACAAAACCGCAACCGCATCACCTCGCCGGATTACCACATCGAACTTCTCGAAGAGCAAATTCCACAGCACGTGGAGCTTCGCGAACTCGTCCGCTCCTACCGAAAGGAAATTTCCAATACGCCCCTCGCCATCGACGACAGTGAACAAACCGATCCAAATGCCATCCCCGGCGTAACGACAACCGCCACCTACGTCGGCTCCGAGACCTGCAAGCAATGCCATGCGAAAGATTACGAAACATGGAGCAAATCCGGCCACGCCCACGCCTTCGCCACGCTTGAGAAAACCGGGTCCGAGGCCGATCCCCACTGCGTGAAATGCCATACGGTCGGCTTCGGGAAACCCGGCGGATACCGACGCCCTCTAGGCGGAGAATCGCTCACCGATGTCGGTTGCGAATCCTGCCACGGTCCGGCCAGCGAGCACCTCGTCCGCTACCTCGATGGAAAACCAAGCTCCTTCCGCTTCCGCCCGCTCGGCCCTGGCGATTGCACCTCCTGCCACTACGGTGAATTCTCCCGTCCCTTCGTCTGGGAAGAATTCTGGCCCCCCGTCTCCCACGGAAAGTGAACAAGGAGAGGCGGATGGTATCCGCCTCTTTCTACTCGCGGATACCATCCGCGACTCCTTGCCTCCTACTGCGTAGCCTCCCCTGCCCCGTTCACCAGTGGCAGCCCGGCGTTTCTCCAGGAGTCGATTCCCATCGTCATGGTCCGCACCTCGTAGTCTCTCCGCGCAAGTTTCTTCGCCATGTTTCTCGCTTCCGGACAGCCCAGATTGAAGCAATAGAGAACGACTTCCTTCCCGGCTGCGATGGCCTTCTGGATTTCGATATCACGTTCCTGAACCAGCTCTTCGTATTTGGCAGGCGGCCAGTTGATCGCTCCCTCAATGTGATCGATATTGTAAAAATACGGATCACGCACGTCGTAGATCAGAGCTTCCCCCGACTGTTGGATGGGGAAAACCTCGTCAATCCCGATACCGTCGACGCGCCCCTTCTTTTCGACCGTCGGGGGAATCTTGACAGGCTTAACTTCTGGGGCAGTGACAGTCTCTGGCGCTTTCGTCTCCGGCTCCTCAACGGGATCGACCGAGCATGAGATCACGGAAACTGACAATCCTACAAAAACCGCAATTTCTCTGAATTGAAAATACATCTCGAAGTGTTTTAGCGCAGAAGCTCGCGGTCAAAGCGGAATCATTCCTTTCCGCCAAACTCTTCTTCCAGACGAATGCAGCAGATCGTGCAGTTTTTCGATATTCGCCACATCCGTCGATTGCTTGCACTTCATCGCCGTGACAATGATCGCGTGGCAGAGAGTAAGTTGCTTCACATACGCATCCTTCCCCGCTTCGTCTTCCGGTGCCTTCACCCTCTGTGCGAGGAAGTAGTTGAGCATCTTCTCCTGCACGTCCTGGCAGTGACTCTCCTTCGTCATCACCCAGCGTGTGAGCTGATTTGCATTTGCTGCGGGATCCTTGGACAACTCCTCGATCTGCTTACTCGCTTTCTCGATCGTCACGTAGTCCGTGTGCAAAGAGGAAATGACATTGTCGTTGTCGAAGATCCCACACGGCACTTGGCAATGAGCGGAGAGTTGGTTCGGAGCACAGAATGCAAGTGCGGCGGCAAGGTAGGCGATGTTTTTCATATTCCACGAAGCTACCCTTACGCCCCGTCCTAGCAAGACCGAAAGTGACTGCTCACTCACGATTGATTCCTTATCCCGCGATCACCCCGTTCATCCGTATGTCGTGTGGTTCCATCTCTACCGCGTCCACCAGCTGGTAGCCAAAGCACACTCCTAGCTTCACCGCTCCCACTCGTGCTTTCTCCAGCACTCGATCATAGAAGCCTCTCCCCCTCCCGATCCTCCCCCCACGCAAATCAAATCCCAGCCCCGGACAGATAAACAGATCCACCTGCGGAATCTCGTATTTCCGGAGCCCCTCTTTAGGTTCGAGAATTCCGAACGCGCCGATCACCAGATCCTCCGTCGGATTTTTCACATGGTAAAATACCAGATCCTCCCCTTCCACTTTCGGAAAAAGCCAGACCCTCCCGATCTGGTCCAAAAGTGGTTTCAAATCGACTTCACCCTCCAATGCGGAATAGATGGCGACAATCCGCAGATACGGCCTCTCGGCCAAATACTCACGGATTTCCGAAACCACTACTGAGGAATCTCCACGATTCATCTCGATACGCCTGCGGAGATCGTGGCGCAGGCTTTTCTTCCGGTGCAATCGCGTTACATGCTCCGCGAGATACTCCGCCAATTGATCGTCAGGATTTGTCACTTGTCAGATCGCTGTGTATTCACATCTTATAGGGCTTCCATGAAATTTTGGCAATTCCCGATGCTTCTCAGCTTCCTTCTGGCGTTTTCCGCACTCCAGGCCGAAGAGGAACCGAAATTTGCGTGGGAGCCCCTCGATATCCGCACCAGCATCTTTTCCCAAGATCTCGTGATGATGGGCTCCGAGCGGGACGAATACGCCACCAACCTCGCCACATACGCCGCCAACCGCGTGCTGGATGCCGGCGCATCCCCTGAGTCCCTCGCCCAAGCCCGCCGACTCCTTGCGCTCGCCATGCACCTTTCGCCGCGCAACAAACAGGCAGTCGTCACCCAATACCAACTCGCGAAAGGCATCGTCCCGGAGAAAACCTCCGCAGACTACAGCCCTCAAGTCCTCGCCCGCCTCCTTCTCACCCGCGGCCAACTCCTTTCCCAACAAGTAGAGGAAGAAAACACCGCCCTCGCCCACTACCTCATCCAACTCGCAGCAGAAATTGACCCACGCAACGAAGATGCCGTCTATGCCAGCGAAATCCTCCGCATCGACAAAGGCGCTCCCGATTGGAGCAAACTGACTTCGCCGAAAAAGCAGGAAGAAACTCCGTAGCCTTTCAGCTCCCTCGGGATCTGGTTGAGGCCTTCTCGGTTATGCCTCCTTCGCTCTATATTTCCGATCGCTAGAACCAGACTGCGTCCGGCTGCACGACAGCAACACTATAGCCTCTGACGCCAGCTCGCTCCATACACTTGACCAAATGTACAAATTTTCCCGCAGGAGCATCCTGTGGAATTCTCACTCGGACTCGCGAATAGATCCCCAATTTTTCGCAGCGCTCCGCAGTAGTTCTAAGGAAGGGTTCGAGGTCATTCGCCCTGATCGATCCGCCACCAGTCGCCACCCAACCACCCGCCCTTGTCCAACTGACTTCTTCATGGACATGCTGACGATTCTTTGTTGATTGTGTTGCCGTTGGGAGGGACATCCTAGGTCGGTCTGCCCCGGAGTAGTGCGTAAACAAACTGCGGGTCGGCAGGAACATCAGCTGCACCAACATTGCCACCCCAACGACCGATATTCCAAGAGTCTGATGCATCATTCTATTGTTGAACGACCTCGGGACCCGATTGCTTAGTCCAAATACAGACGAAGAGAATTCCTTCTTGGCACTGGCGATGCGACATCCATCCGCCAACGCCTCCAACCTAAAACTTTCTGAGAGTCGTATCCTTCACAAACCGCTCCTCCGTCTCCGGATAATCCAGCGTGTAATGCAGGCCGCGTGACTCACGTCTCCGCAACGCGCATTCCACTACCAACCCAGCCACCGCGACGAGATTCCGGAGTTCCAAAATATCCGCATTCACCCGATGGCCCCAATAGAACTCGCGGACTTCCTTTTTCAAGTTCCGCAGTCGGGCAGCCGCGCGACGAAGACGATTGTCCGTGCGCACAATGGATACATAGTCCCACATCAGTCGCCGGATCTCATCCCAGTTGTGATAGATGACAACCAGTTCGTCCGGCTCCGCCACGTCCCCATGATGCCATTCCGGGATGGGAGGTGAGTCCATCACCGGCTTGTCTGGAGGATACAATCTCATCATTTCCTCCAGCGCCAAACGACCCACAACATTGCCTTCCAGCAGTGAGTTCGAAGCCAACCTATTCGCCCCGTGCAAGCCCGTCGAACCCACTTCTCCGACCGCATAAAGTCCGCACACCGTCGTCTTCCCCGTCACATCGGTCTTGAGTCCACCGCACATATAGTGCGCGGCCGGGACCACGGGAATCGGCGTTGTTTCACAATCCACCCCGAATTTCATCAGAGTTTCATAGATGTAGGGAAAATGCTCCTTCATGAAACCTTTCGGTTTGTGCGTCACATCCAGATAAACACATGCCGCGCCCGTTTTCTTGATCTCTCGATCGATCGCTCTCGCCACAATATCCCGTGGTGCGAGCGATCCACGAGGGTCGATCTTCTTGGTGAAATCCTCGCCCTTTCCGTTCCGCAAAATCCCTCCCTCACCACGTACCGCTTCACTCACGAGAAACGAACGTGCCTCCGGGCCAGTCGCAGCCGGATTGTAGAAACAAGTCGGGTGAAACTGGATGAACTCCATGTTCGCAATCTGCGCTCCGGCCCGCCATCCCAGTGCCACACCATCGCCAGTCGCCGAGTCCGGATTGGTCGTGTAGAGATAAACTTTTCCGCATCCACCCGCCGCCAGAACCACCCGGTCCGATCGAAAAATCGTCACCTCACCCGTCTCACGCGCAAGCACATAGGCTCCGAGCACCCGGTCATCCGAAACCGCGTCAAGCCGTGCGGAAGTGATCAGATCGATGACAAAATGATCCTCCAATAGCGTAAGATTCGGCTCCTTCCGCGCCGCCTCAAGCATCGCCCTAGCCACCTCCCGTCCTGTAGTATCACGGTGCGTGGAGAATGCGCCTATGGGTGTGCCCCCCTTCTTTCCCCAGCATGAAACGGTCGTCCTCTCTATCGAACTCCACTCCATAGGAAAGCAGATCCTCAATCGTATCGTCGCCCTCTTCCACGATGCGCCGCACCACCGCTTCATCGCAAAGTCCCGCCCCTGCATCCAGCGTATCGGCCACATGACTTTCCACAGAGTCCCCCTCAGCACGCAGACCATCCGGCAGCACCGATGCGATCCCGCCCTGCGCCCAGGCGGTATTGGACTCCTCAGCCTTGCCCTTCGTCAGCACGACTACTTTCCCGTGTTTCGCCGCCCGCAACGCGAACGACAGGCCCGCGATGCCCGCCCCGATCACCAGAAAGTCAGATGTCATGTGGGGAAAGCATGAACCCGTTCGCCCATCGGAAAAGCCGAAATTCGAAGCCCCCTCGTTTCAGCGGATTTTCACAGCCGCCCCATCCACGGAAAGTCCGTCCTCAGTCGCCGTCCTTTTCAGGTAACCCAGCCCGAATTTCCCACAAACACTCGTCATTTCTCCCGCGATTTTTCCATCGGCTCCTAAAATTTCTCCCAAACTTCCCTCCCCTTCGAAGGAAAATTTCACCAGCCGTCGGTTCACTTTCCCCGCACTCTTGATCCGGGAAATCACCTCCTGCCCGATGTAGCAGCCCTTGTTGTAGGAAATGTCCGTTGCGTCCAATCCGGCTTCAGGCGGCAGCATTCCTTCAGTCAGTTCCGCCCCCCACTTCGGGATACCCTTCTGGATCCGCTCCCCCTCCTCCATTTCCACTCCGCCAAATTCCGCTACGGAAATTTCCCCGCTCCTGTCCTTCACCTCCACATCATCCGCGATCAGATAACGGGTCAATCTCGCCTCCAGATCCGCAGTCATTTCCGCCCGGCAAAACACCAGCACCGATCCCCCATCACCCTCCGCAATCCACACACGGAACTGAAGTTTCCCCTTCGCATCCGTCACGCAGCTCGGCAAAAGCAGCCCCGTCCCCATCACCTTGCGCACATCCTGCGTCACCTGCCCGTTGAGAAACCGGACCGCATCCGGCCCGGAAAATTCCAGCACGCCGGGCGCATCCCCCAGATCCACATTTACAACATCTTCCATCCGCGTTTATCCGCGTCCATCCGCGGTTCCTTCTTCATACGCTTTGGAAAGCGCCGAGAAATCCAGATCCGCGCATCCATCTTCGCACATCGCCCCCATCCTTGCCGAAACAGCGGAGATCGCCGGCAATTCCACCCCAGCGGAATCCGCCAGAGCGAGCGCATAGCGGCTGTCCTTCCACATGTTCGCCATCGTGAAATGAGGCTCGAAATCCCCGGCAAGCATCCCCGGATATTTCATCGCCATCAGAGGTGACCCGCTGCCGTTCTTGATCGCGGCTTCCGTGAACACCTCGGGTTTTACCCCATGTTTCACTGCGATCGCCAAAGCCTCGCTCATCGCTTGCACCGTGCAGGCAGAAATGAGATTCGTGCCCAGCTTCGTCACCGTCGCCGTCCCGATCTCGCCGCAGTGGATCCGACCCTTCGAGCTGACCGCCAGGAAATCAGAAACTTTTTCCACCAAACTCTCATCCCCGCCAATATAGTAGAGCAACTGCCCAGCCGCCGACGCATCCTTGCTTCCCGTAAACGGAGCATCCAGAAAATCGCAACCCTTGGCCGCGCACTGCTCCGCCAGCCACAGCGTAGTCGGCAGATCGATGGTCGAATGGTTCATTACCACCGCACCCTGCTTCAAGCTCGTCTTCGCCTTCGCAAAAACCTCCCGCACCTGCGCCACATCTTTTAGATACAGCGAAATCAAATCCGCCCCCTCGACCGCAGCCTCAGGAGATTCTTGCTCACCATCCAGCCCACGAGAAGTCCGGCTCCAGCAGGAAACCTCATATCCCGCATCCACCAACAACTCCCGCACCCGCGAACCCACGATGCCCAACCCTAGAACCGATACCTTTTCCAAATTCTTGAAGTTTAAAGTTTAAGATTGAAAGTTTTCTACTCCTGCCGTTGCAGCGCCAACGTCACCAAATTCGCCGCCTGCTCTCGAATCTCCTTCACCTTTTCCGGAGTCGGCTCCTCGCCCTCCTCGATCAGCATCTCGTTCCGCAATCCCGATAGCAGGTCCCTCATCTCCAGATAATTGGGCCTTTCAGAAATCCTCGGCTCCAGCCCCGCAACACTCTCCGTATAATAGTCCGCAATATCCTCACGCATCACCTTGCGCGCACGTTCCGGGGAAAACTGCTTGTCCACCGCCACCGTCGCCACCTCCAGCGCGCGAATCCATCCGCCTAGAGAAATGAGATGCGCCAAATCCGCGTCACGCAAAGTCACCAACTCGATCTCCACATCCCGCTGAGTCGCAGCCAGTTCCTTTTTCAACATCTCCACATCCTGCTTCTTCGCACTTTCCAATAAGCCCGCCGCGTGACGGTTGATCCGATCGCCCGCACCCAACGCCTTGCCATAACGAGTCATCTCCGTCGCCATCCCCTCCACCTTGTCCATCTGACCCGCTTGCACGATCAGGAACCCATCCGCGATCAGAAAACCCAGCTCGATCGCCAGATCCGCCCGGTCCAACGGCATGCGCTCATTCACCGCCCGCTGCGTCTCGATCAGCGGCAGCGGCATCAGAAACTGAAGCGTATCAAAAAGTTTCGAAATCGAAGGTGCCGTGAACTCATTCACCCCCAGCTCCGCACGCACATGGTCATCATCGAGCAGATCTTCCGGCACATTTCCACGCACCTCCCCCTCTTGGCCCATCGCCAAGCCCGAGAGCATCCCCACAAACAATAAAGCGATCCGGATTTTCATGAACGGAAAATGACACCTCCCCGCCCCCTCCGCAATCGCCAATTCTCGCGGCTGCGGAAGACTCCTCGTATCCCTCGCTCTGCCTGAAACGGCAACCTGCTCCATTCTAGAATTATCGAAAGACCGTAGACGAACCTCACCCCTTCACCGCAGCGTCTTCTTGTTGGGCTTATTTGGTCCGTTTCGCTCCCACGATGTGACTACAAAGTAGCGGTAAGCCTTACTAGGTATCTTGTGTGGATACGCCGATCTCGTCTGGATGCCTTGATAGTATCCACTAAGATTAAACATCCCCTCAACGTCCTGAGGAAAATCCGACTTCTTGGGGAAAACGACATGAGTTGATGTTTTCGTGGTGATTTGATTAACGAGCAATTCCCGCCCCTTCGGATAATCCCGGTTCAAACCGCACACTAAAGGATGCTCTGTATCCGAGTCTTTGGCGACCGAGACATCATTTAGCGTCACTACAATAGGCTTCTTTTGATTCGAGCGAGTGGACTCCTCACCTTGAATTGGTGTTACGGCGATCAGGAAAAGAGCCAGAATTTGAAATGGATATGTCATTTATTCCTGAAGTTAGAGGGCTGAGTTTCTTTGCTAATATTGGCCGAGATTCACCTCGGAGGGGTGAATCCAAGATTTTCGTTTTCAGAATGGATTGTAGCGGGGATGTCAAGACTTAGAACCTGTTTGGAATCCCCGTCTCGTGAACCAGTAAGCTTGAGAAAGTCGCAGACCTTGGACTGCTACAGCCATGCTGTAGCTATCCCGCATGCAGCCATGCTGCTAGGGGGCAAGCTTGGCAATGATCAATCCGAGTTCCTGCCAATGCCACCTATCAAACAGGTTCTCAGGGAACTGAAGAACGCAACTATGCTCAACGCGGTCATGAACAGTGGGATCACACTCCTCTAGAATCCCGGAGGGACGGTGTGCCCCACGGGGTGGTCAGAAAATAGCCGGGGGTGTAGCATCGCTCTGAGATTTACGCATAAGTCAGGCGTCTGGTAAAAAAATCCGCATGACCACCACTTTCAGTTACACCCTACCCATCCCTCCGCCTTGACCCCGCCACCGCTTTCCCCTATCGACGGGAAACGTAACACATCATGTCCAGCACGATCATCTACACCAAGACCGACGAAGCTCCCGCTCTCGCCACCTATTCCCTGCTCCCCATCGTCCAGGCTTTCTCGAAGCCCGCTGGCATCAATGTCGAAACACGCGACATATCCCTCGCAGGCCGCGTGCTCTCTCAGTTTCCAGACCTCCTTTCCAGCGAGCAGCAAATTCCAGACCACCTCGCGGAGCTTGGGAAAATGACCCTGCAACCGAACGCGAACATCATCAAGCTGCCCAACGTTTCCGCCTCGGTCCCACAGCTCAAGGCGACCATCAAAGAGCTTCAGCAAAAAGGTTTCCCCATCCCTGACTACCCGGAAAGCCCTTCCACCGATGAGGAAAAGGACATCCGCGCCCGCTACGCTAAGGTCATGGGCTCTGCAGTGAACCCCGTTCTACGCGAAGGAAATTCCGACCGTCGCGCCCCGAAAGCAGTCAAAGACTACGCGAAGAAGCACCCGCATTCCATGGGCGCATGGAGCAAAGACTCCAAGACCAACGTCGGCACCATGGCGGGACTCGGCGATTTCTTCTCCAACGAAAAATCCGTCACCATTTCCGAAGCCACCGACGCCAAGATCGAACTCGTCGCCACCGATGGCTCCGTTACCGTTCTGAAAGAATCCACTCCCCTGCTCGCGGGAGAAATCCTCGACGGCACCTTCATGAGCAAGCAGGCGCTCACCCGCTTTCTCGACGCACAGATCGCCGAGGCGAAGCTCGCAGGAGTGCTATTTTCCCTCCACATGAAAGCCACCATGATGAAGGTCAGCGACCCCATCATCTTCGGCCACGCCGTCAAAGTCTTCTTCAAAGACGTGATCGGAAAACACGAGGAAACGCTCGCCCCTCTCGGCATCGACTTCAACAACGGCTTCGGCGATCTCGTGGCGAAAATCCAGACCCTCCCCGCCGACAAAAAAGCCGCCATCGAAGCGGATATCCAGGAAGTTTACAAAAACGGCCCAGACATCGCCATGGTGAATAGCGACAAAGGAATCACCAACCTCCACGTCCCATCCGACGTGATCGTGGATGCCTCCATGCCCGCCATGATCCGCACCTCCGGCCAGATGTGGAATGCGGAAGGCAAGCAACAGGACACCCTCGCCGTGATCCCCGATTCCTCCTACGCCGGTGTCTATCAAACCGTGATCGACTTCTGCCGCGAGAACGGCGCGCTCGATCCTCAGACCATGGGCTCCGTCCCCAACGTCGGCCTCATGGCAAAAGCCGCGGAAGAATACGGATCCCACAACAAGACCTTTGAAATCCCCGCCGCAGGCACCGTCCGCGTCACCGATTCCTCAGGGAAAATTCTCTTCGAACACGAAGTGGAGAAAGGCGATATCTGGCGCGCTTGCCAAACCAAAGACGCCTCCGTTCAGGACTGGGTGAAACTCGCCGTCAACCGCGCCCGCGCTTCCGAAACTCCCGCCATCTTCTGGCTGGATGAAAGCCGCGCCCACGACGCCAACATCATTTCCAAAGTCAAAACCTACCTTGCCGATCACGATACGAGCGGCCTCGACATCTCCATCCTCCCCCCCGCCGCAGCCTGCCAGAAAACCCTCGAACGCATCGTCGAAGGCAAGGACACCATCAGCGTCACCGGCAACGTCCTACGCGACTACCTCACCGACCTCTTCCCCATCCTCGAAGTCGGCACCTCCGCGAAAATGCTCTCCATCGTCCCCCTCATGAACGGTGGCGGCCTCTTCGAAACCGGCGCCGGCGGCTCCGCTCCAAAGCACGTCCAACAGTTCGAGCAGGAAAACTACCTGCGCTGGGATTCGCTCGGTGAGTTTTTCGCCCTCGCCGCCTCCTTCGATCACCTCGGAACCACCCAGGACAACGCCAAAGCAAAAGTCCTCGCAGAAACCCTCGATGCCGCCACCGGCCAATTTCTCGAACACGACCGCTCCCCCGGCCGTAAGCTCGGCACCATCGACAACCGCGGCTCCCACTTCTACCTTGCCCTCTACTGGGCACAGGCCCTCGCCGCGCAGGACTCCGATGCCGAACTGAAGAGCCAATTCACCGAGATCGCCAAATCCCTCACGGAAAACGAAGAGAAAATCGTCTCCGAGCTCATCGCCGTGCAAGGCTCCCCCACCGACATCGGCGGCTACTACCTACCGGACGAAAAAAAGGCCGAAGCCGCCCTCCGCCCCAGCGAAACCCTCAACAGCATCCTGGCAAAGCTGTAGCTGCCGCGTCTCGGGGCAGGCCGTGAAAGCCCCGTCTCGGGGCGAGAACCCATGAGTCCGGAAACCAAACTCGCGATCCTCCAAACTATGGTGAGGATCCGTAGATTGGAGCAAACCGCTCTGAGGGAATACTCTATGGGCAGCATGGGCGGTTGGCTGCTCCTGAGCACTGGTCAAGAATCCATCGCCGCCACCGTCCGCGCCGCGATGACGCCCGACGATCACAGCATCTCCGGCTTCCGGGGACTGGGCCATGCCATCGCAGCCGGGATTTCCATGCACTCCATTTTGGCAGAGCTAATGGGCCGCAGCGCAGGATGCAGCGGCGGAAAGGGCGGAATGCTTTCTTTCTACGACCCATCCCGCAATCATTGGGGCTGTCATGGCCTTGCCGCCTCCCAGACCCCTCTCGCAAATGGCCTCGCCTTCGGATTGAAACAACAGTCCAAGCCCGGTGCCGTCGTCTGCTTCATGGGGGCGGGTGCCACCAACCGGGGCGCTTTCCATGAAACCCTCAATCTGGCCGGCCTCTTCGATCTCCCAGTCGTCTTCGTGATCGAGAACAACGGCTTCGACATGTTCACATCGCAGAAAGAATCTTCCCGTTTCACTCAATGTCTCGCACGCCGGGCGGAAACCTACGGCATTGATTGGGATCTTTGCGGGGATGGAGACATTCCCATCCTCCATTCAAAAATCACAAGAGCCTTGGAGCGCGCAAGAACGCAGCACCGTCCCACAGTCCTTGAAGTCAGCACCATGCGCTACTACGGATGGAGCGTGGCGGATGCGAACACACATAAATACCGCACTCGGGAGAGTATCACGGAGAGAAAGGAAAATTTCGATCCACTCACCCTCTGGCAGCAACATCTCATCAACGATGGCGTTCTTTCTGCAACCGAAGCCCAACAAATCATCAACGAAGCCAAATCGGAGGCGAAAGATGCTCTCACTTACGCTGAACTCTCACCTCCACCCGCCAGTTCCACGATCACGGACCACGTTTACTGGGAAACCGACCACAGCACGACTGCCAGCAAGACGGGACGGCACCTCTTCTCGTAAACCTGATCGTTCCATTCACAACATCCACCATGCGTTTCGTCCTCCTCTGCCTCATCCTTTCTCTTCCTTTGTCTGGGAAGGAAACACCCGGCGAGGCCATCTACAAGCGCACCTGTATCGCGTGTCACGGTGAAAAAGCGGAGGGCAATCCTGAGCTGAAATCCCCACCCATCGCCGGCCTACCGCGCTGGTATTCAAAGGCGCAACTCGATCGCTTCAAATCCGGAGTTCGCGGGAAACATCCAGAGGATCTCACCGGCCAACAGATGTCCGCCATTTCCGCGATCCTTACGGAAGACGATATCTCAGAGCTTTCCGAGTATCTCGTCTCCCTCCTGCCCACCGATCACGAAGCTCCCGAGAAAGGGGACGCGACCGAAGGTAAAACACGGTTTCTCGAGAACTGCGCGTCCTGCCATCGCTTCAACGCGACCGGCGAGCAAGTATTCCGTAGCGCCCCACTCGCAAAGTTCCCCGCCTGGTACCTGCGCGCCCAGTTCGAGAAATTCAAATCCGGCCAACGAGGCTACGACCCCGATGACAAGGAAGGTGCCAAAATGAAAGTCATCGCCGCCACTCCAGGAAATGACGCCAGCTTCGACGACATCCTCGCCTACATCGTAGAACTCCAAAAGGAGGAATAGCCCCCGCAGGAACCGTGCACTTCTCCTTCGCTCTGGATTCCTAATTGAAGTTTAAAGTTTAAAATTTAAAGTTTCCCGCGTGCGCCTCGCAGTCCTGAACATCGTCGGTCTTTCAAAATCCCTGCTCGGCCCGGATTGCCCGGGGATTACTGCTTTTGCAGAAAAGCACGGCCTGCAAGCCTACAACCCCGCGTTCCCCGCCCTCACCACCACGGCTCAATCCTCCATCCTCACCGGAACGCCACCGGAGCAGCATGGAATCGTCGCGAACGGTTGGTATGACCGCGAAACCGCCGAGGTCCGTTTCTGGAAGCAATCCAACCACATCGTCCACGGGGAAAAAATCTGGGATCGGCTGAGAAAAGACATCCCCGGCTTCACCTGCGCGAAACTTTTCTGGTGGTACAACATGCATTCCAGTGCGGACTTCACCATCACCCCGCGCCCGCTCTACCCGGCGGACGGCTCCAAGCATTTCGATGTCCACACCCAGCCGATGGACATGCGGGATGCTCTCAAGGCGGATCTCGGACCTTTTCCTTTCCCGGCTTTCTGGGGACCGGCGGCAGGAATCGCATCCTCGGAATGGATCGCAGCTTCCGCAAAATGGGTGGAGGACAAACACTCCCCCACCCTCTCACTCATCTACCTTCCACACCTCGACTACTGCCTTCAGAAGGATGGACCAGGCGCACCAAACGTGCCCTCCGAAGTTTGTGCCATCGACAAGGTCGTAACGGATCTTATCAACTACTACGAATCCCATAACATCCGAATTCTTCTTCTTTCGGAATACGGAATTTCACCAGTCAACCGGCCCATCCACCTCAACCGCCTGTTCCGCCAAAAAGGTTGGCTCTCCATCAAAAACGAACTCGGCCGCGAAACGCTCGACTACGGCAGCTGCGAAGTCTTCGCCGTGGCGGATCCCCGACTGGGGCAGGCCGTGAAAACCCCGTCTCGGGGTGAGAACCCATGATCCCCGATACCAAAATCGCCATTCTCCGCACCATGGTGAGGATCCGCAGATTGGAGCAAACCGCTCTGAGGGAATACTCTATGGGCAGCATGGGCGGCTGGCTCCTCCTGAGCACCGGCCAGGAATCCATCGCCGCCACCGTCCGCGCCGCAATAACGGCCGACGATCACAGCATCTCCGGCTTCCGGGGACTGGGTCATGCCATCGCAGCCGGGATCTCCATGCGCTCCGTTCTCGCGGAGCTAATGGGCCGCAGCGCAGGATGCAGCGGCGGAAAGGGCGGAATGCTTTCTTTCTACGACCCATCCCGCAATCACTGGGGCTGCCATGGCCTGGCCGCCTCACAGACGCCTCTCGCAAATGGCCTCGCATTCGGATCGAAACAGCAGTCCAAGCCCGGTGCCGTTGTCTGCTTCATGGGGGCAGGTGCCACGAACCGAGGTGCTTTCCATGAAACCCTCAATCTCGCCGGCCTCTTCGATCTCCCAGTCGTCTTCGTGATCGAGAACAACGGTTTCGACATGTTCACATCGCAGAAAGAATCTTCCCGTTTCACTCAATGTCTCGCACGCCGGGCGGAAACCTACGGCATCGATTGGGATTTTTGCGGGGATGGAGACGTTCCCATCCTCCATTCAAAAATCACAACAGCCTTGGAGCGCGCAAGAACGCAGCACCGCCCCACAGTCCTCGAAGTCAGCACCATGCGCTACTACGGCTGGAGTGTGTCCGATGCGAACACAAACAAATACCGTACACGGGAGAGTATCACGGAGAGAAAGGAAAATTTCGATCCACTCACCCTCTGGCAGCAACATCTGATCAACGAGGGCGTTCTTTCCGCAACCGAAGCCCAACAAATCGTCAACGAAGCCAAATCGGAAGCGAAAGATGCTCTCGCATACGCTGCGCTCTCACCTCCACCCGCCAGTTGCACGATCACGGACCACGTTTACTGGGAAACCGACCGCAACACGACTGCCAGCAAGACAGGACGGCACTTCTTCTCGTAAACCTGATCGTTACTGTTCACAACATCCACCATGCGTTTCGTCCTCCTCTGCCTCATCCTTCCTCTTCCGTTGTCTGCAAAGGAAACACCCGGCGAAGCCATCTACAATCGCACCTGCGTCGCATGCCACGGGGAAAAGGCAGAGGGAAATCCTGAGCTGAAATCCCCACCCATCGCCGGCCTACCGCGCTGGTATTCAAAGGCGCAACTCGATCGCTTCAAATCTGGAGTTCGCGGAAAGCACCCCGAGGACCTCACCGGCCAGCAGATGTCCGCCATTTCCGCGATCCTTACCGAAGACGATATCTCAGAGCTTTCCGAGTATCTCGTCTCCCTCCCGCCTGCCGATCACGAAGCTCCCGAGAAAGGGGACGCGACCGAAGGTAAAACACGGTTTCTCGAAAACTGCGCGTCCTGCCATCGGTTCAACGCGGCCGGCGAGCAAGTATTCCGCAGCGCGCCTCTCGCAAAATTCCCCGCCTGGTACTTGCGTGCTCAGTTCGAGAAATTCAAATCCGGTCAACGGGGCTACGAACCCGATGACAAAGAAGGTGCCAAAATGAAAATCATCGCCGCCACCCCTGGAAATGTCGCCAGCTTCGACGACATCCTCGCCTACATCGCGGAACTCCAGAAAAAGGAATAGCTCCCGCAGGAACCGTGCACTTCTCCATCGCTCTGGATTCCTAATTGAAGTTTAAAGTTTAAAATTTAAAGTTTCCCGCGTGCGCCTCGCAGTCCTGAACATCGTCGGTCTTTCAAAATCCCTGCTCGGCCCGGATTGCCCGGGGATTACTGCTTTCGCAGAAAAGCACGGCCTGCAAGCCTACAACCCCGCGTTTCCCGCCCTTACCACCACGGCTCAATCCTCCATCCTCACCGGAACGCCGCCGGAGCAGCATGGAATCGTCGCGAACGGATGGTATGACCGCGAAACCGCCGAGGTCCGTTTCTGGAAGCAATCCAACCACATCGTCCACGGGGAAAAAATCTGGGATCGGCTGCGAAAAGATATCCCCGGCTTCACCTGTGCGAAACTTTTCTGGTGGTACAACATGCATTCCAGCGCAGACTTCACCATCACCCCGCGCCCGCTCTACCCGGCGGACGGCTCCAAGCATTTCGATGTCCACACCCAGCCGATGGACATGCGGGATGCTCTCAAGGAGGATCTCGGACCCTTCCCTTTCCCGGCTTTCTGGGGACCGGCGGCAGGCATCGCATCCTCGGAATGGATCGCAGCTTCCGCAAAATGGGTGGAGGACAAACACTCCCCCACCCTCTCACTCGTCTACCTTCCACACCTCGACTACTGCCTTTAGAAGGATGGACCAGACGCACCAAACGTGCCTTCCGAAGTTCGTGCCATCGACAAGGTTGTAACGGATCTCCTCAACTACTACGAATCCCGTAACATCCGAGTTCTTCTTCTTTCGGAATACGGGATTTCACCAGTCAACCGGCCCATCCACCTCAACCGCCTGTTCCGCCAAAAAGGCTGGCTCTCCATCAAGAACGAACTCGGCCGCGAAACACTCGACTACGGCGGCTGCGAAGTCTTCGCTGTGGCGG
>CAWCXB010000012.1:0-23679 GCA_963799385.1 uncultured Verrucomicrobiae bacterium
CGGCAAGTGGCGGTCGATGGCTTGGTTCATATCGAGCACGTTGAGGCCCTCTCCGGGAGTCTGGACACTTTTCGGGGAGACGACTCCGAGTATCCCGATGCGGGTTCCGTCGTTTTCGATGATGCGGAACGGCTTGAGGATTGGCTCTTCGTTTCCCGAGTGGACAAGCGATGCGCTGAGCATGGGGACAGGGGATGTGCGGGAAAGCTCGGCGAGGGTGTCCGCTGTGAGAGCTGCCTCGCGTGCTCCCATGTTCAGGGCGGAATAGCCCATCGTGGCGTAAGCGCGGGCGAGGTAGCGGTATTGGATGATATCGTAATCCTCAGCACCGGCGACCGCGCCTCCGACATCGAGTTTGATCGATTTTTTCGTATCGTCGCGGGCTTCGAGCCATGTCCGCAGCCGGGTGAGGCCTCCGTGCTGGCCGGTGAAACATCCGCAAGGCTCCAAACGCCCGAAGGTATCGCAGGTGAAATGTACGGTGAAGGAGCCGTCCGAGGCTTTTCCTTTTTTCTCCGGACGGAGGTGGAACGCGACGGCCACCGCAAGAATGAGTAGGAAAACTCCGGCGACAATGATGATGGGCTTTTTCAAAATCCTGAAAGTGAGTAGGTGTCGCCGAAGGCTTTGGACTGCGTGCAGCCATGCTGCCGCTTTCCGTGAAGCAGCCTAGCTGCCACGGGGCAAGCTTGGGAGTGGGCTGGCCGAGTCGTGCCAATACCGCCGGCTCGCAGCAGGGCTGCATTGCCGAAAGCTACAGCATGGCTGTAGCAGTCTAGGGGGCTTAAAATTCGGAGCATCTGATTCTTCCGGAAATACTTTGCTCAGTGCAGCAGCGAGTAGGCGACGGCGTTTACGTTGATCTCGCGGGACTGGCTGATTTCCGCACCGCCACAACAACAGCAGCCTTTGGCGTTCGAGGCGTCGTTCAGGCCCTCGGGGGAGTAAACCATGGCGAGCCTTCCGTTGATGGAGACTCCTTGGAGAGTCGTGCTGCGGCCTTTCACGGTGAGGCTGGTGAGCTTGTTCACAGTGGAGAAAAGCTCGTGGGACATGGGGATCTGTTTCAGCCCGTAGGCGGGGAGGGCGAGCCGGATCTCGCGGGAGAAAGCGGCGTTCCATGCTTGGTCCGAGCAGCCGGGACTGGCCAGCACGAAGCCGCCGTTCTCGAGGTAACGGCGGAGGTTGGTGCGTTCGACTCCGCTGAGGACGAAGTTTCCCTGCCCGGTGAAGATGCAGAACGGGGTGTTGAAGACCTCGTCCTTCGATAGGAAAATGCTCTGGAATTTCGGGGCGATGCGGAGACCGGTTTCCTTGGCCGCATCGGACAGGAATTTGTCGGCGAAGCAGATGGCCGTTTTGTTTTCACCGTAGATCAGATTTCCGCAATGGATGGTTTCCGAGGTCCAGTCGAAGGGAGCGGCGGCTCTGGCGAGCGTGGCGGTGAGGAGCAGTGCGAGTAGGATTCTCATGGTTTTGTGGTGAGTCTGCGGAAGTAGGCGTCTGCGATGTTTTCGTATTCGAGCAGGAGGGTGGAGGCACCGGGGGTGGAGGTGCGGCGGGCGGAATCGAGCGTGTTCTCGGGAGGGGCGGCGGGGTCGATTTTCGCGATGGGTCCGCCGGGCATGCCTTCGCCGGGCCGGTCGCCTTTTCCGGGGATGGAGCGGGCGATGGGGCCGTCGAGAAGCGATTCACCGCCGAGCAGCAGTGAGGTCCCGTTGAGCATCGCGCTGGCCATCATACCACCGGCTCCCTGTCCGTTCTGGCCGGGGAGGGGGCGGAAATTTTTGGAAAGCAGCATCTGGCGCAGGCTGTCTCCCGGTTTCATGCCGCGCTGAAGGCGGAGGGCGCGGTCGAGGCCCTCGCCCGCCTGCTGCTGGCCTTGTTGCGCGTCCTCGAAGAGTTCGTCCATTTCCTCGAAAAGGTTCTGCGCTTGGGAGTGACCTTCGGGTGCTTTTCCGAGCAACATGCTGGAGGCGGCTTCGCGGGCGAGGCCCGGCATGCTCTCGATGGAGTCCGCGAGCTGGGTGGCGGACGCGGCGGCTTCGGGAAATTTCTCCGCGCCCTTCTCTCCGTCGTGGCGGAGCTTTTTTTCGAGTTCGTCGAGTTTACCGGAAAGTTCGCGCTGCTTCGCGCCAAGCTCGCGCAACGCGAGACGGTCTTCTGCGTTGAGTTCCGGCTTTTCCTCGTAGGCTTTGGATTGCTCGGCGAGTTCCTTCTGCTCTGCGGTAAGATCTTGGAAGCGCGTAAAACTTTTCATCAGCTCGTGGAGCTGGGCGAGATCCTCGAGTGGCTCGATGATTTCCTCCTGGCTTTCCTCCGCGCCTCCGCTGAGATTTTCCTGCTGCTTTTGGGCGGCATCGGCGAGGGCATCGACCATTTCCTTGCCGGGCGGTTCGGGCGGTGCTGGGCCTTTTTCGATGGCCTCCTCCATCGCCTGTTTGTTCTGCTCGACGGATTCGCGGATCTCGGTTGCCTGCTCTTTCAGTCGCTCGTGGAGTTCTTTCTCGAAATCATACACGGGATTCTCGCGACCGAATTGCTCCATCTCATCGGCTGAGTTCGCGAGGTCTTCGTTGAGGTCCATTTGTTCGGAAAGCGCTGTGGAAAACTCGGCGAGGATTTCGGGGTCTTCCGGATTGGCGGCGACCTTTTCCTGCAGTTCCTTGAGCTTTTCCGCGATGCGTTCCTGCTCCGCGACGCGTTTTTCCAAACGCTCCAGAAGGGCCTCGTATTTCCCGGCGATGGCCGCGACATCGGCTTCGCGGCGGATGTGGTCGTTGTATTCCTGCTCCGTGATCACTTCCATGCGGCGGGTGCCGGTCCTGGTGAGCTGCGGGTCCGGGCGACTGTCGATGGCTTCCGCGAAATAGGTGATCGCGTCGCCGGGCTTGGCCCCGATGTTCGCGAGATCCAGCTCGTGGGTGAGGCGGTGGCGGCGTTCTCCGGGACGTTTCAGTTCGATGGATTCCACCGGATAGAAGACGCCGTTCACCCCGATGTGGAGGCGGACGAATCTGATTCCGTAGTCGTCAGTGGCATCGACCACGATGGGGACTTGGAAGCCATCGACGACGAGTGAATCCGCGTCCGGCGCGCTGATGACGATGGCGGGCGGTAGGTCTTTGGTGACCGTGATGGACGAGGTGGGGATCTCTTCGGCGGCGTTGCCCTCGGCATCGACGAGGTGAAAGGAAAGCCTGCCGGAAGCGGTGGGGCTGAACGTGGCGGTGGCGGAATTTCCGGACTTTTCGCCCGAGGGTTCGAGCGGGATGGAAAGCGGGAATTCCTCGCCGGTATCGAAATCCAAGCGACCTTTGCCGAGGGGCCGGTTCGAATCGAGGTGAAAGGAAATTTCCGTTCCCTCAAGTGCCTGGAGGGCGGTGAAACGGTAGCTGGTGAGCCTCTCGTTCTGGCCGGTGTATTTCGGCGGGATGATCCGCACTGTGGCAGGGCCGATCTGCGGGGTGAGGATGAGCCGGACGAGGTGGCGGTGGCTGCGGCTGGAGCCGTCTGCGGTGTGTGCAGTGACTTCGAGCGGCCTGGTGATGTTTTCAAGGGCGGCGAGGAACGTGCCGTCGCCGCGCGAGACCATGGGCAGGGTTTTCGGAGGGGATTCGCCGTCGATGGCGGTGATGAAAAGCTCGCGCGGGCGGTGGCCGGTGGCTGCCACCTCGAATTTCACCGAGCCGCCGTAAAGAATCCGTTCCTCCGGCGATGGCGAGGTGATTTCCAGATGGGTGAGGGAAAAGGCGGGATGGTCCCCGTAGGGATCGAGGAAACGCAGCCATTGCTGCCGCACATGCCGACCTCCGAAGAGCGTGATCGCGATCAGCAGCAGCGGCGCGATGGCTGTGCGGAGGGCGATGCGAGGCAGGCGCGGCTCGCGGGCGAGGCGTGGGAGCTTGGGGAGATCGAGTGATTTCCCTGCTTCGGAAACGGCATGGGACGCGAGGCTGCGGGTGAGCGGGGATGCGGATTCGAGCCGGGAGTCCTGGTCGAGCTGCAGGATGTTCACCAGCTTCGAGCCGAGGGCCGGGTTCCGGGATTCCAGCAGCCGGGCGATTCGGAGCAGGGAAGGGCGGGAGAAAAGGGCGATGGCGAGGCTGACCGCGACTGCCAGCAAAGCAGCGATGACGAGAAGGATGACGCTGGCTAGGCGGACGGCATCGGAGAAATGGAACAGCACGTCAGCCAGCATCAGCAGGGGAATGGCGATGACGATGACTAGTAGCGAGCGCAGCAGGAAAACGGCAGCACGGCGGCGCGAATGCACGGCACCGGCCCTGCGCAGGGTCGCGATGACGGGAGTGTCGTGTGGTTTCATGGTCTGCGATGATCTGAAATTTGAATTCCTACGAGAGTCCCGAATGGCGGTGACTCTAGCATCGCGGGTAAGATAGGGAATAAAGAAAGACGGGGATATGCAGGCCAGTGGACAGCCGAGACAAGGACTAGCTGCATTCTGCTGCCAGAAATGAAGTAGGTGGAAAACTGACTCCAATCATAAGGTCTCAGCGCTGCGGAGGAGTTGGATCACAAGGTTAGCTGAAGCGCTGTGGAATTTCGATCCAAATGCCATGGGTTGATGCTCCAGGAACAACATCTACCGGAAACACAAATGCCCCGCCGCCGATTGGCGACGAGGCATTCTAAAAATCACGTTGACGGAAATGCTTGCTCAGGCGCGGCGACGACGCGCAACCAAGCCCAGGACTCCAAGTCCGAGCAGGGCGACTGAACTGGGCTCGGGAACGGATGTTAAGGTCGCTGCATTCGCAATGAGCCTGGAGTTGAAGTCGCCTCCATTACCTGCCCACGAAACAGTGAGCACATCGTTCGCGGCAGCTCCCGTTACGTCGATTTTGTATTGATAGTATCGGTTGACGTAATCCCAGTTAGGCGTGGCGCTATCACTGTCGCTTCCGATTGAGGCAGTGAGGGTTGTTGCGGTTACCCGATTGTTACCTGATAAAAACAAGTTGATGGTGCTGGTCGGATTCGGGAGTGTAAAGCTGAAGAAGAGCGTGCCATCGGGTGAACCCGCAGGGTCTGAAATACGGCGGCCAATTCCTTCATTGATGTCGGACTGAGTCCCTGTGAAAGCAGTTCCATCGTTGTAGTCAAAACGCATGCCCGCTCCGAGTTCTGAGACATTGCCATCGCCGCCACTGTTGGTCAGCGCACCAATACCACTTCCGCCCGACTTGCTGTCATATTCGACCCCTGTCGTGCTGGACCAGCCATTCCAAATCACCCAATCGGTGGTTCCCAGAGCCGTCAGGTCTGCATCCAAGGTTGAATTTGTGACGCTTTGAACCTGTGAAATGGCGATCGTTGCCGCGTGGGAGTATCCGAATCCTGTCATTAACAGGGCACTTAGAAGGAAGGTCTTCTTTGTTGTGGAGGTCGTTTTCATATTTTTGTTTTCGTGGTTCTGGGCTGATCAGATCGCCTTTATCCGGAACCCTGTCTAATTGAGTGGATTGCCTTTGGAAGGTCAATAGAAAATTGACCTAACGCAAGTTCCCAGGCAAGTAGCGTTTCCGACGTGATGCTCTGAGGAAGCCACCACGCATCGAAGTTGGTGGCTGTCGTATTTTCCGGGTTTGCACGCCTAGTTTGTAGGTGGCATCTTCCGCCCATGAATTCGACTTTCACTACGATCACCCGACGGGACGGAAAATGGTGGATCGGCTGGATCGAGGAGATCCCAGGGGTCAATGCCCAGGAACCGACCAGGGAAAAGCTGCTGGCATCGCTTCGGGAGATTCTTGTCGAGGCATTGGAATTCAACCGGGAAGAGGCACCTGTTCCGTATGAAACGGCACAGGCAGGGATGTTTTTCCAAAACGTACATGTCTGCCGGCTGTTTTTCACTTTCGTTTCCGATCCGTGCTAACCTCCGCGAGATATGGACGGCTTGGAGAGGCCATCCCTGCCTGATTCATGTCAGGCCCCAGCGGCGGCGGTTGAGCCATTCGAGGCCGAGGAGGAGGCAGAGGAGGAGGTAGATCCAGGGTTGGTCGTAGAGGGGGATGCGGCGGGTGAGGGGGTCTTGGCCGGTGGTGTCGCGGAGGAGGTCTTTGATGAGGGGGGCGATCTCGGCGGCGGTGATCATTTTTCCGCCGGAGGCTTTGGCCAGCTCGGCGAGGTAGGTGCGGTCGAGGGCGGTTTCGGTGCGTTCCATGTCCTCGCGGAAGACGATGAAGCGGGTGGTGACTCGTTTCCCGTCCGGGGTGGTGACTTCGGCGGTATAGCGACCGGTTTCGGTGGGGGTGAATTCGGCACGGCCGGAGACTCCGTCTTCGTCCGGGGTGAGGGTGAGGTTGGCGGTGGGGCCGCCTCCGAGGCTGAGGGCGACGGGGGGCAGGGTTTTCGGGGCGGGGATGCCGTGGACGGCGAAGCTGAAACGGATGGTTTCTCCTAGTGGGAGATTCGAGGCATCGGCCCGCAGGCTGTAGCCTTCGACGGGGGAGACATCGCCGTTGGCGAGCAGCCAGAGGGCGAGCTGATCCCAGAAGCGGTCGTAGGCGTTGTTGTCGTAATCGGCCTTCGGATTGAACACCCAGCGCCAGAGATTTCCGACTCCGAGGGAGAGGGTCTGGCCGTCGCCGAAGCGGCGATAGACGATGGCGGGGGAGTCGTCCTCGGCTACGGAGAAGGTGGAGGCCAGGGTTTTCGGCTCGCCGATGGAGGGGAAGCTGATGACCTCGGGGAAACGCTCTTCTGCGGCGACTTCGCGGAGCAATCGGAACGCGGGGACGGTGCCTGCCTGGGGGGTGACGCTGATTCTCGCGCCGCGGGGCGCGCCGGTGTCCCAGACGATGGGCTCGAGGCCGGGATCGGCATCGGTGCCATCGGGCCAGGCTTTTCCGCGTGAGAAAACGAGGATGCCGCCGTTGTTTTTCACCCACTCTCCGATGGCGCGGATGCCATCGAGGCCGATGACGCGTCCGACATCGCGCCCGAGCACGACGATGTGGTAGGGCATGAGGTCATCGACGCTGGCGGGGACTTTCAGATCGGCCTCGGCGCGGTCGGGATTCGAGCGGATGGGGCGGACGCGGTTGCCGGTGAAGGCGACGAGGGAGTCGATATCGAACTTGTCGTTGCGGGAAAAGGAGCGGCGCAGGAAGGTGCTGTCCCAGAAGGGCTGGCCCTCGATTTCGAGGATGCGGAGGCGCTCGGAAATGACGTTGAGGTAGGTGGTGGCGGTGTTGTTGGAGAGTTCCTTTTCGTTGGCGACGGGGGAGACGCGGAAGGTGTATTCGAACTGGCCGGGGGTTTCATGGATGACATCGAATCGGGCTTCGAGGAAGGGCTTGGTGCCGGTCTCCATGACCTGGGTGGAGACTTTTTCGCCATCGCGGAGGAGATCCACGGTGATGGTCTCGTGCTCGGCGCCGAAGACGCGGATGATCGCCTCCAACCGGGTTTTCTGGCGGATGAAGGTGTGCGGATGGTAGTTCGCGATGCTGACGGAAATGTCCCGGGCGGAAGCGGCGGTGCCGTAGGGGATGGTGAAGACGGGCATGTCCCGGGCGCGGGTGATGCGCGCGGTGTGGGAGGGTGGGACGAGCTCGAAATCGTGGCCGTCCGAGAAGATGAAAAGCGCGGCGGGTGGCGGCTGGGTGCCGGCTTTCGCGAGGGTGGCGATGGAGGTGTGGAATTGTGAGGTTTTCCCTTCGGCCTGGGTGATGGCGAGGGACTCGGCGGTGGCGTAGTAGGCTTTGTCGGAAAACTTGAAGAACTTGTGGGTGGCGGGGTCGGCGGCGAGGATGCCGGCGGAATCGAGATCGGCGCGGGCGGCATCGATGCGGCTGGCTCCGGTGTCGTGCGGCTCGGCCATGCTGGCGGAGGTATCCAGCGCGAAAAGCACGGATTTCGGCACGGCGGATACCGGGACTTTTTCCTCACGTGATGGCTGGAGCAGCAGGAAAAGGATGATGGCGATGGCGGAGACGCGGAGGAGGATCAGCCAGACGCGGCGGATGGGGCCGAGCGAAGCGGCGGAGCGCCATTGGAACCAGAGGGCGGAGGCGAGCATCACGACCGCGAGGGCGATGATCCAGGGAAGGGGGATGACGGGATCGAGAACCACGGTCAGCGGGAGGTGCGGGGTGGGGATTTGAAAAGGGAACCCTCGATGAGGAGGAATCCGAGGGCGGCGAGCAGGAACCAGTGGAAGACGGGTTTGCCACGCAGCAGGGCGGCGTAATCGGTGGTTTTTCCGACGAAGGAAGCGGATTTTTCGGAGCCGGTGGCGCGGTCGGGGAGGACGGAGGGATCGATGGTGCGGAGGTCGGATTGCGAGGGGTCGGTATTGACGGCGAAGGCGAGCAGATCGCGCCCGTCGCCATCCGGCATGCGGTAGATGCCGGGGGTGGCGGCGCGGAAGGAGACGTTGAGGCGCTCGCCGGAAAGGTCGGTGCGGATGGGGATGGGTTTGCCGGCGGGGTCGAGCAGGTCGCGGCCATTTGCTTCGGCGGCCCAGGTGTCTCCGGCGATGGAGTCGCCGACGAGGTAGGGATCTCCGGCGGCGCTGCCGGAGAGGCTCATGCGGAGCAGCATTTCATGGATCCATGCGGGGAAAAGGCGTTGGCGGGCGAGGTTGCTGGAGGCCTCGGCGACGGAGAAATTGCAGATCAGGAGGGTGCCGAGGCCGATGGTGGATTCGGTGAGGGCGGGGGTGCCATCGGCGTAGGTGAGCAGGATTTTCCCGGTGCCGGTGGGGGCGGCGTGGTAGAGATTGTAGAACTCGAGCTGGGCGAGATTCTGACGACGCGCACCCTCGAAAAGCCGGAGGAAGCGCGAGTGGAAATCGCCGCTGGCGACTTTCATCGCGCCGTCCGGGAAATGGGTGGAGTCGAGTTTTTCGGTGAGGCGGAGGGGCAGGTTTTCACCGGCGAGGTTGCCGATTTTTTCGAGGTTGATGGCGTCGTTTTCCCCATCGAGAAAGAGGATGGCTCCGCCGCCGTTTTGGAGAAAGGTGACGAGGGTGGCGGCTGCGGAATCGGCCAGCAACGGCAGGCGGGAGGCGATGAGGCGGGAGCTGGCGGCGACGGATGCGGGGGTGAGGGTTTCGGGGGCGAGGTGTTTCGGGCGGTAGGTGCCTTTCTCATCTCCGTACGGGTTTACAGCGGTGGCTAGGAAGAGCAGGGGGGCGGGGATGTTGGGGTCGGTTTCGTCGCCGGTGAGCAGGATGACTTCCTCGCGCTCGTTGACGCGCACGGTGAGGTAGCGGGAGTTGTCGGCGGGCAGGCTGTCCGAGGGGAGGGAGGCGGTGAGGCCGAGCAGGCCGCTTTCCGGCACGGGGACTCCGAGGGTGAACTCGCCCTCCGACCATGGGGCGAGGGTGACGGGTAGCTCGCGCAGGCTGGCGGGGCCGAAGCCGGCTTCGATTTTCCCTGACCATGAGGCCGGGGAGTGGTTGGCGACGCGGATTTTCGCTTCGGCCTCGCCGCCTTTGATGACCGCGCCTTGGCCGAGGCCGAGGGAGACGATGGCGCGGTTTGGCCGGGCGGGATCGTCGGTGGTGGCGACGAAAAACAGGCGCGAGCCGGCGGGCAGGGCGGTGAAGCTGACATCCGCCCAGTTTCTGCGTTGGAAATCGGAGAGGTAATAGACATCGGGGGCGGATTTCAGGTTCTTGGCCAGATCGGAGGCGAGCAGGTTCGCGGCGCGGAAATCGGCGCTGGTGAGGGGCGGTGGTGAGTCGTCGAGAAAGGCGAGGGCGGCGTTGGCGTTGGTGGAAAAGGAGGTGAAGGCGGCGGCGGGTGATTGGTCCACGCGGATGAGGTTGAACTGGTCATCGGCGCCGAGGGAATCTAACAGGCGTTTCACCTCGGCACGGGCGCGGGAGGCGGCGGTGGTGCCGTTTTCCAAATATCCCATGCTGAGTGAATGGTCCACGAGGATGATGAGGGTGCGTCCTTGGGCGGTGGGGTCTTTCCGGGAGGTGATGAGGGGTTTTAGGAAGGCCAACAGAAGGGCGGCGAGCGCGAGGGTGCGCAGGAGTAGCATGAGTAGGTGGCGCCAGCGGAAGATGCGGGATCGGCCGGAGAGGGTGCGGCGGATTTCCTCGATGGAGGAGAAGGGGAATTTTTTCGGAAAACGCCGGGACAGCCAGTGGATGAGAATCGGGATTGCGACGAAGGGCAGGAGCAGCCAGAAGAGATGGAAACCGAGGAAATGCATGGCCGTGGATCAGGATTTTTTTCCACGGAATCCGAGGTAGGCTTCGATGGCCTCGCGGTGGGGGCTGGCGGTATCGAGCGAGGCGAACTCGATGCGATGGGTGGCGCTGGTGGCGGCGTAGGTGGCGATCAGGGAGCGGATGCGTTTTTCGTAATCGGCGCGGATTTCGGCTGGCTCGACCTCGACGCTTTCTCCCGTTTCCATATCCACGAAGCGGGCGAGCGGGGCGTCGGGCAGGGTCATTTCATCGGGATCGTTCAGGCGCATCAGCAGGATCTCGAAGCGGCGGTGGACGAAGGGGGCGAGCGCATCGAAGACGGCGGCTGGCTCGGGGCCGAGGAAATCCGAGAGGATTACGAGGCGACCGCGGCGGCGGATGAGCCGGGCGCACTCGGTGATGGAAGCAGCGAGATCGGTGCCGCCGGTGGATTCGTGGGCCGGGCGGACGAGGGTGCGGAGCATAGCCATGAGCTGGCGACGGGTGCCTCCGGGTGGGATGTGATCGAGGATTTTTTCGGAAAACAGGGTGATGGATGCTTTGTCGCCCTGCTTGAGCATAAGGTAGGCGAGCGAGGCGGCGATGCGGGCGGCACGCAGGCCTTTGGTTTCGCGTTTCCCGCCCTGATAGGCCATGGAGCCGGAGGTATCGACGAGAAGGTGGACGTCCATATCGGTTTCCTGGCGGTAGCGGCGGATCACGAGGCGCTTGGCGCGGGCATAGACGTGCCAGTCGATGTCCTGGACGGGGCGGCCCGGCTCGTAGGCGAGATATTCGGAAAACTCGCCACCTCCGCCGAGATCGGGGGATTTGTGGCGGCCTTGGTAGCGGCCTTCGACGGCGGTTTTCGCGAAGACGAGCAGGTTCCGGAAACGCTCGAGTTCGGCTTCGTCGAGAAGGCTGGCGGCGCGGGATTCGGTGAGTTTCGCGGCAGCTTTTTCAGCGGATTCGCGCAAGGTGGGGACGATGCGGGTGGGAAGTGGCGGCGGGGTGCCGGGTGGGCGCCAGCGCTCGTCCTGCGCGGCCTCCCTCGCCGCGACCATGGCGCGTCGCATCGCGGAGCCGGGTAACGGGGGAGGGACGGAAGACATGGGATTTCTAGTGGGCTGCAATCGGACAAGGAGTCGCGGATGGTATCCTCGAGTGGAATCGGAAGAAAGGCGGATACCATTTGAGGGAAGGATGTGACGATTTTTCCAGTCCCTCCATCTCCGCTGCGCTTCGATTGCCTCTCCTTGGCTGAATTCTACGGAACATCTAGTAATTTGATTCCGGTACTTCTTCGAGCAGGCGGGCGACGAGATCCGCGGCCGAGAGGCCCTCGCCGGTGGCGCGGTAGTTCGGGACGATGCGGTGGGCGAGCACTTGGGGAGCCACCCGGCGGATATCCGCCGCCTCGGGTGTAGCGCGTCCTTCCATGAGTGCGAAGGCTTTGGCTCCGAGCACGAGATACTGGGAGGCGCGGGGGCCGGCTCCCCACTCGATGTAGTCGGTGGCGGTGCGGCTGGCGGCCTTTTCCTTCGGGCGGGTGGCGGAGGCGATGTCGATGGCGTAGGCGAGGATGTGGTCGGAAACGGGCATCGCGCGGACGAGTCGCTGGATCGCCAGAATGTCCTCGCCGGAGACGACGGTGGAGGTCTGCGCGAAATCGCCGATGGTGGTGCGGCGCACGATTTCGATTTCGTCCTCGCGGGAGGGATAGCCGAGATCGAGGGAGAACATGAAGCGGTCGAGCTGTGCCTCGGGCAGCGGGTAGGTGCCCTCGTGCTCGATGGGGTTCTGGGTGGCGACGACTAGGAATGGGACGGGAAGAGGGCGGTTTTCCCCGGCGGTGGTGACGCTGCGTTCCTGCATGGCTTCGAGCAGGGCGGACTGGGTTTTCGGCGGGGTGCGGTTGATTTCGTCCGCGAGCAGGAGGTTGGTGAAAACGGGGCCGGAGCGGAATTGGAATTCCATTTTTCCCTGATGTTCGTGGATGACTTCGGAGCCGAGGATGTCGGCGGGCATCAGGTCCGGGGTGAACTGGATTCGTTTGAAATCGACCCCGAGGACTCTGGCGACCGATTGCACAAGCAGGGTTTTCGCAAGGCCGGGGACCCCGATGAGGAGGCAGTGGCCGTTGGCGAAGAGGGAAGCTACCAACCCGGCGACGATTTCCGACTGACCGACGATGCATTTGGAGAGTTCCTCGGTGATCGCGGCGGAGATGCGACCGGCGGCAGTGATATCGGTTGTTTCGGGATCGGTCATTGGAGGGTGGTTGAAAGGTTTTTAGCGGGGAGGCGGCGCGTTTGGTATGGACACGCCAACTTTGGGCAATGTTCCGTTGCAGGATGATTTTTCCGCAGATGGCGGCAAGGCTAAATACGTAGCCATCCTTGCTGCTCGGGTGGATGTTGCCGGAGGTTCCGTGGCTGAGAGGGCGACCGAAGATTGCCCCCACGTTTTGGTCGAGTCAGGCAAGTGCCTGATCGATATCGGAGAGTATATCGTCGATATGTTCGATGCCGACGGAGAGACGGATCATTTCTGGCGGGATGCCACCGGCGATCTGGGCTTCAGGGCTGAGCTGTGAATGGGTGGTGCTGGCGGGGTGAATGGCCAAGGATTTCGCATCGCCTACGTTGGCGAGGTGGGAAAAGAGTTCGAGCGATTCGATGAACTTTTTCCCGGCATCGGCACCGCCTTTGATTCCGAAGACGACCATGGGCCCGCCCTTTCCTCCGAGGTATTGGTTGTTTTTCTCGAATTCTGGATCGCTTTCGAGACCAGGGTAGCGCACCCAATCGACCTTTTCATGGGCGGCGAGGTGTTTGGCGACGGCGAGGTTGTTTTCGCAATGGCGTTCCATGCGGAGGGGTAGGGTTTCGATACCCTGGAGGATGGCCCATGCATTGTCGGGCGCGAGGCATGCCCCGAGGTTACGGAGCGGAACGGTGCGCATGCGGAGGATGAAGGCGAGTGGGGCGAGCGGCTCTGGGAGATCATGTCCCCAGCGTAGACCGTGGTACGAGGTGTCCGGTTCATCGAAAAGCGGATGCTTTCCGCCAGCCCAGTTGAATTTCCCGCTGTCGATCACGATGCCACCGATGGAGGTGCCGTGACCACCGAGCCATTTTGTGAGAGAATGGATGACGATGTCTGCTCCGTGTTCGAGGGGACGGAGCAGGGTAGGAGTGGTGAAGGTGGAATCGACGATGAGCGGCAGGCCGAGGGTATGGGCGGCATCGGCAATGGCTTTCAGATCGGCGATTTCAAGGGCAGGATTGGAAACGGTTTCCGTAAAAAAGGCGCGGGTCTTGTCGTCAGCAGCCTTGGCAAAATTCGCGGGATCCGTGGAGTCGACAAAGCGCACTTCGATTCCGAGTTGTGGTAAGATGTTCGCGAACTGCGTGTATGAGCCACCGTAGAGATTTCGGGCAGAGACGATGTTGTCTCCAGCTTGGGCGAGGTTGATGATCGAATTAAAAATGGCGGCGGTGCCTGAGGCGTGTGCGAGGCCACCCATTTCTGGAGCGCCTTCCAGCAGGGAAATGCGTTTCTCCAGCACATCGTTGGTTGGGTTCATCAGGCGGGAATAGATGTTCCCAAGCTCTTTCAGTGCGAACAAGTTGGCGGCGTGCTCGGTGGAATTGAAAACGAAGGAGGCGGTCCGATAGATGGGGACGGCGCGGGAGTTTGTGTCGGAATCCGGCTTGTGGCCGCCGTGGAGGCAGATGGTATCGATTTTCATAGTGAGTGTGAAAATGGATGATATACGCCTCTCGTAAATGCAAAACTAGAAGATTGAAAAACGATGCGAGGGCAAAATCGGCGACTGCTGCGTATTCCGTGATTGTCCGCGGCCACTGAAGCGCGTAAACTTTCCCCCTATGGTTAATGAACATGACGGCGATACTCCTGTTTGGGTTGAAGGCAGTGCCCTCGCGGCTCCAGTCATTCTCGGTGCTGCGGCAGGATTGTTAATGGGAGATCTCATGCACAAGAGTGCTCGCCGCGGTATGGGACTGAGCCTAGGAATTCTTGGAGTTGCCGCGCTTTTGCCTTTTGTCGTGGACGGGATCACTGGGCTGATCACTGGGCCGCGCAGTAAATTCGGCGTCCGTCGTAAGATTCAGAAAATCCGCGATATCGGAATCGGAACTCCGGCCCACGACGAGGTGGACGAAGAGCTGCGCGAGCAGGGCGTCATTTAATTGAGCGCGAGAGCGTGCGGTTTGCACGGGAGTGACGATTTTGCACGGGACGGAATGTCCGGTGCGACAAAACGCAACGTTGCGTTCCATCCGTACGGTCCGGAACTAAAGGGTTCGAGGTGATTCCACACTGCGGCACGGGCAATGCTGGAAAGATTGCCACAAGCCGCAAAACGTAACCTTGCTTACACGGGAATCAACCCGGTCTGCGAAAAAGGGAATAAAAGAAACCTCGGTGACGTTTAATAGGTAGAACAACACGAACTACGATCATGTCCTACGAATCCGACTCCAGCCTTAAACTATACCTCAGGGAAATTTCAAAGACTCCTCTGCTTACTATCCAAGAGGAAATCGAACTCGCCGAACGCATCAAGAATGGCGACGGCGAAGCCCGCGCCCACATGATCCGTGCGAATCTGCGCTTGGTCGTGAAAATCGCGCAGGACTACTCAAATTACGGACTTCCCGTCACCGATCTCATTTCCGAAGGGAACATCGGCCTCATGAAGGCCGTTGAACGTTTCGATCCGGAAAAGGGCGGTAAGCTTTCGACATACGCTGCGTGGTGGATCAAGCAATCGATCAAGCGCGCACTTGCGAATCAATCGAAGACGATCCGACTTCCCGTCCACATGGTTGATAAGATTGCGAAAATGCGCCGAATTTCTTCGATGCTGGCGGAAGCACTTGGGCGTGAGCCTACCGACGAAGAGCTTGCCGACGAGGTTGGGCTTCCTCGCCGAAAGCTTGCGATGCTCAAGCAGGCATCCCAGCGCCCGACATCCCTCGACGCACCGATCAATGATGGTGAGTCCACGGAATATGGTGAAATCATCAGTGATGATCGCGCAGAGAACCCTCTCGACATGCTGGCTGATAAGAACCTCCACGGCGAAATCGATGGACTGCTTGCTGTCCTTGATGAGCGTGAACGCCGCATCATTGACGAACGTTTTGGGCTCAACGGGAAAAAGCCGCTGACACTCGAGGAGGTGGGACGCGAGTTCGGCGTGACCCGCGAGCGGATCCGCCAACTACAGAATTCCGCGCTGACCAAAATGCGTCGTGCGCTTCGGAAGAAAGAGAAGCCATTGCCGAAGCCGGTCACCGGACTCGCCTAGAGCGATTCGCTGTAAATCATTAAAGGCCGTCCTCCGGGGCGGCCCTTTTTCGTAAAACCGATCAGCTCAGGAGTTCTCGGAGTTTCTTCTGGAACTCGATCACATCTTCCTGACTCGGTTGGTACCCGGGCGTATCCGGATCGAGAGCAGGTCGCCCGGTTGGGTCGATACTCCAGTTTGCTTTTTCCCCATCGCTGAAGGTAACCTTGCCACTGACTGCAGTGCCTGGAATAGCAATTTCATCTAGGGTCATGGCAACTTCGCCGGTTGGACTCTGGATGGCTGGAATTTCCTGAACGGCTTCTTCCTTTTTCTCCTCAATGAGTTCGATACCCAAATCAAGAACGAGAAAACGGGTGTCCATGTAAGTGATTGAGTGGGAAAACTCGTCTTTCACCCGGCGCTGGATATCGTAAAGATTTGCTCCATTCGCCGCCCAACTACGGATGGATTCGATTTGCTCTTCGGAAAGCTGTTTGGATGTGAACATGCGGGTATCTACGGCGGTGTGAGCATTTTGCACAGGTTTATTCGAGAACAGGTGGAAGGACGCTCTGTTTCGGGACAACTTCTTTTCGCGTTTTCCAAGAAACTGCGCTAACCTCCGCCGTGGCAGACCAAGAAGGGACGCAGAACGCTGACGAAACGAAGAAAGGCAAAGGCTGTCTCGGCTGGTTGTGGCGGCTTTCTCTCGTCGTGCTTCTGCTGCTGGTAACATTTCTTCTTTGGTTCAACGGACCTGGGGTCCGATGGCTTGGCCCAAAAATTGGCAAACATTTTCTGGAAAAAGCCAAGATTGAGGGCGGCTTCGACCTGGAGGGGACGCTCGCTGGTGGTATTGGGATTCGGGACCTTCGTCTTTCTAGCGAAACAGGAGTGATCAAAAAAGTGGAGGTCTCACATCTCAAGACAGATTATCGATTGAGCGAGGTGATCAAGGGCGAGATCCGAGGGATATCCGGAAGAGATATCGCTGTGGAAATCCGGCTGATCGAGAAGGAACAGGAAGAGAAACCGCCGTTTGATTTTGCCAAACTCGGGAATCTCCTCCGAGACGTTCGTAAGCAAGTAAATCCCGTAGCGATCAATTTAGAGAACGTAGGTTTCTCCGCTGAAAAGGAAGGGAAGCCAGTGATTGAACTAGGTCAGACGGATCTTTCTCATGAGGCAGGGGCGGACAAAATATCTCTTTCGTTGGGAGAAATTACAATCGCGGGAGACAAGGAGCTGGCGGCACAGGAAGTCGCAATTCTTTGGACGGATGAGCGGCTAACGCTGGATCGCATTGAGTTGCTTCCCATCCTGAGTGTGGCGGAGCTGGAGGTGGAACTTCCGCCGAACGGTGAGGTGGCGGTGCGAGCGGATATCAGTCTGGCGGATGCCGTTCTAAAGTTGGATGTCGGGGAGGGAATCAAAGATGTGCGTCTGGATCTTGTGGAGGGTGAGCTGGATTTCGCGAAAATCATGGAAGGGCTGGGTATGGAGTTTCCAATTACGGGGCGCCTGACATCCCTTTCCGTGGGAATGACAGAGTTCTTTCCGGTTTGGCAAACGGCGGTCGGTTCGGCGGAAATTTTCGTGGAGAATGTGGAGTACGATGGATGGAAGGTTCCGGAAATCGCGTTGGGACTCACGCTGGATGAGGGTGAAATCAATCTGAAGCTGACGGGTGAGGCACTCGGAACAGAGCTGGAGGTGGCAGGTGGGGGAAACTTCGAGAGGGCGAAGCTGAAGACGGAAGGTATTGTCATGGAGGAGATCGGCGGAACGATTTCGGTCGTAAGTGTTGATGGGCTTCTGCGCGGAGTGGATGCGAAGCAGGAGCTAGGTTTCGATATATCAAGGTTTCCGGAAAGCGCCCTCGGAGGCACATGGTCTGTGGACCTTGAAGAAATGAAATTCGCCGGTGTGGTGGCAGACATCGCGTTGCAAGCGAAGGATCCGGAGATCGTGCCAATTCAGCTCGAAGTTGGGTTTGCCGGAGATGTGGTTGAAATCGTCTCGCTCGAAACGAAGGGCATGGTTTCCACAGGGAAATACGACTTGAAAGAAAAGACTTACGAAGGAACCGAATCACTTCGGGAATTCAATAGTGCGGACATAGAGCCATGGATGTCGGGACTGGGACTCGAGACTCCTGGCTCCGGGGTTTTTTCCATGGAGTGGGAAGGCGGTGGAGATCTTACAGCGAAGACTCATCGTGGGGAACTTACCGATTTTACAGGGACTTGGACGTGGAAGGAAACCGAGGAAGGAGTGATCCGTGCGCCGATTTCTGCGAGTGGGGATTTCGTTTATGTGTGGCCAGGCAATGTGAAAATCAATGAACTCGTGGTGCAGACCCAGGGACAACGCATCGAGCTCGACGCGGAATTGCTTGAGGACAGTCTGGCTTTGGAAAAACTCGTATGGTCAGAGGGCGAAACCGAATTACTAGAGGGTTCCGGAGTGCTTCCGGTTCCAAAGGACTTCGACAAATGGAAAGAATTTCTCGCGAATGACACGCGACCACTCGACTTGGCGATCAATAGTCGGGAACTCGAACTGCGAAAGCTTTCTCCCTGGGTCGCTGCAGTAGAGGAGATTGACCCGAAGGCAACCGGGAGGATCGGACTTTCTCTAACCGGTAGTCTTGCCGCTCCGGAAATGCTGCTCGACGTAAGCCTCAAGGATGTCGCCTTGGTGGAAAAACCGGAAATCCCGCCTGTTGATCTCACTTTGAAGATGATCGCGAAGGATGGCGTTGCTAATATTAACGCTGAGGCAGTGACCCCAGACTTTGCTCCCGCTGTTCTGACCGCCGAGACTGGATTTTTTCCGAAAAAATGGGCGGAAGATCCTGAACTTATCAAAGAAGCCGAGATTAGCGGCAGCCTTGCCTTGCCAAACATTGATGTCTCACGTTTCACCGCATTGCTTCCAAAAGGCAGTGAGCTAGCCGGTAATGCCAACGGCACCGTCAGCCTCGCTGGAACAGTTGGCGAACCGGTGGTGAATGGTAATGTCACTTACACAGGTGGTCGTTTCAGTATGAAGTCCGCTTCGGTTCCTGCATTGGAAGGCATTTCATTCGAAGTTGATGCAGACTTGGATTCCGTAAAACTCTCCGGAGCTGTGCGCGATATCGAAGGAGGAAGCGCTGACATCAAGGGAAGTCTGAAGTTGAAAAATCCTGAAGGAGAGGGTCTCGGACCATTTGATCTCGGAATCACGGCGACTGCAATCCCAGGCCTCCGCAATGATTTTCTCCTACTCCGCGCGAACGCCTCTCTCAAGCTTGCTGGCACATTGGCCGCAGCGAGTCTCACTGGTGAAATCGGAGTGATCGACAGCGTTTTCTACAAAGACATCGAGCTGATTCCGATCGGCGCTCCGTTCTTGGAACCCTCCGCCGCCGCCCTTCCTAAGATCGATACGCCTAGCAATCCGGGATCTTTAGTCCCAGCTCCGTTTGACAAATGGACCGCAAACGTAGTGGTGAAGACCATCGATCCAATCATGATACGAGGCAATATTGGAACAGGAAAAGTCGAGGCTGCGCTTCGTATCGAGGGCACGCTCGGAGATCCCAAACCAAATGGCGAGGTGCGCTTATCGGATGTCGTTGCGAAGCTCCCATTCACCACATTGGAAGTGCAGAAGGGGACATTAACGTTCACTCCGGCCACCGGGTTCGATCCTATTTTGGAAATCCGCGGAAGGGCGGAGCCTCGACCATACCGCGTCTCTGCATATGCGTACGGAAAGGTATCTGATCCACAGCTCGTCTTAACCTCGGAGCCGCCGTTGCCTGAGAACGAAATCATGACCCTGCTGGCCACGGGTACAACGACAGATGGTCTGGAGGACACTCAGGCGGCCTCGAATCGGGCGATGCAGCTTCTAATCGAGGAACTCCGTCGAGGCCGGTTCCTGTTCGGGAAACAACTACGTCCGGCTCTCAAGCTTCTGGATAACGTTGACTTCAGTCTCGCTGAGTCTGACCCCTACGACAGTGACTCCTATTCCTCTGCGACGATTAAATTGAGCGACCAATGGTATGTTTCCGCAGGTCTCGGAGCCCAAGGCGACCAGCGTGCACTCGCAATCTGGAGGTTCAGTTTTAAATGACGGCGCACTCATTCAAATTTTTGGCAATCGGACTCCTGGCGATTTCCCTAGGCCGCAGTACCGTGTCTGCCGAGACCGCGATCAAGATCGAGGGGCTTCGCGACCGCTCAGAGAATGAGGTCATGCAGCTGATTGGGGATCGTTTTTATTATATCCGAGAAAAGGAAGCGACAAGCTGGCGTGCGAATGACGCGGCGTTTCTTGTCGAACAGGTTCTGGAAAATGACGGACACCTCGACGCGAAGGTCGTTGCGAAAGTCGTTTCTAAAGACCGTATCGTGATCGATGTCGACGAAGGGCGAAGGTTATCGCTGGGAGAAATTGAGGTCCGTGGTGTGGAAGACAAGGAGCGACTACAGAAGCTCTTTGCCCTCCCCGCGAAGAAGGACACCCCGTTGGGCTTCAAAGATGCCCCCTTCCGAGAGAACGATACCGAAACCGGTCTTAAATTTGTGCGGCAGGAACTCCAATCTCAGGGGTACTGGGAAGCCAGAGTTGACTTACTCAAACAGGATATTGATCGAGAAACAGGAAAGGTGAATGTCAGCCTAGACGTGAACCAAGGCCCCCTTTTCAAACTAGGGCGGTCGAAGGTGGAGAGCGCAGACTGGCGGGGATTGAAGCGCACCGCGATCACGGCAGACCCGTTCATCGGTGAGGTCGCCACCACGGAGAATGTCAACAAACTCAGGGCTTCAGTTGTGGAAGCCTTTACAAGTCGCGGTTATCCGGATGCGAAAATCACCATGAACCGCCGCTTGGAGGGTAGCACATTTTACCCGGAGTTTTTCATCGATCTGGGAGTCCGGGTAAAATTGCTCGATGTGAAAGTGGAGGGACTTGAAAGGACTCGCCCGGAGGCCGTGGAGCGCTTGGTCAAACCGTTGGAGGGAGAGTGGTATGACGAAGCTGCAATGAATGAAAAAGTAAAACGCCTACTTTCCTCAGGAGCCTTTAGTTCAGCCCGCGTCGAGACATATGAAGTAGCGAGAAAACGCATTGATGCGACGCTTCACATGACCGAGGCGAAAGCGAAAGAAATCAAACTCTCAGCCGGAGCTGGCTCTTTCGTCGGTCCTATCGTCCGAGCCGAATACATCGACAGGAATTTCCAAGGGCGTCTCAAAGGGTTGTCCGCAGGAATTGAGCTAAGTGGTCTCGGTGCTCTCGGCGAGCTGAAGCTGACCGATCCGTGGTGGTATGGGACGGATATTGCCTGGGACATCCGGCTCTTTGCGCTGAACCGAGCTTATGATGGCTACGGCTCACTCTCAACGGGTATCGAGACGAATTGGAAATGGGAGGCGACTGACCATTACAAGATGGAACTTGGGTTAAGTTACGCATTTTACACCGTTTCCGAGGATGGCCTGCCAAGGTCGCTGCTCGGAGAAACCGATTACAGCAATCTCACACTCCGCTGGAATCAGACGCTCGACTATCGGGACAGTCCCATCCTTCCGAAATCCGGTTGGCATTTCAGCACTCCACTTGAGATTGGGTCCGCCATTGGAGATGACACCTCGAACTACGTGAAGGCTGGGATCGAAGGGGGCTACTATTTTCCTCTCGGCAAGCAGTATTCGCTCGGGATCGGTGGTTCCGCGATTTACGTGCACCCTTCCGGAGAGCTTTCTGAGTTGCCGGTGGATCTGCGTGTTTTCAATGGTGGTGCGCGAAGTGTTAGGAGCTTTCCAGAGCGCGGACTTGGTCCAAAATTTAAAGGCGATCCCTACGGAGGCGATTTTGCTTGGGTAGTGAACACGGAGCTGACCAGGCAACTCACTGGCGCTGTCTCTGCGGTGGCTTTTTTCGATGCTGGCGCGACCACGGGCGATTACATCGCGCCCCAAGAGGGCGGCTTGGAACTCGCTGCTGGTCTCGGGATCAGGATCGAACTTCCCATTGGCCCCGTGCGCTTAGAATACGGCCAGAATCTTACCCAAGGGCCCAAAGAACCCAGTGGAACATTCCATTTTGCCATCGGATCCACTTTCTGACGGAGGGTAGAAATATTTTCTAAGAAAAACAATCTAGCGCGCGTTTCCACCTCTGAACCGAGATTTTCGCTGGTCACGTGCCACGGAGTCTCTAGATTTCCTGAAACCACTTAACCTATGAGCATCCACGCACAAATTAGCGAAGAAGCACAGGCACGCCTGAACGCACAGAAACGCAACTCCACGATTTCCTCTATTGTGATCTCGGTGCTCGTCATCGTACTGATCTTCCTAGTTCTCGGAATTTTCCTTCTACCCAACATTATCAAGGAAACTCCGACGATTGTGACCTATTCCGCGTCACTAAACGACGATACTCAGATCCAAGAGCGCAAGGTGAGCAATCAGATCCAGCGCAAACCTTCGGCACCGACAAACAGCATGACGAAGGTCATTGCGGCCAACTCGTCCTCGCCCACTGCAATTCCCGTCCCCGACGTGGATGTGGTGACACCGAGCGCGGACTTCGGAGATGGCGAGGACTTTGGTGGAGGATGGGGTGAAGCCGGTGATACGGGATCCGGCGGTGGCTTCGGAGCTATACCGGCGACCATGCGGAAGCGTTGCTCGAAAGAGGATCGTATCCTTCGTCTGCAGGAGATGGGTGGAAATCCCCTCGCGGAGGAAGCGGTTGAGAAAGGGCTCGAATGGCTCAAAGCGACACAGAACGCCGATGGCTCTTGGACCAAAAACCACAAGGCTGCAATGACTGGTTTCGCAGTTCTCGCCTACCTTGGACGGTGCGAAACCCCTTTATCCGAGAAATATGGGGAATCTTGTCTCCGGGGTATCACCTACCTCGTGAATCTGGGTATGAAAACAAACGGCAAGCTTTCGACCGATCTCGCAGACAAGCACTGGCCCTACGAGCATGCGATTGCCACATATGCGATCTGCGAAGCTGCGACCTTCTGCAAGCAGATGAACATCAACGTGCCGAATCTCATGGATGTTGCTAAGAGTTCCACCGAATTCATTATTGAGAACCAGCACAAGAAAAGCGGTGGCTGGGACTATTCCTATGACACCACCGGAGGCAGAGGTGGCGATCTCTCCATCGCTGCTTGGCACGTTCAAGCACTCAAAGCCGCCCACCATACCGGTCTTGAGTTCAAAGGAATAAACAAAGCAAAGAACGCTGCGATCGACTACACGGAATCGATGCAGAACAAGAAACATGGTGGCTTTGGTTACTCCAGCCCCAATTCCGCTGCGGGAAGCGGAAACGGATATTTCACTATGACCGGCGGTGGTGTCCTAGGCCTACAAATGTGGGGCAAGGAATCCTCCAGCGCCGTCCGCAGGGGAGCCGATTACATTCTTGAGAACAGCAAGTTTGATTATTTCAGCAAGGATGAATCCAATCTCTACTCTCACTATTACGAGGCACAGGCCATGATGATCCGGGGTGGGAAAGAATGGGAAACTTACAACGCCATGTTCAAGGACCAACTCATCGGTAAACAGGAGCCAAATGGAAGTTGGAAGCCGAGTGGCAAGCAGTTCGAAGAACATTACCGCAACTGCCTGAATATCCTGATGCTGGAAGTCTACTACCGCTTCCTTCCTGGAACTGGTGCGAAATAGGTGCTGCAATCCCGTCCTAACAGCGGGGCGGTCCGGTAGAAAGCTCAAAGCCGGAACACCCAACATCCACGCCGTCGACGCCCGGTTTTCTGGAGATTTGGACAAACGGACTTTCCTCTGAGTTCTCATGCTAGAGATGAATGATGGCTTGCTGCCCATTTTGGCACAAGAGCAAAAATTCCCGTTGCCTTTATGCCGATTGGCCGATACATCCCTCCCGTCCGCGTATCCATCGCAGGCCGGCTTAGCTCAGTTGGTAGAGCAACTGATTTGTAATCAGTAGGTCAACGGTTCGAATCCGTTAGCCGGCTCCATTTTTTAGACGGTATAATCGGGGATTTCAACCTCGCCATTCGATGAGGGATCTTTCCTCGTCTTCGCGAGGAAGTTCCCAAGGTCGGGTTTGAACCCACGAACTTTCGGCGTTCAAGCGCTAACGCTTTCGCTGTCGGCAATACGCTACT
>CAWCXB010000013.1:0-67804 GCA_963799385.1 uncultured Verrucomicrobiae bacterium
TTCTGAAAACGCAGTGGCATTGAAGTACCCGTCGTTTCCGCTTTTTCTGCCATTCAAGACGGATCTTTTCAGGATTCAATCTCGATGGAGCAAGTTGGAATGCATCAAAGAATGGCGCCACCTGCCGAATGGTGTCCTCAATCAATTTAAAGTGGTTAGGCTGTCGTTCCTGTAGATAGAATAAGAACGCGGGAAGATTTTCCGCCTGTGGCCTCAGATATCGATTATCTTCGAGATTGCATGAAGCCTTCATAGCTGCCGTTTCACCGGTATCATGAAAGTGATAGACTCGGTATGCATCCAGTTCCTTGAACAACTTCTTGGAAAGCTCATCCGTTTCCCCTCTCAGTCGCGATTCGATTTTTGAATTCGGAAGGATCGATCCAACATCGTCCCCGCCTGATCGTTTTGTGATCCACTCGTCGTGGACAAAGAGTAGATTGGTCACTTGTTGATCCACAGAATAGTCTCATAAACAAAAAGGTTTCGTCCGGGTACAAATTCTTTATTTCAAGTTCCAGTTCGATCTCTGGTGTCTTTTTACGGCCAAAGTGAAGAAGAGAATCTGCTCCTGCCCGTTGGGCTGTATATTCGTAAGCTCTCTGATTGATCACCTCATGCAGGAATCGAAATACCCCGATCAGATTCGACTTCCCCGGCGCCATTGCCACCGATGAACACGTTAAGGCTGCCCAGCTCGAGGGTTTGCTCCCGGATGGATTTGAATCCTTTGATCGTCAGGTTCTCCAGAGTCCTCATTTGTCTCGGGAAAGTCTGTTCCAGTGTCCGTAGGATTGCCAGTCTGTATCTCCGCATCCCTCACCCACCCGCCATCTGCGGAACCCATGGGGAAAACGCCTTTTCGAGTTTCTGGATATGCTCTGCGAGCCAGGCGATCATCTCCGGCCAGTTCTCTTTGTCCCTGCCATCGAATCCCTTCGCGTAACTGATGCGGCTTGCCTTGATGTCATCCAGCCGCTTCCAGTCGAACTTCCCGCCGAAGACGGCTTCGATCTCATCTTTGTGCTTGAACAACTGATCGTAGATCGCCTTGTTCTCCGCTTGGTTTTCGCGCACGCCATGTCAGCTCCACGCGCACCTCCTTTACACCGAAGATCAGCGTGTAGCGCACGTCCCGGCATCCTGATGAGGTATTGAGGAAACTAGTCCTTGCCCGGGTTCACGTTACGGAACACCGAAACCCCTCGTTTCTCGAATGCCGCCAAGGTATCCACCCAGAAGTCCAGCCTACGGGATTGACGATGAACCTGCGACTGTACGGTGCTCTGCTCTTCCTTCACCTTCTCCGCCACGCCGATCATGAAATCCTCGGCCTCCGGGGTCGGGATGATCTGTTCCATGTTCAGGAAAAGCTGGCCGCCGTTGTCGAATGCGGTCGCGCGGATGCACTGGAGGCGTATGCCGTGCTGCAGCAACCAAAGCACCGTGGAGGTCACCTCCTTGCGGAAGTTCGCCGCAACCATGATCACACGCTGGTGGATGCCGGGATTCAGGATCAGGCTCTCGAAATCCTCTTCCTTGTCCAGGAACTCCTCGATCTTCTCCCGTGCATCCCCGCCGCCGTTCCTCAGCAGGAAGTTCTGATAGATCTCCACAATCTGGGACTTCGATAGCGAGGAGCAGTAGGAAGCGTATTTGAGCGATTGCCAGACCACGTTCCGCCCGGAGTCATCCAGCTTGTTCTCGATCAGCACCAGCCCGCCCTGCTTGTCCAGCGCCAGAAGATCCAGGCGCTCCTTCGTCTCATCGAATCCATCGAACTCCTTGGCGATGATCAGTAGCTCCTCGCCCAAGCACTCGGGGCACTTCGCGATCCACTCCTGCAAGTGCGCCCGCTCGCTGAAACCCAATGCTCCGAAGCCTTTCGCGGAAAGCGCCGTGATGGAATTACTCGTTTTGTCGATCTGATACATGGTTTTTAAAATAGCTGTTCTTCAAATCTCCTCAACCGCCCCATCAATCGCCTTCCTCCCCATTTCAGCATTTCCGATTTCAGATTTTCAGTTTTACCCAGCATTCCCACCCCAGCTCATGCTGCATGAGCTGGATCGCGGGCTGCTCGACTAGGTGGTCTTCGGTGTAGGCGGACATGGAGTGGCGTTTTGCGTCTAAAGAAGAAACCCTTTATTTTTCAATGGGTTAGGGATCATTTTCTGCTGTGTGGGTGCTTTGCAACTAAAGAGACTCAGGCCCAGAACGGGATGTAGCTTCGATACCGGGTGGAGGTTGCGGTCGGGTCAGCCAGTTGGATTTTCCCGGCCTCAATCGTGTCCCGGATCATCCGGGACACGGACTCGGTCTTCTTGTCGGAAAGCCGGAACCGCTCGCGGAGGCTCTGATTGGTCATTTTCTCATTCATCACGTGGCGGAGACAACAGTGCTGGTAACATGCCCTGATCCGGTCATTGCGGTCCATTTCCTCAAAATTCCGGTGGGCGAACAGCACCGCCGATGTCCGATGATCTCCGACCCGGAAATCCGGCGCGGGAAGCTGGAAAACCTCAGCCGAATGCACGACCTTATCCACACCGCTGCCCTTCTCCTCGCAGATTCCAAGCCGCCTCATCAAATCCGCCAAGCGCTCGTTCCTGGACCGATACTCGTCGATGAAGCGGTCGGGTGAGATGAAAGGTTGGCCGGGATTTGAAATCTCGATCCGGTCATCGAAAATTTCCACCATCACGGACGCACCCGTTTCCCTGAAATCCTGATGGATCAGGGCATTCGCCAACAGCTCGCGGATGGCGATTTCCGGAAACATTTTCACCGAGCGGCGCAGGGCTTCCTCAATGATCTCGTTGGATGGGACAATCCCGTTGATAAAGCCAACCAATCCCTCGAATCCCACTGCATATCCTTTCGAGCCCAACTGGTCGAGGCGGGTGTGAAGCTTCCCTTTCCCCTCGTAAACAATCACCCTCGGCACCTTGCGCTTAAGCAAATCGAAGTCTTCCAGCTTCTTCGCGAAAAGTACCGCTCCAAGCCGATTGATGGTCCAGCTTCCGCCCATCTCGACAATCAGTCCCTCTTTCGCAAAACGATCCAATACTCCCTCACGGCTTGCAGGATAGGGCTGCTGGAGCATATCGAAGTAACTCTGCGTATCCAAGAGGGCGATCACATCCTGCGCCTCGCAACCGGTGCGGGCGGGTTCGCTGAGCCAATCCGGCTGCCCTTCCTCCAGAATCTTCCGGATTTGATCCGGTGTCATCCCCACCAGCTCCTCACCGGCCCGCATGAAGTATCGCCCGTCATATTCGATAGGTTGACCCACCGGCCTTGATGGAACATCGAACACCAGCACCCTACCATCCGGGTGCGCAACCTCTTGGAACGTGACCTTGAGATGCAGGCGTTCGTAGATCCCAGCCACTGTCCGCTCAGGAACGTCAAACGCCGACGTCCCCACCACCTTCCGCGGCGGTTTGTCGCTGACACCCAGGATCATCTTGCCTCCGCGCTCGTTAGCCAAGGCCACGCAGTAACCCACAAGCTTCTCAAAATCGAAGCGGCTCTTCGCCTCCTTGAATTCCAGATGCTCGCTCTCGGAACGCGCATCCATCAGCCGTTGTAATTCCTGTAGATTCATGTGGAAGTTTTCCACTCAAATAAGAACTCGTTCATTATCAGTCGATTGCACTGCCGTTCCGGTTCCTGTGCAAACAAAACCCAACTGTTTGCTCGTTGCATCTCCTCCACCGCTCCATCAATCGCTCCCTGTTTCAGCATTTCAGTTTTTGGCTTTTCAGTTTTACCCGGCAATCCCACCCCAGCTCATGCTCCATGGGCTGGATCGCAGGCTGCTCGACTAGATGGTCTTCGGTGTAGGACGACATTCCTATCTGATACTTTTCGATTTGAGAAATCGGCGGAACTTCTTCGCTAAAGCCTCGGGAGATTCTTTCGGCGATTTCCAAGCAATTAGTCCCGCAAGAATAGGATTTTTGGAGGCCACGAAAGCCTGATCGACTTCGTGCCATATCGGTAGAATCCTTGAACTACCGTCGGCGTCTTCTTGAGCTGTAAGAGCACGGACTTCTCTGTCAGGCCATTTTTTCTTTAATTTGAAAAAGTTGGAAGACATCACGACGACTCCGTAACGCGAGTGAATTAATCCTTTAGTGATCTCGGCAGCCAAATCCGATCCGATTGTAAGTTCATGTTCGTCGTACCAAACACTCACGCCTTCCTTAATTAGAGCTTTTACCAAAGGGCGGACGAAGGCGTCTTTATCTTCGGATGCATGGGAAATAAATAGATCTCTCATAGCTAATTCTCGGTTCTCTTTCTCCATCACGGATTCGTATTCAGGAAATTCTGCAACAAACTGGCGTTGGAGGCCACGTCTTACGATGTCATCTGCACCGCGTATCATCTTCAAGAAGTTCAGTTTCCCTTGAATGATCAATTCAATCGGTGGATTTCCACCGAGCCTGTCCGGGCGCCTGTAGTGCTTGGCATGGTGCCGTATTTCAGCCTCCAACTGTCCATTTCTTCGCCAGTCACAAATCATTGCTCTGATTTGTCGTATGTATATTCGAGAGACATTCACCTTCTGATTCACAGTCAGTCCCGTCACGGTTTGCCGTTGGGTATTCCTGTAGAGGTTCACCTTGTCTGGATGAATGATGAATCCGTTGTTCTGAATGATCGCACGGAGTTCTTCACCCACCGAAACATTGTCATCTTCAGTTCTGAAGGCGATTTCTGGTGGGAAAGGACCCTGCCTCCTAGAGAACGTAAGATCGTCTGCATACCTGCTACAAAAGCACCCGTATTTTTGAGCAAGACGGACGAGCTGACCATCCATCTTGTGACAAATGAAATTCGAAACGATAGGCGAAGTCGGTGCCCCCTGTGGCAATGCACCTCTGTGACAACAGATCTGACCCAAAATAGTCGCGATGTTCTGGCGGGCACAAAATGGGGGAGACATGAAAAGACCACGCACCCGACCGAAGTTAATTGTGGGAAAAAAATCCTTCAAGTCAACATTGAGAACATAACGGCGAGACACATGGTTCTCGGCATTACTGACAATACTTCGACCTCGGACGAAGCCATGTGCTGAAGCACCTGGAGTGGTATTGTCCTGGAGAAATTCAGACAACGCCCTCTGGACTGCTTTCAGATCTTCGGGAGGAGCGAGAATCGTTCTCTCTCCTCCACGCCGTTTCGAAATTGTAAACGTTGTGTAGCGTTGATTTTCAGCGCGTGCATACAGAAGGAAGCGCAATTGCTTCGCACTAGATCCAAACATCGCAGCAAGCTGATCGATGTCAGTAACATGGCTAAGTATGCCAACGATGGAAGTAACACTCAATTTGAGAAAAGAAGGAATGGCACCGGAAAGATATCGATTTCTCTTACCGCGACGAGAGCCAACCGGAGAATGATGAAAATCCGGAAAACTGCCAAAACGGGACTGATGGATAACGACGAGACAGGAGCGTTCTCCTGATACGTTTATAAACAGGCTGCAGGAACGACAGCCCAAGAAGTAATCGAATTTTTCCTTCCGATGCCAAAGTGTCTAAAATGTTTGTTTGCTGGTGATCATATCTCTTCCTTAGCGGGTGAAAGCAGTTTTGGCAACAGCAGGTCGCGGGTGCGGCGGAGCGTTTGATTTTTTGCCCTGAGTAGTGACGCTTCATTCAATAGGTTATCTGCGGTAGCTTGCCACTTCGTCTGGAGATCGCGTGGCGGAACCAGAATCATCTCCTCTTTGAGAAACGGAGCGAATTTAAAATTGGTGATCCCTGTGGACTGCACCTGATACGCGTCAATCCTTATCTTCCGTCGCGATACGGCCTGCGGTTTCAGATCCTTCTCCACCGCCGAAAAGCGCACATCTGCATAGCGCAGGAAGATCAGCCCGAGGACGGTCGACGAGTATTGATGAGCGCCCCCGCGCTCACCCTTCGGGCTACCCTGTCGAGTCGTCTTTGTCGCTCCTCTCCAGTCGGAAGGTTTCAGATCCGCCCCTGCACAGAGCCTGTTCGCTGCATCCCGGAGCTTTTTCTCAAGGGCGGCGTGGGAGTCGGCGGCGGTGGCGGGTTCTGTCCAATGCATTTGTCAGTTTGTTTCTAACCGTTCCCCACCCTTCTGGAAGGGGAAAATCCGGGACATCTCGTTTTTAGAGTCATCCTGTTGGAAATCGATCAGTTCGTTATCTGAAGTGGACGGCGAACTGGAATTGGAACTAGGCCGGACTTTCAGCCCTCTGATTTCACACTGTGTTCAAAATCCCAGGGAGGAATTCCACTTTGCCCTAGTGTGCCGTAAAGTTCAAGCTGGCGGATGGCGAACAAGGAGTCGCGGACGGTGTGCCCTACGGGGTATGGTATCCGCGAGTGGAAGAAAGAAAGGCGGATACCATCCGCCTCTCCTTGCCCATGTTCCGCGCAAGCGTATCGCCTTTTGTCAGCCGTTTTGAATTTTACAGCACACTAGGCTACGATAGATTGCCCTTTTGGGCCTGGAAATCGCAGTTTTCTTGTTCCGGGACTATCTTAGCCTCCCGCCAACGACTTCCCAATCTCCTTCACCTCCGCAGCAAATTCCTCATTCAACAAACTCCCATCCTCCGCGAACGCCTCATGCGCCTTCGGAAGGCTAAACTGCTCCTCCACCACGGTGATTTTAATATTTCCCAAAAACTCCCTCAGAAACCCAAGACTCCTCGATCCTCCATAACCCCCAGGTGAGGCGGAAATGATCGCTGCCGTTTTCCCGGCCAACACGGAGAGAGGTTTCTCATCCTCTGAGTCAGCGCGGGACACCCAGTCGATCGCGTTTTTCAATGCCGCAGTGATCATGCTATTATATTCAGGCGAGGCGATGAGTAGCGCATCGTGCTCCGCAAAAAGCTGTTTCAGTTTCCGCGCACCTTCCGGCTTCCCCGACGCATCTTCCAAATCTTGATCAAACAGAGGCATGGGAAAATCGCTCAACGAGATCACAGTAACCTCCGCGCCAGCCTCTCGCGCACCCTCCGCTGCGATCTTTACAAGTTTCTGATTCAACGACTCCGCTCGCAGGCTTCCACTGAATGCCAATATCTTTTTCATGCGTTGAATCTTACCTATGATTTGATTTTTGAAAGTTGAATCTTAAAGCGCCGTGTAATCCGTATAACCTTCCGCTCCCGAACCATAGAAAGTCTCGGGAACCGGTTCATTGAGACCGGCCCCTGTCCGGAAACGCTCCACCAAATCAGGATTCGCAATCGCAAGTTTCCCGAACGCCACCGCATCCGCTTTCCCCGCCGAGATCGCTTCTCGTGCTTTCTCCGCCGTGAAATTCTCGTTCGCGATAAACACCCCGCCGAATGCCTCCTTCATCGACGGGCCCAAGGGTTCTTCATCGAAATTTTCTCTCGCACAGAGAAACGCCAGTCCGCGTTTCCCCAGCTCCCGCGCCACAGCAGTGAACAACCCCGCGAGATCCGAATCCCCCATGTCGTGTGCATCCGCTCTTGGCGCGAGGTGCATTCCCACTCGGTCAGCCCCCCAAACACCCGTCACCGCATCGGTCACCTCCAACATAAAGCGCATCCGATTCTCCACACTACCCCCATACTCGTCCTCCCTCTTGTTCACCGAGTCCTGAAGAAACTGATCGATCAAATATCCGTTCGCTCCGTGAATCTCCACCCCATCAAAACCCGCCTTCATCGCATTTTCCGCTCCGAGTCGATACTGACTCACCACCTCCTTGATCTCCTCAATCGATAGCGCACGCGGTTCCACAAACCCTTTTTCAGGTCGCACCAGACTCACATGCCCCGCCGGCAGAACCTTACTGGCGGAAACCGGCGTTTTCCCGTCGAGATAGATTGGATCCGACATCCGCCCCACGTGCCAGAGCTGAAGCAGTATTTGCCCTCCCTTCTCATGCACTCGCTCCGTGATTTTTTTCCAACCCGCCACCTGCTCAGTTGACCAGATCCCCGGCGTATCCGGATACCCCACACCCATCGCATCGACAGAGGTAGCCTCCGATATGATCATCCCGAAGCCCGAGCGCTGGCCGTAATACTCCGCCATCAAATCATTCGGCACCCTCCCTTCCGAAGACCGGCAACGTGTCAGCGGCGCCATCACGATTCGGTTCGGAAATTCCAAAGCCCCAGCCGCCAAAGGTTCAAACAGTATATCAGACATATGCGCCACAAAGACACCCGATCACCGGAGCGGTCAAAGAAAATCAATTTACGACACATCCGGAGCTCTTCCTTGAGATTTAAAGTTTAAATTTTAAAGTTTCAGTTAGTATCCCTGCATGACCTCCTTCCTCATCACCTGCAGCTACGCCACATGCGCCATTCCGGAGCCGCAACGTGAGCTTTTCCGTGGATCCGAAGACAAAGTGACCTCCACCGATGGTTCGGAACCCGGCTCGCTCAATCTCGCCCAAGGTCTCGCCATGAAACTCAGCACTCCGCTGGTCCACGGCGAGGTTTCACGTCTGCTCATCGATCTCGAAAAGGACGGTTCCGACCGCTGGAGCAAAATCACAAAATCACTTCCCGAGCCCACGCTGGTCAAACTCATCGACCGCCATGAACGCAAATTTCGACACGCCATCGAACTCCGTGTCACCGAGGATTTGAAGCGCAACGACTCCATCATGCATCTCCTAATTCACAGCGCACCCATCGCCGATGGCCGCATCCTTCTAGAATACGGCCCAAGCAAAGACTCGGAAAAATTTGCTAGAGATATCGTTTCACGACTTCCATCGAACGAGATCGAACCGATTGCAAAGGCAGCCGACTCCACTAGCGCCCTCGTGAACTGGGTTTCTGAACTCGTCCCGTCCGGGAAATATCATTTTATTCGGCTCACGGTTTCCCAATCCTTTTTCCTCAAATCCGTCCCCCTTCGCTGGGAGACTATGAAAAAGTCCCTAATCCAATCCGTCTCGGCAGCCGCCGCTGCATTGGACGAATAATGCGGACGATCCGAAATTTTTGATAACGCGGAGCGCGATCAGGCAAACTACTCGTGCAGCATGTGCCTATCGGATAGAAATTTTTCTTATGCCCGCAGCCAAAAAAATCAGATGCATTTGCCCTGCTAAGAGATTCTTTTCCTTGAAGACCACTAGATTCCCTCCATCAATGAGCGCAACTCAAGTTCCTCAGACATATCGCTCAACAAATTCAGTAATCGCCGAGCAAATATGCCTAACCCATGATGTTTCTAACGAATACACCCAACAGGAACAACAAGGCTTCAGATTACTTTCAAACGTTCTGATATTTCGCGCAAAAGAATACAAAAGCGGCGATTCTCTCCGCACTCAAAAGCTTCGCGCATTGAAAAGCTCCGTACAGCAGCCCTCTCCAGAGATCCCAAACAGGTTCTTAGAGCAGCTAAAGGTTGATAAAACTGTTCTAGTCCAACCCGTGCTGGGCCGCAAACCTCGCGGCAGCGTCGTCATCGCCATCCGGCCAGTTGTCGTAGATTGACTGTAATGTCTTCTGCTTCATCTGTTCGTCGGTCAAAGTCATCGCCCACTGCGTCGCGACTTCCGGGTCATAAGCCGCCACGGCTTCCGCATAAGACATCACGGCGGGAGCTTTCGCAGGCCCGGCAGGGGCCGATGATAGCCACTGCCCTGCCGAAAGGTAATCTTCCTCCACCCAGTCGCCCATCAGACTCTCGACTGGCGCCGCCAATTGATCGGAATTCACATGATCGGTGATCCAAGCCAACCATTCCCCTGTCTGCTCGCCCGTAGAAGACCAGTTCAAACCATCGGCAAACGAGGCGAGTTCCTCACTCGTGAAGCTCTTTGACTCCAACCAACCCGTCATTTCCTCAAATGAATCACGTCCAATATCCTGACCGAGAGTTTCCATCACAGAAGAGGAAATCTGACTAGCCACCGCCGGATCATTGAACTCGGCGAGACAGTCTCGCATCCCTTGGATCAAGTTGTCTCTTCCTACCTGCGAACCCGCCACGGCAGACGCTATCACCCCGCTGGCCTCGGCATAGTCTTTCAAATCCAGCGAAGGTAACATGCGGAACGCATTCGCCGGATCCGCACCTGCCGCCCCATCAAGCACGGCATGCACGAGTTCTTCACGGTTAACGCCGGGAGGAAGTTCCTTTGCGCTTTTGATCCAATTCAACGCCGCCGATGGATCGCGTCCCGCCCATGATTCAAGCGCGCTGGAAACAGTATTATCCGTCATCACTACCTGTCCTAGCACCGCCAGGGATTCTTCTAGCAGGCGCAAGGCTTCTTGGGGGTGATCACTGGAGATATACAAAATCGACATTCCTATAATCTCGGATTTGGTAAAGTCCGAGATGGAGTCATTGGCACTTAAACTTTCTAACACTTTTCTAAGCTGCTCGGGAGAAAGCTCCATCAACTGCACACTGAGATCCACCATCTTGTCGCGCATCCGTTCGTTTGTGCTTCCCCCAGACTTCTCGATGATCTCGGCGCGCCGCAAAAGATTCGCTACCTCGTCCACCAATGACGAAGCATCGCGATCCGACAGCACACTACCACGACGTGATGCCGAGGTCTTCCCCTGGAGAGGTTTCCCGTTTCTCTCAGCCTGTTGGTAGATTACCCCCAACTCATCGGCAACGACAGAAACCTGCGACTGGCGCTGCCAACCGAGAAACACTCCGACTAACAACACCGCTCCTGTAGCGATCAGTGGCCCTTTCATTCCTTTAGCTCCTCTGCTAGCTCCATACGCAAATCCGGGTCTTTGACCAAGTTCAACAACTTGGCAGCTTCATCGGGATTTTCCGTCGCGGCATAGCTCCGCAAAAAACCAACGAGCACTTGGTCATTGCCTGCCATCTCGTTGTATTCCAAAGCTAACTTCTGAGCTTTTTCATAATCGAAATACCCATCATCTTCAAACGCCTCTCCGATCGTCCCGCCAGTGATCTGGTCCACATCGGCAGACACATTGCTCTGCAGCCATTCCCGCATCTGATCCACATCGCTCCCAGTCAATGCCCGATCTTCGGAAATCGCCAATATCTTACCAAGCGCGGCCTGACTGGCCGCCGCGCTTCGTTCCGCCGGAGTGGGATTCACCTGCTTCATAAATGCATCCACCGCTTCGAAGCCGCCTTCATAGGCCAACTCGGATGCCATGTATCCAAATGCTCCCTCCCGATCATCTTCAGGAACCAAATTTCTGAGAATCTCCACATACTGCGACTGGGCAGCAGGCCACAACTCGGTGAGGTCCATTTGTTCCAAAACATCCAACCGATCCTCTATTGGAAGGGCTTTGATCCTCTCAATCGCCTCCCCTCCGCTGGCACCGAGAATGCGTGCCATCAGGACCGATTCATATTCAACCCGAGCCTCGCTGGAGCCATCGAGCGTCTTGCTGATGAATTTTCCGGCTTTGATTTTCTCGTCCATCCATCGCACCGCCGCTGCCGGATCTTTGTCCGCCATATAGCCAACTGCCTCTGCGAGGATCGACCCCACATCATCATCGCTGCCGATGCGGTCGTCGAATCGTTTCAAAATACCCTCGGGGTCTCTCTCCATCAAAAAATCCACCACTTCGGCAGTGAGTTCCGATTGCTTCACCTGAGACAGCCCAAGCGAGTCAATCTCATCCAAAGCTTCGTAGAGCTCCGCCTGGCTCATCGATGCCATTCTGGAAAGCATTTTGTCATACATATCATCGAGAGCAGGGCCATCGACGCCCTCATTGAATTGTTCAAGTATTCCAGACATCGCTCTCCAGTCGATCTTATCATCCTTGGATGGCCGGCGCGATCCGCCAGTGCCATTGTTAACTTTGGCGGACGCTCCATCAGAAGCTCCAGAATGATTTTCCAATTGTTTCATTTGTTTTCGTGTTGCACTCAAATCTTCCTGCAATTTGTCGACAGTTTTGTTGGATTTTACGATCCAAATGCCAAAACCCGCAGCCAAAAGTACCAGCACAATCCAGAGAAACGTTTTCACGTGAAGATCCATGCAACCCGTGACCTTTCTGTCAAGGAATGCCGGGAGACGAAAACGTCATCTTTGTAAAATGAAAAAATCTTGACAGACACCCGCATACTCTGGTGCACCCACCTATCAATCATCGCCTTCAGCTCCCTACTTATCGGCTGCGGCGGAGCAACTCGCAAGAGCCTCAATGAATGAGGTCATTGCCCTGGACCAGAAGGATTTCGCACCGTGGTCATCGATGCCCTGGAGCTGGCCCGCGAACTCAAGTTGCTCAAGCTCGGCAACGCCTCACTGGACGGCACCCGCTTTAAGGCCAACGCGTCCATCGACCAGAACGTGATCTATCAGCGGGAGGTGGAAATCCGCGAGCAACTTCGACTCGATATCGACGAATTGTTGGCGCACAGGCGGAGACGGTAGATGCCGAGGAATATAACAGCCAGAAGCTGCCCATGAAAAGCTCACCAACAAGATGGGCTGGCGCTAGAGGAGTTGGAAGCGCGGGCCAGCCAGCCCCAGCAAAAGGCCGGGGAGTCCAGCGAGCAGTGTAACCTGAGTGATCCCGACGCGCGGACCATGTGCAAGAACAAGTGGGCGCGCGGTGAAGGAGTCAAGCGATGGAAAAAGGAAAGAACTGATCCTTCATATGCGCCCAGATGCGGCAAAAACGTCACACGAGTGATCTTCTGAGAGTCAGACCCATAATCATAGTCCCTGGACGGTTGTTGGGCCTCGGCTGCCGCATCCGAATGCCTACTCAATCAATGATGTCCGACTTGCTCGAAATCTCGTCTCTTCTTAATTCCGCGTCGCGATTCAAACCAAACCATCGCGGTCTTCCATCGAGCTTGCGGACCCATCTAACTAGCGGAGCCATGACTGTCCGACAAATTTTTGTCTTTGGTAGCGTGTTGGTATTCTTACTGGGAGCTGTCCGACTGAGTGCTGAAGAGCCGATTCCGGTCGAAGAACCGACCCTCGAGTCGCCAGAAATTGGTCAGACTCCAGCAGGTGACGAAACAGATTCTCCCGAAGAATTAGAACAACCCGCAGTAGGAGATGAGGATCCGGCTGCGGTGGAGCCGATTCCGGGTGCGCCAGACTTGGACGATTCTGCAGTCGGTCGAGCCGTGATTGCTGGCGAGGTTTCCGATTCCGTAAAGCTGGACTCGCTGGCAGGAGTGCTCGTCGAGGTCACGGGCACGCCGTTTCGTTCGGAAACCGATGCCAACGGCAAGTTCCGCCTCGAGGATTTACCTGCCGGTGAGCACACCTTGGAAGCATTCAAGCTAGGATACTACAATGAGGTCATCGTCATCACTGCGATTGAGGGGCAGCCGGTCGAGCTGCGGATCGCTCTGCGCGAGAAAACTGATGCCACTGCCGACGGGGTCTTCGAGCTGGAAGAAGAAGTGATCATCGGTGAATACAACGAAAGCTCCGAGGGCGACTTGTTCCTCGATATTGACCTTGGATCGAATCTGGCTGCAGGTTTGGACAAGGCGCAATTTACCCGCTTGGGGATCTCCGACGCAGCGGGCGCTGTTTCCAAAATCGCCGGAGCCAATATCGTGGGTGGAAAATACGCCGTCGTTCGAGGTTTGGGCGACCGCTATTCCAATACCTTGTTCAATGGGGCACTGGTCCCAAGTGCTGATCCGTCCAAGAAGGCGGTTCAGCTCGATTTGTTCCCCAGCGACTTGCTGCAGAGTGTCGCCATCATTAAAACCGGCTCGCCTGACCTGCCTGCCGAATTTGCCGGCGGCATGGTCACTATCCAGGCCCTTCGCATTCCGGAAGAACGACTTGTGGAATTTAAATTCGGCATCCAGACGAACTCGAATCTCGACGGAGACTTTCTTGCAGCTCCCGAAGGCGATCTTGGCTATTGGGGCGATACCTCCGCCAAGGTTCCCACCAAATCCATTTCCGAAGGCGGACTCAACTCTGGACACTCTGGCTCCCGCCCACCGGAGACTCCCGAGGAAATCGCAGCCGCCTCAGCAGGTGCTGCCGATATGGCAGCTCTCCATAACTCCGGTGGCATGAGACCGAAAAAACGCGATCCGCGCCCAGAATACTCGATGGGTTTCACTCTCGGCGATGTCTATGACATCACCCCATACACGCGCATCGGCGGTGTCTTTTCATTCACTCATGCGCAAGGCGACCAGATCCTCACCTACGCCAACGGCCGCAACCCGAACTTCGGCATCGACCAAATCCCCGGCGGCGATGGCATTAATGAAGACTTCCTCGTCCGCTCCCAATCCAATACCCTCTTTTCCGAATATGTAAACTGGGGTGCGCTCGGAAGCCTCGGCATCGAACATGGTGAGGACCACAAGCTCGGGTTCACTTGGTTTAAAAACCGAACCACCGAGCAGAACGTCATCCAAGGGCGCCAGATCGAAGACGTATTCGATGAGTTCCCGGAATACCTACCTGCTTCGCGGAGTCCATTTGGTGCCGGAGCCTACACCTACCAGGCCTTCGATCAAATCTCTCAGGTCCAACGCGATCTCGAAATCGTCCAGGGCGATGGCAGCCATCGCATCGGAACCGACGACTACCATGTCACATTGGATTGGCTGGTTTCGCGCGGCGAAGCTCTCGAAGATCGTCCGCAAACTCGCTCTCTATTCTACAGTCAACTGGACTTTGCCGACCCTCGTATTGTTTCCGAGCAAGGCGACACCTATCGCCCCGAACTCGGCACTGTCTTCACCGCTGGAGATGTCTATGACAACAATCCGCCGCTGGTGAACAGTTTTCGAGAAAGCCTTTCCACCTATGAAACTGCGGCGAATGATCGTGTTGATCTAACAGCCATACTTTGGGAGCCGGAAGAGGGGCGGAAATTCGAACTCAAAATGGGCTTAAACAGCTTTAGCCGTGATCGGGAAGTGCGCGGGCGTTTCTTCGAATACAAAGTTTCCCCGGTTCTCAACAGCAACTTGTTAGGGGAGAACGGTGCCAATGGAGTCGATTACCTCAATGGCTTTGATTCCAGCACGCTGCCCGATGGATCACCGCGCTTCGACGGCTGGACGGGGCCACAAGCCAATTCTCAAAGCGGTTCTCTCATTCTGACAGAATCCACTCTGCTGGGCCGAACGGTCCGCAACGTCGACGCCGGCAATGAAATTGATGCGTCCTATCTTATGGGTACTTTCGATTTCGATGGTTGGGAGCTTCGTGGTGGGGTGCGTCACGAGGACGAAAGCCGCTACTACCAAGTTCTACCAGGCCTCAACGCTCCGGCGTTCGTGAATCCCGATCCTGTGATCATTGACAACGACTACCTTCTGCCCTCTGTCAGCCTCAGTTATACATTCGGGTATGAAGAGGAGTTCCGAGTCACTGCGGCATGGTTCCAGTCTGTCGCCCGCCCGACTTTCTATGAGTTCGCTCCCGTGCAAATCCAAGACCAAGCTACGGGGGATGTAGTAGTGGGAAATCCCGCGCTGGTGGATACGGAGATCGATAACTTCGACATTGAGTTCGCTTGGGATCCGACGGTTGATACTCGGCTTGTCATGGGCTTGTTTCGCAAGGACATGAAAGCACCAATCGCGCAGGCCTTCGACGGCTTCTTCCGGACTTGGGTGAACGGGGAGGCTGGCGAAATTCAGGGGATAGAGCTTACCGGTAGTCATAACTTGGGAGCTGGCTGGGACATCGCCGCTAATTATACGTTTATCGATTCGACCCTTACCTATGTCCAACAACTGAACACCCAGGGCGATACAGAGCTCATCGATTCCTCTTTTGAAGGGCAGCCGGAACACATTTTGAATATCCTCGTTGGTTATACACATGAGCCATGGCAGGCCCGCGCGAGTCTTGTCTATAACTATACGGGTTCCTATTTAACCGGAGTTCCTCCCACGGCTGATGCCGCCGCTGTCATTCGCGAAAGTTACCATTCTTTGGATCTGGTCATCTCGAAAGACTTCCAGTTCAACCACTGTGACGGAACCGTCAAACTAAAAATGGTGAACCTTCTCGATAGCGAGGATACACAAGTTTTCGAAGGAACGAGTTTACCATTTAACTCATTCAGTCCCGGACTAGGCGTCAGCCTCAGCGCGGATTTCTACTTCTGAGGTGAGCCTTCACTGAAGGCCATCTTTTTGATCTCACACCATAAACAAAATATGAAACTGAAATACACAATGCTACTCGCAGGAGCCATGCTCTCGGCGCAAGCTGTCCAAGCTGCCGAAATCAGGGTTACCTCCGATATCACCCGAGACACCACTTGGAAAAAAGACGATGTTTACATCCTCGACAACTCGATCTTCGTGAAAAACGGAGCGACTCTGACTATCGAACCCGGCACATGGATCTTGGGCACGGAGGCGCCCGGAGGGAATACCCGCGGCTCGCTTGTCGTCACTCGCAACGGAAGAATTGATGCCGTTGGCACCAAAAAAGAGCCAATCGTTTTCACCGCCAAGCAAGAATACGATGGGGTAGCACTTGACCCAGCTGCTGGCGACGGTGGGCTCTGGGGTGGCGTGATCATTCTCGGCAACGCTCCCATAAACAACTACTCGAGCCCTACCACCAACTCCAACGAAGGTGAGATTGAAGGTTTCCCTGCTGGCTCTACGGACGACATCCGTTACGGTGGTAAAGATGCCAATTCCAACTCGGGACGCATGAAATACTGCTCGATCCGCTTTGGTGGATACGAATTTGCTCCGAACGAAGAAATCAATGCCCTCACCCTCGGTGGTGTTGGTAGAGACACGGAGATCGAGTTCATCGAGCTTGTCGCCAACACCGACGACGGTTTGGAAATCTTCGGTGGAACAGTCAATACCAAGCGCATTGCTGTTGCATTCGCTCAGGACGACAGTTTCGACCTCGATTCCGGACATCAGGGTAGGCACCAGTTCTGGTTCTGCCTACAGAATGGCAACAGCTCCCTTGGCGACCGCGGTGGCGAATGGGACGGTGGCAACGGCGAGGTAAAGGACCAAGCTCCTTTCACCACTCCGCTCATCTACAACGTGACCTTCTTCGGTGACGGCACAAGCAACACCGAGAGCTCGAACTTCGGTATCTTCATCGACGACAACTTCGCCGGTAGGATTCACAACTCCCTCTTCCACGACTTCAGTGGTGACATGGTGGTTGATTCCGGAGACGGCCTTGGAACTGTCCAGCCTGACCCTACCTTCGAAAACAGCACATTCGGTAGCTTCGGTGGTGGCAAAGGTGACCTCGACTCCTTTTCAGGCAGCGGAGTTTCAATCGTCAGCAACCCTGGAATCCGTGGCGTGAGCCGCACGACCGACGGTGGTCTGGACCCTCGTCCTACTGCAAACAGCCCATTGCTGACCTCTTCGCTCTCCCCGATCCCAGGCGGTAAATTCTTCGAAGCCGCTCCTTATCGCGGTGCATTCGGACCGAATGACAACTGGCTCGACGGCTGGTCCTACCTCAGCCAAAAGGGTTACCTCCCTGAAGCGGTGAACCCAGACGCTCCTGTGTTTGCGAGACAACCCAAGTCCACGGTGGCTACCGTCCAGGGCCGCGTTCTACTTACGTCCAATGCAACTGGTGACGGAGAGTTGACCTATCAGTGGTTCTTCAGGGGCAAGAGAATCCCCGGTGCTACCAGAAAGAACTACTTCATCAGTCGCTTGACCAACCAGAGAGCTGGTAACTACTTCAGCATTGCAACCCTAGATGGTGAATTCACCACCAAATCCGCGGTGGCCAAAGTGAGAGTGGCTAAGCTCACGGGCAAAACGGGCATAGCGACAAGTGGCAGAGTAGGTAGGAATTTCCGCCTTAAGCTGTCGAGCAACTTCAATGCCAACAGCTACAGGGCGATCAACCTGCCAAGAGGTCTCAGGATCGACAACAGGGGTCTGATCAGCGGCAAGCCTAGGCAAAGAGGCCAAGTGATCGTGACGATCACTGCCCAGAGAGGCAACGGCAACAAGAGGGTAGAAGCTACTGTGAGACAAAGAATCCTCATCCGCTAACCTCGGATGATCTAATCTGACTATTTCGTCATAAAAGGGCTGTCGGCAATCTGCTGGCAGTCCTTATTTTGCAACCGCCCACCATGCGACTTCATCAATTTCTCCTCGCCGGCCTGTTCAGCACTGCGTGCCTCGGACAGGAAATCCCTAAAGACCCCAACCAGCAACTGCGTGAAGACGTAGCCAAGTGGGTGGAAACCATGTCCCGCATCCAAAGCAAGCAATCTGAATGGACTCGCGACAGCGAGGTGCTCGCCAACTACAAAGAAGGACTGACTCAGGAAATTGAGTCACTCAATCAATCGATCAAAGAAGCCAAGACCCGCAACGCGGGGGCCGATTCCGAGTCGCTCAAGCTGAAGGCGGAGCGCGATCAATATACCGATGCCAAGTCGAAGCTCGCCAAGAAGCTTCGCGAGATGGAAAAGGCGATGCAGTCGCAGTTGGGCATTTTCCCAAAGACCCTAATGACCGAACCAAAGGTGTCCCAAGCCACTGCCGACCTCAAGGCCGCTCTCGAATTGCCTGAGGATAAACTCGAAGAGAATGTCTCCAAGCGTTTGTTGAATCTGATCACCCTCGTCAGCGAGGCGGAGAAATTCCAGCAAACCGTCCACGTTCGCCCCGAGCTTCATACCGACCAATCCGGCCGCGAATTCAACATGAAGGTCATCTATTTCGGTCTCGCGATGGCCTACGCCGTGAATGACGAAGGCACTCTTGCCCTGACTGGCAAGCCCGGCTCCGACGGCTGGGTGTTTGAAGATGCTCCTACCTTGATTTCAGAAATCCAACGGCTGATCGCAGCCACCACTGGCGATGCCGAAGCCGCATTCATCACTCTTCCCTTTTCCAAGCCATGAAACTCCGGCATTCATTTCCACTGTTTTTTGCCCTCTCGGTTGCTGCCCATGCGGCGGAACCAAGTATCGCATCACTGAAGCCAGAAGACGCAGTCAAGCGTCTTCTGGAAGTCGAACAAGAGACCTCAGATTTCCGACGCGATGCCTATCGTGCCATCAACAAGCTCGATGACGAGGCACTCAAGCTTGGCAAAGAACTCCGCGAGCTGGATCGGGAGAACGAACGCATGGTCGCCAGTGAGCGGACACTGGAGCGTGAGGTCGCGTTGCGAAAAACCGATTACGAATACACTTCTGGCATCCTCAACCAATACGGCAAGGCATTCATCACCCGTTTGCATCCGGCAGAAAATCAGACTTACGCCGCAGAAATCGGCAGCCTCGAACAACAGGCCGCTACGGCTAAAGATGACGTAGCTACCGAGTTGGAGAAGCGGATGGATATTCTTTCCCTCGGGATCAAACGCTTGGGCGAAATTCAGGGAGGCACCACGTTTTCCGGCAAGGCCTTAAAGAACGGCAGCGAGGCCGTCACCGGAACCTTCCTTGTAGCGGGGCCGTCCGTGTATTTCGCAGCGGAGAATGCCACCTTCGAGGGTGTTTCCACCTTCAATGACAGTGGCACCGAGTTGCCCACGGTCGTTGCCATCAAGCTGCCTGCGGGGAGCATTCGTAAGACGGTCATGGAGGGAGCTGGCACGCTTCCCCTTGACGGCAGCATGGGCAAGGCACTCGAAGTCGAGGCGGCTCGTGATTCGATCATCGATACCGTCAAGAAAGGTGGCTATGTCGGCTACGCGATTATCGGACTAGGCGCGGTAGCCATTCTCATCGCCCTATTCAAAGCGATCGAAGTCCTTGCTTTCCCAGTGCCCGAGCGCTCAACCATCAATGCGATCCTCGATGACCTGCTTGCAGGTCGGAACGATCAAGCCATGGCCAAGGCACAGAAATTGTCTGGCGCGTGCGGCAAACTGGTTGTCTCGGGAGTGGAGCGCTTTCACGAGAAACGTCGCGTCCTGGAAGAATCTCTTTTCGAGAAAATGGTGGTCATCAAGCCGCGTCTCGAACGGATGCTTCCATTCCTCGGCCTCACCGCTGCTGCTGCTCCGCTGATGGGGCTTCTCGGCACCGTGCTCGGGATTATCAAAACCTTCCAAGCGATGGCGATCTACGGCACAGGCAATGCCAAGAGCTTCTCGGCAGGGATTTCCGAAGCCCTGATCACGACCGCCCAAGGCCTGATCGTAGCAATCCCTATACTCGTCATTCACGGGATTCTCAAGAGCTTGGTCAAAGCCAAGTTTGGTGAGATTGAAGGCATCGCCATCGCCATCGTCAACGGCACCAGCGAGAAGACTGATATGCCTACCAACAATCAACCTGCGCTTGAAGAAGACGACGACATGGCACTTGATCCAGTTCCAGTACAAGCCTGATCCCGCTGTGGCCTCTTTATTATGAACCCGCTCGAATGGCTGAATGATGGCTTCCGGATGTTTCAATCCGGCGGGTTAATCATGTATATGCTCGGCTCGGTGGCAGTACTGCTATACGGGATTGCGTTTGCGGCGCTGGCCTATGTCAATCGCGGCAACCTAAATGACAAGCAAGCCAAGCGTTGGGAGGAATTCATTACCGATCCCTCAAAGGCCGACGGTCGGCTCGGCGAGGCTTTGTCCTACGTGATGCACGGCGAACGCCTCACGGCAAAAGCGGTGTCACGGCGGTTCTCTGAGATTCGCGGCAATATCGTGACCTCTGTGGACCGCCGCTTGTTGGTGCTCAATACGCTGGTTGCAGCAGCTCCCCTATGCGGACTGCTTGGCACCGTGATGGGTATGCTTGCGATGTTTTCCGGCCTCTCTCAGGGCAAGGGGCCTGCCGGGATGCAACGGGTTGCCGCCGGTATGCAAGAGGCTCTCATCACCACGCAGACGGGACTCACCATCGCCTTGCCCGGACTTTTCATCGCCCTCTTAATCAAGTCCAAGCGCGACCGCATGGCCGCCTGTCTTGTTCGCCTCGAAAGTCTCATTCTAACCACCCGCTTCCAGCGGGAACCCAAAGTATAAATTCCTATGTTCGGCCGCAGCCTTAATGAACCTGAAGAAGACGTAAACATCGACCTCTCGCCGATGATTGACTGTGTCTTCATCCTCTTGATTTTCTTCATCGTCTCAACCGTCTTCGTCGAGGAAACCGGAGTCGCTGTCAATAAACCTGATGTCAGTGGTGCCAGCTCACTGGAGAAGAATTCGATTCTCATCGCGGTGACCGGAGACGACAAAATCTTCTATGCGGGCGAGAGTATTGGCATCCAGGGGATCATCGGTAAAATTAAGCCGCTCCTCGTCGAGACTCCCGATATGCCCGTCATCATTCAGGGCGATAAAGATTCTTCCCACGGCACTGTCCAACAAGTTCACGGTCAGGCCATTTTGGCCGGAGCCATGAAGGACAAGATCTCGATTTCTACCAAGTGATTGAGTCGATCCTCCCATCATGAAACGCCACGTCTACCAACCACCCAAAGCGCGCCTCACCGATGTGATGGCTGCCATCGCTGGGATCTTGGCAGCAGTGGCAGTTTTTGTGTTGGTGCCACTTTCGCAGAAATTGGCAGAGCTATCCAGCTCCGCGTATGACCCGCCACCAGAGATGACGGTGGAGCCTCCAGAGGATCAAAGTTTCGAAATGGATGAGCCGCCGGATGAACCTGAGCCGGAACCTGAACCGGACGAGCCGCTCGACGATGCCACAGATATCGATTTAGGACTGGAGGTAGCCGATCTCAGCATCGGCACGGGCGGGATCCTGCTTCAGAATCAATTTAATTTCCAAAGCAAGGGTGGTCCCGACCCCTTTGGTGGTGCCATGGACAGCCCTCCGACCCCAGTGAATCGTATTCCGCCGCAATATCCGAGTGAGCATCTTAAAAAAGGCATCGGCGGCAATGTGGTTGTCTCGTGTGTGATCGACGCCAAGGGCCGGTTGATTTCCGCCAAGGTGAAGAGTTCCTCTGGCCAAGCCGCCCTCGACAAAGCCGCCCTTGAAGCGGTGAAGCGTTGGAAATTCAAGCCCGCCATGCGCGAAGGCAAACCGTTCCAAGCCACCTGTAACATCCCTTTCAACTTCCAAGTCAAAAGATAACCTCTGCCATGAAGATCCTATTCCCACTCCTATCCATCCTCGTCCTAGCAGGAGCAGTCAGTGCCCGCTCCTTGGTCACGCCGCCATCGCTTTTCTCCGATAAGAATTTCGCCAAAGAGTTTGTCGGCAGTTACGGGATTCTATCCGATGTCGAGCCGCGCATTTCCCCGCCCGAACAGGAATTGTTAGGCCGGGTGCGCGAGTTTTTCGAAGCTTCAAAATTCAAGGAAGCGGAGCAAGAAATCCAGAAATACATGGAAGAGGTGAAGAACCCGCCGCGCCGCCGACTGCGCCGTGGTGAGGAACCGCCACCGACCGAGGTCAGCCCTGCGCTCATTTTCGTTTTGGGCAATCTGTATTTTCAAAACGGCCAAATCGAATCGGCCCGCGAGCGGTTCTTGGAAGCGATCAAGGAATTCCCTCGTTTCCGCCGTGCCTACACCAATCTCGGCTTCCTCTACATTTCCCAAAACAAACTCGACCTCGCCTTGCCGATGTTTCAACGCGCGGTGGAGCTTGGTGAATCTTCGGGCCGAGTTTTCGGGTTGATCGGCTACTGCCACCTGAATGGCAACAATGCTCTGGCTTCCGAGAACGCCTACCGGCAGGCCTACCTGCTCGATCCCAACTCACGGGACTGGAAACTCGGTCTGGCCCAGGCACTCATCAGCCAGGAAAAACACGCCGAAGCTGTATCGATGATCGGCACGCTTCTACGTGAGAACCCGAACGATAAGGCACTTTGGCTCCAGCAAGCGAGCAGCTACCTCGCGATGGAGAAAAAGGAGGATGCGATTTTCAACTTGGAAATCATGCACCGTAAAGGACTCGCCGATGAGAATAGTCTTACCTTGCTTGGCAACTTGCACATGGATGCTGGCGAACCCAGCATGGCTCTCGTTGCCTACCGCGCGGCCCTCGCTCAGGCCAAGTCGCCCGACGTGGATAAGATCCTCAAGTCGACCCGCATTCTGAGTGATTATGGAGCGCCCGAGCAAGCCGATGAATTGGTGACAAGCCTTCGCGCGCATGACAAGGCGCTCAGTGAAGATGACAAGTTGGCCATCGCTCTTACCGAAGTGAAAATCGCTCGCGCCCTGGGAGACAAACCCCGTATTTCTCAAGTCCTTGAAACTCTCCTCGCCGCGCGTCCGGCGGACCCTGAGGTGTTGCTTGAAGTCGCCCGCGATAAAGACCAACGCGCTCGGGAAATGGAGGACGGAGATGCTCGCGATGAACTCTTGCGCGAAGCCCGGACCCACTTCCAACTTGCCGCTCGTAGTGAGAAAACTGCCTACCCAGCCAACCTCGGACTCGGCCAACTCTATGTCCGCGAAAAGCGCTACGAAGAAGCTCTGCCAGTCCTCGAAGCCGCCTTGCAAGAGAAGCGTAGCGAAAGCCTAGAACAATACGTAAGCCGTGTCCGCCGGGCCTCCGATCGCATCAAACAACGCGAGGAAGACAAGTAGGTCTCCATTCGTCTCCGAATTCGTGAGTGAAAGGTTTTTAGTTCACCACTCCGGTCGTGGAAGCGGAGTCACTTTCAGTCGGGGTTTTCGATCGACGAGAAGATTCGAATCTGCGCCAATTCGTAACACGGAAGAGGCAATTTTGCGTTTACTGCTACACTGAGCGCATGGGGAGAAAACGCGCTCGACTGGATCTGAATTATGAAGCAGCTGAAGTGTTATCACTGCTTCAGGAGTAAAAAGGAACCATGGAAGAAGGAGCGACTCCGCACCATCAAGCTCCTGCTCGAAACGGACCAATCTTACGAAGAGGTCGCGTCAATCATTGGAAGGCATCCAAGCCGGATCAAAGAGTGGGCCAAGTGTTTCCGGGATGGAGCAATCACCTGGTTGCTCACCCGTGGCAAGGGTGGCGGTAGGAAGCCGAAGATGTCTCCCGAAATCCAGGGAGCGGTTGTTGGAAGGTGCCGCGCCCCAGTCACGAGAAAAAGGATTTCGCCAAAGTTGGAAACTTCCGCACAACGCTTGCCAAGCGGCTTCAGACTCTGGATCTTCCCAAGGATCATGAGATGAGCCTCTGGCGGAGCTTTTCAAGGACGAGGTCCGTGAGTTGGGATATTCTCTCGGAATCGCTCCGGATATTCTTGGACGTCACCGTTTCCTGGTCCCGGTCTTGCAGTTCGCTGCCCGGGTGAAGTCACACAGGAGCGACTGGATATCATCCGGGCTTGTGATGCGATCTTTATCTCAAAACTCATAGAACTTGGCTCAAAGGACGGGGGCACTCCATGCGGACATGAGTAGGAAACGTTGGCTGGCAGCTTGGGCTGATTCGGAGGAAAAACCGGTGATTTACCACTGTGTTTCACGTGTTGTAGATCGGCGGTTCGCATTTGGGGACGAGGAGCGGGAGTGGCTGGGGAGCTTGCGGCTGCCAGAACCGAGGGCGGTCTTGTTGGCGGCAACGAGGCGCGGGTGCGGGAAATTCACGAGCATTTCACCTACCGCATGGAATCCCTTAGCCACTACATGCAGGGGCTTTTGATCCGTTTCACCCGCTGGTTCAACCGTAAGCACAAGCGCTCGGGAACCCTTTGGGAAGAGCGATTTAAGAGTGTGATCGTGGAGAGCGGAACGGCGGCGCGGACGATGGCCGCTTACATCGATCTCAATCCGGTGCGTGCCGGGATGGTGGATGATCCGGCGGAATACCGGTGGAGCAGCTATGGGGAGGCTGTGGGCGGAGGAAACAAGGGCAATGGGAAGAAGGCGCGGGAGGGACTAGTCAGAGCTTACCACTGCCATAACGGAACTGGCTTCGATTCAGGGAAGTGGCGGGATGTTTCACGAGGATACAGACGGCTCTTGGGCATGGCCTTGGAGCGAAAGCCTGAAAAGGCAAGAGGCCAAGCTTCCGCCAATGGGACTCATGGAAAGAACCAAAACGATACGGAAGCACTTGAAAGCAGTGAGACTGGTGCGGCGCTCAAGGAGCTTTCCGTCGCGAAAATTCTCGGGCATCGTGTTAGATATTTCAATGACGGGGCTGTCATCGGCAGTAGAGAGTTCGTCAACCAGGCCTTCGCCGCCTCTCGGGATCGCTTTTCATCAAAACGCAAAGACGGGGCGCGGAAAATCCGAGGCCTGCCGCCAGCCGCAAAAGGGCAACTCTGGAGTATGCGCGATTTGCGGGTGGAGGTCTGAAGCGGATCGACCGCCACGACCGCCTCCCCCACCCCATCAAAAACCTCCTAACCATCGCCCGCATCAAAGCCGAAGCAGCCTCCAACCAAATCACCACCATGGAAATCTCCGGCCCGCGCCTTATCTTCCAGAGGAACAGCAGTCCGATCCTGATGGATCGTCTAAGTACCCGAAGATTGCTAAGACCACGTCGAGGGAGAAACTGGATGAGGCGCTGAAGATGCCCAGAAGTTTCTAGCCAATATAGGCGCGCTGCCTTCAGGAGGCGTGTGCAGAAGAGGACTCGCCAGCTAAAGCAATCGCTACTTCCCGCTTATACCTTTCCTTAAGTCCAGTTACCTGAAACCCGATGAAGTAGCTGGAAACAGACATCGAGAACTGAGCCGATGGCAGCATGAAGCTGCGATCCCCGCTACCCGCATGGCTGAAAGCTGGCCGGGCACACGTCCGGATGAGCGTCGAATCCGTGGACGAGAAATCAAAGCGCCACAGACTCTCCGCAACCCCAGAGATGCCGCCCAACGCGAAGCCGCACTTGAGAAAGTCCGCCGGCACGATCCCTATCGCGAGCTCGGCGATCCAGAAAGCCATCCGGCTGCGCCGGCATAAAGAGATGAATCCAGGCGATTCCATCATCGCCGACATCGCTCTTGAATAGGAAATGCCCCTCGTTACCCAGAACGAGAACGACTTCAAGCAGATCCAAGGCCTTGGACTACAGAACCTGATCGCGACCGCTCCATGACTCGAATTTGTGATCCGGAACGAAATCTCTCTACTCTCTTTTTGTGCCTCCTTTACACGAGTTAAACGTCTGAAGGCTCGTCAATCCAAACTTTCCTAGCCGTCGCCATAGGTTCGGATCCAATCGACCTGCACCTCGAATACCCCGGCCTTCTTATCCACCAACTCTAAGGTGACTTGGAGAATTTTAGAAGGATCCAATTTTATCCCTTCCACTCGCTCGCCGCGAAAGTCAGCCTCAAATTCGGAGAATGGAATCTTCACCTCTGTCCAACTTCCTCCCGTTGTAGGCAGGAAGCCCGCAAATGTGATTCCGCGACCACCGGAACGTGCTGGGGTGGAGAGATGAACTTCATAACGCCGCCCATCACCCTTCACCCGCAGGGCGAGACGCTCCGCGTCGCTCAGATTAAGTTTAACATCACCTGACCTAACCGATGAGAAACCACCGTTGTTCTCAAGTGAAAGGATCCCGCTGAACTTCAAAATACCGTCCTGGGTAATCGCCAACCGCCCTTGCGAGCGTCCCCCCATCACACGGTCATCCACAATCCGCCAATCCAGTCTCTTCGACTCCTCGGTAGAAAATTCCGCAACCGATGTCGCCGGTTTGGAACCCGCAAAAAGAAGACAACCAGAGAATCCGAACAATATACCTATTTTCAAAAGGAACAATTTTGTCATCGATCAATAAATCCCCAACCTGTCAAAGCGCAAACCATTCGTAGAAAATCTCCACCCGAATGAGGCCTCGTTCACACCACCTCCTTCGCGGATGTGATGAACGTCAAGTCCACCTGTCGCCATACCCTCTTCCATAAGCGACGAACCAACGCCGCAATTACAAGCGACCACATCGATTTTTGAACAAATTTGAATATAAGCGACGTTTTATTCGTGAAATGTCAATCACGCAAAATCTTTCCCATTCCGATTCCTTACTTCGCATCTGCCTCTTCGCTTCGTTTTCAGACGGCGACAAGTGCGATAGAGAACGCCAACAACTCGCCAGTCTGGCTGCTGAACTGGAATCCGACAACCTTTCCTCCCTCTCCCGATCGATCTTGATGGGGAAAACTTCCCTAACCGACGCAATCTCCGGCTTGGAAACACGCAAGGACAAGATGCTCGCATACGAGATGGCCCGTGCAGTATGCGAGGCCGACGGAACCATGACTCCGGATGAAACGAAATTTCTAGAAGATCTCAGCCACCGCCTCGGCCTATCGAAAGATGAGACCGTCGTTCTCGACAATGAAGTGGATGAACTTGCTCTCGCACCTGTCGTTGATCAGTCCCCGCCGCCTGCAGTTCAGGAAAACAAAGGAATGATCCTGCGCTACTCGATTCTCAACGGAGCCTTGGAACTCCTGCCACAGACTCTCGCAACCGTCGCGATTGTTCCGCTGCAGATGAAAATGGTTTACCGCATCGGAAAGAGCCATGGAGCCGAACTGGACCGACGCAGCATTGTCGAATTTCTCGCCACCGCCGGTGTCGGCATGGGTTCCCAGGTAGTCGAAGGCTTCGCTCGAAAACTCATGAAAGGACTGGGAAAAAGAACCCTCGGGAAAACAGCGGGCAAAGCTGCCGCGGTTGCCACCGGATCCGCATTTTCCTTCGCTTCCACGTATGGCATCGGCCATCTCGCGGAAAAATATTACTCGGGCGGCAGATCGCTCGGCACGACCGATAGGAAATCCCTCCTTTCCGACTTCACCGAAGAGGGCAAGCGACTCCACAACCGCTATCTCCCAGAAATCGAATCACGATCACGTTCACTTGACGCAGCCTCCGTCCTCTCTCTTGTCCGTGGAAAACAACTCCCTTGAACCGCCAACAAATATGAAACGCTACAAACGACTTATCGTCCCCCTCGGTCTGCGCGATCTCGATGTGGGCGCCATCTGCTGGGCATCACGCATCGCCCGGCTCGCAACATCCGACAACGTCCACTTTGTCCACGCGCTCGATACCCCGGATTTCCCAGAGGAAACAAAAGCCAAATATCCATGGCTGATGAATCCCCTCGACGAAACCATCCAGGAAAAAATGCACTCCCTCGTGGAAGATCACTGGAGCGGACCTCCCGAAACCAAGATCTCGTATGAGGTAGCCAAAGGAAAAAGCGATGCCATCGCGATCTTGGAAACGATCATGCGTGACGACAGCGACCTGGTCATTCTGGGTCGCGGTGCCTTTGGCGGTGGGATGGCCGTAAAACTCGCAAGGAAGTCACCTTGTTCCGTCATGTCAGTTCCTACCAATCACGCGAACAAGCTGGAACGCATTCTTGTCCCGACCGATTTTTCCGAGTTTTCACGCAATGCGCTAGATGTCGCCACTGTATACGCCGCCTCAGAGGGTCTCACCAAGATCGATAGCGTCCACGTCTTCAATCTCGGAAACGTCCACCACAAGGTTTCAATCCCGGAAGAAGAGCAGTGCGCGATCGCCGAGGAATTTGCACAAGAACAGAATCGGGATTTTCTCAAAGACACCGATCTCCGCGGGGTCGAGGTGGAAACACACATCGTGATCGACAGCTCTGTCCCCATGGCAGCGAGCCGCCTTGCCCGCGAATTGGGTAGCGACCTCATCATCACTAGCTGCCGGGGAAAAAATGCGGTTTCTTCTTGGCTACTTGGCAGTAATGCCGAATCACTGTTGGAGCATGCACCGGTGCCTGTCATCGCTGCGAAAGTTAAAGGAACGGGACGGAATCTGCTTGAGTCCCTACTCCACGGCTGAACACCGCCAGATCCCGAATGCCTCTCCTCCTCACTCTCGCCGTCCTACTTGCAGCCAGCGCCACCGCCCCCTTGCTTTCCAGAGTGGCAGTGAGTCTGCGTGTTTTCGTGCTCCCTATTCCCGCGCTCGCTGCCTTCCTGCTACTCGCCTTCGCCGCACCCTCGGTTTTCCAAGCGAACCTCCCTTCGTTTGAAATCCCCTGGGTTCCTGCTATCGATCTCACATTTTCCCTCCAGCTCAGCGGGTGGGGTCTCTTGCTCGCACTCCTCGTCACCGGTATCGGCGCGCTGATCCTCACCTACGCCACGGGCTACATGGGCGGCCACCCGCAGGCCGCGCGTCTCTATTGCTATCTCTACGCCTTCATGTTCGCCATGGCAGGCATCGCGATGGCGGACCATCTCCTTCTGTTTTTCATCTTCTGGGAGCTCACGAGTATCACCTCTTACCTCCTGATCGGCTTCAATCACGCGGATCCGGGAGCCAGAAAAAACGCCCTCCAAGCCCTCCTCGTAACAGGCCTCGGCGGCATGGCGCTGCTAGCGGGATTTATTCTCATGGCCGCTACCGCAGACACGTGGCTTATCTCGGAGCTCGCCGCGAAAAGCCCGGAAATCATCGCCTCACCCCTCTATCCCGCCATCCTCGCCCTCGTCCTGACAGGAGCTTTCACCAAGTCCGCCCAGTTCCCTTTCTACTTCTGGCTGCCAAACGCGATGGCCGCTCCCACTCCCGTTTCCGCATATCTCCACTCCGCCACCATGGTGAAAGCCGGGGTCTTCCTCATGGGGCTCATGCTCCCGGTTCTCGGCGGCACCCAGGCCTGGACCCTTACCCTCACCATTGCCGGAGGAATCACACTCCTCATCGGCGGCTTGTTTGGAATGCGCCAGACGGACCTAAAGAAAATCCTCGCAGGCACCACTCTCGCAGTGCTCGGCATGCTCACCCTCTTGCTGGGTATCGGCACGGAGAAATCCGTCCTCGCAGCCGTCCTAGTGCTGCTCGGCCACGCCCTCTACAAGGCCACCCTCTTCATGGTCGCCGGCTCCATCGATCACGAAACCGGCACCCGCGACACGCGCATCCTCGGCGGACTCCGCGCCACCATGCCCTTCACCGCCGTCGCCGCCGCACTTGCCGCTCTTTCGAAGATGGGACTTCCCCCTCTCTATGGATTTCTCGGAAAGGAATATGCCTACAAATCCACCCTATACTCCGGCGCAGACATCGCCCTTACTTCCACCCTCCTCACCGGCAGCGCAATCATCCTCGCTCTCGCGCTACGCACCGGCATCCTGCCTTTCTGGAAAAAAAATGGCACCGCCTCCCTCCCGAAACATCCGCACGAGGCCCCTCCCTCCATGCTGATCGGCCCGCTGATCCTAGCTGTGGCAGGCCTGCTCGCGGGAATTCTTCCCTTCCTTTTTTCACCCCTCGTTTCCGCAGCCTCCACCACGATTGTCGGCTATCCCATCGATCCTGTCGTGAAACTCTGGGCAGGATTCAACCTTCCGCTCCTGCTCAGCGCGGTGACGCTGGTCGTCGGACTCATTGTCTTCCGTTTCCGCGAACACATCTCCACTCTCCAGAAGAAGATCACCCCACCTGGCGCCGAAGCCGCGTATGATGCCATTTTCAAAGGCGTCCTGTCCTTCGCCCACTGGCAGACCCGCACCCTCCAGTCCGGATATCTAAGGAACTACCTGCTCATCATCATCGCTGCCACCGGCGCACTCATTCTCACCAAGCTTCTCCGTTTCGGCGGCATGGCAGATCTCACCATCATCAACAACCTCACTCCCACCGGAACGGTCATCATTGTCATCATGATCGCAGCCACGATGCTCGCGGTCGTTTCAAAATCCCGGCTTACCGCACTCATCGCACTCGGTACCGTTGGCTACGGGGTCGCCCTCATCTTCGCCATCTTCAGCGCTCCCGATCTCGCCATCACCCAGATCCTTGTCGAGACACTCACCGTCGTCCTCTTCGCATGGGTCGTCCACAAGCTCCCGGAATACCGCGAACTCTCCTCCCGCCGCTCCAAGCTTTTCGATGCATCCGTGGCCGCTCTCTCGGGCATCGTCGTCACCGTCCTCGTCCTGAAATCGAAGTCCGTTTCCCTTGGCGGCCGCATGTCCGACACCCTCACCGACATGTCCTATCCCCTCGCCCACGGCGCGAATGTCGTGAACGTCATTCTCGTCGATTTCCGCGCGCTCGATACCTGGGGCGAAATCTGCGTCTTGGCCATCGCCTCCATCGGCGTCTGGTCGCTCCTTGGGAAACGCTTCGCAAAAACAGATCCCTGACATGCACTCCACCATTCTCACCATCGCGAACCGTTACCTCGGTCCCATCCTTATCGCGCTGTCCCTGATCGCACTTTACCGCGGGCACAATTACCCCGGGGGCGGATTCATCGGTGGTCTCATCGCCGCATCCGCCATCCTCCTCCGCGCTCTCTCACACGGCTGGCCCGCTGTCGTGAAGACCCTCAGGGTCGATCCAATGACCCTCCTGACCGTCGGCCTCGCTCTGGCAATGCTCAGTGGCATCCCCTCCCTCTTTCTGGGCGATCCATTCATGACATCCGTCTGGGCACCCACATGGCAGATCCCCGTTTTGGGAAAACTGAAACTCGGCACCCCACTCCTCTTCGATATCGGTGTCTATCTCGCCGTCATCGCCTTCACCGTGAAATGCGCCATCGCCCTCGGTGAGGACGTCTGTCCGGAGCCCGAGCAACCTGAAAAATAACATGGAACTTCTCATCGCCATCCTCATCGGCACGCTCTTCGCCGCCGGTATCTACTGCATTCTCCGTAGATCCATCATGAAAGTCATCATCGGCATCATGCTTCTCTCACAGGCAGCCAACCTCCTCGTCTTCGCCTCCGCCGGACTCACTGCCTCCGTCCCTGTCTTCGCGGATGGGAAAACCGGCACGGCTCCCCTCGGCCATGCCGATCCCATCCCACAGGCCCTCGTGCTCACCGCCATCGTCATCGGCTTCGGGCTCGTCATTTTTACCATCGCCCTGCTGCTCAAGGCATACCGTTCCGTGAAATCGGATGACATCAACTGCTTCAATCAGACCGATCGGATTTCATGATCTTCCTCCTCGCATCCATCCTGATTCCCTTCATCACCGCTCTGGTCTGTCTGGGAAATGGAAACCGACCCACCGTCTCGCGCATCGCCGCAATCAGTGGAGCCGCACTCCTGCTCATATCTTCAGCCGTTCTTCTCAGGGAAACCCTCGCCTCCGGCTACATCGTCATTCAAGCCGGCAAATGGGCAGCCCCCTTCGGCATCACACTCATCGCGGATGTATTCAGCGCCTCCATGGTCTGTATCACCGGAGTCGTCGCCCTCGCCTGCGCCGTCTATTCTTACCGCGAAGTGCCGGAAACCCTCGTCCGGAAGCAATACTTCGCCCTCTTCCACTTCCTCATCATGGGCGTCAATGGCGCCTTCATCACCGGTGACCTTTTCAACCTGTATGTCTGGTTTGAAATCATGCTCCTTTCCTCCTTCGTGCTCATCACCATGGGCGGTGAGCGCGACCAACTCGAAGGCGGGGTCAAATACCTCGTCATCAACCTCTTTTCCTCCATCCTTTTCCTCTGCGGGATCGGCCTTCTCTATGGCAAACTCGGCACCCTCAACATGGCGGATATCGCCTTCCAGCTTTCGCAAACTGAAGACGCCTTCCTCATCAATTCCTCCGCCATGCTCCTGCTCGCCGCCTTCGGGGTGAAAGCGGCCATCTTCCCCTTCTTCTTCTGGCTCCCCGCCTCCTACCACACACCGAACATCACCATCTCCGCCCTCTTCGCCGGCCTGCTCACCAAAGTCGGCGTTTATGCCCTCATCCGCGCATACACTCTTTTCTTCAACACCCAGTTCGATGTCGTCCAAGGAACCCTCCTCTTCCTCGCAGGTGCCACCATGGTCACCGGCGTGCTTGGCGCGGCCGTCCAATACGAAATCCGGAAAATCCTCTCCTTCCACATCGTCTCCCAGATCGGCTACATGGTCATGGGCCTCGCCATCGGCAGCTCGCTGGCCATCGCCGGAGCGATCTTCTACACGATCCACCACATCATCGTGAAGACGAACCTCTTCCTCATCACCGGTCTCATCATCAGAAAATGCGGCACCGCGGATCTCAAGAAAATCGGAGGTCTCTACAAATGGGCGCCCGGCCTCTCCATCCTCTTCTTCATTCCCGCCTTCTCCCTCGGTGGCATCCCGCCCCTATCCGGCTTCTGGGCGAAGTTCACCGTAATCCGCGCAGGTCTGGAGACCCAACACTACGTTCTCGTCACCGTCGCACTTCTCGTCGGAGTCCTCACCCTTTTCTCCATGACGAAGATCTGGGCAGAGGCTTTTTGGAAAAATAAGGAAAACGATTCCCCGGACACCGATCCGTATGCCGGGAAAAAACTCCCCCTTTCCATGACCGCCCCCTGCGTCGCCCTCGCGGTGCTTACCGTGATCATCGGCCTTTTCAGCAATCCCCTCTTCGTCCTCGCACAAACAGCCTCCGACCAGTTGCTGAATCCCACCGAATACATCGAAACGGTTCTAACACCTAAATCCTGAACCACCCATGCGAACCTACTACGCCATCGAGCTACTCGTCTTCTATCTCTACGAGGTCGTCGTCAGCAACGTCCGCGTCGCCTTCGACGTCCTCACCCCCACCCACCTGATGCGCCCGGAAATGATCGAGGTGGAAATTTCCGGCCTCACCGACCGACAACTTCTCGCCGCCTCCAACCTCATCACTATGACCCCCGGCACCCTCAGTCTCGATGTCAACGAAGAGCGCAGCCACCTCCAGGTGCATTGCATGTATGCGGAAAAAACCACCGCACAGGATATCGAAACCAACTACCTCCGCCGCATCCGCCGCGTATTCTAAAAAACGATGTTTTCCGTTTTCCAAACCATCCCCGCTTGGGTCGCCCTCGCAGCGCACTCCATCCTCGCCGTCGCCATGCTACTGGCCGGATACCGCATCTGGAAGGGTCCCTCCGCCCCGGATCGCATTGTAGCCCTGGATCTTCTCGCCGCACTGATCATGGCGCACGTGGCGTTGGCCGTTGCCCACAGCGGTTTCATCTCCTACCTCGACGTAGCCACTGCCATCGCAGTCATCGCCTTTCTCGCCACCGTCGCCTTCGCCCGCTATCTGGAAAACAAAGACGCCCCCTTATGATCATCCTTGCCAGCATCCTCATCCTCCTCGGCGCACTCTTCAGCCTCATCGCCGCCCTCGGCGTAGTCCGCATGCCGGACCTCTACTGCCGTATGCATGCCGCGACCAAAGCGGGTGCGTTCGGTCTCTCGCTCATCCTCATCGCTCTTTGTGTCTTAGCCCCAGAGCCACGCGTGATCATCCAGAGCGCATTGATCATCGCGTTTTTCTACCTCACCACCCCTATCGCAGGCCAAATGATCGGCCGCGCCGCCATCATGCGAGGTGTTCCCTTTTGGAACAGTGAAGGAAAAGATCCCTCCGTTTCCTCAGCGGGAGAAAAAAAAGAGACGACCTGACGGCCGTCTCTTCCTAAAATTGACTGAGAGCGATCCGCAGATCAGAACGGGATATCATCCTCCTCTGCGAAATCATCCGCCGGGGCAGGAGACCCACCGGAACGGCTGTCGCTGGATGAACCCCCGCTGCTGTCATTCTGAGAATAGCGCGATCCTCCACCGCCACCTTTTCCATCTGGAAGAAACTGGAGATTGTCGGCAACAACTTTGAGCTTGGTCCGCTTCTGGCCAGTCGCCTTGTCGTCCCAGCTATCCATCTGAAGGCGCCCTTCGATGAAAACACCGCGTCCTTTTGAAAGATATTTATGTGCGTTCTCCGCTGTGGCGCCCCAGACCGTGACATCCACGAAGGTCGTCTCGTCTTTCCATCCGCCATTCCCATCTGCGATTTTACGATTCACAGCCATTCCGAGATCCGTCACGGCGGATCCTTTGGGCGTGTGCCGGAGCTCCGGATCTCGTGTCAGGTTTCCGATGAGCATCACTTTGTTGAGATTGGCCATGTCAGGAGGAAGTCAGTGTTCTAGGAATAAATGGAATCCGGCGGACCGGTCCGTGTTATGCGACGCGATTGAACTGCTGCAGGTAAACGGAATCGTTGAGTGCGAGCTTTTCCTGAATCTTGGTGATGCAATCCGGCTCGCCGGTGATCGTGTAAGTCACATAGTGTGCGCCTGTGATCTTGCGCGGAGTTGCGGCGAACTCCTTGCGGCCCATGTTGTCGATCTTCTCGACCTTGGCGCCTGCGGATTCGATATCTTTTGAAACGGCGGTGACAAGGTCATCCATGCTGCCTTCCTGGCTCTTCGTGGTCAGGGCGATCAGGCCTTCGTATTTGCGACTCATCTTCTTTGTTCTTGGTTGCTTGAGGTTGTGGTTCCGATTTCTTCGGTGTGTTGAAACGGTTCGAGGCAAGGGCGATGCCTTGGGAGCGCGAAACCTGAACGGCTTCCGCTGCGGTGGCAAGCATGTTTTCAAGCTCTTCCCTCTCGTCCGGAGCAAACTTTCCAAGCACATGGCCGGTCATTTCACCGGGCTTCGATGCTCCGATCCCCATTTTCAGACGTGGAAAATCCTGTCCGCCCAGATGCTCGATCAGAGACTTGATCCCATTGTGCCCGCCAGCCGATCCCTTTTCCCTGAACCGCAGGTGACCCAGTGGCAGCGCGACATCGTCATAGACCACCAGCAGGCGCTCCGGATCGATTTTGAAAAACGTGAGAAATTGCCGCACCGATCGACCGCTCAGATTCATGAACGTCTGCGGTTTCATCAGGATCGTTCCATCTCCTAGCTTCGCGAAATGTGCTTGGAACTTCGGCTCACTCTTAAACTCCACACCCGCTGCCGCCGCCATTTTATCGAGCAGCATGAATCCGACATTGTGCCGCGTCCCCTCGTATTGTCGCCCCGGATTCCCGAGACCGATCACCAATGAAATTCCCATACCAGAAGGCACCCTATCGCATCCCGGTTTGGAAGTTAAATTCCCTTCCTGATGCCTTTCTATCAGATCGGTGTCTCGAATTCATAAGACACCCCTCTGTTTGTCTGCTGACTGGGAAGAAATTCGCAGAGTGGTCGATGACTCCACCTAGAAACAAACAAGGGCGATGAGCTTGGAGAAAACCCACGGCACCTTCAGCAAAAGCTTCTCTCATCTGATACCTGCGTCCTTCCAAAGCCATTCCAGTGAGTATGGCGAATCGCCCTCCGTCCAGATACTCCCGTCGATGAACCGGAAACCTTGGTCCAGCGCGTCGATCTCCAGCATTTCTTCCGGCTTCAGATCGAGGTTACCAGCAGCGAGATTTTCTTCCTGCCTTCCTGCATCCGTCGATTTCGGGATCACGACGGTTCCGCGCTGAACAGCCCAAGCCAGCGCGATTTGCGCCGGACTTACGCCATGAGCTTCAGAGATCCGAGCGATCGTCTCGTTTCGAAATACATCAGGAGTATCTCCCGATTTTTCCTTTCCAGATCCGAGAGGGCAGTAGGCGGTAACTACCACACCCAACTTCTGACACGTTTCCAAAAGTTCGCTCTGATTCAGAAATGGATGGCATTCCACCTGGTTCATCTCTGGCGGATGAATCGCCCCAAGAGCGAGTTCCTCCAGCTTCGCCGCATTCACATTCGAAACCCCGATGTGACGCGCCAGCCCGGAGTCACGCGCTTCCTCCATCCCTTTCCAAGTCTCTCCGAGCGGAGCCTCCGCAGCGGTGAGGAAATCATCACCCTTTTCCGGGAAACCCACCCCATGCCTCAGCGCGATCGGCCAATGCACCAGATAAAGATCTAAGTAATCAAGCTGAAGATCCTGCAAAGTCTTTCTCAGAGCGGGCACCACCTGATCCCGCTCGTGACTATCGCACCAGAGCTTGGAGGTGATCCATACGTTATCCCGTACCACCAGACCTTCTGAAAACGCTTTCGCAAACGCCTCACCGATTTCCTTCTCATTCCCATAGACCGGAGCGCAATCGAAGTGCCTGTAACCGGCCCGGATCGCGGAGAGAATCGCCTCCCCCACCTCGCCTTTCTCCGATCTCCATGTCCCCAGCCCGATGGCCGACAGTTTCGTTCCATCACGTAATTGGATCGTAGGTGTGCTCATGCAATAACGGACGCACGGCTTCCCCGAAAATCCAAACCCAAAATTCGAAACCTATCAGCCATCATCACAATTCACGAAAATCTGAATCGCGCATAACACGGATGTGATACTCGCCAGCAACACAAAAACCCGTGGTTCGAAAACCACGGGCTCTTGAGAAACAATGTTGTCGTTTGACTACTCGGCGGCTGCGGCTGCTTCTTCGCCTGCTGGAGCTGCATCGTCTTTCTGTCCTGTCGCGGGCACTTCGCCCTCTGCGCCAGCTTCCGTACCAGAGGCTTCTTCCGAAACGAGTGCGGCCGGTTTTCCGATGTGGGCGATGACGATGCTGGCGTCGTGGGTCGGCTTGACGCCTTCGGGGATATCCAAGTCTCCGATGTGGAGGGAATCCGCTTCATCAAGGTAGGAAACGTCTTTCTCGAAGGAATCCGGAAGGTCTTTCGGGAAACAGACGACTTCGATCGTGTGGTGATATTGCTCGAGGATACCGCCAGCTTTCACACCTTTCGGGTCACCAATGAGATGCACGGGGATGTTCGCGGTGATCTCGGTCTTATCGTTGACGGCGAGGAAATCGACGTGCAACGCGAGTCCGGTGAGAGGATCGTGTTGAATGGTCTTGAGGAAAACGGAGCGAGTGCCCTCACCTTCGACATCAAGATTGATTAGAATGCTGTCCGATGCGCTGTGGGCCATCAACTCAGAGAATGTCTTGGCATCCACTTTGAGGTTCTCGTTTTCAACTCCACGACCGTATACGACGGATGGGAGCCAGCCTTCGCGGCGCATTTGCTTGAGTTTTCCCGAGCCGCTGCGGAGGCGGGGAGCCGCTTTGAGTGTTGTTTTCTTGGCCATGTCTGAAATTCGGTTACTGGTGGATCTAATGGGTCCGCAACAGGCATCGACCACTTGCGGGGCGCGTTCTGTAAACGGCAATTCGTTCCTTGTCAAAAAATTGTTCCAAGTTTCCGCGTTTTCTCGACCTCTGACCCAATTTCGACCACAACTTCCCCGTGAACATCGTCATCGCTCCCGATAAATTTAAAGGCTCCTTGACGGCCGCTGAAGCCGCCGCCGCCATCTACGAGGGCTTCACTCCTGTTTTCCCGGAAGCAACCTATACGCTCCTACCGCTCGCGGACGGCGGTGAGGGCATCCTAGATGCCTTTATGAAGACTTCGGAACATCCCGGTCGCCTTGTACCTACCACGACCACGGACGCTCTGGGTCGCCCGGTGGATAGCGAGTTTCTTATGCTCGGGACCACCGCCGTCATCGAATCATCCCATGCCAACGGCCTCTGGCGCATTTCCGAGATCGAACGGGACGTTTCATTAGCCACTTCCCACGGAGTCGGCCAACTGATCCGCGCCGCCGTGGACGAGGGAGCCACGAACATCGTGATCGGTATCGGGGGCAGCGCGACGAACGATGGTGGGATGGGAATTGCCGCTGCACTGGGGCACCGTTTTCTGGGAGAAGACGGCAGCGAACTGGCACCGGTGCCCGCGAACATTTTTCAAATCGCATCCATCGATTCCTCCGCCGCAATCTCAGTTCCACCGCTAACCGTCGCGTGCGATGTCGGAAATCCACTACTCGGCCCGAAAGGAGCCACTTACATTTATGGTCCTCAAAAGGGGCTACTTCCGGACCAGCTTGCGGAGACCGATGCGCGGATGGCTCATTTTGCGAAAGTCTGCGAATCAAGCTTCGGGACCGATCACTCGGAGTTTCCGGGAGCCGGAGCGGCGGGGGGTATCGGCTTCGGGCTAATGACATTCTGCGGAGCCACTCTTGAGTCAGGCTTTGATTGCATCGCGGACGCCCTTGGAGCCGAGAAAAAGATCTCCCCAGCCGATCTAGTTATCACTGCGGAAGGTTCGCTCGATCATCAGACACTCGAAGGAAAAACCCCCCATGGAGTTTCCAAGCTAGCCCGCGCCCATGGCATCCCGGTCTTTGCACTCGCTGGTCGTATCGCGGACGAGGACCAGCTCCATCTCCACTTCGATGGAATCGGCTCCATCGTCAACGGCCCGATGACGCTGGAAGAAGCCATCGCCAACGCCGAAACCCTATTGCAGGGAGCCGCCACGCGATTGGCCCACACTTTGAAGCAAACCGGGCGATTCTGACTTCATTGCGCAGCAGCTACTTCGATCGTTTCAGAACCGATGACTTCCTGAACGCAAGTCTCCAACTCCACCGGCAGAGGACCACGAACACGAGTAGTTCGAAAACCAATAGCACCCACATGATCGGCGGCATGGTGGCACGAGGTAAGTTTTTACTCCCATCCTCAGGAAGAATCGAAAGCTGATGGAGTATCGTGATTTCCGCAAAATAGGGGGCGTGAATACGATCGGAAACCAACCAAGGCACTAGCAGTCTGCCGTTGGGCATCGGGATGGCGGTGACCAATGTTTCCGCCCCGAGTTTTCCAGCGCGGTCGTGATCGCCCTGCGCTCTCGCCACACCGAGTCCCAATCCCGTAGCTCCCGTCCCAAAACCCTCCACCACGGGTCCGGAATCGGGATCCATGTAGTAGTCCGGAACCTCCGCCCATTTCGGAAACTCCCGCCAACCAGCAGCTCCGTATTTCTCCTGCCAGAAATCCGCGACGAACTTCGTGTAAAGCTTGTCCGCCAACTCCGGGTCGATTTCACGCGCGTAAGAGAAGAAAAAACCGTTGGTGCATCCCCGGCTTGCGAGGATAGGCAGACCCGTAGTCGCATCCGCCGTGTAGGGAGGCAGTTCATCGCCGAAGTTGTCCATCATTCTTCGAAGGGCTCCCCTCGCCCACTCGCTACGGTCCGTTCCGAGCGCACGGTCCGCGCGAAGAATCATCGCGATCGCCACCGTCACATCGCATGGGAAACACTGCCCCGGATAGTCGTCGATCAAACCGTGCGGCGAGGCATCGATATCCGCGGCGAGATCATCGACCGTTTTTCTCAGGAGATCTAGATATCCAGTTTCTCCGGTAATCTCATGGTGGGCGGTGATCGATCCGACCATGAGCATGCGGTAGAAGCAATTGGGATCGGTCATGTAATCCTCACCCCAGTATTCCTTCACCCAGTGAGCGTGCCCGTCATCGAGCATGATGCGTAAGGAGGCATCCACCGCTTCCTTCCCCGATTCCGCCGGAGAAACGTTTGAAAGTGACCGATCCCCCTCCCACACAGCCTGCAAGTTGGCGGTAGCCAGCAGATAGAAAAACGCACCGTAAACGGGCGATTCCGTGGCCGTGATCTGAGAACTCGATAGCGTCCTTGCGACTCCCGAAGCGATGCGTTCATCGACGTAATCCGGGAGATTCTTCGAAACCGAGCGATGCAGCGAGTAGGCAAATTTCGAAGGAGTCGCGCCACGCAACCCTGAATCGGCGATGAGATAATAGCTCGTCACAAACAGTGGGTATCCCACCAAAACGAGCGTGACCGCAAACAGCAATCCGCCGATCACTCGCCGCGCGTTTTTCATTCGACGACTTCCGTCTTCACCGCCTCATACACAGAGACCACTCCAAAAGTCATGGGAGAAGCCGTGGCGCGAGTGTAGCCTGTGCTTTCGAGCAGCGCGGTCATTTTTTCTCCGGCAGGAAATTGCTCGATGGAGCCACCAAGGTATTCGTAGGCGTCTTTCTCACCAGTAAGAACTCCCGCCATCTTCGGCAGGACATGGTGAAGGTACAGGCGGTAGGGCTTGCGGAGCACACCTTCCGGCAGCGAGAAATCTAAAATGAACAAACTCCCGCCGGGTTTGAGAACTCGGCGCATCTCTTCAAGTGCAAGGTTGTAGTCCCCCATGTTGCGTAGCCCGAAGGCGACCGTAACGACATCGAACTCCGCTTCAGGAAATGGCAGTGCAAGCGCGTCGGCGACCAGGGTTTGGCGGACTCCGCGAGTGGCGGCGTGTTCGAGCATTTCCGCGCAGAAGTCGGTGGCGACCACCTCGCAATGCGGGATCTCATCCTGAATCTTCAGCGCGAGATCACCAGTTCCGCTGGCGACATCGAGCAGCTTTTCCGGAGAAAGCTTTTTGATGCGGTTCGTAACCACATACCGCCACCAAAAGTCCATCCCGCCAGAGAGCACGTGGTTCGTCATCACGTAGCGGTCGGCGATACGTGCGAAGGCGTTTTTTACGTAGGTAGGATCCGGCATGCGACCCTAGAATGGCGGAGGACGGATGCGGAGTCCAACGCGTAATCTGGCAGCGCATCTCGAATGCAAAAAATCCCCTATCGCTACGGATCAATTATTTGTAATCATTTCCCATGCTCAACCCGATCCGCCCCTTTCTACTACTATTGGTTCTTTCTCCGCTGTTCCAACCCGCCATGTCGCAGGAGCTGGAGTTCAATCCGCTCGGCAGAAAGGTTCCTATTGAGGATCTGCCCAAGTTGGTGCGTATTCAGGTCGAGTGGATCGAGCTTCCTCATTTGAAAATGTCGGAAATTCTACGGAAGGATGCAGAGAGAAAACGGCCCGGAGGACTAGTCTCGACGGATGGAGGGCCGCTGCGTGCGAGTTTGGAAGCCCTGATTGGGAAAGGAGAGGCACGGGTAATCGAGACATCCTTGATCACTTGCCGAAGCGGACAAAGGGCCACGGTGGAATCCATCGCAGAGCACATTTTCCCCACAGAATATGAACCCGGAGGGATCGTGGAGCGACCGGGGAAATCGGATGGAAAACCGACAGAGGTTTCCACACTACCTCTTGCAACCGCTTTCGAAACCAAGAATCTCGGGGTGACGGTGGAAGTGGAACCAACGATCGGCGTGAATGATCAATTGATCGAACTGCGGATCTTGCCGGAAATCGTCTATCTGGTCGGCAAGACAACCTATGGAAAACACAAGGATGGCGAGAGCGAAGTTGAAGTCGAAATGCCGACTTTTTACAAAGTAGCCTGCAACACTGCGGTCGTGCTTTTGACCGGCCAACAGTTTTTCTTGTCGTCCCAGACCCCTGTAAATCTGAAGACAGGCCAGCCGGATCCAGATCTCCGCGTAATGACATTTGTGAAGGCTGAGGTCTGTTATGTGGGTCTGGATGAGGAACCGGAGGAAGCGGAATGAAAAAGTTGGCGCTCGTTCTCTTTCTGATGGCATCGTGCGCCACGGGATGGGCGCGTGAATCGGTCGGCATCCCTCTGGTCACCATCAAAACACCGGATGGCGTGGAGCCGCTGGAGATCCGCGAGCTGAAGGTCAGTGTGGAAACCCATGGCTGGCTGGCGGAAACGGTTTATGAACTGGAGGTTTTCAATCACACAAACCGCACGCAGGAGGGCGAGTTTTCACTACAACTGCCGGAGGGAGCCACGGTCTCGACTTGGGCCATCGATATCGAAGGAAAAATGAGACCCGCCGTAGCGGTGGAAAAGGAGCGGGCACTCAACGCCTACGAGACGATCAAACGCAGGATGATCGATCCGGGTATCGTCGAGCGACAGGAGGACAACCGCTACCGCACACGCATTTTCCCGTTGCCTAGCGAAGGCACCCGGAGGATGCGCATCGGCTTTATCCAGCGGCTTGGGCAAGACGGGCGCTATGCGCTTCCCCTGCAACACGACACGGAGATCGCTTCATTTCACTCTGAGGTATTCGGGACCGGAATCCGCCCGACCTACGGGGACGAGGATAAAGGGAAATTTCACGCCGCATCCGCAGACAAAAAAAACGAGTGGAGCTGGAAGGAAGGCGACCTTCGTCTTGATGGTGAGTTGGTCATACAAGCGGAGCTACCGGGGATGAACAAGCCCGTCATCCAGACCCGTCAGGCGGACGCTGAGTCGTGCCACTTCATCATCCAGGGCCTACTCGATCCAAAGCTGAGAGCCGCGGACGCGACACCGGGCCTCCGGTGGAAGCCGTTTCACCTGCTCTGGGACGCTTCGTATTCCGGCCGTTTCCGCGATCATGAAACGGAGCTGGGCGAGCTGGAACGACTGTGGAAATGGTTGGGTGATGTGGACGTGAACCTGCGTATCCTAAGATACGGTGGGACTGAGGAACAGGTGTTTCGCATCCGCGATGGAAAGGCCGATTCCCTAAATAAATTTCTCCGGGAAATCACCTATGACGGCGCGCTTGATTTGCGAACGCTGGAGCCATCCGGCGGCACGACGATTCTCGTGACCGATGGCGGTTTGCTCTCCCCCGCCCTGCGTCCGGAAAAACGTTTCATCGACAACTTTCATATACTCAGCCATCAGCGACCCGACCCATTCCTGCATGATCTCGGAGGCATGTGGGCAGATTTCCGAACGGACTGGCTGGCGCAACTCCAGACCAACGGCGGCCCTGTGCGCGTTGGCGCCCTGCCCCGAAAAGATTACGCCGTGTGGATGGATGGGGACCGCTTCATCGTGACCGGGAAAACGACCTTGGCCGATCTCGCCAATGTCCGAGTCCATGCCACCGGTATGCGAGACATCAAGCTCCGGGGGAATCTGCCGATACCTAAAGGGATCAAATGGAATTTCGTCCGTCGCGCCTGGGCGCAACGCCACCTCGAAGTGCTGGAGCAGTTCGGAGCGGCGGACACCATCAGGACTTTCGCGATGAACGAGAGGCTGGCCAGCGACCATACGTCCCTGATCGTTCTGGAGAGATTCGAGGATCATATTACCTATCGCATCCCGCCCCCCGAGCCGGATCAACTCGCTCGCTACGAGCAGGAAATCCGCCGGAAAAATTCCTTTGATCCGAGAGGCCTCCAAGTTGCGTGGAAATCGAAGCTGAACTGGCACAAGACCGAGTTTCCCTGGGTGGACGAGGCCGTCCGTGAGGAAGCCAGCCTTGTCGCCATCTGGGTGAAATCCTCGCGAGAAGCGTTTCCAAAAGAGAAGCTCAACACCGCCGCCCTGAAACCATACGAAGAATGGCTGGAAAGAGCTCTCGACATCATCAAGGAGGGAAACTCGGTAGAATCTGCAAAAGATTTCAATACCTGGAGGCAGAAACTCGACAGCTTGTTGCAGCAACTCAATACCCTGAGGCAAAAAGGAATCGATCCTAAAAAGGGCGAGCCCGTGCATGTCTCGGTCCGGGGATTTGTGAAAAAGCGCGGGATCTATACTTCAGACGCGTCGACTTTTCTAAGCGAATTCATCGGGCAAGCAGGCGGGGTGAACATGTATGGCGACCTGACTCGTACCTTCCTCTACCGCGATGCGCGTAGATTTGGCTACAACCTCCGGAGTAGCCAATACAAGGACGTGCCGCTGAGGCGGGGTGATATGATCGTGGTCGAGCTTGAGCCAGATGATCCCTACTCGGATGTAGATCCGTTTTCCGACAGTGGAGCACTCGCAGCACGCCCCGCGCAGCCACCAACCTTCGATGCACCCGTTCCGCGCAAGCAGGCGGACCCTGGGAATAGAGATCCATTCGCAGGTGCGAGCAGACCTTCCCAAGCGGAAGGAAGCCCGACGATGGGAGAAATCCGAATCCCTGAACTTCCCGTTTCCTCCACAGGACTTACCGACGTATGGCGTGACGGACTGAATGACAACACGGCGGCGTTTTATCAGAAAATTCTGCATGGCGAGCATGGCCACCAACCATTTTCCTTCGCCATCGTGGTGGAAATCGCGGGGATTTTCTTCGCAAAGGAAGAGAAAGAATTGGGAGAGCAGGTGCTTTCCAATCTGCTTGAACTTTACTCCAACCCAATCGAGGGCACCCGGGCCTTCGCCTACTGGCTGGACGAGTACTGGTTCCAAGGAAAAAGCACGGCAGCTCCTGATGGAACTCGGTCAGAATCTCGACGACGAAGCCACCCGAGCCCTTGTGTCTCATGACCTCGGTCGGATCACCGGTGACACGGCATATTTTGTCGATGTCATCAAGAGGTCGCCCGAACTTGATCCTGCACCAGCAGTCGTCGCTCTTACAGATTACTTTGCCAAAGCAGGCGCGGAGGTCTCGTCGCTCTCGGGATGCAAGCGAGAATCAATGAGCTCGGATCTCCGAGTCGTCCTCACGATGGCTGGAGGAGATCTGGTGCCCCACATGCGGGAGCCTGAAATGGCGAAGACCGTGTGGAATTCCGGAGCCTATACGATGAAGAGTTCCCGCATTTACGAATTCCAAGTCCGACGTGCTTGGACAGGGGATTATCAGTTGATTGGAGACGGGTCGAACAGTGAGCAACCGGTGACGGTCCGCGTCGAGTGGTTCCACCATTGGGGCACCGAAAACGAGAAGAAGAAAAGCCGAACAATGCTCGTCCAACAGGCGGACGCGGAACTCGGCTCGATGTCCTTCGAGTGGGAGCGCTGAACGGGTGCCGGAGGACGCACAAGGAGTCGCGGACGGCGTGCCCCCTCGGGTATGGTATCCGCGAGTGGAAGAGGAAGATTGGCGGATAGCATACCCGAGGGGGCACGCCGTCCGCCTCTCCTTGCTCCATCGCTCCCGGCGCCGGCCTAGTGCTTCGTGCCGTCTTTCAGGTTCCTTGGAAATTTCGCCTGGAATTTCTTCAGGCGAGGGAGCGAAACGTTTTGGATGGAACTGTTCCAAGGATCGATTCGCTCGAAGCTTGATCGATGTAGAAAACGTGACTAATTACCTCCGAAACAGATACGACATGCCCGAAAACCCAAGAAAACCCAACAGCGAGGAGCCGACTCTGATTCCCGAGGCGGTCGATTGGAGCGGTCCCGTGTCGCGAGTCGTATGCTGCTCCGATGACACAGAGAAAACCATGCGTCCACCGAATCCCTTTTTCCTTCAGTCGATCGAGCCGACAGCGCTCTGGACATATACGATCAGCGGATACGTGGAATACGAGGAAGGTGGGCGGACGTCTCGAATCGGCCCCGGAACCGCCCTCGCCTGCATGCTGCCGGGACGCGGCACGTTGGTTTACAAAAAAGGAGGACTGCCGTGGCGCAGAATCTACATCGGATTCAAAGGGGATGCCGGACTCGATCTTTTTCGCCATGTAATCAGCCGCTACGGACAAGTCCACGATCTCCCGGTGAAATCGGATACAATCAAACTCGCCAGGAAGTTCTGCAAACTAGTGGAGGACGAGCCGCTCCGATCCCCGCAGTTCTGGTCAACCGAAGCTTACCGCTGGCTAAACACCTGGTGGGAGGACTGCCGGAACCAAGCCCCCAAGGTTCCTGAATTGCCCCATGATGACCACGGACTCCCCGACATGGTGGCAGGGAATTTCCGCTCAGTAAAAGATTTCGCGCAGAAGATGGGGTACTCCCGCTCCCATCTTTCGAGGAGGTTGAAAAAAATCTGGAATCGAGATCCTAGCGAGGTCATGCGGCAACGAAGATTCGAGGAAGCGAGACGTCTGCTCAGGGAAACTTCACTTCCAGTGGCAGACGTTGCAAATCTAGCAGGTTTCGGCAGTAGCTCTGCCTTTTGTGCCGCATTTAAGGGCCGTTTCGAAAAAACACCGCTCCAATACCGCAGGGAACGGAAAATGAAATGATTGGCTTCGGATGCGAATCCACCCCAACCGAGATAATCACACACCACCAACATTCCATCACGATTTGTGTATTGCAGGCCAGCGGATCGTCGGCCCACCCTTCTTTCCCTTTGTTCTGAAGACTCCTGAAAATCCTGATGAAAACCATTGCTCTCGCCGCATCCCTCACTTTCGCTCAAATCGGGATCGGCCTTTCCGAAGCCCCGTCCCTCACAGTCACGGATGAAACACTCCAGGAAATCAAGGGATGGGGCGTCTTCGGCGGGTATCATAGGCAGTCCGACTGGTCGCCCGACTTCGGCCTCGTCGCCCGCGAGGATGTCCCCGACTCCGTGGATAAAAACAACATCCTCGATGCCCTCTGGAAAGACCTTGGAGTCACCATCGGCCGTGTCGATCTCGCGCCGACCTACTACGATCCGAAAGCTTCTGACAAGGTGAACAAGTTCAAGATCACCGACCTGGTCAAGCACTTGCAGGCTGCAAAGGAACGCGGCGTTTCCGAATATAAGGTCGTCGTCTGGAGCCCGCCCGCGAGCATGAAGGAACCCGCCCGCACCGATGGAAGCTTCTGGCGCAGGGTTGGGGACGGAACCAACAAAGTCGCTTGGTATGCGGGTATTGAAAAGGACGCCGCCTTCGAGAAAGCGAAAACAAGCCTCCGCGAGGACAAGGAGGCGGAGTTTGTCGAATATTATGCCAATGCGGTCAAATACCTGACCACCCAGGGTCTTCCGGCACCGGTGGCCGTCAGTCTCCAGAACGAGCCGCGCTGGAGCCCGGAATACGATGCCTGCCTGTACTCGCCCGCCCAATACCACCGCGTAGCCATCGCATTGCGTGCCGCCCTCAATAAGGAAGGCCTGACCACCGTGAAGCTCATCGGCCCCGAGCATAACGATTATGGAGACGGCACTCATGGCAACCCCATTTTCTACAAGGGTTGGTCCGCTCTTGGGAAAGTGAATGGAAAACCAAATCCGCTCGCCGCTGCTTTGGCAGGGGTCGCCTCACATTCCTACGATCTCTCCAAAGGCGATAAATGGGACAAAAAAGCCTACCTTGGGGAATACTCCTCTTCTCTCAACCGCCTCCATAGTGAGTTTCCCGAATGGGATTTCTGGGCCACCGAGCATTCCATCGACTTTGAAAACGATATGGATGAAATGGAACTCACCATGACGGCCATCCGCCAGTTCAACCGCGAGATCGCCACCCTCCCGCACAACTATTGGTTCTGGTGGCAGGGCTACAGCCCCACCGATCCTCCCAACCACCTGCAGGCGCTGCTCACCGGCACCGATTCCGATCTAAAAAAGTCAAAACTTTACCACATATTCAGCAAACTCTGGAACGCAGCACCTCCGGGGTCGCTCGTCCGCAAAGTCACTTCTGATCACCCGGAAATCATCGCCAACGACGCCTTCGAGATCGATACGGTCGCCTTCGAGCGACCCGACGGAACCGTGGTCTTTCTCGTTTGCAACCCCACCTCCTCCGCGCTAACAACTACCCTCTCCGGGATGAGCGGATCCACTGCGAAGGTTTTTCAAACGACCGCCGAAAAAGACATGGTTCCGCAAGCCGACCTCGTAACCACCGATGGCAGGGCATCCTATGAATTCCCGGCCGGTAGCATCGTGCTTTTCGTTTGTGAACTTGGGGTTACGGAATAATGACCTGATGGGAATGCTATCCACAGCGACAGCCGAAACACAGCACACGATCTACATTATAACACCAATAGATGATTGCTCCCATCAAAGATTTGTGGTCTCCTCCAGCAGATCGATTGCCTCTCATACAGGTGTTAACGATCTAGTGAAAAACTTGAAATCCAATAAAATCTTTATGAAAACACTGAACAAATTCGCTAAAATATCAATGGCTTGGATCGTCTTAGCGCCTGCGACCAATGCCGCCGTGCTGGCATCCGAGGACTTTGGCTACACAGATGGGGTGCTCCTGAACGGCCAGTCTGGTGGAACAGGATGGGGTACTGCGTGGAGTGCTACCAACAACCCGGCGCCTGAGGATCCACGGCAAAGCTACTCTACCCCAGTTACCTACGCCGGTTATGGCAGCGGTGGCGGCTATGTAACCTACCGATCCGACTTTAGGAACGCCACCCGTACTCTTGATACGATGGGCACTGGCGCGTTTTCTTCCTATCTTAACGGAAGCAGCGACATTGGTCTGGATGGCACGGAGCTTTGGTTCAGCGTCGTAAATCAGCGACTCACCAACACCGCCTTAAACAGTGGCGATACGTTCAGATTCAATCTTTTAAAAGATAATGCAGAAGTACTTAGGACTACTCAGAACAATTTGGACGGAAACGTTCATCTGTTTGTCATCCATATCCAGTTCCAGGCTGGTAATGACACGGTAACAAAATATTTTGATCCTGATCTGAGTATTGCTCCCACCGGTGGGATTGTTTCGAGTGTCGCAGACGCGAGTTTCGACGCAATCCAGTTTAGTGGAAACTTTTTTGGAGAACCTGATCCAGTGATTGCAGTCGATGCGATTCGAGTTGCAGAAAATGCCACCGACATCGGCTTTGCCCCAGTTCCCGAACCTTCTGCATTCGCTCTTACCGGACTTGGTCTGGTGGCCCTCCTCGCTCGCCGCCGCCGGGCATAGAATCAATGAAATTTCCTCCCGCCAAGCCGGGAAGAGATAGGAACCAAGCCAACCGCTTGGTTTCTTTTTCATTTATGGGTCCTCTGATATGCTTACCTTCGCATCGTCCGGTTTTATCGTGGACGCGGTTACAATCGTAAAAATGGGTGCGAAAAAACCCCAGGCAGAGCATGTTTCCGAAACGTCCAAATTTGACGGCTCGAAGAATCCTATCAGGCACTTTCCGTGAAGGATCGCCGCTTGATATACTACCGTGCAAAAGGTTTTGTGATTTCGTTTGGAAGTCGGCCGGCTTGCCTTTGTCTTCGATAGGGAGGCTTGCCTCTCGGGGTCTATCCGGTTCGCCCCCGTTCCCTTCCCTGTCGCTCCGCACCACAGAGGGCAAGTCATCCAGCCCCAAAGCGGAGGCAAGCCATCCGCACTCCAAACTGCTCGGAGCGGGTGAGTCCATGCGTTTGGCCGAAAGCGTGTTGGTTCACAAAACGTGATGCGCGACGGTATATCGGCGGCATGAGCATCAGCCCCGTTGATGTCCATTGTGGCTGGCAGGTGCCTAAAATTTTGGCATTTTGTCCAACTCGCGTTCAGCATACTCGCTGACTGGCAAGCGTTTGCCGTCTGCTTCGGTGAACCTCACCAGCTCCGTTGCCGGAAGCTTCCGCAGGATGAAGAATTTCGCACAGAAAATGGGCTATTCTCGATTCCACCTCTCACGCCGGCTGAAGAAAATCTGGAACCGGAACCCCAGCGAGGTCATGCGGCAAAGGAGGTTCGAGGAAGCCCGGCGGCTGCTCAAGGAGACTTCACTTCCTGTCACCGAGGTGGCAACGAAGGCAGGCTTCGGCAGCAGTTCTGCGTTCTGTGCCGCGTTCAAAAGCCGATATTCTCAAACCCCTCTGCAATTCAGGAGAGAGAAGGGTTTGAGGTAATCAAGACTATGCCCGGCGACGGCGGAGCAAAATACCGGCGGCTCCGAGACCCAGCAAAGTGACCGCACTTGGCTCGGGAACGACATTTGTAAGGGAGACATTGTCGATGTTGAGGATTTTATTCGGCCCGTCCGTCCAGGCACTACCTCCGAAATTACTGTAGAATGTGAGGATCTGATGGAAGTCCGGGTCAAGAACGGGCGTGGAAGATGTGCCGTTGGTGCCGCCGATAAACCCTGCGTTGTCGAAGCTACCTCCAAAATTGGTTTGGGTTCCGGTAACACCAAGGAAGAAGGTGGCCGAGAAAATAAGGTTGTTTCCGGAATCCCGCTGCTGGTACTCGAAGTTCACCGGCCCCGTCGCACCAGTGAAACCGGAACCCCAGAGATCAGCGGTGAGGGTAATGTCGGAGAGTGTCGTCGTGGTCAGTCCGCTAAATCCTGCGGCACCGAGGTTGAACGTATGACCCGATCCCCAGTTGGTCGATGAGGTGGCGTCCGTATTCAGTTCGAAGTAGGTGTTCGACGCCGGCTTGATGATTGTTCCGGTGCGTCCAACCGTATTGGAGGTAAAGTCATCTGCAAACGCAGAGGCGGCGGTTCCATCCGCATCCTGCGGGGCGGTGACACCTTCGAAAGTTTCCAGATAAGTGGCTGCCATGGCCGACTGGGAAGCAATCATGGTTGCGGCGGATGCCAATGCGAGACTGAGGGTTGTTGTTTTTTTCATAATATTTTGATTGGGGATTTGCACTTGGGGTTTTGCGATTCAAGAACAGTTGAGATCGATTCCCCTCAAGCATGAGACGGCAATCGACTGGGGGAAACTTGAACAGTTGAATCTGATACAGGCAATATCTCTATGATGCTTTAATGTAGATTTCGTGCCTAATTACTGACTATGGATCACCAACCGGTTGATTTTGACTGGTCTCCCGTCATTTTCAAGTGAGAGCCTACGCTTCCCGGATAGGGGGAAAATCTGGTTCGTGATCACGATTTCCCCGTCTTCAGCGAACAGCTCAAGGGAAGAGCGGTCGAGGAAGAGATGGAACGAGAGGTGGCCGTCCTCAGGGAGATAGGGAGCGATGTGCCTTCGTGCGAAGCCCTCGGCGAAATCAGTTTTCCCGGACTTGGTGCGATCCATGAAGACGTTTCCTTTGTCAAAACCTACGGAAGTGAATTCATTTTCCGCCGTATGGATCTCCAGGGAGATTTCCGATTCCCGGGTCAAATTCTCGAACTCGATCTCCAATTCGAAGCAATCCGGCAGATCCTTGAGACCGGCAAGCCAGGAGTTCGCTTCGGCTATGGTTCCCCCGGCGAAGGGGATTGGTTCCCCTTTGCGTAGGCTATGGGATTCTTTGACAGGTTGCTGGAGTAGCCTGATGCCCTCGTTTGTCTTCAGGACTGAAAGCTCGCGGGGCAGGGTCATCGCGCCGCGCCATGGCCGGGTCGGAATTTTTCCGGCATAGCCCCAGTTGTTCATCCAGCCGATCCCGATCCGGCGACCGTCGTCCTCCGGGATGTCAGACCAAGTGACGAAGGCGTAGTTATCGGCGCCGTAATCGAGCCACAGGGCTTCGTCAGGCGATTGGCCGGGATCGAGGGTGAAGGTCTTTCCATCGAAATCACCGATGAAATACTGGCAACCGGATCCCCCGGCAGGTGCGCCGGGGCTGACATTAAGCAACAACACCCATTTCTCGATTCCCGCAGTGCTCTTGACCGGAAGTTTGAACAGATCCGGACATTCCCAAAGACCTTCTGTGGAGCCGGCAGGTCCAAAGTCGCTTAGGTGCGTCCATAACTTGAGATCCGGCGAGCTGAAAAACGAAACCTTGTCATCCTTCGAGAGGCTGACGGCCATCACCCAGCGTTCCGTTTGCTCGTGCCAAATGACCTTTGGATCGCGGAAATCGGGGAGGTTCAGATCGAGCACAGGGTTGTCCCCGTATTTCGTCCACGTCCTTCCTTTGTCGTTGCTGAACGCAAGCCGCTGGTCCTGATGGCCATCACGGTGGCCGGTGTAGATGGCGACCATCGGAGGCTGATCCCCCACCCCGAATCCGCTGCTGTTTTTCCAGTCGATCACGGCTGATCCGGAGAAAATCATGATCCCGTCCTCTTCGGCGAGAGCCAATGGAAGGTGCTCCCATTTCAGCAGATCCTTGCTCACCGCGTGTCCCCAGCTCATGTGCCCCCATTGGTCGCCGTGGGGATTGTATTGGTAGAAGAGGTGGTATTCGTCGTCGAAGTAAACCAGTCCGTTCGGATCGTTGATCCAGTTTTTCTCCGGAGTGAAATGATAGGCCGGCCGGAAAGGTTCGGCGGAAGCGAATGAGGCGCAGAACAGCGCGAAAGCGAGCGTAAGGTATTTCATGAATCTGGCTCCGGGAGCTTAGGTTCCGGACGGGATGGCTACAAGTCCCCCGGCGGACAGCCGTCACTTGGTTTCAACCAAACGGCCTTGCACGTATCCTCCCCCGCCGAGACCTACATAGACCCGACCGAAGTCCGATTGGCTGGCGGTGAGGGTGCTGGGAAGATTTCCGAACTGCTGGGACTTGTCGCTGATCTTGGTCCAGGTGGTGGCTCCATCAAGGGAGAGGAACATCCCGAATTCCCCGCCCACTTTCCCGAGAAGGTAGTGGGCGGCCATATCCGCCCCGGGGCCGATGCCTACGTCAAAAAGGAACACCTCGTCCACATTGGCGACTCTTGAAAACGTTTCACCGGCGTCCTTCGAGTGGAACAGACCGTTGCCATCCTGTTTCCAATCGGGTTCCGGAAAAGCCATCCAGAGTTCCCCTTCTGCTGCCCCGGCCACCAGTGTGTATTTTTCCCACCAGCGTCGGTCGGGAAGAGCTGCGGCAGCCTGCTTGAATTTTTTTCCGCCGTCCGTGCTGACATGGATTTCCCCCCGGTTGTAGATGTAGAACGTGTGGGGGGCGACCTTGTCCGCAACGATGGGCTGTTCCCAGCTCCATACCTCACCACGTTCCATGATCGAATGCGGCCCACCTTCCGATGCCGTCCAAGTAAGCCCTTTGTCATTGGAGTAAAACGGTTGCGAGGAATCCGGGCGGTTTTCTTCGATCTGCGGAATCCAAACAATGGACGATCCGTCTTTTGCGACTGCGATACGTCCGTTGTGCGCGCCCGGGAAAGGTTTGTTCGGAAAAGGTTTCCAGGTCAGGCCGTTATCCAGACTGTAGCCTCCGTTTCCGGTTTTTGTCAGTTTGTTCCCACCAGCGAGAACGATGAAGTCAGGGTTGTCGAGACTGGACGAAATGGACGTGATGTCTTCGACGAACACCTCGTGAGAATCCGGTTTGTCAGCGATGCGGATTTCAGGAAACACGTCGGTATCCGCATGACGGAATCCACCGACATCGGCTACTCCGGTGAGCAGTGGTGCCCCCTTCGCGGGCGAGTGGGCGGACATGGCGACCAACTCCTCGTGGCCGCGGGTGTGGTCGGTAAATACGACAGGCTCATCCCTGTCCACGGCGCTGATATCTTCCGTTTCATAAAAAGCGAACCACCCGGCGAAGTAGGCTTTCTTGGGATCTTGTGGATCGATTTTCAGGGATGATGGCTGAGACCCGGACCAATTATCGGGGCGCCACGGGGTGGTTTTCTCAAACGTGTAATTCGTGTTTTTCCAGGTGGCGCCGCCATCGGTGGAGCTGAATAGATAGTTGGAGCCGAAGCCCCAGTAGGTCATGGCCAGGAGACGGGAATTGTCCGTGGGATCGAGCACGAGCGCGTTGTATCGCATGATCTGCTTGCCCAGCGGGGCGATGTCCGTCCAGCCACCTTCCGGCGAAAGTTTCCAAACGCCGCCTTTCCAATCTTTGGCCTCGAAAGTCGCATAAACGGTCCCATCCTTCGCGATCTCGATGTTCCGAATGTCCGCCATGTATTCCGGGCCACCTTCGACCCGCTTCCATGTGCCCGCGCCGTCTTCGGTCTTATAGAGTCCATCGCCGTGGGCACTCACATAGATGACTTGCGATCTACCGTCCTTGGTTGGGCCGTGTTCGTGGATTTCGACAAAACCCAGCCCTTCAAACTGATTCCCTTTCACAGGGAAAGTATCGATCCGGCTCCAGGTCTCCGCCGCATCCGCGCTAGTCCAGAGACCGTCGTTCCTGGTTGCGTAGTAGAGAAGATCGCTGTTCGCAGGGTCGACCACAAGCCTTTCCCCTGCCCAGCGCATCGGGCCGTTTCCGTAGGTGTAGAGATGGACGCCGAGCTTCTTCCAGGTCTTGCCCCTGTCCACGGACTTCAGAATATCAGATTCCTCGGGCTTGCGGTGGTGCTCCTTTCCGCACGCCATATAAACGATGTCGGGATTGTTCGGATCGATTGCCAGACTTTCCACTCCATACAGATTGTGATCCTCCACACCAAGCCAGGTGGAAAGGTTGATCCATTTTTGGTTTTCAGGATCCCAGCGCAATGCGCCCCCCACATCGGTGCGTGCATAGATGAGATTTTTTTCGGTGGGATGGGTAATGATCCCACAAATGTATCCACCACCGCCGATGTTCACCTCGGACCACTTGAACGAAAGCGCTGACGGATCTGCGAATGAAACACCTGCGAGTATGAAGGAGAGCAAGAGCGATTTCAACATACAGGACCGAAGTTAAAGCTTTGGCATTTTATCGAGTTCGCGTTCGGAATATTCGCAAACGGGAAGTCGGTTTCCTTCGGCATCGGTGAATCTCAAAAGCTCCGAGTGTCCATCAAGGAAGGTCACGTTCATCTTTCCATCGATCAGGAATTTTTCGAGACGTTCGTCGCTGCCGAGCTGAGTGCCATCGAGGAATCCGCCCATGTGATAATTAATATTCTGAACGATAAGCGGTGTTAGGGCAGGATCTGGAATTGCCGAAATCGGAGCGCGGAATCCAAAAACCTCCTTCACCCAGTCAGACTGCACACCGCCGTATTTGGCAACTAGGTTTTCGGCAATTTTCGTATTCATTCCGTAGCCGCAATTCCAAATTTGCCAGGAGGGATCGTCTTTGAAGAGGGGGTTCAGGACGATGGGTTCGTTGTCCAACCACCAGTCCTTGTTCCAAATGTAGTCAGCACGATCCACCGTGGGCATCGTGTCCTCGACGATAGCCTGATGCCAATGCACATGGTACTCCCCACCATTTTCGTCGATACGCTGGTCCTTGATCGGCATCAACCGGCCTCCATTCTCGGCGGCGTATCCGTTCACCATCTGTGCGATTTGGCGCATGTTACCCATTGATTTGGTTTGTTTCGCCTTTTTCATTGATTTGGAGGCGAAGGAGAATCCAACGACGGAGAGGACTGCAATGATCGCAATGACAACGAGAAGTTCAACGAGGGTGAATCCTTGCTCGCCGTGACAACTTTTTAGTGAGTTTTTTTTCATATGCTGAGGATGTGAAGGAAGAAATTCGCCTCATTTTCTATAAAAGTCCACAGCCTCAGCGAAAATAGGCACGGAATCTATATTTAGGCGGGATCACCTCACAAATTATCAACTAATCTGGAGATTCCTCAATGCACTTGCCAGGAGTTGAGTTTCTGAAATCCGCAAACTGCTGATCCTAGCTTCGGAGGGAATCTCAGGGGCTCCATGGTTGCTACGTTAGGCTAAAAAACAGAGACAGGAACCACGGAAACAATGCCGTCGGCTCACAGCATGGCCGGTTGCCGCGCATTGCATTGCCAAAAGCTAAAGTATGGTCGGTCACCGCGTGATGTAGCCGTCCAAGGTGCCTCCGGCACTGCCATACGGTAGATTGTAAATAGCTTCTAAGGAATATGGAGAAGTGTGCTTCCAGCCGCTAGCGAAGGACTGGCAAAACCGTTCTCGATTCTCCGCTAGCGGCTGGAAGCACGCTTCTCCATAGCTCCATTCTCTGGCTCAGTGCTTCGCACTGTCCTTGAGAATATTAGGGAACTTCGCTTGGAATTTTTTCAAGCGAGGGATGGAAACATTTTGGATGTAACCATTCTCCGGATGGAGCTTTTCGTAATTCTGGTGGTAGTCCTCACCTACCCAGAATTTCTCGAAAGGGTACACCTCGGCGGCGACTTCCTTGGGTGCGAGTTCCTTGTTCAGTGCGGCGATTTTTTCGTCGATGATCTTCTTCTGCTCCTCGTTTTGATAGAAAATGATGGAGCGATATTGTGAGCCGTGGTCGGGTCCCTGGCCATTCACTTGGGTGACATTTTGCGAGCCGAAATACACATCAACCAAGGTGGCGAAGGAAACGACTTTTGGATCGTAGATGATTTCCACGGCTTCTGCGTGGCCGGTCTTGCCAGTATTGCTAGATTCATAGGTGGGATTTTTCGTGTGGCCACCGGCATACCCGGAGATGGATTCGTCGACACCTTTGACGCTTTCGTAAACGGCCTCGACACACCAGAAGCATCCGCTGGCAAAATAGGCGCGGGCTTTGCCGTCTTTGAACGGAACCTCCACGGGATCGGCCGTCTGGGCCTTCTGCTGCATGGAGCGGTCGGTTTTCTGCTGAGAGCAGGCGGTGGCAGCCAAGAGCAGGCTGAACGTAGCGAGGATGGTGAGTGATTTTTTCATAATAGATACTGACATAGGATGCGTTTGCTCTCCGAACTATTCCAATGGATTGCCGTCCTTGAAGAGATATTTCATCGCCTGCTCCATGTCCTTGTCGCCACGACCGGAGACATTCACGATAATGATTTCCGACTTGGGAAGAGATCCGGCGACAGCGCGAACATAGGCCATGGCGTGGGCCGTTTCCAATGCCGGGATGATGCCCTCGGTGGTGGCGAGGTCTTTGAACGCGGCAAGTGCGTCATCGTCCGTGGCGTAAGTATACTCCACCCTTCCAGCTTCTTGAAGGAAGGCGTGTTCGGGCCCGATGGCGGCATAGTCGAGTCCAGCGGAAACCGAATGAGTAAGCTCGATCTGGCCGTCGTCATTGGCGAGCAACCAGGTTTTCGTGCCTTGCAGCACTCCGAGCTTTCCACCTTGGAATCGGGCGGCATGACGCTCGGGCAAGATGCCATCACCTCCGGCTTCAACTCCGACCATGCGAACATTTTCATCTCCTAGAAATGGATGGAAAAGGCCGATGGCATTCGAGCCACCACCTACGCAGGCGATGAGAAGATCCGGAAGACGACCTTCCTTTTCCAGAATTTGCTCCTTCGCTTCGAGGCCAATGACTCGATGAAAGTCACGGACGATCATGGGGAACGGGTGGGAGCCAAGGGCGGAACCGATGATGTAATGGGTGGTTTCCACGGAGGCGACCCAGTCGCGCATCGCTTCACTAACAGCTTCCTTGAGAGTCGCCTGACCGGCAGTAACGGCGCGAACTTCCGCGCCCATCAGGCGCATCCGGGCAACATTGAGAGCCTGGCGCTCCATATCGACTTTCCCCATGTAGATCACGCATTCCATGCCGAAGCGGGCACAAACCGTGGCGGTGGCGACTCCGTGTTGCCCAGCTCCGGTTTCCGCAATGATGCGGGTTTTTCCCAGGCGTTTGGCGAGCAGGATCTGGCCGACGGCGTTGTTGATCTTATGGGCTCCGGTGTGGAGCAGGTCCTCGCGTTTCAGATAGATTTTCGCGCCGCCAAGTTTTTCCGTCCAGCGTTCGGCGAAGTACAAAGGAGTCGGGCGACCGACATAGTTTTTCAGAAGATCGTCCAGCTCGGCCTTGAAAGCGGGATCCGCCTTGGCGTCCTCGTATGCTTTCGCAAGGTCCTGAAGCGGGGTCATCAGGGTTTCCGGCACGAACATGCCGCCGAATTGTCCGAAGTGCCCTTTGATATCGGGAGATTCTGTGATGCTCATGGTAGTTTCCAAACGGGTTTGAGTTTCTCGTATTCCGCACGAGGTAGTAGGACGTAAAGCGGGCGGCGTCCCGGGTCAACCGTGGCGATCAAAGTCCGCAGTTTCTCCTCGACCATGGTGGTGCATCCGGCTGTCGCAGCCGCGCCATCTCGCCTCCAGATATGAAAGAAAATGGAGGATCCACCGTTCGCGACGACACCCGGCGCCGCGTTGTGGGCAATAAACATTTTCAGCGATTGTGGATAATCATTCTGCTTCATCTGAGCTTTCTTTTCCCATGCGGTAGCGGGTTCGTGATCGAGGGTTAGAAACTGGTTGTAGTATTTCGAAGAACCGTCCTCCACCCAGAGATCGCGCGTCGTCACCTTGTGATAAAAGGTTTTCGGATGCTTTTCCACGCTGGCGTGCGCTCCCCAGACCCCGCCGATATCGAACACCCCCGCTGGCGACTTGCCATCGCCCTCCTTTTTCAAAACAGCCCCAGAGGGATTCGTGTGCAGACCTCGGCCCCAGACGAGGCCTTTGCTTCCGAGTCGGCCTTTCCACTCGCCACCGATCTGCTTCCATTGTCCCCCGGTTTTTTCGAAATAGGAAAGGGTGACGTGAGTGGAGTTCCATCCGTCCGCGACTCCCACAACGCACTGGCTGGAGGTGGCCGGGAGTTCGAAACCGACAGCAACAACAACGGTCATCATCGAGATTAAGATCAAACGAGCGGTCATGCGTGGACAATGGAACTGAAACGCATCTGAAGCAACATGGTACTTGGCGGGATGGTCATGGATCGACAATCTCCTCCGGCATGCGCGCCAAAGCTCTCTCCCTTCTTCAGGAACTTACCGAAGCTCATTCCGTCTCCGGCCACGAGGACGAAGTGCGAGCAATTTTCGTGGACGAGCTTTCGGATACCGGTCCTCTCGCCACGGATAAGAATGGCTCGGTAATCTGCGCCCTCCGGAACGAGGGACCTCGGGTGATGATCGCCGGTCACATGGACGAGGTGGGCTTCATGGTGCAGAATGTCACCTTGGATGGATTCATCCAGTTTGTAACCATTGGCGGATGGTGGCCTCAGGTCATGTTAGGCCAGAGGGTCCAGATCCTCACCCGCAAGGGGGAAAAAATCATCGGCGTGATCGGTAGCAAGCCCGTGCATTTCCTTCCGCCCTCGCAGCGGGACCTACCCGTGCCGGTCGAGGCGATGTTCATCGATGTCGGTGCGTCCTCACGTCGTGAAATCACCGACAATTTTGGAATTTCCCTCGGAGATCCGATCGCACCTCTTTCCTCGTTTGTCCCGCTGGCGAAGGACAACCACTACATGGCCAAGGCGTTCGACAACCGTGTTGGGATGGCCGGAGCCATTCAGGCCGCACTCGAACTCGAAGGCACAGATCACCCCAACGAGCTGGTTTTCGCCGGCAGCGTGCAGGAAGAGGTTGGATTGCGGGGCGCCAGAACGCTCGCCTCATTTGTGAAACCCGACGTCGCCATCGTGCTCGAAGGCCCCCCCGCCGATGACACACCCGGCTTCAACATTCTCGAAAGTCAGGGAAAACTTGGCGGAGGAGTGCAGATCAGGATGTATGACCCGGGAGCGATCATGAATCCTCGCCTCGCCGAGCTGGCGATCATCACTGCAGAGCGGGCGAACATTCCTCACCAAATCACGGTCCGGCGTAGCGGCGGGACGGATGCAGGAGCTTTTCACCAAGCAAACCAAGGCATCCCGTGTGTTGTACTCGGAGTACCTGCCCGTTACATCCACTCGCACAACGCCATCATCGATATTGAGGATTACCTCGCCATGCTCAAACTCACCGTCGCGATGGCCGGGGCGCTCGACCAAGCCACGGTGGACTCACTTACTCGCTTCCTCTGAGGCGGGATACTTCAGAGTTCTTGACATTCCACCCTCTCTCGCGTTTGAATTGGCGAAGGATATGGCTAGGAAAAAACTCACTCCCCGGAAGCTCGCTAGGATCGAGACGACGACGCGGATTTTCCAAGGCACCAACCGATTGCTCTGGATCGCTTCTGCGGTCGCTTTCGGACTACTCATTACTGCCACGTCGTTTCCTCAGAAACGCGAGTATCAGAAGCTGCAGTTACAATTGAAGCAAACGATGGAAAGAGAAGAGGAAATCTTGGCGCGCAAGGAACACAAGAAGATCGAGCTCAACGCACTTCGCGAGGATACGGCGTTTCTCGAGGTCCACGCCAGGGACAGACTGAACTATTACCGCCCCGGTGAACGAGTGCTTCGTTTCGATCGCGATTGACCCACCGCGCGCCTTCATTCAAAACTCTCTCATGCCACGCGTGTTCCGACTTCTGTTGCTGTTGTCCCTGCTATCTCTTCAAGCCGCGACCGCAGAACACCTCATCGTGTCCGGTGGGCCGGCCCTTCGGAAATGGGAAAACTACCGAGTCCCCGATGACCAGCACGATAGGTGGTGGGCAAACTTCATACGCGCGGCCACTCTTCGCATGGCGGAAGTCAGGCTCGCCTATGGGAAGGAAGCCCCCCTCGTCTGGATGGTGCATCGCCCCAGCTATGAGGCACGTGGTCGTGAGGATGGCAAACCATACACAACTTGGATCGCAGAGCAGGCGGCGAAACGCAACTGCACCCTCATTTGGTTCAGCTCCACCGGGGACTTCATCAACAAGATCAACTCCCGCCCTCGCGGTTCAGTAGAAACCTTCGACTACTTCGGCCACTCGAATAAGTATGCCTTCATGTTCGAATATGGCAGCGACATCATGGCCGCGTCCACCTCTTGGCTTCACGAGCGCGATCTCCCCCGCCTGAATTCCTCCATTTATGCCCGCAACGCCTACTGCAAATCCTGGGGCTGCCATACCGGTTCGTCCATGTCCGCGGTTTGGCGTAAGCAGCTGGGACTCCCCCTTGAAGGGGCGAAAGGCAAGACTGTCTATACCATGGTTGGCCGTGGCGAAATGCCGACTGGCTTCGGCGGATGGACGAGGTAAGGGGGTAAACGCTGAAAACTGAAAAGCTGAAAGGCTGAAATCAGAGTTCAGTCTTTCTCGAAAAATTTCAGCATTTCAGTTTCCAGCATTTCAGTTTTACTTCCCACATGACCCTTTCCGAACTCCAAAACCTCCACTCACTCCCCTTTTTCGAACTCATTCAGAAGTCGCGTCAGGTTCATGAAGAAAATTGGGATCAGCCAGAGGTCCAGCTCTGCACCCTTCTCTCGATCAAGACGGGTGGATGCTCAGAAGACTGCTCCTACTGTGCCCAATCCGCCCGATACAAATCGGGTGTCGAATCTGAACGCCTCATGGCGAAATGCGATATCATGGAGCGTGCGAAAGTCGCCGCTGAGACAGGCTCCACCCGTTTCTGCATGGGTGCCGCATGGCGTGGAGTGCGCGGAGGTACCCAGCGCTTCGAACAAGTCCTCGATATCATTCAGGACGTTTCGAAACTCGGTATGGAGGTGTGCGTGACTCTCGGCGAACTCGGCCCCGACGAGGCGAAGCAGCTCAAGGAAGCAGGTGTGACAGCCTACAATCACAATCTCGACACCTCACCGGAGCATTACCCAAATATCGTGACTTCCCATACCTACGAGGACCGCTTGCGCACCATCCAGAACGTTCAGGACGCGGGAATGTCAGTGTGTTGCGGCGGAATTCTCGGCCTCGGGGAAACGATCACCGACCGCCTCCGCATGCTCGAAGTGATTTCAAATTTCGATCCGCAACCGGAGTCCGTGCCGATCAATTCGCTCATGCCCATGCCCGGCACCCCTCTAGCGGAAAACCCGCAGGTCGATACCTTCGACATCGTCCGCATGATCGCCCTCGCCCGCATCGCCATCCCTAAGGCGAAAGTCCGCCTTTCTGCAGGCCGCACCCGTCTCTCCGACGAAGCGCAGGCCTTATGCTTCTTTGCTGGTGCGAATTCCATCTTCTACGGGGACAAGCTTCTTACCGCGAAAAATCCTTCCGTGGAAAAAGACCAAGTTCTGCTCGCAAAACTCGGTCTGTCACCGCTCGCTCCGGTTGCACCCGAGTCCGCGCCTGCCGATTGCGTCCCGGCGTAAGATCCTGCAAGACTGCACTTGCAGTTTGCAACGGATCGCGACCGCAAACGGCCCGCAAACCCCGAAAACACGTTCGGCACGGAACCAGCGATTGGTTCCGTCACTATGAGCGAACACAATCTTTCAGGAAAAACTATCGCCATTCTAGTTACAGATGGCTTTGAACAGGTCGAATTTACAAAGCCGAAGGAAGCGGTGGAAAAAGCGGGAGCCACGGTTCACGTGATCTCCTTGGAAAGTGGCAAAATTCAGGGCTTCAATCACGCCGACAAAGCAGACCAATTCGATGTGGATAAAACGGTCGATTCCGTAAAAGCCACCGACTACGAAGGCCTGATCTTACCAGGCGGCGTCCACAATCCCGACACACTGCGCACAAACAAAGAGGCCGTGAATTTCGTGCGGGATTTCTTCTTACAGCACAAACCCGTCGCCGCCATTTGTCACGGTCCTTGGACGCTGATTGAGGCTGGAGTGGTCAAAGGCCGCACCGTTACCTCTTGGCCCAGCCTGAAAACGGATCTGGAAAATGCCGGAGCCACTTGGGTCGACGAGGAAGTCCATGTCGACCAAGGACTCGTGACCAGCCGCAATCCGGATGATATCCCCGCCTTCTGCGCCAAAGCCGTGGAAGAGTTCGCGGAAGGGAAACACAAGCTCCAGACCGCTTAATTCCCCCATCCCACCATCGACGCCATGTCCATCCAGTCCATCAATCCTGCCACCAACAAGGTGCTGAAATCCTACCAGCCCTTGTCCCGCGAACAAACGCTGGAAGCCATCGAAGAAGCGCACGAATCCTTCGGAAAATGGCGGGACTCGTCATTCGCGACCCGGAAAACAGCAATGCTCAAGTTCGCCGATCTTTTGCGGAGCCGAACTGATGAATTTGCGAAGCTGATTACCATGGAGATGGGAAAGCGCATCGAGGAAAGTCGGGGCGAGATCGAGTTCTGCGCCCGCATTGCCGAATTCTATGCGAACGGAGCCGAAGAATTTCTCGCCGATCTCCCCATAGATGCCCGTGAAGCGGATGCCTACGTGCAATATTCTCCCATAGGGGCAATATTCGGCGTAATGCCTTGGAATTTTCCTTTCTATCAAGTCACTCGATTTGCCGCCCCCAACATTATGGCAGGAAACACCGTCTTGGTGAAACACGCGGGTTGCGTTCCCCAGTGTGCCGAAGCGATCGAAAAACTGTTTACCGAGTGTGGCCTCCCCGACGGAGTTTATACCAATTTATTCATACCGTCCGAGTTCGCCCCGACCATCATCGGGCACAAGCACATCGCAGGAGTTTCACTCACAGGAAGTGAAGGAGCAGGAGCATCTGTCGCTTCTTCTGCCGGGAAAAATCTCAAGCGATCTGTTTTGGAACTCGGCGGAAACGATCCGTTTATCGTTCTCGAAGACGCGGATCTCGAATCCACTGTGAAAATGGCAATCAAAGGGAGGATGGTGAATACAGGTCAATCCTGCGTAGCGGCGAAACGATTCATTGTCGTCGAGTCGCTCTACGACGATTTCCTAGCTGGTATGATCAAGGGCATGTCGGAAATGAAGATGGGTGACCCTATGGACGACGATACCGATGTCGGCCCTCTCTCCACGGAAGGTGCTGCCGTCCGGCTTGAAGAGCAAGTTCGTGACACGGTCAACGCCGGTGCCAAGGTAGAACTCGGAGGGAAACGCCCCGATAGGGAAGGCGCTTACTACCAGCCCACTGTCCTCACGGGTGTGACTCGGGACATGCCAAGCTTCGACCAAGAGCTGTTTGGTCCTGTCGCTACCGTTTATCGAGTGAACGATGAAGAAGAAGCAATCAAACTGGCCAACGATTCCTCCTACGGCCTCGGTGGGTCTGTTTACAGCAAGGACGCAGATCGCGCACGAAGAGTTGCGGAACGCATCGACACGGGCATGGTATTTATCAATCAGCCCACGAACTCACAGGAGGACTTACCGTTCGGTGGCACGAAAAACTCAGGCTACGGACGCGAACTCTCCGAGGTATGGCATCAAGGAATTCGTGAACAAAAAACTCATCCACCGAAAATCCTCCGAATAATCGCCAAGTGGATCCGTCCGAAAGGCAGCAAAACCGGTTCAACCTTAGATCTCAGCAGGAGAATTCGCTTGAAACTTCAGGAAACCAAACTAAATCTCACTAGAACTCCAAACAAACAAACAACCATGAAAAAAACAGTATCGATCATCGCATCAGCAATCACCGCGGTAGCACTCACCAACTGCGCCGCACCAACAGGGCCTCAAACGCAAAAAGGAGCTGTGACAGGCGGACTTCTTGGAGCAGCAGCAGGCGGCATCATCGGCCACCAGTCGGGTCGTGGACTTGAAGGAGCCGCCATCGGTGGCGCAGCAGGTGCCGGCGCGGGAGCACTCTACGGCAACGCGCAAGACCAAGAGCGCCGCGGATACTACTGATCCAAAAATCATCTCTCACCGAAAGCCGCAGGAACAACCGTTCCTGCGGCTTTTTTTATTTGGATGAAACAGCTTTCGTATCACTCTTAACCCAGCCGATGAGAGACCCTGCCAGCATGCGACTTCCCTTCCTTTTCCTATTTCTCCTCTTTCCAATCTGGCTGGAGGCTGCTCCGGTGGCTTCCACCGCCACTCTCGTCTCGGAGGTTAGGTCCGTGGAGCCTGGCAAACCTTTCACTGTCGCTCTCAAGCTCGAGCATCCGGATGAATGGCATAGCTACTATAAGAACTCCGGCGGGGTCGAACTCCCTCCAAGCATCGAGTGGGAACTTCCCGAAGGTGCGGTGGCTGGGCCGATTGAGTGGCCAATACCCAGCGTTAAGGAAGGTTTCGGCGGTAAGAGTTTCATCTATACGGGATCTCCAGTCTTCCTGATTGAAATTACGCCGCCGACTTCGCTTCGCGCAGGTGATATCTTCACGTTCACAGCGGAAACCAAATGGCAGATCTGCAAACGCTCCTGTATCAACGAATCGGCCACTTTCTCTCTGAACCTCCCGGTCGAGGATACCGCTGTCATCGATCCTGCTCAGGTAAAGCTATTTGCAGAAGCTCGCAAAGCGCTCCCATCCGGAAAGGCCGAGACCGAAGCTCTGGATCTCGGACCCGATAATATCAGCCTCACGATCAAAAATCTTTCCACGGTCCCAACGGAGTTCGTCCCCGATCAGCCTTTTCTCAAAGCACTCTCTGACGGAGGAAGCGCGAGCATTGTCGATGGCGACGCGGTGATTCTTCTGCAGAGGAAAAAAACCGATTTTCTGGATGAGCCCATCCCCCAGGGAAACTCCGTGTCGGGCATCGCAATCGCGGACAAACCGATCCTCATCCGAGAGACAAAAATCGCGGCCAAACCTCCGGAGCCTGCTTCCTTTTCACAACTCCTCCCCATCCTTGGAGGGATGCTTTTCGGAGGACTAATTCTCAACCTCATGCCATGTGTCTTCCCGGTCATCGGTCTAAAAATCATGGGATTTGTCCAGCAGGCGGGCGAAAACCGGCGCTCCATCGCGCTCCATGGAATGACCTTCGCGCTCGGAGTGCTGGCTTCCTTCGCAGTTCTCAGCGGCATTCTTTTTGCCGTTCGGGCAGCGGCGCTTGAGTCCGGTGGCGAACTCAAAGGTTGGGGCTACCAGCTCCAGGATCCATGGGTTGTTGTTTCGCTTCTGCTTCTCATGTTCGTCCTCGGACTAAACATGTTTGGGTTGTTTGAGCTTGGTACCTCGGCCACTTCCGTCGGAGGGAAACTTCAGAACAAAAGCGGTCACGCCGGTTCGTTCTTCTCAGGTGTCCTCGCAACCGTGGTTGCCACCCCCTGCTCCGCTCCCTTTCTCGGTGCTGCCATCGGAGCCGCCATGGCTCTCCCTCCCTTCCAATTCTTCTCCGCCTTTGCCGCCATGGCGATCGGCCTCGCTTTGCCATACCTCATCCTCTCCTTTTTCCCAACTCTGGTGGAAAGACTCCCCCGCCCCGGTCCGTGGATGGAAAGTTTCAAGCAAGCGATGTCGTTTCTACTTTTTGCCACCGCCGGCTATCTACTCTGGGTGTATTCCGGCCTGATCGGGCAGGAAAAACTACTCTCTCCCTTGCTCGGCCTCAGCATCCTAGCGGCGGGCGCTTGGATCTACGGACGATGGTATCTTCCCTACAAGCCGAAGCGGACCCGCTGCATCGCCATCGCACTCACCGCCCTGTTTGCCGTTTCCGGAATAGTGCTCGCACTCCCTCCGAAGCCGGACAAACTCTGGGAGCCATGGTCCGAGGAAACCGTTGAGAAACTGATCTCCGAAGGCACTCCCGTATTCATCGATTTCACCGCCCAATGGTGCGTCACCTGCCAAGTGAACAAGAAAGTCGCCTACACCGAGGAGGTCCGGGCACTCGCGAAAGAAAAAGGCATCGCATTTCTCAAAGCTGACAAGACCCGCCCGAACCCCGCCATCGAGGCGAAACTCCAAGAACTGGGACGCACCGCTATCCCCGTCAATGTCCTGCTCGTTCCCGGCGAAGAACCACTCATCACTCCCGAAATCCTCACACCGGGCTACTTAGAGAAGATATTCAGCGAGATTCCCTGAGGTGGTCTTCAAAACCGGGCGCCATGTCTAGGACACTCTGGAGAGCCACGCAGGTTCCCGGATTCCGAGGCAATTGTTTTTGTGTTCCTCCCTCAGTGTGTTAGTGAATGGGTATATGAAAAATACCACTAAAACTTACGGGCGTTTGTTGATTTTGACGGATTTGGGAACGGTGCGGGTGCTGACATATAAAAGTGCGGGTGATGACCCCCGTGATCGCGCGCATTTGCTGGAACTGTCGGACGAGGATCTGACCGAACCGAGAGGTGCCGAGACCACGGATAGTCCAGGGAAGTTCAATCGTGGATTTGCCGCTGGAAATGGCGAGGCGATGTCCCATGCGGAAACGAAGCTGGATGTCGAGGTCGAGAAGCGCGCCATTGCCCAGGTTGCCAAGGAGATCTGTGAAACTGTGGCTAACACAGGCTGTTCCAGCTTTGTCCTCGCAGCGCCTCAGGAACATCTCAAACGCCTGGAGGCTGAGATGAATGCCGCCTGCCGGGGCAAACTCAGTGATTCCGTTGGTGCTGATCTTACGAACTCCAGTCTCAAAGATTTGGAAAAGCGTTTTCTGTAGCTTTCCCATCGAATGGTCATGCGATCATCGCTCCTTCGTCGGATGATCACATGACCCGAGAACTGGGAGGAACATGCTAAGACTTGCGCTTGGCAAGCAGAAGGCAATGCCTCGATCGTTTTGCTCGTTCGTGAGTTTTCGAAGCAAACTCCTCGACGCTGAATCCGGCTTTGATCAGGAGCTTCTTGAACTTCGGAGCCGGCTCGGAAAGCCAATAAGCGATGCAGCCCTGCGGAGTGATCACTTGGCGGAGTTTCTCCAGAAAGCCTGGAGAATAAAGGCGAGCGTTTCCGGAGGTGATCAGATCGTCCGGGGTGTTGTCGATATCGAGCAGCAGGGAATCATACGATCCGGGCTTTTTTTTCGAAACGATGTCGAAGAGGTCCCCCAGAATGATATTGGTGCGGGGATCTTCCAATAGTGGGCCGTTGAATTCCACTAAGTGCGTGCGGTTCCATTCAATCAGGGGCGGCATCAACTCCGCGACATCCACCGTCGCTGGGCTACCCACCAATTCGAGGGTTCGTTTCAGCGTAAAGCCCAATCCCAACCCACCAATGAGGATCTTGGGATGGGGCGGCCTCGATGGTTTTCCCTCAAGCAAGGACTGGCAGCCGATATCGGCGAGTTGCTGCTCGGAAAATGTCAGCGCCGTGCTCATCAGCTCATAGCCATTGTATTTAAGGTAAATTTTCCCGTCGTGCTTATGAAGGGAGTAATGGGTGCCGTCCGGCATCGTGGACTCGTCAATTTTCACGTAGGGCTTCATGCCGGAGGATCTTACCCCTTACCCCAGACGGACAA
>CAWCXB010000014.1:0-85592 GCA_963799385.1 uncultured Verrucomicrobiae bacterium
TGGGTAAAGCTGAAATGCTGAAAGCTGAAATGCTGAAACGGGGAGGGAGGCGATTGATGGGGTGGTGGAGGAGTTCGCGGGACTTTTTCTTTACGGCGCTGAGTCTGGTGGAGGCGAACCGGGAGATCGACAAGATGTTGAAGGCGGGGTGACGGTGAAATTTCCCGACAAGGAGAATGGAGGGCAGCGGGTGGTGTTGATCGATTGGGAAGGTGCTGGAGAAGTACGCTAGGCGGCTTCATGAATTGTGAGTTCAAGATTGACGGGTCGAAATCGCGGCGTCTTGGGGGGGCGCAGGAAAGACCGTCATGACGGGGCGGGCTGAAGACCCGCGGTCCGATCCGTATCTTTTCGTCGGCGGAGACGGGAGAACCCGTCTCACGATTTGTGATGCCGCCAAGTATATTTCGATAGTGGTGCCTTCAACGCGAGTGACTGTGGTGGGAGCTTGGGAAACGCCGTATGAAAACCAGCTCTCCATTTATTCATGTTCGCAGACACAGGCGTATTCGATGTGATCGCAGGTCGGACATTCCGAGAAGTCCACGTTGAAGCGCTCGGTGACGTTGTCTGCATCTACTCCGGTTTTGATCTGGAGGATGAGTGGAATCATATTCCCATCGGGCAGGGATTTGTCGGAGATGAGTGAATCGCCCTTGATGGCGAAGGTCATGCGGGTGGGGGCGGAACGGTCGCCGCCGATGGCGGAGACGACCTGATCGGTGGGGGTGATGGCCTTGTTGTCCTTGTCGAGGAAGGTGACTAGGATCTTGCGCTCGTCTGTGATGAAGATTTCCGAGTGAGGCTCCGTGGTGGTGAGGATGCGGCCTTTGTGAGGGCCGTCTATTTGCTCGACGTCCTTGTGAGTTGCTTCGGCGTGATCGGTATGATCGTGACCTTCGTGTCCTTTTTCTTCGGAGAAGGCGAAGGGTGCGAGGGTGAGGCAAATGGCTGCGATGGTGGTTTTCGTTTTCATGATATTTGTGGTTTGATTTGTTTATGTGGCTTCAGAATTGAGTGCGACCGAGCGGAACGCGGCTTTCCTACCGATCAACCAGAACATCGCCGGGGTCACGGCCATGTCTAGCAGAGTCGAGGAGATGAGTCCGCCGACGATGACGACGGCGACGGGGTGGAGGATTTCCTTTCCCGGTTGGTTCGCGGCGAGCACGAGCGGGATGAGGCCGATGCCGGCGGAGAGCGCGGTCATCATGACGGGAACGAGGCGTTCCTTGGTGCCGCGGATGATCATCGCTTTGGTAAAGCCTTCGCCTTCGTGTTTCATGAGGTGGAGGTAGTGGGAGATCATCATGATGCCGTTGCGCGCGGCGACTCCTCCGACGGCGATGAAGCCGACGAGGGTGGCGATGGAAATGTTGTTGAGCTTCAGGTAGGTGAACGCGAGGCCGCCCATGAGTGCGAGTGGGATGTTTACGAGCACTTGCAGAGCAAGGGAGGCGCTCTGGAAGTAGCGGTAGAGCATCAGGAAAATGGCGATGCCGACGATGGCTGAGAAGAGGAGGATGCGGCGGGTGGCTTCCTGCTGGGCGCGGAACTCGCCCTCGAAGGTGATGAAATATCCCTCCGGGAGTTTTACTTTTTCCGCTACCTGCTCCTGGAGTTGGATCGCGAGGCCGGAGACATCGCGGACGGAGGGCTTGATGCCGATGGCGAAGCGGCGCTGGGCGTTTTCCCGGAAGATGACGTTGGGGCCTTTGGCTTCGCGCACGTCGGCGATTTGGGAGAGAGGGACCCATTGACGGTCGGATACCTGGATGGGGATTTCGGAAATTTTCTCCGGGGAATCGCGCCACTCAAGGGGGAGGCGGGTGACGAGGCTGACTACGCGCTGGCCTTCGTAGAGCTTGGCGACTTCTCGACCGGCCAGTAGGGCGGAAAGTTCGCGATTGATCTCTCCGGGGGTGATTCCGTAGGCGAGGGCGCGGTCACGGTTTGGTTCGATCCGGAGCTGCGGGATGGAGGATGTCTGGTCCAGCGTAGCGTCCTCGAAGCCGGGGATTTCCTTGGCGACGTTCTGGACCTCGATGCCGATCTCACGGAGTTTTTCCAAATCCGGACCGAAAACTTTCACCGCGACAGGAGCGGAGACTCCACTGAGCATGTGACCGATGCGGTCGGCCAGTGGGCCGCTAACGACAGCAAAGACACCGGGCACGGTTTTCACTTTTGCGGAGATGTCGGCGAGGACTTCCTCGCGGGTTCGCGCGTCCGGGTCGTCTCCGGAATCGCGGAAATCGACATCGAACTCGGCGGTGGAGACGGGGACGACGTGGTCGCCTCGTTCGGCACGTCCCAGGCGGCGGCCGACTTTTCTGACCTCCGGGATGGAGAGGATCTGTTGCTCGATGACATCGGAGATGCGGTTCATTTCATCGAGTGAGGTGCCGGGGGCGGAGGTGGCGGCGACAAGGGCGGTTTCCTCTTCAAATTTCGGGAGGAAATCCTTGTTCATGAGAGGGTAGAGGGAGGCGGCACCGAGCAGCATGGCGAAGGCGACTACGAGCACCATGACGGGTTGGGCGAGGGCGGCGCGGAGAAAGGTTTTTTCCAGAAGCCATTTCAGGGCGGTGACGATGCGGACTTCGCGATGGGATTTTTTCTTCTTCGGATTGAGGAGGAAGGAGCAGAGGACGGGGATCATGGTGAGTGATACCAAGAAGGAGGCGACCATTGAGACCATGGTGGCGATGGCGATGGGGGCGAAGAGTTTCCCCTCGACTCCGCGCAGGCCGAGCAAGGGGATGAAGGCGAGGATGATCAGAACGGTGGCGTAGAAGATGGAGTTCCGCACTTCTCCGGAGGCGCTGGCGATGACGTGGAGGGCTGGTGCGGAATTCGGGAGCGAGGCGTTTTCACGCAGTCTTCGGAATACGTTTTCCACATCCACGATGGCATCGTCCACGACCATGCCGATGGCGACGGCGAGACCACCGAGTGTCATCGAGTTCACGCTGATGTCGAAGACACTGAATACCAGCATGGTGATGGCGAAGGACATGGGCATGGCCATGAGCGTGATGAAGGTGGTGCGGAAATTCAGCAGGAAGAGGAAGAGCACGAGGGTGACCATGATCGCACCGTCACGGATGGCTTCGGTGAGGTTTCCGATGGCGTGGTCGATGAAGTCCTTCTGTTGGAAAAGGGTGGTGGTCTCGACTCCGGCAGGCAGCGAGGGATCGAGCTCGGCGAGGGCGGACTCGATGTTTTCTGTGAGTTCCGGGTGTCGATACCGGGGGACTTGGTGATGGACATGATCACCCCGTAGGTGGGGAATTTTTCTGGAGACTGGCTGACGGTGGCGTCTCCGCGCATTGGTTCGATGCCCCACACGACGTCCGCGACATCGCCGATGGAGATGGGGCGATCGTTGATTTTCTTGACGGCGGTTTTGGAAATTTCTCCGAGATCGACTGTCATGGCGAGGTTGCGGACAACGATTTCCGTGGGGCCGGTGGAGAGGAAGCCACCGGAGGTGCGGGTGGCGGCATTTTGAGCGGCGGTTTCGAGTTCTTCGAAGCTGACCTTGTTCGCGTACATTCGATTCGGGTCCGGGCGGATCTCGATGCGACGCACGCCTCCTCCCATGTTGAGGATTTCGGCGATGCCGGGGATTCCTTGGAGGCGGCGTTTGATCGTCCAGTCGGCGAGGGTGCGGACCTCGGCGGGTGGCAGGTGGCCGATCTCTCCTTCGGGGATGGTGGAGCGCACGCCGACGAGGAGAATTTCGCCCATGAGCGAGGCGACGGGTGTCATGAAGGGCTCGACACCTTCGGGTAGGTTTTCACGGGCTGATTGGAGTCGCTCTTGGACGAGGACGCGTGCGCGGTAGATGTCGGTCCCCCAATCGAATTCGGCGAAGACGAGGGATAGGGCGACGTCTGAATTTGATCTGAGCCGGGTGAGTCCGGCGACCCCCATCAGGGAATTTTCGATGGGGACTGTGATCTGTGTTTCCACTTCCTCCGGGGACAGGCCGGGTGCCTCGATGAGGATGGTGACGGTGGGTTTGGTCAGATCCGGCAGGACCTCGACGGGTAACTGGACGGCGGTGCGGACACCGAAGATCATCACCAGGATGGAGATGGCGATGACGATGGCGCGATTGGCGAGCGACCAGTTGATGAGTTTGCTGAGCATTTCGGGAAAATTAGTTGGTGGCGGTGCGCCTTGTGAACAGCGAGACGATTAGGAGGATGGCGAGCAGGATGGTGGAGTATTTCCAGAGGGGACTGTGGGGCTCGTGGAAGTGTTCTGCATGATCGTGAGGATCGTCTTCCGGGGTGGGGGTGTCTGTGAGTTCGGAGCCGTCTTCGGCGTGTTCGTGACCGTGAGCGGCATCGAGCGCTTCTTTCAGGGAGATGCTGCTGGCTCCGGCGAAGGAGAGTGAGTAGGCACCCTGAGTGACGACCTCGTCGCCTGGGAAAAGTCCGCTGACAATTTCGGCGTGGCGGTCGTTGAACTCTCCGACGATGACCGGGGTTTTCACGAAGGCGTTGGGGAGATCGAAGTGCTTGAGATAGACGAAGCGGTCGGAGCTCTCGCCTTGGAGTGCGGAGCGGGGGACGGTGAGGACGGAGGGGCGCTGGCTGAGGACGATGGAGAACTCGGCGCGCATTTCAGTGCGGATTCGATTGGAGGGGTTGGGCAGAAGGAAGATGGCATCGATGGTGCCGCTTTCCTCATCGGCGGAGGTGCCGAAACGTATCATTTTTCCGTCGAACTTCTCGTCGGGGAGGGCGATGACTCGGATGTGTGCGAGGCTGCCGGGTTGAATCTTTCCGGCAAGGTGCTCGGGGACTTTCGCGACCGCATACATTTCGCTGAGGTCGGTGATTTCCATGATGTGGCTCTCCGGGCTGACCGGGTCGCCGAGTCGGATCTCGCGGTGGGTGACGAGGCCGCCAATGGGGGCGGTGAGAGGGATGACTGGTGGTGGATCGCCAGGTTGGCGGGATTCGATGCGCGCGACTTCTTGGTCCTTTTTTACGAAGTCTCCGGGACCGGCGTCGAGGGCGACGACGCGGCCTGGGATGCGGCTGCTGACGGCGGCGGTTTTTTCTGGGACTGCCTCGATGTGGCCGAGGGAAAAGAATGTTTCTTCGAAATCGGTTTCTTCGACGAGAGCGGTTTCGATGCGGAGGTTTTTCACTCCGGTCTCGTCGAGGACGATGGTGTCGGCGCCCGGGGCTGGCGCAGACACAAGACACAAGATGGTAGAGGTAAGAGGGAGGTTGATTTTCATCTGGGTTGTGGAGGAAGAGGTTGGACCATGGAAGGGACGGAAAAGACGGAAGGAAGACTTGGGTTTTGGGGAAGAGGTTTGAACCACGGAAAACACGGAAAACACGGAAGGAAGACTTGGGTCTGGGGAGTGGGGATTTGGATTTGGGTTTTAATAACTGGATTGGTAGCGGATGCGGGCGAGGCGGAACTCTCGGGTGGCGTCGAGGCGGGAGGCCTGGAGATCGAGGGTTTGCTCACGGGAGCTAAGGACGGATTGGAGGTCGCCCTGGCCTTGGCGGTAGGCTTGTTCGAGAAGGTCGGTTTGTTCCTTGGCGAGGGGGAGTAGGGTGGCATCGAGTTCGGTGATGAGGGCGGACCATTGGCGCATTTCTGTTAGGGCGGTATTGGTTTCGTGGCGGATGCCGGTGGCGAGGGCTTCGGTTTCCTTTAGTTTTCGATCGCGGCGTGCGGTGGCGGCATCGATGTTGCCTTGGTTGTCATTCCAGAAGGGTAGGGCGATTTTCAATTTCAGGCCGATGATGCCTTCGTTTTCGAGTCCTTCGGGTGCATCCTCCGTGCGCTCTCCGGCTGCAAAGACGGAGGCTTCGATGTCGTCTTTTCGGAGGGCTTGCTGCAGGGCGATGGTGGTGTTGGCGGCGGCCGTTTCCTTTTTCAAAGCGGCGAGATCCGGCCTGTCGATGGAGGTGGCGGATGGAATGGCGAGAGGTGGAAGGTTTCCGGAAAGCTGTATGGGTGTTCCCGGTGCGAGGCCGACGAGGGGGCGGAGTTGCCCGAGGGTGGTGGTTTCCTCTGTATCGAGACGGCGCTCTTCCGTGGTGATGCGGAGGGCGGCGAGCCTGGCTTGGGCGGCATCGAGAGAAGAAATTTCCCCTCGTTCAGAGGCTTCGGAAATGAAGGTGGCGAGTTCTCCGGCCAGGGCTTTCTGTTTCCCTAACAACTCACGGCGTTCGCGGATGGAGAGGACTTTTACGAACTCCGTGCGTGCTTCGGCGACAAGTAGGCGCTCGACATCGCGGACTTCCTGCTCGGCGGCTTCCACTTCTTTCAGTCCGATTTCTTTTTCCAATTCGAGACGGTTGGTCAGGGGGAATTTTTGGGAGATCCCGATTTCAATGCGGCCCTCGGCGGACTGGACATTGTGATCGAGAGCGGTTTCCAGAGAAGGGTTCGAGAGTCTGCCGGACTGGGTCATGCGACCTAGTGCCTCGGCAATGCGATATCGTGCTGCGGCGAGAGTCGGATTGCCGTGGCGCACGCGACTGCGAGATGCTTTCGTAGGTGAGAATCTCCACGGGCTGTGCGGTGAGACACACAGGTGCGAAAAGGAGGAAGGCCGGGAGGGCCATTTTGGGTAGGGTCATACGGGGTGCTTGGAAAAAGTCGTCAAAATGATCGAAAGGAAGTCAGCGGTCCCAAGGGGGACAACGCGGGTGAGGCCGTGCAGAAAAGCGCACGGAGGAGTTCGCGCCACGGCAGACCCGTGGCGGGAGGTGACTTCAGATCAAAGGAGGCTTATCCAATGCAAAGACCGGGTCATCAGGGATGGCCGGTTGGTCCGCGGCAATCTCTATCAGAATGCCATGGAATACGGATGCGAGGACCGTATCACCCAAAGGGCGATCAGCGGCCGGGACGTGGCAGCAGGGATGATGATGGCCGGAGGAATCTGTTTCGGAATCTCCGTCATCGTGGGAGTGATTCCCGTTTTCCGAATGATGGGAGTGGGAGCACTCATCATGGCTGTCATGAGAGAACTTATGCGACAATCCTACCATGAGCCCTGCTAAAACGCAGAGGGTCAGAAAGATTTTCGCGATTGAGTTCACGCGCCTGTGTTAGACCCGGAAGGGGGATTTTGAAAGGCGTTTTTTCGGGAAGGTTCCATACGCTGGAGATTCGCGCTTTGACATCAAGGCGTCCTTTTGCAAGGTTTCCTAAATGCAGCCCATTCATTTTGAGGAATCCGTGGAGTCCATCCTGAAGCGTGAAAAGCGCTATGATCCACAGGCTTACTTATTCCTCAAAGACTCGTTGGATTTCACTTTGAAGCGGTTTTCTGAATCGGATCGCGCGAAGAACCGCCATGTTTCAGGGAAAGAATTGCTGGAGGGTTTCCGGGATCATGCTCTGGAGCAGTTCGGTCCGATGGCCGGGACGCTGATGGATGAGTGGGGCGTGAAAGAGTGCCGAGACGTCGGGAATATGGTTTTCCAGATGATTGAGGAGCAGGTTTTTGGGAAGCAGGATTCTGACAAGCCGGAGGATTTCGACGAGGTTTTCGACTTTCGGAAAAGCATGCGTGAGCCGTTTCTCCCGAAAGGAACAAAGGGGCAGAAGGTGTCTCAGCGCTCTAAGGGTTCGATGGCGAGTTAAGGCAGGGGCGGTAGAGGTGGCGGAGTATTCGCCGGGGGAGGGGGTAGCCACTTTGGGGCTTTCGGGGTGACGTCGGAATTCCAAGCGAGGAAGGTCAGCAAGATCACTCCGACGGGGGACCCGAATCCGCAGGTGAATGCCGCGGCCATCCCGACGATGAACGGGGCGAGACCCACGATGATTACGAGGACGGAGGAAGGTTTTAGCTCGAAATTCATGGTGGCCAGACGCAGCCGGGAGCGGGCGAGCAGCATGCCGAGAATTGCGTAGCAGGCCACGGAGCAAATCGCACAGAAATGGTAGTAGATGATGCCTAGGATACGGTATGAATTCGTATCCGATGTCTCCATCGCGATGGCTCCGCCTATGATTCCCGCGCCTCCGCCTCCGATCGCGGAAACCAAGAACATTACGAAGATTCCAAGCTTTGCCGCCGGGTGACGAAATCCCGAGGCTGCGAGCGAGGCGGCGGAGAAGACGGCTGCGGCGGAGAGTACGGTCGCGGAGTTTGCCAGTTCCTGTCCCCATTCAATGCCACCGATAAAATAGCGGATCACTACGTAGGGCAGAAGGGAGGCGAAGGTGAGCACGCTCAGGCCCCAGAGCATGAGAAATTTCCCCCTCACGATATGCCAGCGGGATAGGGTGGTGAGCTGCAGCAGTTCGTGATTTCCCTCCTCGGTTTCCTGCGGCATCAGAAAGAACCCAGCCATCGGCATCAACACGCCACAGACACTCATCGCCACCCACCAGAAAGGGCCGATATCGCTGGGATTCCAGTAAAGCATCGCGGCCTTGCCACCCTGCTGGTAGTCGCCGGTGGAGAACTCGACAGAAATCGCGAGAACGGCGAAAATCTGGATACAGAGAAACGGATACACAAAGGAGGTGCGGCGCAGGCTCTGGCGCAGCTCCTTGATCGTCATCGGCCCGAATCGCTCCGGAAGCTCGGTATGCGTGCTCGTTTCCAAATTTTTAATTGCGTTGAAACGCTAGGGAAGGATGTCCGCATACATGCCCGGATCGCTTCCGGGGATTTCGATGGCGCCGCAGGTTTTTTCGTAAAACTCACGGGGACCCACACCGCCGATAATGCCGTAGGGATAGCCCATGTCTCGCAATGATTCGAGAGCTTTGAAGAGCAGCGCCTTGCCGATGCCAGTCCCACGCGCGTCCTCGATCACGCCCGTTGGCCCGAAAAATCCTCGATGAGTCGTTTCGTAGCAGGAAAATCCAAGGATGCGCTTCTCTCTGGTGGCGATCCAGCAAGATCCGGGCTGACGGGTCACCGCGACTTCCACCTCGCTGCCCCATTTTTCCGAGAAATTTTCTCGAGCGAAGCCAGCGACAGTATGCCGTTCAAAAGCCCGTGCCCGGCGCAGGGTGATTCCTTGCCCGTCGATGCTTCGGTAGAGCTCCGATGAGTCTGGCAGGTCATAGAGGCGCACGAGCATGTCGATCATGCAGAGTATAAAACGCCCCAGTGCTCCCGAGGTGAAGCTCGGAATTTTCTCATTTTCCTTGCTAGACGGTAGGGCCTTGCTCCGTAGTTTCTCCCCTATGCAGAAACTCAGTATCACCCTTGCGGCTTCGGCTCTTCTCGCGCAGCCGCTGATGGCAGAGAAACAATGGTTCGAAAAAATGGACGTGGGTCCGGCTTGGATGAACACTTTCGGAGATTATTACCACGGCGAAAAGCGCATCGGCGCGATCAAAGGACTCTCCGTGGATCTCGGAGATGGCTGGAGAGCGCTTTACGATACGGAAACGCTGCGGCTTTCTAGTGTCTATAATGGAGGCATCGAGTGGGGTGGCACACCCTGGACCGGTAAGCACGGCACCTTCATGACCATGGGCAACAAGGATGCACTTATTGTTACCGACACCATCTCCGGCTGGGCGGATGAAAAAGGCTCCTTCGATGACAACCGCGAGATCAAGGGCCACGGCGATATGCCGAACGGCGCGTTGACCGGCCACTACCGCCACGGAAAAGAAATCGTTTTGGAATACATGATCAACGGCACCGAGGTGTTGGAGACGCTTGCAAGGAAAGGTGATTCCGTCACCCGGACCCTCAAATTTGGTCCCCGCAAGTCCGACCTCATCCTTCTCGTAGCAGATGAAAAAGGCGCATTTACCGTAGATGGCGAAATGGCTTCCGCAAAGAGTGCAGACGGACTCGGAGTCGTCGCCACGGATGGAGTGAAGCTCTCCGCCGATCCAGCCAAGGTAGGTCGCCTTCTCGCCAGCATCCCCAAGGGCGATGGTGAGCTGGTTACACAGATTTCTTTCGGAAAAACCGATAAGCCAGAAGTTGCTGAGAAGCCTGACTTCGCGAAACTGACATCCGGCGGCCCTGGCATCTGGACAGAGATCCTCACCACCGAAGGCAAGGTCTCCGATGACGATGATAAGACTTACGTCACTGACCTCGCAACCCTCCCTGACAAGAACCCATGGGACTCGAGCCTTCGCTTGGGTGGTTTTGACTTCATTGATGCGGACTCCGCCGCCCTATCCTCTTGGAACGGCGATGTCTGGGTCGTGCGCGGCCTCTCTGGAGACTGGAAACAGCTCAAGTGGCAGCGCATCGCGGCCGGGCTGTTCGAGACGCTCGGAGTCAAAGTCGTGGACGGCGAAATCTACGTGAACGGTCGCGATCAGATCACCAAGCTCATCGACCTCAACGACGACGGAGAAACGGATTATTTCAAAGTCTTCAACCGCGATGTGTATGTGTCCGCCAGTTTCCATGAGTTTGCCTTCGACCTGCAGACCGACAAGGAAGGCAATTTCTACTTCGCCAAAGCGGCTCCGGTTCGTGCTGGTGGACGCGGGTTTGACAAGATTCTCCCGCATCATGGGATTGTTGCTAAGATTTCCCCTGATGGGAAAAAGTTCGATGTGGTTGCCACCGGGCTACGCGCTCCGGGCGGTGTCGGCATCGGACCGAATGGTGAGATCACCACGGGAGAAAACGAAGGAACTTGGCAGCCTTGCTGCAAGATCAACTTCGTCACCGCGAAGAACGCTCCAAGGTTTTTCGGGACAGAGGACTCCCGCCAGTTCCTTTCCAGCGAGCCCTACACCGAGCCCCTCGTTTATCTCCCGATGGATGTGGACAACTCCGGCGGTTCCCAAGTCTGGGTGCCAGATTTCGCGAAATTTGGCGTGAAGACCGGCGAACTCCTCCATCTCTCCTACGGCCAGTCCAGCATCTACCGCGTGCTTCCTGTTCTTCAGGACGACAAGCTGCAAGGCGGAGTCGTGAAGCTACCGATTTCCCTGCAATCCTCCGCCATGCGTGCTCGCTTCCATCCGGACGGCTCCATGTATGTGCTCGGCTTCCGCGGTTGGCAGACAAACGCTGCTACTGAGTGCGCCTTCCAGCGCGTCCGCTACAATCCCGAGGTGCCCCTCGTTCTTCCTGAGAAACTGGAATACACCGACAAGGGCGTGAAACTTAGTTTCCCGACCGAACTCGATTCGGAACTCGCTGAGGATGTCACCAGTTACTCCGCTCAGCGTTGGGACTATGTGCGTGGACCGCAGTATGGCTCTGGCGAATTCTCCGTGGACAGTCCTGATAAGGAAGCCATGGAAAAGGCCCTGAAAGGAGAGTCGAAGGGTCACCGCAAGCGCGACAACGTGAAAGTCGAGTCCGCGAAACTCTCGGAAGATGGCAAGTCAGTCGAACTAATTCTTGAAGGAATGAAGCCATCCATGTCTCTTAAAGTGAGTTACGACCTCGAAGACACGGAGGGCGAGATCCTCAAGAGTGAGGTTCACGCTACGGTTTACGGGAAGTAACATTCCTTGATCGTCGCCATGTTGAAGCCCCTTGCCCTCTCATTCGCCCTGATCAGCTCTGCCAACGCGGAGCTGGTCGCCACTTATAACAACGGGGGGGAATCCTCGGATTCCAAGACCGTCCGGCTGCCTGCACTTGAGATATCGGTTGGCCAGCCGGTGACTCCCTTTTTGGAACCCGGGCCGTTCAACGTCGTCTGGAAAGGTGGGATCGAGTTGAAAGAGCGGCGTCGGCTCTATTTCTCCTTCGGGGGAAAAGGAGTCGCGAAGCTCACCATCGACGGCAAGGAAGTCCTCGCTGAGGGGGGTAATCTTGGCGAGGAGAAGTCGAAACGCCTGCGACTCAATCCCGGCATTCACGAGATTGAGATCGCATACTCCAGTGCGGCGGATGGCAGTGGAGAGTTTCGACTTTATTGGCAAGAGGAGGGCATGCCCCGGCAGACCATCTCGCCCACCGCCTATGTAGTAGAGGCCACGGATGAGGCGAAACTTGGGGATCTCCGACGCCACGGGCGCATGGCCTTCACTCAGCAGAACTGCGCGAAGTGTCACGTTCCTGCCGAAGGTTTCGGAGCCACACCCATGCCGGAGACAGGGGAGATCGCACCCATCCTAGCGGGCATTGGCGAGAGGGTTTCCGAGGATTGGTTGAAAAAATGGATCGCGGATCCGGTGGCGATGAAGCCCGGCACGAATATGCCTCGCTTGGTCGATCCGGAGACTCCCGAAGGACTCCAGAAAGCCGCGGATTTGGCTGCTTTCCTTGCGTCTTCCAAAATGGGTGGAGCGCCCGAAGCTGATCCCGATGCTTCACTTGCAAAAGAAGGGGGAGTTCATTTCCACGAGCTCGGTTGCGCTGCCTGTCACTACCCGGTTGGCGAGGAAAGCAATGGAGACGACACGGGACGGGTTCCGCTCAACAACGTCGCTTCAAAGTATCTCCCAGGTCAACTTGTCGCGTTTCTCAAAAAGCCCGATGCCTACCATCCCTTCACCGGTATGCCGGATTTTCAAATGTCTGACGAGGAGGCGAATTCCATCGCCGCGTTCCTCCGGGACCGTTCGGAAGGGAAAGAAACGAAACCCTCGTATAATTTTCCTGCAGGCGATGCCACACGAGGCGCGGCTGTTGCAGAGTCTTTGCAATGCGGCACCTGCCACCCGGGCTCTCCCGGAGGTGTCTCGAAATCGGCGGATCTTGAGACCGTATTCAAAGCCGACTGGAGTGCCAAAGGATGCGTCGCGGAAGGTGACAAACGCCCGGAGTTACCGGTCATGAATTTTCACGAGGGTGACAGGGAAGCCCTAGTTGCTTTTTCGAAAACTGGCAGCGGTTCCTTGAAAAAGACTACCTCAGCCGAGTTCGCAAGCCGCCAGATCGATGCCAAGCGCTGCACCTCTTGCCACATGATGGACGATGTTCCACCGCTCTTGAACTCAGTCCACGGCAGTACCGCCGGCCTCGCCGAGCATGTGGAAGGGCTTGATGAACGTGTGGATCAGACACGCCCGCAGCTGACCTTTATCGGAGAAATGCTCTACGCCAGCTACATCGAGAAGATCCTCGCCGGCACTGCGGAACCTCGTCCCCGTCCATGGCTTGGTACACGTATGCCAGCGTTCCGCGCCTATGCAAAACCGATGGCCGAGGGTCTATCGAGACTACATGGCTTCTCGCCGTCGACGCCCGTTGAGATCGAAACTGACGCGGCCCTTGTGGAAATCGGGAAGAGCCTCGTGGGGACCGACGGCTTCGGATGCACGACCTGTCACGGGATTGGTGAGATGGAGGCCACTGCTGCTTTCGAGGTCGGTGCCGTGAACTTCTCACTCGTCCCCGAGCGCTTGAGAGAAGGCTACTACCACCGCTGGATGCACAACCCACCCGGAGTTGTTCCTGGTAACAAAATGCCCAAGTATTCCGAAGGCAACGAATCCCAGCGCCAGGACATCTTGGAAGGCGACGCCGATAAGCAATACGAAGCGATCTGGCACTGGCTTCACGCTCAGTAGTCGCTGCGGATGGAGCAAATTCCAGATGAATCCGCTTCGGCCGGAAACGTCACCCACCCGAAAACTCGCATTGCCTTCATTCGTAGTTGAGTGCAGTTTTTTGCACCACTCTTATGCACCGTATTTCAGCTCTTACCCTTGTTCTCGCAACGGCTGCAACCGCAGCACCCCTCGTCAAAGAAACGATCGTCACCGGTTTGGAGGATCCGATGGAGATAACCATCGCTCCCGACGGGACATTCTTCGTTACCGAGCGCGAGGGACGTCTACTACGAATCAATCCTGAGACTGGAGCCCTCTTCGAAATTGGAAATATCGTTGTCGAGCATTTGAAAATCACTGATCGCGACAGCGTATATGCGCGGGAGGATGGCTTGCAAGGTATCGCGCTCGATCCCGATTTCGCAAACAACCAGCGCATGTATATCTTCTACAGTGCGGCCGACGAGTTGGTGGATCGTCTCTCACGCTTCACCTTGAAAGATGGGAAACTCGATCTTTCTTCCGAACTGAAACTCATCGATATCCCTATCGAGCGGGAAAACAAGGTCTGCCACCACGGCGGCTCCGTCGAGTTTGGCCCCGATGGTTTGCTTTACCTCTCAGTCGGAGACAACACGAACCCCTTTGAGAGCGATGGCTACGCACCCATCGACGACCGCGACGGGCGCACCGAGCGCGATGCTCAGCGCTCTGCCGGCAATAGCAACGACTTGCGAGGTAAGATCCTCCGCATCAAACCTACCGAGACCGGCTACGAAATTCCCGAAGGTAATCTGTTTGCAAAGGGCACCGACAAAACGCGTCCCGAGATCTACGTGATGGGTTGCCGCAATCCGTTCCGAATCTCCATCGATCCGAAAACGAAGACTCTCTATTGGGGAGAAGTCGGCCCTGATGCAGGCGACAATTCCGACAGGGGACCGCGCGGCTACGATGAGGTGAATCAAGCGAAGAAGGCCGGAAACTATGGCTGGCCCTTCGTGATCGGGGACAACAAACCTTACCCCATCCGGAACTTCGTGGATAATTCCATCGGTGAAATGACTGATCCCGCCGCCCCGGAAAACCCCGGTCAACGCAACACCGGGCTGAAAACCCTGCCGCCCGCCAATCCGGCCCTCATTTGGTATCCCTACAAGAAGAGCGAGGAGTTCCCGGTCATGGGCGAGGGTGGCCGCAATGCCATGGCGGGACCCGTTTTCTACTATGATCCCAACCGGAAATACAACGTGCTTGGGAAAGAGGATGATCGCACCCTTCTTGCCTACGAATGGATGCGTGGGAAAATTTTCAAAGCGAAACTTGATGCGGACGAGAAACTCGAAGATCTGACAGTCCTCATCGACAAGCTCGTCCACCCCATGGATCTGGAAATGGACAAGGATGGCTCCCTCGTTCTCCTGGAATATGGCTCCGACTGGTGGTTCAACACCAACGGCGGTGTGTATCGTCTCCGCCCAGACGATGGCAATAAGGCACCAACGATCTCCATCAAGCCCATCGAAGGAGTGGCAAACTCCTACTCCGTGGATCAGGCCAACGATCCCGAAAACGGCAAGATCATCGTTACGTGGTATCTTACGGAAGGTGTCACAGAGCGAAATCTTGGAACAGGGTCTACGGTCGTTGTTCCAGAAGGAAATTTTCAGGAAATCCGCGCTGTCGCTACCGATGAAAAAGGAGCACTCGGAATTGCTCGCATCACGCTGGATCACTCCAAGGATCTCCCGCCACTTGCACTGGGTTTGGGTGAAACCGATGGGAAGCTCGGATTTGGAGAGGAGTTGAAATTCAAAGTCTCGGCCGATAAAGCCCCAAATCCATCTCAGATTACAGTGCGCGCCCGCTACATCGCACCGACTGGACACGATGCCGGTGGCGCACAGTTCAGCACCGATATGGCAGAACTCGCGAAGACGAACCAGTGCTTTGCGTGCCATCAGGTCGGTGTGAAATCCGTCGGCCCATCTTATCTGGATGTTTCCCTGAAATACCGGAATCAGCAGAAAGCGAATGAGTATCTCCACGAAAAGCTCAAGACTGGAGGAGCTGGAGTCTGGGGCGAAGTCCCGATGCCTCCACAGATCGCCCTGACACCCGAGGACGCAAACAAACTCGTGGGAGCTATCCTAGGGCTTTCCGAAGGGATCAGCGAAACCAAAGGCAGTCTCGAAGGCACTCTCCTACTTGCCCCGAAATACGAAGTCGAGCCAGGCGGCGCTTGGGAAATCTCCGCAGAAGCCCCCGGCTACGCCCCCGCGAAAACCCGCATCCCAGCCAAGTGATTGGATAGGACCGCGGAACTTCAGCCCGCCCCGAAAGCAAAGGGAATCAACTTTCCGCCACGATCTCCACGTTCCGAAAGGATCCCAGATCATCGAAAGATCCCAGCCCGATCTTTCCTTTCTCAAGCGTGGAATCTTCCGCGTTCAGCACCACCTTGCCATCGAACCAGACGGTGATCGTCCCGGCATCCAGATCGCGCACCAGCTTCACCTTGTGCCATTTCCCTTCCTCCCACGGCAGGGTCTTAGCTCCGACTTTGGTGATCTGTTTCCGATCCGCATCATCCACGATGTGTAGCTGAAGGTGCACCTTGTCCGCCTTCTCGCCGAGGTGTGCGTAGTAAAACTTCATCTCACCTTCTTTCCCGAAAGCGATGCAGACATCGTTGTTGCCGCCATTGAAGAGATCGAGTCGGACCTCCGCTGTCAGCGTAAACGATCCCCATTCGCCACCCTCGAACCACGCAAGATTGAACGGGCTCCTTACCTTGGGTTTGATGTCCGATTGCTTCTTCAGGCTCAACACAGTTTCGGCTCCCTCGCCCGTCCACTCCCACGCGGTCTTGTCACCAAACGACCATTCCCCGCGCTCAAGCAGAGGTTTTACCTGCGCAGTGGCCGAAACGGCAGTCAGGAGGAAAAGGGAGGCGCAAAGTCTGGTTCCAAGTTTCATCGCCGCATCATCCCACCCAGTCCCACGACCGGGCAAGTGCGATTTCTGAACCGCCTACCGCGAAGAAGCCCTTTCCCTCAAGCCGGGGAATTTTCCAAGAAGAAGCTGTTCCATCCTCACCTTAGCGTCTTTCTCCAGAACCACCCCGTGCCCCGGGACCACCCGTTCAACGGGTAGTTCCATCACCTTGTTCAAGCTCGCAGCGAACGCCGCCTTGTCCTTGATCGCCATCTTCACCCGCTTGGAAAAGCCCGGTGCTGGATCGGTTCCCAGCACCATCGTCAGCAGGACCTTGGACCAGATCGAATCGATCTCCGGAAAGTGGAATAACAGGTCGCAGACAACCAGCGTTCCCGATGGTCGGTGAAAAAGCACGGACTCCGCCATCTTCGGCGCACCCTCGATGGGGATCACCTCCAGCTCCGGCAACCACTCCGGAGGAGGGGAGTTGAGATCCTCAACCTTGAAGTCCACTCTCTCGCTGAAGCCCGGCGGCGCTAGGAAAGGGATTCCCTGGGAATGCCACCTGCCCCTCCTTGCTGAACGTATCATGGTCGATCATCCCCTCCACCAGCCATCCCGGCTCCCCTAGGGCTCGGATCTCTGCGATGTCTCCTTGCGTGAATGGTGCGGTCGAGTGGATCACCAGCCGACCTGATTCCAGTCGTATCACCGTCACATTCCTCCGGATATCCACGCAAAGAGTTTTCAGTGGAAACGGAAAGAGCCAGATATTGTCTGCGAGTTTGAACATAGTCGTAGCGTTGACCGTAAACTCGGTTCGCGTTTCAGAAAGGGGGAAACCGCGAATGAGCGCGAAGCATAGAGACGGCTCAAATATGGAGAAGCGTGCTTCTAGCCGCTAGCGAAGAATCCAGCACGCAAGCCCAGTCCTCCGCTAGCGGCTAAAAGCACGCTTCTCCATATTCCTTAAGAGCCACAAAAAAGCGCCCCACCTCCGGCAGGATGGGGCGCATTGTGAAAATATGGGCGTCTAGTGAGCCGCTTTCTCTTTGGCACAGTTTGCTGCAAGGGACGAAGCGATAGTATCTCGTTGGGTTTTAATGAGTGACCTCACGTCCGCTGGGAGTTCGTCGCATTTCAGCTTTTCGTCGTATTCTTCTAAGGCTGCTTTCTCGCCACGGATGCATTCCTCGAGGATCTGCTCTCCGTTGTGATCTGGAGTCAGCGCGTCCTTGACGGTGATCCACACTTGATGGGCCTTGGCCGCCACGCTGCTCCCCTTGTCAGGTTTGCCGCCGTAAGCTGCGATCTTCTGCTTGAGGTCGTGGCCGAAGGAAAGGCGCAGGTCACTTTGCTTCTTAAAAAAGCGGACCAGATCCGGGTGGGATTCCGCCCGCTCCGCTGCTTGTTTGAACCCTTCCTCGGCGTCGTAGGCTTTGGTCAGGAGGTCGTTGAGGCATTCTACAATTTTTTCGTTATTCATGATGCGCTCCCAATCGCAGGTAACGTTCCAAGATTCCGATGCCCCCGCGAACCCCGACCATTCAACAACTCACGGAGATCCGGACGTTAGGAAAGAGCTCAGTTTACGCGACTACGCATCGAAAACTGCACGGATCATCCCTAGTTTTGCAACACCGCTGCATGGACCGGCGGTTTCCTCCAATCCATCTCGCAATGAGGAGCTTCCGTGAAATTTTAGCACTTGAGCGAGGAAATTCAGAACACCGAACCCGACCGGTTCCTCTCAACCCGCACAACCATCCCCCTCGCCTCCACCTCAGCCCGGGGAAGATCCAAGCAAACAGTTCAACATACGATTTGCCCATCATCGGACTGGAAAAGAAAACAGAAGATTTCTAACCGCAGATGGACGGGATGAACGCAGATAAAAAGTATTGGATCGAATTGGAGGAACGCGAGTCTTCAGCTCGCCCCGGAGCACTGAGCCGATGCACCGGGGCGGGCTGAAGTGCCGCGGTCCGTCTCTGGGTTAACGGCTGTTGAATTCTTGGCAGTGCGGAAAGCTGTGAATCCCGCCTTTTTGGAACCACGGACTATCTACGCTCAGGATATTTCTCGGGGTAGTCGACGATCAATCCGGTAACACCCATGGCACGGACTTGGTCCCAATCCCGGGGGTCTTCGCTGCCATACGCCCAGGTGGAAATCCCGTTGGCATGTGCTTCACGCAACAGGCTCCCGCTACAGAATATGGTCGGGATCACGAGGTAGCTGGCTTTGGTCTCGGCGAGGCGGCGGATGATTTCCGACTGGCGGAAGAGGAAGCGGATGCGGTTTCCCTTGCCGCTCCAGATGAACGTGTAGCCGAGCTTGATTCCGCTTTCCCGGTATTCGCCGAGGATATCGTATTCGCCGAAAATGACCACGCGGGAAGGGTCCAGTCCCGACGTCTTGATCCAGTTGAGAACCTGCGTTCCCAATCCAGATGCCTTGATATCGAGTATCGAGTCCGATCCTTTCGTCCGACAGGCGCGTGAGAAAGATTTCCCCGAACTCATCCAGGGTCAGGATAGGCTCGGGTGGATCGACCGAGACTTTGTGCCCGCGCAAGCTTTCGAGCGTCAGATCCGCCACCCTGCCTTCGCTGGCGTCGGTATCCGCCTGGATGGACTCGTCGTGGAAGAGGACGAGCTTGCCATCGGATGTGCGGCGCAGGTCGATTTCGATCCAATCGACCCCGGCATCGATGCCGGCTTGGATCGCGTTCTCCGTGTTTCCTATCGGCTTGCCGGGGTTCCCCGGATTGATGAGTGCGGAACCCCTGTGTCCGATGATTTCCGCATCCACCATCCGTTTCCCGGCGTGGATTCCCAACGCAGCCTGGAATCCGGCAAGGGGTGCATTGGCGGCGTATGGGATATTGAAACGGACGAACGCGAAGATCGCGAGGGCGATCGTGGGAATAGCGATGGCACAGAGCCAGCGAAACCATTTTTTCCGCATGAGTCTTGGACGCTGATTCACTTTTTCAGGTGGTCGATGGGGTTGGAGATGATTTCCAAACCCGAAGCGCGGAAGCCTGCTCCGACCTGTTTTATCCGCCGCTGCAACTGAGATTTTTCGTCATGCCCGCCGAGGGATGTTTCAGGAGGTAACTATCTTCCCGTCCCTTCGATCCTTTCATCCGCAAGGATGTTCCCGGTTTTTTTCTCCGTCTCAATCGTGCGGGTTTCGACGGCGGTGTCGCCGGGTGATGTAGCTTGATTGGTGCAGTTCGCGGTGAGGAAAACAAGAGCTGCGGAGGAGAGTGAAATAAACGCTATCTTTATCATGGTGAGAGACAATTGGTCGGAAACCGCCGTTTGTCCAACTGGGATAACCTTGGAGGTGGTCGCATGGGTTCACGCGATTTCAGAATCGCTGTCCCTGGCTAGACCGGTTCCTTGTCCAAGCCGAAGGCGTCGTGGACGGCGCGGGCGGCATCCTCAATGTGGATCTCGTCCACGGTGACTGCGATCTTGATTTCAGAGGTGGAGATCATGCCGATGTTGATGCCTTTGTCGCCGAGGGCTTTGAACATGGTGGCGGCGACTCCGGAGTGGGAGCGCATGCCGATGCCGACGGCGGAGAGTTTTGCGATACCGGCTTCGGTCTCGATTTTCGCATCCTTGGAAAGCTCGGCGAGCACGGGCTTGAGGGCTGCTTGCGCTTTTCCGAGATCGTTGGAATGCATGGTGAAGGAATGTTTCGAGCGCTCGTCGTTGGAGATGTTCGAGACGATCATGTCGAGGTTGATCTCGGCGTCGGCGAGGGTGCCGAGGATTTTTCCTGACATACCGGGATGATCCGGGATGCCGGAGATGGTGACGCGCGCCTGGGAGCGCTCGATGGAGATGCCACGGATGACGACGTTTTCCATATTGGGATGTTCTTCTAGCACGAGTGTTCCTGGGTTGTCGTTGAGGGATGAGCGGACTTCAAAAATGACGCCGAATTTTTTCGCAAACTCGACGGAGCGCGACTGCATGACCTTGGAGCCGGAGGAGGCCATTTCCAACATTTCATCGTAGGAAATTTCCGGGAGCTTGCGAGCGTTTTTGACGACGCGCGGGTCGCAGGTGTAGACGCCGTCCACATCGGTGAGGATCTGGCAGACATCGGCTTTGAGTGAGGCGGCGACGGCGATGGCGGTGAGATCGGAGCCACCGCGGCCGAGGGTGTGGACCATGCCTTCGAGGGTGACGCCTTGGAATCCGGCGACGACGAGAGTCTTTCCCTCATCGAGAAATTTGTTCATCAGGGACGGATCCATGTTGGAGATTCGTCCGCGGGTGTGGCTGCCAGTGGTGAAAATTCCTGCCTGGCGCCCGGTGATGGATGCTGCTTCGACTCCGAGGGAGTGCAAGGCCATGGTGACAAGGGCGATGGATTGCTGCTCTCCGGTGGCGAGGAGGACATCGAGTTCCCGTTCCGAGGGCACTTCGTTCAGCTCGTTTGCCATGCCGATGAGCTTGTCGGTGACGCCGCCCATCGCGGAGACGACGGCGACGACTTTGTTGCCCTCGTCGCGGGTGCGTTTCATGCGCGCGGCGACGTTGCGGATGCGGTCGATGGAGCCGACGGAGGTGCCGCCGTATTTCTGGACGATGAGAGCCATGGATGGGGAAGGGGGCGGATTCAAGGGGGGGGACGGGGAAAATTCAACTCTCAAAATTCAACTCTCAAAAAGAGCCGGATCGCGGGAGAAGGTTGAAGCAGACGAAAAGGGGGCGGCAGTCATTGCCATGTTTCACGGCAAATTTCTGCTCGCCCCCTTGAAAGGCCTGGGGCACACCGTCTTGGGTGGTTAGGGCTTGGCGTTTTCGACGCCGTAGCCTTCGGCAATGCCGCCTTTTTCGTCGATTTTGCCGCAGGCCCAGAGGATGCCGCGGGTGACGAGATCGAGGTAGCGCGGGTCTTCCACGGTTTCGTTCATGTGGCCGATGGTGGTGCTGAAGACGCGGGTGCCGTTGTAGTCATTGGTCCATGCGACGATGGCATCTTTTTCGCCTTCCTGTTTGCCGATGGCGAGCGGCGTCACCGTATCGAAGACGGTGAGATTGTTGTAGAGTTCCTCGTTCTCGGTTGTCCAGCCAGTGGCTCCCAAGCTAATGGGGTGCTGTTTATCGGAAAATTCGATGGTGACCGGAAGCTTTTTGCCGTGGCGGGTGGATTGCAGCCCGAGGTATTCAAACCATTGGGAAGTGGGAGTGCCGGTTTCCTCCACTGGTTTCTTAAAGTCACCGATTCGATATGAATGCATGGCGCAGTGCAGGTTTACTCCGGGGGTGCCGTCTTTGTGCGGGGCGAGCACGCCTTTTACGACTTCATCATCGCTGATGCCGGCAGCGCATTCGTCGTGGATGACGACATCGTAGCCTTTCGCATACTCCGGCATGCCGTAGATCGGGAGATCAGGTTTCACGGAGCTGTTGTCCGTGTGGATTTGATCGACGATGACGTTCGCGCGCATCTCGATGCCTTTTTTCAGGATGTCCTTCTGTGTCTTGTAGTCGTGGCAGCAGCCGCCGGTGATGAGCAGTGCTTTGAGTGGCTTGGTCTCGGCGAAGGCGGAGGGGAGGGCGGAGAGTCCCGCGAGAGCGAGAGCGAGTATGGTAGTGTTGGTTTTCATAACGATTGATAAGAATAGATGGCAGAAAGCGGGGGTTCAGCCCCCGATGGTTTTCAGGGAAACGAGGTATTCGATGAGATCGGTAAACTCGTCGATGTCGAGCGGATTTGCGAGGCCGGGTGGCATCATGGATTGCGGGAGGTGGGTTTCTTCCTTCACCTCGGAGCGTTTGATCTGGTTGATCTGCCCGGCGATGTCGCGGAGGTCGATCACATCGTCTGCCTCGTTGGTGACGAATCCCATGACAGACTTGCCGTCTTTCATGGTGAAAACGGATGTCTGGAAGCCTTGGGCGACGACCGCGTTCGGATCGACGATGGACTGCACGAGGTAGTCGCGTTGGAATTTTGCCCCGGCTGAGCCGAGGTAGGGGCCTTTCTGCACGGCTTTCGGATCGACCGCGTGGCAGGCGATGCATCCTTGGGAAACATACAGGCGTTTGCCGTTTTCAGGATCGCCCTTGTTCTTCATTGCGTATTCGGTGGCTTCCTCCGGTTTCATGTCGGCGACCTTGCGGCCGTCTTTGCCGGATGCCATGCCTGCTTCTTTTGCCTTTTTTGCGGCGGTGATGGTCTTTTCGTTGTCGCTGCCGATACCGGCGGCGATCTGCTTTTCGAAGCCCGTGAGTTTCATGTCCTCGATGGCGAGGAAGAGGCCGACTTCCATCGGGTTCTTGTCGAGGAGCTTCTGGACCTCTTGTTTGAACTTGTCCTTGGCGAGTGGGCTGTTGAGCACGGTCAGCATGGCTTTCCACGCAACCATGCTTTGGATGTCCTCACTCTTCTTGGCGATGTCGTTGAGGATTCTGATTTCCTTGCCTCGCTGGGTTTCGTTGACGAAATCCGCGAGCACGCCTTCCGCTTGGGCATTCTTCTCTGCCAACCACGCGGCGAGGACTTCGGTTTGGGCGGGGAGGGAAGTTTCCGGGCCTGCCTTGGCGAGGGATTGGTAGGCAAGCGCGCGCTGGTCCCAATCCCGGTTGCTGTCTTTCGCTGCGGCGGAGAGCAGGACTAGGGTGGATTCATCCGGGTCTGCTGTGGAAATGGCGAGCACGATCGGATCGATTCCCTCAAGCTTCAGGTCGGTGACCGGGAGTCGGTTCCTGGCGAGAAGGGAGATGAATTTCCCCTGCATGGACTCTTCGATTTTCGGGAAATTCGTCTCGATCACGGAGCGTATCTTGGACGTCGCCTCCCACTCGGTCGGGTGGTAGTAGGGGCCGCGATCGTCCGGGCGTGTGCTCCACCACTCTTCCAGATCCCATTTCTTCTCCTTGTAATAGAGGCGGGCGAGGGCACCGAGGGCCTCACGGGTGACCTCGGCATCGTCGTCTTTTTCGACCATGGCGATCAATCCGTCCACTGCGGTCATGGTATGCATCTCTTGGAGCGCGCGCAGTGCGATGCTCCGAGTTGAGCTGTCGGAAACGGCGGCGAGGCAGGCCTCATCCGCACCGAGAGCCACAAGTGTTTTGATAGCGACGTGTGGCACGATCTGCCGTTCCGTCTTATCAATTTTACCGGGGTCGAGACTCATGCCCGCCATGGATTTCAAGATGGCGGGAGCGGCATCTTTCGCATTGAGGCGAGCGAGGCCGACCATCGCTTGGACGCGGATGCGAGGGTCCTCGTGTTTCAGGTACATCGCGAAGGTGTTGGGATCAATGCCTTCGAGTTCCGACTTCCTGTCTGTCAAAGCGCGAAGGGCATATTCCCTAATTTCTGGGATGGCAGTGAGCTCTTCCAGCGGCTTGTTGGCAGCTTGCCCGAAGAGTTGCTTGAAGGTGAAAATCGCCGCGACCCGCTTGAAAATGTCCGCCTCCATGTCCTTCGCCAGCACGAGGAGCTTGTTTTCGAAGATCTCTTTTTTGCCGCGAGCGATCATTTCCCGCTGTGCCTCCAGGCGCATCACCGCGCTCTCCGAGGCGATCTCATCTGCCAGTGCGGCATCGTCCATTTCCTTCAGGTTGGGGAAATCCTTCATTTCCTTTTCCCAGCCCGGCGGCAGGACCTGATGGATCATGCCCACCTTTTGTGTCGCATCGTAGTTGAAGCGTCCGTTTCTCCAATCCGCGAGGTAGAGCCGCGATGACCCGTCCACATCGATGTCCACCGCGCGAGGGAGATCGTGGAAAACTTCCTGGCCGATCTCGAAGGTCGCCTCCATCGGTTTCATCGGGTGCCGGTAGATCTTTCCCGTGGTCCAGTCCGTGGTGAAGATCGCGTTGCGGAAATCCTCGGGAAAGCCCGGTTCGTTCAGAGCCAGCGCCCCGGTGCCGGAGCCGCCGCCGAAGTCTTTGAGCGGCGTGATGATCTCATCGGCGAAGTTCTGATAGAGGCGCGGGTAGCCGTGGTCTCCCATGGAAACGAAATGATGGAAGCGCGTGTTCCAGCCCTTGCCGTCGTTGGTATTGTCCCGGGAAAACATGTCCAAGGTCGGCGTGATGGCGATGTCGCAGATGTTCCGCGTGTAGAGCGAGTAGGGCTCCATCTCGGAGCCATCGGGCCTGACCCGCACCACGCCGCCGCCCCAGAGAGTGTAGTGCGTGCCATCCGCGCCGACGGCATCTGGCATTCCGAAATCTCCCACCGCCACGTAGAGCCAGCCATCGATGCCCATGCGCACGCCGTTGGTCGTGTGGTCGGCACCGCGCGGATGCTCGATGCCCCAGCCGAAGCCTTTGACGAGCACCTTGTTTTCCTCCGCCACCCCGTCCCCGTCGTTGTCGCGGTAGGCGCTGAGGTAGGGTGGGTGGATCAGGTAAAAGGTGCCACCCACGTAATGCCCGCCTCGGGGGCTCGTGACGCGCGGCACGAAGTCTTGAAAATCATCCGCCTTGCCATCGCCATCCGTGTCGGTCGCCCGGACGATTTTCCCAAACTCCGGATTGTGCCCGAGCGAGCCGTTTCTGTCTGAGGAAATGTAGAGATCGCCTTGGGCGGAGGCTGAGATCGCAGTCGGGTATTCGCCCTCTGGCGGAGCGGCGAATTCCGTGATCGTCCAGCCCGCCGGGACTGCGTGGGCGAAGCCGCCTGCGAAAAAGGCCATCCCGGCGCAAAGCGCCACCCCCGTGTTGTTCTTGTAGATTTTCATAGAAGAGTTCTCACCCGGCAAGCGAGCCAGTGCAACCTTCTACGTCTCACCCGAATGGGTCTTTTCGAGAAAAAGAAGGAACCTGCGGGTGCGGGCGATCGTCTCAGGCAAGGCGTAAGGCAGCCCAGCAAAGCCCGGATGCCGCGATGGCAAAGGCTGCGGGACGCGCGACAAAGGTTGGATACCACGCCCGTTTCCACCACGGGGCAGCCAGGATCCATGCGATGCCGATCACCACGATCTGTCCACACTCGATCCCGAGATTGAAGCTAAGCATGGCCGGGAGGAAATCGGCTTTCTCCGGAGGATCTCCGCCGAAGGAGTGCGCGAATCCAAGGCCGTGGACGATGCCTGACGCGAAAATCACCCACGGCCCGATGCGCGGAGACTCCTTTTTTCTCAAAGCCTCCGCCGCCACCGCCACGATGCTCAGGGCGATGGCCGGCTCCACGAAGGAAGCCGGCAGATCGATGATGCCGTGCAGGGAAAGCCCCATCGCGAGCGAGTGGGAAAGTGTGAAAAGCGTCAGAAGGAAAAGCAACCGGGCGAAGTCCTGGGTCACGAGGAACAGTGCCAGCAGGAACAGAATGTGGTCCGCCCCACCGGGGAGAATGTGGGTGAAGCCAGTGCGGAAATACTCCGGAGCCACCGCGCCTGCGGTTGCCAGAATTAGAAAGCAGGTGAGGTAGCGCAGCATATTCCGAACCCTATCTAGAGTGGGATCGTTTCGATGTAAAACCGGTATTCCCGCTAAATAGACATGGTGCCCGCCCCACGGAGGGAAAATGCCAACACCATCAGCGCGATGGCGACCAGCCAGGAGCCGAGGATGCGGACGGCGATTTCCGCCCAAGGCTTGCCGGTGGCATTCGAGGTCGCGAGGGAAACGTACAGGACCAGCAGGCATAGGCTCAGCCACGTCCCGACAAGCGTTTGCAAGACACTGGACCACCCTCTGTTTTCCACTCCTGAGTCGAGACTGATCGCCACCGCTGCGAGGGTGCAAAGACCGGTCACCACGATCTGCGGCAAGGCTTTGCCGATGGCGACGAGCAGCCCGAGACAGAGCGCAATCGCGCAAAGCACTGGCTGAGGAAGCTCTCCGCCTATCCGCGCCGCCGTCAGCCCGAGGGCGATGGCGGAGGGGATTGCGAAGGCCAGCATCGGTCTCTTGATGCGCAGCGGTTCCTGTCGTCCCACCAGCAGCGCCAGCCCGGCGACAACGAGAAGTTGCGCCGGGTTCACCACCGGGTGGATCGCGCCGTTGGCGAAATCGCTCCAGCCCTCCACGGCAACGTGGCTAAGAATCTCCGGGAAGGACGACATGGTTGATTCCTAGAGAACTCCGAAAAGGAACAGCCCGCCGATGATGGCGATGACCGCTCCGCCCACCTTCACGGCGATGGTTCCCCACGGCCACTTGGTTAGCAATCCGAAGGAGATGCCGCAGAGATGCAGCAGCCCCGTGGAGATGACGAATCCGATGGCGTAGGTGAGCGGACTCGCCGCCTCCGGTAGCTCGGTGCCGTGCGCGTGCCCGTGGAAAATGGCGAAGATTCCGACCAATACCCCCGCCACCCAGAGCGGCGGCTTCACGCCGAAGGTGACCATGGCCCCGAGCACGATGCCGGAGAGTGCGATGCCGATTTCGACACCGGGCAACGGAACTCCGATCACACCCATCGCCCCGCCGAGAGCCATCACCATGGGAAAAATGACAGGCAGCAGCCACATCGCCTTTTTCCCGAGGAACGCGCCCCACAGGCCCACCGCCACCATGGCGACGACGTGGTCCAGGCCGAAGACCGGGTGCAGGAGCCCGCTGGTGAAGCCCCCGGCCGCCCCGGCTTCCGAGTGTGCGCTGGCATGGCCCGCCATCGCGAGCAGGAGAGGGATGGGAAGTAGTTTCGTTGGTTTCATCGTGTTCATTTTCTAGAAATGCTTCGTCAGAGACAGGCGCACCGTGCGCGGTTCCGTGGGGTGGAGGTGGATGTCCTCCACTCCGGCGGCAATCTCACCGGGGAGGCGGGAGGCGTAGAAGTATTCGATGTCGTTGTCATCGCGGCCCAGGATGTTCAGGACATCCACGGCCACTTCCCAGTCGTTCTTCCGGTAGCCGACCCGGCCGTTCACTTGCCAAGAAATGCGGGACTCCTCGCTGCCGTCTTCGGTGAGAGGGCGAGGGCTAAAGAGCCGGGAGCGCAGCGTGCCAAAGAGGCCTTCCGTCCTCCCGACGGTGATGCCGGCGTTCATGCTGAAAGGCACGGAGCCGGGGATTTCATCATCGCTCCCAGGGGTTCCCAAGAGCTTGCCCTGATTCAATGTCATCTCGTTGTCCACTGTGAGCCAGTCCATGGGCTTCCAGTAGGTGGACCACTCGATCCCGAAACGCTCCGTCGCCGGACCGGCCTCCGAGGTCCCCGCGTCGCCGACGTAGAGAAGCTCCGAGTCACTATGAAGGTAGTAGATGGCGACGGTGCTGACCACGTTTTCCAGCACCTCCGTGCGCACGCCGATTTCGTAACCATAGGTGCGGACGAGCGGATCCACGGAGTCCACTGGCAGGCCGGTGACAGGGTCGACCGTGATGGTGGCGCCGCGCGCGTCGTTCGAGTGGAATCCGAGACCGGCGCTGGCGTAGATTTCCGTCTCATTCCAGGGGCCGAAGACTAGGTTGAGCTTCGGGCTGACGATGCCGTCCGTCTCCGAGCCGGAGTTGCGTGCATCGTCGCTGTCCACATCGAAGTAGAAGCCATCCGCCCGCAGGCCCGGGTTGACGCGGAGCCAGTCGTTCACCTGGTACTCCAGGGAGGCGTAGGCTCCGAGGCTGTTTTCATTGACATCATCCAGGCGCACCGTGCTGGTGCGGCGGGTGGCCGTGGTATTGTAGAGGCCTATGTCCCGGATGAAATCGTTCCGCGTCTGCAGGCCGACGGTGCCGCTGTTTCCCTGGCCAAATTCCCAGAGCCTCCTCGCCTCGCCACCGACGAACCAGCGCCCGTCCTCCTGCTCGAACTGATCGCCATTGACCGGATCGTTCAGGAAGTAGGTGAAATTGGAAAACAGGTCCAGATCGTAGCGGCCCACGTAGAAGTCCACGTGGGTTACCCCGTCCACTTCGTCGCGGTCCCACTCGCCCATGATGCTGTAGCGGGAGGAGTCTCCGCGCACCGTGTTGTCGATGTTGCCGAGGCGATCGATGGTTCCGTCTCCGATGGCACGGCGGGGGACCTGATCGGTCGAGTCCCAGTCCGCCGCGTAGGCCATGGCCGTGAGGCTAAACGTATCGCGACCGGATTCCTGGAAGTATTTCAGGAAGCCGTTGAAGCGCGTCGAGTTCCCCTCGCGCACCCAAGGGCCATCGTAGTAGTTGTATTCCGCAGCGTAGGTAAGGGCGCGGCGGTCGCCGTTTGCAGCGGGCTGGCCGATCTCGATGGTATCCGCGAGCAGCGCGTGGAAGTAGTTGTCCTGCCCGATGCCTATCGTCGCGGTGCCCTGCGGAAGGATGTCGAAATAGTTGAAACGCGCCGCACCCGCCGTGCTGAGATCCCCGAGATGTGCGTAGAAGGGGCCTTTCCAGTAGTCCATGCTCTCCACCAGCTCCGGCACGATGGGATTGATATCCGCGTAACCCTGGCCGTGGGCGTGGGTCACGAAGTTGAACGGCTGGCCGTCCGCGAAGAGTGCGAAGTCCGTGCCGTGGTCCAGGTTGTAGCCGCGGACGAAATACTGGTTCGCCTTCCCGTCGCCGGAGTGCTGGGTGATGATCACGCCGGGGATGACTTCGAGAAGCTCGCCGCGCCGCAGGTAGGGTCGTTCGAGCAGTTCCTCGTTGTTTGCCTGGCCTTGGGAGGCGGTATCGGCCTCACCGATGAGGCTCTCGGATTTCCCGGTGATGACGAGCGTGTCGAGGGCACCGGTGGCGATCTCCTGCGCGGTGGCAGGGAGGATGGGGAGCGCGATGAGCGCTGGAATCATGTGTTTGGAAATTTTCATATGGATAGAGGTGTCTGGAATCAGTTCGAGAATGCGTCGTAAAATACGGACGCAGTTTGATTGCCATGGGAAAGCCAAGGCAACGGGTGGGGGTGGCACAGGGCGCCACCGGTCGATTCAGACAAACCTCGGAGGCGGCCCGGGCGGCGCGTTCGGCCACCGGGGAGTCCACGTAACCACTGTTTCCGCCACACTCTCGCTTCCCGCGAAGGGAGTCGTGGGAGCGGTCGGGAAATCCATGGTGGCAGGTGCCTGCTTCGCAAACTTCGGCTTCGCGGTATCGCTTTCCTTGCGGCTCGGCTTTTCCGGGAGGGCGTCTGCGATGAGGGCCGCCTGGAAGCCCTCCGAGTGCCACGCGGCGGCGGCGGCTTTGGCAATACCTACGCGCGGAGCCTCCTCAAGCGTGGCCTTGCAGAAGACGGAGACATGCAGCAGCACGAGAGGCCCGCCGACCAACTGGAGCAAAGCCAGCAGGTAAAGCAAACGCATCTTGCGGCAGCGGAACAAGGCCATCGGCAGGGAGGATGGATTCCGGAGCGGAAATGGCAAGCAGGGAAGCAAGTCGCAGGACTTGATACCGGTGTGCATGAGGATTCGTGTTAAATATGGAGTGCGGACGGCTTGCCTCCGCTTTCGCTAGTGAGGCTTGCCTCACGGGGTCATACCGGTGTGCCCAGTTCTTGTCCTGCCGCTCCGCACCAACAGAGGGCAAGCCCTCCAGCCCCAAAGCGGAGGCAAGCCATCCGCAATCCAAACTACTCGGCGGTGATGGTCTCTAGGAGCGCGATCATCTCGGCGAGTTTCTCGGGGTTCTCGGTGGAGAGGTCTTTGGATTCGGAGGGATCCTCGGGGAGGAAATGGAGGGTGTGTGGGCCTTTGATTTCAGGGATGGGTTTCTTGGAAATGGTGGCGGCACCGTTGTATTTGTTGGTGCGGCGGATGAGTTTCCAATCGCCGTGGCGGAGGCCGAAGTCGCTGTTGGCTCCTCTTCCGCCGTTGTCTTGCTGGAGCAGGGTGGTGCGGCCTTTGGCATCGGTTTCCCCGAGCAGGGCGGGGAGGATGTTTTCGCTATCGCGGCACTGGCCTTCGGGGATCTCTGTGCCGGTGAGGGCGGCGAGGGAGGCGGCGAGATCGATGGTGCAGACGATTTGCTCGGAGATGCCGGCGGGGATTTTCCCGGGCCATGCGGTGATGAAGGGGGTGCGGGTGCCGCCCTCGAAGACGGTGTATTTTCCTCCGGTGTAGGGGCCGGCGGGCTGGTGCTCGCCGAGCTCGGTGACGGAGCCATCGACGTAGCCGTCATCGAGGACGGGGCCGTTGTCGGAGCAGAAGACGAGGAGGGTGTTCTCGGTGAGGCCGAATTTTTCCAAGAGGGCGGTGATTTCTCCGACGCACCAATCGAGCTGGAGGATGGAGTCTCCGCGCAGGCCGGTACCGGATTTCCCCTGGAAGCGCTCGTGGGGGATGCGGGGGACGTGGATGTCGTGGGAGGCGAAGAAGAGGAAGAAGGGTTTGTCTTTGTTTTCGGTGATGAAGGCGGTGGTTTGGGCTACCCATTTGTCGGCGAGGTCTTCATCGCGGAAGCGGGCGGCGTGCCCTCCGGTGTAGAAGCCGATGCGGGAGATGCCGTTGTGGATGGTGTTGTTGTGGCCGTGGGTCCAGTCCATTTTCAGCTCGTCGCGGTTGTCGATGCCGTTGGGGTGGTCGGGGCCGGGGGATTTGTCGCCGACCCAGAGGGGATCGGCGGGATCGAGGTTGAGCACGTGGTGGTCCTTTACATAGACCTGGGGGACGCGGTCGTTGGTGGTGGGGAGGAGGAAGCAGGTATCGAAGCCGATTTCGAGGGGGCCGGGGGCGAGTTTTCCGTTCCAGTCGGGGCGGGTGTCGCCGAGGCCGAGGTGCCATTTCCCGATGACGGCGGTCTTGTATCCGGCGGTCTGCATGAGGGAGGGCAGGGTGGTGGTGCCGGGGCGGATGATGGCGGGGCCGTTCGGTGGGGCGATGCCGGTGTTTTTCTTCCGGAAGGCATACTCGCCGGTGAGAAAGGAGTAGCGGGTGGGGGTGCAGGTGGAGGCGGAGCAGTAGCCGCTGGTGAAGCGCTGGCCGGTGGCGGCGAGGGCATCGATGTGCGGTGTCTCGAAGACGGTGGCGCCGTAGCTGGAGACATCGCCGTAGCCGAGATCGTCCGCCATGATGACGATGATGTTGGGTTTTTCCGCGAAGGCGGTGGAGGTGAGGGCGAGGAGGATGAGTGGGATCTTCATGTGGCTGGGGGAGAGTAGGGGGACGGGGGAGGGGTTGTCGATAGGGGAGAAGATCGGGTGGTTTTGGGGTGCTGGGGTCGATCTTTCCCGAGCTTCCCCCGTGGCAGCAGGGCTGCTTCACGGAAAGCGGCAGCTGGGCTGCCGCAGTCCAAGGTCGGAATTTTTCCTGAAAACGGGGTGGCGCGTGGGGCGGGGGGGTGATTGGCTGGTGGGGAGAATGATGAAAATCGGACTGGCACAGATCAATGCGGTGGTGGGGGATTTCCCTGGGAATGCGAAGCGTATCCTTGCGGCCTACCGGGAGTGCCTGGAACTGGGCGCGGATCTGGTGGTGACGCCGGAGATGAGTTTGGTGGGTTACCCTCCGCGTGACCTGGTTTTCAAAAGCCAGTTTGTGCCGAAGTGTCTTCAGGCACTGGATTACCTGGCCGATGAGGCCAAGGAGGTGCCGCTGCTTGTGGGGTATGTGGATTTCTGCGAGGGGCCGGTGGGCAAGCCTTTCCGCAACGCGGCGGCTTGGCTGGAGATGGGGGAGATCCGGCAGAAATTTTTCAAAACTCTGCTGCCGACGTATGATGTGTTCGATGAGAGGCGCTACTTCGAGCCGGGGGAGGCGTGCGAGCCCTTCGAGTGGAGGGGGAAGAATTTCGGCGTGACGGTGTGTGAGGACATCTGGACGGAGGACTACCTGCAGCGGCCTTTTTACGATCGTGATCCGGTGGAGGAACTGGTGGCGAAGGGGGTGGATGTGGTGATCAATCTGAGCGCGTCGCCCTTCCATTTGGGGAAACCTGCGGGGCGGACGCGCATGCTTGGGGAGGTGGCGCGGGAGGCTGGGGTGCCGGTGGTGTATTGCAACTCGGTGGGAGGGAATGATCAACTGGTGTTCGATGGGAACTCGATGGTGCTGGGCGCGGATGGTGGTGTGCTGCTGGAGATGGGTGGATTTGTGGAGGAGTGTGCGGTGGTGGATCTCCGGGCTGGAAGTCCGGAGAACGGCCTGGCGCAAGATGCGCCAGCTACGGAACAGCTTTACTCGGCGCTGGTGCTGGGGCTGCGGGACTATGTCCGGAAATGCGGGTTTTCGAGCGTTTGTCTGGGGCTGAGCGGAGGGATCGATTCGGCGCTGACGGCGGTGATCGCGGCGGACGCGCTGGGGCCGGAGAACGTATTCGGGCTGACGATGCCCAGTCCGTATTCCTCGCGGGGGAGTGTGGAGGATTCGTTTGATCTGGCGAAGCGGCTGGGGATTTCCTGCCAGGAGGTTTCCATTTCTGCGGCATTCGAGGCGGTGAAGTCGACGATGGGGCCGGTCTTTGATCGCAAGGAGGAGGACGTGACGGAGGAGAACATGCAGGCGCGCCTGAGGGGGCTTTTCCTGATGTCTCTATCGAACAAGGATAACCATCTGTTGCTGACGACGGGCAACAAGAGCGAGCTGGCGGTGGGCTACTGCACGATCTACGGAGATATGTGCGGGGGGTTGGCGGTCATTTCCGATCTGCCGAAGACGATGGTGTTTGAGGTTTCCCGCTGGGTGAACCGGGATGAGGAGAGGATCCCGTGGAGCACGATTGAAAAGCCGCCAAGCGCGGAGCTGCGCCCGGATCAAAAGGATCAGGATACTCTGCCGGAATACGATGTGCTTGATGCGATTCTGGAGCTCTACGTGGAGCAACACCTCGGCGCGGAGGAGATCGTGGAACGGGGATACGAGGAAACGATGGTGCGCTGGATTCAGCGCCGCGTGGACCTGAACGAGTGGAAGCGGCAGCAGGCGGCTCCGGGCCTGAGGGTGACGAGCAAGGCTTTCGGGATGGGTCGGCGGATGCCGATTGTGCAAAGGTTTGTTTGAGAAGTGCCGAGTGATCAGTGATCAGTAAGCAGTGATCAGTGAGCAGTGTTGGACTTGGGCTGATGGGTGGCAGGGTGGTGGCCTCTCGTTTCTGGTGAAAAGGCTTGGCGGGGTGGTGGGGGATGTTAGGAAGATTGGTGATGATCATGCTGCTTCGTTCGATTTTCCTGATGGTATTGGCGGGAAGTCTGGTCCGAGCGGAGCTGATTACCGTTCTGGAACCGTTTGGAGCTATTCCGGAGGGTAAAACCACGGTCTGGTCACCACTGTTCCAAGCTGCCTGGGATTCGATGAATATATCCATCGGAGGAATGCCGACGAAAGTGGAACCGGCTGATCCAGTGATGGATCAGCTTGATACTTTCAAATGGGAAGCTGCGAAGGTGATGCCCGAGGGTAAGTGGAAGGTATGGAGTGGGCCTCCGACCGAGCGTTTCCTAGGGGAGGTAAATCGGGAAGCGGCGAAAATGCTCGGCAGTCCGCAAGGTCCGTTTTCCCTAGGAGGTGAAGCTCCCGGCGGGATCGCATTTTTTGGTCTGCTGAACCGTGTGGTGAAATTTGAAAAACAGTTTTACGAGTCCAAAAAACGACCAATGGATTTTCGCTGCAACGGCGAGGTGAACAAGACTGCGTTTTTTGGCACCCGTGGCGGACTGAGCGGTCGATATGAAGAATCAGTCCGAGTGCTTGCGCATAGTCAAAGTTGGCATGCGCTGGAGATTCTTTGCGAAGAGACTGACGAAAGAGTGATTCTGTATCTTCCACCGGAACCGCAGGGGTTTGACGATGCGTGCAAGCTCGTCACTACGTTCAGGGATGCCTATGAGAAGAAAATGAAGGGAGCAAACACGGAAGGCCCTCTCGGATCGTTCATGTGGCTCCAAGAAATGGATGATGTAAGGATTCCCTATCTTGAAATCAGTATCCATGAGGATCTTTCCGGCCGATTTTCTGGAAAAAGATGGTATGGAAAGGAGGGGGATCCATGGAGGATCAGCAGAGCGGAGCAGAAGACTGGATTCGAGCTGACTGAGAAAGGTGCTAAAATTCGTGTGGATGCTGCTGCGATAGTGGAGCCTTTTGGAGAGGCTCCGACAGGGCGAACGCGACCACCGAAGCCTCGGAAATTTATATACGACCGCCCGTTTTTCGTTTTCCTGTGGAGAGAGGAGGCGGAGTGGCCTTACTTCGGCGCGTGGATCGGGGATGGCTCGGCTTTGCGGAAATTCTGAAAGGCGGTCGTAAATCCTTTCCCTGCTCGGCGTCCACCGGGATCAATCGTTGATCTTGTAGGAGCGGAAGGTGAGGCCTCCGGTTTAGGAATCAGCGAAGGAGACGAAGAGATGGCGCTGCTCGGGAGGGAAGCGGACCATGGTTTCCGCGACTGTTTTCCAGTCTCCGTCCACTCCGCTTTTCGACTGAAAGACGACGGGTGCCATGTTGTAGTCGTTGCGCTTGGTCGGTCTCTTTACGGCTGCTTTCATCCCTGGTTTGAACTGAACCCGGTGCTCGCCGATCACGACGCGAATGGGCTCGGGGAATACGTTCATTACCATTGCTCCGTCTTCGGGGATTCCATTTTTCGAACCATCGATCACGACGGTCCGGTAGACTGGCTCTCCTTCGGGGGCGTTGGACGGGAAGAAGAGGACCAGGGCATCTTTCATGCCGCTGGGCAAGGAGGCTACTGCTGCCGGTATGGGTTTGTCACCAGTCCCCTTGGGGTCGTAGAAGTAGATCTTTCCCTTGGAGATGGGGACTTGGGCACGTTCCGATGGGAACGATTCCGGGAAGGAGATGGGAACGATTTTCGCTTCCGGAGCCATCACGACGAGCTCGTTGAGGCCCGAGGCATCTCTTTCGAAGCAGATGGTCCGGACATGGACTTTTGGCGTTTCCTGCGCACTCGCGATGACGATGAGAGCGGGAAAGAGAAGAAGGAAGAGGTGTTTCATGGATCTGGATGTTGGGGTGTCAGATTCCGTTTTCAAAGTTCGTTTTTCGAAAGCCAGCGGACGGAGAGTGTTTCGAACCGGCGGCCAAACTTCTTATTCGTGACGTTCAGCGCGGTCAGGGGATCGGTCGCTGCGTTTGCTGGATCCAAGAATTCTGGGAGACGCTGGACGATGGCTTCGCAGTATGCGGTGGCGATCACGTTCCCATTGGCATCCAATGCTTCCCCGTAGGCGCGGATTTTGAATGTATCTGAGCGAACCGTGGCTGCGTTGCCTAGGACGGCGAGCAAGTCCGATTGCATGAGGTAGCCCGGTGCTCCCTGTGCGCTGTCACCTTCCAGGACTTCAGGTGTTGCCAAATCGAGACCGGTTGTTTCAGCCTCCGCGATGGTGCGTCCTGATGCAGCACCGGAAGAAACTCCTTGGTTGATGCCGGCTGCATCAATCGCGGCCTGGAGAACACCCATGTGTGATTTCGTGTCATCACTGTCTCCCAACTGACGGTTTACGAACTCCGCCATGGAGAGGAATGGGCCGCGTTGTTGGATCTGAGAGACGATATTGTCCGCTAGGGTATCGAGTTCATCCTCGGTGAGGTCGATGCCGCCGCGCCAGAAGCCGTCTTGCGAGGTGCGGTCAGCCTGGCCGTTGGGGATGCGGAATCGAGAAAAGCGCGCTCCCTTGGGATCGGTAGCTTCCTTGTAATCGACCTTTTCCAAGGTGTTGGCGGCCGAGCTGCTGCCCGGATTGACTAGAGCGATGGCTTCCTCTCCGGACATGGCGGAGAGCACGGCCTTCCATGCTGCTTTCGAGGTGGAGTTCACATTGAAAGCACCTTTGACCAACTGGTAGGCAGCTGCTTGCTTGTATGCATCGGTGCCTTTCAGTGTCGCTGCGGCTTGGGCAGGGATGGCTCCGTCGGGGTAATATGGAGTGAGCCTGGTATCTGGCAGAGGGGTTGCGGTGGTGGTTGTGCCGGGGTTGATGAACTGGTCAACCAAGGTTTCCGCAGAAATCCCGTTTCCAGCGAGAGAACCCGGAGCCGACTTCTGGAAACCTGAGAAATAGTAGGAGTCTGAGAAGACGGTATTGAGGAGGAAAGAATGGTCTACGTAGTCGTATCCTGCATCGCCGGAGGAAATTACTTCGGTGGTCTCGATGAGAGGATGCGCGTGGGAATTCCCCACTGGGGCGAAGAAGTGAGGGAGTTTAACTCCGGAGGCAAGCTGTGCGCTATTGAGAGTCACCATGCTCTGGAAGGGGGCGAGGGGGATTTCAAAAAGGGTCCCGAACTGGCGCCCGTGCGTGGCGGTGTGACCGGTGATGAATCGTGCCCGGTTGGTGGTCCCCTCCACGAACACCGAGGTGTCCTCGAAAGGGGTCAGAGCCAGCTCGTATGAGTGATGGGAAGGGTGCCCGGTGGTCATGTCCTGTGTGACTGCGTAAGCGGTCTGATTTTGGAAGGAGAAAGGTTTCGAGGCCCATAGACCTTCGTGACCCGAAGAATCACCGCTGTAGGGTGTTTTCGCGGAGGCACTGAATAGTGCGAACGCCTCCGTATTCCGGATGTCTTTGAGAGCTACCGTGGAGTGATCGAAGATATCCAATGCGGGCTTTTGATCCGTGCCTCTGGGCCAGCGGATCCGCTTTCCGTTGGCATGGGGATTCGCAGCGGACAGGACCGCATCCTGCAGGCCATCAGGAGTCTCGAATTCGAAGACCACGGCGGAGGCACGCTTTTTCTGGCCGGGTGTGAAATCCGGGGTCATTTCCACGGAAAATTCCATTTCTGGCAACTTCGGATCTGCGAGTAAAGTGGACTCGACATAGAATTTATCATCCTTCTGAACCGGTATACCACCCCAGCGGTGGACTTTCGTATTCTGATCGATGTTTTCGGAGAGATAGGCTTGGTAGTCGGGCAGGACGCCTCCCAATTCGCCGGATCTGGGAGCAATCATATCGAGATCGTAGCCCACGTTGACTCCGTTCCAGCCTGGTTGACCGATTGCGAGCGAGGTATCAGTAGCCGTTGATCCGCCTTCCCGCCCGTCGTCTCGGTTGCGGTTTCCCCAATCCCAAAACTGCTTTGTTCCCCCCACTTCCTCGCGCCAAGTGCGGTTGGGATTGATCTTAGGACTATAAACTTTCACCTCTCCGGGCAACAAGGTTTCAGGTTGAGGGTTTCCGGATGAATCGACCCCGAGGGTCAGTCCGAAACGTTTACTGTCTCCCGGCCGAGTGCTACTCCCATACATTAGAGAAAAGGGAACCGGACTCTTCTGTTGTGCGATCCCGTTTTTGTAAACTTGGAAGGCCAGCGGCACGTTCACGAATTCGACCCGTAATTTTTCGAACGTGATCGGAATGTTGTAAGGATTGTGGAGAGTTATGATCGGCGAATACACCATGTGCATAAGATAATCGAAAGGACTGTCGAACTTCTTGTTATCATCGGCCTGATTCTTTTGGAAATGATCGTCCCAAGGACCGTGCATGTTCTTGTTAATTCCGTTGGCATCCGCGTCCAAGGTCGTATCACCCTTGTTGTATCTGTAGACATCTCGGAGGGCCAAGGCAAAGGACATTTGAACCTTGGCCACTGTGGGAAGAAGCACTGGCCCGGGAGGTTCGACCTCGGAAAGGGTTGCAGATCCTGAATTGGTGGTTCCACTAGTGGCGACTCCGGTCCCTGCGGCCCAATCTGTTGGAATTGATGGCTTGATCACCGGAGTGCTGGTTCCATTCACATTTTGTAGGGAAAGGGCGGGGTTGTTAAAAACATTACCCCATGCCAAAGCTCGGTTCCATAACGGATCGGAGACGAGATTGGTTTCGAAACTCTGTTCGTAAATACCCTTGCCTGCATACTCAGAAGGAAGGCTTCCACCGGCACCGTTCTGCCTGTCGGCCAACAGGATGAAATCGAGTTTCAGACCGCCATTGGCGACATCGCTGAGGACACCGAGCGAGTTGCTGGTGAGGTCGTGGGATTTTTTGGTCATCGTCCCTTTCCCTGAGCCGTAGGCGAATTCGGAAGTGCCGAGAGAGACTAGTTTCGAAGTTAGCGACTGCCCCGAGGGTTGTGAGAGGTCGACATCTGCGGCATCGATGGTTCCGATGTCTTCGATTCGATCAATCCCCGGTCGCTGTCCACTGCCGAGCGCGACCACACGGCTGGCGAACTCCGTCCCCGGATCTTTTACGCCAAGATTGATTCGTGCTTTGATGCCTTCGTCGAGGACTGCGAAAGCGTAACGTCCCACCAATTTTCCGTCCGATCCCTTGACCGGTACTTTCTGTGCGACGACTGTAGGAGCGCTGGGTTCTAGATTCACGGCGGTCATGAGCTCAATGCTGTCTCCGGACACAGCGGCATCGACGAAACTATCTAATTCCAAGGCGTCCTGGTCGGTTCCGGAAACGAGCCATTTCACGAATTTATCAGTTTTCGTGTTTTCTGTGAAATCCGTGGGTGTGCTTCCTGGGCCGAGTTTGAGGGACTCCCATACGCCGGTGATTTTCTTTTGATTGGCGCCCGGGCGAATTTCTGCGGCGGCGGTGATGCGTTGATCAGGACCCGCCGCTGCCTGCAGTTCGCCGATCGCGATTTGCAACGCAAGCATCGCATTGGCACGGGCGGCGGCTTGGCTGTCTTCATGCCCAGATGACCGTAAATTCACGCTCGCCAATGAAAGCATTCCAAGGGCGAGGATCGACAACAGGACCATCAGAGTCAGTGTGACTACCAAGGCGAAACCGGAGGTTTGTTTCCGTTTCCGTTCCGATGAGAAGGTATTGAGTGGCGTGGGTTGTGACATTTGTGGTTTGGGTTTACTAGTGATTACATTGTATTTCTTCTCAAAGGAAAGAACATTTTTTGAAAAGTGCAAATTTATGGATTTCGCATGCGCAAGAGACAATGGGTCGGAATCGGATCAATTTTGGTATTTTGAGCGCTCTCAAGTCTAGCTAAGCAGCCGCCGGAGAGGACTAGGTTTTCAAGCGGATTTTCTATGAAAGGAAACCTTGCTGAGTTCTGACTTTTCTTTTCAGGCGGGGCGAGGGATAAGCGGCGGCGAGATGACTCTGACGGAGGCGAGGAAAATTTTGGGCTTGGGGCCGGATGAGGATCCGAGGCCCCAGCTTGCGGAATTTCAGGTGGCGCGCGAGCGCATCGCGGAGATGGTGAGGTCGGCTCCGAATGAGTTGTTGGCGGAGCGCTATCAGGAGGGACTCGTGGAGTTTGACCGGGCACTGGCGGCGGTGCGGGAATACCTTGAGGCGCTCGGACTGATGCCGAAGAGTGTGGTTCCCGAGGAAAGGGGGCATGCGGTGTTTGTGCCAGAGAACCGAGTCTCTGGAGATATGGGACTGCCGGCGATCAGGCCTCCGGACCCCGAGGTGGAGGTAACTGATGATGAGGAGGAAAACGTGGCGAGCAGAAGTTTTGCGGCGGTGTGTTGGGTCCTGTTGCTGCTGGCGCTGATCGGCTTCGGCGGCTGGTCATATCTACGGATCGAGGAGGAGCGCAATATGGCGAAGCAACAGCGCGTTGCTTTCTTGGAGCGACAGGGGGCCATTTTCATCGAGAACCGGAGGTGGCCTGAGGCGGCGGAAGCTTTCGATGAAATCGAGTCGATTTTCCCTGAGTCCGAGCTGGTGACTCTGGGACGGCGCAGCATTGAGGCTGGCATGACCGAGGAGCAGAATCAGTTCATCGGCTACTGGAAGGGCGAGGCGATCTCTGCGTTTGAGGCGAGCCGATGGTCGGACTCGGAAGTCGCGGCGCGTAAGGTGCTGGAAAAGTATCCGGACGAGGCGGAGTTGGTCGAGTTGATCGGGAAGATCGGCGTGGCGAAGCAAGAGGAGGAAAGGCAGGCGGCGTTCTCAAAGGTGAGAGAGCAGATCGAAGAGAGGAAGTTTGACGAGGCGCTGGCGGGCGCCGAACAGCTGATTGGAAAAGATCGCGATGATGCGGAGGCCGTGCTCTTACTTTCCGAGGCGAGATCCGCGAAGGAGAAGTCGGAGCGTGATTTGGTCCGGGCGCTGGAGCTGCTGGCAATGGCGGAGGAAGCGGACAACGGCGAGTATAACGAGCAGGCGATCAATTGGATGAGGGAGGCGTTGGCCTTGGCCCCCGAGCATCCCGGTATTTTAGCAAAGTATGAGAAGCTGGCTTCCTACACTCGTACGATTCGTGTGCCACAGGATGTGGAGACGATCGCAGAGGCTCTGGCAAGTGCGCGAGACAAGGACAGGATTCTTCTCGCGGAGGGGACATGGGAGGGACCGTTGGTCATGTCTGTCGCCGTGAAGCTAGAAGGTGTGCCGGGGAAAACGGTGGTAAGCTGCGCCTCAGACGCGGGCAGCGTGCTCTCGACATTGCCGGAAGTGCGCGGGGGGCGGGTGAGTGGTCTGGTTCTCCGCCATACTTCATTCGATCCAGATGAAGAACGTTTCTCCCTCGCTCTCGTCCGGGGCGGGATGGTGGAATTCTCAGACTGTCGGTTCGAAACAGCGAGCGGGCATGGACTGGCAGTGATGGAAGGCGGCCACGCAAAAGTACTACGATGCAGGTTTTCTGAAAGCGGGTGGAACGGGATCGCAGTCATGGGTTCGGGTAGTCTGCTCGAGGCGGAAGGGAATCTGCTGAAAGAGAATTTTCAGAACGGGATCGAGAGCTGGGATGGCGCAGCGGTGATCCTAAGTAAGAACATCTGCACCGGGAACAGTCGCAACGGAATTCACGTGGACAACGATGCGGCTTCGGTGACTTTGCTCGATAACAATCTTTCCGGGAACCGGGAATATGGGCTTGTCCTGAGCAGCTCCGGCTCGGGTCAGATCACGGGAAATACAGTAGAGAAAAATCTTTTGGGAGGTGTCGTCGGCAAGGCGAAGGCGTTGGGTATCAAAGTGACAGACAACGACATTCGCAATAATCAAGGGCCGGGTTTGGTCCTGGAGATTGGGGTGATCGATGAGTCGTATCTCGGGAACCGCATCACATCGAACGAGGGCAAGGAACTCGTGACCGGGATTGATTTTTCGGCGGAGTAGGAGCCGTGCTTCTGCTCAGAGCTTGACTCCCCCGAGCTTCAGGGCGCGGTTGAAATGCTTTTTCTCCACTGGGGTAATGGAGAGTCGCGAGCCTTTCTGGCACACGAGCATTTCGGAGAGGATTTTGTCGCTTTTCAGGTTCTCCAGCGGAATCAGCTCGTCGAAGGTGGCGATGTGTTCGAAATCAACGAGATACCAACGCGGTTTCTCTTCGGTGGCTTTCGGGTCGAAATACTCGCTCTTTTTCTCGAACTGTGTCGGGTCTGGATAAGAAGCGGAGGCGACTTTTGCGATCCCGGAGATGCCGGGTGGCTTCGCGTTCGAGTGGTAGAATAGAGCGAGATCGCCCACTTTCATATCTCGCCACATGAAGTTCCGCGCCTGGTAGTTTCGGACTCCGGACCATGGTTCCTGATCGACCTTTTCGAGATCGTGGATAGAGAAGACGTCAGGTTCTGATTTGATGAGCCAAGGCATGGAAACTCTAAATTCTAAAATTCAAACCTCAAGGAATAGGAATACACCGGCTTTGCCAATCAATGCGTTTTTACGGCGAAAATTCTTACGAGACAAGTGAGGGCTTGATGGCGGGGAGCGAGAGGTGCTCGGGGCCGAGTTCTAGACCGGATAGGGAGCGGAGATCTGATTCGATGGCTTGGAGGACATCGAGCTCTGGGCGGAAGTCGGCGGCGTGGTAACTGGAGCGCACGAGCGGGCCGGAGGCGCAGTGGCGGAAGCCTTTCGCGATCGCGGTTTCCTTGTATTCGGCGAATTTGTCCGGGTGGATGTAGTCTACGACCGGGAGGTGCTTCGGGGTGGGGCGCAGGTATTGACCGAGGGTGAGCACCGTCACGTCGTGCTCGAGAAGATCGTCCATCGCTTTGAGAATTTCTTCATGACGCTCACCAAGACCGAGCATGATCCCGGATTTTGTGGCGACGTTTCCATTCACCATTTGCTTTGCCTTTTTAAGAACTGTGAGGGAGCGCTGGTATTTCGCGCGGGAACGGACGAGGGGGGTGAGGCGTTCGACGGTTTCGAGGTTGTGGTTGAAGATATGCGGGCGGGCATCCATCACCAGTTGCAGGGCCCAGTCTCGGTCGTTGAAATCGGGGACGAGGACTTCGATGATGATCTCGGGATTCACCTCGCGGACGGCCCGGACGGTTTCGCGGAAATGTTCGGCACCGCCGTCTTTCAGGTCGTCTCGCGCCACGGCGGTGATGACGATGTGCTTGAGGTTCATCCGGCTTGTTGCTTCGGCAATGCGCGCGGGTTCGTCGGATTCTAGGGCATCGGGCTTTGCGGTTTTCACTGCGCAGAAGCCGCAAGCGCGGGTGCACTTGTCTCCGGCGATCATGAAAGTGGCGGTTCCCTGTCCCCAGCATTCCCAACGGTTCGGGCACTGGGCTTCTTCACAGACCGTGACGAGTTTGAGATCGGTGATCAGGGATTTTGTGGACCAGAAGGCAGGATTGTTCGGGAGACGCACTTTGATCCAATCCGGTTTTTTATCCCGGTGGAGGGTGGGGTCCATCTTCATCTTCGGTCCGCAGGCTGACATGGGGAAAACTCTAAATTTCAAACTTTAAACTTCAAGGAAGACTTGAAATTTCGAGAATCACTTCGTGAAGCAAGCAGCATTGGGATTTTTTGATTCGGGGGTGGGTGGGCTGACCGTGGTGCGTGCGGTGATGGACTTGCTGCCGGGGGAGGACGTGATCTATCTCGGCGATACGGCGCGGCTGCCTTATGGCTCGAAAAGTCCGGAGACGATCCGCCAGTTTGCGGATGAGGACGTGGGATTTCTACTTTCCAAGGGCGTGAAAGCGATCGTGGTGGCGTGCAATACGGCGACGGCGCACGCGCTGCCCGCACTTCAGGAGAAATACCGGGTGCCGATCATGGGGGTGATCGTGCCGGGGGTGGAGGCGGCGTTGGCGGATCCTGAGGCGGAGCGGATCGGGATCATCGCCACGCGCGGGACGGTCGGTTCCCATGTGTATCAGCACGCGCTCGCCACTCGTCGAACAGGGCTGATGATCCATGCGGTGGCGACTCCTCTGCTGGTGCCATTGATCGAGGAAGATTGGATTTCCGAGCAGGTCACGAAGGATGTTCTACGGAAATATCTTGGGCCGCTGGTAGATAAGGGGATCGATACTTTGATGCTGGCTTGCACGCACTATCCACTTCTGGTGCCAGTTTTAAAAGAGATCTTGCCGCAGGACGTGAGGCTGGTGGATTCCGCGACGACCTGCGCGGAACAACTCAAATCGATGCTCGAACGGTTGGATCTGATCAACGGAAATCCGGAAGAGGGCAGTCTGGAGATCCATCTGACTGACCTTTCGGATCAGTTCGAGGAGCTGGCGAGGAGGTTTCTCCGGAGATCGCCCGGAAGGATACGCAGGGCCGTGCTTCATCCAGTATGATGGGCGCAAAAAAGCCCGGCAGGTTTTCGAAACTCTGCCGGACTTAGAGGGGTTTCTTAGAGCTTTTCCAAGAGCCACATGAGGGCGGACCTATTTCCTCCTGCGAAGGAGAATCAGCGATCCGATGGCTCCGAGCAGGACGGCGGATGGCTCGGGGATAGGCGTCACAGAGGCGAAGGAATCACCGAAACGGATCTCGTCCGATGCGATGTCCGTGGTGGATGTGCCGTCCCCGCCGAAGCGGGCGAGCGACGTGCGGTCGAAGGTCAGATTGAATCCGGAAAGGGTTCCGTTGTTAGTCCCGGGCTCGGCACCGCCCATGTCCGGGTTCCGCCAGACGGTGATCGAATCGCCGTTACCCTGATCGGATAGCACGAATTTCAGGACGAAGAGATTCACGTTCGTATCCGCCGCACCGAGATCGAGCCGGAAGCTGTCATTGCTAAACAACCGAAGTCCGTAGTTCGTTCCGCTGTTGAGGAAGTCAGTTGCTCCCCCGTGACCGATTTGCAGACGTCGCTGGGTATTATCGTCAAATCCACCATCTTGAATTTCGAATGAGCGGTAGTCGCCACCACCCACGGATTCAAGCTGAAGCAGGACACTCATGTAGAGGGTAGTGTTGGTGCCGGAAGTAACCGGAGCGGAAAGCACCCGACCGCTTCGGGTGAGGGTATTAACAGTCGCAATCGAGCCGCCGGCTACATTCAGCGTTCCGGAACTGTTACTGTAGGACAAGCCGGTGGCGGAGACCTGCGGCGAATTCGCACTGTTATTGATCCAAGCACCCGTGTAACCGAGGACAGTTGGATTCTGGTCACCGACGTTGCCGAGGGTATATTCACCGTCGCCCGGGTTGGCTCCGGTTAGATAGGGATCGTAGGCTGAAACGGCCGCATGTCCGCAAGTGGCGGCTAGAAGTGTCGCAAGCGCAATGCAGTTTTGTAATCTCATAGGTTTCATATCTCGTAATTATTCGCAGTTGAGTTGGTTTGCTTTGATTGTCACAGGAAATACAAGGGGGAGAACCACGGTGTCTGGCACGATGATACGGCGTCCCGAAGGTGCCTGTCGCTCCCATTAAGTGTCGAGAGCTAAGTGGGTTATAGACCTATCAGGGAGTTTTCCTAGCGAAATCTACTGAATTTTCTTGAGATCCAGCCAAGGCCGGAAGTCTGGAGGCGGAGTGGCGGTGAAGCGTAGCTTCTCACCCGTGACAGGATGATCAAAGGCGAGCTTCCACGCGTGCAACATCAAGCGAGGGGAGGGGATCTCGTGCTTCTTTCCGTAAATGGGATCCCCGAGGATGGGCGTGCCCTTGTGATGTAGGTGGACGCGGATTTGGTGGGTGCGTCCGGTGTGCAGGTGGCAGAGCACGAGCGCGGTTTTCGTGGCAAGGTCGGTGGCGAGAATTTCGTAATCCGTGATCGCTGACTTTCCTCCGGGGGGATTCACCACGGCCATTTTCTGGCGGTTCACAGGATGCCGTCCGATGTGGGTGAAAACGGTGTCCTTTTCCGGAACGGGTATCCCGTGACTGACGGCGAGGTAGAGCTTCTCCATCGTCGTGCGCTCGGAAAACTGTGCGACGAGGCCCTGGTGGGCGGGATCGGTTTTTGCGACAACCAGGCAACCCGATGTATCCTTATCGAGGCGGTGGACGATGCCTGGACGTTCGACCCCGCCGATGCCGGAGAGCTTTCCTTTGCAATGGTGCAGTAGGGCGTTGACCAAGGTTCCATCGTTGTTTCCGGGAGCGGGGTGCACGACCATTCCGTGGGCCTTGTCTATTACGAGTAAATCTTCATCCTCGAAAAGTATATCTAACGGGATATCTTGCGGTGCCGCAATATCGGGAACCGCCTCGGGGATCACGACGGAGGCACTGTCACCGGCTTTTACTGAATCGCGCGGCTTGGCCGGCTTGCCATTGAGCAGGATGTGTTGCTCCCGGATTAGCTCTTGGATGCGAGAGCGGGAAAGTTCCGAAATCTCGGAGGCGAGCCAGGCGTCCAATCGGTCGTGTGCCCCATTGGCTGAAATTTCAAGACTCACAGTTCGCGTTTCAGGAAAGGAAATCCGCTACGCCGGGGAGGCAGTTTGGACGAGGACCTCGTGGATCGTTTGCACGTGGTGAGGTGGGAGTGATTCTGGAACAAGTGTTCCCAGCACGATTCTCCCGTAGGGTGTTTCGCAGGGGATGACTTCCAGGATGGATGATGGTCCGATTTTTACGTGGATGTTGCCGGAGCCCTTGGAGGCGAAGGCAAGATTGCGGGCCATAAAGTGCAGTCGACCGTGACCGCTCTCGTCGAAAATGACTTTACCCTCTCGGTCCAAGATAAAGATGTCAGTAGCAGAAAAGTTTTTCGCCAACCAGTCGCGGAAAATCTGGATGCGTTCTAGAAAGCGGGACTTCGAGGGGGCTGCCGGTGGTGGTTCCGGCGATTCGTTTTCGAGATCGTGTGGTGAAAGTTCGGCTTCCTCAGTTGGTGCAATGGGCAACGGAGTGGCCGAGGGCTCGGGGATGGGATTGAGCCCAGGATTTCTCTGCTCTGGAAAGCCCGGCTCAGGGCGGTCCTCCTCAGGAGCAGTGAAACCTACGAACGAAGAGTCAAATCCAGGGTCTGCTGCCGCGATGCGCGCGGGTGCGACGGGACGGAGAAGCGACTCGGCGAGGTGCCGGACTTCCGAGGGGTCAAGCCATGGATTAAGGGGATCCATCAGGGTGTCTGAAGGGTAGCTGGAAGCCGTGCTTTTTGGAGTTTCGCCTGGATCTCCGCTCTCAAGGAGTCGAAGACGGTCGCGGCCCCGGCCCCGTCTTCCATCACACCGATGGGTAGGCCTTTTGCGCTGGCGCGGACGTAAATTTCATCCCGTGGAATGGAGGTTTTGAAAACCATTTCCTCAGGTAGCAATTCGCGCAAGGCAGAGGCGGCCTCGGTGCTCTCGGCGAGCGAGTTTTGTAGCATCGTCAGGCAGACTCCTAGCACGTTCAGTCGGGGGTTGATGATGCGTAGGCGGTTGAGACCTTCCAAAAGTTTCGGTACCGAGCGGATTCCGAGCGGCTCGGCTTGTTGAGGAATAATGAGCGCGTCCGCCGAGGCGATTACGTCATTGGTTACACCGAAAAGGCCCGCCGCTGTATCGACTAGGCAGACATCATAGCGGCGCGCGGCGACGTTTCTGAAAAAGGCGCGGACTCGGGCGAGGTGGGAGCCAGAGGAGCCGTTGCCTGCTTCGTAATCGCTGGCCTGCCCTGCGGCGACCAGAGAAAAGGTCTCCAGCCGGGTCGGCACGATAATGCGGTCCATGGGGATGCCTGGATCGGCGAGAAAGTCGTAGAAGCCGGAAAGTAGGCGCGACTGACGTGTCAGCGAGAGTCCCACAGAACCCTGGGGATCCGCGTCCACGAGGAGCGTGTTGAGACCGGCACGCGCCATGGCGTGGGCGAGGTTGATGGAGAGGGTGGTTTTTCCCACACCCCCCTTTTGGCTTGAGATGGCGATACTGATCACTCGGCGGAAAAAGGAAGCTGCCGAGAGACTAGCTCCGGGGTGGCGTAGCGGAAGTCTTTTCTTCGACCTTGGCAAAGCGGCAGGATTGCGGAATCCTCGGATGCCCCAACTGGAAATGACTCGAAGACCCCTCATGCGCGGATTTCTCACCTGCATACTCGCGCCCGCCCTGCTGTCCCTATCTGCCTGTCGGAAATCCGGAGAGAAAACGGCCATCCTCCCTCCCGAAACCGATGGCGACGGAGGAAATTTTGTCGAGTTTCGAGCGGAAAACCGTTTGGGAGCGCTTCCGGGGCCGGTCTATTCTTCACAAGCAGATTCGCCCATTCACTGGCAGGCTTGGACCCGGGAGACTTTGTTTGCCGCGAAAGCCTCCGGTCGGCTTGTCCTCGCGGTGATCGCGCTCCCTCAGCAGCCCTCTTATCGCACGGTCCTCGAAGATATTGAGAGCGATGCGGCAAGCGTGAAGGAAATTAACGATAACTACGTGCCGGTGCTCATCGATGGCGACGCGGTCCGGGAAATGGGTATCCTTACGGCGGATCTCTGCGCGGAAATCAACTCCGGGCTGCAGCTCCCGCTCATGGTCTGGCTCACTCCAGAGGGGAATCCCGTTGCATGGATCCCCATGCCATCTGGTTATAGCGGATCTGCCCCCGATCTTTTTTCCCAATCTCATCTGATGGTAGGGCGGATGTGGTCGGAGGATCCCACTTACGTGAGCACAAATAGTCGCTCCGATCAGAGAAACCGTCGAGACCGGATGAGCAAGCGGACGGATGAATCCACAGTTAGTGCCGATCGCGCGGCGGATTCCCTGCGCGCGCTCCGTCAACTCACTTCCCTTTACGATCCGGTCTCACGCACTTTCGATGAATCCGGAGGGCTTTTCCCAAGCGGTGCCCTCGGGCTTTTATCTATGGGAGTCCGCATGCAGCACGTTCCGGAAGATCTAAGAGAGCGCTCCAGGATGGTTCTTAAATACCTGCTAGACGACCTTCTCTCTAGCCCGATGTTCGATCCGCTCGATGGAGGTGCCTTCAGTTCGCGTAGGGGGAATTCATGGGCATTGCCGGGCTTTTACCGGGATTGCGCGACGCAAGGCCGGATCATCATGAGTTTGCTTGATGCCTACTCGGCCACAGGAGATGATCGCGCCCTCCTGCGCGCCCTGGGTATCATGCGTTTCTGCGAGGAACACTACCGGACTCCGGACGGACTTTTCGGCCTCGTTTCGGGATCGAATCCCGATGCTCATCTGTGGCTTTGGAGGCTCGAGGACGTAAGCGATATTCTTACCGAGGAAGAGCTGCCCGTCTGGATGGCTGCCACTGGCATGATGGAGCGTGGGAACTTGCCTTCAGAGATCGACCCGGCACGGGAGTATTTTCGTGCGTCGAGTATCGGCTTTGTGAAGACCGCGGGAGAGATCGCGGAAGAGACCGGTGCGGATTCAGGGAAAACGAGTGAATTGCTAGAGAGTGCCGTGAGGAAGCTCCGAAAGGTAAGAGACGAGCGTATGACTTCTCCGGCGGTGACACCCTTGCCGCACGCCGTTTCCACCTTTCGCATGGCCTCCGCGTATGCCTCTGCCTACCGCGCCACTGGAGAGACCGTGTTTCTCGGTCTCGCCAGGGAAACACTTACGAAAGGACGCGAGGCATTTTCCGACGGACGCTCCCTGAAAAGCTATCGCGGGGAGGCCCCCGAATCTGTCACGGCTGGCCGTGGCTTTGTCTACGGCATCGCCCTTCAATCCGCTCTCGATCTCGCAGCTACGACCCTTGACGACGAGTGGCTGATGTGGGCTGACGATCTGGCGACTACAGCCGCTGAGCACTTCGTCTCCGGTGGCGAGCTGCGCGAGTGCCCTCCTTCTGCAAAACTCATGGATCTGCCCATTCGGGATACTGCCATGCTCTTCGATGAGTCCACGCTCGGCCTTTTTTCCATGGCGGAGGCTAGGCTTGCAGCCGCCGGACGCCCACTTGTCCGCTCCTTTTCCGAAACCGTTTCGAAGCTTCCTATCAGGGCTGTGGAAATTCCCGTTCTGCACACGGATCTCATCCGCGCCTCGCTTGTCAGATCTTTTGGAACCACCCTCGTCTATGGGGAGGGGGTTCCTCCAATCATAAAAACTGCCATCGCCAGAAGCGCTGCCGAAGACATCGCCCGGCTCCGCGCAAATATGGGTACCGAGGTCGGCAGGCTAGCAGGGACGGACGGCGTAGTAGCTCTGGGACCCAAGGGTGTGATGAGAAAGATTACTAATCCGAAGGAAATCGAGGATCCCTACTTGCCTAAACCCTCAAAATAGTTGTTTGTTCTCGTATCTTAATTACATCCTTTCAATTCAATGAAGATCGAAAAAATCCACTGCCTGATCGTATCCTCCCTGTTTGGCCTGCTACCAGCCAGCGCCGACATTATCACCCTCGCAAATGGTGAGGTCCTTAGCGGACGCGTGCTCAGTGAGACTGACGATAAAATGGTGATTGAGATCGATGTCAGCGATACGATTCGAGATGAGAAGACATTTCCGAAAGCCGAGGTGAAATCGGTGGTGAAAGAGGACCCCGATGCCAAAGCTTTTAAAAAGATCGACGCAATGGTCCCCGCGCCCGAGCTACTCACCGTGTCTGATTACGATGCTCGTATCATGGCCATCGAGAAGTTTATCGAGACCTATCCAAAGAGCGGGAAGATTCCTAAGGCCAAGCAAATGCTCGATGTCCTTAATGAGGAACGTGGCGTCGTCCGCGAGGGCGGCATCAAGTATGGGGAGGAAATGATCTCCGCTGACGATTACAAGGCAAACAGTTACGAGATCGACGTTCGTATCTCTGAGAGCGCCATCCGCGAGGCTGTCTCTCGCCGTGATTTTATTAGCGCACTACGCCAGTTCACCGCCTACGAAGAGCGCTTCGGAAGCCCTGCTAGCAAGGAGGAATTGATCCCTGTGATCCTGCAGGTCCTCAAAGTGTATGAGTCCACCGTAGGCGACAGCCTAGATAGCTACGATCGTCGGGTGGAGAAGCGCATCTCCGGCCTCGATAGCATGGCAGTGGAGGATCGCCAGAAGACCGAGCGCGCCATCGCCGATGAGCAAGCCAGACTCGATGCTCGCTACGTGCGGGAGCAGGCGGATAAGCAAATTTGGGTCACCCCGGATGCCTACCACAAAGCATCCCTCGATTCCGCCCTCAAGCAGACCCAAGCTACCATCAAACGCCTGGAGTCTGCCCCAATGAAAGAAGCCGGCGACGAGCCTCTCGCAGAAGTGTATCGCGTCTCCTATGGGAAGCTCGGCGGCGGCGATGAGACGGAGAAAAAAGCTGTGCTCACGGAAGCCAAGCAAAAGGGCCTGCCAGAGGAATACATCCTTATCCTTGAGGAGCGAGCCGGACTCTAGGGAGACGCCGAGCAGGACAAAGAATTTTCATACCATGAGCGGACGAAACGCGAAACAGAGCCGCAAGACGGCGGAGACAGAGATCGATTTAAGTATCGATCTGGACGGCAGTGGGGAATCGAAAATCGATACCGGCATCCCGTTCTTTGATCACATGCTCACGCTTTTTTCTAGGCACGGCCTCTTCGATCTCGACGTGAAAGTCGAAGGCGATATTGAGGTGGACTACCATCACACCATCGAGGACACAGGCATCGTCATCGGCGAGTGCATGCGCGAGGCGCTTGGGACCAAGGAAGGGATCCATCGCTATGGCTGCTGCTACCTGCCGATGGATGAAACTCTTGCGCGCGTAGTTGTGGATCTCAGCAATCGTCCCCACCTCGAGTTCCGCGCCCCCGCGAATACTCCTTCCGCGCCGAATATGCCCTTCACTCTCGTGGAGGAATTTTGCCGCGCCCTCGCCAGCAATCTACGCGCGAACATCCACGTGGAGCTGCTTTACGGTCGGGACGGCCACCACATCGCTGAGGCGATTTTCAAAGGCCTTGCCCGTGCTCTACGGGAAGCTTGTGAAAAAGATCCCCGCGTCAAAGGCATCCCGTCGACCAAAGAAGCACTGTGAAAGTAGGCCTCTTAAACTACGGCGGGGGGAATCTCCGCAGTGTGGAAAACGCCCTGCATTCGCTCGGAGTGGACCCTGTCGTCATTACCGGGCCTGAGGGACTCGAAGGCATCACCCACCTCATTCTCCCCGGTCAAGGGGAGTTCGGAGACGTCATGCGTCAGCTTGGGAAGCGCGAACTCACCGCACCACTGAGAGAGTGGATCACGGCGGGGAAACCTTATTTCGGCATCTGCGTCGGCTTCCAGATTCTCTTTGAGGGCAGCGATGAAGCTCCTGGGACAGAAGGCCTTGGTATCGTGAAAGGTCGCTGCGTTCGCTTCCAGGAAGCGGAGGGAAAAAAGATTCCTCAGATGGGTTGGAACGGCACCCAACCCGCCACCACGGGAACCGGCTACTGGAAAGGCCTCGGAGCCGAACCATACTTTTACTTCGTCCACTCCTACTACCCAGTGCCCGAAGACAGCGAGTGGAAAGCCACCGTCACCGATTACGCGGGAGAGTCATTCACCGCTGCGGTCGAGAAAGGCAAGGTACTCGCCTGCCAGTTTCACCCTGAGAAATCTCAAGATGCCGGCCTCGGCCTTATGCGAAACTTTCTTGGGGTAGAAGAATTGCCCCCGCTCCGCAGAGAATAGGACATCGACATTGTTAGGGAGTCGCATAGACCTTGTGAACCCAGACCATGAAGAAATGCCCTTATTGTGCGGAGGAGATCCAAGAAGAGGCGGTGAAGTGCAAGCACTGCATGGAGTTTCTCGATGAATCGAAGCGACCGGTAGCGGCGGTGGCTCCAGTTGCTGCGGGGAGCGGGGTGCCGTGGTATTGCAAGACCGGTTTCATTATCCTGACGTTTGTAACGGTGCCGCCCTTCGCGCTACCACTGATCTGGCTTCATCCGAAACTGCATCTGGCTTGGAAGATCGCAATTACGGGGATCATCGCGCTGATCAGTTGGTGGATGTACAGGACGTTTGTTGCCTTCACGGAGCAGTTCAATGAGGCAACCAAGATGCTGAATGATATGCCGTTTTAGGAGGGGCGGGTGTTCAGGTTTCAGTGTTCAGGGAAGACTGGGCTCGTGCGCGTTGTGCGAAAGGAATTCGCCCCTCCTATTTCAGGATTCTGGTGAAATGGGAGAGGGTGAGTTGCCAGACTAGGGTGGCGATCTCCGGATCGTGGCGGTGGCCGATGTCGCGCATGAAGGCGTGCTGGCCGTTGAACTCATGCCAAGAGAGGGTGAGTCCGGCATCGGTCATGGTGTCGTAGATTTCGCGACGGCCTTCTCGGGAAATGTGGGGATCCTGCCGACCCCATATCATCAGCATCTCGGCCTTGATTTCGGCGGCGCGGTCGAGGGTGCCGTCGTTGCCGCCTTTGCCGAGTGAGCGTTGTGGAAGGTCGGTGCCATAGAAGCTGGCTCCGGCGGTGATCTCCGGTTCGGTGACGCAGGCGCGGAAGCTGAGATGGCCACCGAGGCAGATACCGAGTGCACCTATTTTTCCAGTGCAGGCTTCGTGGTTTTTGAGAAATTTCACGAGGGCGGCGGCATCGTCATCGAAGGAATCCATTTCTTTGATGACTTTGAGTTCGTTGCCGCGGTCGGTGCCGGGTTTGTCGTATTCGAACACAGCGCCAGGTTCTTCGAACTCGTGATAGACTTCTGGGGCGACGACGAGGAAGCCGTGACCGGCGAGATATTCTGCAGCGCGGCGGATCGGCGCGGTAACTTGGTAGATCTCGGAAAAGAGGATGATGCCTGGGAATTTTCCCTCCGCTACGGGACGGAAGATGTGGGTGCGCATGGGGCCGCGCGGGGTTTCCAGATCGGCGTGTTCGTCGTTGCGGTAAATCATTGCTGGGTGCCAAGTTAGCAGTGATCAGTGAGCAGTGGAAGACTTGGGTTGGGGGGCGCTAGTGCTTGACGGAATCGTGGGAAATACCAAGGTGGGCGAATGGAAAGAGGGATCTCGAAGGAAGAGTTGGTATGGTTGGTGACAAGGGTTGTTGGTGCGGTGTTCCTATGGCTTGCGATCACAAAACTAGGGGCGGTGATCGGGTTGTTTTATTCCTCGAAACAGATGGATGGGATGGGGATGGGTCTCTCTGAGCGTATGGTTTCCGTGGCGCTGAAGCCGCTGGTGTTTTCTCTCGTGACTTACATGTTTCTGGCATTTTACTTCCTGAAGAGAGGTGATGGATTTGTCAGGATGATCTCAACGATGGGGGATGTGAGGGGGAGAAACGTGATGAGGTCGAGTCCGGAAGGTTTCGAGGCATGGCTTCAGGCAGATGCGACGCACGAGACGTTCCCGTATGAGAAACAGTTGGCGATGTATGAAGCGTGGCGGTTGGAGAATTTTTAGAAAGTGCCGAGTTAGCAGTGATCAGTTAAAAACTTGGGTTGGGGCGCGTCACCGGACTTTCTCTAACAATCCTTCGCAGGCGTCCTCCACTAGATCGGCGACTTGTTTGAAGCCTTTGGTGCCGCCGTAGTAGGGGTCGGGGACGTGGTTTGCGTCGTGACTGGTGCAGTAGTCGGTGAGGAGTTGGATGTGGTCGGTGGATTGGCCTTCTTTTGCTAGGGCTAGGACGTCGCGGAGGTTTTCGCGGTCGGCTACGAGGATGAGATCGAAGTTCGTTAGATCGTCGGGGACGATGGGACGTGACTTACCGAAGATGCGGTAGCCGCGGATCCGGAGTGTTTCGCTCATGCGGGAATCGGGAGGATTTCCCTCATGATAGCCGATGGTGCCGGCGGAGTCCGTGCTAATGCGGTCGGTGAGGCCTTCAGTTTCCAAAAGGTGCTGGAAGACGATTTCAGCTGCAGGGGAACGGCAGATGTTTCCCATGCAGACGAAGAGAACGCGGAATTTCGGAGGCGTTGACATGGAGGTAGCGTTTCACTGAAAGCGGACGGTGGAAAGAGTTCAGTGCTCAGCATGCCGCCTCGGTGGAATGTCTGGAGCAGGGGGAGGAAGTCAACGGTTTTCAGGGATCCGGAGGGCAATGCAGCGAATTTGATCTTCATCAAAAATGTGAAAGATTGGTGGCGTGTAATTCGCTTAATTTTTGGAATTTTTCGGACTGGAAAATCCTCACATGGAGAGCAAATGGATTTATTGGAAAAGGGCGTGTCGAAGAAATCGTCAGTAGACGTGCCGGGTGGTGAGCGTTTGGAAGGGCGCATCACTGGCTGGGAGACGGCCCGCGGTTTTGGCTGGGTGTTGTGCGAGGAGGGAAGCCTTTTCATCCACATTCGGGAGTTCGAAAAGGGCTTCATCCCGAGAGAAGGGGATCAAGTGGATTTCGTGATGGGTCTAGATCCAAAGGGTCGCTCATGTGCGAAGGATGTGCATTGCTCGCGAAAGGAACCAATGCCCTCCCTGTCTTCCTGGTTGAAGCTGTTGGTGCTGCTGACCCTGCCGATCATAGCGAATTTCAAGCTGCCCATTGCACCGTGGATGTTGCCGCTGGCGATGCTGCCGGTATCCATCGCCGCGTGGATCCTTTACCGCCATGACAAGAAGAGGGCCTCCGCAGGACGCTGGAGAGTTTCGGAAACAGAACTCCACGGGCTGGAGCTCTTCGGTGGTTGGCCGGGGGCGTTTCTCGCACAGCAGAAATTTCGGCATAAAACGAAAAAGATGAGCTACCAGGCGATCTTTTGGTCCATCGTGTTCCTATACCAACTGCTCTCCCTGAATGTGGTTTTGGACAACTGGATGTGGAGAGAGGCGGGTGCATTCCTGAACGAATGGATGATGCCTTCTGTTTGAGTTTGCTCGTGTTCAGTTCTTAGGAAGATTTCGCCTTGAGGCTGAGCTAGGGACGCTTCTTTTGCTTTCCGGGGCGGGTTAGGAAAAACAAGACGATGCCGAGGATCGAGACAAGGAAGGCGGCGGCGGTGAGCGCGGCGAGTGTCCAGTCGCGCACGTTCTTGTTCGGGATGAAGCCGAGCTTGTGAAAGTTGGTAAAGATACTGGCTTCGAATTGCTTTTCGTCATCGGTGTGGCGGGTGACGGAGCCTGTGATGGTGGAGACATACACGCGGGTGCCTTTTCCATCGTCGAGATCGAATCGATAGACCGGGAGGATGCGAAAGATGCCGATGTACTCGCTGTTGAAGGAGTTGAGAAAATCGGTTTTCTCAACTTGATCGGAGCCAAGGAAGTTCGTGGCGATTTCCTTGGCGTAAGTTTCATCCGCTTCCTTGTTCTCCTCTCCAGTGGTGGCATCGATGTAAGTGAAGCCCTGACTGCCGGGAACGAAGGCCTGGTAGTGTGGCTTCCCTGCGATGTTGCGGATGTTGATCGCGGCGGGTGGAGTCTCGGGAAATGCCTGGGCGGGCGTGACGGTGATCGCTGCGGTGTCCAACAATGCTCCGGAGGGCTTCGCCGCCGGTGGCGGGGCTTGGGTCCGTGTCATGATCACGTGGATCACGCCGCTGCCGGAGGACATGAGGATGCTCAGCGAGAAGATCAGGCCTAGGTAGCGGTGGAGCTTTCTTATTAGTTTCTTCATGATAAAAGGTTGATCGGTGGAAGAGTTTGCTGGTGTTCAGATTTCAGGAACAGTGGGGGCGACCGGAGATCGCCCCCGCTCGTTGCTGTTAGAAGGTCCATTCGATGCCGGCGAAGACGGAGCGACCGTCGCCGGGGAGGAACTGGCGTTGGTCCACTCCGCCTGCGTTATCGATGACTCCGTGGGTGGCGGCGTAGATTTCGTTGGTAAGGTTTTTCGCCTCAATGAACCAAGAGATGCCTTCGGCGACACGGCGTCCGACTTTCAGGCCGACCAAGGCGTAGGGATCTGCGGCGAAGGTGTTGCTGTGGTCGATGTAGGATTTTACCGGGACCCACTCGAAGGTGGGACCGAAGTAGTAGCCTTGTTCATTCTCCCAGAGGAGTTCGCCGCGGAGCAGTTGAGGTGGGAGGCCGGCGATACGGTTGTCTCCGTAGATGGTATCGTCATCGAAGCGGAAGGAACCGTAGGTGTAGGCGGCGCGGAAGACAAGGCGGTGGGCAGGCGTTTCATCCAACCACGAGGAGCCTAGTAGATCGATCTCGGCGCCCAGCTCGAGACCATAGTGGACGGTATCATCCGCGTTTTGCGTGATGGAAACGAGGGTGGAGGGATCGGTAATGGCGAGCAGTTCGTCTTTCACTTTCGAGTAATAGACGGTGGCATCCCAGCGAGCGAAGGAATGGGTGCCGCGGGAGCCGGCCTCGATGGTATCGGCCGTCTGCGCATCGCGTGCGATGTTTGCGGTGACCGCCTCGGAGAACGACGGTGGCTCAAACGAGCGCGAGTATCCGCCGAAGTAATGGATGTCTCCCGTTTCGTAGAGAAGGCCGAGGTTCGGGGCGATGTTGAAGTACTCGTCATCGTAGGAGGTGAGGTCCGTTGGAGCGGGCGGCGTGTAGAAATCCACGAATGGGATGGGGCTGGGGATGGGTGTGGCGCTCGAGAATTTGCGATCATTTTCCCTTGTGGAATAGGCTGCCGCAAGGCCCGCGGTGAGTGCCAGTTCCTCGGTGAGATGGTGCTGATCCTCCACGAAGAAATCGAGGTTCGTGGCGGTCTGGTCGTCCTTGGTGCGGGTGTCGCCTCGTTTTCCTAGCACGTTGTCGATGGTGGACGCGTTTGTATTCCCATAGCCAAATCGGATACCGGCGAGAAAGCGATTTTCCCGCCCAAATAGCATGTCTTCATTGGTAAAGGTGGCGGCGGTGTTGAAATCGTTTGAAAGCTGATCGATGAATCCCACGAAGGGAGTGATCGGGTGATCGAGATCCTTGTAAGTCCATGCGGCATGAAACTCCCAAGTGTTCGTTCCCTGGCGCAGGGTGGTGATGTTGGCGAAGCGGAAGAGTTCGAAGTTCCGTTGGTTGTCATAGGGGACGGAGCCAAAAATGGTTTCGTCCGCCTGGCGGGGATCGTCCTCCATTTCCGCTTTCGTGAGGCTTCCTGGAAGGTCGGAATCGGTATTGACGGCAGTGAGGTAGAAACGTGTCTCGAGGTCATCGCGCACGCGGATTCCGAAATTTCCGAACAGACGCTGAGCCGACTGCGTCGCGTGATCGCGGAATCCGTTCTGCTGGTTGTGGGAGAAACTGAGAGACATGTCGCGGTTGTCATCAACGAGGCCGGCTTCGACACGGGCGCGGAGGTATTCATAGGAGCCTCCCTCGACGCGGGCGGCGTAGCCGGGGGAGGTGAGGCCGGTCTTCGAGATATAGTCGATGGCGCCGCCGAGCGTGGTGGAGCCTTTTGAATGGGCATTTCCTCCGCGCCAGACATCGATGTGTGTCACGGCGAGGGGATCGATGGACTGCATGTCGAATCCACCGTCCGCTAGGTTCAGCGGGACACCGTCCTGCATGAAGATGATGCCGCGTCCGTGGAAAGTGCGTTGGAGGCCGGAGCCACGGATGGAGATGCGTGCTTCATCCGAGCCGAAGCGCGATTGCGCAATGACCCCGGGGGAGAGGGCGAAGGTATCTGCCAGAGTGGAGGAGCGGCCGGTGAGGTAGCGTTCGGCATCGACGACTTCGGTGCCGCCGGGGATTCTGCCGAGTATGAGGCGATCTTGCTCAAGGGTCGGGCTGGTCAGGGATTCCTGTGAGGATTTCACGATGGTGGGGTCCAGGGTTTCCTGGGCGGTGAGTGGGGCGATGGATACTGTTAGATAAAGGAGATGATGTTTCATTTTGAAATGGAAAGATTTGTTGTTTTGGAATGGGCCTCAAATGACCTCTGGGTGTGGTGGCTGGGGGCAAGATGCCCCTAGGACGGACTGGGGCAGGATGCCCCAGCTACGGATATGGACTCACCCCGAGACGGGGTGGTCACGGCCTGCGGCGAGACGCCGCAGCTACGCGCTTGGCGCGGTTACGCTCGCGGAGGCGGAGGGGCGGGGCCGGAAGGGGGCTGGGAGATTGCGGCAGCAAGGGCGGCGAAGTCTGGGGAAAGATAGGGCGAGGCGCGCGGTGGGGTAAGCGTGGCGATCTCCGTTGGGTAGAGTTCTTTTCCGTATTTTGCGGAGCCGGGCGGGAGGGGGGCTGGTTCGCCGGAGCGCTCAGAATCGCGCTTCTTTTCTGTGGCGATGGTTTTGCAAAGGCAGCAGGGTTTTTCGCCAGAAAAGGTATCGGTGACGGCCTGGGTGACGGAGGTCTCCTGCGAGTAACTGACGAGCATGTTCGCCCACGCGTAGGCCTGCGGAAGCGCGTAGGGGCCACCTACGAGTTGCAGGCAGCCCAAGACGAGAAACAGGTGGCGGAGGAGAAACTTCAAATCTTAAATTCTAGACTCCGAAGGAAGTGAGCGTCTTCGCTACGGAACGGGACGTAAATGAGACGGGGCGGGTGAGCGGTCAACCCAAGAATGCATCGTCAGCGTGATTATCTCGATATGCCTCCGGCTGCTCCGGTAATTTCCACTTCGTTCCCATTCCAAGCCATCCGGGAAAGGATCTCACGTGCCATTCAGAACTGGTTCCGACCACGTGCCTAGCGCCAGCGGCGGGCGCAGACCGAAACCACACCGGGCAATCCGAGCTGCAGTTTGACCGAAGGTTCGGCTCAGGAGTCGAAGGCACTCTTGATCTCTACAAAGTCTTTTCTGAAGGGTCGTTCTCGACCATGCTCAACGCTCTTTCACCTCATGAACCCGAGCCAAATCAAGAACATCTTCTGGGACGTCGACGGCGTCCTTGCTGATCTGAACTACGCCTACTTCCATTTCCTGACGGGTCACCCGAACTACCGGGATCGCTACGCTGGGTTGAAGTGGGAGCAACTTTCCGAAGTCCTGCCGATCGTTCCGGAATATGGAGCGCTGGAGTTGAAGACGCATCCTGAGCTGGGGGCGGAGATGGACCGGGATTTCTGTCGCGATCAAGCGTTCTTTCGGAATCGCCCGCTCTATCCGAAAGTGATCGAAGTTCTAAAATTGCTGAATGAGCGTGGCTATCGTCAGTTTACGATGTCGGCGACCTTTGATGTCGAGGCGAAGATGGCCTACCTTAACGAAATCCTCGCCCCGGTGAGCGACTTTCTAACCATCGAATGTGTGCAGCACGGGGAGTTCATGCACGACACGGCGAAGATCGACCGACTCCGGGTCTGTTATGAGAAGTATGGGCTCAATCCGGATGAAACCATCCTCGTCGATGACCGCATCTACAATCAGCATGCCGCGATCGAGTCGGGGGCTCATCCTGTCCGCTTGCGCTGCGAGTTCACTAGTGATCTGCCTGAAGAGCTGGCTTGGATCCCGGAGTTTAAGGACGTGAACGCTGTGGCTGACTGGTTGCTGGGCGGGGACGCAAAAAGCTCCTCGGGATGATGGGTCCGGAGGAGCTTTGAGGTTTGCTTGAATGGGAGATTATTCCTTTTTGAATTCTTCGAGATACTTTTCAAGGCCGTTTTCTTTGAGTTTATCGACGGGGATAAATTTCATGGCGGCGGAGTTCATGCAGTAGCGTTTGCCGGTGGGGGCGGGGCCGTCATCGAAGACGTGGCCGAGGTGTGTATCTGCTTTGACGGAGCGGACTTCGTCGCGGGTCATGCCGTGGGAGTTGTCGGTGCCGACTTTCACGGCGCCTTTGTCGAGTGGTTTGGTGAAGCTGGGCCAGCCGGTGCCGGACTCGAATTTATCTTTGGAACTGAAGAGCGGCTCGCCGCTGACGACGCAGACGTAGATGCCTTCTTTCTTATTGTCCCAATATTCGTTTTTGAAAGGCGGCTCGGTGCCGTCCTCCATGGTGACTTTGTATTGCAGGGGTGTCAGTTTTTCTTTCATGGCGGCTTTCTCGGCGGAAGGTTCGCTACAGCCGATGGATGCGGTGGCGAAGATGGCGGCAATAATGCTGGATCTAATTTTCATGGTGGTTGGAGCGTTTCGCTGAGATTTTATTCTAGGCTTGTTTCGAGGGGAGTGCAAAAGGCGATTTTTCGAACGTTCCCTCCTTCCTATTGGGTTGCGGGTTGGGTGGCCGGAGCCTAGAAGGTTCGCGTGAGGAAGGATCGGTTGGACGCACTTTTGTTTTTGAGGGGGATGTGCGATTCCCGTGAGCAGGGGAAACGGCTGGTGCTGGCTGGGGAGGTAAAGGTCGATGGGAGATTGGTGGACAAACCGGCGGAGCGTTTTGCGGAGGATGCGGTGGTGGAAATCAAAGAGAAGCCAAGGTTCGTGGGGCGCGGGGGGCTGAAGCTCGAAGGGGCGTTGGAGAAATTCGGGATCGATGTGGCGGGGTGGACTTGCCTGGATGTGGGTGCCTCGACCGGTGGTTTCACGGATTGTCTCTTGCAGAGGGGAGCGGTGAAGGTTCATGCGATTGATGTGGGGACGAATCAGTTGGTATGGAAACTGAGGAACGATCCGAGGGTGATTTCCAGAGAGAAATTCAACGCGCGGAATTTGGAGGAATCGGATCTGGGGGAGAGGGTGCGGCTGGCGGTGATGGATCTTTCCTTCATTTCCCTGACGAAGGTGCTGCCGGCGGTGTTCGGGGTGCTGGAGGAGGGTGGGGAGGTCGTTTGTTTGATTAAGCCGCAATTCGAACTGGAGCGTGGGGATGTGGGGGCGGGAGGAATCGTGAGGGACGAGGCTTCGCGAGAAAGGGCGGTGGAGAAGATTCGGCGGTTTGTGACCGAAGAGCATGGCAGGGAATGGAAAGAGGTGATGCCGGCTACGATCTCTGGGATGGATGGGAATCAGGAGTTTCTGGCGTGGATCGGTTGAGGATGGGATTGGGGATTGGAATTTTGAATTTTGAATTTTGAGATTTGATTCCGGCCGGGTGCCGTATCTTACTCCGGCATGGGTCTGGTCTGGTGCGATGGAGAGTTTCTCGAAGAGAAGGATTTCAAGGTTTCTCCGGTGGACCGTGGGCTTTGCCATGGGTTGAGTCTTTTCGAGACGATCCTGGCGGTGGATGGGCGACCGAGATTGGTGAAGGCGCATCTGGATCGGCTTCGGCAGGGCTTGGAAAGGCTGGGAGTGACTAGTGTGGAGTTAGCGGAGGAGGGCTTGCGAAATGTAATGGTTTCCCTACTGGAAAAAAATGTGCTGATGGAGGGATCGGTTCGGATCCGTTTCACCGTAAGTTTTGGGCCGGGGCCGTTGGACCGAGCCGATGACGGGAACCTATGGGCGTGGATGACGGCGGCTGCGGCGAATCTTTCCGACGATGCGCTTCGGCTGACAGTGGCCCCGTGGCGAAAGGATACCGAGAGCGTGCTGCGAGGCTTGAAAACGGGGAATTACGCGGAGCATCTGGTAGCAATGGATATGGCGCGGCGTGAGGGCTTTGATGAAATGCTGTTTTACAATACCTCCGACGAGTTGTGCGAGGCGGCGATGGCAAATGTGTTCCTGATTCGTGGGAAGGGCTTGCTCACGCCGAGCTTGGACAGTGGTTGTCTGGCGGGGGTGGCCCGGGAAAAGGTGATCGCGATTGCGAGGGATCTGAGTATTCCGTGCAAGGTAAGGCCGTTGGGTCGGTCGGAGGTCAAGAAGGCGGAAGGGATTTTTCTGACCTCATCGGTGAAGGGGCCGGTGTCGGTGGCATCGCTCAGTGGCAAGAGTTTCAAGGCACACCCGTTTTTTGGAGCGATACGCGAGAGATGGCGCAAAGAGATGGCAGAGGGCTAGGAATAAGATGGGGGCGGAGAGATCTTTTTCGCTTTTTCCTTTTCCGGGATCGGTGGTCCCGATCAATATCGCTGCGAAACGTAACCCACAAAACTAAGTACCATGTCACGTCCAGTCACACTTTTCACCGGCCAATGGGCCGACCTTCCGATTGAAAAACTAGCTCCGCTCGCAGCTGAAATGGGCTACGACGGATTGGAACTCGCCTGTTGGGGCGATCACTTCGATGTCGATCAGGCGATCTCCAAAAAGAACTACGTGAAAGAGAAGTGGGAGTTGCTCTCGGAGCACGGACTCACCTGCTACGCGATTTCCAACCACCTCGTCGGTCAGGCGATCTGCGACAATATTGATGATCGCCACAAGTCCATCCTTTCCCCCGAGGTCTGGGGTGACGGAGATGCCGAAGGTGTCCGCAAACGTGCTGCCAAGCAGATGATCAAGACCGGCAAGGCCGCGCGTAAATTCCTCGATGCAAAGCCGGGCCGCAAAAATAAGGACGAGTTCCCAGCCGTCGTCAACGGCTTCACCGGATCCTCGATCTGGCACGCTCTCTACGCGTTCCCTCCGACGAACCAAGATTTCTACGAAAAGGGTTTCCAGGATTTTGCCAAACGCTTCATTCCTATCCTTGATGCGTTTGATAAGGAGAACGTGAACTTCGGACTCGAAGTCCATCCGACTGAAATCGCCTTCGATATCGCCACCGCTCAACGTGCGGTCAAAGCGGTGAAAAATCACAAGCGCTTCGGCTTCAACTACGATCCGTCCCACCTGGGTTACCAAGGCGTGGACTATGTGAAATTCATCCGAGAACTCGGCTCACGCATCTTCCACGTCCACATGAAGGACGCGTGGTGGGGACACGGTGACGGCTCTGTCGGAGTCTTCGGGGGAAGCACGGATTTTGGCGATGCTCGCCGTTTCTGGGACTTCCGTTCGCTTGGTCACGGTGACATCGAGTTCGAGGACATCATCGTAGCGCTCAATGATCTCAAGTATGCTGGTCCGCTTTCTGTCGAGTGGGAGGATATCCGCATGGACCGCGTGCACGGCGCGACGGAGGCTGCGGCCTTCGTCCGTAACGTAGATTTTCCCGGATCCGACGTCGCGTTCGACGCAGCCTTCGACAAATCGAATCAATAATTATAACCCCAATAGAGAAATATTATGTCAGTCAAAGTAGGAGTCATCGGAGCAGGATGGATGGTGAAATACCATGCGGAAGGTTTCAGGAAAGCAGGTGCGGAAATGGTCGCGGTGGCTGATCCCGCCCCAGGAGCGGCGGAGAAAGCTGCGAAGGAATGGGGCATCCCCAAGGTCTTCGATAGCGTTGATAAGATGCTCGCTGAAGCGCCAGAACTCGACGCCGTGAGTATCATTGTGCCGAATAAATTTCACGCGCCTCTCGCACTGCAGTGCCTGAAGGCGGGAAAGCACGTTTTCTGTGAAAAGCCACCGGGCCTGAGTGCCGCAGAGGTGGAGGAGATGGTCAAAGTTGCTGAGGAAACGGGTAAGAAGCTGATGTTCAACTTCAACAACCGCGCCCGTCCTGAATCCCAAGCGATGAAGAAGTATGTCGATGACGGCACGGTTGGACGAATCAATTCCGCTCAGGCAAAATGGATTCGCCGCACGGGGATTCCCGGCTTTGGGGGATGGTTCACGACTAAGGCGATGGCTGGCGGTGGAGCAACCATCGATCTTCTCCATATGATCGATCTTTCACTGTATCTGATGGGTTATCCGGAGCCAGCACACGTGCTGGCCAACACCTTCGATGACCACATCACCGACCCTGGGTTCAAAGGTCCGTGGGGCATTCCTGATCGCGAAGGCGGGACGACTGATGTCGAGTGCGCCGCTCACGGCTTCGTGCGATTCAAAAGTGGTCAAGTCCTTAGCCTTCAAGTTTCTTGGGCGGAAATGGTCAAGCGCGAGGAAGTCTCTGTTGTCTTTCAAGGAACCAAAGCCGGCGGCAAAGTCGAGCGACTCTTCGGTCGTGATGGCTTCGATGAAACGGCCATCGATACCTGTGAACTCTACGTTCAGGAAAATGGAAACAGCGTAGATCGCACGATCATCGTGGAAGATTGTGAGGACATGGGACGGATCAACTCCGCCGCGAACTTTATCGATACGATCAACGGAGTGGCCGAGCCATTCAATACGCCGGATCAGGCGCACAAGCTCATGCTCATCATCGACGCGCTTTACGAATCCGCGAGTAGCGGCGCACCTGTCGCTGTCTGAAAATGACGGAGAGTCTTCCAGAGGCGGGCGGCGGGGAGAAATCCTTTCCGCCCGTTTCTCGTGAAATGATGGTGGTTTTTTGCACCTTTCCAGATGTGGAAAAGGCGCGGGAGCTGGCGGGCAGGATGATCGAGCAAGGACTCGCTGCCTGCGTGAATTTGCTTTCCGGAGTGGAGTCGATCTACAAGTGGGAAGGGAGAGTCCAGAGAGATGCCGAAGCGCTCGCGATTTTCAAGGTGGCTTCGGCTGGGTTTTCTGAATTGGAAAAAGCGATTCTTGTCAGTCATCCATACGATAGCCCAGAGATTGTCGGGATTACCGCTGACAAGGTGGAGGAGACCTATTTGGATTGGGTCGTGGCGGCGGACGGTGTGCCCCTCGGGTATTGCATCCGCCACGCCGATGGAGATTGAATGGCATGGCGGATGCAATACCCGAGGGGCGCACCGTCCGCCGCCACGGCTACTCCACGATCACCGGAGTCCCGACTTCCACGTTCTCGAAGAACTTCGTGGACATGTGGTGAGGCATGCGGACGCAGCCGTGGGAGGCTGCGTAGCCGGGGAGGTAGCCGGTGTGCATGCCGATGCCGCCGTTGAAGCGCATAAAGTTTGGCATCGGGGCGTTGTAGAAAATCTGGCCGGGACCGACTTTGTCGATGCGGTTGTCGGCGTTGTCGTTGACCATTTGACCGGTTGCCACGTCCTTGATCACGCCATACGCGGATGATTTGTGGTCTTTGCTCTTCTGAGTAATTTTGTAGGTCCCCGCAGGAGTTCCGGTATCTTCTTTTCCAGAGGAGATCCGGGAGATGCCGACCAGTTGGCCGCCCTTGTAGAAAAAGGCTTTCTGCTCGGAGCGATTGATTTTGATGAGCGGAGAGCCTTGCACGTTGTCGCCATCCCAATAGGAAACGTCATCCGGGATGGCTGGTTCCGGGTGGTGCGGGCCGCCGGAGGTTTGCTGTTTTACGGGGCCACCGATCCCAGCGAGGTAGTCGGATCCCGAATTCGATCCGAACATGCAGGACACGAGGAAAAGCGGGGTAGTTAGGAGAGCGAGATATTTCATATACGTTTAGGGACTGTGGGGCATTTTCTGGAAGAATCAAGAACCAACAAGGTTGCTATCGCGAGAGTTGCGGAATCCAGGGTTATTCCCTAAAACGTCCGCGATGTCGGACGAAAGACTGGAGCTGCCTAGCCACTACGAGATTGAGCGAGAACTCTGGGAGCAACTGAGCGGCCGCCCCGGACACCAGCGCTGCGTGGTTGGTCATGACGAATTGCTGCTGGTGCTTCACGAGGTCCCGAAAGCTAGAGTTCCGGAGCGGGAGGCTATTTTTTTCTGGAAAAGGCAGGATGGGAGATGGCTGCAGCCTGGTGGTCCCGGCCTCGACGAGCTCGAATCCCTTCTCGAGCGCTACACACACGCCATCGACGCGAACGAGGAAATTTTGGAGGTTACAGAATCCACTGAACAGGTTTTCGGTATCCTGCGCCACGCGGGGCCGATTTGTCGAAGTATGCGAAATCTGGTTCAAGCCCTAGAGCAGGCATTGGTGCAGGAGCCGGACGATAAGGAAATTCGAGCGAATCGGGACCGGGCAAGGGAGTTGGAGCGCGCTGCGGAGTTGCTTCAATCGGATGCGAGGGAAACCCTGATCTTCTGGCAGGCGGAGGCAGCGGAAGAGCACGCGAAATCGGCGGAGCGACTTGGGAAGATTCTTTTCAAATTGAACCTAATCACGGGTTTTTTCCTGCCTCTCGTGGCGCTTGGAGGTCTCTTCGGAATGAACGTTGAACTTCCTGATTTCGTCAGAGGGCTTTTTTGGTGGATCTTTGTGGGGGGACTCATCGTGGGCGGGCTGCTTCTCTGGTATGTCTGGTGGGGGACCCAAGACGATGGGGATTAAGGCTGTGGGGAGTGGAATCAGCTGGATGAGTTGGGAAAGCGGATTGCAAACAGGCTTTCACTGATTACCATCTCGGTATCATGAGCGAAGCACAGCCAAAAATTACCGCGTATCTGAAAACTTTCTGCGGATGGAGCGAAGGAGTCCGCGCGATTATGCGGAAGTATGAACTTCCGTTTGAAGAAAAGGACATCATCAAGAATCCGGCCTTCCGCTGGGAGATGGAGCAGCGCAGCGGTCAGCCCCTCTCTCCCTGTGTGGAGGTTAATGGGACGATGCTCCCGGATGTGAGTGGTGAGGAAGTGGAGAAATGGATGCTGGAGAACGGTGTCGTTACTGATAATGAGGTTCAGCCCGATGCCCCGATCGATTCCGCCTGCACGGACGAGCAACACGAGGCCATGGCTGCCGGAAAGCTACCGGTCCCGGGGAAAATTCGATTCTTCGAGTAGGGTTGCGGAACGCTCTGGCCCATTGACTCTGGTGGGGCTGAACTTCTGTGCTGATTCGGGTTTTCGATTTTCCACGGAGAAAACGGAGGGAATGGATTCTTTTTCTCCTCTGTTTGCTCTGTTTGCTTTGTTTCAGGAAGTCCGGACAGCTCAGGCTTTTTAGCAGACAACTCGCGTAATCTGAGGCATTCTCGAGGAAAGCATGCAGGCTCTCTCGAAAATTTGGAAGGTATGGTTGGCCGAGAACGGTCCCCGCCTCCTGCTTTTTGCGAGGGGGTGGGGGAAGACCCGCGAGGACGCGGAGGACCTCGTTCAGGATGCGGTTCTGAAAATGTGGCATTACCAGCAGGCCGAAGGGCGTGGCGGTGGCCCACCGGATTTACCTTTGGTGTGTTCTACCATTCGCTTTGGCGGCTTGATGCTTCATCGCAGTGAAAAACGGCGGAGGAAGCGCGAGGAAGCGATCATTTACCTGAATGATTTCCAGGATGTCTGGCTAGACCCTGTTCTCGAAGAAGACGAGGAAGCGATCATGCTGCGGGAGGCGGTGCAGGACCTGAGTGAGAAACTCCGGGAAGTGGTTGTGATGAAAACGTGGGGAGGTCTGACCTTTGCACAGATTTCTGAAACTCTGGCAATTTCCCCGAATACGGCGGCATCGAGATATCGCTATGCGCTGGAGCAACTGGCACGTGGGATGAAACAACTCAAGGAGGAGCGTCATGGGTAAGTCGGATGAATTGACGAAAGTGGAGAATGCTCTTCTGAGACTGATGCCCTCCGCGATTAGCGAGGGGTTGAGGATCGAGACCGAGGCGATGCTCGACGAGCTTTCGGGGGGACGTGATATCGCTCACCCATCAGCGCCCAAGTGTGGTTATTGGATCCCCGTCACTGCTGCTGCACTGATCTTATTTTGCGTGACTTTTTTTTACGTGAAAACGCATGCAAATCGTTCTGTTTCAGTGGTTGTTGACGATATTGTTCCCCGTTTAGTTTCGCTGGCGGAATCAGACCGAATTGAGCGCGTTAGTGATGACGGTCTGTATGTGGACGCGGGTGGATCCGCCGTGCGAAAAGTCCGCGTCCGAGTGGTTGAGGAAAGTCAGATGCGGGACGAGGAATCGGGGATTGTGTTCAGTGTTTCCGAGCCTCGGGAGGAGATGTATCTGGTCCCCGTAAGTAATTTCTGACTATGCGTGGAATTTTCCAGATCATTTACGGGATCGTTTTTGCCGCCAGCTTGGCGGTCTCCCAGGAAACCGATCAGCCGGGAGCGCCGGGTGGTGAGGCGCGGATTGGTCTATCCGTAGCTAAGCCGGATGATACGACCGCGGGCCAGCTGCCAGATCTCCCGCCGGGGATCGGATTCGTAGTGACAAAAGTCGAGGCCGATGGACCGGCGGCGGAGGCGGGCGTACAGGTGTCGGACCTTTTCTGGAAAATGGATGGGCAGATGTTGGTGAACGAGGGGCAGCTTGCCACACTGCTGAGGCTCTCGAAGCCGGGCCAGAAAGTCACCATTTCCGTTTTTCGCGAGGGGAAAAATGTGGACCTCAAACTGACACTAGGAGTGGGACAAGAAAATGATGGCGAAGTGATTCGGCGGATGCTCAACGATTCCGTGATGCGGGAAAACGATGGCGCACTGCGTATCGTCAATATCGAGCGCAAGACTGCCGCGATCACCAATGAGAAGGGTTCTGCTGAGGTGATAAGGATCCCGGAGGGCGATTCTGTGAGAATCATGGACACCCATGGGAAAACGATTTTTGAAGGAATTGTCCGGGGGCGGCCGGAGTTCTCGGCCGTCCCTCCAGATTGGAGGAGGCAAGTTTGCGCCATGCGTCGCGGCCTAGATCACGCTCTCAGCGCGAAAGCTGCCCCCACTCGGCAGCCGAGACCTCGCATCGTCCCTCCGGTGAGTAAGGATTAGGCTGGTCTTGGGGCAATGAGACGGGCAGCGGCTGCTCATTTCTCGCGGGCGTTTATCGAAGGATGCGGCCAGAACAAGGTTTGTTCGGCGAGGGGTTGCATCAAGCGTTCTCCCCAGTGTAGTTATCAATCCATGGTTTCCGCAGATCCGAACGACTCCCAATCGATGAAATACACCATTCTCGGCGAGGACAATGCGACGCCCGAGGAGAAGCTGGAGAAATACACCGGGACAGTGGGGTGGGAGTATCTCGAACCACACTTTCGTAACGGAATTTTGTATTTTGTGGACCCCGAGCTACCCTTGGCGAAAGCGGGTTTGGCCTTCTCCGAAAACCGTGCAGAACAGGTCGAAACCTGGTTGAAGTCGGGTGATCTGGTGAAGATCATGGATCTCCACGCGGAGCAGTGGAGAAAAGGAGAGACGGAATTCGAGGCTCTCGTGGTTTCTCCTTTTGTGCTCTGCCGCCCTGTGTGATTCCGTCAGGAGTTTCGCTTGTGGCAGGTCCGGTGCTTGCTAGGATCACGCATATGCTAGAAACGGAAAAGGGAGGAAAGGTGCGGCTGTTCTGCTCGGATCTGGACGGGACTTTATTGGGAAATGTAGAAGCTACAGCGGATTTCGTTCGCGAATGGCAGAACAATGCAGCGGATGGAATGGTCCTCGTGTACAATACCGGGCGACTTGACGAGGATGCGAAACGCATGATTTCTAAATGCGGGATGCCCGAGCCGGATTTCTATATCACCGGAGTGGGCACCATGATTTACGATCCTGCAGCTGGTGCAATGATGCAGGGCTTTTCCGATACCCTCGCCGAGGGCTGGGATCGCGGATCCGTGCAAGAGCTGATGGCTGGGTTGGAAGGAATCGAACAGCAAGGACCGGAGCACCAGCACCCGTGGAAGAGCAGTTGGTTTTGGAGAGGAAAGAGCGCGAGTGAAATCGAAGAGCTCCGCCAAAAACTTTCCGAAAAAGGCATTTCGGCCCAGGTGATCTATTCCTCCTCGCGCGATCTCGATGTGTTGCCCATGGCAGCGAACAAGGCCAATGCGATTCTGTGGCTCTGTGGGCATTTAGGAATTTCCCCGGAGCAGGTCGTGGTGGCAGGAGATACGGGAAACGACTCCGCGATGTTTCTGGTGCCGGGGGTGCGGGGCATCGTCCCTGAGAACGCAGAGACAGAGCTACTTGAAGTGCTAGAGAAACTGGAGCAGGGCCGCGTATTTCGCGGAAAGGGAGAGGCGGCGGCGGGCGTGATCCCTGGGTTGCGGCATTATGGCATTCTGAAATAATTTACTATGAGCGCGAAGACTGATTCTACAACACCTAGGAAATTGGACATCCTTCATATTTCCATCCACGGCCTGATTCGGGGCGAGAACATGGAGCTGGGCCGTGATCCAGACACTGGCGGCCAGTGCCTCTATGTCTTGGAGCTGGTCAAAGCCTTGTCAAAAGACGATCGGGTGAGACGAGTTTCATTGATTACGCGGCGAGTGTTCGATCCGAAGGTCTCGAAGGATTACTCAGAAGCACGTGAGGACCTCGGTGGTGTGGCCGACATCGTTCGTATCGAGGCCGGTCCGCGTCGCTACCTGCGCAAAGAGATTATGTGGCGGCATTTGGACGCGTTTATCGACGGCACTCTTACCTATCTGCGACGGGAAAAACGTGTGCCAGACCTCATTCACGCCCACTACGCGGATGCCGGATATGTCGGTCGGCAGATCGCAGCAGTGCTTGGCTGCCCGTTTATCTACACTGGGCACTCACTTGGGCGGGTAAAACGTCAGCGCCTTGTGGAGGGCGGGGTGGACTCCGAGGAAATGGAGAAACGCTACAATCTCGCCGCGCGAATTGAGGCGGAGGAACTCAGTCTTGATGCAGCGAGCATGGTTTGCACCAGCACCCGCCAAGAAGTCGATGAGCAGTATTCCCTGTACGACCAGCATTCGGAAAGCCGAATGCGGGTCATCCCACCCGGCGTGGATCTCTCCCGTTTCGATGGGGACGGTCCCGAGGGAATGAGCGCGGAAATCGATGCGAAGTTCGCACCTTTTTTGAAGGATCCCTCCAAGCCGCCGGTGCTGACCATCGCTCGCGCGGACGAGCGCAAGAATCTGCCCGGCTTGGTCCGCGCCTTTTCAGAAAATAAGTGGTTGCGAGAGAACGCGAACCTCATCGTGATCGGTGGGAATCGGGAAACGCTTGCGAAGCTGCCGCCCGGAACCCGCAAGGTATGGATGGAACTCTTAAAATCCATCGACGATGGAAATCTCTACGGTTGCACCGCCTACCCGAAGACCCACAAGGCACCCGAGGTGGCTGGTTTCTACCGCTGGGCCTCCGAGAGAAAAGGAGTCTTTGTTAATCCTGCATTCACCGAACCCTTTGGACTTACTTTACTAGAAGCGGCCGCGGCCGGGCTCCCCCTCGTAGCTACACACGATGGTGGCCCGCGCGATATCATCGCCAATTGCAAGAACGGCACTCTTGTCGATCCGCTCGACGAGGAAGCGATGGGAGCCGCCATTGAGGAAATACTTTCCGACCCCGCGAAGCAGAAGCATCTTTCTGAAACGGGCCACCGCGAGGTGCGGGTGAATTACTCATGGGACGCCCACGTGAAAACGTATCTGGACGAAGTTTTCAACGTACTCCCTCCGAAGCCCATCGTCCGCCGAAGCAGCACGCGGGGTTCGTTGGTCGAGCGGGAACGCTGGGTGGTGATGGATCTGTTGCCACGCATTGAGGAGCAATCACCCGAGTTGCTGAATCGCTGGAGGAAGCTATTCGAAGAAGAGGAAGTTGGCTTCGGTATCGCCACGGGACTGTCTTTTGAAGAGGCATGGGAAGTGATTAGTCGCTGCAATATGCCTGAGCCCGGGTTTGTCATCTCCGACCTCGGTGCAGAGATCCGCTACGGGGAAACGGGCGTGCAGGACGAATATTGGAGGCATCAGATCTCCACCCGGTGGAACAGGGATGCTGTCGTAGAGGCTTTAGAAGAAGTGGAATGTCTTACCCCTCAGGATGACCAATTTCAGCACAAATTCAAAGTTTCCTACTTGATGGATGCCACTCACTCGGTCGGCCGCCTAGAGCTTCAGCGCATCCTTCGAGAGAAAGGAATTTCCGCAAAAGTCATCGTGACTGCACGTGCTTTCGTCGATGTGATCCCGATCCGAAGCGGAAAGGATGTGGCACTGCGCTTCTTAGAAAATCGCTGGGGCATTGATCCCGCGCGGATCTTCTACTTTGGTACCTACGGGAATGATATCTCCGCTGTGCGTGGAAGAAATCTCTCCGCTCTCGCGGGGGACGCTGACCGAGTCCTGCGCCAACTCACCTCCCGCCCCCGACTCTTCCGCGCCACTGAACCAGGGTTGGGTGGGCTCTTCCAAGGCCTTGATCACTACGAATTCATTGAAGGAAGCAAGCCTCCGAAATCCAACGAACCGGAATCCGAAATTGAAGAGGACGTTCCCGCCATCGAGCTCCATCCGTAGTCGGAGGGGGATGCCCGCTCATTTCAGGAGACTGGCATCAGTTATCGCCTGCGCTTGAGCAAAAGCGCGCCGCAAGCGGTCAGAACCAGAAACGAGGACGAAGGCTCGGGAACCGCCTGAAGGCCCGCGATGATGACCGGGTCGATCAGATCGGTTCCTCTCCCGTCGAAGGTGAAGGAGGTGATGCTTGCCCCATCGGCAACGCCGAAATCGCTAAGATCGATGCCAGTTCCCCAAACGGGTTGTGCGACGGCATTTCCGCTACGGACCGAGCCACCATTGTTCAGTAGATCGGTCAGATTCCCAGGGGCCGGACTGACATCGAAGATGCTTGAGTTCGAAATCACCCCCGTATCTCCCCAGCCACCTCCGGAAATCGCGCTGAACTGCAGAGTGATTCCGTTGATCTCGATGTCGAAATCATCTCCGGAAGTGCCGTTATCGATCTCGAACATGACGAAGTCAGCTCCGGCGTTATTGACGATCGCCGAGTTGAAGGTGAACCCGAAGTTCTGGTTGCTGTTCTGCGGGTTGATGATTCCGGTGCTTGCGTCCCAATCGGTTTCGAGCAGATCGCGACGTTTTTGCGCGGTGTCAACGCTCGCGGCGCCCCCTCCTCGGGTAATCAGTAGCGAGCCGGTGCCATCGCCGACAAAGCTCGTGACCGTTCCCTGCACGAGCTGGGCCGTTGTATAAGCCTGCCCGCCCACCGTCACGCTGCTAAGGATAGTCGTGCTGGGGGTGAACGTTGCGAAGTTGTTGGCATCCGTTCCCACGTCACCGATTCCCACGGTGGCTGCGGAAAGAGTGCCGGGAAGGCAAAAGCTAGCGAGTAGATATTGGGCTTTCATAAAAAAGTGGTTTCTCTATGCAAAAACATGGATCTTGGAAGGTCAACTTCAAAAGTGACGAGGGTTCTGCGCCATTGATCTCCATCAGCAGCTGGACGGAGATCCCAAGGGCGATTTTCCCCCTCGCGGATTCCATGCCCGGCAGGCGAGTCGTTCCATTTTCAGCTTTTCAGCTTTCGGTATTTCAGCCTTTACTCCCCCCGCCGTCTCCCGGGCGGTCGCAATAGGGGCGCAAGCCACCTGTTGAGGAAAGTCCGGACACCGTAGGGCAACCCGCCTTGTGAAAGCAGGGGACGCGAACCGAAAGGCAAGTGGACGGAAAGTGCAGCAGAAAATACACCGCCGATGGCTCGGATGGGGGAAACCCCGCCGGGCACAGGTAAGGTTGAAATGGTGGGGTAAGAGCCCACCGCGCCGAGGGCAACCGGAGCGGCAGTGAAAACCCCGGGTGGTGCAAGACATAACAGGGAAAGGGCGGCCCGCCCGTTCATTCCCGGGTATTAGTCGCACTCCGCGCAAGCGGGGCGTTCCGCGCAAGCGGGGCGAGAGAAATGACCGTCCAGCTCCGGGTAAAACCGGGGTGGACAGAATCCGGCTTACAGGGAGGCGGCACTTCCTTTGAAAAAGCCTGTCTATCGCCAGAGGCCTTGGACTGCGGCAGCCATGCTGCCGCTTTCCGTTAGGCAGCCTTGCTGCCAACGGGGCAGGCTTGGGAGTGATCAGGCCTTGCCGTGCCAATGCCGTGCGGCTCGCAGTAGGGCCGGTCACCGCGTGATGCATTGCCGAAAGCTACAGCATGGCCGGTCACCGCGTGATGTAGCAGTCCAAGGGGCTTTGCCCTAGCGGTCGAAGAGGGCGAACTTGAGGTCGGCCTCGGAGACGACTTCGCCGTTGACGAGGCAGCGGCAGGATGTCTGGCCGATGTTGCCGCGGACTTTCGTAGTCTTGGCCTCGGTGACGAGGGTGTCTCCGGGCATGACGGGTTTGCGCCACTTGACGTTGTCTGCGCTGAGGAAGTAGCCGATTTTTCCGAGGTTCTCGGGCTTGCGCAGCATGAGGATGGAGGAGACTTGGGCCATGCCTTCGAGCTGGAGCACGCCGGGCATGATGGGGTGGCCGGGGAAATGGCCTTGGAAATACGGCTCGTTGATGGAGACGTTTTTGAGAGCGGTGCAGGTATTTTCTCCGAAGTCCACGACGCGATCGACCATGAGGAAGGGGTAGCGGTGGGGGAGGATTCTCATGACCTCGTTCACATCGAGCACGCTCTCTCCGTCTGGGATGGAGATTGGGGCGGGGACCATGGCGCGCATGCGGGCATACTCTTTTTTGAGGGTGGCGGCCATCTTGGTGTTTGGCCCGTGGCCGGGCTTGACGGCGATGACGTGGCCGAGGATGCGTTTCCCGGACAGCATGAGATCTCCGATGAGATCGAGGGCTTTGTGGCGGGCAAACTCGTTGTTGTAGCGAACGGGTTCTTTGGACATCACCTGATTATCCCGGATGACGACGGCGGACTCCAACGAACCTCCCTTGATGAGGCCTTTGTCGAGCAGTGGCTTGACGTCCTCGTAGTAAACGAAGGTGCGGGCGGGGGCGATCTCTGTCTCGTAGATCTCGGGAGTGACCTCGGAGGAAAAGTATTGGGTGAAACGATTATCTGGGCCGACGTTGGTGACGGAGACACGGAAGGTCTTGCTGGGGACGATGGTGATGATGGTGCCGTCTCCCATTTCTTGGTGGATGGGCTCACGGATTTCCCAGACTTTCCTTGGAGCTTCTTGGGGGCTGATGCCGGCTTTCTTGATGAGCTCGACGAAGGGGCGGGAGGAGCCGTCTCCGATGGGAGGCTCGTTGGCGGTCATCTCGATGATGGCGTTATCGATGCCCATGCCGGTGAGGGCGGAGAGCACGTGCTCCACGGTGTGGACCTTGACGCTGCCCTCCGCGAGGGTGGTGGCGCGCTCGACGGTCTGGACCTTGTCCACATCCGCGTTAATGAAGGGCTGGTCCGGGAGATCGACTCGGCGGAACTTGAATCCGTGGTTCTCGGGGGCGGGCTTGAGGGTGAGGGCGACTTTTTCTCCGGTGTGGAGGGATGTCCCTTCGAGAGTGGCGGAGGCGGCTAGGGTCTGTTGCTGTGACATGAAACTTTAAGTTCTAAACTTTAAACCTCAAGGAAGAGGCTTTTGGTCGGGGGCTTCTGTGGGTTTTTCCGGGTTTTCTGGGGGGGTGGCGGAGATCGCGGAATCGATGAGTTCGGAGGCTGCATTGGAGACGGTTTCCACGATGTCTTTGACGGCGTCCTTGATGATCTCGGCGGGGTCCGAAAGGGGGGCTTCCGAAGTGGGGGAGGGGGGTTGGGTAAGGGGGGGGGTGGGGTTCTGAGGTGCGGTCTCGGGGTTCTGAGGTGCGGCCTCGGGGTTCTGAGGTGCGGTCTCGGGGTTCTGAGGTTCGGCCTCGGGGTTCTGAGATGCGGTCTCGGAGGTCTGCGGTTCGGTCTCGGGGTTCTGAGGTGCGGCCTCGGGGTTCTGAGGTGCGGCCTCGGGGTTCTGAGGTGCGGTCTCGGGGTTCTGAGGTGCGGTCTCGGGGTTCTGAGGTGCGGTCTCGGAGTTCTGAGTTGCAGTTTCGGCCTTTTTCTTGGGTTGCTTGGGCTTTTTGGGTTCCTGTGGCTTGGGCTTCTCTTGGACGACGAGGGTGTCATCGGTATAGAGCAGGATGTGTCCTTGTTGGAGGAGCCAGAAGAGGTCTGCTGCGTATTCGGCAGGTGGGGCGGTGGCTCCTTCTGGGAGGACTGCTTTCCAGAGGCCTTCGAGCTTGGCAGGGGTGTTTTCGCGTATCCATTTTACCATCTCGGCGGGACGCGGGGCGAGCACGGCATCGGCGGCAAGTGCGTGGGGTCGGGCGGGGCCGGTGAAGAGTTTTCCCTTCCGCTTGAAGACGGGCATGTGCTCGGCTTCGAGGATTTTGCAGATGACGGGGATGAGGATGGCGGGGTGCTTGCGGTGGTGATTGCCGGTACCTTTGAGGCGGACGAGCAGGCCGGGGGAGAGGTGTTTCCCGATGACGGCGGCGGAGAGTTTCGCTTTGCGGGTGGCGTGGAATGTTCTCTCCAAGACGTCGGTCATGAGGGCGCGCTCGAACTCGGCGCGGTCGGTGAACCAAGAGGGTTCCTCTGCTGGAGTTGGTGCTTCTTCGGGTGGATCCGCGGGAGTTTCTTCCTCGGCGGTGGCTTCGGGAGCGGGTGTTTCCTCTGGTTCCTCAGCGGGTGCTTCTTCGGTGGCGGATGGTTCGGTAGGAGCTTCTGTTTCTTCGGCGAGGGGCTCTGGAGGTTCGGGAGCTGGTTCCGCAAGGGACTCTTCGTTCTGTGCTTCGGTTGCTCCGGCGGGGATTGTTTTTGGTTCTGGCTCGGCTTGGCGGATGGAATACCCAAGGGGCACCCCGTCCGCCGCCACGGTAGCGGATTCTTCTGCGGTGAGGATGCGCCAGCGGGTGCGGGTTTTCATGGACTCCATCCATTCGGCAACGGCTTCTTCGGAGCGCTCGGTGCGGACTTTCGCCGCATAGGCCTCGAAAGGCATGTTGGCGAAGCGCTCGCGGTGGAGGCGGCGGAGGTTTGTCTGGTAGTCGTGGTAATTCGGTGGGCCAAGCCATTCACCGGAGAGGCCGCACTTGGCGACGGACTGGAAATTTCCCTTCGGGGGATCGACTTCGTAGGTGGCTTCCTCGATGAAGCGGTTGCGCCAATCGGCGGCGAGCAGGTGAGCTAGGGCTTCTTCTTTGGTGAGGTAGAGGGCCTCTTCGATCTTGCAGCGGTAGAAGGGTTCTTTTTTCTCAGAGATCTCAAAGGTGGCGCGGCTGCGGGAGCGCTCGGCGAGGATGATCTGTGCGATATCGAAGAGTGGATAGACGCGCGCGACCTGGTGGACTTCTTTGCAGATGAGCTGGATGGCTTGCTTCTCGGGGATGAGGGTGACGGTGACGCCCTCGGCGGGTGGGATTTCTTCGCGGCGGAAGTCATCGCGGCCGCGGGCGTTGCGGTCGAAGTTGCGGCGGTTTCCTCCGGCTCCCCCACCACTTTGGCGGCGGTCGCCTCCACGGTCGTCGCGGCCACGGATTGCACCACCGCCTTGGCGTGAATCGCGGCGGTCGTCGCGGCGGCGGGGTTCGAAATCGCGTGGTGCGACATCCTTATATTTTTTCGCGGGGGTATCGGACTTGGCGCGTGCCCATGAGGGGCCGAGTGCGAATTCGGATAGCAGGCCTTCGAGGGGATTTTGGGGTTCGTCGCTCACGGTGGGAGGTTTAGTGGGTGATGGTGGGAAAGATCAAGTCGCGTTCCGTTGATTCAGGCAGTTTCTGCGGAGGGATGCAAGACCCGGAGATGACGCATTGGTATCTCCACCTTCTTGTTGATTCTCCAGTATCAACAGAGTCGGGACAGGTGTTGCTCGATCCAATCCGGCTCCTTCCGACAATCCACCACAGCCAAAACCAACGCCTCATGGGAATTGAATCTGTAAAAAATGGCGTAGGGAAACTTACGACTGAGTAACCGGTGTAAATCGCGGTGTGTCCGAAGGTGAATTCCAGCGGTGATCTTGAGTCCGTCAATATCGGCACGGAGCTGAGAAGCGAAGTAGTCGCCTAATCCGGCCTCCTGCTCTTCGTAAAAATCAAACCCGTCGTGGAGATCGATAAAAGCATCTTCTGAGATTGTGATGGTTATCATCTCGTGCCGATAGAGTGCTTGACCTCGTCCCAGTCAAGGACAGCCGCTGCTCCTGAATCCACTCTCTCAATACGGGAATCAAGCAGTCCGCGCACGGATTCCGAGGCAGGGGCTATCTCCACCCGGGAACTCAAGTCAGCCCAAAGCAATTCAAGGATTTGGAACTTCTCACGAAGCGGCAAACTTTGGACTTCGGCTAGATTCATGGCGATATTCTATCGGATGGGGTCGAAAACACTAGCGTGTTTTTTTCCTTGCGGATCAAGTCGCGTTCCGGCGAGTCAGGCATGTTCCGCGGAGGGATGCAAGACCCGGAGATGACGCATTGTCGCACCTTCGTGTGTGGAGAGGACGCGGCGGGCGTTGGCGGTGAGGGTAGCTGCTTTTTCGGGATCGAGGGCAAAGCGGAGGGAAGAGGGAAGGTGATTCGCGCAAGGGGTGACGATGGCTCCCGAGGCTTTTTCGAGATCTGAGACGAGTGGCTGAAAGTTTTCCATGTGGGGACCAAGGATGAGGGGTTTGCCGGCGAGGATGGCTTCGGCGGGGTTTTGGCCGCCGATGGCGAGGAAGGATTTCCCTATGATCACGGCGTCTGCGTGGGAGGTCCAGGTGGCTAGCTCGCCAGTGGAATCGATGACGAAGGCTTGCTTTTCTGCGGGAGCGGGTGGGGTGAAAGCGGAGCGCAGGGTGACTTGGAAGCCGGCGGCAGTGAGAGTGGCGGTGACTTCGTTCCTGCGCTCGGCGTGGCGGGGGACGATGACGGGGAGGGCGTGGGGAAAGGCTTCGAGGATGGCCTCTGCGATGAGGCTCTCCTCGCCGGGGAAGGTGGAGGCGGCAAGGATGATGGGGCGGTCCGGGCCGAAGGCGGCGAGCATTTCTGAGAATTCCGGGCGGAGGGGTGGGGGGGAGGTGTTCTGTGGGTCGAACTTGATGCTGCCGGTGTGGTGGATACGCTCCGGGGGGATTCCGAGTGACTGCCAGAGGGAGGCGTGTTGCTTTTCCTGGATGCAGACGGTGGTGAGGCGGGAGAAAAAGGGGCGCAGGATGGGGGCGAACCTGGCGAGGCGGTGGGCGGAGCGTGGGGAGGTGCGGGCGTTGGCGAGGTGGACGGGGATTTGGCGTTTTTCTGCGAGGCGGAGGAAGTTCGGCCAGATTTCGCTCTCGATGAGGACGACGGTGGACGGCTCGAAGCGGCGGAAGTAGGAGCGGATCATCCAAGGGAAATCGAGCGGGATGTAGGTGACGCGCAGGTCGGGGATAGCAGTGCTTGTGGCGAGGTCGTGGCCGGTGGAGGTGCCGGTGGCGAGGACAAAGCGGGTGGAGGGGTGGGCGGCTTTCCATGCGCGTAGGAGCTTGAGCGCGATGACCGTTTCCCCGACGCTCACGGAGTGCAGGTGGACGGCACCGGAGGGTTCGAAATCTGGGGCGGAGAAATACAGGCCGATGCGTTCGTTCAGCCCGGTGCCGAAGCCGCCGCGGCGTATCATTTTCACGACCCAGCCGGGAAAGGCCAGGAGGAAGAGCACGGGGAGTAGGGCCCGGTAGATGCAGGAGGACGAGCCGTTCTTTCATGCGGACGGTCGATTGAAGATGAGGATGGCGCTGGAGCCGTATTCGCGGCGTTCGAGCAGGGTGAGATGCGGTGAGGGTGGGGTGGATTGGGAGGAGGAAATTTCCGCGACGAGGTGGCCGGTGGGTGAGAGGCGGTCGGCGATACTATCGATGGCGAGTAGGTTCTTAACGTGATCCGGTGTGCCGTGGCCTTTCCAGTAGGGAGGATCGGCGAGGATGAGATCGTAGGTGGCGAGGTCTCGATTGAGGTAGGCGGTGACTTCGCTTTTGACGGTGCGGCCCCCTTCAAGGCGGGCTTTTTTCAGATTTTCCTCGGTGACGGAGATGGCTTGGCGGTGCTCATCGACAAAGACGCAACTGGCGGCTCCCCGACTGAGGGCTTCGAGGCCGAGGGAGCCGGAGCCACAGTAGAGATCGAGCACGCGGGCATCGGCGACGGTTTCTCCGAGGATATTGAAAATCGCTTGGCGCACGTAGTCAGTGGTTGGCCGGGCGACTGCGGAGGGGACTTTGATGGCGATGCGGCCGGCTTTTCCTGCGATGATCCTCATGTGGCGGGAAACTTTAAATTTTAAACTATAAACCTCAAGGAAGAGTTGAGGGGCGGGTCCGGGCGTGTAGGGTGGCGGGGATGTCGATAGAGCCGATTAAAGACGGATTGAGATCCCATGTGCGGATTGATTTTTACGGGCACGTGCATAAGCGGATGCGCGGGAGCGGGGTGGAGGAGAGGTATGCGAAAGAGGTGGAGGTGCTGAAAGTGCTGGAGGAAAGGGGGTGCCCGTATGTGCCGAAAGTGCTGGAGGAGCATCCGGAGGAGTTTTATTTCGTATCCACAAACTGTGGCAGGCCTGCCCCTCAGGTAAGCAAGGCAAAAGCCGACAAGCTCTACGCGGCCTTGGAAAGGGACTATGGGGTGCGCCACTTGGACGCGGAGCCGAGGAATATCACCTACAATGACAAGATGGGGCGCTTCTGCATCATCGACTTTGAGTTGGCGGAAATCCTGCCGGATCCTAACAAAGGAAAGGAAAGCTGACCTGTGGCCGATCGCCGAATTATCCGATGGGCGGGAGCGAGCAAAGGCGGCTCGCGCAAGGAGAAAAACGAGGATTCGTGGGTTGCTTTTACTGCGGGTGTGTCGAGTTCCTCGGGTACTCGCTGAGACTGGAGAGGTGGGGTTGGAAACTCATGATGTGATCTTTGCTGTTTCCGATGGGATGGGAGGTGGAAATGCGGGGGAGCTGGCCTCGGCGCTGATCATCGAGAAATTATCCGCGATCATTCCGGAGACTTTTAAGGCGGCGGCGGCTGGTTTGTTTCCAGACTCACTAGAGTATCTCACGGATGTGCTGCGGCAGGTAAACGATGCGATCAATCTGGCAGCAAAAGGGGTGGCGGAGAAGGAGGGTATGGGGGCGACTCTCGCGCTGGCATGGTTCGCCCCGGAAAATCTTTACCTAGCGAATATCGGAGACTCACGGATCTATCGATGTCGTGATGGGAAAACCGAGCAGATCAGCAAGGATCACACGTCCGCATGGGCGGCATGGAAGCGCGGTGAGATGCAGGAGGCGCAATACCGGGCTCATCCGCGCCGGGCGGCTCTATATGGAGCGATGGGTGGGGGGCATCCAGAGATTTTTCCTCACGTGGCTGCGGTGCAATACCAGTCGGGCGACCGTTTCATGATCTGCTCGGATGGGCTGATCGATGGGCTGTGGGAAAGGAAGATTGGCATCTTTTTGGCAAATGGTGACGCCGTGGGGTCATGCAGGGGCCTACTGGAGCGGGCAGTTGAGAACTCAGGGTCAGATGACACCACGTTGGTGGTCATCGACGTATCGTGATGGGCAGGGGTGGGGCACATTTTCACCGAATGGCACACCTTTTGCTTCAAAATCCTTGCCGGTGAAGTTGGCGGATGATTTCCTGTCCGCGCTCACGGGCAGCACACCGCTAACCACGAATAAGAAAAGAACATCATGTCTAAAGAAAAATACGTATTGGAGTACCTCTGGCTGGACGGATACACACCGGTCCCAAACATCCGCGGGAAATCCCAGGTCAAGGAATTCTCCTCCTTCCCCAAGCTTGAAGATCTCCCACAATGGGGTTTTGACGGCAGCTCGACCCGGCAAGCCGAGGGCGGCAGCTCTGACTGCATGCTCAAGCCTGTAGCGGTCTATCCGGACGTCACCCGCAAAAACGGTGCGATCGTGATGTGTGAGGTCATGATGCCTGATGGCGAAACGCCACATCCGTCCAACGCACGTGCAACCATCCTCGACGACGAGACCGCATGGTTCGGCTTCGAACAGGAATATTTCCTCGTAAAAGACGGTCTCCCACTCGGCTTCCCCACCGGTGGTTACCCGAACCCACAGGGCGAATACTATTGCGGAGTTGGCTATGCCAACGTCGGCGGAATCGCTCGTGCCATCGTCAACGAGCACCTCGATATCTGCCTTGCAGCAGGCATCAATCACGAGGGTATCAACGCCGAGGTCGCCAAAGGCCAATGGGAATTCCAGATTTTCGGAAAAGGCTCGAAGCGTGCCGCCGACCAAATCTGGGTCGCACGTTATCTCCTCCAGCGCCTTTGTGAGAAATATGGCGTTGAAGTCGAGTATCACTGCAAGCCAATCCAAGGTGACTGGAACGGATCCGGCATGCACGCGAACTTCTCCACGGAGTATCTCCGCGAAAAAGGGGGCAAGGACTACTTCCTCGCCCTCATGTCCAAGTTCGAGGAAAACTGCGAAGAACACATCGCTGTTTACGGCCCGGACAACCACCTGCGCCTCACCGGTCTCCACGAAACGCAATCCATCGACCAGTTCTCCTGGGGTGTTGCTGACCGCGGTGCGTCCGTTCGCGTTCCCCACAGTTTCGTCAAGGGTGACAAATACCAAGGCTACCTGGAAGACCGCCGTCCGAACTCGCAGGGCGACCCTTACCAGATCGCCTCGCGTATCCTCAAGACGATCTCGGAAGTTCCGACTCCTTGATCCGAACGATTATCTCCCCCCATCCAAAAGCCGCCTTCCCTCCGGGGGAGGCGGTTTTTTCGTTCACCGAGGTTGCCAGTGTCCGGAGGGGAAATTGCGGGAGGGGAAACCTGAAACCTTGCATCATTTGCGGAAACCAGACAGCGTTGGCAGCAAGGAATGGTAAGAAACGCCACAGAGCCTGAAATCACTTACACGGGGATCCCCGCCTCACCGGGCATTGCCGTGGGGCCGATCCACGTGATCGCCCGGGGATTTTCCGCGCCGGAAGTATACAGGATCGATGAAGATGAGGTAGGTGATGAGCAGGAGCGTTTCGATGCGGCGGTGACCGTGACCAAGCGCCAGCTCACGGAACTTCAGGAGAAACTGGAATCACTCTCCGGCAGCTCGGACAGCGAGATCTTTGAAGCGCACGTGATGCTGCTGGAGGACAAGGCGCTACTGAAGAAAGTGGCGGACGCGATCACCAATCGTCAGCAGAACGCCGAGTTTGCCTTCTACGCGGTGATGCAGAATTTCCTGGAGGCCATGAGGCGCATTCCGGATCCGTATCTGCGCGAGCGCACGGCGGATATCGAAGACGTGTCCCAAAGGGTGCTGAGAAATTTCCAAGTCGATGAAGAGAGCGGTCATCATCCGCCCGAAGGGAAACACATCTTACTTGCCTACGACCTCTCGCCCTCGGATACCGCCTCAATGAACCGCAGGCATCTGTTGGGGTTCGCTACGGAGCAGGGCAGTGTGAACTCTCACACGGCGATCCTCGCCCGCTCGTTTGGCATTCCTGCCGTGGTCGGACTGGATGCCTCGGTGATCCAGGTGATGGCACTGACTCCAGCGGTGATCGATGGATACTCCGGAAAGATCATCCTAAACCCGAGTGCCGAGACTCTCGAAAAATACGTTTCCCTGACGGAGGAAAAGGAGAAGCTCCGCACCGAGCTGGACGCGAAGCGCGACGAGGCAACGCTGACGACGGATGGCCGCGAACTGACGCTTTCCGCGAATATCGAGTTTATCGAGGAGATCCATCAGGTGAAACGCAGCGGTGCGAAAGGCGTGGGCCTCTACCGCACCGAATTTCTGCTCCTCAACGGCAAGGAAATGCCCGATGAGAACGCGCAGGCGGAGGCATACACACGGGTGGCCCAAGCGGTGGGCAACCACATGGTGATCGTCCGGACCCTCGATGCGGGCGGTGATAAACTTCCCGTTGAGCTTCTCACCGAGCCGGAGCCGAATCCATTCCTAGGATGGCGGGGTATCCGGGTTTCTCTTTCCCGCCCGGCTATGTTTCGCGACCAACTGCGGGCGGTGCTGCGTGCCAGTGCCTTCGGGAAACTCGCCGTGATGTTCCCTCTCGTTTCCGGCCTTTCCGAGCTGCTGGCGGCAAAGGAGATGATGAAGCGCTGCATGGATGAGCTTTCGGATGAGGGAATTGCTTTCGATGAAAAGATCCCGGTTGGTGTGATGATCGAGGTGCCCTCCGCTGCTATCTGCGCTGACCTGCTCGCTCCTCATTCAGACTTTTTCTCCATCGGGACGAACGATCTGATCCAATATACGATGGCCGTGGACCGCGTGAATCCTCATGTGGCGAATCTCTACAAACCCACCCATCCGGCGGTGATCCGACTGATCAAACAAACCGTGGATGCTGCTGCCAACAACGGCATCTGGACGGGGGTGTGTGGAGAAATGGCCGGTGATATCCGGCTCACCCCGCTACTCATCGGGCTGGGAGTTGAGGAGCTTTCTGTTTCTCCCAAGATCCTTCCGAAGGTAGGCCAGGTGATCCGTTCGCTCAACTATGCACGATGCGTGGAGGCGGTGGGCGAGATCTTGAAGCAATCGAACTCGCAGAAGACGTTGGACATCACCCTCTCCATTGCGAAGGACTGCTATCCGGAGCTTCTGGATTAACGAGGGGGCTGAGATCCGGCTCTCAGTTTTGTCCGGCTAAAGCTGGATCTATCAAGGCGCTACCGCGAGCCGATCGGTCTCGGGTTCGCGCTCGAAGAGGAAGCCGTTCTCTTTATAAGTTTTCAGGCGGAAGTGGGTGGCGGTGGAGAGGACTCCATCAAGGGAGGAGAGTCTTTCGGAAACGAAGCGGGCGACCTCGCGGAGATCCTGTGCTTCGACGACGACCATGAGATCGTACCCGCCGGAGGCGAGGTAGCAGGAAACCACTTGGTCGAAGCGGGCGATGCGCATGGCGAGGCGGTCGAAGCCACCGCCACGTTCGGGGGTCACGCGGACCTCAATGAAAGCGGAGACGGAGGTGTCTCCGATGGCTTCCGGGTTGATAACGGCGTGATAGCCAAGGATGGTGCGGTCCTTTTCCCAAGCGGCGATTTTGTCGGCGAGTTCGCTTTCGGAGGTGTCGAGAAGATCGGCGAGTTCCTTGTAAGAGGCGCGTGCTTTGCGGCGGAGGAGGTTGAGGAGTTTCATGGGGAAAGTTTGCTAGGATTCAGTGTTCAGTTTTCAGGGGAGACTAGGGTTGTGTTGGATTTGGTCAACGGGAAGAAACGAAAAAGGGCGGGGGGATTTGTTCCCGCCGCCCTCTGCGAAAAAGATAGGGCTGGCCTATGGTTGCTTGGCAAGTAGATCGCGGATCTCGGTGAGGAGTTCTTCCTCTTTGGTGAGTTTAGGGAGTTCAGGTTCCGGCTCGGGTGTTTCCTCGGCCTTTTTCATGGAGGCGAGAACCTTTTTCACCACGATGAAGACGGCGAAGGCCATGAGAACGAAGGAGATGAAATCCGTGATAAACTGGCCGTAGTTCAGCGTGACCGCGGGGATGGCTTCGGCTCCGTCAGTCGCGGCGACGCCTGGTTTGAGGGTGATCTGGAGTTTTTTGAAATCGACATTGGCGAGCAGCAAGCCGAGAGGCGGCATGAATACGTTATCAACCAGGGACTTCACCACGGTGCCGAAGGCTCCGCCAATAATGATACCGACGGCCATGTCGATGAGGTTTCCTTTAAAGGCGAACTCTTTGAATTCTTTGATCATGCGAGGAGGAGCGTTTGATTGCGGAAAAGATGTATCCGCCGGGGAAGATCCGGGCAAACCAAATTGTGGCGGTTGGGGGAGGAGATCAAGGGGTGGCTGGAATAGGGCGAACACCGGTCCAGAAAATGGCATTTACTAGCATACGAACGAAATCGGGATCTTCGAAGTCAGCGGGGACGCCAAGGGAGGTATAGAATGTGTGGCCGTCTTTCCATTCGTTCGTCCAGGTAACGGGTTGGGTCGATTTTTTTCCATCTTTCGACTCGATGGTGCCTTCCTGCAGCAGAGTGGTGTTTTTTCCAAGCTCCTCGGCTTTGTAGAGTTTTGTCGAAGCGATTTTACCGACGCCAGTCATCACAGGGTGTTTTCCGGCGGCTTCCGTTATAGTCACCGTCACGGCTTCGTCGCCGAAGTGACCCTTGTAGTTGCCTCCCATCACCT
>CAWCXB010000015.1:0-108750 GCA_963799385.1 uncultured Verrucomicrobiae bacterium
AACCACGATCCGGCGATGACCTTTTTCCAAACCGGCAGCCAAATCGCTGGTCGCCCCTCCCTTGGATCGTGGGTGACCTACGGTCTCGGCTCCGCCAACGAGAACCTCCCCGGCTTTGTCGTCCTTGTTACAAAAAGCCCACCGACCAGCCGCTCTACGCCCGCCTGTGGGGAACCGGCTTTCTGGATTCCCGATACCAGGGCGTCCGCTTCTTCCTCCGGAAAGGACGCAGTATTCTACCTCACCAACCCTGACGGAGTATGCCAATCGGGACGCCGCGCCCTGCTCGACAAGCTGTCCGCCCTCAACAAGATCGATTTCCAAAACGAGCTCGACCCCGAGATCGAAACCCGCATTTCCCAATACGAAATGGCCTACCGGATGCAGACCAGCGTTCCCGAGGTCACCGATATTTCCGATGAGTCGCAGGCAACGAAGGAACTCTACGGTCCCGATTCCGAAAAGCCCGGCACCTTCGCCGCAAACTGCCTGCTCGCCCGCCGCATGGCCGAGCGCGGCGTCCGCTTCATCCAACTCTACCACCCCGGCTGGGACCAGCACGGCAACCTTGCCAACGCCATCCGCAACCAGGCCAAGGAAACCGACCAAGGCTGTGCCGCACTCATCACCGATCTCAAACAGCGCGGCATGCTTGAAGACACCCTCGTCGTCTGGGGCGGCGAGTTCGGTCGCACCGCCTATTCCCAGGGGAAACTCACGAAAGACAATTACGGTCGCGACCACCACCCGCGTTGTTTCACCGCATGGATGGCCGGAGGCGGGGTGAAACCCGGCATGACCTACGGTGCCACCGACGACTACGGCTACAACATCCTCGGCCCCGACGGACGAAAAGATCGACCCGTCAAAAGAAAAATTTACCAGGACGTCCACGTTCACGACTTCCATGCCACCATCCTGAACCAGCTCGGCATCGACCACACCCGCCTCACTCACACCTTCCAAGGCAGGCGTTTCCGACTAACAGATGTTCACGGGCATGTAGTAAAGGATCTGCTTTCGTAGAAAGCAAATGGATCAGATCTGGAAGTCCGATGTTCCGGAGTCCAAATGCAATCCGCATTCATACTTTTCTCCGTTGAAGCGTGTGCCGTCGGCCGTGCCGTCCTCGGAGGGTCTCGTGCTGTGCCAGTCGCCCATGGTCACATAGCCCTTTTCGGCGAGTGGATGGCGGGGCAATTCATTCTGATGGTAAAATAGGTCCACCTGCGCATCCGCCCAATCGAGGATGGGATAAGCTTTTAGTGTCTTTTTCTGAGCCTCTACAAATGACCGATCCCGGCGAGTGTCCGAGTGAGCACGGCGCAAGCCGCTGATCCATACATCGGCGCCACTCTCACGGATCGCACGGTTCATCGGCTCGATCTTCGTCGTATGGCGTAGCGTTCGGATTCTTCTTTGCCTTTCTCCCAGAGATTTCCCCACAGCGCCTGCATTCTAGCTGCGGAAACCGTCGGGTGATAGATGCGGTAATCGAGAGGAAACTTCTCCATCAACTCCTGTGCATATTGGTAGGTTTCCGGAAACAGAAATCCCGTATCAATAAACACCACCGGAATTTTCGGAGTGTGCTGGTGCAGTAATTTCAACATCACCGCGGACTGAAGCCCAAAGCTCGTGCTCGCGATCAGCCGACTACCCAACCTCTCGTGAAGCAGCTCAAGGCGCTGACCAGCACGGAGGTTGTTCATCTCCTCGGAAAGTGTTTCCGGGGACGTTGAGGATTGTAGAAGGCTCATGATCTTTACTGAATGTCTAACTGCGGTTCAAAGTCCGCGCTGCATGATTGCTTAGGCAAGTGCCTCAGCCTTCACGTTGGCGTGAAAGTCGGCTCAGTTGGTGGTTTCTGGGCCGAGTCCCACACGGATGCAGAAATCACCAAACCGCTCCCCTTCCTCGCGCTCTTTCGCGTAACTGGCGAAAACTGGATCGAGCAGAGCTTTGATTTCCTCCGCCGGGACATCGGCCCGGAAAAGCTTCGACAGGCGTTGACCGTGAAAGCCTCCTCCTAGCAGAACGTTGTAGCGACCTGGGCCTTTCCCGACGAAGCCAAGCTCCGCGATGTAAGGTCGAGCGCAGCCATTCGGACAGCCGGTCATACGGATGGTGATGGCATCGTGACGCAGGCCGTGTGCTTCAATCGATTCCTCAAGCTCGGTGAGTAGAGTTGGGAGAAAACGCTCGGCTTCGGCGAGAGCTAGCGCGCAGGTAGGAAGTGCAACGCAGGCTAAGTTATTCAGACGCAGACCGCTGCGGAGGTGACATTTATCGATGCCGTATTCTTCCATGAGTTTTTCAACCGCAGGACGATTCGCCGCAGAGATGTTCGCGATGATGAGGTTCTGGTTTCCGGTGAGGCGGAAATCCCCGTCATGGATTTTCGCGACTTCACGCAGGCCGGTGCGGAGCTTGTAATCCGCAGTATCGAGCACGCGCCCGCCTTCTACGAACATCGTGAAGTGGGAGTTTCCAGTCGGATCCTCGGCCCAGCCGAAGCGGTCGCCGTTGTCTTCGAATTTGAAGTCGCGGACGGGTTCCAGATCGTAGCCAAGGTATTCGTTCAGCTTCTTCAAAATGCCTTCCGGTCCGTGATCGTCCACGGTGTATTTAAAGCGCGCGTGGGCACGGACCTCACGATCCCCGAAGTCTCGCTGGATCATGACCACCTTTTCCGCGACGTCCACAATCTGATCGACCTTGCAGAAGCCGATCACATCCGCGGTGCGGGGGAATGTCAGATCATTGCCATGGGTAGCACCCATGCCGCCACCGACGGTGACATTGTAACCGACGACCTTTCCGTCCTCCACAATGGCGATGAAGCCAAGGCAGTCCGCGTAGATATCCACGTCATTGGATGGCGGAACGACGACGGTGATTTTGAATTTCCGTGGCAGGTAGGTCTTGCCGTAGATGGGCTCGACTTCTTTTTTCCGAGGTCTCGACTTTTTCGCCATCCAGCCAGATCTCGTGATAGGCACCGGTCTGCGGCGTGAGGTGGGCGGAAATCGCACGGGCATCTTCCATCGCCTGGGTGTGGGCCTCGGAAAGGAAGGGATTGGGCGAGCACATCACGTTGCGGTTTACGTCTCCGCAGGCGGCAATCGTATCCATGGCAGCTTGATTGATCTCTTGCATCGTGCGCTTGAGATTCGTCTTGATGATGCCGTGAAATTGGAACGCCTGACGGGTAGTGAGCTTAATCGTTCGTTGGCGAACTGAGTGGAAATTTCATCCATCTGAAGCCACTGCTTCGGTGATGTCACACCTCCCGGAACGCGGACGCGAATCATGAAGGAATACGCTTTTTCCAAGCGATGCTTCCGGCGGTTCGGACGCAGATCGCGGTCGTCCTGCTGGTAGGTTCCGTGAAATTTCAGGAGCTGCTGGTCGTCCTCGCACATGGAGCCAGTTGAGGTGTCGGCGAGGCCCTCCTTGATGGTTCCGCGCAAGTAGTTGCTGCGGGTCTTGATACCTTCGTTTGCTGCTAGTTTTTTGTCAGCCATGATGATTGGGGAAATTAAGATTTAAAATTTTTAACCGCAGATGGACGGGATGGACGCGGATGAAGAAGGGATTTCTTGAAATGGTTTTTATCGGCGGTTTGTTGATTCGCTAAGGTAGTGAGGAAGAATTATTGACCACGGAAGGCACGGATTACACGGAAGGAAGAGTTTGTGGAATGGATTAGGGTCTTCTTCTCCTATGTCTTGTGTCTCAAAGTCTTGAGTTTCTAGTAAACGTCCCGCTGGTAGCGTTTGGTTTTCTTGAGATCCTCAATGTATGCCTCGGCTTCTTTCGCGGGTTCTCGCGCCGTAGTTTTTCACCACGGAAATGAGAGCTTCGTGGACATCAGCGGCCATCCGGCTTGCGTCGCCACAGACATAGAAGTGCGCGCCTTCTTCCAGCCACTTGTAGAGTTCCTCACCGTTTTCGAGCATCTTGTCTTGGACATAGACCTTCTCCGGTTGGTCGCGAGAGAACGGCAGTTCGAGCTTGGTAAGTTGGCCTTCTTTTAGGAAATCCTGCCACTCAAGCTGGTAAAGGAAGTCGTAGGTGTAGCGTTGGTCGCCGAAGAAAAGCCAGTTTTTCCCAGTCGCTCCAACTGCCGCACGATGCTCCACGAACGAACGGAATGGAGCGACTCCGGTGCCGGGTCCGACCATGATGATGGGCGTATCGCCATCGGTCGGAGGCGGAAGTTTTATTTGGCTGGACGAAAATCGGGACGCTCTCCCAGACTTCGCGATATCAGTAAGATAGGTCGAGCAGACACCCTTCCGCAATCTACCATGAGTCTCGTAGCGAACCGCGGCCACCGTCAGGTGGACTTCATCTGGATGCGCCAGGGGGCTGGATGCAATGGAATAAAGCCTGATCGGAAGCTTGCGGAAAATACCTGCAAGCGCATCGGCAGGAATACCATCCGGAGCGAAGTCAATCAGCGCATCTACAATCTCGCGACCGTCGATGTATTCCTTAAGCTGGTCTTTCGCATCGTCGGCGAGGAGCGCATCAAGCTTCGCTGAACTCGTCACCGTCGCTAGCTTTTTGAGGACCGCCTTCGAAAGCGCGGTGATATCGAAATCCTCGCGGAGTGCATCGGCTAAAAGTTTTTTCCCCACGCCCTTCACCTCCACCTCTTCGGTGCCGGTGAGCTTCGCGGCACCAACCACGTCTTTTACCATTTGTGGGCAGTTCATGGGCTGCACGGCTAGTGCATCGCCCGGTTCATAGGAAAGGCCGCTTCCAGCAAGTGAAAGCTCCACATGGATCGTCTCTTTTGCCGAGCCTTCGCCATTCAAAAGAATGTTGTCGAACACTTCGGAAGGAAACGGATTCTTTTTCCCATACTCTCCGCCGACCGCAAATGCTGTCGGAGCCACCGCAGTAGCAACTGGTGCCGAAGGGGCCAGGGCCTTCATTGCGCCGGTAAACCATTCCGAGTAGCTGTCTTCGTAATCCACGTCGCAATCGACGCGGTCGAATACTCGTTTTGCGCCAAGCTTTTCGAGACGCGCATCGAACTGTTTCCCAATCTCGCAGAATTGCTCGTAGGAAGTATCGCCGAGAGCACAGACGGAGAACTTGACCTTATCGAGTTTGATGTCTTCCTCCATGAAGGCTTTGTGGAAAGAAACGGCGGTCTCCGGAGCCTCGCCCTCACCCCAGGTGGAGACGATGACTAGAAGGTTTTCTTCCTTCACGAGATCGGCAGGCGTGATGTCCGCCATGTTTTTCATCACCGCTTTGAAACCTCTTTTCTTTGCTTCTTTCATGGAGCGGTCAGCCAATTCCTCGGCATTCCCGCTCTCAGTCCCGTGGCAGGACCGCCAGCTTCCGTGCGGAAACAGCAGCTGTCTGCCACAGCGGGCGACGACGAACCTGCCGGCAGGCTATCGCCGAGTGATCCGCGCTGTAGCGCATCAAATCCAGCAAGCAATGAATCCAGCGTCTGGCGCTGGTCCGGGGAAAACGGTGAACTCTCGGGAAGCATAATCCTTAGTTAATTACCTGTTTTTGTCAGGTTTCACCAAAAATCTGCATCCAACCCGACCAATACGCAACTCCTAAATGTCAAAACCATCGGAAATTCTCAGTTTCCACCGATAAGGTTGGACCTCGCCCACCCCACCGGCATAGAACCCGCCATGCCCACCGTCCAAGTCGATCGCCGATCGCTCTTCTCGTTTTCTGTCGCAAAGGGCTTTTGGCCCGGACCGCCATCCTGTTATCAGATCATGGCCTAGGAGACCGTCGAGTTGCCGTGATTTCCGATGAAACCGTCGCCTCCCACCACGCGGAAACCCTGTTGAACGGCTTCGGCGAAAATAAACCCTCACTGCACAAAATACCCGCCGGCGAGGCCTCGAAATCCCTCACCCACTTGGAGACCATCTGCCGGGAAATGATCTGCGCGGGGCACGACCGCCGTTCGCTGATCGTCGCGCTTGGCGGAGGGGTTGTTGGGGACCTCGCGGGTTTTGTGGCGTCCGTTTTCTATCGTGGCGTGCCGTTCGTTCAGATTCCCACCACTATCGTTTCGCAAGTAGACTCCTCCGTCGGAGGAAAAACGGGAGTAACGTCGCCGAAGGAAAAAACCTACTCGGTGCCTTCCACCAGCCAAAGCTCGTCCTGGTCGATCCAGAAACGCTCGCCACACTGCCCGACCGCGAGTTCCACGAAGGCTTTGCCGAGGCCATCAAGCACGCCGCCATCCGCGATGCCTCCATGCTCGACGAATTGCTCTCACTGGATCCTAATTCACGCAAAGTCCCCGCCGATCTGCTCGCTCGCAACATCGCTATCAAGGCCCGGGTCGTCGAATCCGACGAATACGAAACCAAAGATTCCGCGCCCTTCTCAACTTCGGTCACACCATCGGCCACGGCATCGAAGCCTCTCTTCCTTATGGGGAAATGCTGCATGGAGAAGCAATCGCACTTGGCATCCGCGCCGCACTCTACATCTCCGAAAAGCACTCTGATCTTGCGCCCGAAGCATCCAATCAAATTCTCTCCGTCCTGCGCCATTTCCACCTCCCCCTCACGCTCCCAGAGAAAATCACGACAAAAACCGTCATGGAAAAACTCGCGAGGGACAAAAAATTCAAATCCGGTAAAATCCGCTTCGTCACCTTGACGGCCCCTGGCCAAGCCCAAGTAATTGATTCCGTTACCCTGTCTGACTTGGAACAGGCCATAGAGAGGCTAAGGAGTTAAAACCTCTCAACCTCAAGCAAGACACAAACACCGTCACCTCCCCACCCTCTTCCTTAAAAGTTGAATTTTGAAATTTGAATTTTTACACGGCGATTGCCTCCAGCATCTCCCCACTCTCCCGGAAAAATCCTTCGACCTTGTCGTCACCTCACCGCCCTACAATCTCGGCATCGCCTACTCCACCTTCAAGGACACGGCCCCCCGCGAGGAGTTCCTGCGCTGGTGTCAGGCATGGTCTGCCGAGGTGAAACGGGTCATGGCAGATGACGCCTCGTTTTTCCTCAACGTCGGAGCCTCCCCATCCAGTCCCCTTTTCCCCCACCAAGTCATCCTCGCGCTCACCGAGGGACCCGACCCGCTGTTTGTTCTCCAGAATACCTTTCATTGGGTGAAATCCATCACCATCGAGACCACCGACGATCAACAGATCTCCGCCGGGCATTTCAAACCCATCAACTCCAAGCGCTACGTCAACGACTGCCACGAGTATGTCTTCCACCTCACGAAAACTGGCAGCGTGGAACTCGACCGACGCGCCGCCGGAGTCCCTTACGTTTACAAATCAAACATCGCGCGCTGGGGCCACACCGGCGGCCAGGATCTCCGTTGCCGGGGAAACACATGGTTTATTCCTTACGAAACCATCAAGTCGCGCAAAGGCCAGCGCCCTCACCCCGCGACCTTTCCCATCGCGCTCGTCGAGCAATGCATACGCATCCATGGAAAAGGACCGGAAACTCGCCTCATCGATCCCTTCCTCGGGATCGGCTCCTCCGCGCTCGCAGCGAAAAACCAAGAAATCGCTTCTTTCACTGGCATCGAGCTAGATCCCGAATACCTGGAAGTTGCCCGGAAGCGACTCTCACCACCCCTCGACGAAGGCCTTCTTCTCTAATTCCAATTCGTAGTAGATTCACCGAGTTTTCTCGCTATCTATAAGCATCCATTCAAACCTCCCGAATCGCCATGCCCCCGACCCGCACCATCAACATCAATTTCGCCGTCATCCGCCTCGCAGCTATCTCCCTGCTCGTCCTCATCGGCGTTTTTACAAGCTTCTACACCGTCTCCGCAGACGCCCAGGCCGTGGTGCTCCGCTTCGGCAAACCCATGCCGGAAACAAAAGGCCCCGGTCTGCACTTCAAACTCCCCTACGGCATCGACCGCTCGCTAATCGTCGAGGTGGAGCGGCAGCTCAAACAGGAATTCGGATACGGAACTGCGGGGGCCACAAACAACTTCCAGTTTTCCGATCCCAGCGAGCAGGAACTGGAGAAATCCATGGTCACCGGCGACCTCAACGCCGCTCTCGTCGAATGGGTGATCCAATACCGCATCGATGATCCCATCCAATACCTCTTCGCTGTCCGTGAACCCGATGCCACCCTGCGCGACCTGACCGAGAGCGTCATGCGCGAGATCGTCGGCGACCGCACCGTGGATGAGGTGATCACCGTCGGGCGGCAGGAAATCGAAGCCGTCGCCTCCGCCAAGCTGCAGGAAGCCACCGCCGCCTACACGATGGGGCTGCGCATCGAGCAGGTGCAGCTCAAGGACGTGAATCCACCGCGCGCCGTGCAATCTTCCTTCAACGCGGTCAATCAGGCTCAGCAGGACAAGGAAACCGCGATCAACGTCGCCAATGGGGAATACAACAAGGAGATCCCCCGCGCCCGCGGCGAGGCCGACCGTATGATCTCCGCCGCCGAAGGCTACTCGAAAAAACGCGTCAACGAAGCCGAGGGCGATGTCGCCTCCTTCGAGGCGCTGCTTATCGAATACACCGCGGCACCGGAAATCACCCGCCGCCGCCTTTACCTTGAAACCATGTCCGAGATTCTCCCGCGCCTCGGCAAGACCATGATCCTCGACGAGGAGGCCAAAGGCATCCTGCCCCTCCTCAACCTCAACGAAAAATAAGACATCCTACCTCTTCCTTGAAAGTTAAATGTCGAAATTTGAATCTTCATGAAAAAGCTACCTCTCACCATCGCCGCGATGGCCGCCGCCGCCATCGTCTTCATCCTCTACATCTGTTCCTACACGATTTCGCCCACCGAGCAGGTCATCATCACCCAGTTCGGAGAACCCCAGGGCGAGCCGATCACCGAGCCAGGCCTGCATTTCAAGACCCCCTTCATCCAGGTGGTCAACCGCATCCCGAAGAACATCCTGCCATGGGACGGAAACCGCACCGAGATGCCCACCAAGGACAAGCTCTACATCTCCATCGACTGCTTCGGACGCTGGCGCATCACTGATCCGCTAGAATACTTCCGCCGCCTCCGCAACGAGCGCTCTGCGGAGTCCCGAATCGAGGACATCATCGGATCCGCCACCCGCAGCATCGTCGGCAAGCACGACCTCATCGAGATCGTCCGCACCGATAAGGATCGCGTCCCGGCGAAGGATGAGACCCTCGAGGAATATACAGAAGGTCAGGCCACGAACATCGGCGTCCTTCCGAAAATCCGCAAAGGCCGCTCGACCCTTGAGGACGAGATTATGGCCGATGCGAAGGAGAAACTCGCCCAACTCGGCATCGAGCTCCTCGACGTCCGCTTCAAGCGAATTAACTACAACCCATCCGTGGTGGAGAAAATCTACGGCAGGATGATTTCCGAGCGCCAGCAGATCGCCTCGAAATTCCGTTCCGAAGGTGAAGGCGAAGCCGCCCGCATTCTCGGAGATAAAGAGAAGGACCTGAACGGCATTTCCTCGGAAGCCTACAAACAAGTGCAGACCATCAAGGGCCAAGCCGACGCAAAAGCCTCCCAGATCTATGCCCGAGCTTACGGACAAAACCCGAAGGCGGCGGAACTCTACGAATTCATCAAGACCATGGAAATGTATCGCGAAACGATAGGGCAACAGTCCACCCTTGTGCTCTCCACCGATTCTGACCTGTTCAAATTCCTCAAATCCTCAGATGTAGTAGAAAAGGCAGACTCTATACTTCAGCGCCAGCCTGCGAACAGTCCGGTCAACCCGGCTGATTGATATGGCCTGCTGCCGGACACCCGTCGGATGTCTTGACGCGCGCGACTCTTCCAATAGGTTTTCCCAATGCCCATGCCCCATATGAACCATAGGCCATGGGGAGAATTTTCACCAAATTCTTTCGTTAAAACATGGTTAAATTTCCTTCACTCCCTCCCCCCGGGGAAACGCTGGAGGAGGCTGGCCCTGTGGTTGCGCAAACCGCTTAAAAGGAATGTTGAAGAGTGGATCGACATCGTAGTCTGGGGGCTTCAACTGCGACTCAGACAATCCGGCAATTTATCCGAACAGCGGCTAATCTTCATGCCGCAATACCTCGATCCAGAAGAACTGGCCGCCATACGCAGGGAGCTAGTCGATGGTGGTGTCTTTCTAGACGTGGGGGCAAACGCCGGGGTCTATTCCCTCAATCTGGCAGCACTCCGAAACCCACGTATCAGAATCGAAGCATTTGAACCGGATCCACAACTTTGCGAGGCTCTGCGCTTCAATCTAGAAACAAACCACCTTAGCACGGTAAATCTCAACCAGATCGCCCTAGGAGGCTCCGAAGGCCGTGTCACTTTGGTCACCGGAAATGGCAACAAAGGCGAGAACCATATCTCTAGTTCGGAGGAGGAGGTCGGACAAGGAGTCGAAATGACAACGCTGCCATCCTTTCTCGCTCGAAGCAGGATCACTAAGGTCAACGCGCTAAAAATCGATGTCGAAGGTTACGAATGCGACGTTCTTGTCCCACTCTTCTCGGAAACTCCCCGCCAATTATGGCCGCAATTGCTCATCTGCGAAGCAGTGCACGACAGCGGGAACCGTTTGAAAAACTTGCTCGATGAAAACGGATACTCGCTCGTCTTGAGCGGAAGGCTCAACGGAGTTTACCGCTTGTCGGACGCCCCAGCAAAATCAAATTGAACCGCGCTACTTGCTCGGATTCACTGAAGATCTAATTTCCCGTAGCATGGAAATTCCTCGCCGATATGCGTGGAAAGACTCAGTTCCCCCTCCAGCGGTATCACATGGAAAAAAAAGATCTGAGCGAGATCGCCTTGAGTCTCCAATCCGGGGACGATAATCGCCCGAAATTTTCTTTCTATGCTAGCAGAGTAGTCCCATCCTATCTGCCAACAATGACCCGCCACATCATCACCCTCAAATGGGGAGACCGCTACGGCCCGGAATATGTGAACCGTCTCGCATCCGCTGTCCGCAGAAATACCAGCAACCCAGTAAATATTGTCTGCTTTACGGACGATTCCGAAGGCATTGATCCGTCCGTAGAAATCTATCCGATTCCAGAGATTGATCTCCCTCCTTCTGAAATGATCACCGGTTGGAGGAAACTCTGCCTCTTTCGCAACGACTTGCCCATTGAAGGACTCGCGCTTTTCCTCGATCTCGATATCGTCATCACCGGCTCGCTGGATGATTTTTTCACCATTGGTAACGAAGACGAAATCCCCATCATCCACAACTGGATCCCTACGCACAAAACGATGTTCCGGAAGGATCCCATGATAGGGAACTCCTCAGTATTCCGTTTCAAGCTGAATGGATGCTCCTTCGTCTGGGAACAATTCCATCGTGAAAAAGACTGGGCGATCGCGAACTTCCGCCCGCCACAGAGCTACCTCACCCACTGTATCCGTCCGAAAATGATCTTCTGGCCTGCGGAATGGGTCCGCAGTTTCAAACGCCACTGTATCCCTGTTTTTCCACTCAATCTTCTGATTGAGCCGTTGTTACCGAAAAACGCCAGCATCATCGCATTTCATGGCAAGCCCGACCCAGATGAGGCTGTCGTCGGCTACCGCGGAAAGAGAGCGCACCACCACTGCAAGCCCGCACGGTGGATCGAAACCCACTGGAGATAAAGCTATGCTTCTAGTCACTGGAACCGGACGCAGCGGGACGCATTTCACCTCTCAGCTACTGACAGAAATGGGTTACGATGTCCCACACGAGTCAGTTGGCGAAGATGGTGCGGCATCTTGGAAACACATTGTCTCCGGCACCTTCGTGTATGTCGGGAAAAACCGGCAAGTCGAAATCGACTCGAAGGGATTCACCCGCATCCTCCACCAAGTGCGCCATCCGCTTAAGGTCATTGCTTCAATGCAAACGTTCAGTGATTCGACATGGAATTTCATGGCAGATTTCATCCCGCTGGATCTGACCGCGCCGCCTCTGATCAAAGGCATGCAGGCATGGGTGGGCTGGAACGGACTGATTGAAACCACGCAACCGTGGAGATTCCAGATTGAGCGTATCAAGGAGGTTTTTCCCGAGTTTTGCGAGCACGCGGGCCTGCCAGTACCGGGATTTTCCCGTGGTCCCTCATGCCGCGCGCGATTCCCGCACTGACCGCTACCGCGCCGTTACTTTGAGTGATCTGAAACGCAGCCAAAGTAGCCTTTCTGTTGAAGTCGCAGAAATGGCAGGGAGATATGGTTACCTAGATCTCGACTCTTACGTCCTTCCGGTGTCCACCCCGCGACGGTCATTTTTCGGACGTCTTTTCGGGAAGTGAAAATCCCGCCACCGGTCCATTATTGCGCTCTCTCCAATCAGCGCAGAAATCCATGAGTTCGTAGTCCTTCGCATACCAGTCGCGGACTAGAGCGAGCGCACGCGCTTCCAATACGACAGGCTCTTTCGCTGTAGGACTACTCCTATGTCCCGTCTTCGGATCGGTTGGCAGAGCCACGCCCATGGGCAGCCCGAGCGAAGCGCGCAAGATCTCGAAATCCGCGTCCAGCTCCTCGGTCCTGCCTATGAAATGGATATCCTTTTCCCTGCGCTCAAGTAGCTCCCGGTCCCCGAACCAATCCCAGTATGTCGAACGCAGATGGCTAATTTCTGCCATCGCTTGCAACGCTTCGCCATGGTCGGAGTGGTCAGCATCCAAAGCTAGGGCCAGCGAGTTTGCATTAGGAAATACGGAGAAAGCTCGCTCCTCTCCCCTGGACCACGGAACATGGTTCGCTGGGGCACCTTTGCGCTGGCGACTGGCAAATCCACTCACAAAACGGCTGCACGGATCCCTCGTTACGAACATCACCTTATGCCCCACTGGTAGGTCCGCGAGGCAATAGCGGTGCGGATGGGTATAGATGGTGTGGGACGGTGTGACCTGATGCTGGTTGAAGACACTTTTCAACGCGGTCCCTCCCGTTTTTCGCAGGTGAAGCAAGTGAATATTTTGCCTACCGGTCCAAGCCGCATGCATCCTCTTCTTCCAGCTTTCCAGTTTCCGAAATGACATTCCCATTCGGTTTATCCTTTCATTCCCGCTCCCAGCCTAACGCCCCCTTAACCAAGGAGGCAAGATCCTCGTTCGGATTTCCTTCGAAAGCTTCGATCCGTATCTGTGGAAAATCTGCTTGGTCCAGAGCTGCAATCTCCAGCCGCCCGAGTCGCCCCATTTCCTCTAAACGAGCGAAGTATGCGTTTAGGAAACTTTCTTCCGGAAGCTGGGTTTGACGAGGGCGGATCGCGATGACTCGCCGCCCGGAAGCAAGTGCCTCAGTCACCATGGTCACACTGTCCTGCGTCACGAAAACCAGGTCCCCGCATCCCAAATACTGGGCCATCTTTTTTTCAGGTTTTTCCGCCCACCATACGGCTTCCGCGATCAATTCGGGATCAAGCCGATGCTTCAGGATCTGCTCAGCCTCATCTCCGGTTCGCCGGGAGCTTGTAACTAACCAGCGAATTCCCTCTCGACGTGCGATGAGGTTCATCGCCTCCGCTAGAGTTTCCCAATCCTTTCGGAAGTAGCGATGCGAGGAAGATGTCCCGCCAACCACCATTGTCCAGAGCCTGCCCTGCGGGTGTTCAGCCCAACCTTCCGCCGCCTGCCTCGCAACATCCGGGTTCATTCGGGTTGGAATCATCTCAATTCGGACATCGTTTGCACCCGTCTCGAATGGCGAGGGAGTCAGGACCAGATCGAACCATTCCGACGGGTAGGGCTTTCTTTCACCGATGAAAACTAGCTTCGCTCCGAATCGCATCGAAAGAGATTTTGCTGCAAAAACTGCTTTCCCGCCGGATGTCACAATTAGATCCGGAACTCCACCTGCGGGCACCTCGCAGGAAAGCCTTCCCCTCAGGAATTCTGAGGAAAAACCTCTACCGAAAAACCCCATCCACAGTCGAAGCGCACTACGCAGGAATCCTCCGAAACGTTGTCTCGTTTCCACCGTCGTCACATCGATATCTCCAAGTTCCTCCACCAAGCCACGCGACTGACTCACATGACCGGGGCTACCCTCGCTAACGATCCAAACCGCACGACGATTCATGAGTCATTCCAATGATTCTTCACCCACTCAGAAGGCATCACAAATCTAGAAAGCAAGCGCCGTGACTTGCCCACCCCAGAACGAGTTTCCCAGATCCAGCGGAGATGCTCTGAGCGTGTCCGCACTGGCTGATTCTCAGACCACCGTCCCAATGCGGCATCGGGTGGTTTCGGATTTCCCGGAAAAGTCACGATGCGCGCACCCGCCGGTTGCTTCGGGGGTCTCACGTATCTCAAAGGCCAGACACCCATGGAGTGAAGGCCGAAGTGTTTCGTCCAACTGGCGGGCCAAAATTTTACCCCCCCCTGGATATTGGAGGAAACGTAGTTTTGCTCGAAACGATATTTCACCATCAGTTGCGGGTTCGCCCTCAACTGATCAAGCATATAGCTGTGTGCCCCGATTTTGAATCGGAATACCGACGTCTGAGACATACGTAACCATGGCTTGGTCCAGTTCCGCGCGGTGATCACATCGTTCTCGTCACCATAATCAAAATAAGGATCGATGGAGTCAACGATCACCGAATCGAGATCGACGAAAAGGACGACTCCCTCCAGACCAAAAAGATCCTTCCCCCATAGCGCCTGCTTCGGCCACTTCCCAGGTGCCTCTGGCGGGATCTCGCAGCCAAGCTCGGGTAATGGGAGGCATTTCACTTCCTCTCGGACACCTGTCTGATCTTCCGTAAAACAAACGAGCTTAAAATCGCCAGTAATGTTCCTCCGTATCATGGAGTAGAGTATATTTACATACTCTGGACCATACATCGTCCCCCATTTCATACAGATCACCGTCTTTTCCGTCATTCACTATGCCTTCCGGTATTTTTTGGGCCTGTTGCTTTCCGGGACGGCGTTCCGGGTGTCCACTAGAGCACAATCAAAGTCTGAAAAATCGAACGATTTGTATTCGTCGTGGCCAGTGGAAAGTAGGATTAGATCATATTCATCCGTGATCTCTGCGACTGACTCCCGGCCCGCATATTCCGCGTGTTCGCGGGTCACCGGCACTACCGGGACATACGGATCGTGGTATGAGACCTGCCCCCCCAGCGCCTCGAACTTCTCGATCAACTTATATGTTGGGGACTCCCGGTCGTCATCGACGTTTGCCTTGTAGGCGAGTCCAAGCAGCAGGATTTTCGATCCATTGATCGCTCTTCCGGAATCGTTCAACGCCTCGAATGCCACTTTTACTACGTGATCGGGCATGGCCGTATTGATCTCGCCAGCCAGCTCGATGAAGCGAGTGTGTTGGCCAAACTCACGTGCCTTCCAGGTTAGGTAAAACGGATCGATTGGGATGCAATGACCACCGAGACCTGGGCCGGGATAAAAGGGCATGAATCCAAAAGGTTTTGTTTTTGCCGCCTCGATTACCTCCCAGATATCGATATCCATCGCGCCGTAAACAACTTTAAGTTCGTTCACCAGTGCGATGTTTACGGACCGGAAAATGTTTTCTAGAAGCTTCGTTGCCTCCGCCACCCGGCAGGAACTAACAGGCACAAGGTGCTGGATGGCGATTCCATAGATTTCGAGCGCCTTTTCCAAGCAAGCCGGAGTCAAGCCTCCCACAACCTTGGGGATCGACGCCACCTTGCTGTCTGGATTTCCGGGATCCTCGCGCTCGGGTGAGAAAGCTAGGTGGAAATCAACGCCAGCGATTTTCCCAGATCCTTCCTCAAGCACCTGCCGCAGCTCGCCATCCGTAGTGCCGGGATAAGTGGTGGACTCGAGTACCGATGAGAGCACCGTCCCGGATGAAGGGAGCCAAGGCCTTCCCGGTGTTCAGCACGTAGCTGAGGTCTGGTTCGCGGAAATGGTTGAGCGGAGTCGGCACGCACAAGATGACCGCATCTACCTCTGCGATTCGGCTGAAATCTGTCGATGCGTCGAGTCTGCCACTAGCTGTCTGGGCTCCAATTTCCTCGCCGGACACGTGTTTGATATAGCTTCGACCCGATAGGATAGACTCGACCTTTTTCGGATCAATATCCAAGCCCAAGACTGTCGCCCCGGACCTCGCGAACTGGAGGGCGAGAGGCAGACCTACATATCCGAGTCCGACGATTGCGATGTGATTCATGAAGCGGCCCATTCATCTCACGCCATGCCGGAGGATGGTAGAAGTTTTTTTATCGTTCGCGGAGAGGAAAGTAGCTCCTCATAGACACCTACGGTGTCCGCGCACATGCGCTCGAGCGTGAAGGCCCCTTCAGGGACCAGAGGAAGGCCATCCGATTCTAGGATGGCGACGGCTTTTGCGAACAATATTTCCGCGTTACCGGGAGGGACTTTCCCCTCGGGAAAAATCGCATCGAGAAGTTCACCAACTCCACCGCAATCATAGCCTAGCACGGGTTTTCCCAGTGCCATGGCTTCGAGAACAGTCCTTCCGAACGATTCCGGCTGCTGGGAAAGGGCGCAGACCACGTCACTGATCGCCATGATCTCTCTGACATCGCTGCGGAATCCTAGAAATGTCACATCTTCCGTCATTCCTGCCGTATGGACTCGCTCCTTCAGCTCGTTCAGATAGCCGGTTTTGTTCTCATGCACTCCTCCGGCGATCAGGCCGTGGACGCTTTTTCCGGACTCTTTGAGTCTTCCTAGCATTTTTAAGAAATCGTCGTGCCCTTTTAGCCGGGTGATGCGGCCTGGTAATAGGAAAACGAATTTATTCTCCAAGCCTGGTTGCTGCGACAGCCATTTCCTAAGCCACTCCGCATCCGGAACAAATCCGGGAGGATACATCTCCGGGACGATTCCACGATGGATCACCGTGACTTTCCTCAGATCAGTTTTCGGGTAATGTTCGGCGATGTATTTGCGGATACTTTCGGAAACAGCGATCACCCGCTCTCCTTTCGTCATCACTTCGGAATAGCCGTTCACCGAGTAGAATCCATGCACGGTGGTGACCAGTCGAGGTCTCGTCGCGACGTTCATTTTTCGCCAAGCCATCCATGCGATCCACCCAGGCACGCGAGAGCGGATATGCAGGATATCCGGTTTCTCTGTCTCCAAGAGTTCCCGGAACGGTCTAATTTGTCCGAGGGATTTCAAGCTCTTGCGGTGAACCTGCATCATAATGTGGCGTGCCCCAAGTCCCTCCAATTCCGGAACCAACCGGCCTCCGTTTGAGACGACAACTGCCTCGTGGCCGTTTTTAACCAAATAATCGGCAATCTCGAGCGTACCACGTTCAACACCTCCGGAGTTCAATTCGGGCAGTATCTGAAGCACTTTCATGGTAGGGAAACAATGGGAATTCCCTTGGACCGGCAGGCTTCGCGAAGTTCGCGGGGAGCTACGTGCGTGAGGACGAAATCCAAGGGTAGAGTTTCAGAATCGTCGATCAAGGCAATGATCTTCATCGAAGTCCCTCTTGTCCGCCGCAGAAGTTATAGGGTGATGGCGGGAAATTTCCGATAGCCAGCCGAGCGCAACCCTGCCCGACTCTAGAGCAACTTCGTAAACAACATCTGGATGCATCCAATCCCGAGGAGGACACCAGTCCTCAGATACACTCTCAAGCCAGATGAGTGCACGGTGTGGCTTGGCTCCACGCGCTGCGTCCACGCCGATCCATTCGCGAATTGCTCGCTTCTTTCCGACATACGCCTTCCACCGCTCCTGCAACCAGAATACATCGACAGGCCCCTCACGCATCGCAGATTCTAGTGCGACCATACAGTTTACGGTGGAGTTAGGTTTTGAAACTGGGACAAATACCGCCTTCCATCTTCCGGGAGCCTCCGTGATGAGGGAAAGTGCGAGCACGGTGCTTCGAGACCGACGTGCTAACAAAGACGGAAGCGGACTTGCACGTGTTAGGCGCCCGAAGAATTCGACCAATTCTCCTTGGGGTCCAACCCTTTGGTCGGCGAGAATCCCCACGATCCCACCCTCGCGGAGAAACGTTGCCACGTGGAGAGCATTGTCCTTTTTTGAAAACATCCGTGTTCCATCCGCTTGCCGCCGGTCTAACACACGTTTATCGAGAATAGGATTATTCAAAGGGCGATAGAAAGCGCCGGCGCGGGAGCCTTCTGGAAACTGATGCACAAGGCGACTCAATAGCTCCCAGTTTCCCATGTGAGAGAGAAGCAGCACGACGCCCCTGCCCCCAGCGAGCCCTTCCTCCAGTAACTCGACATTCTCGATATACATCACCTCACCCAGTTCCTCCTTTGATAGTCGGGCGGTGCGTGCGACGGAAAAGAGATTCGCCCCGGTTCGACGGAAACTCGCACGAGCCATCCGATGGATCTCAGGGATGCCCGCTTCTCCAGCAAATGCGATTCGAAGGTTTCGTATCACCGTTTGCCTCCTTACCTTCATGAAATGCCAAGCGATCCCACCGGCGGCTTCTCCGAGATAATACACCCAGCGGAGGGGTAGATAGGCCATCAGACCTTCGACCAGCATATAGACAGTCGCCTCCAGCCGCCACTGCAGGGATTTCCACGAACTGTTGTTACGGTTTTCGATCATTCGCTCTAAAGTCCCATTTCCTTATTCAACGCTTCTTCCATCGCTGCTTCCACCAAGCGGGCGGCGACGGCCTCTGTGGCGGAATCCAATTTACTCACCGCGGCTTTGAGCCGATTCGCCGATTTCTCATCGATCGCAGCGCGCACTTCAGCAGTGGCGGCCTCGATCTCTTCGCGCTCTTCCTTCTCCACGAGACCTTGAGCGAGGATCATTTCCACAGCGGGCAGAAGCTCGTCGGCTTTCATTTTCGCCTCAGTGAAAATTCGTTCCGCCATGTCCTCGAACGCATGCTCAACGGATGAGCTAACCATTTCCTCTACCACAAGATCATCGACGTTCACCGCGCTACTCTCGATGTGCAGGATCGTGTCCTTGTTTGTCATCGTGTCGCGAGCTAGCACTTCCAGGATGCCATCCGCATCGATTTTGAACTGCACACCCACCCTCGCTTGGGCCTTTGGAAGTTCATCCATAGCCACTTCGAATTTCCCCAATTCCCAGTTGTCGCGTGCCATTTCGCGTTCGCCTTGGAGGACTCGCACCGACATGGATTGCTGGTTGTCGGCCGCATTGGTGAACATCTCGCCAGCCTTGCATGGAATGGTCGTGTTGCGCGGGATGATCACGTTCATCAAACCTCCGAATGTCTCGATCCCGAGGCTCAGCGGAGTCACATCCAGTAGCACCATCTTTCGCAAGGAGCCGCTCATGACGCCTCCTTGAATGGTCGCACCCAGTGCGATTGCTTCGTCGGGATGCTGAGTTAGATCCGGTTTTCGTCCGAAGAAATCAGCTACAGCGCGCTGCACGGCGGGCATGCGAGTGCTGCCACCGACCAACACCACCTCGTCGAGATCGCTGACTTCGAGACCACTGTCGAGCATCGCCTGGCGGCAGCATCGGATCGTGCGAGCAATCCAGTCCGCAGCCAACTCTTCGAGTTCTGCGCGGGAGACCACCTTCTCTAAACTACTAGTTCCATCGTAGAAAGGCACTCGGATGGTTACCTCATCTTGATCGGATAATGCCCGCTTGGCCCGCTCTGCCTCCGTGGCGAACAGAACTCTCGTCGTGGATGAAATTTCACCCAGTCCCTCGCACATGCGTTCGAGGATAATCGCATCGATATCGTCACCGCCGAGGCGGGTATCGCCGTGAGTGGAAAGTACTTGGAATACGCCGTCCTGGATTTCCAAGATCGTGAGATCAAAGGTACCTCCCCCGAGGTCATAGACCGCCACTCGTAGTCTATCCTTCTTTCCCTCGTCCAGTTTCCGATCCAAGCCATAGGCCATCGCGGCAGCTGTTGGCTCGTTGATCATCCTCACGACTTCGAGTCCAGCGAGTTCCCCGGCTCGCTTCGTTGCAGCGCGCTGGCCGTCGTTGAAATAGGCAGGCACCGTGATCACCGCCTGACTCACTTCTTTTTCCAACCTCCATTCCGCAATACGTTTCAATTCCTTAAGAATCTCCGCGCTCACTTGCTCCGGGGTCTTTCCCACTCCTTCGATGATTCCCCCCGTGCCCATCAACCGCTTTACGCTGGTCACCACCCGCGTCGGATCGGTCGCCCCCCTGCGGAGCGCTTTCCGTCCGACTTCCACCTCACCGTCTTTGCCAAACCAGACCGCGCTAGGAATAATACGTTTCCCCTCCTCATCCGCCAACAGGATAGGGAAACCAGAGTCCACCACCCCGATCGCGGAGTGAGTGGTGCCTAAGTCGATTCCAAGAATCATCAGGAGAAATCATCCGACACCCTACGGGATGCGGAAAATCTTGCCGTTCGAGGGGTCCTTGGCGAGTTGGCCCGTTTTAAAGCCCTCGACGTCGATGACGTTGTAGGGGGCGTAGGGACTGAGCACCTGATCTGGCCGAGTCGTGGGCGTTGCGACTGGATACTGGTCGCGCGTCGGAGGCCGCGGGGTAGTCGGTTCATCCGGCTCGATGGTCGGGTCGATCCGCGGCGCACGTGGATCCACCGGATTTCCATACTGATCCGCCTGCGGACGCTCGTAACCACGGTATGGATCGTCATTGCGAGCTTCCGGGTAGCGCCCTTCAGCGCGCATTCGGTCCACTTCCGGGCCATACGGACGGAAATTGCGCGACGGTGGAGGGTATGGCGGAGGCGGCTCACAAGAGACCGTGAGGATCGTGGCGAGGCCGAGGACGGCGTATTTCGGTAGAGTCATGTTCTTCGGACGGGGTCGATGGGTTCGTATTCACCCGCATTTCCGGGCGGCGAGCAGGTGTCTGCAAAGAATAGCGAGTTTTTTGGCTTTTGAAACAGAATATCGACGGTCGAATACCCGAAATTTGTCCGTCCACATTTTCCGCAACAGCTCACGATAGATTTCCGCCATGATGCGCGCGGGGAGAAGGGCCGCGCGGTCGATCTCCGGTATTAGATTCTCGGCCTCTTTAAAAAAGTGTTCCGCACGTTCCGCCTGATAGCACATCATCGCCAGAAAGCGCCCGTCGTAGACTTTTCCTACAAGATCGCGTTCCGAATACTGAAAGCGCACCATGTCGTTGACTGGTAGATACATGCGCCCACCGTTCGAAATATCTTCCCCCACGTCGCGGAGAATATTGGTAAGCTGGAGCGCGTTTCCAAGGCATTCCGCGTATTTGTCAGAATCCTCATGAACGCAACCGAAAATGCGGGTGCTCACCAAACCAACCACACCTGCGACCTTCCAGTTGTAGCGTGAAAGCTCATCCCAATTTCCAAAGGTTCGGGGCTCCAAATCCATCCTGCAGCCTTCGATGATTTCCAGTGGCCACTCCACTGGAACCCCACGCCTAGCGATCATTTCAGCGACTTCGTGACCAAGAGCGTCATCCTGTGGAAATCCGTCACGCAATCCACTTTCCCAGGCTTCTAGACCCGCGCGGCGGTCCCGTTTTGGGATTTTCGGATCATCCGCAAGATCGTCTACAACCCGACAAAAGGCGTAGAAAATCTCCATATCACCCCGCCTGTCCTTCGGGAGTATCCGGAACGCGAAGGCGAGATTCGATTTCGACTTCCGGGTGATCTCGGATGCGGCGGACACGGGGAGTGCGGAGCGTTACCGAATGAATCCCCAGTGACCGGTGGTGATGGGCCACAGTACGAACGCAGCCGGGCCGACAAGATTGTATTCCTTCACTGTCCCCCAGTAACGGGAGTCCAGTGAGTTTCCTGTATTGTCGCCCATCGCGGCATATTCGCGGAAGCCAGGTTTCGCGTTCTCGTTGTCCAGCCGCAGGAGGTCACCCGGTTTTTCCAGATAAATCCGACTCGTGTCCCCCGCGCCATTGCGTCGAGCAAGTTGATAGCCGCGGTGTTGCTTTTTGAAAGGTGCCTCTCCTTCTGCGACCCGCCGAATCCCCGGTTCTTGCGTCACTTTTCCATCCACCAGAAGATCTGGCTCATTGATGGATAGTGAGTCCCCAGGGACACCGACTAGACGTTTGATGTAGTGGGATCCCCCACCCTGCGGTCCGCTGCGGTCCTTGATCCCCTTGATTCCCAGGGTATCGAACACGAAAACCTCTCCGCGTTTCGGCTTTCGGAAATGATAGGAAAACTTGTCTACAAGGACTAAGTCCCCTGAGTCGACCATGCCCTCCACAACCACGGTGCCTTTCTTCAAAACACCTCCGTTGTTGGCCGCTGCCTGCATCGCTACTCCAAGTCCGATATCTCCACATGGATTTGTTGGTGCAGGTAAGCGCAGGGGCTTCGCGTTGAGGAAACGGATTTCCGCACGGCTGAAAAAGTGAAGAAACTGTGTATCGCGAATATCTATTCCTCCGTTCGGCCCTGGTGCGAGTCTCCGGTCCTCGTCGTTGACAACTTTCACGTAGCTTCTGCCACGGAGAGCGTATTCGATAATACGCTGTGGTAAGCTCGGCCACTGTTCGGAGGGCAAAGGTGTGCCGACAATACCATTCAACGTCGGTTGCATCGATCCAGTAGGTATGCGGAAGGGCTGTAAATAATAGGCACGCAGACCGAGCGCGATCACGATCGCCACGAACATCACCTCCACGTTCTCCTCGAACCAGCTTTGTGGCCTTTCACGTGGCAGCGAGTTCTCGCAGGTTGCGCGGAGTTGCTTCGAGGCCTCATCCACTTTCGCCCGATCACCTTGACGGATGGCAAGAATCAGATCCTTCCGGCGTGAGTCGATCTCTGCCACTCGCTCCGGAGTTAGCAGATCCCGTTTGTAATCGACGAACTTTCTAGCTCCCTTCACTAGGATTTTCGCGTTCTTCTTCCAGACAGCTGTGAACATACGGGCGGACTCTGCACATCCCGCCTAAGCCGCGCAAGCACAGTTCATGGGAAGGAGTCGTGGATTTAGAGGACTGAATCGCCTATTCCGGAGTCTATCTCGCTTCCCGGTTCCGTTCGTCCACCTGTTCGTTCAAGGTGCAGAAGTCGTAGATCCATCCGATTCCGAATAAGCCGGCAGTGAGCAGCCAAATCACTCCACTGAGGATCTTCCCTAGGTAAAAGCGATGAATCCCCAGAAGTCCGAGAAAAAGCTGAAGAACCCAGGCGAGCGAGTAATCATACGGCCCCTTCGCAAACCTGCCAGCAGCCTGCTTCTCCATGCCAGGGATCAGGAAAAAATCGACAATCCAACCAATGAGAAAAAGACCTCCGGTCAGCATCCAGATCACCCCTGAAATGGGCTTTCCGTAGTAGAAACGGTGCATCCCGGCGAATCCGAATACCCACATCAGATAGCCGATTCCAATGCTGTGCGTAGGGACGTTTGCAGATGCCATGCCGCGATTGTGATTCGATCATTCATGTGCACAAAGCACATTCTGATTCCTACTTTCCGGGCAGTTTCCACACAGGATCGAATTCGCGACCCTGATTGAGCATGGAATCGACAGCGCGGGACATCAAGAGGAGCGAGGGGCCGTCGTCGCGGTATTTGCCTAACAAGCCTCCAAGCAACTCGGAGGCTGCTTGGAAATCGCCCTGTTCAAAAAGCCCGAGCGCGAGTTCGTATTTCTCTTTCCTCGTGTTCCATTTTTTCGATCCGGGCGGGGCGATCTCGTAGAGTTCCACCGGCTCGTTGATATTCTGAACTCGAACTTTGCAAAGACGGCGACGAGCGAAACTCTCACCCAGTCCAGCACAGGTCTGGCCGGTGACAAGAAAGGGCGTGCGCAGGTAGCTTGTCGCACCTTGGACACGACTGGCGAGGTTCACCGCGTTTCCGAGAGGTCCGTATTTAAAAAGCTTCGCAGTGCCAACGTTTCCGACGTGGGCGGTACCGCTGTTGATTCCTATGCCCACTTTTGTCTCCGCACCGATGACACTTTCCCATCGCTCGTTGATTTCAGGGAGTCGCTCGAGCATTTCAAGGGCGGCTCGTGAGGCTAGTTCTGCGTGATCCGGCTGGCTTTGGGGGGCACCCCAGATCGCGAGCAATTCATCTCCAATGTAGTTCACCAAAACACCGCGGTTGTCAGTCACACATTCCGTTAGCGTCTCCATCACGCTGCTAAGCCATTCGATGGTCTGGCTAGGCGTGAGTGTCTCGCTGATCGTACTAAAACGCCGGATATCACAGAACAAAATCGAGATTTCTGCGCTTTTCCCCTCCATTTTCGTAGGATCCGGGTGACGTGCGAATTCCCGTGCTAGCTCTGGGGTGAAATGCTGGGCGAAGACTCGTTCGCGAAGGCGCTTTTTTTCTAAGCTGGCGTTGATGCGGGCGGTGAGAAGCGCCTGCCGGACCGGGCGTGAGAGGAAATCTTCTGCACCGATGCGGATACATCGGACCGCATCACTCTCCTCCTGCAGCCCTGTGACAACGATCACCGGAGTGTGGCGCAGATCGCCAGTTTTCCGAAGTGCCTCCAACACTCCGAAACCATCGAGACGCGGCATTTGGATATCTAGGAGGACAGCGTCGTAGTCGTTCGCCTTGATCATCGCGAGCGCCTGCTTTCCGTCTTTGGCGAACTCGATCGTGTGTCCATCCGGGGCAAGGAGGCGGGCGAGGATCTCGCGGTTTTCCTCGTCATCATCCGCGACGAGGATGATTCCCGGGTTCAAATGGTCTGGCCAGCTCCTCCTCCTCGTCGGTATCAGTTTTCTTTGATGAAGGAGCCGATGGAGTTCGGGTGCCCGCGAGAAGTTGAGTGCAGTGATCCGCCTTTGCCGAAAGCTGCGCGAGTGTGTCTAGGTGTGCTTCGCAGTCAGGATCGGTTTCGAGAAACTGGATGGGACCGAAGATCTTGTTGAGAACGTTCCTCGCGGAATGCCGGGAATTGGAGATAAATTCATCAAAGGGCTTTTTTGTCCGTTTGAACGACTTCTCGGAAAACCAAAGTCCAACCCCATCCTGCAGCGCGACACATTGGGCGAGCAAGTCCTGAGCGTCTTCCACGGTTTGCCCAGCGATCCCTTCCGCGATCAACGAATCATGGAATTCCTCGGCCATGGTGACCAACGGAGCGATCTCGCGGAGGAGCGATTCCTGCAGTTCGGGAAGGCTGGTTGGCATCAAGAATTGGAGTTTCCGAGGTGATGGGCCAGCTTATCGAGAAGCGCACTAAATGGACGGATTGGCTTTTCCTGAAAGTCATCACAACCGGCTTCCGCGATGCGTTCCTTCTGCTGCGGCATCAGGGCGGCGGTCAGTGCGATCACTGGAATGCCGCTCGTAGAAGGATTCGCCTTGATCGCCTTGGTCGCGATCAAGCCGGCGAAAGGATCGTCCATTCCGTCTGGCTCCACCGGCATTTCCATATCCATGAGAATGAGCTCCGGGAGGTTTGCACTGGATTGCTCAATCGCATGTCGGGCGTTTTCCACGACTTCGATCTCATGCCCATGGTGGGTGAGCAGCCGTGTCATGAGGCGGATGTTGTCGTGGTCGTTTTCAACGAGGAGAATTCTGGCCATAAGGAGTATTTGTTTGCTTTGAAAAATCCGATTGGATCATTTTTTCGTTAGGATGGACTGGATGCGGTCGAGCACATGCTGGGTCATTTCTCCATCCTTCTGGATGATGCCCTCGACTCGCTCACGCAGGAATTGAGTTTCCGCATTGGTAGGACTTTTCCCAGTGACTACGAGCACCGGAATCGCCCGTGCGTTGGCACGCTTCTCAATTTCCGAGAGGAAATCGAAGCCATCCATCACCGGCATGATCAAATCAAGGATGATCGCGGCCGGTAGGGTGCGCTCAAGGATTTCGAGAGCTTCCCTTCCGTCCGCCGCCTCGATGGTCTGCCAGCCGTCGTGACGAATCAGTCCGCAAAGTCGTTCGCGGGAGGAATCGTCATCGTCGATTACCAGGATATTTCGCTGGTGCACACTGCCTACGGCCCGTTGCACGACGCGGTTGAGCTGTTTTGTATCGACGGGTTTCACCAGCACATCAGTGACTCCCATGGCGAGGCCACGGGTCCGGTCCGCCATCACCGAGACCATGATCACCGGGATCATCGAAGTAATGGAATCCGCTTTCAGCTCTGCAAGAACTTCCCAGCCATCCATATCCGGCATGACGACATCTAGGGTGATGAGGTCCGGTTGGAGTTCTTTTGCTTTCGCGATCCCCTCGCGACCTGTGGGAGAGGTATTCACCTCATGACCTTGGTTCCGAAGAAGCCCCGCGAGTAACTCGCGAGCGGCATCGTCATCGTCGATAATCAGAATCGAAGACCTCTTGACGGGTGGCAGTGGAACGGTGGGTTCTTCCTTCTCCTCGATGGAGCGAGCAGGAAGGCTCTGCGGCTCTCCTCTTGAGGTCTTCGTAGCGATCACCGGAGGCCTCCACCGGGAGCAAAATCGTGAAGCGAGTTCCCTTGCCTACCTCACTGACAAATCCGATCCGCCCGCCCATCTGCTCAGTGAGTTCCTTACAAATGACAAGACCAAGTCCGTTCCCACTCTCATTTCCAGTTTTCCGATATACGAATGGAGTAAACGCTTTCGCCTGTTCGTCCGGAGACATGCCCTCTCCTTCGTCATTCACGGCAAATTCAATCCAAGGGCGCCCGTCCACATGGCGATAGGCAGCCGCGATTGTGACAGTGCCGTCTTTTGTGAACTTGCAGGCGTTCGTTAGCAGGTTGTCTAGGATCTTGTTGAGCGCGAGCTGGTCCGCCTCCAGATCGCCTACTTCGTCCTCGATCTCGATTTCGATTTTGTTGCCGTTTGTCGCCGCAGTAGACTGGTGGGCACTTGCTAGATTTCGGATGAACTTCGGAGCATTGATCTTCTGACGGGTAAGCTTGTCGCTTCCCATGATGATTTTCTGATAGGCGAGGATCTCGCTGACCATTTCCTGCTGCCGGTCTGCGTGTCCTTGAATATTGATTAGCGTTTCTTCCTGCTCCTTGTTTGGCTCGTATAGGGCGAGAAAGGTCTCCACCTCGAGGTAGATCGCGTTGAGAGGCTGCCGGAGGTTGTGACTGATCTTCGCGACGAAAAGATCCTTCTCCCGATTCAGCGATTGGAGCCTTTCGTTTGCTTGCTGGAGTTCGGTTTTTGCCGAATTGAGCTTCTCCGTCCGTGCCTGAACACGCCGGTCGAGTTCTTTGTGGGAATCGATCACGGCCGCGAATAACACCTTGGAGGAGCGTGCGATATCACCGACTTCGTCTCTCCGGTGAGTGGGGAGTTCTTCTGAAATTTTCCTCAGGTTCTCGTGCAGGCGACCAGGCTCCGAGGCCACGACAGCCTTGGACATCTCGGTCATTTTTTGCAGCGGCCTAGTGAAAAAGATCGATACGACAAACGCCAAGGCTCCAGAGCCGATAGCCAGAAGTGCCGCAATTTTCCAAAGAGTAGCAGTTTCGTGACCGATGCTGTAGGCAAGCTCGGCATCGAGCACCCCGTAGAGCAGGAGATAAGGGACACGCTCCCCCATCGTTTCCGCTTCCAATCGAATCGCCCAAACAGTCGCACAAGTGCAGATTGTAGAAGATTGCCACTTTACCGCCTTCTTCCCGGCCAGCCCGTAACGTTCTTCCAAAGATTCCTCTACCTTGTTCTGCAAACGCTCCAGATCTTCAGCGCTCCATGCGAAAAGGCGAATCTCTCGCTGGATCGAACGACTGAATCCACTGACCCGACCAAGGTCTTCGAGTTCGGTCGCGAGCAGGAGGCCATAGCGTTCCCTTTCCATGGGATCTTCTTCGGCGATTTTATCAGCCAATGCATCAGTGGGGATGCCTTCTTGGAAGAATGGCGGGACATCCAGCATGATCGTCTCGCGTTTTTCCAACTTCTCAATCTGTGAGCGTTGCTGGAGGCCCGCAGTTGCGTCGGAAAGAAGCTCGGATGCAATTTCCGCCCCGTCCGCCTTCGCCGAACGCACCCAGCAGGATCGATTCGTCACCCCCGTCCGCGGGGGCGTTTTCGTTCGGGCGCATCAGGAAATTTCCCTCGGCATCCGCTAGTGCGAGAAGATGTCGCGCTGATTTCGATTCAGGGAGCCAGAGTAGAATCCGCAAATAGAGATCCGACTCGCTCTCAGAAACGAGTGGCGCATAGGCCCAGACCACAGGGACGACTCGATCTCCGGAGTGCGCCAATGGAAGCGCATCCTCCAACCGGTTCGCGTAGCTTTACTGCAAGCCGGGTGATCGGAGAAATCAGGACGTCTGTCGCAGTATTTTCACCAACATCGTCGAGGTCTCCCGGTGTCCATGCATCACTGACATCAGCTAGGTCCGCCACTTCGCGCAATGGCACCGTCGCGGCCGGATCGATACTCCCGTTCATGGAAACGATCTCGACGCGCAGATATCGTTGCCAATTACGCGTGGCTATTTTCTCAGCAAAGTCCGCGGCAACTTGGTCGTCTTCTTCCGCGAGAGCACCGATAAAGCCAGGGTTTCCGGCAAGCAGACGAGCCTCGTCCCGCAATCCATTGATACTGTCCAGAATTTCCCAGCCACGGAGTTGGGCCTCGTCGCTCAGATCCACGATTTCGTGATCACGCAACAGGGCGGTCGCACGCTCCGATACTATCCAAGCAACCAACAGGGCACAGACCGCCGTTGCCAGTAATACAAGAAGTGCAATCTTCCCTCGGATCCCCGCCCTCAATTTCAATAGCTTCCCTCCATGAGAGGGGTATTAGCGGATGCACCTACCAAGTGTCAACTTTACGCCGCGTAAATGTTATTACGCTGACATAAAGAAGATCTCAGGAATGCCATAACATTCCGGGAATCCAAATTAGTGTTCCCGGAAGAACTGCTCGATGCGGGTGAGCCCCTCATTGAGCACGTCCAGCGTGGTGCAATAGCTCAGGCGGATGCCTTCGTCGTAGCCGAACGCGATGCCCGGCACGGCTGCCACCTTGTAGCGGGATAGCAGCTTGTCACAGAGATTCATCGATTTCAGGCCGGTCTGACCTGTGTAGACAAAGAAGTAGAATGCACCTTTTGGCTCGATCACTCGGATGTTCGGGATCGCGCTGAGTCGGGCGAAAACGAATTGGCGTTTCACGTCATACTCACCGCGCAGATCTTCGATGAAAGACTGGTCTCCTTGCAGGGCGGCGAGCGCTCCGTATTGCGCGAAAGTGGTGGCGTTGGAAACGCTGTGGTTTTGCACCTTGTCGATCGCATCGGCGACGGGCTTTGCGGCGGCCGTATAGCCGAGACGCCAACCGGTCATGGAATATGCTTTGGAGAAACCGTTCACGGTGATCGTGAGATTGTAGAGTTCCTCACTCAGGGACGCGATGGAAACATGCTTTGCCTCACCATAGACGAGTTTTTCATAGATCTCGTCCGAGAGAATCATGATATCCTCGGTAAGAGCGATTTCACCGAGAGCGAGAAGCTCTTCTTTGCTATAGACCGCACCGGTCGGGTTGCTCGGTGTGTTGATAATGACCATCTTCGTTGCCGGGGTCATCGCTTCCTCGAACTGCTCCGGAGTCATTTTCCAACCGGTCGATTCCTTCGTTTCCACCATCACCGGCACACCACCGGCCATACGGACCATTTCTGGGTAGGAAACCCAGTAGGGAGTCGGAATGATCACCTCATCGCCTTCTTCAATCACTGCGAGGATGGCGTTGAAACAAGCCATTTTCGCTCCCGAAGTCACGCAGATCTGGTTGGCCGCATAGTCGAGGCCGTTGTCTGTTTTGAATTTCTCGGAAAGCGCCTGACGAAGCTCGGGAATACCACCGGCTGGGGTATACTTCGTGCGTCCGTCCATCAGTGCTTTGACGGCTGCTTCTTTGATGAACAGAGGGGTGTCAACTTCTGGCTCGCCACCGGCTAGTGCGTAAACTTCCTCGCCTTTTGCGATCATCGCCTTCGTCTGCGCCGTGACAGCTAGGGTGAGCGATGGAGAGACCTTTTCGATACGTGATGAGATACTGTGCATGATGGCGCTGTGGTGATGGTTGGAGATCGTTCGTTGCCTGCTGCGGGTCAGTGCAACAGTTCGTGATGCACCTCCAAAGCGGGCGGCGCTGTTGTGGATGCTGCCCCCCGTGGTGGCAAGCCAAATGCTGGCGAAATCTCCTCCCAGGTAACCTATTTTTTAGGAAATGTTCCGGTTCCAGCTTTCTCGGATCCGTCTCCCTGCCTCTTCTGCTGCGTGCGCATTGGGCACCGGGGCGTCATCCGCTAGCTCCTCGACCACCACATGCGGTAGAAGTTCGGTGAGTCTCGAAGCACAAATTTCGGACAGTCATCGAGGGCAGATGCGGCGAGTTCCTCGCACCTAGTGTGCCGGATCGCCTTCGCCAAGGTAAGAAGCATACCGTAGCTGACGGACGCTAGATCCATCGCCAACAGTATTGTCTCGCACCATGCGAGAGAGCGGGTGCAAGCGCGCCATCCCATAAAGACCGGAGACCACTCCAGTCACCGCCGCGATGCCTTCCTTGATCGCACCGGTGATTGATCCGCCCTCTTCACGAACGAGCTTTTCAAATACATCCGCTCGGTGATCCGCGTGCACCGCGATATCGAGGAAAAGCGCTTTCAGTTCTGGATGATCCCTCACCCTCTCGTCTTCGAGTTGCGTTCGAGTTGCATTAACGATATCCCGCTCCATGGCGATGACATCGTTCACATAACGGATCAGGCTTTCGTGGTGGGTTTCTGGGTTCATCTTCTCCTCGGTTTTGGTTTTGTGAATCGCGTCAAGTTCGGGGCTGCTCCCGGAAGCATTCCCTTTCGGATAGCTAATGTCATCTAGGGATTCCTCTTCATTTGCCGATGCTCTCGCCTGTTCTTCGTATTCATCGGTCACGGCATCTCGCTTTTCATCTTCCGCCACCTTGAGGCCTTGTCGGACGGAATCCAAGTAGGGATCTTCATCGACATAGGGTGGTGCCATGGGGGATTTTGGATCGGGCGTTGCTGGTTCGATTGGATCTAGTGGATACATATCGTTTTTTGGTTCTCCGTATCCAAGACGCAGCTCCCGTTCCTGCTTGTTGATCCCCGCAGTTATCGCACCGGAGGCCCACGAACAACTCCCGCTCGCACGCATTTTGCAACGGTAAAGCCAGTTTCGTTTGCACCATGCATGGCGTGCGAGATGCATGCGGAAAGCGAACGCATTTAGCCTCAACGACTTCTCACCCCCTCTCAGTCTCCCGCTCAATGGCACAATTCATGCGACAATACGGTCAACCCATTGACCCATGAAAAAGCCCCAGATCGCGATAGTTATAGGACCCGAATCGTTTTTTGCCTACATGATTTACCCAGACGACTGTGCGGAAATCGTCGAACGCATCAACTTTCGCTGCGACAACCATTTGAATGCATCATTGGTTCGCTGGGAGAATGAACACATCTGCTACCAGGCAATTACCGGTATGATTCAGCACGTGCTTGAGCAATATCATCCAGAATCTTGGGGCCTCGCCTGCCTTGCGAAGCAGTGTGGGAAAATTGAGAAACTCCTCCCTCGTCGCCACCTGAAAACAATGGCCGCCTGTGTGGAGACCGATACTACCGAGGTGAACATCGCCAATGTCGCGGAGCATTTCGGAGCCATTCCGGCTGTGGCGTGATTACTGAATCATGCCCGCCATCAGGCGGACTTCAACACGCCACACCAGATGCTGTCAGTTTGAATGCCGTTCCCTATGATAGCAGGAAATACAAGGCGATGGCGAAAAATCCAAACCAGACTGACCACACTTGGGTCATGTTCAAGGTTCGCGCTCCAGGTGTCTCCGACGGATCATCGGCGTGAAATCCGAAGATATCCTCGTATTTCACAACCAGCCATCCGGCGACTCCGAGCCAAAAGAGCAGGAAAAGAATGAGGCCCGTATTTACGAGAATAGTCATATGATCTGGGTTTTCAGGCAGTGATGCGGTGGTGTCGGGAGCTACTACCGGGAATCCATGCAAATCTCACGCGAAGTAATCCGTAATCGCCTTCACAAGCCCGGGAATATCATGCTGAGCGGCCTCTACGGATGGCTTGTGATCTAGTCCCTTTAGCGTAGCGGAAGTAATCGGTCCGATACTCGCCGCCACGCATTTGTCCGGCCATGGCAAATCCAGTGCGAAAAAATGTTCCGCCGTGGAGCTTGAGGTGAACGTCACCATGTCTGCTCCGTCTTCGATGAATTTCGCCTGCGCTCCCGTGTAGTCATCCGTCTCAGGAACCGTTCGGTAGGCGATGCATTCATCAACAATGGCGCCGAGCTTCATCAGTCCGTCATAAATCACATCGCGCGACTCGGCCGCCTTGACCCAAAGCATTGTCTGGTTCTCGACATTGATTTTCTCGAACGCCTTGATCAAACCTTCCGCGACAAATTCTTCCGGAAGCAGATCCACGCCAATGCGATATTCCCGGATCTTCGCCGCAGTGCCTGGACCAATTGCCGCGATCTTGGGATTTCCCAGACTGCGTGCGTCCTCGTAGGTTGCGAAGAATCCTTCGAAAAATTTCTCCACTCCGTTCGGACTCGTGAAAACGAGCCAATCATATTCGTGCGCGTGAGTGACGCCTTCGGCAAACCCTTCCCTGTCCTCCGGAAGTTCGATCCGAATCGTCGGTAACTCGATGACATCTGCCCCAAGATTCTGAAGTCGTTTGCTGAGATCTCCCGCCTGCTCGCGAGTGCGAGTTACGACGATTTTCTTCCCGAAAAGCGGGCGCTTTTCGAACCAGTTGATTTTCGCACGCTCGTTGACGACATTGCCGATCACCGCCACGGCCGGGGAAGAAAAACCTTCCTTCTCCGCGATGTCAGCGATGGTTTCCAGCGTCCCAACGATGGTCCACTGAGAGCCGGTTGTAGCCCAGCGCACCAGTGCGATGGGAGTATCCGCCTCGGCTCCGTGCTCGATGAACGAGTTGGTGATTTCACGTAGTCTCGCCACTCCCATCAGGAAAACTTTTGTCCCAGGAGTCTTCGCAAGCTGCGCGTAATCGATGGATGAGTAACCTTTGGTCGGATCCTCGTGGCCGGTGAAAATCGTGAGCTGCGTATTGTGATCACGGTGCGTGACGGGGATGCCCGCATAGGCCGGACCTCCGATCGCAGAACTAATGCCTGGCACGATTTCAAAGGCAACACCCGCCTCCGCAAGCTCGGCGGCTTCCTCTCCACCGCGGGCGAAAATCATCGGATCTCCGCCCTTAAGGCGCGTCACGATCTTCCCGTTTTTGGTGTGCTCCACGATGATCTCATTGATCTTGTCTTGTGGCACCGCGTGATCCTTCGCGCGTTTTCCGACGTAGATTTTTTCGCAGCCGGGTTTCGTCCAGCGCAGCAACTCGGGACTACTTAGTGCATCATATACGAGCACGTCCGCCGTTTCCACGCACTCCTTCGCGCGCAGAGTGACAAGACCGAGATCGCCAGGTCCGGCGCCGACGAGATAACAGATTCCTTTGGCTTTCATTTCAGGGATTGGAAGAGTTCGAGTGCAGTAGCAATGGGGTCGGGGCCTTTCGCTTGGCCAGTTCGTGGTTGTCCGCCTTCATCGGGAAAGACCCGGGCAAAGAGGTGAATTTCCTCACCTTTCAGAAACGAATACACGCCGACCGGGGTATGACAGCCTCCGTCGAGGAGTCGCAAAAATTCTCGCTCAGCCGTGACTTTTTTCCATGTCGGTCCGTGGTTGATTGCGCGGGCGATCGTGAGTGACTCTTCGTCGCCATCTCGGATCTCCAAGCCAATTGCCCCCTGCCCTGCGGCTGGGAAAAACTCACTCTCCGTTAGGCGGCATGCGTAAACGTGGGGGAAGCCTTTCACCGTTTCGTCTCCTTCAGGAGGCACTTCCGGAAGGAAGCTAAGCCGCACGAGACCTGCTTCAGCTAGCAGGATTGCATCGTAGTCATCGTGCTCCGCGAGCTTTTTGATCCGTGTCGGAACGTTTCCTCGTAGGTCGAGAATTTTAAGATCAGGACGAAGAAATTCCATCTGTTTCGCACGCCTCACACTGCTTGTCCCGACGCGTGCGCCTTGTTCCAAGGCAGCGACTCCACCGGGCTTCTTCATCAGAAGAACGTCGCGAACCGGTGCCCGCTCCAGCGTTGTTACCAAACTGAACCGAGCGTCGATTACCGTAGGCATGTCCTTGAGACTATGCACTGCGATATCGATGGACCCATCGGCCAGCGCTTCCTCGAGCTCCTTGATAAAAACTCCCTTATCAAAAGTTCCCTCCGCCTTCGCCACGTCTGCCAGCGAAACATCCGTGCGCCTGTCTCCGGTTGTCCGGATGATCTTACGGCGGAATCGAATTTCTGGAAAAATGCCACTGAGAAGATTCTCCGTGGCATCCGCTTGCACGAGTGCGAGTTCACTACCCCGTGTCCCTATGATCATTTCCTTGCGTTCGCTCATTCCTCAATCGGGCATGCGCCCGCCCCTTCCATGCAACCCAGCGCGAGAAGGTGCAAGAGAAACCATCCCCGCACCCGACGGACTCCTTTCGCTCGCTCATTCTTCTCTTTTTGAATTCCCATGCTATGTTTCATCTGTGAAACTTCTTGCCAAGGGCCTGAAGCATCGATAATTCCGCCCCCCTTCCCGCCCCAGTGAGCAGCAGACACCCCATTGATTTCCATGAAGTTAGCTAAATTGCTCGATGTCGATCATATCCTCCTGGATATGAAGGCGACGGAGCACTGGCCTGCCATTGAGGAGCTTGTCAATTTTCTAGCGGAAAAGGGCGATATCCCGAAAGCCTGTCTAGAAGGAGTGCTCACCGCCCTTGAAGAGCGTGAGGCACAAATCAGCACAGGCATCGGCTCCGGAGTCGCCATCCCGCACACCTTCTCGGATACAATGGAGGAGGTCGTCGCCGTATTCGGGCGTTCCAAGGAAGGCATCGATTTCGAAGCATTGGATAACGCACCAGTGCATTTCATCATCCTCTTCATCGTCCCCCGCAAGGACTACCACCTTCACCTCAGAACTCTCGCGGCCATCGCGAAAATGTTCACCAACTGTGAGGTCCGCCGACGTCTTGGGACCGCTGAAAGCCGTGATGAGATTCTGGAGATTCTCGACCCCAAGCCCATCCGCGATGGAGCAGGAATCGACTGAAAAAATCATTTCAGTATTTCAGTTTTCAGCGTTTCAGCATTTTCTCTGAAAAATGACTCTCCTCCAGAACTTAGAATCCCGCCTCGCAGCCGCTCTCGAAAAAGCCCTCGGCGAGCCCCTTCCTCCGAATCTCGCTCCCGCCGCCGACCTCCGTTTCGGTGACTACCAGAGCAACTCCGCGATGGTCCTCGCGAAGACGCAGAAGACAAATCCGCGCGCCCTCGCCCAGACCATCATCGATCATTTGGAGCTGGATGATCTCGCCACCGCCAGCATCGCCGGCCCCGGCTTCATCAATTTCACCATCTCCCCCGCCGCCTACGCCGCCTACGCGGAAACGCTCGTACGCGACGAACGCCTGGGTGCGCCGGAGCCAGGAAAAGGCAAAAAAGTCGTCGTCGATTTCTCCGCGCCGAACGTCGCCAAGCCCATGCACGTCGGCCACATCCGGTCTACCATCATCGGAGACTCCCTCTGCCGTATCGCCCGTTTCCTCGGCTATGAAGTCATCGCCGACAACCACATAGGTGACTGGGGCACACAGTTCGGCATGATCCTCCACGGCTGGAAAACCCTGCTCGACCACGAAGCCTTGGAGAAAGATCCCATCGCTGAACTCGTCCGCGTCTATCGCCAAGTCAACGCCTCCACCAAGGAAGACCCCGCGGTCCTCGAAACCTGCAAATCCGAGTTGGTGAAACTCCAGGCAGGCGATCCCGAAAATCTCGCCATCTGGCAGCAGTGCATTGATGTCTCGAAGTCCGGACTCCAGAAAATCTACGACCGCCTCGACGTAAAATTCGATCACTGGCTCGGAGAGAGTTTCTACAACGACATGCTCCCCGGCCTCGTTGACGAGTTTCTTGAAAAAGGCCTCGCTCGCGAATCCAACGGAGCGATCTGCGTTTTTTCCGACGAAACAAAGCCCCCGGAGCAAGACCCCTTCAAAGTCCACCGCGAAGACGGCTGGAACGACAACCCCGCCCTCATTCGCAAGGCAGATGGAGGTTTCCTCTACGCCACCACCGATCTCGCTACCATCCAGTATCGCATCGATACTTGGAATGCGGACCAAGTCTGGTATGTCGTCGGAGTTCCTCAGCAACTCCATTTCCGTCAGATTTTCGAAGCCGCCCAGCGTTGGGGGAAAGAGGCCGACCTACGCCACATCGCCTTCGGCTCCATCCTCGGCGAGGATCGGAAGCTCATGAAGACGCGCTCCGGCGACAACGTCGGCCTCACCGATGTTCTCGAAGAAGCCGTGGAGCGCGCCGCGAAAGCCATCGCCGAGAAGAACCCAGATCTCGTCGGAGAAGAGGCCCAGCAGATCGCGGAAGTCGTAGGAATCGGCTCCGTGAAGTTCGCCGAGCTCTCTCAGAACCGTCTCACCGACTACGTCTTCGCCTGGGATCGCATGCTCGCCCTCCAAGGAGATACCGCCCCATACCTTCAGTATTCCCACGTCCGCATCCGTTCCATCTTTCGGAAGCTAGACGGGCCTTTCAACGCGGCCGATGCGAAGATCATTTTGGAAAAACCAGAGGAAATCCACCTCGTCCGCCTGCTCGCCCGGTTCGGAGAAGTGCTCCCTCCAGTTCTCGAAGATTTCCGCCCGAATTTGCTCACCAACTACCTGCTGGAGCTTGCCCGTGCCTTCCACTCCTACTTCGAGGCCTGCCCCGTCCTGAAGTCCGAAGAACCCATCCGCTCCAGCCGCTTGGCATTGTGCGAGCTTACATCCCGTGCGTTGGAGAAAGGTCTCGGCCTGCTAGGAATCCGCTGCCCGGAACGGATGTAAACCAGCGACATCCATTCGACGGTTTCTGATCTAGGGCAAAACCCACCCATGTTTCATGACGAATTAAAAATGTTTGGTTTTCTTGCTTTATTTGGTTTTTTTTACATTCTCACCCCCAGATGACTCCCAACTTCCCATTTTACGTCATAGGCCACAAGAATCCGGACACAGATGCCGTCTGTTCCGCCATCGGCCACGCCGCTCTTTTACGGGCCACCGGAGAGGAGCCAGAAGCCACGGCAGCTCGTTGTGGCGAGGTATCACAACGCACCAAATGGGTGTTGGAAAAAGCCGGCTTCGATTCCCCAGTTCTTCTCACCGATGCTCGTAGCACCGCTGGTATGATCTGCAAGCGCGAGGTCATCCAGGTCCGTCCATCTGATACGTTCCTTGTCGCCTACAAGCGCATGCTCGCCGCATCCATCCGCTGCGTTCCCGTGGTCACGGAGGACGGAAAGGTCCAGGGGATGTTGCAATACTTCAACCTTCTCAAACTTCTACTGCCCGAGGACACCGAAGGCATCAGCGTCCGGACCGTTCACGCCTCTCTCAACAACCTTGCCGCCACCCTCGGTGCCGAAAGCGATGGTGCAAAAATCTGCGATCAGGATGCCGAAGAAGACCTTATCCTTCTTGTCGGAGCTTCCTCCCAGCAGACGGTCGAGAGCCGCATGGTCCAAGCAGAACGCGAGGGAAACATCGACCGCTTCCTCGTCATCTGCGGAGATCGTCCCATCGTCCAGCGCCTCGCCATCGAGCACGGAGCACGTGCTCTTCTTGTAACCGGCAGCAATCAGGTTTCCCAAGAAATCCGAGACTTCGCCATCGCCCGAGGCACCGTGCTCCTACGCTGCCGCCAAGACACCGCCAGCGCCAACACCCTCATCCGCTGCTCACGCACTGTCCGGCACGTGATGGAGTCCGAGTTCATTTCCGTATCCGAAAGCGAACCAGTTTCAAAAATCCGCAAACAGCTCGTTTCTAAAGATCAGGATCTCTTCCCCGTCATGGAGTTTGGCACGGAGAAAATGCTCGGAGTCATCGCAAAGTCCGATCTGGTGGACCCTCCGAAGCTGCGTTTCGCCCTCGTCGATCACAACGAATACGCCCAAGCCGTCTCCGGCATTGAGGAAGCAACCATCATCGAGGTCATCGACCACCACCGTCTCTCCGGAGACCTCGTCTCCCGCGAACCAATCCGCTACCTGAACGAACCCGTCGGCTCCACCTGCACTCTGGTCGCCCGGAAGTTTTTCCACCGCGATCTCATCCCCGCGCCCGGAGTCGCCCTCTGCCTCTGCGGCGGCATCGTTTCAGATACCCTCTGCCTCACCTCGCCCACCACAACGAAGCTCGATCAGAAAATGCTCACTTGGCTTTCCGGAATCGCTCGGGTCGATGCCAAGCAGTTCTCCGAGGAATTTTTCGCAGTAGGATCCCTCATTGCCAATGGTACCGCCGATGAAATTCTCAATTCCGACCGCAAGGAATTCAACGAGCAAGGTCGCTTCCTCAGTATCTCCCAGGTCGAAGAACGCGACCTTCACGGCTTCAAAGCCCGCCGCGAAGAACTTCAGACCGCGCTCACCGCACTCAAGGACGAAAAAGGCTATGACCTCGCCATTCTCGTTGTGACCGATGTCGCCCTTCTCAAGAGCATGGTGCTCGCCGTCGGTCCGGAAAATATCATTTCCGGACTCCCCTTCAACCGACTCGATACAAACCTCTACGTGGCTCCCGGTGTCGTCTCCCGGAAACGCCAGATCTTCCCCGCCGTCTCCGACGCCATCGAACACGCGGGTCCGGAATAGGAAGTCTGAAAGCCGCGAAGTGCGAAATGAATAGTTCCGGACCCAAGAAGTGGTTGACCAAGCAGATCACAAAGATTTGTGAAATCGATGATTCCCCCCACTCCATCGCCATTGGGATCGCGATTGGCTGCTTCTTTGGCTTCATCCCCGTGCTGGGACTGAAGACACTACTTACCCTTGGCATCACCCGACTCGCACGCGGGAACGTCATCGCGGCCGTCATTGCCGTCACCCTCCACGATCTCCTGATCCCTCTCGATCCGCTGCTCCTGATCTGGGAATACAAAACCGGCTGTTTCCTGCTCGGCATAGATCCGTCCCTCACCAGTCTGTCCATCTCGAAGGCCAGCTTCCACAGTCTCCTCCACAGCGCGGCACTCATCCGTCTGGAACCCGTGCTCATTGTCGGCTCCGCCGCGATCGCCCTTCCCTTCTCCCTGCTTGCCTACTTCCTCACCGCTTCCGCACTCCGGCTCCGCACGAGGAAAGTGACCTCCGCCTCCTGAACCCGCGTTCGATGTTGCACCTTCGATGTTTGGTCTTCAACTTCTCTCCCTAGAGCTTTATCCCTTTGAGCCGAAAGTTAGATGTTCGCCAACCCCTTAGCCCTCCTCACCCTACTCGGCATCCCCGCCGTCTTGGCGATCCATTTCCTCCAGCGGAAATCCATCACCCTCCCCGTCTCCACCCTTTTCCTCTTGGAACGCACTCAACGCGAAGCCACCTCAGGCCGCCGCTTTGAGCGTCTCATCCCCTCCATCCCGTTGTGGATGCAGATTCTCGCCATCCTGCTTCTCACGTGGTTCCTCGCCGAGCCTCGCTTCAAAAAGGAAAACAGCGTCCAGCGTATCGCCATCGTGCTGGATTCTTCCGCGTCGATGGCCGTTTTCAAATCCAAAGCCGTCTCGAAACTCCGTGAACTCATCCCCACCCTCCGGGGAAATGCCTCGAGCGTGGAATTCACCCTGCTGCCCTCCCTACCCGGAGCCCAGCGCATCTACTCCGGCACCTCCCCGGATGATCTGATCGCTGCCTTGGAAGATTTCACCCCCTCCTCCGGCATCACCGATCCCTCAGGCACCCTCCGCCTCGCCCGCTCCATCGTTTCCAATGATGGTACGGTCATTTTTCTCACCGATACCCCACGCGAGTCACTGCCCTACGAAGCACGCCTGCTCTCCGTCGGTGAGTCGGTGGAAAACGTAGGCTTCACCGGTATCACTTTTGAGGAAAAGCAGGGCAGTCTCACATGGAAAGCCCTCGTCCGGAACTACACCTCCGCCCCTGCCATCCGCACCTGGTCGCTCGTCACCTCCTCCGGAGCCACCGAACCGCGGACTTTCGAGATCGCACCGAATTCCTTCGCCAGCATTCAGGCCGCGTTTCCCGAGGGAGAGAAACACGTCCGCATCGTTCTGAATCCGGATGCCTTCACTCAAGACGACATCCTCCCCATCGTCGCCCCCCAGCCCAAGACCCTCGCGCTGTTCACCGCCACCTCTCCCGCCTTCCAGAGTCTCACGGAAAAGCTCCTCCGCTCCCTCGCATCCACCTCCCCTTCCACCGATGCCGCCTCGTCCGATCTCGTCATCTCCTCCTACGATCCACTCGACCCCACCCTCCCGGATACCAACGCGATACTCTTCGTGGAAGATCCCACCTCCGCCGGAAAATATCTGCGCGGCGGCATCCTCGCCGAGTCCCACTCCCTCATCGATGGCATCAACTGGCAGGCACTGCTCGTCCGGGAAACCCTCGAACTCCCCCGCTTCCCCACCGACCGCGTCCTGCTCTGGCAGGAGAAACGCCCACTCATTTTCCTCCGGGAAACCGATGGCAAACGCATCCTCTGTTTCAACTTCGACCTCCGCCTCTCCAACGCCACCCAACAACCCGCCTTCATCATCCTGCTCCACCGCTTCGCCGAGTCCCTACGCGAACAGAAAGTCGCCTTCGAGGCCCTCAATCTCGAAACCTCCCAGCAAATTAGCATCGCCACCGCCCCCGGAGAGAAGATCACCGTCTCCGCCATTTCAACCGAGGGACAAACCCTGCCATCCCCACCCCTCGGCACCGCCCCCCCATCCCCCGGCTTCCTCACTATCCTCCAAGGTGAAACCCTCTTGCTCAATTCCGCCATCCACTTCGCCGATACACGCGAGGCCGACTTCTCCGAATGCGCCCCCAGCGATTTCCCCGAAGCCACCGGAGCCTCCTCCCTGGAACTCCACACCGCCCCCGACCCTCTCTCCCGCCTCTGGCTCCTCATCCTCCTACTAGCCCTCGGCAGCGCATGGTTCTTCACCTCCGCCAAAGAATCCCCGCTAGCCACGCGAGAAGTCCTCACCCCTCCATAGACGGGTTCTCTACCAATTTACTAAGCCCATCATCCATCGTTCGTGAAACGCCGGACAGCTCCCTGATAAATAACTCTCGCACGTTGCTATGCTAGTCTCTGTTTTCATCTGCCTGCTGTTTGTCGTAAGTCTGATTTCGGGGAGACTTGAAAAGACCGTCATTACCGCACCGATCATTTTCACGGTGGCGGGCTTCCTTGTGTTTCCCTCGATTCCCATGTCGGAGCTTGGACTGGATAAACATGTCTTTCTGCTCTTGGCGGAAATCGGGCTGGTATTGCTTTTGTTCACGGATGCCAGTCGCACCGATCTCAAGGAACTTAGAAATATCAAAGCCCTTCCTGCTCGCCTGCTGAGCATCGGCATGCTTCTTACCATCTTGCTGGGCGCGGTGGTGGCCAAGCTTGTCTTCCCGCAGCTATCAATCTGGGAGGCGGGCATTCTCTCCGCGATTCTCGCACCCACGGACGCGGGGCTCGGCCAGGTCATTGTCAACAGCCCGCTGGTACCGGCCCGCGTGAGAGAGGCACTCAATGTTGAGGCAGGACTCAATGACGGTCTTTCGGTTCCGTTTCTATTGTTCTTCATCGCGATGGCTGCGGCCGGTGAAGGCGAGGCGAATTTCGCCCAGTTTCTCGGCGAGCAACTCGGCCTCGGTATCGTGGTAGGAGCAGTGATCGGACTCGTCGGCGGCGCGCTGATCGATCTCGCCCGGCGCTCCGGCTGGATCGCTGAATCATTCCTTCAGCTTGCAGTGGTGGCGCTGCCGGTGTTCTGCCTGATGGTTTCCGAGTATGTGGGGGCAAGCATGTTCATCGCCGCTTTCACCGCCGGGCTACTCGTCCAAGTGCGTTTCAAAAACGCTGGCAAACACAGCGTAGAGTTCACCGAGGAGTGGGGGCAGATTCTCAACCTATCGGTCTTCTTCCTGTTCGGCCTAATCATTGCACGTGACCATGGCATGTTCACCATCAGCTCATTTATCTACGCAATCCTCAGTCTGACGATCGTGCGGATGCTACCGGTAGGGGTCGCACTGATAGGCTCTGGCCTCCGCCGGGAAACGGTCGCCTTCATGGGATGGTTCGGACCGCGAGGACTGGCCTCCATTGTTCTCGGATTGGTCTATTTGGAGCAGGAAAAACACCTACCCGGAGAAGATATCACCCGCCTCGCGGTAATGGCCACCGTAATGCTCAGCATCCTAGCTCATGGTTTGAGCGCCCTACCAGGTATTCGCCTCCACGCCCATCTCACTGACCCTGCGGACAACGATATGCAACAAGGGGTATGAATTGAATATCCTCCTGCCTGGCTGCTGGTTCTTTCCGCAACCTTCAGTCCAAAAATGTATTCCTAGAAGCCAAAACCAACCAATAGTCGCCAGTCAATCCGTTATTCCACTTGGATACAATACGCCGCTTGTGATCTTTACCTTCTCCCGGAATTCCAGATTGCGGAGCATGCTGTCTAGATCCAGGCCTGTTGATGAACCGGTGTGGAATGTCACTGATTTTCCGAATTTCTCGCCCACAACTTCTATCAGTTGGCTCAACCGAATGCCCTCCGAATAGGTAGCCAAAAGGTCGATGATATCGTGTTCGTGGATGGAGATTGCGCCGATCATGTGTGAAGATGGTATGGGTGGAAACGTGCGGCGACAAGCCGGGGGTGAATTGAACGCTCGTTGAGCAACTAGAAGCCGAAAAATTACCCGATGGTCTTCCCCTAGATACGAAAAAGGGAGCCTTCCGGCTCCCTAACTCGTTCACCCTAAACCATTCATAGAAAGTGCTCGAAAGAGGAATCGAACCTCCACGGGCTTTCGCCCACTAGATCCTTAGTCTAGCGCGTCTACCAATTCCGCCATCCGAGCTTTGGACTTTCCGGTTTGGGTGGGCGCAGGAAATAGGACGAGCGACCGGGCTTTGCAAGAGAATCTTGAAACTTTTTTCACTTCTCTTTGATCGCCCCATCGAAACCGACCTTTCTTCCCTCCGAAAATGACGTTGTCATTGCCGTCACCTCCATATATCCTCCCGAAATCCCGTTCGATTGCTCCATGTTTCAGCGAAAAAATCCCATCTCGAAAGCACCCCAGCTTGCCGTGCTCTCCTGTTTCCTGATCGCTCTCCTTTCCGTCCTCCCCGCCTCCGCGAAGTCGGGATGGGACGTGATACAGATCGGAGGCCGAGACTATGTTTCTGTCGAGAGTCTCAAGAAATTCTACAGCTTCACAAACCTTACCCGCACGGGCAATAACGTCGTGCTTGAGAATGCGAAGGTAGAGATGAGACTCAAGGTCGGCGGAAACGAATGCCTCATGAATAACGTGAAGTTCGTATTCTCAAACTCCGTCGCTGCTTCAGGAAACAAGGTGTATGTCTCCCGTGTCGATCTCGCCAAACTGATCGATCCAGTCCTCCGCCCGAACTTCATCAAGAACGCCGGCGACTTCCGCACCGTCATCCTCGATGCTGGACACGGCGGCAAGGATCCCGGTGCCACGAATCCCTTGGGGGCCGAAGCGAATTACAACCTCCGCCTCGCGATCAGGCTCAAGGGACTGCTGGAGGCAAAAGGCTTCAAGGTGAAGATGATCCGAGAGACCGACCGCTATTACTCGCTCCAAGAACGCGTCAATATCGCAAACTCCGTGAAGGAAAACGCCATTTTCCTCAGTCTTCATTTCAATTCAGGTGGTCGCTCTGCTCGCGGCATCGAGACCTTCACCCTGTCCCCTCCCGGAGTTTCCCACTACGGCACCGGCCTGAAAGCCAGCGATGCCGTCGCCAAGACCGGCAACGAGCATGACTCCGCCAATATCGCCTTCGCCACCGCACTTCACGGTTCCGTCCTCCGCCGTCTCGGGGAGAATACACTCGATCGCGGCATCAAACGCGCCCGCTTCAGCGTGCTTTCCGGAGTGAAACACCCCGCCGTCCTTTTCGAAGGCGGCTTCCTGAGCCATCCCTACGAGGCACGGCTGATCGCGAATGAATCCTACCAAGCTGCACTCGCAGCGGGCATGGTAGATGCCATCGCGCGTTATCGTTACGCGGTCGGACGGCGGCCCGCCATCACCCGGCAATAGGGCCGTTCAAGATTCGAATTTCTTCGCCGCTTTGCGTTGAATTCCCCCGGACGCCTCGCATACTCGCGCCCGCCGACCCACCCATGCTTACCCTTCTCAAGATACGCAATCTCGCCCTCGTTGATGAACTCGTATGGGAACTTGGCTCTGGCCTCATTTCCGTTACCGGCGAGACTGGCGCTGGAAAATCCGTCATCGTTGGTGCCCTGAAAATGATCCTTGGGGAACGTGCCGACAAAGGTCTCATCCGCACCGGCGAAGATACTTGTGTGATCGAATCCGTCTTCGATCTCAAAGACTCTTCTGAGATCAATGCCATCCTCGAAGAGGGCGGCCTCCCTCCCTGTGAAGACACACAGATCATCATCCGCCGCGCCATTGGCACCTCCGTCAACCGACAGTTTGTCAACGACTCCCCTGTCACTCTCACACTCCTGAAAAAGATCGGAGAGCGCCTCGTCGATCTTCACGGTCCTCACGACCACCAGTCGCTTCTTTCCCAGGAGCGTCAGCTTGCAATGCTAGACGCTTACGCCTCCACCGAGGAACTCCTCATTTCCTATCGCACCGCCTACCGCGGCTGGCGCGAGAAATCCGAGGAGCTCGAGGAAATCCGCAACGCCGAAAACGCTTCCGAGCAGGAACTCGAACTCCTCCGCTACCAGCTCGACGAAATCCAGAGTGCCCAACTCAACCCAGACGATGGTGATGATCTCCAGGAAAGATATCACCGCTCCAGCAACTCCACCCGTCTCGTCGAACTCGCCGCCCAAGCCGTCTCAACCCTCTCCGATGAAGACGGCATCCTCTCGCGCATCTCAGATCTCCAGCGCTTCGCCCGCGATCTCGAAAAATACGATCCCTCCATCTCCGAAAAGCTCTCTTCTCTCGAAACGGCTTCCATCGAACTCCAAGACCTCGAAGCAACCCTCACCGACTACGCTGAGGAACTCGATATCGATCCCTCGGAAGCCGCCTCCATTGAGGAACGCGTCAATTTGGTCGAATCACTGAAACGAAAATACGGTCCCGAGATCGACGACATCGTTTCTCGCCGAGAAAGCATCGCCGCCCGCCTCGACAACATCGACAACCGCTCCGAGAAAATCGAAACCCTCACCGCTGCCCTCGCCGAGACGAGAAAGGAACTCGAAACCATTGCAAGGAAACTCACCACACAGCGGAAGAAATCCGCCCCGAAGCTCGCGAAAGACATCGCCTCCCAACTCAAAGAACTTGGCTTCAAACAATCCTCCTTCGAAGTCGAACTATCCCCCGTCAAAGACCCCACCCTGCACGGCCTCGAGTCCTGCAATTTCCTCTTCGGCCCCAACCCCGGCGAACCACTTCATCCACTCCGACAGATCGCCTCCTCCGGAGAAATTTCCCGAGTCATGCTCGCCGTGAAATCCTCCCTCGCCGAGCAGGATGCAACTCCTCTCATGGTCTTCGACGAAATCGATGCAAATGTTGGCGGAGAAATCGCCCGCGCCGTCGGCAAGAAGATGGCCCTACTCGGAGAGCTCCACCAAGTCATCGCCATCACCCACTTTCCCCAAGTCGCCGCCATCGCCACCCACCACTTCGTCGTGGAAAAGGAAGTCACCTCCGGCCGCACCCGCTCGAAACTCTACCCTGTCGAAGGCGAAAAGCGCATCGACGAGCTCGTCCGCATGCTAGGCGGCGGCGGCCAGCAGGCCCGCGCCATGGCCGAATCCCTGCTGGAGAATTAGTAGAGAAATTCTTACGAATTCGTTCCCTCTTCCTTGGTCCCGTCAATCTACCAGCACAGAAAGCGCCGGGCTGGGAATCCCGTCGAAATAAATTATGGGATCCGTGAAAAATAAATCTCGCCTGCCGGGAGGTAAACCGCCGCCGCTGGGAAACCTATCCTCCCCTCTGGAAAGAATCTCCGCCACGAAATTTCGTTCCGCCGCGCCGCGTGAAAATCACATGGTGAGAGGGATGTCCTGACCGATTGCTAAAATGGACGAATCCGCGTCCTCAATCATCTCGAAGCCACCGAACAAATAGGTATAGCCTGCCCCGTCATATTGCAGGGCGACTTCGACCGTCGCCCCGGCACCGTCAGTGATGGAGCCCAGGGATTCCATGAAACCCGGTCCGTCCCCGATGGATTGCCTCGCCTCCTCTTTTTCCTCCCACGTGCCATTCAACTCGACACGTTTTGCGGAAAGATAAAACTCCGAAAGCCTAACGTATTCTGCAACGGTGCGGTACGCGTCATCGTACATGCCATCCTCGAGTTCCTCATCATCATCCAAATAACCGGCGATTAGTTTGAAGGAGACATTGTGCAGTCGCCCACATTCCGTATCGGCCGCAAGATTCGCCGTGAGTAGACCTACTGCCGCCGGGAAATCATCGAAGACGATGTGAGTGCCTGATTCATATTTCCGTGGCTTTTTCAACCTCACCGTGGGCATGTCGGAGAGGTCGAGCTGTATCTCCTCCCCATCTCGAAGGCAGCTCTCCAGGCCGATGAGGGCGCACAGTGCTGCCTTCTCGGCTTGAGTTGTATTTGTTTTGGTCCGCAGGATTATCACGCCGGGGTTCGAACCATTTGGCAGAGAAATATCGATGGTATGGTGCCTGTCCTCCTTAACAAGTATCATTGAGTATCGGGAGCTCAGTTCACCGGCGAAAGTAAAGGGGCGGATCAATTCAGGTAGCGCCACGCGGAGGTCACCGGGATAATCGTCAGGCCGGATGGCCGTCATAAGGGAAAAATAGATACAATGCCGCGGCGGCCTCATGCCTGCCAAGAGATCTCCCCGAACACCATCCATGGAATCCACGATCATCCCGCCCGAGGCCTTCGTGGGTTTCCATTTCCCGTAGCGACCGGAGCTGAGGGATTCGAGGATGCTTTTGGCATCCTCAAGCGTGTGGGGTTTCTGTGAGACTACGAAGGCTTCCATGGTGGGTGTGTTGTCCGGGTAGTCCAAGGAATTCACAGACGTTGGTCAAATTCTTTGCCAGAAAACATTTCCAGAGGCTCTCCCTCAGCCGGTGGGCTTAGTGTGAGAATGATTGGATAAGACGCGAGAGTATTTCGGACTGCTGCACTTGCTGGCAACTCGGTTGCACAACGAAAGCCTTCCCCTTCCCACCACCCCCAGTTTAGCTTCTCCCCATCTTGAAACTAGCCTTCATCGCCACCGGAGACATCGCACTCCCGACCTTCCGCCACCTGATAGAAAACGGCCCGAAGCCCTGCTTGCTCATCACTCAGCCCGACAAGCCCATCGGCCGCAGCCAGAGCAGCGCTGTTCCACCAGAAATCAAGACCGTCGCACTCGACCACGGCATCCCCATCTGGCAACCGGAGAAAATCGGAGACATCTCCGCTGTTCTAACAAACCTCGCCCCGGATATTGCGGTCGTCATGGCCTATGGTCAGATCATTGGGAAAGCCGTTCGAAACGCCCCAACGCAGGCGATCATCAATCTCCATGCCTCTATCCTCCCGAAATACCGCGGGGCCTCCTGCATCCAGTCCGCCATCGCGAATGGGGATGCTGATACAGGAATCACCATCATGCACGTGATCCGGGAGCTGGATGCCGGGGATATCATTTCCGTGAAAAAAATTCCCATCGGTGTGAAGGAAACCGCCGGAGAACTCCACGATCGCCTCGCTGATCTCGGCCCGGCAGCCCTCGACGAAGCTCTCGAAATCCTAACAAAAGACCCCACTGCCGGCACCCCTCAGGATCCCGAAAAAACCTCCCACGCTCCAAAGCTCCTCCGTGAGCACGGCAGGCTCGATTTCTCCCAACCCGCCGAATCTCTCGAACGAATCCTGCGCGCCTACCATCCCTGGCCTGGCACTTTCACCGAGGTCTCGATCAAGGGAAAAACCAAACGCCTAAAAATATTTCCTCCTACATTCATCGTAGATCATCCCGTCCCACCAGGAGAACTCGTGGTTCATGAAGGATCTCTCCTGATCGGTTGCGGCGAGCGCTCGCTCTCACTATCCGAAGTCCAGCCGGAGGGATCAAAACGTATGCAGGCCACCGCCTTCGCCAACAGCTTACGCTGAGCGCTTACTCCTTCCCGCCGAACTTTACCCGCGCCCACACCGGAAAATGATCGGACAGATACGGCTCACCGCTTCGCAGCACTCCGGAACTCAGCACCTCCGCGCCCTTCGAGACATAGATGTGATCCACCTTCCATTGCCGGTTCGGATCGCTCATCCAAAAGTGCAATGTCCCGCGCTCCCGCTCACCGGCATGCAATACATCGAAAGTATTCACCATCGGTCCTACTCCCTGTCCTGACTCCAGGATTCTCAGTGCTGGATTCCCCTCCACCGCGTTGAAATCACCCATCCACACCACTGGATCGCCCTCAGGGTTCACTTCCGCCATCCGCCGTGCCATCAGTTCCACACCCTTTTCACGCGATTCCTGATTGCGGTGATCCAGATGCATATTCACGACCCGGACCGTGCGACCACTCATCCGGTCCTCTAGCTGGAGCCAAGTTGCAATTCTCGGAATCCCGTTTCCCCAGGTCATTGATCCAGGCACATCCGGAGTCTCAGAGAGCCACAGCATCCCACCGCCGGATTCGATATTCTCAAAACGGTCCTTGAGATAGAAAATTCCCGCATACTCCCCCTTTCGCTGTCCATCGGTCCGGCCCTTTCCCTGAAATTCATACTCGCCCAGCGATGCCCGCAAATCAGACACCTGCCCGTGCAGCCCCTCCTGGACACCAAGAATATCCGGCCGTTGCTCACGAATCATGCGCACGATACCAGGCACCCTCTCCCGCCAAGCATGCACCCCTTTGTCTCCGGGGTTCTCATACCTGAGATTGAAAGTCATCGCCTTCAGATCCATCGCGCCGTCCACACTCACCGGGACCGCCCTCGGAATCTCCTCGCGCTTCCGCTCACATCCAAGCAATCCCAAAACAATCACCAGAAAAATCACGTACCTTGGTATCACGCCCAAAGACTTCCGTCTCCAAGCGTCCCGGTCAAAGGCTTCTTGCGTCAACCCTTCCCCATGATAGCTTTCGAGGAACCTCGTCTTATCATGAAAGCCATCCTTCTTCTCACCGCTCTGTGCATCATTTTACCTGCCGTGGCATCCGAGACCACGCAGGCCAAGGATGTCGCCGCCGATGCCGTGTTTCAGAAAACCCTGGCAAAGCTACGCGCCCGGCAGGCCAACCGCTTCGTATCCGACGAAGTCATTCAGGAAACAGCAAGCATACCCACCAGACCCGAAATCAAGGGCGAGCCAACATTCCCCTCCTTCGCACCCCGCACCTATTTCTACGGCAGCGGATATCGCGATTACTTCTACACCCCCTACTACCGGGCAAACGACTACCGGGGCTATCACTATCGTGGAAATACCTACCGCGCGACACCCTACCGCCGCGCAAGTTTCACCTACGGAGCATACTCACCACGCTTCTCGATCCGCACCTCCTCCTATGTGCTCCCGTGCCGTTGAGTGCTTGGAATTTGTTACTCTCATCCGCCAATTTTTCGGATAGCTGACTCCACTGCGTCCTTACGCCTCTCTGATGAAAGCATTGCTATTTCTTCTCGTCCTCCCGGGCTCCCTACTCGCACAGGAAACGCTCACCCTCCAACCAGACAGCCCCATCCTCCGCTCAACTGCCGTCACGGAGGCCAGCGGACTCGCAGTTTCCTCGCGGAATCCGGATTTCCTCTGGATCGTGAATGACAGTGGAGGCACTTCCGAAATTCACCTTTTCCGAACGGATGGCACCCCACGGGGTAGCATTCAGGTCAGTGGGGTAAAAAACAAGGACTGGGAGGATCTCTCGTCATTCAACCTGAATGGAACTCCATACCTCCTCGTGGCGGACACCGGCGACAACAGTGCCAAACGGGCCTCCGTGACCGTCCACATCCTCCCGGAGCCGAAACTACCAACCGGAGAAACCATGCTATCAGCGAAACTAGCACCCTCGTGGAGTATCACGTTTACTTACGAAAACGGTCCTCGCGATTGCGAGGCGGTCGCAGTCGATGCCAAGGCAGAGAAAATCCTTCTCGTCACCAAGCGTGATAAGATCCCCGAGCTTCACGAACTTCCTCTCCGTTCCGGAAAAAAATCAACCACCACAAAACGCCTAGGCACCACCCGCGTTATAGCCCCCGCTGTCTCGTTTCTCCCATTTCGCAACCAGCCAACGGGACTCGACATCTCCGCCGCTGGCACACGCGCAGCGATCGTCACTTACTACGGAGTGTTTATCTTCAATCGCGCACCGGACGAAAGCTGGAGCGACGCACTCTCGCGGAAGCCCGACCTCTCCGCCGCGCACCTTCTGCACCAGGCGGAATCGGTCGCCTTTTCAAAAGATGGAACCACCGTTTTCACCGTCTCCGAAGGGAAAAACTCTCCAGTCGCACGCTTCCGCATTGGAGATTGATCCGCCCTACTCCGGCATCTCCACCTTCTCTCCGAGATGCGTCGGCTTGGTATCCAGGAAATTCACGTCCAGCCACATTTTGACCCGCGCGCCGACCTCCCGGATCTTTGTCTTGAATCCAGCCCGGATTTCCACGTCCTCCGCATTGTATCCATAGGCCTCCATTCCGTGGGCTTGTGCAAGGTAAATGGCCCGCTCGTTCTGAAAACGTTGGCTGATGACCAAAACCGTATCAGCACCGAAAATCTCCTTCGCCCGCACCACGGAATCGAAAGTCCGCAGACCTGCGTAGTCACAGACAATCCGATCTTTCGGCACTCCTTCCTCAATCAGCGCAGCCTTCATTTTCTCTGGCTCGTTGTAGTATTTGCTACGGTTGTCTCCAGAAACGATGAGTGTCTCCACCTTGCCAGCATTCCACACCTCCACAGCGGCATCAATCCGGTAGCGAAAATATCGATTCTCCCGCCCCTTGTAGCTATCCGATGTCCCGAAGACCAAGCCAACCTTGGCCGGAGGGAGATCATCCACGTTATTAAAAAGCCGCCCCCGCGAAGCCCAAACCGCCGTCACATTCGCATACACGATGAGTCCAACCACAAGCAACAACCCAAGCAGGCCGAGATAGATCAGCCGCTTGATCCATGTCAGAATTCCCGTCTTCTTCCCTTCGTTCAAGGCGTCTTGGTGGATAGCGTTTCGTATGGCTTCGGTGGCCACTGGAGCAGTGCTTTTACCGCATCGGTAAATGGTGTCCCGCACGGGTGCTCTGGCGCGAGAACCCTGAGCCGAGATGCCGTTTCACAAAAGGAAATTTCCTCAAAACGTCCCAACAATTCTCCATCGATCTCCACCGGCACAGGCCGATCCGAACGCACCTCGATGCATTCGGATTGGAAATAGCTCGTGGATGCGGAGAGGTCGATCCCTCCCTGCGCGATCCCATGCAGCGAATCCAATACCAGCTTGTAACCAGCCTCCTTGAACACGATCACATCGAGCTTCGAGTCGAGATTGTTCGCCTTGTGGAAAAGCTTGAACTGGCCGCCGTAGAGAGAACCGTTGCCGCACAGCACCGCCACCCCAGTTTCCTTCCTTCCCTCTACGGTCGTCACTTCAATCTTTGGCGGCTTCTCGCCGAGCACTTTCACCGCAGCGAGCAGATACGCCAATGGCCCGAGCATCTTTTTCGTCTCCCACTTCGTCTCTTCGATCACCATCGCATCGAAACCGACACCCGCCATCTGCACAAAAGGCGCGCCATTCGCAGAAAATAAGTCAACCTCTCGGATCAGCCCTCGTTCAATGACTTCGAGCGCCTTCGGAAGACTGTTCGCCGGAATGCCCATTTCACGGGCGAAAACATTCATCGTGCCAGCCGGTATGATCCCCAGCGCCGTGCGACTGCCCGCCAGCCCCGAGACCACCGCGTTCAAAGTCCCATCCCCCCCTGCCGCGATCACCACCGGCTCCCCCTCCTCCGCGAACCTTTTCGCCAATTCCACCGCCTCTTCCCCCGTGTTCGTCGCATAGAGCGCGAAACGATTTGCATGCTCCATCAGAAACTGCCGCGTCCGCGAGCCTTTCTGACTCCGTGCGCGGGGATTGAAGATCAAAGGATATCGACGGGGAAGCGCCATGCCTGATTCTTCGTCTATCCTAGGGAAATGGGCAACTCGATTCGACCGCCGGAAATTCCGGTCATGCACACATGGCCTCAAGAACCAGTGCGACAGGCAGGCCCATCACATTGTCAAAATCCCCCTCGATGCGCTCAACGATCAACTCCCCATGATCCTGGATTCCATACGCCCCCGCCTTGTCCAGCGGATTGGTTTTCGCCAGATACTCCCCGATATCCGCTTCCGTCAGTTTCCTGAAAAATACCTGTGTCACCCCGTGGAAACAGCGCACACCCTCCCCCGGACCCGCGATACATACCCCGGTGCAAACCTCATGCTTCTGCCCCGAGAGCCTCCGCAACATCCCCCTCGCCTCCTTCAGGTCCCGAGGCTTCCCCAAAGGCTCGCCATCTAGGAAAACCAGCGTATCCGCCCCGATCACCGCTGCCTCAGGATGATCCGTAGCCACCGCCACAGCTTTCAATCTCGCGTTCTCCTCGCACAATCCCGCCATACCGAGCGAGGCGTCATGGACCTCCTCCGCCGGAGAGGGAATCACCTCGAAATCCAACCCCGCCGCTTCCAACAGCTCCCGCCGCCGTGGCGAACCGGATGCCAGAATCACCCTCATCCCTCAAATGCGTTCGCCGCCACTCCTTTGACACCCAGCCCACTGATTCGGAACAACCGGCCCGCATGCTCCTCCTCCACCGATTTGTGAATGCCTGTCGTAACATAAAGATCCGAGAGCGTCGGTCCACCGAAGGCACACGCCGTTGTCTCCAGGCATGGCAAATCAATTTTCCTCAACTCTTCCCCTGTCCGCGGATCGAAGCAAGCGACACACGCGCCATGACAGAAGGCAATCCACAGATTCCCGTCCGCATCGATCGTCATACCGTCCGGGGATGCCTCATGATGTTTCGTGGAAACAACCACCCGCATGTTGCTCAGTTCTCCCTCCGAGTAGTCGAACGCCTTCACCTCCTTGCTCGGCGTATCGATATAATAGCAGGTTTTCCCATCCGCCGACCATGCGATCCCATTGGAATTTGTCACCGGCCCAAAGGCCTCGTGCAGAGTCAGGTCAGGATCGAGCCTGTAGAGCTTCGCATCCCCCTCCTTTTTCACCAAGCTGATCGTCCCCGCGAAAAGGCGCCCGTCCGGAGAGCATTTCCCATCATTGAAACGGTTGTCCGGCTTGTCCGGCTCAGGATCCGCAATCGGTGCAAGATCCCCGCTCGCAGGATCGAGGAAAAGCAGTCCGCTGTCCCCCGCAATCACCAACCCACCATTGCTGCGCGGCACCACCGTCCCCACCCGTTGCCCAACCTTCCAGGTCCTTTCCTCCCCCGTCTCCGGCGAATAACGATGCACCAAGTGTCCCTCGATATCCACATAGTAAAGCGCTCCCTGCCACCAGACCGGCCCCTCACCCCACTTCGATTCCGCCTTCCCGACAACTTCGATACTGATCATGCAGGGGAAGCTAGTGACCAAAACCAAACATTTCTATCCAAAAAATCCGCACATCGTTCCAACGTGTTGCCTCATTGAAGCGGACACCGGAAATAATTCCAGAACCGTCAGAGATAGGGGAGGTGCCGGGATGGCCTAGCATGAATCGGGTGATGGGATTCTCTATCCCATTGCGAAGAACATGGAACTCCGTGAACTTCTGAAACATCTCCCAGATTGCTTCGATCCATTGCTCTGTGTGGAATCAAGTTGATAGAGCCACCCCGTCTTATGGCTGAAACTGATGAGTGGTCCACTTTTCTCTCAATTCAGATCAGCAAAACTGGGCTTTTGCACGTTGTGAATATACCAAGCGTCATTATAAATCGTGAAACCATGAGTCTCCAAAATCCCGGAGGGATGGCTCGAACGTAGCCGGGGAGTGGAGCGCAGCGTAACCCCCGGTTGAAAAGTGGATCAGATCGCGGCGTCCCGGAGGGTCGTAGGAAAGGTGGTTCCAACATTATCCGTCCGTTTTCCCTGCGACCCGGTTTTCCGGCGACCCTCCGGGGCGCGATCTATCATGGTGACATGTTCCCCGGGTTTCACTGCGTTGCACCCGGGGCTACGTTCTTACCATCCCTCCGGGATTCCCGGTGAAGGCTTGGCGGGGGCAGTCTCACAATTTGTGATGACGGCTAGTATAGGTCTGGAGATGCATTCATGAGCATGTCTCGCATAGGTTCCGTCCACTGCATTGTGCAAATGATTACCAAGTATCCCGGTAGCCAATCCCCACTTAGCAGGAGCCTCCCGGAGCATCCGGGGGAGCAACTTCTAGTTCCATGTTGCAAGCCGGAGGATCCGGGGGAGCAACTTCTAGTTCCATATTGCGAGCCGGAGAGTCCGGGGGAGCAACTTCTAGTTCCATGTTGCGAGCCGGAGAGTCCGGGGGAGCAACTTCTATACTGCCGCGCATCAGGTTTTGTGAATCTTTACGCTTTCGGGCGAGCGCGTGTGTTCTCCCGACCCAATCAGTTTGGAGTGCGGATGGCTTGCCTCCGCTTTGGGGATGGAGGGCTTGCCCTCTGTGGTGCGGAGCGACAAGACAGGAACGGAACGCACCGGATAGACCCCGTGAGGCAAGCCTCACTAGCGAAAGCGGAGGCAAGCCATCCGCACTCCAAAGTTTTCACAAATCCCGATGCGCGCTGGTATAGCTCCATATTGCGAGCCGGAGGGTCCGGGGGAACAACTTCTAGTTCCATGTTGCGAGCCGGAGTCTGCCCCGCCGCATCTTCTACTTGGCGCAGCGTGGAGCGATATCGCGTGGATGATGGTGGTGTGAATTCATCCGGCGGAGGCGGCGGTTGTCTCCCCCCCTGCCGGTGGCGGGAGTCGCCCTTTCCTATGGCTGTCCCGACTTCGCTCAGGAATACATCGTCTCGTAATACTCCCGCACCATGCGGTCGGAGTCGAACTCCGGTATCACGTCGTTCATGGATTGCAGCACCAGCTTGTTCCACGCCTTTGGCTTGTCGTAATACATCGGCAGGATCACTTCCTTCAACTGGGTGTAAAAACCCTGTAGGTCGTGCTTATCGCGCTCTTCCGGGGAGAGGTGCAGATCGGCAGGCGGGATGATGAAACTGTTTTTTCCGTCCTTAGCAAATTCGCAGATCCACCCATCGTAGGTAGAGAGATTGACCGATCCATTCATCGCGGCGGTCATGCCGGATGTCCCGGATGCCTCACGGGTCACCACCGGGTTGTTCAACCAGATATCGGAGCCGTATTTCAGATTCCGTGAGAGTTCCAATTCGTAGCCGACGAGCACCGTGGCATTCGGATAACCTTTCGTGAGGCGGATGAGGCTGTCGAAAATATCAATCGCCCCGTAATCGAAGGGATAGGGTTTCCCGGCCCAGATGATCTGCACCGGGTAGTCGTTGTTGTTGAGCATCTCCCGGAACATGCGGATCTCGCGTGCGATGAGATCCGGGCGCTTGTATCCGGCAAACCTCCGTGCCCAGACGATGGTCAGGACGCTCGGCTGGAAAAGTTTTCCCGTCTGGTCCGCCACCTCGCGAAAGAGGCGTTCCTTCAACTCGCGCTTCCGGCTGGCGAGCATGTCCGTATCCTTCTCCCGCCGTGCCGATTCGAGGCCGTGATCACCCCAAAATTTCTTATTCTGCGCGTTCGTAATGTGAGTGATCTCGCAGATATCCGGGGCGTCTTTCCACATTTGCCGGGAAACCTCGCCGTGCAGTTTGGAAACTCCGTTCGCTTTCCGCGCCATTCGCAGGGCCGCCAGGGTGTGATTGAACACGTCACCTTCGATCCCCGTCACGTCGCGGACCAAATCCTCATCCAGACCGCTGAAGAAGGTGAAATTCCGCAGCAGGTCGAAGTCGTGCTTCTCATTTCCAGCCTCCTCCGGGGTATGAGTGGTGAAAACCAGACGCTTTCTGACCTCGTCCTCGCTGCCATGTTTTTTCAAGAGATGGAACGCGGCGGAAAGTCCGTGCGCCTCGTTCAGATGCCATACCTCGGGATCGACTCCGAGTTCATCGAGCAATTTCGCCCCGCCCGCACCAAGGATGATGTATTGGGCGATGCGGCGCAGAGGATCGTTATCGTAGAGACGGTGCGTGATGGCGCGCGAGAGATCGTCGTTTTCATCGATGTCCGTGGTCAGGAAAAACATCGGAACGGTCCCGAAAATATCACCGGGCAGGTAAAGCGCCTTCACCCAGACGGGATGACCGTGCACCTGCACCGTGTAGCGGATGCCGGTGTCCTGCAGAAACGAGTAACTCTTCCGCCGGAACTGGACCGCCATTTCCCCGTCCTCTCCCCTCACCTGATTGAAATAGCCGTAGCTCCAGAGAATGCCGATCCCGGCCAGGTTTTGCTTCAGATCCGCCGCGGAACGCATGTGGGATCCGGCTAGAAAGCCGAGTCCTCCAGAATAGATCTTGAAGCTCTGGTCGATGGCGAACTCACAGGAAAAATAGACCGCGCTTTTCGAAAACTCGGGTGAAATCTCATACTGGTGGGAAAATGGGGCGGGAAGAAACGATTTCTCGGACATGGTTCTCGTGATGATTTTTCGGAAGTAGATTGAGCAGATGGGACCCGCCAAAATCGACAGGACCGGGTCCCAATCTCTCTATGCGGATTCCATACCAAGATTTCAGGAAAGTGAGGGCACGCCCACCGATGTGTCGGTTTCGGCACCGTAGTCCACGCCTTCCAGACCGAAACCAAACAGTCGCAGGAACGATGCCTGATACCCTTCGAAATCCGCCAGGTCCGTAAGATTCTCGGAATTGACGGCATCCCAGCGCTCCCCGACGATACTCTGGATCGATTCGGACATCTCCCAGTCGTCGATTCGGATACGCCCCGCTTCATCTGGCTGCGGATCATTGTTGCAAATGCGCTCCCGGAGCAGCCTGTCCATTTGCTCGATGGTGTCCTCATGGTTGCCGGCATCTTTCATCGCCTTGTAGAGCAGGGAAATGTAGAGGGGCACGACTGGAATGGCCGAGCTCGCTTGGGTGACCAAAGCCTTGTTCACCGATACCCACGCCTTCCCGGAGATTGCTGCTAGCTTCCCGTCGAGCGAGCGCTGCGCTTTTTCCAAATCCTCCTTCGCTTTTCCGATCGTGCCGTTCTTGTAAATGGGCCAAGTCATTTCAGGGCCAATGTATGAATATGCGATCGTCTGAACGTCCTCAGCGAGAACCCCCGCCTTCTGCATGGCATCAATCCACATTTCCCAGTCTTCACCACCCATCACTGCCGTGGTCTGCGCGATGTCATCTCCCTCGGCAGGCTGGATCGTCACTTCTTCCACCGTCCCCTTCATCGTATCGAGGGTCTTGTTCGTGTAAACCTCACCAACGGGCTTGAGCACGGACTTGTAAACTTCGCCCGTCTTCGGATCCGTCCGTCGGGGCGAGGCGAGACTGTAGATCACCAGATCCACTTGTCCAAGATCCTCGTGGATCGCTTGGATCACCTCATGCTTTACCTCATCGGAAAATGCGTCGCCGTTAAAGGATCTAGCATAAAGGCCCGCAGCCATCGCCTCTTTCTCAAAAGCCACCGTGTTGTACCAACCTGCGGTCGCCGCCTTATCCGCCGTTCCCGGTCTTTCGAAAAACACCCCGACCGTTGCTGCGTTGGAGCCAAATGCTGCCGCGATCCGGGAGGAAAGGCCGTATCCCGTGGATGATCCGATCACCAGCACCTTCTTCGGCCCACGCGCAATCTCTCCCCGCTCCTTAACTACCGCGATTTGCTCCTCAACATGTTTCGCACACCCTTCAGGATGAGCCGTTGTACAAATAAACCCGCGAATTTTCGGTGAAACGATCATAGGCCCAAAAACTATCCGCCACCCACGCCCACGCAACCCCAAAAGGTCGGAGCGCCCCCCCGGGCTTCCGAAGTTGAACAAACCTCTCTGAATCAAACCGCTCGACAGTCCGCCACACCGAATTCACCTTTCCTCCGCGACCATGACCGCCCTTCACCGCTGGCTAACACCCTCCCTGCTCACTCTCTGTGGAATACTCGGCGCGTATCTGCTGGTTCCCTTGGAAATGACGGCAGTCGGAGAACAGTTCAGCGGCTTTCCCGATTCCCACATCTGCACCCACCGTTTGCGCCCTGTCATCCTCGGGTTTCTCTGTTTCATGCCCGCCATCGCTGCCTTCGCCTATACGCTCGGGACAACCTTTGACCGATACCTTTCCCGCCAGTTTCTCACCATTTTCGGGATCTGCCTCGCCGCCCTGTTCGCCATCTGGCTCTTACTCGATCTAAATGACAACTTAGGCGACTTCAAAGGCGCTGAGAACCTCCTGGAGTCCATCCTGCTCTTCTATCTTTACCGCGCCCCGGCGATTCTAATTGTCATCCTTCCCTACTCCCTCCTTCTCGCCCTTATCTACGGATTGGGGAAATTTTCCAAGAGCAACGAGATCATCGCCATCATACAAAGCGGCACCAGCATCGCTCGCGTCTCAGCTCCCCTGATCTTCGCAGGGGTCTGGTGTAGCGCGCTTCTACTGGGCCTCAACTACCACTGGGCACCCCATGCGGAAGGTATGCGCGAAGAACTCATCGCCGAAGCGAAAGGCCAGCCGATTATCGAAGCATCCAACGTGCTTTATCGGGACTCCAATTCAGAACGGCTCTGGATGGTCGGAGCTTTTCCCATTAACTACCAAAGGGGTGAACCATTGCAGGACGTAGAAATTACGACCATGCGCCCCGACAGAACTCTCAAAACGAGGATGACGACAGAGCAGGCAGTATACGACCGGCAGGAGCGGACTTGGACCTTCTCGAAACCATCGATCGCTCGCTTCACTGACGGAGACTCCCCTTCCTTTGAGCAAATGGAAACGGATCTCGTCCGCAAAACTTGGAAAGAAACGCCGTCACAAATTATCAAACCCGGTCTCGATGTAGAATTCCTAGGCATCCCGGAACTAAGCACGTGGTTAGCCTCACCGATCGCAAAACAACCGACTTCAAACACCCCGGCCTACCTCACTCACTGGCACTACCGCTGGGCTCTCCCAATCACCTGCATTGTTACCGTGCTACTCGCCGCTCCACTTTCCATCCACTTTGCACGGCGCGGAGCAGGCAGCGGTGTTTTCGTCGCCGTTGTCCTTTCCGTGCTGATGATCTTCGTCTCCTCCATCACCCTCTCTCTAGGTGAAGCATCCGTCGTTTCGCCTTGGCTTGCCGCCTGGCTACCGAACATCGTTTTCACCCTCATCGGCTTTTGGCTCTACCACCGCCGGATCACAGGGCGACCAATCTACCAGACGATCCGCAAGCTCGTCACTTTCAGTAACTAAATCCTATGGCACTTCACGAAACTTGGCATGTCCGCAATCGCAGCCGCCAGTGCGCCGTCTCCGGCACCCCATTCACCGATGGCCAACCCATCGTCACCGCACTTTTCCCCGATCCCGAGTCGAGCGGATACCTACGCAAGGATTTTACCGAAGAGGCATGGAAAGCCATTGAAGCAGAACCCACCGAGGGCGAACTCCCTTTCTCCCACTGGCGCACAGCTTTCACCCCTACGCCCATCAACGAGACCGTTCCTCCCGTCACCAAGCAAACCGCCGAGGACCTGCTCCGCACTTTGGTCGAAGAAGACCAGGATCACACCGAGAATACCCGCTACATTCTCGCTGTCATGCTGGAACGCCAGAAACTCCTCAGGGAAACCGACAACCAACCAACCACTGGCGGCATCCTCCGCATCTACGAGCACCGGAAAACTGGCGAAGTCTATATTGTCAAAGACCCCAACATCCCTCTCGACCAGGTCGAAGACATCCAGAACGAGGTCATCGAACTCCTTTCCCCAAAACCCCCACAGGAACTCGAGGAACCCACGTCGTCTCCCGAGCCTGATTCCGAAGAAACCGCTCAAGAACCTAAAGATCCTGAGCAATCTACAGAGAAACCTAATCCTGATCCCGAAGAGACAGAGCAAGAACCCACGCCTGAAAGCGATGACTCAGATCATAAGCAGGAGTCATAGTCTTTGATCATACAAAAGAGTATTGCCACCATCGTAAAATCCGCCAATAAACACACCATGAAACAACGACTTCTTAAATCCGTCCGAAACATCATTGGTCTCGCCTTGGCGTGTGCCCTCCCCGCCTGCCTCCAAAACGAAACCACCGTCACCCTCGAAAAAGACGGCAGCGGCACCGTTGTCGAGGAAACCATCCTTGGCGCGCAGATGATGGAAATGATGGCTCAGTTCGCCCAACCGGGCATGCCCGACCCAATCGATGAAATGTTCTCCGAGGAGAAGGCAAAGCAGAAAGTCGCGAATCTCGGCGAGGGTGTCGAGTTCGTGAAAATCGAAAAGATCGATAAGGACGGCCGTCGTGGCGCGCGCATGCACTACAAGTTCGCCAATATCAATACCCTCGCACTCAGTCCCGGCGACGCTGTCGGCGATATGAACCAACAGGATCCCAATGCTCCCAAGCCCGAGAAAAAGCCTGAGGACAACGTCCGGTTCGCGTATGCCGATGGGAAACTGAAAATCACGACACCCGAAACCGACTACAAGGACATGGATATGTCCGACGAAAACGCAGAGAACCCGCAGATGGAGGAAATGATGACCAAGATGCTCGCCGACATGCGCATCACCATGAAACTCGTCGTCGCCCCCGGAATCGAAGCATCCACCGCTACACACGTCGATGGTGACACCGTTACCCTCTTCGATGTCGAAGTCGGCAAGATGATCGCCCAAAAAGACCAACTCAAAAAGATCTCAGAAACCGCCAAAACCGACAAAGAAGCCGCCAAGGCCGAATTCGGAAAACTCGACGGCGTGCGAGTTGAGACCCAGGAAAAAGTGGAAGTGACCCTGAAGTAAGGGATCCTCCAAGAGGAGGTATAGTGATTGGACCACCGGTCACCCAGCCCACCATCACAGCGAGACGGAATTCCAGGAATTGGTTTCGCTCGCCTCCTCAGAGCCTGCTTGAATCCTCCGTTTTAAAGTGCCGCAGACACCTTGGATTGCTACAGCCATGCTGTAGCTTTCCCGCATGCAGCCCTGCTGCCAGGGGACAAGCTTGAGAGTGATCAAACCGAGGCCGTTGTTTGCCACGCAGCATGTCGGCTCCACGCTTGATCCGGCAGAAGAAATTTTCAATCTCCCTTCTCCGCGACATGCTTCCTGAGTTCAACACTGTCGTAGCCCAGTCTTCTAGGACGATCTTGCCTTCGACTTCGCCCAAGACGTCCTCTACGAATAGGACGCCATGGCAGTTTGCCCGGTTGTGTGATCCACAACGGCGTCCCCTCCCGTTGACGCAGGCGTTTAGTTTAGAGCCAGTCCCACAGCGCGAGCACCTTGTTGCACATGGCTTAGCGGCTGTTAGAAAAGAGGCATGGGAGACGAATTTGTCTCCCATGCCCGAAATTCAGGGTCTATAAATTCAAAGAGTTCAATGATCTAATCAAACCTCGTTCCAGCCTGATAGTTCTCGGTAAGTTTTTGATTCCCATCGCGCATCCGGAAGTGAAGTCCGTAACCTTTCAGGCGATAGTACCCGACATTTTCGATCCATTGCACCGCAATGGCTGGATCTTCAACGATGAGTGACCGATCCTGAAGCAGCCGGATCAAATCGGAAGACGATGTGTAGGGCTGAGTGTAAACGCTACGAATTCCCTGTTCTGGTACGAAAGAAGGCGCGGCCTGGTTCGCTTCCGGAAATCGGAGTCGTGTGCCGCGCACTGCCGATACTTCTTTGAACTCGATTTTCGGATGGCTCGAGCGAAAATTTTCAAGATTTTGAGCCAAAATGACGTCTGGATCTTCGGAATCATTTTTTGTTTTCAGACACTGGGAGTCGAGATTGAGGACGAATCCGGATTAAACAGAAGGGCGCAAAATAAATTTGCACGGACGCAGATGCCAACTGGCTTCGTAGCCCATGGCTTTGAGATCCTTCTTGAGGCTCATCCGGTAATCGGTGAACACGGCATCCAGGAAGCCGCGGACATTCTCCAACATGACGGCTTTGGGGCGGCATTCGTCCACCAGGCGGAGGGCTTCGGAGAACAGGTCGCGCTCGTCGTTGGAGCCGAGCTGCTTTCCCGCTTTCGAGAACGGCGGACAGGGAACGCCGCCGGCCAGGAGATCCACGCCCTTGAACTCCTTCGCCGAGAAATCACGCACATCCCCTTCCACCACATCGAATGCCCTCTTCCCACTTCTCACTTCTCACTTCCTCTTCCCACTGATCACTCGGCACTTCTTCCCAATCGCCTGCCCACCGGCTCCCGAGCAAATCTCTATGCAGCTCAGGCCCGACTGGGAAACCGTGGATTGGGGAGGATTATTCACGGTTTGAAAGGATTCACTACTTTGACTCCCCCGTAATCCTGTCCGTCGCCCATGTCTTCCGAGAAGACTTCGCTGCAATTCGAGGTTCTTGCCGCAGCTATGATCGCGGAGTCCCAGTAGGAAAGCTGGTATCGGGCTTTGATGGCCAAAGCGTCATCCAGGATCTCAAGGGTGATGTCATGGATGAAAAATCGTCGCCAGCTATGAATGAATCCGAGCGCCTCGTCATGGGTGAGCGGCTCGGGACGGCTCTTGCGCGTGGCCTGAACGTAGAATTCCTGAAGAACTTGGACGGACATGGCCAAGTCCCGATCCGTGAGGATTGTCTGTGCCTTTGCGGCTTTGGCCTCTTCACCGGGCAATGTGCTTATCGCATACAGCAGCACGTTGGTATCAACGAAGCGCATGGCGATCATGGAGTTCGTCGCGGGTCAGGCGGTCGCTGCCGGAAAACTGGCGGCCTTCCCGGCGCATGGCTGCGCGCAAGGCTTCTTCCTCCTTCAGCAGGCGGTCGAAGTCCGATGCCTCACCGAATTCACCGCGCTTCGCAAGCGACAGCATGGCTCTGACCGCCGTTTCGAAATTCCGTGCCGCTTCGGGCTCCATCGCGGGAAGCGCTTTTTCGATTTCCAAGGCCAACTGATTCATGGGTGTAATATTGCGGAATCCGTCCCTTGGCGCAATCAAAAGGAAAATGAGAGTGGCCAGGGTTCCTCCACTAGGGAGAGGAAAGAGTTTGAACCACGGATAAACGCGGATGGACACGGATTAGGAACCGAAAATCGAGGCCGAAAATGGGTCTTAACCCTGCCGATGCCGCTCATGCACCTGAAAAACGACCCTTCATCATGATTTTATCCGCGTCTATCAGCGTCCATCCGTGGTTCTCTTCTCCAATTTGCCCGAGTTTCTCCCCAGTTTCGGAACCCTGCGAGAGTGGCAGACTGGTGTCAGCCCCTCCGGCGGAGGGCTTCGGGGAAAAGGTCGCGCTCGTCGTTGGAGCCGAGCTGTTTTCCCGCTTTCGAGAACGGCGGACAGGGAACGCCGCCGGCCAGCAGATCTACGCCCTTGAACTCCTTCGCCGAGAAATCACGCACATCCCCTTCCACCACATTCCAGTCCGGACGGTTCAGGCGAAGCGTCTCACAGGCATGGCGGTCAAACTCCACATGCGTTAAAGCCTCAAACCCTGCCCTCTCCAACCCAATCGCCTGCCCACCGGCTCCCGAGCAAATCTCGATAAAGGTGAGGCTGGAATGTTGAGATGAAACAACCGTAGGAAAGGTTATACATCCGGCTGGGACTTTTTGATCGCATCGACATCCTTGAGGTCCTGATCGCGTCCCGAGGCGAGTTTGACAGAGATAAGGTCTTCCCTGCTGATGAAATGAACCGGTTCTTTTCCGATGGAGACGGTATTGCGCCTCTCCCATGCCTCGTTGAAATCGCCACCGGGAATCTCCATCATGACATCGACACGCAAGGGAGGGTTGCCCATCTGATAGAAATAGCCCGGTTCGGAGAAGTCCGCTGTAGTGAGGCCGGTGAGAGGGGCACCGAATTCCTTGAGCGCATTGAAGACGGCGCGCGCGTTGGTTGGATCAATGGCGATCCAAAGATCGAGGTCTTTGGTCCAGCGGGGTTCCGAGTAAAGCATGACGGCGTAGCCGCCAATCACAAGGTAGCGCACCTCATGCCTTGCCAAAACGCTCAACAGTTCTTTGAAGTCTTGGCTCTGTAGCATCGTCTTTTGTGAGCAGGCGGTGGTCCTTGATCATTCCCCACATGGCATCGAAAATCGCCGTCGGGCCTTGTTTCTGCCAGAAGGAAATGTCCCAGGAGCGGTCGTCCTCGGTGAAGCGTCCGTAGTTTTCGGAAAACATCTCGGATCTCGCTTCCGAAAGGTGCTGGATCACCTGAGCGCGGACTTTTTCCGCCGGCAACGGCTCGAGCGGCATCTTCGAAAGCGCGTCGTTGATGGCCGTCAGTTTCCGGGATGGAGGTTGGACTTTCACTTGTTTCAGCGTGCTCCGATACCCCGTTGCTGTCAATGGAGGAGATGCGGGACACAGGGCGGTGGTTCAATCGAAAAGTTCGGTATGGGTGCCGGTGCGGATAAATGTGACAGTTTCCTCGGTCGCTTGATAGATGAGCAGCCAGTCGCCACCAAGATGGCATTCCCGGTAGTCCTTCATGTTTCCAACGAGCTGATGATCCCTGTTGATGGGCGGTAGCGGTTTTGATTCGGCGAGGAGATCGATGGATTCGGCGAGCCTGTCCATGGGCCGTCCCGTGCGTTTGATGCGCTCGACGTCCTTTTTGAACTGTTTCTTGAAAACGATCTCCCTCATCAAATGCCGAGGGCTGCTTTGGCTTGGGAGGCGGTCTTGTAGCGCTGGATGCCTTCGGACGGCTCGTTCATCGCTTCCAAAGTGGTCGCGTTCGGCGTGAGTTCCTCTACAAGCAGGGTCAACACTGCCTTGCAAGGACCGGTGACGTGCTCCGCCAATGTGACGGTGCCGTCCTCCGAAACCGTGGCCTCGATTGCTCTAAGTGATGCTGACATGGTTGAAGAATAAGCGATAATGCCACTTTGGCTAGGCGGAAAGCGGCTCTCCCGCCTCTGCTTCAAAGTGCCTCTTTGACGAGCGGAGGACTTGATCCACATCGATTCCTTCCGAGTGCAGGAAATGGACGACATCGGCGATTAGATCCACGGCGAGAGTCTCAGTGTCATCGTCCATCCCGCGTTGGCGTCCATAATGCTCGATGACACAAGTAGCGGACTTTGCACGATCTCCATTCGTCCAAGTCGTATTCTCAAAGCCGTCAGTGGCAACGACTCGGTTAGGATTGTGAGGAGGTAGTTTCATTAATTCAGCATGACGGCTTTGGGGCGGCATTCGTCCACCAGGCGGAGGGCTTCGGGGAATAGGTCGCGCTCGTCGTTGGACCCGAGCTGCTTTCCCGCTTTCGAGAAGGGCGGGCAGGGAACGCCGCCGGCCAGCAGATCCACGCCCTTGAACTCCTTCGCCGAGAAATCACGCACATCCCCTTCCACCACATTCCAGTTCGGACGGTTCAGTCGAAGCGTCTCACAGGCATGGCGGTCAAACTCCACATACGCCAAGGCCTCAAACCCTGCCCTCTCCAAACCAATCGCCTGACCACCGGTTCCCGAGCAAATCTCAATACAGGTGAGGCCGGACTGGGAAACCGAGGATTGGGGAGGATTCTTCATGGGCTCTTTTGAACAGTTTTTAACTGTCTTCTGTCAATCTTGGAGGCTGGAAGGATTTCGAGAGGCAAAAATATCGTGATGAAGCACATGACACGAATTATCCTAGCCCGGCTTCTTCAGCATCGCCTTTTCTTCGGGGGTGACTTGGGGACTCAGCAACACGCCCGCAATGACCTCTTCGAGCTTGTCTTCTGGGAGGTCACAATGAGATCTTACTTCCTTCGACTGATATTGTGATACCAGTTCAGCAAGAGGCTTAGAGAAGACCGTATTGCAATCGATGCAGGTTTGAGTGGTGAAGTCCTGATATTCCGTTTCTTCAATCACCACTCTCGTCTCAACAGGAAAGCCTTTTCTTGAAATTCGCTTTTCAACCTTATCAATTTTTGAAGTTGAGACCGCAAGGAGAAGCGTTTGCGCAGTCAGAGGGTCATGGTTTAGCACGACGAAGTAGTGTGGCTCAGGTGAGGAGAGACGACGATCCTTCATGTAAAAGACCGCGCCCTGACGAATATACCGGAGTTCAAGTGGAATCTTCACGCCTGTCAAAAGGTGTCAACTCCAGAGGCTTTCGACAGCATTGATGGATTGTAGCTCATCGAGTAGATCCGCCCTGGTCTCCTCATCCAAAGGTTCCAATTTCTCGACACCTTCCGGCGGGTTCATAAGAAAATCCTGAAAAGACATCACCCGGCGTGTCTGCCCCGCCTCAAGGGCGGCTTTGTGCTTTAGCCATTCAGGAAACTTGTGCGTTTCATCCGCAAGCTGGAACTCATCCTTTTCCGAGTAGGTTTCCCAAGCATAGCCTAAGGCCTCCAAGTCGGTTTGCGACAGAACTGACTCATCTACCGCTGCTTTGGAATCAAACAACAGATTGTCCTGCCGCTTCAGGAACTTTCTGCGGTATTCGTTCTCTATCGGTGCCGTGAATTCCTCCTTTTCATTGAGCAGGTTCAGGCACTGGGATGCCACGGGACCGTAAGGCATGGCGAAATAACTATCGTTCGTCACGGGACGGCCAAATTTGCGCAAATGGTAGCGGTCAGCGAAGTAGATCAGCTTCAAGGCCTTCATTTTGTTGATACGCCCGTGAGCTGCACATGCGAAAAAATTGAGCGACTGAATTGCCTTCCGATGTGAGAATGAGAGTTGCATTTGAGATTCTAGCCGGGTTTCGATCCAGATGATGGTCGCAAGAACAATACTACCTCTGTCAAGGGGTCGTCAACCCTGCCTATTTTATTGGGATTGAGCGGGATTTTCACGCCCTTGAACTCCTTCGCCGAGAAATCACGCACATCCCCTTCCACCACGTTCCAGTCCGGACGGTTCAGGCGAAGCGTCTCACAGGCATGGCGGTCAAACTCCACATGCGCCAAGGCCTCAAACCCTGCCCTCTCCAACCCAATCGCCTGCCCTCCGGCTCCCGAGCAAATTTCAATGCAGGTGAGGCCGGACTGGGAAACCGTGGATTGGGGAGGATTCTTCATGGGTTCTTTTGAACAGTTTTCAGTTCTACTGTCAATCTTGGAGCTAAAAAAGAAGTTTTGAGAGGCCAAAATGTTAAAATCCAACAATTGCCCCCAATCACTCGATCCCGACCCGCAACGCCCGCATGCTCCAAAGATCCCGCGCCGCAGCAGCATTCCCCCGCATTCGCCGCGCTCCGTTTTTTCGTTTATCGGAAAACCTGTCCCTGGCGGACTCGTAGGCTTCGTTCACAAACTCCTTGCTCCCTATCACCGCACCATCCGTAAAATACCTCACCCGGCACCTCAACATCTTCGACAACCGCAATTCAGGCAAAGCCGACTCGCTGTCTCCGGATTCCAGAGCTTCCGCGTCGTTTTTGGAAATGCGCAGCTTCCCTGTAACCTGGACTTTCGCGTTCAGCGTCTTGCGCTCCAGCGCAATCCCCATCAGGCGCCGGTATCTCCGCGAAGCATCCTTCCATTTACCAGCGTTAAACCCTGTATCCGTGTCGGAAGTGATCGCCCTCACAAGCCCTTCCCGCGCCTTCTTCCCGTTCCCCTTCGCACCTCCGCCAACCGCTTCCCCGTAACTGCTCCATCGGTATTCCGCAGGATCCTCCACCATCCCAGCCCGCACGGGATTCAAATCGATATACGCCGCCATCGTCCGCGCTGCCGTTCCGCTCTCCACGATCACACTCTTAAACCTTTGCTCCCACAGGGTTCCCTTCCTCTTGTGCCGACCGTTGAACCACTGGGTAAAACGCTGCAACAGCCCCTTCATGAATTCCCCCAGGTCATTCATTCTATAGGTGAAACGCTCTTTGATCTCCGCAACCCTCTCCGGATTCCCTACTTCCAATCCACCCTCATTCCGCGCCGCATGCAATTGCCCGGCCACATCCGCCACAGAAGCCTCGCCATATAGAGCCGATAAACGCTTGAGAAAATCCCCATCCTCGATTCCATCCTGCGGAACTGGCGGAACCTCCAGCAGAATGTGTATGTGATTGCACATCAGGCAGTAGGAAAGAACTCGGCACCCCGTAAAATTCTCCATCATCCGCATCAAGGTTCGGAAACGCTCCTTTTCCTCCACGCCAAAAGCAAACCGCCTCTCAACCACGCGGCTGATGCAGTGGTAAATGGCAGGTTTCGTCTCCGAATCCTTCCAGGGGGCGATCCACCGTGCTCGTCTCATGCCTTCAACCTAGACTGTTCTTTCGAACAGTCTAGCGAATTCTTCGCATGAGGTCTGTCCCTTAGCGATAAATGGGGTCAGTCCCCGCTATTTAACATTTTTTCCACCTCCCCTAGCCTCTTCTTCAAATTCCCAGCCCTCGGCATCGCACCGAGCATTCGGCTCACCGATCCTGGATGACCCATCGCCAATCTCTCTGCGATCCAATTCACCCCCACCGAAGTCCTTCGCCTCAGGACTGCCGCTAGCAACACCTTCCTTTCGTCGCTCTTCCGAAGCTTCTGGAGTTCCCGTCTCTTCGTCGGGAACTCCAGAACCTTGCCGACCACTTTGATCAGCCTCTCCGCTTCACCTTCCCCGTGGGCACTGGCCACTCCTGCCTTTGCCTTTCGCGGCTTCTCCCCTCCCCTTGCCCGATCCACCATAGCCAGCAGCTTGTCCTTGAAGCTCTCCTCCCCCAGATACCAACCCCGTCGCAGCGCCGCCTGCGCCTCGTCGTTGATCTTCCCTCCATCCTCCGCAGCCCTCGCTTCAAGCCACGCCACATAGGCTCGCCGCCCACGCCCGTCCTCCGCCAACTCGAATGCCCGCAACACCCTATCAATCACCATCCAATCCGGCGCCTTTCCCTTCGCATACCCTCCCAGGCTGCTCCATTTGTAATCGACAAGCTTTCCACTCGAGCCGCCCGCCAGCCCCGCCCGCGCCGGATTGAGGTGGATGTAGTCCGCCACGATTCGGAAATAGTAAGCCCCCGTCTCCTCCCCGTTCACCGGCACCGACTTGTAACGCCCTTGGAAAACATGCCCCCGCCGCTGCCTCGCACGGTTCCATCCTTGGGAAAACGTTCCGAGCAACCACTTCATCCCGACCACCAAATTCGCTTCCGGAGTTTCCAGGAGCAGGTGGAAATGGTTCCCCATCAGCACCCACGCATGAACCTTCCACCCGCATCGTTCACAAACCTCACCCAACCGCCCTATGAAAGCCTTCCTGTCGTCGTCATCCTCAAAAATCGACTTCCCCCCATCGCCGCGGGCCATGATGTGGTAACAAGCTCCCGGATACTGGAATCGAATCGGCCTCGCCATTCCCCTATCCTAGCGACGGGAGAGAGAACGGGAAAGCAGAAATGTTAATTAGCGGGGACTGACCCCATTTAGACCCCATTTATGGCGGTCAAACTCCACATGCGCCAAGGCCTCAAACCCTGCCCTCTCCAACCCAATCGCCTGACCACCGGCTCCCGAGCAAATCTCTATGCAGGTGAGGCCGGAATGGGAAACCGTGGATTTGGAAGGATTCTTCATGGGTTCTTTTGAACAGTTTTCGGATCTGGTGTCAATCTCTTAGGCTAAAATCGAGTTTGAGAGGCAAAAATGTTACGAATATCAAGATGCGAGACTTAACCATATCTACGACTCAATCGGAACAGAGTTCGGATTATCCTGCCAAATGCCTTCCACCAAAAATACTTTAACCATTTTTCTATTCTCTCGGTAAACTGAGAAATTGGTCTCACAAAACATACAGCGGCAGTCTGCAACGCTCATGATTTCATCGCCAACATAACAAGCAACGCCTGACTGACACTGTGGGCAGCGAATGTGAGGAAAAATGGGATTTGTCTTTTTCCTCAGAGCGCTCTTAAACGGCTGATTGAGTCTAATACTGTCACTATGCCTGTGAGCATGGTATGTGGCACCGCAAATCTGGCATTGTGCGTGAGCTGATGAGCCGATGGCTTCGCCCAATTCGAACGCCAAAGTGCCTTCGCAGGAACCGCAAGGCACACGTTCTGAGACAATATTTGATGAAGGACGTTCTTCTCGATTTCTCTCTTCTGCAGCCCTGATTTCGTCAATTGACTCTGTGTTCCCCGCCATCATCTCGAGCAACTTACTAAGTTTTATCATGTAGAAGCACTTTCCTTCAGACTCTCGACGATATTCATCCACCAGCTCATAACGCGGCAAAAAACCTTCACCGCCTGAACGATACTGCCAATCAGCTTTCTCATCGCCGCTGACAAACACCAAATTTTTCTTATTTCTCTGTCCTAAAGATAATATAGTCTTCCAAATGAGAAAATCGCCCACTCCTTCGTCTTCTTTGCTGGAGTCTTTGTAACCTGGAGGAATAAAAAGACTTTTCCTCTCCCTGAAATCCTTAGCAAGTTCTTGATGGCTTTGATTTAAATCGATGATTCTGTCGCTAGTGAAAACTTCGCTATATTGCGAATTTACTGGGTCATTCCACTGCCACGCTTTCACCTTGGCAATTAACTCGCGCCTATTGGTCAAAATTGACTTCTTAAGTGATGCTATATTTTCAATGATATTGTTTATTTCATTGTACTCTGGAACATCTTCAAGTATAGGATATGCAAATTTTTCCGTATTAGGGATCGTACTCAGTCTATCGCTCACTCCTTGTAAAAGCTCTGATATCTTAGCTGGTCTGTTTTTCACAAACTCTCGGGCGACTTGAGCTGGAAGAAAAACTCTGTTTTCGGAGATTAATATTTTATAAATTCTGATAATTTCTTTAAGACTATCAGCACCTGAAATGTATGGAATTAGCAATGCGTTCGTATCGATAACTATGTCACAGTCACTGATCGCAGCCTCAAGGCTATCCAAATTTGGAGAAAATCCAGAAGCCGCTTCTGGCAAGACACGCGAACCTAGAAAAATGCGACTTAACTCCGCTTCTTCCACCTCATTATCCCCAGAGACCCTCTCAGAACTTCTAGCCATCCCCCACCTTTGTCGAGATAGGGAGCCTGAGTCAAGGGTGCTATGCATCAAATAATTCCGGCAGGAAATGCAGAATCTGTTCCTTATGGAACGGATCAAATGAGCCATGGTTCCTAAAAACCTTTACTGCGCTATATCCGACAGCGAGTAATACCCCTCAGAATTCCTTCGGAAATCCGGCACCAACGACCTTAATACAACTGCTAGACGGTAAGAGTCGCCTGAAAACTCAATCTGACTAATGGTGAAGCGTCTCACAGGCATGGCGGTCAAACTCCACATGCGCCAAGGCCTCAAACCCTGCCCTTTCTAACCCAATCGCCTGCCCACCGACTCCCGAGCAAATCTCTATGCAGGAATGAATTTCGAGAGGCTGAAATGTTGCGACGAAGCACCTGACCCGAATGACCCATCTACTTTTTCGGTGTTCCGAAGTTATCACTTTCGTTAGCCCAATCTCTAACAAACTTCGTAATCTTCAAAATCGTCGTGTATTGGGCTCCTGTCCCACCATAACAATCCAAAAAGTTTTCCCAATCCTCAAGAATGTGAGCTTGAAGACCCCGCATGCAATGATAGTCACCTCCACTCAACACCATCAGACATTTGCTAAAAGAAAAGTTAGACGCATCCTCTAGAAGGATGACTTTATCCTGCCGAATTCGCCCCACACGAGGAAAAATTATAACCGGGGCTTCACAACCGCTTGTAGCAGTATCAACCCATCCAATTTGTCCCGCTAATTTCCTATCGGAGAGGTTTGTAGTGTGGATCAGTCTAACCGGGTGATTGTTAGATCTCCGCATCCACGACTTGTTCGACAGGTGGTCGAAGCCTCCCCTCTGAACTTGAATCTCTGTCTCAGCCTGTGTTGGCGGTGAAATTAATTTTTTCCTCCGCTTTCGTTTAACTGCCCGAACAATGGAACAAGAGATGTCATAGCCTTTAAACATTTTCTCGAGCCTCGGCTCAAGCACCTCAAAATCCGTTAGTTGTTTGATTTCAGACAGAAGCATCGTGTCCCTCTCTGATGATAGCACCCCGCTGGGTAGGATTGCCACAGCAACACCTCCAGGGTTCAGTGAATCGACCGCTTTAGCGAGAAATGCGAGCGCTATTGACGCTCTCCATTCCTTCGACGAAAATTCCACACATACCAAGCCACGCGAACGAACTGAGAATGGCGGATTGAGGACAATTACATTCGGCAACTTCGGCAAAGAGTTCAGAAAAGACTTTAAGTTGATCTTGAGAAAATCGGTATTTTTGAAGGTCGCTTTATCGAATCTCCGGCGCAGCCTCCTAACTAGACTTGGATCGATATCAAATCCTATGATCGTCGACAATGGCCACCTATCTCTTGCTGAAACTAGTAACTCTCCCGCTCCTGCCGCGTAGTCAGCTACAACCACCTCATCGAACTCCGGCAAATGGCTGATCAATGATCTGGCGAGATTGGGTGGAGTAAAAACCTGATCATTAGGTAACATTTCCAACATCCCTCCTAAATTTATCGATGTCGTAGACAAGTATTCGCCCTATGCCTGAGCTTCGTCCAGACCTCCGAATTGGAAAATCAAACTTCAAAGCCGTTTTTCTTTTCGAAAGCAAGCTGTAAAGTATGATCCCCAAACCATGTGGCCTGGTTCCTATGAGGCCAAATTTGATTAGTCCCTCCTGCAGCTCCCCCGCAACCTCGCAAATCTGGTTGAAAATCGAAAATGGGCAATTAGCGCGAGCATAACGAATAGAATTATGGTAACCGGTACGCTCCAGTGTGGACAAGTTAGCCTCAAATGCATACCTCACGAACTCCGGCCGGAACCCGGGCAGACCAATAATTGGAACCACGTCACTAGCATCTTCGGCACCTATTTTTTCAAGGAGATAACCGAATCTCACACCCTCGAAACCTAACGGAACAATTAGACTAAAGGGCTCATCGTCTTCAATAAATCTGCTGAATCCGGGGAAATCTTGAACTCCATGAATCTCGTCAGATAGCTCAAACTCACGAATTACATCGGCTCGACTTTTGCTTGTATACTCTTTCGGTTCGACATAGACCGCTCTGACAGCAATCTTATCAAATATTGCTCGGCGAATTAATGCACCCCATACTTCGTAAGGTAGAGTTGTTATATCAATATGAACTTCGCCAATTTTACTCCATTCTTCCAACAGGCCTCGGAGGTGCGACGTGTTTCGGACTTGATATTTTGAAGAGCCAATTCGAAATTCTAAAACAGGGTTTCCCAAGGGAATAATTGAGAATGTCCTAGCTTGGCGAAAGTTAGACCACCAGCCTGCACGCGATTCATTCGCACTTTCTGCTCCAATAAGGACGACGTCGGATCGATCAAGTTCATCATTTTCGATCTGTTTTGTATATTGGATATTCAAATTAAAATAATTCCTCGAGTTCTTCTCCGCCCTTTCTTCCCTTTCGAAGCCTTTTGAGAACTAGTTTCGCGCCTTCCTCAGGATCGCTAGCAAGAATAACTATTTCTCTAGCAAGCAAATTTATCTGACGTTTTTTCCTGTGACTGAATCCGAAGAACGGACAGAACAATGGGAAAATTCGATATTCGCTAATTTTTGCGTCACCTGCAATCTCTGCCTTGGTTCTAATAGCTTCTAGCAGTCCCCCATGGGTCACCGAATCTCGCAGTAATTGTTCTGCTCTGTCAGCCTCGCTCGGTATTGATCCGTCAGACGAATACAAAAATTGTGTGATTTCTGGGGGCCCCTCAAACGGTGTCCTCGACAACCCCTCAAAGACCGACCCAATACCGGCCATTAATCTCCTAACGCCTTTCCCCCTAAGACCCCTTACCTCAATCTCCTCGAGGTAAACTTCACCAGTAGCGACAACTGCTGAACTTTGGGCATCGACCGAGATAGTCTCCAGGCGATTAGCGTCTCCAAGTTCTTCGTAGAACGATCTGATTATAAGCTCAGTAAAGTATCTGATGTTTCTACCCGACAAATCGATAAGAGTGTCGATTCCAGAATATCGCTTCTTGAGACGAGACTTCGTGGATCTCAGACTTGCGAGAACTACACTGAATGCGTAATTACCGTAAGCATCCTTCAAACTGGGATCATTGGCAGGATCGTTCGAATATTCTATAAGTCGGTCAGAATGAATTCTGTGATGATCTTGGTATCCAAGAAGAAATAGCTTTTTTAAGAGGCTCAGATTCAAATTCACTCCGACAACCTCCCTCCAATCTGCTTCAATTTGTTTCCTGAGTGATGGCGGACAATATCGATCCATTTCCTCCCTAAGAGTGATTTTTTCGAATAGGGCTGTGAGATCTTGAGTAATTGGGAGACCAGATATACGAGATGATACCACTGAAAGTGCGAAATCTCTGTATCGCTCATCACTGAGTGCCTTGTATATCTCAATTCGTTCGTAGTCCGCTGGGTGTGCCAGAAACTCGTCGTCAACTAAGGTTAGATTTGTACGAAGACCGTGCTTTCTAATACCTATCTTTATGTAATAATCAGGTGCACAGTGCTTTATTAGTGTATTGACGACTCTCTGTTGATTTTCACTCAGATTCTCGTATTCATCGATCAAGTAGAAAAAGCGAATATTCTTGAATCTATCAATTTTCTTCACCGATTGGATTAGAAGCCTAAATGCATCACCTAATGGTGAAACGCTAAACTCTTTTTCTTCTCCAATGTTGCTGACAGTTTCAAGGAGGCTTAACAAAGCTTCTTCGACCGCACTCCGAAGGCCACATACACCCTTGGGATTTGCAGGAAGGCCGGCTAGCCGGCCAACAGCAGAGCAAATTTCATCCGATAATTGGACAGGTTCATCAAAATCCTTCTCGATGTCACCCAACATCACCAAAAGACGACGGATCATTTGAAGGTTTAGGTAGTGGATGAAGAGTTTCTGCCAAAGTTCGCCGCTTATTTCGGGGCCGGAAAACACTTGGCCGTTACTACTATCCATTCGGTGGAACATACCGAAGTATGACCAAGACTCGATTTTTCCGGCGTCTTCCAACAGTAACCTTCTGCGAGAATTATATGAGAGACAGCGAAGCGCTGTCGTCTTTCCTGATCCGCGACTCCCTTCTAGAACACAGGGGCGCGCTGCTACCATCGAGTCTAGATAAGACGGTGTGCAAAAATATCGCTCCCAATCCTCCAAACATTCCTGTCTGTAGGTGAATCTGTCTGATAGCACCTTTCTAAGACCTGTCGTTTCGTTAAAATCCATTTACAGTTGTTTTACCAAGGGGTTCCAGGTGGGAGAAGAATGTGTGAGTAGAGGCAGGGTAAAATCAGGCACTCCTGTTTCTAGAATTACACAAAGCGCAAGCTGATGGTGTCCCCAAATTTCTCGTATCCCCGCAGTCGCCGAATTCCGCGCTACGAAGGAGTCAATCTCGTGTTTCTTAAAACGGTTGTTCCAAATTATTGAGTCCGGGTTTCTTGCCGAATAAGTATCATCGATCCTGTAAACCGGCAACACCTCCACTTCCGGACATTTTTCATTGATTTCCTCGATACCTGAGCTGTGTGCAATTATAGGTATATAAAAAAACTGGGGCTGGGCATAGTCGCTTCCCATGTCCCTCCATGTTTGGGTGACGCTAGCAAATGAATCGTCTTTGTTCCATTTATGATTCCAAAAATCGCTGAATTGTTGACCCGAACCAATCGAGTCATCTATGAAAACAACCGTGCCTGCTACATCCTTAACACGCTGGATCGCCTCAGTGTGATGTAAAATGTTTTCTGGCGGAAAGCCATGGGAAACTTTTGCAATTCTAGTATAAATAGGAGAGCTTTCTCCCCCAGCCCCTGTGGGGTCTGAAACTCCGACTAAGAGCATTTGATTTCTAAATGATGCCCACGTCTGAGCCAGACTGAGTTGCTCTGAGCGAGGTATAATACGGCTGAGGTTTGACAGAGCGTCGCCTACAAGTGATCGCACTTGGCTCTGGCTCACGTAAATCAGATTTTGGAGAATACACTCCGCGAACTCGATATCTTGGCCGTGGAAGTTATTCAGCCACGCTTGAGGGAAGAAAACATCTCCGCGTCCGAGGTATCCTACATTCGTTAGGGCTCTGCATAGCTGGCTAGTGTTCATATTTCTATTCAGAGCAGATGTTGAATATACCACTCATTTATAGTTGACCATGGATGCTTCACCCCTACAGGCCGCTGAAACAGGGTTTTTACTTAGAAGGATACCGCATCACTGGCAAGCCTCGCACTCTCCCCCGTTCATCATGGCATCAATCGAGCAGGCGTTTTTCTGTTCTGCGGTGTATTCCATTTTGGCGGCGGCGTTGGTTGCGGCGGTGGCGGCGGTTTGGGTGGCCATGTGGCCGCGTTGCTCCTTCTGGACGTTGAGGGTGGATTTCTCGACGTTGGATGCCTGGAGGGTGCGGAGGTAGTAGGTGGTCTTGAGGCCCTTGTCCCATGCACGGCGGTACATGTGGCTGAGGGTCTTGAGATCCGGGGTGGCGAGGAAGAGGTTGACCGATTGGGATTGGTCGATCCACTTCTGGCGGCGGGCGGCGGCATCGACGATGTATTCGTGGCCGATGCCGAATACGGTCTTGTGCTTCTGCTTGATGGCTTCCGGGATGTCATCGATGTTGTCGAGCTCGCCATCGAAGTATTTCAACTGATCGACCATTTCCGGGGACCAGAGGTTGGCCTTCTTGAGATCGCGGACGAGCTCGGTGTTGAGGATGGTGAAGTCGCCGGAGAGGTTGGACTTCACGTAGAGGTTCTTGTAGTTCGGCTCGATGCAGGGGGTGGTGCCCATGATGTTGCTGATGGTGGCGGTCGGCGCGATGGCGAGGACGTTGGAATTCCTCATGCCGTGCTTGGCGATTTTCTCGCGGACGACGGACCAATCCATTTTCCCGCCGCGCGGGACATCGATCTTGCGGCCGCGCTCGTCCTCGAGGAGATCGACGGTATCCTGCGGGAGGAGTCCCCTGCTCCACTTGGAGCCCTCGTAGCTGGAGTAGGTGCCGACCTCGGCGGCGAGATCGCTGGAGGCGCTGTAGGCGTAGTAGGCGATGGCCTCCATCATCTCGTCATTGAACTCGACGGCGGCATCGGATGCGAAGGCGAGGTTGCGCTTGTAGAGGGCGTTCTGCAGGCCCATGACGCCCATGCCGATGGGGCGGTGGCGGGAGTTCGCGGTCTTGGCGGCCTGGGTGGGGTAGAAGTTGATGTCGATGACGTTGTCGAGGGCGCGGATGGCGACGGTGATGGTTTCCTTGAGCATCTCGTGGTCGAGGGCGCCGTCACGGTTGATGTGGGAGTCGAGGACGACGGAGCCGAGGTTGCAGACGGCGGTTTCCTCATCGGAGGTGTTGAGGGTGATCTCGGTGCAGAGGTTGCTGGAGTGGATGACGCCGCAATGATCCTGCGGGGAGCGGACGTTGCACGGATCTTTAAAGGTGATCCACGGGTGGCCGGTCTCGAAGACCATTTTGAGCATGGATTTCCAAAGCTCGATGGCGGGAATGACGCGGGACCAGATCTTGCCCTCGGCGGCCTGGGCTTCGTATTGCTCGTATTTTTCCTCAAAGGCCTTGCCGTAGAGGTCGTGGAGGTCGGGGGTTTCGTTGGCGCGGAAGAGGGTCCAGTTCTGGCGGTCCTCCATGCGTTTCATGAAGAGGTCGGGCACCCAGTTCGCGGTGTTCATGTCGTGGCAGCGGCGGCGGTCGTCGCCGGTGTTTTTGCGGAGCTCGAGGAAGTCCTCGATGTCGTTGTGCCATGTCTCAAGGTAGGCGCAGCCGGAGCCCTTGCGTTTCCCGCCCTGATTCACTGCCAAGAGCTGGTCGTTGTGGAGCTTGAGGAAAGGGATGATGCCCTGGGACTCGCCGTTGGTGCCCTGGATGTAGCCTCCCGTGCCGCGGACTGCGGTCCACGATCCGCCGAGGCCGCCGGCCCACTTGGAAAGGTAGGCGTTTTCCGCGATGCCGCGCTGCATGATGGACTCGATGGAGTCGTCCACCTTGTAGAGGTAGCAGGAGGAGAGCTGGGAGTGGAGGGTGCCGGAATTGAAGAGGGTGGGAGTGGAGGAGCAGAAGCGGCGGCCCTTGTAGAGGTTGTAGAGGCGGATGGCCCAGTCCTCGGCCTTGGTTTCCTCTTTCTTGAAGAGGCCCATGGCGACACGCATCCAGAAGAACTGCGGGGTCTCGATGCGGTGGTGCTTGTCGCCCGTCTTGTCGACGATGAGGTAGCGGTCGTAGAGGGTCTGTATGCCGAGGTAGTCGAAATCGAGGTCGGCGGTTGGATCGAAGGCTTCGGCGAGTTTCTCGAGGTCGTATTTCTCGAGGAGCTCCGGGTGGAGGCGTTTGATGGCGACGCCGTGCTTGAGGTAGGACTTGAAGCCGGACTTGTGGGCTTCCTTGAGTTTGTCGACGCCGTCGGTGGCGATGTTCCAGTCGAGCACTTCCTCGTAGATGTAGGAGAGCAGGATGCGGGCGGCGAATTTGGCGAAGTCCGCGTCCTTCTCGATGAGGGTCTTGGAGTTCAGGATGATGGTGGCTTTAAGATCCTTTTCGGAGATTTCCGAGCCGATGGAACGGCGGAGTTCGCGTTCGATGTCGGCCTCGGGGAGGTTGAGGGAAAGGCCGATGGAGGCGAAGGCGATGCGCTTCTTCAGCTCCATGCCATCCCAGAAGGAGGAGGTGCCGTCATCGGTGGTGACGACGATCATGGAGTCCTGCGAGAGATCAGCGGTGGCTTCGTTTTCCTCTTCTTCGCGGAGCATGCTGCGGGAGGCGCGGTAGAGGACGTAGTGGGCGGCGGCCTTGAAATGGCCCTGGCGCATGAGTTCTTCCTGGACGATGTCCTGGACATCCTCGATGTGGACGAAGGATTGGTCGCCACGGCGGATGCGCTCGGTGACGGCTTTCGCGATGTCGATGGCCGGTTCCGGGTTTTCGTGGATGGTGAGGAAAGCTTTTCTAACGGCGATTTCGATCTTGGTCTCGCTCCAAGGCACGACGTTTCCGTTGCGGCGGATGAGGCGGACGGGAAGGGCGTGGGGCGCGGAGCCGAGATCGACTCTGCCGGTTTTCTCGAAGGAGCGGCGGAAGGCCAGTGATTTCGCGACGTCGTAGGCTTCGTTTTCGAGCAGGGCTTTCTCGATGAGGAGGTAAAGATCGCCTTCGGAAAGACGCAGGCGGCCACCGGCTTCGAGGGACTCGGTGAGAGAGACCGCGACGTTGTGCGCGACCTGGGAGACGAAGTTGCGGTTGACGTCGGAGAAGATGGAGGTCTCGTCCTCGGAACGGGCGATGAGGAGGTCTGCAAGGGAATCGCCGATGGCGTCGGCGACGTCTTCGAGGGAGAACTGGGTCTCCTTCTCACCACGGGTGACGATGATGTCGGCGTGTGGGGTGCGTTTCTCGGTAGGGATGCTTGCGCGCCAATCGTAGGGGCGGTCGGTGGAGGCGAGGGCGAAGCGGTCGGAGATGACTTGCTTGAGGATGTTGTCTTCGGCGAGGTTTAAACTACGGTACATGGCGGTATAAGGGTCGGGATTTTTTTGGTGGTTGGAAACAGGCGGGCGAAAGGGCTGAGAGTGGAAAGTGATCAGTAAACAGTGATCAGTGGAAGAGGTGGTGGGGCGGGCGATTAGGGTTTTAGGTGGCGCTTTAGGGAGTTGATGAGGGATTGGAGCATTTTTGAGAGCTGGCGGGTTTCGGAGATCATCTCGGCAGATTTACTGAGTGATGGCTGGCCTAGCTCTTTGCGAACGCGTTCGGCGACGTATAGTTGGGTTCTGAGCTCGCCGCAGGAGCCTTTGCTGTATCGGAGAAAGCGGAGGAAATCGGCGGTGCTGTCGCGCTCGGAACCTTCGGCGATGTTCGATGGGATGGAAATCGCAGCTCGTTGCATCTGGTCTTTGAGCGCGTAGTTCTTCGAATCGTCGGTTGCGACACAGACATCCACTGCGAGCTGGCACCCGCGCTTCCAGACATCGAGGTCTTCAAAGGAGTTGATATCCGACATGTTATTGCGTTCCGAAATGATGTTCTTCCACTGCTCACTGCTCACTGATTACTTTTCACTGATCGCCTTCGGCGATTTACAGATCATCGTCGTCAACAGCTGAGAGCGCTGCCGCCTTTTGATACTCGGTCACCCGCCCTTCAAAGAAGTTCTGTTCCTTTTTGATGTCCATCATTTCGGCGAGCCATGGGAATGGGTTGGAGACGGATTCGTTGAGCGGGGCTAGGCCGCAGGACTGGAGGCGGCGGTCGGCGATGTAGTCGATGTAGGTTTCGAAATCGGTGGCGTTGAGGCCGAGGCCGGAGACGGGGAGGCAATCGCGGATGAAGGCTTTTTCAAGGTCGATGCCCTGTTTCATGGTGTCGCGGAGGTCGGCGCGGAATTCGTCGGTCCAGATGTCGGGGTTTTCATCGATGAGATCCATGAGGAGGTTGCGGAAGACCTCGATGTGGTTGGATTCGTCGCGGAGGGTGTAGCGGAACATCTGGCCGATACCGGGGAATTTGTTCTGGCGGTAGAGCGAAAGGATCATGCCGAAGAGGCCGTAGAACTGTGTGCCCTCCATGATCTGGCCGAACATGAAGATATTTTTGGCAAGCGCCTGTTTGTTCTCCGTGACGGTGAGGTCGATGTCACGACGGAGGGCTTTGGAGTTCGAGGTAACGAAGTGGTTTTTCGCGGTGATGGTCGGGACGTCCTCGAACATGGCCTCGCATTCGTGGGGGTTGATGCCAAGGGAGGAAATCATGTAAACGAGGCTGTCGGCATGGATGTTTTCCTCGTGAGCGTGGCGGCCCAAGACGAGCTTGAGTTCAGGAGCGGTCACGACTTCGCGGACGACGTGGAGCACGTTGTCACCGACGATGCCTTCGGCGGCAGAGAAGTAACCGATGCCCATTTTGATGATCCAGCGCTCGACATCGGAAATTTCGTTGGAACGCCATTGCTCGACATCCTTCTGCATTGAGATGTCCTCTGGCTCCCAATGGTTGTTTTTCATGGTCTTGTAGAGGTCATACGCCCACTGATATTTGAGCGGGAGGATGTTGAAGAACATCGTGTCCTTGCCATTGATGACCTTCTTCGAGTTGAAGGCGAGTTCGGCTTTGGACTTGTCGAGGGTGAAGGTGCGGTCTCCGAGGGTGACGGTGGTGGTGGACATGCTTGAGATCTGTGTGAGGTTTGCTTTCGGATTGAAACGAGGCGCTGAAGTTGGATTTAGCGTTGAGGAGACTGCTCGCAATCGGGGTGCTGGGTCAATCCGATTTTCGGAGATGTGGTATCCACAAATTATTCACAATACTACATGTAGTAGTCACACCTCCGCGCGCTACCACGAAGGTGCTTGTGGATCTTGGATTTTCCATGGGGGCCATGAATCCCTCTCACAGGTGTGGGGGGTGAAAAAATTTTGCACAGAAGTGGTTTTCGGCGGCGTTCAGCAAAATTTCAAAAAAATCATTCAGATTTGTGAAACATCCACAGAATCGGATGATCTGAGTGTCGGAAGTCTTTGATCCAATGGGGATAAAATTTTTATCGACGCCTATCGGGATGGTGGATAGGACCGACCACAAGACGAAAGAAAACGGCGCTAGTTCTTTTCAATCGGTGATGGATGGGCTTGGGTTTGGGAATGAAACGACTTTCGACTCACTGGCATATTCTGATTGCGTTGGTTCTAGCGACATTGACGGCGTTGGCGTTGAGAGGACTTTTCGGGGGGGGTGAGGATGGTTCCACGGCTGGGAGATTCGCAGGGGGTGTGATCGAGACCTGTCGGTTTATTGGAGATCTGTTCATGAGAGGCCTGAAAATGATCATCGTGCCGCTGATCGTGACGGCGGTGGTTTCCGGAATCACGGGAATGAAGGGCGTGGAAGGGTTCGGGCGGCTGGGTCTGAAGACGGTGGGGTTCTACGTTTGTTCGAGTTTCGTTGCGATCACGTTGGGCTTGGTGGTGGTGAATGTGCTGCGTCCGGGGCTGGTGGACGGACAGCCAAACGAGGCGATCAAGGCGGCTTTCGAGGAGAAAGGAGCGGCGGCGGATGTTTCCGACAAGGACAAGGTGGAGGAGGCCGGGAAGCGCAAAGGGAAGGACTTCCTCGGTATTTTCAAAGCGATGGTTCCTGAGAATGTGGTGGCTGCGGCGAGCGACAACGGGCAAATGCTGGGGGTGATCGTATTCAGTATCCTGTTTGCGATCGCGGCGACGCAGTTGCCGGGTGACTCCGGGGACAGTGTGCGGCAATTTTTCGGAGCAGCGAACGAGGCGATGATCACGGTGACAAAATGGATCATGGCAGTGGCTCCGATCGGGGTTTACGCGCTGATTCTGCCGGTGGTCTATGAGACGGGTGCGGGGCTGTTCGCACAGCTTGGGAAATATTTCGTCACGGTGCTACTGGCATTGGGGCTGCATCTTTTCGTGGTGCTGCCGCTGGCCCTCAAGTTCATCGGCAAGACCAGTCCACTCGCGCATTTTCGGTCGATGAGACCGGCGCTTTTGCTGGCGTTTTCCACCGCCTCATCTTCGGCGACACTACCCGTGACGATGCGGGCAGTACAGGACAACGCAGGAGTTTCGAAACGTGTTGCGAGTTTCATACTACCATTGGGGGCGACGGTCAATATGGATGGAACAGCGCTCTACGAATGCGTGGCGGTGATTTTCGTGGCGCAGGTGATGGGGGTTGAGATGGGAATCGGTTCGCAATTTTTCGTGATTGTCGCGGCGCTACTCACGAGTGTGGGAGTGGCAGGGATACCTTCCGCGAGTCTGGTGGCGATTCTGCTCATCCTGAAGAACTCGGGGATCCCGAATGCGGAGACGGCGGTGGTGGCGTTGCTGTCCGTGGATCGAATTTTGGATATGAGTCGGACGGCGGTGAATGTTTTCTCGGACTCTTGTGCGGCGGTGATTATCGGGCAGAGTGAGGGCGAGGTCGTGGTGCCGAGTGAGAAGTGATGAGATAAGGCTAATCGCTGACGCGGATTTTCATTTCGTCGCTGTTGGCGCGGAGTTCTGGGGCATACATGGCTTCGGCTCTTGTGGGGAGGGCGCTGAATTTTCCAGGGATTTCGGCGCGGAGGCGGTAGCTTAGGTTGTGGCGACCGCGGGGTAGGTTCTGGACGAAGAGGGAGACCTTTTCGTCGCGCAATTCCATGTAGGCCCCGAGGCCTTCCGGGTTGTAGCCGGAGCGGACTTCCTCTGCCTCCATGCCGGCGGCTTTCCAGTCTTCGAAAGCGAGGTATTCGTAGTCGTTTTTGCTGTCGATGCCGAGTTCGACTTCGATGAGGTCGCCGGATTTCACTTCGTCGCCGGAGTTCAGGAGCACGCGTTTGTATTTGGCGCGTTTCTGGTCGATGGCCTGGCCTTTGGAATCGACGGCGTCGATGGTTTTGGTTTCGGTGACGAGCTTGTAGTAGGTGCGGTCCACTTTCACTTCGAGGCCGGCTTTGGTTATAAAGTCTTCGAGCGTGAAATACTCGACGTAGGCATTCGCATAGAGAGGACCTTCGCCTTTTTTGCGTAGCTCGACGGTGTGCTTGCCAGTGGTGAGTATGTCTCCGGCGACGATCGCGGTGTTGTCGAATGTGAAGAGGTTTTCTTTCGTGATCTCGACGGTTTTGAGGACTTTCCCATCATAGACAACTTCGACGGTGAGGTTCGGTTCGCCCTCTTTTGTCGCCTTTAGGTAGTCGCCGATGGCTTCGAGGCAGTAGGCGGTGTCACGAGTGGAATTCCAATAGGTGGAGTGACTGCGGTTGTTAATCAGGTATTTTACCAGACCTCTGGTATCCGGGCTTTCGGGTTCGGCTGCGGCGAGCAGTTTCAGGAACCATGCCTGAGCTTCGAATTCGCTGCCATACCAATACCACCAGTAGCCGCCGTTGCCGAGATCAAGGTAGGCGGTCTGATTTTCCTCATCGGTTTTCAGGAACTGACGGATGTTCCGGATGATCTGGTCGCGTTTGTCGTTGTCCTTGATTCGATGAAATTCGAGGCCGACGAGGGCTTTCGCATAGACGGGGAGATCGTTTTTGTCGCGGAAAAGGAAACCGAGCATTTGCGGGTTGTTCTGCCCACCTTCGCCGAGAACGCGGCGGACGAGGGCGTCGATGGCATCGGCTTGCTTCTTGGTGTTTTTCTCCCGTTTTTCCCAATGAGCGATTCGATCAGCTTCACTTTCTTCATGTTTCTCGAGCCAAGCGAGGCCGCGCTGGATCATGTCGTCGGGGATCTTCGCGCCGTTGTCACGGGCGAGTAGGAGGCCATGCATGACGACGCATGTGGTGTGAGCGTAAGAGGTGTGGCCGAAGGCGGAGAACCAACCCCAGCCGCCATCCGGATTCTGTTGGTCGCGTAGCTTCGCGATGCCAGCGCGTTCCATCTTCGCGACCTCGGCTTCGTCCCAGACAGGATTCCAGTGCGGGTGATCCGGTCTCCATTGGGCGGCACGTTCTTTGGGATCGCCGAGTTGTTGAGGGTTGAGATTGATTTTCTTGTCTTTGATCGCGGCGAGGTCGTGACCCAGATCTTTGAGGATGTGATGGACAACGGTTGTGGGGACGAAGCGATTGAGGGTTTGCTCGGTGCAGCCGTAGGGGAAACTGGAAAGATACGGGAGGGCATCAATCATCGCACTGGCGACACTGGGCGAGTAGTTCAGAGTGAGCTTGCTCTCGGCGGGGCGGCGCTCTTCCGGGAGGGAGAATTCGATTTTCGCGGAGTTGGCTTCTGGTGCGATGGCGCGGCTGTAGGATTCGGTTTTCAGGATGCCGTGGACGAACACCGGGAACTTCATCTCCATTGCGTCGGAATCATCGGCGGCGATGGCTTTCGTACGGATGGTGGTTTCCCCTTCGGAAACGGCGGTCACCTTCCAGTCGATGCGGGTTTCCCCTTTCGAGGGGATGGCCACGCGGCGTTCGAGATCACCGGTGAAGGCGAGATTCTTGCCATCGAGTTCGAGCGAGACGGAGACTTCTTTCGCTTCCTTGTGGTAGTTGTGAACGACAGCACTGAGTGTGACCTCGTCCTTCTCGACGAAGAAGCGCGGAGCTTGGAGGCGGATGATGAGGTCCTTGCTTGTGACGATTTCGGCACTGCCCTCCCCTACCCTTGTGCCGCGGCCCATGGCCCAGGTTTTGATTTTCCAGGTGGTGAGGTTGTCAGGCATTTCCATTTCGATGGTGGCTTCGCCTTTCTCATCGGTTTCCACGGAGCCAACCCATTTCAAGAGGTCGGCGAATTCGGAGCGGACGAGGAGTTCGGGGGCTGGGCCGGCGGCGTTGTTCGCATCATTCTTTTTCTCGCCGCCTACGGCACGGTCTGCTGGCGCACTCATTTCGTCTGCCTCCATCATCATTCCGGCACTCGCCACGGGCGCGGACATCGGCATGGCATTGCTCACTTCACTCCGTAGCATCTGGCCACGAAATCTTACGGCGTCTCCGAATCCGCCAATGTCTCCGCGGTAGAAATTGGATATCCCAAGCTGCTGCATGAGGGTCGTTTTCTCCATTTGCAAATGGTAGCCTGTTAGGGTCTGTGAGTTTTCCATTCCCTGTCCATAATACTGACGTTTCCAATCCCAGAAAAACGGGACGATGTCTGCGACGTTGGATCCGCCGGAGATATATTCGAGAGATTTGTCGTAGATACTGATCGCGGCAGAGCCCTGATAGGGTTTGCCCTCGTGATCGGTGATGCGGACAGTGAGGGAGGTTTTCTCGCGGGGCTTGAGCTTGTCCTTGGCGGGCGAGACCTCGACGTTGAGTTTGCGTTTTTCAGGGGGCAGGACGATTTCGCGGGTGACGGTGTGAACTTCGCCATCGGCGACGGTGACGCCTTCGATGAAAAAGTTCGGCATATCGCGCAGGGTGACGGGGATTTTCACCACTTGAGATTTCTTGCGGATTTGGATAATTTTCGTTTCACCGGTCTTGCCTTGGGACGGGCGGATGAAGAGCCAGACGCGGGACTTAGGGCGGTTCACGTTGACCAAGAGGCTCACAGTATCGCCGGGGCGGTATTCCTTTTTGTCGGGGATGAGTTCGAGGGCGTTGTAGCGGAAATCCCCTTCCACTTCGTCGTCCGCGCCACGTATGGAGAACACGGTCGCGCCCTCCTGTTTGCGGCCTTTTTTATCGGTAAAGGTCACTGCAACGCGGTATTGGCCTGCCTCCGAGGCTACGAAGGTCCAATCGTTTCCTTCCGGTGTCCAACTGCCGACCTCTTTCTCCTGAATATTCCCATCGGCATCCAGACTCGTCGCGTAGAGAGTGGCAGTGGCTTTGCCTTCGACTTCGCCCCCATCAAGGGTGCGGGCGGCGAAGGTGCCGGTAATCTTGTCACCGACGTTAGCGTAACTGCGGTCGATCCAGACGGTCACATCAAATGGTTTACGGGCAGCGAGCACAGATCCGGTTCCAACGATCGTGCGCCGCGAGGCATCTACTACTTCCGCAGTAATCGAGTAGCGGTGATCCTGATCTCCGTGCACGAGTTTTGCGATGGAGCTGTCGATTTTTACTTCTACTTTTCCATCAGGACCGATGGGTGACGTCTGCTCGAGAACCAGCTCGGGCGCACCCGCACGATTGTGCTGCCACCAAGGCGGAGCGGGACGGATGCAGCCCCAGCGTGCCCAACCGGGATACCAGGGATAGGCGGGGTAAAACCACCAGTAGCCGGGGCCGTAGAGCCAGTCCCACTCGCCGACCGGGAACCAGCGGTCGTTGAAAAAGTTCCGCTCGACCTTGATTTTCACGGTGGCTTCGGTGACGGGCGCACCGTGGAAATAGTTCGCGGAAACGGTGGCAGTGAAGTCCTCGCCGAGCATAACCGGTTCGGAAGGAGCATCGACTTTCACCTCAAATTCAGGTTTCTTATACTCCTCGACCCGGAAGGAGAAATAGGTATCTGGGACCTGGCCTGAGACACGGACGTTGTAGGCTCCTAGTGAGGCTTGTTCTTCCAGATCAAAATCAAATGTGATGCCGCCGAAATCATCGGCGACTAGATTGCCCTTTTCGAAAACTACTTCGTTGCGTCCGTCTCGAATCTCGATATTTGCGAATTTCCCCGCATAAGTGGAGACTTCACCGAGATCGTAACGGGACTCGCCGGCCCAGAGCTTAAAGTGAACGGTCTGGCCGGGGCGATATACCGGGCGGTCGGTGATCCCGATGGTTTTCTGAGCGAGGTAGTTGGTATGATCCCCTGCGTCGAACCAACGGAAATGGCGATCGGAAAGGTAGGCGCGGCGATCTCCTTCGCGGGCGATGACATGCCACTGGTCGTTGTTATTCTGGTCCTTCCCGTCGAGGGCGAGTCGCCCGTTTTCGTCGGTCTTCCGGGTGAAGTTCTGACTGACGATGTTAAAGCGCCGTTTGCCTTGAGGTTTCTCTAGATGGTCAGCGTGGTAACCGAAAAACTCGAGTTCTCCTTGCACGGGACGACCGTCCTTGGCATCGACGAGATAGAAGACTTCCTCGGTGCCTTCGGAGCGTTTGAGGAGAACGAGATCGCGGACCCAGATGACGACCCACGAGGTATTTCCATCTTCGAGGGTGGATTTGAGGACGTAGCATCCGGGTGAAAGCTTTCCGAGATCGAGATTGGTGGTGGTGTCGAGGTGCTTGCCCTCTGGTTGCAACTCTTGGGTCCAGGCGCGGAGTTCATCGCCGAAGTAGCGCTGACGGTTGCCTGAGATAAGTCGATTGCCGAGCTGGGAGAAATTGACTTTCCGGTGATCGATCTCACGTGGATTTCCTTTCAAGTAGTCGATGATGTCCTTCATCACGAGTTCCTCTTTCACTTCGGTGAGAGTGAGTTTTACCTCGGTCGCGTTGCGAAATGTGTATGGAACGGCGACCGGATCTTCGGCAAAGTAGGAAGGAGTGCTTCCGAACTGACTCCAGTTTCCGAGAATCTGTTTGAGAAGCTTGGCCCGGTGATCACCGCCGCCCTCACCGTAGAGGACGATGACGGATTTGAGGGTATCGGCAGCAGCGCTGCGTTGATTGCGATTTAGGAAGATCTGAACGAGGAGATCACCGGCCTGTTCGCTATTTTTTTCTAGGAAAAGGGCACGGAGAAGTGGAATAAACTGGTAGTCCTCGCGGAGTTCAAAACGTTTCACTCCGTTCGCAAGTCGAGCGATAGTCTCCGTTTCACTGAGGGTGGATGCTTGGAGCAAACCATCGCGTTCTTTCACGTCAGGGTCCGACCACCAACTGTATGAGGCCAGCGTATTGACCCCGTAGTTTTGCTGGCAGAAGCGCAACCATTTCAAGCGCTCAATGACTCCTTGCTGGGGGTCAATGCGATTGATTTCTCGCAGAACCCAGCGCCAACGCTCGCCATCTGATTTCGCAGCCTGCCATGTCTCAGGTTCGCTAAGATACAGTGGCTCGCCATCGGCTCCGACCGGGGCGCCCTCGCTGGTAATGAAGTCGGATTGATCGGTATAATCGGGAACTGCATTCAGGTCCGTGAGAAGATAGAGCTGCCAGAGATTTCCGCTATCGGTGCGACCGTAGGTGAGGGCGTCTGCGATACGGCGGAGCACGGAAACTTCCTCACTACTCCCCTTTTCGACCGTCCGGAGTGCCTCCATAAGGCATTGAAGGGAGCGGAGGCGGTCCTGATTCTGGACATTGATGTAACGCCCGCTGCCGTCGTTTCCGCGCTGAAACTCATTATCAATGACCTGCCCGTAGTGTCCCTGACCGTAGAGCAACGCGCTGCCTGCGGCTTCCATGAAATGGGGATTGTCCTTCAGTTTCTCGGTAAACTCCGCCATCAGCCCATCGAAGTTCTTTTGTTCACGCAGATTGCGCTGAGAGTTCAGTGCCTTTTGAAGATCGATGCCTGAGCTGGCATCATCGGCTTCCCGGAGGAGTTTCACCCGCATCTCGTAGGCTTCTCGCCAGTTGCCTTGGGATTCGAGTGTCGCCGCTTCCTTGCGCATTTCGGGGATGGTGGCTGCGGAAAGCAGGCCGCAGAGGAGAATAAACAGGATAGGGATTTTCATGTGTCTAACCTAGTAGACACGCGAGCGGGGGGAAACTTAGAAATTAAGTAAAACCGGTCACAATTTCCCTTCGAGAAACGGCACGAGTTCATCGACGCCGAAATCTGCGAGCACCTCCCCTTCCCAATCTAAAGTTGGTGCCTTGCTTTGGCCGGAAAGGGCCACCATTTCGTCCATCGCTTCTCTATTTCCGGAAACTATGACTGTGCGGACCGGGATTGAATGGGATTCGAGATATTCTTCAACTTCCGCACACCATGGGCAGCCCATTTTCACATATAGCACTCGCTCGTTTTCCATCCGTAAGACTGGCTCACACCGAGAATATCCGCAACCGAAAGATTCAGCCTTCGGCCGCGTTTTGCTGGCGAGCGATGTCGTTGAGCGTGAGCCAGCCGAGAAGAGTGTCTGGTTCTCCAGCCGCAACAACGGGGACCTGCTGGTAGTTGTGAACGATCATGCGGTTCGCCGCGTCGCGAATTGGGCAATCGAGATTTACCGAAACAATCTCACGCCCTTTGCAGAGACCGGTGAGGGTGATGTCATCTGGAGAGGCCCTCAATTCATACAGCGTCAGAATTCCGAGAAGTTCGTTCTCCCTAGTAGTCACTGGATAGGCGTGAAATTTCCGATCCTCCGCAGCGATGCGTTTAAGTGCGTCAGTCGCCGTTTCATCCCCTTTCAAGGAAAACACCTGATGGGTCATGATGGTCTGAACCGGCAGTTTCCGGTAATCCTGCGCCCCTCGATAGGCGGGGAGTTTTCTGAGCGTGATTCCATCCTGCAGCAGCAAGGAACTGTAGATGCTTGTGGGCTGGAGGCGTTTTGCGATCTGCCATGCAATCATATTTCCAGCCATGAGGGGCAGGATGAGTGAGTAATTTCCCGTCATTTCGAAAATGATAATCAAGGAGGTAAAAGGACAGCGGACCACTGCTGCGAACATCGCCCCCATACCGAGAAGCACGCATCCCCCGATGACCTTTGAATCGGTGGGAAATGCGTAGATCCACTCGCCATGATGCTGGATGTCCGCCAAGCCGACACCGATCAGGCCACCGACCATGCCGCCAAGAAAAAGCGTTGGGGAAAACAGTCCACCAGATCCGCCGGAAGCGTAGTTGATCACGACGGCGATAAATTTAGCGACCAGCAGCACCGCGATGATTCCCACCGAGAGCTTGTTTTCGAACGCCAACTCTAGGCTCCCATAACCGATACTGAACACCGAATTCTGCGCATTTCCCATCTGCCCGGTGAAATAGTATGCAGCGAGACCGAGAATACCGCATGAGAGGCCACCGGCCGCGGGATTCACCCATGAGGGAAGCGACTGGCGCGTCTTGAACCATTTCCGTAGATTCAAAGTGCTCCATACGAAAAGGTGCCCAATCAGCCCCGCTGCCACGCCCAGAGGCAGAGCGACGAGCATCCAAGCGGAGGTCTTGTAATCCTCCGCGATCTTTGCCGTCAGGACCGGGTCTTCTCCGAGTATGCTTCGGGATACGGCCGCCGCGATCACCACTGCGATCACCATGCCGCCGATGGCTTTCATCGAGAAATTGTCAAGAAGCTCCTCAAAAACGAAGGTCAGTGCTGAGAGCGGAGCATTGAATGCCGCTGCAATCCCGGCGGCCATTCCGACGGGTAGCATCGACTGCACACGTGCCGGATCTTTGAACGCCCAGCGCCCGATTCTCGATGAGATCGCCGCGCAGACATGCACCGTTGGCCCCTCACGTCCGAGGCTATTTCCGAGGCCGACATATAGCGACCCCAAGATGAATCGCAGAAGCCCGGTACGGCTGGAAATTTTCCCACCCCGATTATAATACGCAGCTTTCGTTTGCGGGATTCCGCTGCCTGCCGCATCTGGGGCGAAATAATGGACCGCCAGCCCCACCAGTAACCCGGCGAAGGTGGGTGCGACGAGTAAGATCGTACAGAACCAGAATGGATCGCTTGATTCCGCCTGCTCCCAAAGCCAATCGAAAAGATGGTGGATGGAGAAATGGAATGCTACGGCGGAAAGTCCGCAGAGAAATCCGGCGAGCACACAGAGAGCAAGAAATCGCTGATTATCTGTTAGGCGTGCCCGCATCCAGTCGGGTAAGGTCTTCCGTGTCCACTGGCTCATCAACGCCTTCGCCGTACCACGGCATGGCCAGCTTGACCAGCCCCGAACGAATCCAATTTCCCACCGTTTCTTGACCATTCTCGGTTCCGATGCAGTCTTAACCGACATGAGCAGAATACTCCCCTATCTCATCGCCTTCTTTTCGATTGCCGTTCCGTTGCAGGCACAAGACGCCAAGGTCGATCCGAGCATAAGTAAGGACGTCCTGTCGATTTCGCTCGAACCTTTGACAAAGGAGCAGCTTGAGGTGCTTGCGGAATCCTGGCGAGTAGAGGTTCAGGCGACAGCTCAGCAAATCGCTGATGCAGAAATCGCGGCACTCTCGGAGGAGGCCACCGCAACAGAAGGTGTGTCCCCTCTGATCGGTCTGCGCGAAAGAAAGGCGACTCTCATCCAACGCACCGACATGGTCGCGGATGCTCTCGATCTGAAAGGGGGCAATACGGAATCACTTCGCAAGTATCTCAGTGCAGTGAAGGGCATCAATTCGAACGTCACCGACTTCAGCACCCGGCTACAGACGATCAAAGCTTGGTTGACTTCCTCCGAGGGCGGAATCGAAGTGGGCCTGAAAATGCTCAAGTTTTTAGGAATCCTCATCATCTTCTGGATCGTCTCCGCCATCGTCAGCAAGATCATTAAACGGACAATGGACAGGCAACTTTACGTTTCCGAATTGATGAAAGTCTTCGTGAATAAGATCAGCCGCCGGGTGATTCTGCTCATAGGTGTCATCGTCGCGCTCGGCAGCATCGGGGTCAATGTCGGGGCGGCCCTTGCGCTGATTGGAGGTGGCGCGTTCGTGCTGGCTTTCGCACTCCAGGATACATTGAGCAACTTCGCAGCTGGGATCATGCTGCTTGTCTATCGCCCCTTCGATGTAGGTGACGCAGTAGAGATCGGAGGCGTCTCGGGTTCCGTAGACAGTGTGAGCCTCGTCTCCACGACCATCCGCACTTTCGACAACAAGAAGATTCTTGTTCCTAACAAGAAGGTTTGGGGAGAGACCATCACCAACATCACGGGCATGCCAACCCGTCGTGTCGATATGACCTTCGGGATTGGCTATGACGACGATGTGGATAAAGCTCAGGAAATTCTCGAGAGTATCATCGCTGAGAATGAGTTGGTGCTAGAGATTCCCGAACCAGCGATCCATCTGCACGAACTGGCCGACTCTTCGGTCAATTTTATCTGCCGTCCTTGGGTGAACACTGATGATGTTTGGACCGTTTACTGGGCAGTTACGAAACGGGTGAAAGAGGAATTTGACGCAGCCGGAATCTCTATCCCCTATCCCCAGCGAGATGTGCATGTGTATGGGCTGCCCACCGAGAAATAGGACGGAGCACCCGCCTAACAAATAGAGCTTCAAGACTCGAATTGATCGTCGAATCTACCTTGCCACCGCTGCGATCGCGGCATCCTCGGCTTTAAAGACCTTGATGGTCTCAAGCTCTTTGAGGACCTCTTTCACATGTGAAATGCGGGCATACCGATCTTTCAATGTGGCGAGCGAAGCTTGATGAAGTTTCTTTGTCACCGTCGCGCATGCATCATCCACCACGGTCACGAAATAGCCGAGATCGCACGCGTCACGTGCCGTCGTTTCCACACATTCGTTCGTATAGACCCCACTGAGGTATAGGGTCTTGATCCCCATGTTCGATAAGACGTAGTGGAGATTCGTGCTGGAGAATACCCCACTGGCGGTTTTGTTGATGATGATCTCATCGCCAACAGGAGCAACTTCTTCGAGAAATTCTGCTTCCTTACTGCCCGGCGAAGCGAGGAGTTTGAGTCGCCGATGCCCCGCCCCGCGATCTCTCCCGTCCTGTGTGAGAGCACAGATCCGGCAGTGAATGACTTCAAGTCGGTTTTCACGAAATGCGTCTTGAAGCGTCCGCATTCCGGGCAGGACTGTTTTCTCCAATCGATCAAAATAATATTTCCGGCCTTCCTCGGAAACTCCACTGAGTTCGGGATCCTTGAACAAGCCGTGCCCCTCTGCCGCATCCAGATACTGCACGTCGATGCACATGAGCGCGACCTTCCCATCTGCGAGATGTTCGGCCCGCCTAGGATTCGTAATGAAAGCCTCGCGGTAGGTTTCAACCAATGGATCGGAAATGGCGGCAACTGTCATGTCAGGAGCTTATGGAGTTCGTTGGCCGATTGCAACCGGTCGGTGATTTCTCCCCATGCGCCTTGCCATCACCTTCGCCCATAGCGCACCCTGCGGGCCGATGAAAAACAGAAGGTTACTCGGTGTGCTTGGAACGGTTGCACTGCTCGCAGCACTTTGGTTCGGCTTCGCTGGAGGAAAAACCGAAGGCCATCTCGGAGAGGAAGCGGCAGCGCTCACCGGAGAGATCCTTGCCTTCGGTCCCCGACCGCCAGGAAGTCCGGAACTCGATCAGGTGAGAAACCATCTCCGCAAGGAATTGGAAAACGCCGGTTGGAAAGTAACTCTCCAAGAGTTCGAACGCGGGACACCTGTCGGCCCGGTGAAATTCTCCAATCTGCGTGCTCGCATGCCATTAGATGGGACTGACACGTGGACTCGACCCGTCGATGGATTGCTTTGCGCACATATCGACTCGAAACTTTTTAAGGACAGGATTTTCCTCGGCGCAGACGATGCCGCATCTGCCTGTGCAGCTGTCGTGGAGATTGGAAAACATCTGGCTGCGAACGAACCGGAACAGGCCGCACGGTTGGAGCTTGTGCTTTTCGATGGAGAAGAAGCCTTTGCTGAAAATATGACGATTCTGGACGGCCTGTATGGAAGCCGCTACTACGCGAACGAAATACGCACTTCAGAAAACAAACCGAAGTTTGGCATCCTTCTGGACATGATCGGTCACAAGAATCTCTCGATCCGCATCCCTTCGGACTCTCCGGAGGAACTCGCGGAGCTGATGTTTGACATAGCCAAAAAGCGGAAGGTTTCCGGCCACTTCGGGACGGCTCCAGGACCGATCATGGACGATCATCTACCGCTCAATCTGATCGGTATTCCCACGCTGGATATCATTGGGGATTTCTCCAGTAAATCTTGGTGGCACACACCCGGAGACAGCGCGGCCATCATTTCATCAGAGTCCCTCGGCATCTCTATCGGCGTCGTTCTTGAGATGCTCGACGAACTCTTCCAAGATTCGTAGCGGGACCTGTCGCCTTTCCATTGTCATAAAGGCGGATGCACGGGGCACCCTCGTAGCTCCCGACGCTATCGGATGCCTTCGGAGACTTCCAGAAATGCTTTGAACAGAATCAAGAAGGCGGGCGAAAAATCATCAGGTCGCGCGGTGCTCCAGATTTTGATTTCACTGATCGGAAACGGCATCATGGAATCGATCTCGGCCGCTGGAAAGCGGACGGCACCGGTGTGCTTGGTGGAAAAAAGGCGGACGTGCTCCCATCCGGTTTGTTCGGAAGGTTTCACAGTGAGCACCTGCTCCAGAGTTTCAGCAGTGGCATCGTGGATACCGATTTCCTCACCCAACTCGCGGATCGCGGCAGGAAGGTAGTCCTCGCCCGCATCGAGATGACCGGAAACGCTGGAGTCCCAGACACCGGGATTCATATCTTTCCCTAGGGAGCGCTTCTGCAGGTAGAGGTCACCGTTCTTGTTGAAAACGAAAACATGGATCGCGCGATGGATAAGATTTTCCGCGTGGACCTCCGATCGTGTCGCCGTCCTGACTGGCACATCATTTTCATCGACGACATCGAAGATCTCCTCCCCACTTTGCGGTTTGTCTTTGAGCGGATGAGGATCGTAGTGCCGAGTTAGCTCAAGCCATTTTTCAAGATTCAACTCCTCGCCGCGAGTGGTTGTCGGAAGACCCATTTTTGCGGAAACCTCCGACCAAGGAGGAGAATCAGGAAGCTGCTTTCCTAGCTGCTTGCGGCGCTGAGCGAAACCACGTCGGACGAGTTCATCGAACAAACGCGCGTCGAAGCATGGCTGGTCCTTTTCATCGCGCGGAGTCAGCACGGCCACTGATGAGTCGATGTTCGGGCGCGGATAGAAGGCCTCTGGCGGCACGACTCGCAGGGAATCGATATCCCAGTTCACCTGCATGCGCAGGCTAAGGATGCCGTAGTCCTTGGTGCCGGGTTGCGCGCCCAACCTATCGATCACCTCTTTCTGCAACATGATCACCGCGCGAGAAAAAGGATGAGGACGACTCAGGAGATTTTTCATGATCGCTCCACCTGAGGAGTATGGGAGATTCCCGAGAAATTTTACCGGGCGGTGTTTGAACAGCTTCCGCCTGTCGAACTTTGCGCCATCGGCTAGATGCACCTCCACATCCTCCCGGTCTTGAAATCGACTGGTTAGAGCCGCAGCCAGTCTGGGATCGTATTCAATCAGGACGACATGTTTCGCGACTCCGACCACGTGCTCGGTCAGAGCACCCGTTCCCGGCCCGATCTCCACAACTGTGTCCTCGGGAGAAATTTCCAACTGAGACACGATCCAACGTGCGATGTTCGCGTCGGTGAGGAAATTCTGCCCGAGTTGTTTACTGGGGAGGACTCTCGCCTCGTCGAGTATTCCCCTGATCTCGTTTCCTGTCATCTCAGTTTCCAGTAAAATCAGCGTCCGGTGAAGACCCGGCCCTTCCCGGTCTCCCACGCGGTCTTTGCACTCTGGTAGAGGACGTTGAGTTGGTTCTCAGAAAGCAGTCTGAATTCAATCGTCTTCGCGTGAGTGGTGAGCGGATACTTTTTTACCACCATATTCTGTAAATCACTTCCCGCTGTCCGGGCCGCACTGTCCAAGAGGCCGATGGCTCGCTCCGCCACTTGAGAGGCCGCTGCACCGGGAACCCCTGAAGTGATCGGCTTGATAAAATAGAATCTCGCCAGCGCCTGACCGACGGTATCGATCGTCACTTCGTCCACAATCAGAGCACCATCCAGCACGTATTTGTGTCGACTCACCGAAGCGATTCGATCGAGCGCTACCACGTAATTCCCTCCTCCTAGATTCGCCTGCCAGAAGCGTGGTAGGCCAAGCTCGTCGGATTCCGCAGGCTCGTTGTTCTCCTCTTGGTTCGCGTTTGGATTGACCTGTACTGGATTCTGGGAAAACGCCGGGATCAAACCGAACACGGAGGCGGCGAAAATGAGTGAATGGATTTTCATGACAGGCAAAAGACTGGCAGGAAATGATGGCTTGGCTAGTCCGTAGAATCTCGACATCGGAAAATTGGATTGAAAGCCGCGGACATCTGGAAAAGTCTCCGCGCATGGTCCGCTACCGCCCAAATGTCGCTGCACTATTCGTCAACGGGGATGGCAATCTACTGATTTGCGAACGAAGCACGATCCCCGGTGCTTGGCAATTTCCACAAGGTGGCGTCGATTCCGGAGAGTCCATTGAGGATGCGCTCTTCCGTGAGGTAAAGGAAGAGATCGGTCTCAGCCGCCAGCACTATGAAATCCTAGATCGGAAGGACGGCTACAGGTATCTCTACCCGGAGGCCGTCCGCGTGCGGAAAATGAAAAAGCACGGGAACCACGGCCAAGAGCAGACTTATTTTCTCTGCAAACTCAAGCCAGAGGCCCCCGGGGTGAACGTGATGCAAAATCCTCAGGAGTTTAGGGCCCATCGTTGGATCCACCCTACCGAGTTTGATCTCGATTGGCTTCCGGGCTTCAAGCATCAGGTTTACCGCGCCGTCATGAGGGACTTTTTCGGGATCGAACTCGAGGATCCCACCTCCGACTGAAAATACACGCGATCGCGGCATTGTTCTTTTCCAAAGATCAGGTATTCTGACCTCGTGTAAGGGATAGCACATTAGCCCCCCAAAGGGCCCAAGGGCGCCGGAAATTCAAGGACTCCGGCGCCCTTGGTTTTTTCTCCTCTTCCCAAATTTTGCCTTTTTTAAAAAAATGAGCAGTTTTCCCTTCCCATTAGGAATATTTGTGCGTATTAACTTTCCTGTGACGTTTGTTGTCAGCGTAAGTTGAACATCCGTCATACATTTCCAGATTCCTGCGAATACTGGTGTTGTTGCTCTATCTCCGGGGGGAAGTAGATGCCATCACCAGCAAGTAGTGGGAATCCTTTGGGGGGAATGTGCTATACCGGGCGTGGATGACTTTGGTCGTCCACGCCCGATTTCATTGCTAGATCAAGCTCTCAGGATACTCTCCGGCATCAATCAACCTACGGATGGATTTCACCAGATGGGGTTTATCTTCCGGATACGTTACCCCGAACCAAGGTGAATTCGTACATAGGACTCTGCATCGCAACACCCCGGCGTGGATGAGATCATCCACCACCGTCGGGATGTAACATTCGCTGACCTCCCCTTCTCCGTGATTTTGGAGAAATTTTAAAAATTCGTTCTCTAGATCGATGAAGAAGCCGCCAGGGAACAGCCAGAAGTTCATGGAAACGAGACCGTTTTCGTCTACCGGACAACGAGTTCCGTCGAGATTTTCTCCAGTGACAGTTCCCTCCGGGTTTCTACTGATTTTCACATATTCCTCCACTCCCTTGAGAGCATCTTCTCCGGAAATTTCACAAATCCCACGATTTACGGTTCCGTGATCTGAGAGCGTATTGACCAGAGGGTAACCGATCATTGCGCATTCACCGGCGTTCACACTTCCTAGAAACGCCGCCGCCTTTGCGTAGGAATCACGCCCGTAGAAATCATCCGCGTTGATCACGGCGAAGGGTCCGTCGATCAGATGCCTCGCCGCGCGGATCGCATGCGTGGTGCCCCATGGTTTTACTCTCACCGCTGGTGGCTCAAAAGGAGCGGGAAGGTCTTCGAGTTTCTGGAATGCGTAATCAACTCGGATTCTGTCGGCGAAACGCGAACCTATCCCCTCTCTAAATGCTTCCGCAAAGTCCTCGCGAATGACGAATACCACGTGGTCGAAGCCTGCTCGGATCGCATCAAACAATGAGTAGTCCAGAACAGTTTCCCCAGCCGGTCCCATGGGATCGAGCTGTTTCAAACCGCCGTAGCGGCTCCCCATTCCTGCGGCGAGAACCAAAAGTGATGTCATGCCGGGAGGCTAAGGGGTCCGGGATATTTCTGTCGAAGGTTTATAGGGCTTGGAGAGAAATCCTACCCGCACAAGCTCTGTCTCAATCGTCTGTCTTCTTTAGAAGATATTCCGCAACCCAGCCTTGTTGCTTGGACTCGTTTTCACACCAGTGCCAGCCGTGAACTTGCCGCAACGATTCGACCTCGTTGCCTTTCGAAACTCTTAGTACGGTGGAGTCAAAGTCTTCCATAGCCGCCCAGCGATCTTCCCCCAAAGGCTCAAGAATCTCAGCAGGTACGTATCCATTGCGACCATTTGAATCGGTCACCCAGATCCAACCTGGCCACGCCCTGTCGGCGGGGCCGCTGGTTACCTCCTGACCTGCTGTCAGATTCATCGGGTTGACGTTGTTCTCCTCGTAGTCGGCATTGACCTTGAATTTCATGACAGGAAAAGGTCTTTTTATTCCGCACCGACGATCTCAACATCTGGCTCAGGTTCGCCATCCGGACGGGTGGTATCGAACACGAGTTCTTCGGAGTCCTCTTTTCGAGTCACTCGGACCATGTCACCAGTTTTCACCGTGCCGCGAAGAAGTGCTTCGGCGAGAGGGTCCTCGAGGTAGCGTTCGACGGCGCGGCGCATCGGACGCGCTCCGTAATTTGGATCGAAGCCTTTCTCAGAGAGAAGTTCGCGAGCTTCCTCGGCGAGAGTAAGATCGATTTCCTTTTCCTTAAGACGTTTGACGAGTTTGAAAACCTCGAGATCGACGATCTGATTGAGGTCCTTTTTCTCAAGCATATGGAAGACCACGGATTCGTCCAAACGGTTGAGGAACTCCGGTTTGAAATAGCGTTTCGTTTCCTCGAGGATTTTTTCTTTCATGCCCTCGAAGTCGCCTTGGTCTTCGTTCATGGCACCGAAACCGAGCGAGGTCTGACGCTTGATTGTGGAGGCACCCACATTCGAGGTCATGATGATGATCGTGTTACGGAAATCGATTTTCCTACCGAGCGAATCTGTGACCGTGCCGTCCTCTAGAATTTGGAGAAGCAGGTTCATCACATCCGGGTGGGCCTTCTCAACCTCGTCAAAAAGCACTACGGAATATGGGCGGCGGCGAACGGCTTCGGAAAGCTGGCCACCTTCCTCATATCCGACATAACCGGGAGGCGAACCGATCAAACGGCTGGCCGTAAATTTCTCCATGTATTCCGACATGTCGATCTGGATAAGAGCCTCGGGATCGCCGAACATGAAATCCGCGAGGTTTCGAGCGAGGTAGGTTTTGCCTACACCTGTGGGGCCAAGGAAAAGGAACGAACCAATGGGACGCTTCGGATCTTTGAGGTCGGCGCGTGAACGGCGTAGGGCCTTGGAGATCGCGATTACAGCTTCGTTCTGACCGATCACGCGATTCTTTAGTTCGTCCTCCATTTTAAGGAGTTTCTCTGTCTCTTTCTGCTCCATTCGTTGCAGGGGCACTCCCGTCCATTTCGAAACAACTGCCATGATGTCTTCGTCATCCACGACTACGATCTTCTCCTCGGAGGAAGCGCGCCATTCCTTGAGAGTTTCTTCTAGGTCCTTTTTTGCGTTCTTTTCATCGTCGCGAAGCGCGGCAGCTTTCTCAAAATCCTGTTCGGAGATCGCGCTAACTTTTTCACGGTTGATTTCCTCGATTTTCACCTCCGCTTCCTTAATCGCGGGAGGGCGGGTCATCGTCCCGATCCGAGCGCGGGCGCCTGCTTCGTCAAGCACGTCGATGGCCTTGTCCGGCAAGAAGCGTGCGGTAAGATAGCGGGAAGTAAGTTTCACAGAAGCTTCGATCGCCTCGGGCGTGTAGGCGGCCTTATGGTGAACTTCGTATTTATCCTGAAGTCCTTTCAGGATCAGAATCGCGTCATCCACGGAAGGTTCTTCGACTTTTACCTGTTGGAAACGGCGTTCTAGCGCGGAGTCCTTTTCGATGTGTTTGCGGTATTCGTTGAGAGTCGTTGCACCTACACACTGCAACTCAGAACGGCTCAGTGCCGGCTTGATGATGTTAGAAGCATCCATGGCTCCTTCGGCGGAACCCGCACCAACTATGGTGTGAAGTTCGTCGATAAAAAGGATGACGTTCTTCACCTTACGGATCTCATCCATCACCGCCTTAATGCGCTCCTCGAATTGGCCGCGATATTTCGTCCCGGCAACCATGAGTGCGAGGTCGAGTGTAATAACCTTTCTGTCGCGAAGAAGCTCAGGGACATTGCCGGTGACGATCTCTTGAGCGAGGCCCTCGACGATCGCGGTTTTCCCGACACCCGCTTCCCCGATGAGAACAGGATTGTTCTTGGTGCGGCGGCAAAGAATTTGGATCACACGTTCGATCTCATCCTCGCGCCCTATCACTGGGTCCAAAGCACCTTCCATGGCAAGTTTCGTCAGGTCACGGCCAAATGCTTTGAGCGCGGGAGTCTTGGTTTTCCCCTCACCTCCGTCATTTCCCCCGGTCTCTGCCATCGGACCGCTTTCGTCTTCGAATCCGGCGATATCGTCTTCGTCATCATCTTCAAGGTCATCAGGAGAGAAATTCGGATCGATTTCCGCGAGGATCTCGTTGCGCGTGCGTTGGATATCGACATCAAGGCGTTTGAGGACGCGCGCGGCAACTCCTTCACCCTCGCGCAGAAGCCCCAGAAGCAGGTGCTCAGTCCCGACGTAAGAATGATTGAGTGCTTTGGCTTCTTTGTTCGCCAGAGCGAGCACCTTTTTCACTCGTGGGGTGTATGGGATGTTACCAGCGGTCTTCTGAGGCGGACCGGAGCCGACTTCTTTTTCGACTTCCATACGGACCACGTCGAGGGCGAGGCCCATGCGTTCGAGCACGTTCACAGCGACCCCCTGTCCGAGCTTGATCAGACCGAGTAAAAGATGTTCCGTGCCAACATAGGCATGATTGAATCGGTCCGCTTCCTTACGTGCTAGCGCGAGAACCTGCTGTGCTCTAGGTGTGAAATTATTCATTCGTTATCTGGGTTGCCGCCTTCGGGGAAGCGGTCGTTAGGATCATTCTTGTGTATACGACTATCAGGGGATTCTAGGGATTGCAAACGGGAGCGCATAATTTCCGCTCGAATTACATCTCGGTGTTCGGGCGAGAGCTTGGCACCAGCATGTAGCTGCAAGTGTGCCTGTTGAATATCCATCAATAGACCGTCGCACAAATTCACGCTCTCCGCAGGGAAAAATCCGAGATTTCCGCCCAAGCGCAGTAGAGAAAGATGATTCAGCGCCTCTTTGGAATCGATGATATGTGCGTTGCAAAGTACGCCGTAGGCGCGACCGATTTTATCAGAAACCATTTCAGGGTCGTCTTCCATGAGTTTCTCACGGGCGTTCTGCTCGTGATTGGCCACTTGCGAAATCACTCGCTCAAGGCGTTTGATGATCGTTTCCTCACTCTCGCCAAGCGTCGATTGATTGGAAATCTGATAGAGATTTCCCAGAGATTCTGTCCCCTCCCCATAAAGTCCACGCACCGCAAGCCCGATCTTGTTGACCGCTTGGAGGACTTGCCCGATCTGATCACTCAGAACAAGGGCGGGTAGATGCAGCATTGCGGAAGCGCGAAGGCCAGTACCAAGATTCGTCGGGCAAGTCGTGAGATAACCGAGCGTGGGATCGAAGGCATACTCCAGTTTCTCCTCCAGTTCGGTATCGAGTGCGGAAAGCGCCTTGAAGGCTTCCGTAAGTTTTAAACCGGGACGTATCGCCTGCATACGGAGGTGATCCTCCTCGTTCAGCATGATGGAAAAGCTCTGTCTTCGCTCGATCACCGCCCCAGACCCGTCGCTGCGTGCCGCATGTTCGCGGGAAATCAGATGGCGCTCCACCAATACTTGTTTCTGCACTGAGGTGAGGTCTCCGAGTTCCCGCGAAAAAGCATCTTTCATTGCAGGCAGATCCTCAACGGTAGGTCGCAGGATTTCCAGTGCCTCAGTCCGCTCAGCTTTTCTCGCCCATCCGGGAAATGAATGACCGCTTAGATTCCGTGCGAGTCGTATGCGAGAAGTGATCACCGCGCATTGGTCCACGCCGGCCCCGGTCATCCAATCCGCCGGGTGCTTGATGAGAGTGGAGAAGCGCATCATCCTCCCACCTCCGCTTCATCTAGATTCCGGATTTCATCCCTAAGTTCCGCCGCTTCCTCATAGCTCTCCGAGGCGATCGCCTGCTCCAGCTTCGTGCGCAGCTCCTCCAGCTTCTGGTGCCTGAAATGTGTTTCCATCAGCCCTTCCGGAACCTTTCCGACATGACTGACACCCTTGTGCATACCCCTGAGCATTTGCCCCAGTTCCTCAGAGAATACTTGGTAGCAGTTCCCGCATCCAAACCTTCTTACCTTCTGGAAATCCTCCATCGTGAAGCCGCATTCCGGGCAGACCAGCGCCCCTCCAGCGATCTTCTCCTTGCTCTGCGAGGTCGCGGGCGAACCTGGGTTCCCCACTACCTTCTGAAAATTCCCCAGCAACATATCCGCAAGCGAGAACCCGGTGGGATCAGTCACCCCCCGCTCTTCCGCGCAACTCTCGCACAGGCAAACCTTTTTCATCTGCCCCTCCGCGAGTTGCGTGAGGAACACGGTCGCCTTTTTATCGCAGTAGTCGCATTTCATCTCGGAAACCAAGGTAGCATATCATGCAAACGGAGTCCCGGTATTCATCGCCAACTCGTGAAATTCCTTGAGAAACTTCTTCGTCAGCTCGCCCGGCTTGCCAGTGCCGATCACCCGGCGGTCCAGCGAAACAACCGGGATCACCTCCGCCGCCGTCCCCGTCAGGAAACACTCGTCCGCGATGAAAATATCATACCGCGTAAGTGAGCGCTCGATCACCTTGATCTGCATTTTCTCAGCAATCTCCAGAATCACCGTTCGGGTGATCCCGTCCAGCGCACCATCGGAAATCAGAGGAGTCAGCAGCTCGCCGTTTTTCAGTAGGAAAAGGTTATCCCCCGTGCACTCCGCCACGTACCCCTGTTCGTTGAGCATCACAGCCTCCAGCGCGCCGCCTTGGATCGCCTCCACCTTCGCCATGATATTGTTCAGGTAGTTCAGGCTCTTCACCTGCGGCATAAGGGCAGCAGGTGCAGGGCGACGCGTCGCGCAAGTAATGATCGCCAGACCGTTTTGGTAGTGTTCCTCCGGGTAGAGTTTGATCGTCGAGGCAATGATGAACATCGACGCCTTCGGGCAAAGATACGGATTGAGCCCCAGCTCCCCCGCACCACGCGTCACCACAAGCCGGATGTAGCCATCCGTCAGCCCGTTCGCCGCCACCGTTTCGCAGGTAAACTTGCAGATCTCCTCCTGCGTCCATGGCATGTTTAGCAGGATCGCCTTCGCGGAATCGAACAGCCGGTGAATGTGCTCCTCCAGCCGAAACACCCGCCCATTGTAAAACCGTATCCCTTCAAAGATCCCGTCGCCATATAGCAACCCGTGATCGAAAACCGAAATTTTCGCCTCATTTTCATCAACCAACTTGCCGTCTAACCAGATTTTCATTCGTTTGCTTGGGAGAATGCTAGACTCCCCGCCCGACGTGGCAAGCGGCAGATAAGAAAATCTCCCCTTTGGCGTTCAATGTTGGACGTTCGGTCTTCTGTGTACATTCTCCCCCCATGCTTCAGACCACCGCCGACCTCAAAGCCCTCCTCCTGAAAAAGTCCGTCCGCACCGGCGAGTTCACCCTCGCCTCCGGGAAAACCTCCGATCTCTACATCGACTGCCGCGTCACCGCGCTCGACCCCTTCGGCGCCGCCCTCATCGGAGATCTCGGCTGGCACGCCGTGCGCTCGAAGATCCACTCCGAGAAACTTTCCATCCAGGCCATCGGCGGCATGACCCTCGGGGCCGATCCCATCTCCCTCGCCATCGGCATGGCCTCCGCCCGCCAGCACCCGGAGGAAGCCCTCCAGGTCTTCACTGTCCGCAAGGAACCCAAAGGCCACGGCGCAGGAAAACAGATTGAGGGAAACTTCGCCTCCGGCCAGAACGTCATCGTCGTAGATGACGTCATCACCACCGGCGGCTCCACCCTCAAAGCCATCGAAGCCATCGAGCGCGAAGGCGGCATCGTGAAATTCTGCGTAGTGCTCGTGGACCGCGAAGAAGGCGGCCGCCAAGCCATCGAAGCAAAAGGAATTCACGTCCTCCCCCTCTTCACCCGGACAACACTGCTGGAGTAGCGCCCAAGCAGGGGCGTGCCCTATGGCCGCCCAACAACCCAAGCACCCATCCCCAGCCATTTCATCCATTCTTATTTGAGGGAATATTTGATTTCACTGTCCCTCCATCTCCGCTTCGCTCCGATTGGTGGCCATAGGGCACGCCGCTCCTTGCTCCCGGCAACCGAGGCGCGACAATGTGGTCTGGCTTGGTTGGGACTGGACGGAGCTTTCCTTCTTCTCCTGCGCTGCCGTAGCAGGTAGTTCTCATGGACCATGCCATCACGCGGACGCCACCAGACCACCTCAAAAGAGTGCAAGGCGGTGATGAAACGCATCGAGGCGATGGATGGGGTTGTCGCCGTGATCATCGGGCGTTCCTACGGGGGGAAATCCCTTGGTCAGGGAAGTTCGACGGGAGCGCTCAAGATCCAACGCCCCGTTTCCGGCGGACTCAAAGCCGTCACGCAATCCGCGAAAGGACTCCAGGAAATCTACATCCGCACGGAGCCGGGCCGGGAGGAGGAGATCGCGGAGGCGATCCGTGGGCTCGATTGAGTTCAATATTGCGTCACTGCACTGCGCTCGTCCGCCTGGCCGATTTCCGGCACCTCGGCGGAGATTCCCTCGATCTTCGCCCGCAGCTTTTCCCAACGCTCTTCCGACCATGCGAGAGGTGATGACATCTTTTTCCTGAACCGTGCCAACCGCGCCCTCGCATCGTCCCGCAATCCGATGGGCAACTCCCCGATGGCTTTCGCCGCCTCCTCCGCCGTCTCGGTCTGGTGACAAATCATGGCAAGGTCGTTGCCGGCACGGATCGCCATTTTCACATCCTCCCCGCGTCCGTAGCGGTTGCGGATCGCTCCCATATCCAGATCGTCGGTCATCACGAGATGCTTGTCGAAGCCGAGCTGATCGCGCAGCCAGCCGGTGACGATCGTCTTCGAAAGTGAGGCGGGAAACTCCGCATCTATCCTCGGGAAACAAACATGGGCAAGCATCACCGCATCCAGCTCCGGCATGAGCGCGGTGTATGGAATGACGTCCTCCGCCATCAGTTCTTCCTTGGTCGCGGAGGAGGTCGGCAGGTCCTCGTGCGGATCGGACTTCGCTCGCCCGCAGGCGGGAAAGTGCTTTCCACAGCCGAGCATGCCGCGCTTCCGCGTCCAGCGGTTCCACATTCCCGCACGGTTGATCACATCCTGTGAATCGCGGCCCCAGCAGCGCTGGTTGAGGCCGTTCTGAAGCTCGGGATGATGGTCCAGATCCAGCACTGGCGCGTAGTTCAGATTGAAGCCAAGCATTCTGAGCAGCTCTGCCGTCGCCTCCCCCGCCCTCGCGATCTGCTCCATATTGTTCTTCGCCGCGAAGGCGGTGGCCGATGGCAGAGTCGGCGCGAAATCCCGCGTCCGCTCCACCCTCCCTCCTTCCTGGTCGATGGAGAGGATGGGTTCATCCATGCACAGATCGCGCAAATCATCGGTCAGCTTCCGCGTCTGTTCCGCACTCCCGATGTTGCGACTGAACAGGATGAAGCCAGCCGGTTGCAACTTTCGGAAAAGTTCCGCCTCTTTTACAGAAAGCTCCATCCCCTCCACTCCAAGCAACAAAAGCGATCCATCCATCGCCGGAGAAAACACACTCTCCGCCCCACCATCAAGCAATATGCTCAGGCGCATCGCATCTGGCTTCTGGACTCTGGTTTTCAAGAAGCATAGCCTCCCCCAATGCGCCACTTCTTGCTCTTCACCGGACTCTGGTTTCTGGCCTCTGATCTCTCCCCCGCAAAACCCAACATCCTGTTCGCTATCGCCGATGACTGGGGTACGCATGCCGGTGCCTACGGAACCGATTGGGTGAAGACACCCGCCTTCGATCGGATCGCGCGCGAGGGAGTTCTTTTCCAAAACGCCTACACGCCCAACGCGAAGTGCGCCCCCTCCCGCGCCTGCGTGCTCACGGGCCGCTACCCTTGGCAGCTTGAGGAAGCGGGCAATCACATGGCCTTTTTCCCCGCGAAATTCCAATCATGGCCGGAGACCCTGATGCAAAACGGCTGGCACATGGGCATCACCGGCAAGGGCTGGGCGCCGGGCGTCGCCAAGGATGCGTCCGGAAAAAACCGCAGGATCACAGGCATCCCCTACGGAAAACGCAAACTCAAGCCCGCCACCTCCGGCATCGCTGCCACCGATTACGCCGCGAACTTCAACGACTTCCTCGATGCCGCTCCGAAGGACGGGCCATGGTGCTTTTGGTACGGCTCCACCGAGCCCCATCGCGGATACGAATACGGCTCCGGCATCAAAAAGGGCGGCAAGAAATTAAGCGATATCGACCGCGTCCCCGCCTACTGGCCGGACACCGAGGAAGTCCGCAATGACATGCTCGACTACGCCTTCGAGGTCGAGCACACGGACCGTCACCTCGGCCTCATGCTCGCGGAACTGGAGAAACGCGGCCTTCTCGAAAATACCATCGTCATTGTCACCAGCGATCACGGCATGCCATTTCCTCGTGTCAAAGGATACGCCTACCACGATTCCAATCACATCCCCCTCGCCATCCGCTGGCCCGCCGGGATCAAAAAATCGGATCGTGTGATCGATGATTTTGTCAACTTCACCGACATCGCCCCCACCATCCTCGACCTCGCCGAAATCCCGCAGGAAAAATCCGGCATGGCGGAGATTTCCGGAAAGAGCTGGCTGCCCATCCTCGAAAGCGAGAAGTCCGGGCGCGTGATCCCGGAGCGCGATCACGTCCTCATCGGCAAGGAACGCACGGATATCGGCCGACCCGGAGATGTCGGTTACCCCATTCGCGGCATCATCCGCGATGGATTTCTCTACCTGAAAAACTACGAGCCTAACCGCTGGCCCGCAGGAAACCCCGAGACCGGCTACCTCGATACCGACGGCGGAGCCACCAAGACCACCATCCTCGAAATGGGTCGTAAAGACAGAGAGAACAAATTCTGGCAGCTCAATTTCGGCAAACGCCCCTCCGAGGAACTCTACGATCTCGAGAAGGATTCCGACTGTGCAAACAACCTTGCATCCGACCCCTCCTACGTCACCGACCGCACCCTCCTCCACGACAGCATGACGGCCATGCTCAAGGACCAAGGCGATCCCCGCATGTTCGGAAAAGGTGAAGTCTTCGACAACTACCCGGTCACCAACAACCCCGGCTTTTACGAACGCTTCATGAAAGGCGAGAAACTCAACACCGGCTGGGTCAATCCCACCGACTTCGAAAAAGCGCCGCTGGAGTGAGGGGCGGACCTTGGAGTGCGGATGGCTTGCCTCCGCTTTGGGGCTGGAGGGCTCGCCCTCTGCGGTGCGGAGCGACTGGACGGAAACAATGCCGAAAAAGAGAACCCCGTGAGGCAAGCCTCACTCTCGAAAGCGGAGGCAAGCCGTCCGCACTCCAAACTTTTTCCGAATGCCAGTGCATACCGACATCTTTGGGTTGGAAAACCGCATCCACTTCTGACAAGCATCCGCCACACATGCCCACCGACTCATCCCCCCACCCCGCGCTTGGGATCGATTTTGGACAATCTCGAATCGGAGTCAGTGCCACCGATGAATTCGGGATCATGGCCCATCCCGTGGAAACCGTTTCCGGCCCGGACCCGATTCGCCGCATCATGGAAATCGCGGAATTGCGAAAGGTGAGAACACTGGTAGTCGGACTGCCGTTCCGCTTGGATGGATCGGAAGGTGACTCGGCTCAAAAGGTCCGAGCTTTCGCCAAAAAACTCGCAGCAGCATTGCCTGCGCTTCCCATGGTTTTCGTGGACGAATCCTTCACCACTCTGGACGCCGCGGAGAAGCTCCGGGAAGCGGGTCGCAAGGCGAAGAATCAGAAGGGCCTTATCGACCAAGCTGCCGCCGTTGAAATTCTCAACCGCTGGATGGAGGAGAGCGCATGAGACTGAAACTCACGATCGCCTACGACGGCAGACCCTACCTCGGCTGGCAATCTCAGACCGGAGGCAACACCG
>CAWCXB010000016.1:0-72280 GCA_963799385.1 uncultured Verrucomicrobiae bacterium
CTTCCCGGACATCGCCCTCGCCCCACTCAGCGATTCCATCATCCAGCGCGCCCGCGATGCAGGTCTCGTGGAAATCCGTGCCCACAACCTCCGCGATTGGTCCGAGGACAAGCACCGCCGCGTTGACGACGCCCCTGCGGTGGCGGACCCGGCATGGTGCTCCAGCCAGGTCCCTTGCACGCCGCCATCACCTCCCTGAAAAAGGAAAACACCCGCGTGATCCTCATGACCCCGCAAGGTGCCCCCTTGAAACAAGCGCGCGTCCGCGAGCTTTCCTCAGAAACCCACCTCCTCCTCGTCTGCGGCCACTACGAAGGCGTCGATCACCGCATCATCGAATCCCTTATCGACGAGGAAATCTCCATCGGCGACTATGTCCTCACCAACGGAGCCATCGCCGCCGCCGTGCTCTGCGATGCCGTCGTCCGCCTCCTCCCCGGCGCGCTCGGCGATTCACAATCCGCCATCGAGGAGTCCTTTTCCGATCCAAATCTCCTCGAAGCCCCCTGCTACACCCGCCCCGTCGATTTCATGGGGAAAAAAGTCCCGGAAATTCTCCTCTCCGGGAACCACGCGAGAATCGCTGAGTGGCGGCACGAACAAGCCATCCGCCGCACTGTGGAAAACCGCCCGGATCTTCGGAAAGATTCCTGAAGCCCACACCCGCTTGCAAAAAACGTCTTTCCCCCTAGCTTCGCGGGAATGCATTTCTCCCGCTCCATCCCCGCCGCATGATCCGTCTAGCACCATGTTTTGCGGTCGCTTTTCTCACGAGCTGCATGCCACCATCCTCGCTGAATAGCGACGCCCCGCTCGTTTCCGGCGGCATCCGCTATCAGCAAGCCACCACGTCTTACCAAGGCAGCACCACGTGGTGGAAAACCTTTTCCGATCCCACACTCAATCGGGAAATCGACTCCGCGCTCGCCGCAAACCTCGCCCAACAACAGCTCGCCACCCGCATCCGCCAGGCCTCCGCTTCCCTCCGCGGCGAACGCGCCGCACTTTTTCCACAGATCGACGCGACCGGCACCACCTCGGTCGATTCCCTGAGCTCGGGCGATTCCGAGGAGACCGCCTCCTTCGGCGGCCTACTTTCCTGGGAGCTGGATGTCTTCGGACGCACCCGCTCCGGCATCCAAGCCCGGCGCGACGAACTCGACGCCACCATCCAAGATTGGCTCGGCGGACGTTTGCTGCTCTCCGCCGCCGTCGCGGAAACCCGCTTCATCATCCTCGGGCAACGCGCCCGCCTGAACATCCTCCGCTCCCAGATCGAGACCAACGAAACCCTCCTCGAACTCGTCCAGCTCCGCGTCGGCCAAGGCGTTTCCTCCCGCGTCGATCTGCTCCAGCAAGAGCGCCAGCTCGATGCCACCCTCGCCCTCATCCCATCCGCCGAGGCCGATCTCGCCGCCTCCGAGTACGCCCTCGATGTCCTCACAGGCCGCACCCCCGGCTCCCGGAAACGAGATTCCCGCCAGACCCTCCCGCCCCTCCCCGGCAGTCCGGGCGCCGGTGTCCCCTCTGATCTTTTGAAAAACCGCCCCGACCTCCTCGCACAATGGAACCGCGTTCTCGCGCTTGATGCCCTCGCCGGCCAGGCACTCGCCGACCGCCTCCCGCGCTTCGTCATCGGCGTATCGGTCGATGCCGGTGCCATCGACGGAGTCCGCGCCATCGCCTCCACCGTCCTCGCGGAAATGACCGCTCCGCTCACTGATGGCGGGGCACGTCGCGCAGAAATCGACCGCAGCCGAGCGGGCCTTGAAGACGCCCTCCTCGGCTATTCCAATACCTACCTCGAAGCCATCCGCGACGTCGAAACCGCCCTCGTCGCGCGAGCGCAAACAAGCCGAGCGCATCCACTTGACCGACCGCCAGCTCGCCACCGCCCGCGAAACATTGAAAGAAACCCGCATCCGCTATAGCCAAGGCCTCACCGACTACCTCCCCGTCATCGACGCCCTCACCGCCGTCCAAGTGCTCGAACTTTCCACACTCACTCTCCGCCGCGAAGCCCTCACCCTCCGCATCGCCCTCCACCGCGCCCTCGGCGGCCCCATGCCCCCAACCCAACCATGACATTCAACGGCCAATGAAGAACTTTACCGCAGAGACGCAGAGGCCGCAATGGGTCGCAGAGCTAGGGTTTTGTGTGTTTCGGATCTGCATGGTCTCAAAATTTCATACCCTATCAAAAGCAAGGCTCCGCGCCCCTTCGCGGCCTCAGCGCCTCTGCGGTGAAAAAAAATTTCAACCGTGACCGCGAATCCCAAATGAAACGGAAACCTCTCGGCCTGATCCTCGGCTTCATCATCCTCGTAATCGCAGCCGTCATGTCCTGGTGGCTCATGCACACTGCGCCCGTCCAGCAGACGGAGGAGAAACCACGCTCCGCAAAAATCGTCCAGACCATTTCCCCCACGCCGAAGGATCACCCCATTTCCGTCTCCGCATACGGCAGCGTCATCCCCGCCCGCAGCGTCACCATCCGTCCGGAAATCACAGGTCGCATCATTTCACAGCACCCCGCTCTCGTCCCCGGTGGTCGCATCGCCGAGGGCGAAACACTCTTCACCATCGACGACTCCGACTACGCCATCGCCCTCCGCGAAGCGAAAACCACCCTCGAAGAAGCCCGCTCCGAAATCGACCTCGAAGCCGGTCGTCAGACCATCGCCAAGCGAGAACTCGAACAGCTCCGCAAAGACCTCCCCGAAGCCGCGATCAACGAAGGCCTCGTCCTCCGCGCCCCCTTCAAAGCCCGTACCGAAGCCCTGTTAGAGCGCGCCACCACCGCCGTGGAAATGGCCGAGCTTAACCTCACCCGCACCACCGTCACCGCTCCCTTCAACGCCGTCGTCATCGAAGAATCCGTAGAGACCGGCCAGCTCGCCGACTCCTCATCCGCCCTCGTCACCCTTGCAGGCACCGATGCCTTCTGGATCCAAGCCAGCGTCCCCCTTTCCGATCTGAAATGGATCCGCCTCCCCGCCGACGGCAAACTTGGTGCCGACGCCACCGTCCGGCTCTCGGATTCCACCCTCGCATGGCAGGGAAAAGTCGTCCGCCTGCTCGGTGACCTAGAGGCCGAAGGCCGCCAGGCCCGCGTCCTCGTCGAAATCCCTGCACCCCTCGATTCCAACGAAGCTCAGCCCCTCCTCCTCGGCACCTACGTCCGCGTCGATATCGATTCCGGCACCCTCGAAGACGCCGTGGAAATCCCCCGCGCCGCCCTCCGCGAAGGCAACCGCATCTGGCTCGTCGGCGACGAAAAGGAACTCATCATCCGCGATGCGAAAATCCTTTGGAGGCGCGAAAACTCCGTCCTCACCACCAACGTCATCGAAACCGGCGAAACCCTCATCGTCTCCGATCTCAACGCCCCCCTCCCCGGCATGGCGCTTTCCCCCGAGCCGGTAAAAACCACCCCCGAGAAATGAATCCGGAGCCCAAGCCAAAAGAATCCGATCCGCGTCTATCCGCGTCCATCCGTGGTTCCTCTTCCCCAGAACCCAAGCAGCCCAGATGATCGCCTCCGAGGAAAAAGGCCTGCTCGCATGGTTCACGCGGAACCATCACGCCGCGAACCTGCTCATGCTCGTCGTCCTCGCCGTCGGCATCATTTCCATTTTCAAAATCAAACAGGAAGTCTTCCCGGTCTTCGTCCTCGATACCGTGGAAATCAACGTCCAATACCGTGGCGCCGGGCCGGAGGAGGTCGAGCAATCCGTCATCGTTCCCATCGAGTCCGAGCTACGCGGACTGGAAATGATACGCCGCCTCGAAGCCGTCGCCTCGGAAGGCCGCGCTCAGGTCACCGCAGAGCTTTTCCCCGGCTTCGACCGCAACCGCGCCCTCCAGGAAGTCACCGCCGCCGTCCAACGCATCTCCGTCTTCCCCGACGAGATCGAGCCACCGGTCATCTCCCTTGGCGAAGGCCGCCGCCAGGACGTCATGCGCATCGCCGTCGCCGGGGATCTCAATGAAAGGGAGCTCGTGGACTTCGCCCGCGAGATCGAATCCGGCCTGCTTTCCCAACCCGGAATCTCCCTCGTCGAGCTCGCCGGAATCCGCGATGCGGAAATCGAAATCGAGATCCCCAGCGAGCGCTTGCGATCCCTCGGCCTGACTCTCGGCGATGTCGCGGAACGCGTTGGCGAGGCGGCACTGGACGTCCCCGGCGGCACCCTCCGCACTCCCGCCGGCGATCTTCAGCTCCGCACCAAAGAGCGCCGCGACAACGCCATCCAATTCCGCGACATCCCCGTCTTCAGTGCTGCGGATGGATCGGAAGTCCGCCTCGGCGACATCGCGACCATCAAGGATGGCTTCGAGGAAAGCGAGCAAGAGGCGTATTTCTACGGGAAACGCTCCGTCACCATTTCCGTCTTCAGCGCGGAAAGCCAAGCTCCCCTCGAAGTCGCCGCCGCCGTCCGCGAGTTCGTGGAGAACCGCAGTGAAACGCTCCCGGATTCCGTTTCCCTCAGCCTCTCGCGAGACCGCTCCACGGAGTTCCGCGAGCGCATCACCCTGCTCATGCAGAACGGAGCAATGGGACTCATCCTAGTTCTCCTCGCCCTAGGTCTGTTCCTCGATCTCCGCGTCGCCTTCTGGACTGCCATCGGCATCCCCATTTCCATCCTCGGCTCCATCGCGCTGCTCCCCATCGGCGGCTCTACGATCAACATGATCTCCCTCTTCGGATTCATCATCACCCTCGGCATCGTGGTGGATGACGCGGTCGTTGTCGGAGAGGAAATTTTCCACAGAATTTCCGAAGGCCAGTCCCGCATCACCGCCGCCATCGAGGGCGCGCGTAGCATGGTGATGCCCGTCCTCTTCGCCGTGGTCACCAACATCATCGCCTTCATGCCGCTGCTCTTCGTCCCCGGTGAAACTGGCCAGTTTTTCGAAGTCCTGCCCTCCGTAGTCATCGCAGTCTTCACCGTTTCCCTGATCGAGTGCCTTTTCATCCTACCCGCCCACCTCGCTACCGGCGCAGGATTCATCGAGAACAACCGCCTCTTTCAGAAAATCAATACCACCCAGACCCGCCTGCGCAACAAGGTGGAGAACGCCATGGATCGCGCCTACCAGCCAGTGCTCGATTTCGCCATCCGCCACCGGATTCTGACACTGTCTATCTTCCTCGGAACGCTCGCCACTACCGGAGCTTACCTCGCCAGCGGCCGCATCGATTTCAAATTCAGCCCACAGATCGAGGCGGATTACATCCAAGCGGAGGTCGCCATGCCAGCAGGCACACCCGTCAGCCGCACACGCGAAGTGCTGTTTCTCATCGAGGAGGCCGGAAAAAAAGCGCTCGAACTCGCCGACGAAGGAAACATCACCAACAGCATCTCCATCGATCTTGCGGAAAAGGGATCCAACCTCGGGGACGTCGCCTTCACCCTCGTCCCGCAAAGCCAACGCAAGATCACCGGGCGGGAATTCGCGGATCTCTGGCGCGAGCAACTCCCCAGCATTCCCGATATGGAATCGATCTTCTTCGACTACCTGGTCGGCCCCGGCGGGGAGGCGGAAATCGATATCCAGCTTGCCCATCCCGATCTGTCCGTCCTCCGCCAAGCCGCCGAAGAAGTCGCCAAAGCCGTAGCCGCCTACCCCGGAACCGCCGACATCCGCAAAGGCTCTGGGCGGGAAACCCCCGAACTCCAGTTCGAACTCACCCCGGAAGGCCGCGCCCTCGGCCTCACTTCGGCAAGCCTAGGAGCCGCCGTCCGCGATGCCTACCTCGGCGCGGAAGCCCTCCGCCAACCCCGTGGCCGTGAGGAAGTCCGTGTCATGGTCCGCCTCCCGGAGGACGAGCGAAAATCCCTCCAGACCCTCGAGGACTTTCTCATCCGCACCCCCGGCGGCGGGGAAATCCCTCTCGGGGAAGCGGCGAATATCAAAACCACCACCGCCCCGCTGAAAATCGAGCGCGTCGATGCCGGGCGCGTCCTGAACATTACGGGAAACGTAGTAGCCGGAGTGACCACGGGAAACAAGGTCCTTTCCGCCCTAGAGAAAAACGAACTTCCGGGAATCGTCGAAGCTTTCCCCGGCCTCAGCTATACCTTCGAGGGCGAGCAGCGTGAGGAACGCGATGCCATGGGGCGCCTCGGCTGGGGCCTGCTCGCATCGCTCTTCGCCGTCTTCGCCATCATGGCCGCACTTCTGCGCAGCTACCTCCAGGCCTTCATCATCCTTCTCGCCATCCCCTTTAGTCTGGCGGGAGCAATCATCGGCCATGTCGTCCTCGGGGCGGATCTGTCCATCTTCAGCATTTTCGGCATGATTGCCCTCTGCGGCATGGTCGTGAACGGAGGCTTCGTGCTCGCCGTCACCCGCAACCGTTTCATCCAGGACGGCATGCCCATCGAAAACGTCACCCGCGAATCCGCCGCCCGCCGCTGCCGCCCCATCCTGCTCACCGCCATTACCACGTTCCTAGGACTTGCCCCGATGATCCTAGAAACCAGCGTCCAAGCCCTCTTCCTCGTCCCCATGGCCATCAGCCTCGGCGTCGGCACCCTCGCCTCCGCCATCGTCATCCTCCTCGTCATACCCGCCACCTTCACCATGACGGAAACCATCGAATCCTTCGACGCAGACGCCACCGTCGATCCCAAAGACCAAGCCTAAGAACCTGTTTGGAATCTTGGGACGTCGCGCACACGGAGGTATACCAGTGCGCATCAGGATTTGTGAAAACTTTGGAGTGCGGATGGCTTGCCTCCGATTTCGCTAGTGGGGCTTGCCTCACGGGGTCTATCCGGTACACCCCGTTCCTATCTTGCCGCTCCGCACTGCAGAGGACAGACATCGGGGAAACCAAAATCACCGCCCCCCACATCCCACACCTTGGCGAGCTTCTCTTCCTTGGCGGTTCAAATACCCCCCCGCCATCCGCAGGATTTTACGTCACCGAAATCCCATTGAAAAAAACCAGGTCGCATGCCAGCTTCGCGCGTGATTCCACCTTCCGCAGCCTCCTCCAAGCCAGCCAAGACCAAAGCCTCCAAAGAATGGTCTCCTGAAAAATCCGCCGAACTCTACGGAGTCGAGTCCTGGGGACACAAGTTTTTCGGGGTCAACAAAGACGGCCACGTCACCGTAAAGCTCGAAGACGGCGAGGGCAGCGCGAAAGTCTCCCTTCACAATATCATCGAAGGCCTGCGCGACCGTGGCACTCACCTACCCGTCCTGCTCCGTTTCCGAGATCTGCTCCACTCCCGCATCACGGAAATCAACGAAGCCTTCCGCGAGGCCATCAAAGTCACCAAATACCAGGGCAGCTACCGCGGCGTTTACCCCATCAAGGTCAACCAGCAGCGCCAGGTCATCGAGGAAATCGCCGAGTTCGGGAAAAAATATCACTACGGCCTCGAAGCCGGATCCAAGCCCGAGTTGATCGCCGCCCTCGCCCACATGCACGATCCCGAGGCCTACATCATCTGCAACGGCTACAAGGACGAGGAATTCATCGATCTCGCCCTGCACTCACAGAAAATGGGGATGAAAATCATGCTCGTCTTGGAAATGCCCTCCGAGCTCGACCTCATCCTCGAACGCTCCCGCAAGATCGGCATCCTGCCAAACCTCGGCATCCGCATCCGCCTCTCCACCAAAGGCTCCGGCCACTGGCAGGAATCCGCCGGCGACAAATCCGTCTTCGGCCTCAACGCCGCCCAAGTCATCGACGTCGTCGATTCCCTCAAAGAATCCGGCCACCTCGCCTGCCTGAAAATGCTCCACTACCACCAGGGCAGCCAGATCCCCAACATCGCCGCCATTCGCGAAGGCGCCACCGAGGCCGTCCGCATCTACTGCGATCTCGTCAAAGAAGGCGCCCCCATGGGCGTGCTCGACATGGGCGGCGGCATGGCTGTCGACTACGATGGCTCCCACACGAACTTCGCCTCCTCCTGCAACTACTCCATCCAGGAATACTGCACCGATATCGTCGAAGTCGTCGCCCAGCAGTGCGATAGAGTCGGCGTGAAACATCCCAACCTCATCTCCGAGTCCGGCCGCGCCGTCGTTTCCTACTACTCCGTCCTCGTCTTCAACATCCTCGACGTCACCTCCGCCCAGACCACCGACAAGGAACCGGTCATGCCGGAGAAATGCCCGCAAAACCTCACCAACCTCTTCCACGTCAACAAGACCCTGAGCAAAAAGAACCTCCAGGAATCCATGAACGACGCGGTCTATTACCGCGACCAGGTCCGCGCCATGTTTCTCTACGGTGCCGCCACCCTGCGCGAGCGCGGCCTCGCCGAGGCATGGTACTGGCACATCCTCACCCGCATCTCCAATCTCATTTCCGACATGGACGATGTCCCCGAGGAACTCACCGAGCTCTCCAACGGCCTCGCCGATTTCTACTACGGAAATTTCTCACTCTTCCAGTCCCTCCCGGACTCATGGGCCATCGACCAGCTCTTCCCCGTCCTCCCCATCCACCGCCTCGATGAGCGGCCCAAGCACCGCGCCGTCCTCGCCGACATCACCTGTGACTGCGATGGCAAGATCGACCGCTTCATCGACAAGGAAGACGTCGCCAAAATCCTCCCCCTCCACGGGCTGAAAAAAGACGAGCCCTACTACATCGGCATCTTCCTCGTCGGAGCATACCAGGAAACCCTCGGCGACCTCCACAACCTCCTCGGAGACACCAACGTCGTCGGCGTTCACCTCGAAAAAGGCAAACCCGTCTACACCCACGAAGTCGAAGGCGATACCGTCGCCGACGTGCTCACCTACGTCGAGTTCGACCCCAAAGAACTCGTCTCCAAATTCCGCAACTTCGCCGAAAAAGCCGTCAACGACGGCCGCATCTCCCCCAAAGAGCGCAAGGAAATCATGGATCTCTACCGAGCCGGCCTCGGCGGCTACACCTACTTCGAGAGCTAAGCGATCATCTCCGGTCGCAGGCACATCAATGGCAGGGACGGTCTCTCTCCCAGCCATCCACTCTACGCACCCGCCACCCCTCGACATTCTCGTCGCGAAACCACCTGTTTGTTGCGGACATCAAAGCGGGAGGATTCCAGAAGATTTTTTAGCCCAACGGGCTTGCGGATTTCAGCCCAGGGTTGAGTCCATGCGCAAGAGAAGCATGCCTCCCGCACTGGGTTGCCGCAGGCATTTGAGTGCGGTGAGGATCACCGCTTTTTCAGCGAGGCATGCAGGCCTTTTGGTTTCCTTACCCTTCCGACTCTCCGCACATAAAACTACAAAAGCGGCGATTCACCCCGCACTCAATAGTGCTTGCGCCGGGCAGCTTCATTCGGCGCGATTTCCCATCCCCACATCCCTCCTGCCGAGCATGTTCAACCAATCCTGAAAAAGTGATATGCCGTAGCCTAAATATCAGCTCCTACGCATAGCCGGAGCATCCACCACCCCAAGCCTTCCATCCCCCCGACCCAAACCCCAGCAAACCAACTGCCCCATTGACTTCACCACCCCAAATCACCACCCTCCAGACCAAAATCACCCACACGCATATCGGCGGTAGGTGATACGAACTCCACTGTTCGGCAAAGAAATGAAGATTCCACAACTCGCTGCATTATATCTTCTTTCTGCGTTTGGAGTTTTCGCAGACAGCTCAGGCCGACCAACCTCGCCGCCAGACACGACGCTAAAGATGGTTCAAGCAATGGAATCATCCAAGATCGGAGGCCTCGTTTCTTCGGTTGGGAATGATGGCGTATCCTACCATTTGCGAGATTTTCATTTTCTCGGAACAGTTCATCGTGACGGGCAAGCTTACTCAGTCGCGCATGCGTTGTTTGTCAGATCCAGCAATCCAGGGACTGACATGCCACCCGCGAGAGGGCATAACTACATCATCGTTTTCGACCAAGACTTCAAGATTGCAGCACATGGGAAGACGGAGATCGGAGTTTTCCGCATGGAAGAGAATCGAATTCTCATGGACGGCGTGGAGGTCGCAGATTTGGGCACTGTGGAGCCAGCTCGGAGACGCCACGGCTTCATCGAAATCAACCTACGATATCCCTTCGCTGACAGAATTTCCGACGCAGATTGGGAATCAGGGAGCTTTGAGGGTGAATCGCCAGAGAAAAAAAAGAAGCAGACGGAGATGGCGACGCCAAGGAAGCCGTCTGATTAAATTGGAAGTTGACCCCCGGCGCCGCCATTCCTCAAACGTTCTCCAAGATAATGAAGACTATCATATCGGTCACCCTGTTTATCCTCGCTGCACAGCTATCGCACGCAACCGAAAAGACATGGCAAGATAACAAGATCACGGCTAATCAGCCATTTCCTGCTCAAGTAATTGGTGTCGGATCAAGTTGGGTCGGATACGATTTGTTACTAGAAGAGATCGGAGTTGATTCGCCAAGATTTTGCTTTGTAAGAATAGCAATGAACTTCCCTATAAAATACATAGTTATTACAAGGGAAGATGCATCCAAGCGCCTGAACAATAAACCTAAATTTTTCAATCAGATTGAGCCGGCAATTCCAGTCAACGATTTCAGTTACGAAGCTTCAGGTCTTTACAAGCTCGGCAGAAAATATGCGGAGGAGGACTTGCTGAGAACCGCTATTGCTAACACAAAGAAGACAAATCGGGTCCCGGAGAGTGATTAGCTCCCCGCTCCCACACCACCCGCCTTCGCCAAGGCAACTGCGAGCGGGCCGTGCGTACGGCTTTAATCCCGTGCCTACTGTTTTTCAATGCGAATTGCACCTTACGTCCAGATGCCACGATGAAGTCAGCTGCAAAAATCTGGAACCCTATTCACTCGTCTCGCGCTCAGTGATTCGCGGTGACAGCGACACGGAAAAAGCGTGGGACACCTCCCGGTATGGAAGCGGGGTAAGGAACGCTGACCAGCTCCACCTCGCCGCTGCTAGCGATTACGTCGGACTCCGCCATACTGTCGGACCAACTCGCCAGATCCGCGCTGAAATTCACGGTGTAGCGCAACCTCGCCGCCGCGAAATCTTTCCGCCTGACGAACACCGCGCGGATTGCCGTGCCTTCCGCGCTTGCCTGATACCCTATCATCGGCACACCTCGCTTGCGTAGGAGACCGCCGGGTAGATCGAATTCCACAGGTAGGATGAGCCGCTGTTGTTGTCCGCGCCGGTGGGACTCACGTAGCAGGTCGCCGCGAGGCCCGAATCCGAGAACATCACATGCATCACCCCGATCAGGGCAACGCGCTTTGTGGAAAATTCGACAAGACAGGACAGCCCGGCAGCTGAAAAGGGTTTCATTTGTAGTCCGGCGGGTAAGTTCGATGGAATTCAATTTCAAGAAATTTCCACCTCGGATATGGAAAATTCGTGCCGTGCGGAAATTCGAGAATATCCATGTGCTTCTTTGCGGTATAGATTGTTCGTTTCCGACGAAAAACCCAGCCATGAAGATCAAAGCCATCCTCGCCCTATCGGTCCTTGCCACTCCGTGCCTCGCCGCTCCGAAGGGGCACATGAACCTGCCCGATTTCACCAAAGCAGATGCGGTCCCGGAAGGCGCGGTCCACGACTGGGCGCTCGGTGCCACCGGCCTGCGCGGATGGATCTACAGCGATAAGATGGTGACGAGCGATGCCCGCCAGATCCTTGTCACAGAGGTTGCCGCGGGATCGCCTTCCGATGGGATTCTTGAAAAGGGAGACGTGATCCTCGGAGTTGCCGGAAAACCATTTTCCTACGATCCCCGCACCGAGATGGGAAAAGCCCTGACCACCGCTGAGTCTGAGACGGGAAAAGGAAATCTCTCACTGATCCGGTGGCGGGCCGGTGAACAGGAGGACATCGCAGTCAAGCTCCCCGTCCTCGGCACCTACAGCCCCACCGCTCCCTACGATTGTGCGAAATCAAAACGGATTTTTGAAAATGGCTGCGCGGTCTTGGTAAAAAACATGGCGACTCCCGACTACAAGCCCCAGTCCATCCCCCGAGCCCTCAACGCCCTGGCCCTACTCGCCAGCGGCGACCCGCAATACCTGCCTCTCCTCAAGAAGGAAGCGGAGTGGGCCTCTACCTTCAGCGCCGACTCAATGGCGACGTGGCACTACGGCTACGTGATGCTTTTCCTCTCCGAATATACCTTGGCAAGTGGCGATCAAAGCTACCTTACGGACCTGCGTCGGATCGCACTGGAGGCGGCACGGGGCCAGAGTGCGGTCGGTTCTTGGGGCCACAAATTCGCCGGAGACGACGGTCGTCTTGTCGGATACGGAATGATGAACTCGCCCGGCATTCCGCTGACCATCGCGCTGGTCCTGGCGCGCACCGCCGGAGTCGATGATCCAGAAGTGGCGGAGGCGATCGAACGCAGTGCCAAGCTGCTGCGCTTCTATGCGGGGAAAGGCGCGGTCCCCTACGGCGATCACCACCCTTGGACCCAGACCCATGAAGACAATGGAAAATGCGGGATGGCCGCCGTGCTTTTCAGTCTGCTCGGGGAAACGGAAACCGCGGAATTCTTCTCAAAGATGAGCACCTCCTCCCACGGATCTGAACGCGATACCGGACACACCGGAAACTTCTTCAACCTGCTCTGGTCCGTCCCCGCGATCTCACTTTCCGGGCCGCAGGCCACAGGGATGTGGATGGAGGAATTCGGGGAATGGTATTTCGATCTCGCACGCTCGTGGGACGGAACGTTCTCCCACCAAGGCCCGCCACAGATGCGGACCGACAGCTATCGGAAGTGGGACGGCACTGGCGCATACCTCCTCTCTTACGCCGTGCCTTTGAAAAAAATTTATCTGACCGGAAAGCAACCTACCGCGATCACGCAGATCGATCAATCGCAAGCGCGTTCCCTGATTTCCGACGGGCTTGGCTGGAGCAACAAGGACCGCAACAGCGCCTACGATCAACTCAGCGGCGACGGGCTGTTCGAGCGACTCGCAAGCTGGTCGCCCATTGTCCGGGAGCGCGCCGCGATGGCACTCGCGCGGCGGGACGAGGCTCCGGTGGCCGCCTTGATCAAAATGCTCGACGCTCCGGAAATCGAAGCTCGATACGGAGCTTGCCAGGCACTCGCATTGCTCAAGGGGAAATCCGCCCCCGCCGTTCCCGCCCTCGAAAAGGCACTCGACCACGAGGATCTCTGGCTCCGCATCGAAGCCGCCGAGGCCCTCGCCGCCGTCGGAGACCCCGCGATGTCCTCCCTGCCCAAGCTTCTCGAAATGCTCGCCAAGGGCCCAACCGAATCCGATCCGCGCGCCATGGAGCAACGCTACCTTTCCTTCGCCGTCTTCCGTGAGATGCTCAGGAAAAGTTCTCTCGCGGATGTCGATCCCGCGCTGCTTCGCGAGGCCGTCGCGGCGGGATTGAAAAATCAAGACGGACGCGCCCGCGGCGCCGTCGGCGGCATCTACGGGAAATTTTCCTACGAAAACCTCAAGCCCCTGCTACCCGCGATCCACGAAGCCATCGTCACCCCCGCCCCGAGCGGCATCATGTTCGATAGCGAGGTCCGGATTGCCGGAGTCGCCGTCCTCGCCAAGCACCGCATCCGCGAGGGCATGCCCCTCTGCATCGAGGTCATGGAAATCGAAAAATGGGGCAAGCAAAATAGAATCGCAAAGTGCCTCGATGTCCTCGCGATCTATGGAGCCGCCGCCAAGCCGATGCTCCCCCGCCTCCGCCAGCTCGAAGAGGATCTCACCACCCACCGCGAGGCGAAAAGCCTTCAGTCGAGCATCGAGAAACTCCAGGCCCTCATTCTAGAAATCGAAACCGGGAACGATCCCATCGAGCTACGCAGCCTAAACTGACGTGCATCATGTTTTAGGATTTTGAAATCCCTCCAGGATTCCTAGTTTTCACGAATCATGATGCGCGGCAGTATTGCTCGCGGAAAGCCGGATCACTCTGAGTCCTCGATCTACGTCCTCGATGGTCGATTTCAGCGGGAGGAACTTTTCGATCACGGCCAGATTCGTGAGCACGTGATCATCTGGCATCATGGTCGTGAAACTCCCTCCCCCGGCGAGCGCCATTGGAAGGAGAAGTTGATCCGCAAGATGACGCCCAACCGCCGCGTTTGAGCTGAGAAAGTGCTTCACTGATTTCCCGATGCGCGCTCCCACGCGATCTGCCGTCAAGCCGATCTCTCCGCAGGCACTCGCGAGTTCCGAGCTATTTTCGAAGACGGCTTCGTATTGGCCGCACACACCCCGGCCCGGACCGGGTTCCCGGATCTCGACGCGCGCGTCATCACAAGTCTGCTGTTTCAATGCGGCTTTGTTCATACGCTCTGCGATCTCCGGGTTGAGATTCCGTATGATGGAAGTGAGCGTCATAGACTTCAGCTCGCCCCGATCATGGATCGAAATTTCGGAAAGCTTTGCGCATGGTTGGATGCGACACTCGATCACCCCTCCACCCGCCGGGGCGAAGCCGCTTTCGATGAGGGAGACCTCCGCCTCCACACCCATTCGGCGCAGCGCGGGGAGATACACCCGCTCGATGAACTCGAACGGAGGCGCCATGGGATTGTGAGTCCCGCCCTCCAGCCTCAGAAAACTCGGCCCGTCCGCAAAAAGAAGGGCCGGAAATAGCGTCTGCAAGAGCAACGTTGTGCTGCCCGCCGTGCCGATTGAAAAATGATACGATGAACCTAGTAGTTTTCCAGCGCGGAAAACGATTTCCGTGGATCCGATCTCCGCACCGTCCGCCGTGCCGCCCGACACTTCACACGCTGCATTCACGCAGGTGAGGTGCTGGCGCATGAGGCCGGGCTTCTTCCGCTTTCCGCGGATGTTCGTCATACGGAAAGTCTGGCCGGTAACCATGGCAAGCGTCAGCGCCGTGCGGAGCATTTGCCCGCCGCCTTCCGTGCCGTCGATTTGAATTGGTTTCATGAATTCTTTATTATTTCACCGCCAAGTTCGCCAAGTAAGAGAAGGAAGATTTGAGTCTTCCAGAACTTATCTTACTTGGCGTTCTTGGCGGTTCAATCTCTTCAGTCATCTGCCTTGGATCCATCCTTGATGACGAACCTCGCCTGGAGCTTCGCGACCTGCGTGGCTAGACCTGCGGCTTCGACACTGCGGAGAACTTCGGGGAAATTCTTGTAGGCATCGGGGGCTTCGTCGATGGGATACTGACGGCAGTTCGTGAGAATGTCCGAGGTATCGAATTGGGCATCGACGCTTTTCTGATCGAGCGTGCGGGCCGCATGTTTCCGCCCCATGGCACGACCCGCCCCGTGGTTGACCGACCACGCGCTGCGCTCGGCGCCACCTTGTGCGACCATGACGACCGAGCCGTCACGAGGATTTCCCGGGAGTAGGATCGGGTGACCCGTTTCCGCATAGCGCGTTCCGGCCAACGAGAAGTGTCCACCAGGAACGGCACGCGTCGCGCCTTTGCGGTGAACCCAGGCCTTCTTCCCACTGACGATTTCTTCCCGCGCAATGTTGTGCGAGATGAAATAGACGAGCTGGCCGTTCGCGCCGGGAAGGACTTCCTGGAAAGCCTCCAGAACAAGCGAGTTGATCAAGAGGTGGTTCACGGTCGCGAAGTTCGCCCCTAGGTGCATGTCATCGATGTATGCGTCCGCCTCGGGAGTCCCGAGCGGTGCATAGACAAGCTGCTTGTCACCACCTGGGAAAGGCGTGCTCCAATCTCGAAACTTTTTCTCGAGATCTCGGAACTGTCCCTGCGCGAGCAGATTCCCGAAGCCACGCGACCCGCAATGACTGAGGAACGAAACGTGACCGTCTCGCAGCCCGAAAACATCCGATGCCTCACGCGCCGAAGGCCGATCTACGATTCGGGTGATCTCACATTCGCCGAAGTGGTTTCCTCCGCCGTAGGAGCCGAGCTGGGTCATTTTGTCGGAGAAATGCTTCACGCGTTTGCTCTCGATGATGAACTCAAGCCGGCTACGGAGCGCATCATAGGTCCCGTCGTGCCCCTTGTGTGTCGAGTCCTCGCAGAAATCCGCCCACTCGGGAGGGATTCCCAAAGCCTCGCAGACACGCTGGGTCGCGCCCTCAGTGACGACGATCTCGCCGAGATCTCGTCCGACCGAACGCCCCTTCTTCACGTTCCGCTGGCCGCGCCCCGCACCCGTCGGAGTGCGTGCCACGATGGCATCAATGAGGGCGCGGCGCGTCTTCTTGTCCACGATGATCTCCTCGGGAATATCCATCTGGAGCAGGGACATGGAGCACTTGATATCCACACCCACCGGGCCGGGAAAAATATGCGTTGGCGAGACCATCACGCAGCCAACGGGCGCGCCGTAGCCAGAGTGAGCATCGGGGTTCAGGATCAGGTCCGTGACGCCCGGAGCCATGCGGGAGTTCATCGCTTGCTTCAGGCAATCGGCATCGAAGTTGTCACGGATCGCATCCGTCCCGACCACGGTGATCGGTTTCCCGCAATCGTCAGGAAGTGGAATGAAGCCGAGGGCTTCGTCTGTTTTGTGTATGTTCATAAGAGTTTGAGTTGCTGGGGTTGAGTGGTTCTCACCGCAGAGGCGCTGAGTTCGCAAAGGAACGCGGAGCTGGGCTTGCGTATTAGAGCAGGTTGATAAGAAGTTTTATGAGATGGTAAAATCCGTAGATTGTAGCAAATGGCATTGTGAAAGTGAGACCTACAATGATGTAGAAGATGATGTTTTGCTTCACTGGTGTGGGAGATGTTTCTCCCGGAGGGCGATCGTCCAGCTCGATCATTTCGATGCCGCTTTCCCCATCTCCAACCACTGCCCTGGTTTCTTCACCGTCGAGCAACTGGCTGATCGTTTTCTGAAGCAACAGAAGTCCTTCACGATTTCCGTAGAGGGTGTGGATGTGTTCTTCGCCTGCATCGATCCAGGGTTTTTGAGGGTTGGGGTTCATGGTGATATCTAGTTTGAAAAAATGGGCGACAAGGGGTTGGTGAAACGTTCCCGCTCTACCGCTGAGCTATCCGGCCGTCGAAAGTGGCCGGAGCGGGACTCGAACCCGCGACCTGGTCAGTGTATAATGATGTAGTTTCACCGGCATTCGCCGTTGGTTATAATATGGAGAAGGATTTTTTAAATCCTTTGCAGAGGATAGGGAGTTGGATTTGCTGGGCTTGTGAAAGGGTTTGCAAAACCCTTCTCCTTAATGATTGCAAGTGAATCGCGACAAGGATTTGGAAGATCCGGGATAACGGCTCTACCACTGAGCTACCCTCTTTCGAGGAGCCGGGATCGAACCGGCGACAAGTGTAATCTTCCAGGGCATTCGCGAGATTGATGAGAATATGGAGAAGGGTTCGAGAAGACGTTTCATGGCTCTACCACTGAGCTACCTTGCGTTCGCAAGAGCCGGGATCGAACCGGCGACAAATGTAGTCTTCCCTGCATTCGCGGAGAGGTTTTGCTGACAAGGGGTTGCGAGACGTTTCCGAGCCTTTCGGCAAGGGTGGGGTTCGAACCCACTTATATACCAATGTAGTCTCGCAGGCATTCAGCGTTGAGTTGGAATATGGAGAAGGATTCGGTGTGCCCCCTTGGGTATTTTAAATCCTTTGCAGAGGACTGGGTGATGATTTCGCCGAGGTTGTGCAAAGGGGTTTCAAACCCCTTCTCCATATTGGTCAGGCGGTTTTCATTCGTTGTGTAAGAGGTTGGGATTCGATTTCCTTGATCCAGTTGTATTCGCTGTCACCTCCGCTTGCGAAGCTGGCGATGATCTCGAAAACCTGGTCGCTGAAACCGGCGATGTTGAGGATGTCTTTCCGATCCGGAGCCTGGGTGGTGACGTTCGGAACGATGTCGATGCAGACCAGCTTGGCCTTCGGGTTGCGATTCTTGAGCTTTTCCCATTCGACCATCATGGCGGTTCCACGACAGGCTTTCGGGTCGGCCCAAGATTCGTTGTCGGAGACGAAGATGACAAGATCCGGTGATGCCTTCTCGGCGTTGAGTATGGCGAGCGGTGCGGAGCAGTTGGTTCCGCCACCACCGATTTTCGCAAGGGTCGTCGCGTTGGTCATCACGGAATCACGGGGATTCAGCTTCACTTTCACGACATCCCGCTCGAAGGGCAGCACTCGTGCGGCGCGATTTTTCCGGAGAAAAGCGGCGGAGACGAGAGCGGCGACATCGATGCAGCGGACGCTGGAGGACTTGCCTGTCTGGTATCCCGTGACCGCCATCTGCATGGAGCCGGAGACATCTGGGCAAACCACCACGCTTCCTGCGATGACCGGCACGTTGTCGATGGCGATTTCCATGGCATCCTGAAGAGCCTCGCGGATCTCGGATGGAACGTCGCCGGTGTTTTTATACGCGGCGAGGAGCTGGTATGGAAAAACTCGGGCACGCTTCACCTGGGCTGGATCGGACAGGCGCTTGGCAATTTGTTTCACCATCTGCTTGTCCTTGAAAACCCCATGACGGGCGAAGGTGTTGAGGTTCATCCGTGTCATCTGCCATGGCGCGTTTCCTGCGATGGTCGACCATTCCTTTTCACCAAGATCCAGCGCGGTAAGCATCTGGAACGGCACGTCGGGAACTTCCCCTTGCTTGGAAACTTTCCATGCCTCGTAGGCGCGGATCGTCTCAGGAAGGACGGAAACCTCGTAGGGCTTTCCGATCAGCCATGCGTAGAAGGCCTCGCGGGATTTGTCAGCGGGGCGCGGGTGCACCATTTTCACCACATCGGCGAGCGAAGGATCGTTTCCGATGGCTGCGCTCAGAAGCTGGCGCTCGGTAGCTCGCTCCAACCACTCGCGGACGAGGCGTTTCGGAGCGGAACCCAGTGACTTCCGACCGGTTACACCGGAGCGGATGATCTGGACGAAGTTGCGGAGCATTTTCCCGTTGTCGATGACCAGCGGGAAAACTTCTACCAGACGATCGCGGTCGCGCACGGCGAGCACGGCGCAAAGCAGGGCCGGCATGTCTTTCATGAAGCCTTTCTGGCGGGAGTAGATCGCGGTCTGCGCTAGGAAATCCGTATCGACCTCGTTGGCGAGAGCGCGCACTCGGTCGAGCTGCGCCTCAGCGGAGCAGTAGTAAGTGCGGGTGATGCAACCAGTGGCCGACATCCGGGCGAGTGCGGCTTTCGGGGAAAGCTCGTAAGCGACCGATCCGGCATCGTTGGATGTGGTTGCGGCAGGCACCAAGGCGCCTCGCAGAGTTTGGAAGATGGATTTGTTAGCCATGAGGGGGATATTGCGCGGGGCATGCCAGATTCAGTTTAAATTTCTCGAATACATCCTATCTACCCTATTTCCATCGGGTTACAGACCCTCTGATTTTTTGGAAAATTCTACATCCTAAATCTTCTTTCCTATTTCTTATCTTTTTCGCTAGCGTATTCTATGTGAAGCGAGTCGTCATCGGAATCCTTGGAACAAAACTCGATAGCGGGACGGATGTGCGGCGCTGGGACATCTGGCGACCAACGGTTTCCCTCTTTCAGCATGAGGATTTGCTCTGGGACAGGCTGGAGCTGCTGGCAGAACCTACTTTTTCGAGAATCTCCGAACGAGTCCTAGAGGATGTGCGCGCCATTTCACCGGAGACCACGGCGACTCTGCATCCCGTGGATTTCGGAAAAGATCCGTGGGATCTGGAAGCAGTTTACGCCGCGCTTCACGACTGGGCCCGTGGCTACCCGTTCGATCTAGAGAACGAGGAATATTTCATCCATATCACCACCGGGACACACATTGCTCAGATCTCCCTTTTCCTGCTAAACGAGGCCGGCGCTTTACCTGGAAAATTGATCCAGACTTCGCCACCGATGACGAAGAGATCACGGAAGCCTCCGGTTGCAGGGTACTCAGTCATCGATCTAGATCTCTCGAAGTACGACAAGCTTAGTACACGTTTCCAGAAGGAGCAGGTGGAGGTAACGGATTTTCTCAAGAGCGGAATTGCGACGCGGAATCCGACCTTCAACCGCCTGATCGACCGCATCGAACAGGTGGCGCTGGCCTCGAAGGCCCCAGTGTTACTAACCGGTCCGACGGGTGCCGGAAAATCACAGCTTGCCCGGAGGATCTTCGAGCTACGGCAACAACGTGGTGGCCTGAGGGGAAATTTCGTGGAGGTGAACTGTGCAACCCTGACCGGGGACACGGCGGCATCCGCGCTTTTTGGTCATACGCGGGGTTCGTTCACAGGCGCTCAGAAGGACCGGGCCGGCCTACTCTGCGAGGCGGATGGCGGACTCCTTTTTCTCGATGAAATCGGCGAGCTTGGCACAGACGAGCAGGCCATGCTTCTACGTGCACTGGAGGATAAGACCTTCCTTCCCGTCGGAGCCGACAAGCCGGTGACCAGCAATTTCCAGCTCATCGCCGGGACCAATCGCGAGCTACGTGAAGCGGTAATTCGTGGACGTTTCCGCGAGGACCTGATGGCACGGATCGATCTCTGGACCTTCGCCTTGCCGTCGCTCTCCGCAAGACGCGAGGATATCGCCCCGAACTTGGAATACGAGCTCGACCGTTTCCACCGGGATGGCGGTCGCAAGGTGACTTTCAATAAGGAAGCGAAAGCGACTTTCCTCAAATTTGCCGAGGCGGCAGACAGCGCGTGGTTCGGCAATTTTCGCGACCTGAATGCAGCGGTGACTCGTATGGCAACCCTCGCTCCCCGCGGCCGGATCCGCGTGGAGGAAGTCGAAGAGGAGATTTCACGCCTGCGCAAAAACTGGCGTCGCCCGGGGGAAACCTCGGAGAAGGAGACGGTGGATCTCTCGGAGTTCCTCGATCCTGTCGCGCTTGCGGAACTAGATCCTTTCGACCGCGTGCAACTCGCCTACGTGGCAGCGGTGTGTCGACGGTCGAAAACCCTTTCCGACGCGGGACGAGAAATCTTCGCCGTTTCCCGGCTTCAAAGAGCAGTGACCAACGATGCGGATCGCTTGAAAAAGTATCTCACAAAATTCGGGTTGAGTTTTGATGACATTCGCGGACGGTAGGATGCTTCAATGCACCTTTCTTTCACAATTCATGGATGAAAATCCCTCTCCCCTATGGGATGGGGACGGTACGAATAGAATAACCGGGATCAAGCTTTCTCACCGCAGCTTTCACCGAAGCCTGCACACCGGGATCCCCGTAGTAAGGACCTGCTCCGGGGCCGCCGGTGGTGTGCGTTTCGATCAGAACAAGCTCCCTCCCGACAATGAGAAACGAGGGATTTCCACTATCTCCTACGACTAGGTTTTTCCCCCATCCGTAGAGATCTCGTTCGTCCTGCTTGAAGGCGATTTTTCCACTCCCTATTCCAGCGATGAGGTGGACAAAAAGATTGCGCTCTTTGTCGCTGACGATCACCGGGCGACCAATCAATGCACCGGTATCCGAGGAGGTGGAAGGGAGTCTGTACGGGTGGTAACTCGAAGGGACCGGCTCATCCAGCAGCGCGACCATCACATCCCCCGCCGCAGGTGCAAAAGCAGTTAGCTTCCTTGCGATGCGCTTCCCGCTCCGATCGTGAAACACCACCGTGTCCGCCGGGCCGCGCGAATAATGTTTCGCCATCACCACATGGCGCGGCGTGATGAGAGTGGCGGTGCGTGTGTCGTTGAAGGAAACACCGGACATGTCCATCGTCCGCGCCCAACCAGATGCCATCGAGGAGTCCTGATCCGCACTATAGGAATTGAAAATCTTGGGTGAAGTTTTCGCAGGCGGGAGCACCGGAGGACCGCCCGGGCCTCCGCCACCGGAGCAGGAAAAAAGTAGTCCGCAGAGAGCAAATGCACCGAAGTTCCGAATCATCATGACTCCTCGATATCTCGATACCGCTGCGAAGTCACGCTGCGAAAGCGATCCGCTCCGATTGTTATCTAAAAGATCGCAACGAACCCTACTTTGATTCAAGCTTCCTTGGTCATGCAAGATTCCCTGCGCAACCGGGGTAATTACAACTCTCTCTTACTGAACCGCCAAAAACTCAGAAAATGAAACCTTCTCAACCACCGGAATCCAAGCAGCCCGGCCTCACAGGTCCCTTCGTCCGTTCTCTTCTCGTTCATGGACTCATCTTGTTGCTCCTGGTCGTGATTGGTAGCCAGCGCAGCGAGATCATCCAGAAACGCGAAATCGACGTATTAGCCCAACTCGAAGAAAAACGTAAAGAAGTCATCGAAATCAACGAGAAGGAAGCGGAAGAACTCGCACGTGAAACCCTGAAAGACGAACTCGAGGATAAACTTGAAGCCGTGCTTCGCGATGAACTCGAAGCCGAGGACGAGATAGAATTACTCGCCTCCATGGAGGAAACTGTAGAGCAAACCGTCGCGGATCTTCTGGGTGAAAACGAAATCACGGATTATACCGAGAGTGACTACGCTGAGCTCGAGCAACAGGCATTTACCAATACCTTCGAGACTGTCCAGCGAAGCCTCGACGACATCCGCAAGGAAGCACTTCTCAACGAAGCCCGCCGCGAAGTCCGCGAGAACATCGCACCGAAACTCAAGGAAGAGATCGACAAGGAACTCGCCAAACAGGTTTCGAACTCCGTAGCAAACTCCCTCTCAAAAGCGATCGATGAACAACGGGCCGAACGAGCGAAGGAAGTAAAGGAGTCCATCACCACGGCCCGCGACGAGGTGAAAAAACTCGCCGCAGCGGAAAAGGAAGTCGCAAAAGCCATCGGCGATCCGGAAAAGGCTGCGGAGAAACAGAAAGAAGCGGAAGCAGCTCTACCTGCCGCCCAAAAAGCCCTCACAGATGCCATGGTGAAAGCTGCGCAAATCGGCGGTGACACTGCGAAAAGAGCGGAGAAGCTCGCGGACGAAAACACCCTTGCCGGTCCGGTTGAGAAAGCCTCCGAAGGCATTGCCAACGAGGATCCAAAGAAGGCGAAATCTGAAGTCGAAAAGGCTGCGAAGGAACTGGATGAACGAGTGAAAGATCTTGATCGCCTTGCCCGCGATGCGGAAGGCGAAGGGAAAAGGAAGGATAACATGAAGACGGATGACCCCACCGCCATCGCAGCACTGGAAAACTCGAAGGAAGCGATCCGCGAATCCGTGGTATCTCAGGTCAAGGAAACCGGAATTCCTAATGCGACCGAGAAACTCGCCTCCAAAATGGCGGAAAATCTCGAGCGTGCCGGGTGGGATGCCGAAGAGTTCAAAGATGCCATGGCGGAGGCCATTAGCTCGGAGCTCGATTCCCAACTTTCCGGTGAAAGTGCGCCCGATGCGGACGCGATCGCCTCGAAGGCAGCAGAAAGCATGAAGGTTGCCACCGGTGGGGAGGAAGCGGAAGCCGCCGAGGCCGCCCTAGCCGAAACCATCGGCGAGGAAGAGGCCGAAAGCGCCGTCGCCGAGGCCACCAAAGTTGCCGAGGAAGTTGCTGCTGCAAAAACCGAAGGAGCTGTCGCCAAAGCGGTCGATTCCGCAACTCGTTATCCGAAGGTCAGCGCCGAATTCAAGTCCCGCGCGGCTCGGCTCGCCAACCTCAAAGACAAGCTCGAACAAGTCACCAAGAACGCCGAGGAGGGTCGCCCCGCCACCAGCGAAGACACTTTGGCTGGAGATCCTTCAGTTGATCCGTCAGTGGAAGGCTCCGGTCCCTCCGCCCCGCCAAGCGTGGTTGGAAATTCTCACGGTGCCCGTTTCGGCAAAGGTTACAATTCCTATGCGAAAATGAACCGCGAAGTCTATGACAGGCTCAAAGCATTCAAAGACAAACGCAGCGAAAGCGCTACCGAAGAACTTTCAACCGCCGACGCGGATGAAGCTGCAGGGGCGACGGAGGAAACCACGGTGGGCCGTGCCGTGCAGAGCGGAGCACCGACTCCCGGCACTATCTACGTCGATGCTCTCCCCACCTCCGAGCAAGCCCCCAAGTCGGAGGAACTCATCGCCCCCAAATTCGAGGCCCTCGCCTTCGGCGGCGCAGAATACCAAGCCACCCCGCTGAAAATCGATGGAGACCTCTCCGATTGGGGCACCCTCCGCCACACCATGAACATGCTCTGGACTTTCGATGGGAAACCCCTCGAGAACGGCCTCCCGCTGTGGGTGCGGTGGTCACCGCAGGGAATTTATTTCGCCTACAAAGTCCCGGACCGCAGCAAAATCGACCCATCCATGGAGAAACCCTACGAGGGCGATACCTTCGAGATGTGGCTGGATGTGGACAACCTCCGAAAGGAATCCATGTCTGACAGCCCCTACTCCCAGCAGTTCCTCTTCATGCCATGGGGAAATGTCCGCGGACGTGAAATCACCTTCGCGGAAATCGGTAGAGGCTTCCGTGGCATCAACCGCCACGCCTACAAATTCGCCGACCCGTCGTCTCCCGTCGGCAAAAGTGCCGCGAAAGGTCCCGATGCGAACGGATACGTGGTGGAGGGTTTCCTTGATCGCGAAGCCCTCGCGAAACCGCGCCTCAAAGCCGGACTGTATCTAGCGATGAATTTCTCCATCAATCGTGGCTACGATTTCGCGAACTCCCAGCAGTGGTCCATGTCCAAAAGCACCGAGACCGGCGGCTTTGACAGGCCGGACACCTGGGGCGATGTGCTCTTGCTTGGCACCGATGCGGAAACGCGCTTCACCGAGGCCGCAGAACCTACCGGAACCCCAGAAGCCGCCACCCCCGGTAAAGCCATGGGTGTCGAAGTCAAGGATGCGGATATGAACACCGATCCCACCAAAGCTGAACGCCTACTGGCCTCGGTGAAAGTCGATGGAACCGTCTCCCACCTCAGCGTGATCCTTGAAGAAACCGGCCCCGATACCGGTATTTTTCGCGCCTCCTTCAACACTCAATCCTCCTTTCAAGGAGCCAGCGAGAACACACTCAACGTGCGTGGCGGACAAGTGATCACCCTCGATTATGAGGACGACCGCACTGCTACGGGTTCCGCAGGCATTTCCGTAACCAGCCAAATCCCGGTCGCACTCCCGGTGATGACCATGGCCCCGTGAAACTCGAAATCCTAAACTTTCCATTTCAAAATTAGCATTCGCATCCGCTGTTAAAAAATTCATCCAATCTTTCCCCACGAAATGACCACCATACTAAACATCCTGGCCCAGACACCTCCGCCCGTCCGCGAAGGAAACGTCCTCCAATCCCACCTCAGCGAGCTCTATACCTTGCCCATGATCCCCCTGTGGATCTGCTCTCTCGTGCTCGTCATGCTCATCTTCGAGCGCTACCGCGCGCTGCGCGCCTCCAAAATCCTCGATCCCGCCCTCTCGAAGAAATGTGCGACCCTCGCCGGGGAGGGCAAGTTCGCCGAGGCACAGGAAGCTTGCGAAAAATCCGATACCCTCACCGGCAGCGCATGGGCGCAGGGCTTCCAAGAATTTTCCCTCGGTGACATCGCTCTGGAAGACTCACTCACCAACTCCACCGCCCTCGCCTTCCGTCCGCTTAAGAAAAATATCAGCGGCATTTCCACCATCGCCGTCATCGCGCCCCTGCTCGGTCTGTTAGGAACCGTCGCCGGGATGGTGCTGGTCTTCGATGAACTCTCCATCTCCGCAAATCCTGACAAACAAGCCATGTCCGAGGGCATCATGGTCGCCCTCTTCACCACGGTCTTCGGCATGCTCATCGCCATCCCAGGCATCGTCGCGGGTCGCTACTTCTCAGGCCGCGTCCGCTCCTTTGCGGAAACGGTCGAGGCCGACATCGAGCGTGTCCGTTACCAGCACCTCCATTCGAAATCCCGCAAGGAATCCGCTCCGAAAGCATGAAAAAGCATCTGACAGAACTTCTCGAAGAAGAAGACGACAGGCCGGATGTCACCCCGCTCATCGACGTGGTGTTCATGCTCCTGCTCTTCTTTATCGTCACCACCACTTTCGCAGAAGACAGCTTCTTCCCCATCACCCTGCCGACTGCGGAGAACTCCACCGTCCGCACCGCCGGAGAAGCCGCCACCATCGAGATTAGCGCGGAAGGCGAACTCGCGCTCGACAAGGAATTCATCGCCTCCGAGGAACTGCTCTACGCTGCCCTCTCCGCAAAAAAAGAAGCCGCCGCCTTCAAAACCGTCGTCATCAAAGCAGACGAAAACGCCCCCGCCCTCCACCTCGTCAACGTCCTAGACATGCTACGCGGCCTGGAGATCACCGAGTTCGCCGTCAGCGCGCAGTCGGCGAAGTAATGAACGGAGCGCCGCCTTCAGGCGGCGTGTCTTCTAACACTTGCAAGAAAAAGTGGAGTGCCTATACAAGTGCAACAATGAGTGGATTCGATTGGAAAAAATACCATGCTTACCGGGTCTTTGACGAGTTCATCCAACATTTTCTGATAGATCGAAAAAGCTACGTGACGACCCACAGGCAGGTCTTGGACCTCCCGATGGCCATCGAAGAGATCAGAACAAGGTTCGTCGCGGACTTCGATGACTCGGAAGCATCTTTCGAGGACAAGGTGGCGATCCAGTTTCTCAACACTTCCGAGAACACCAAACTCGTCTTTACTAACATCGAATACCTTTGGGCAATGCCGGTTGGTAAGATTCTCCCGCCGACCAAGGCGAAATACGCCAAACGGTGGTTTCCCGAACATGTTCTTCCGCGGAATCTGGACAACTATTTTTTCATCCACCCGCACACCATTGCGAATCCGGGCCCCTGGTATCCCAGGAATAAATATTGGGAACTCGTAGCGATTTTTAGGATCGTGAAAATAGTCACCGAGGAGGAGGCACTGAAGACAGTCGAAGGGATCAAGAAGCGGATCGAGCAACTTTGCTATGATGCAATCTATTCTGGAGTGCCTGAAGGTGGAAGCTTTCCGGTGAAGCACGTTTGCGGCGCACATTCAATTTTTCTCCACCTCGCTGACCCGGAAAAATATGAGTCCATCATATCTATCGAGAACAAGAAGCAGATTCTCGGAGTCTTTTCCCCGATCCTCGAAGGCGAGGAAATCCCGGAATGCAATGAGGCGAAACTGAAACGAATCCGCGCTAAACTCTACAGCACCACTGCCCCTGTCGATCTTGATGACTGGAAATATCGCTGGTTTTTCTACACAGACGAAATTCAGCCCGCATGGATCGACAAGAAAACCAAAAAGTCGCAGCGCGCAGGATACGTCCGCTACCAGATAAGCGAGGAAGAGAATGCAGTGGATCTGGAGGGCGGAAAAACGAAGTATTCCGGCTACCGCCTCCAGCGTAGCCGCACCCTCGTCGCCGCAGTAAAGAAACGCGATAAATTTACCTGTCTGTCCTGCCAATTCAACTTGGGTACCGAGATCGTCCACGTCCACCATCTCGATCCCTTGAGCGAGCGCAAAAAGCCGGCTGAAACCAGCGCAGCGGATCTTATCACGCTCTGCCCGACCTGCCATTATCTGGCGCATTATTTCCTGAGAAAGTCGCCCATGAACAAGCAGAAGAATGTGCTACTGGAATCACTCGGAACGGTTAGATGTTGGCCTAAAAATGTTCGGATGAGGGCTGCGGACTAAAGCCCACGCTCCTTCTTCAATGAAGGCAACTGCCATTTCAAGTAAGCAAAATTCGAAGACAAACTGGCTGAAAGGTTTTTTAGTAGTGGGCATTTTTTGCCATGCAGGATCAGGTATTTGCCGCTGGTGGCTCCGAGACTTTTCGCGCTTTCTGTGACGGTGGGGTTGAGTTTCAGGTCAGATTTTCTGAGTATGGCTACACACGGCACCCACCTAAATCCCTCGCCTCGTGAAATCTTTCCCCATAGCCTCGCACCGATGACTTCCCACACCGCACCCCTCACTCCATCCCAAGTGACCAGACTGCGTTCCGTGCTGGAAGAAAAGGGCTTCGAATTCGTCTCCAAGCAATACACGATTTTCGCAGCAAAAAAGGGGAAGCTGAACATCAGCGTGTACGAAAAGGGGCCCAAAGTTCTGATCCAAGGAAAGGATACCGAGGATTTCATCCGCTTTACTTTTGAGCCGGAAATCACTGGACTAGCGAAACTCGGCTATGAGGAGGAGGTTGACGATACCGGCCAGTTTCTCCCTCATTTCGGGATCGATGAGAGTGGCAAAGGAGACTTTTTCGGCCCCTTGGTTGTCGCGGGAGTTTATACAGATGCGAAAATCACCCGCCATCTTCACAAAAGCGGGGTCATGGATTCGAAACGGATTACGACTCCCGCCGCGATCCGGAAACTCGCGGCCGTGATCAAGGCCACGCCCGGCATCGCCTTCGATGTGATCGCCATTCGCCCCGAGCGCTACAACGAGATCTATGGTTCCTTTAAAAATCTCAATCAGATGCTCGCCTGGGGTCATGCGACCGTGATCGAGGAACTCACGAAAAAAGTCCCGGCCTGCCCCCGCGCCCTTTCTGATCAGTTCGCCCGAGCCGATGTGCTCCAAAGTGCTCTGAAAAAGAAGGGCATCACCCTGAAGCTGGAACAGCGCACGAAGGGAGAGTCGGACACAGCAGTCGCCGCCGCCTCCATCTTGGCGCGCGAGCGTTTCATCAACTGGATGGACGCGGCATCAGAAAAGGCCGGAACCAAGATCCCGCTCGGGGCATCCGCACAGGTCGTGGAGACAGCGAGAGAGCTGGTCGCAGCGCGCGGACCAGAAATTCTTGGGAAGCTCGCGAAGCTTCATTTCAAGACGACCGCGCAAGTTCTTGGCCCTTAATCGAGCTCCTCCCTGCGACCCAAAGTGATCGCCAGACCCAAGGATCCCACGAAAATGAAATAGCAGGCGAGCAGCTCAAGGTAGCTCTTGCAGATCCGGGGAATTTCCGGGGAAAACGCATCACCGAGCGATACCTGCCAGAATTGTGGCGCACCCACGACGCGATTGAACACGTAGATGATCATCAGTGCCGCACCGATGAAACCCGCCCCTGCATGATGCCCCAAGGTATCGAAAAATCGGATCATCACGCGGCGGTGACGGAGCGCGGTGAGAAGCGCGGCTCCGAGCAGAAAGCCAATGATCCAGACATCCGGAAAAGGCCATTTCATGATTCCTGATATGAAGTCTTCCAACTCCCCGACGAGGGCGGCTGCCAAGCCAAAGGCCATCACTCGGCAAACCGCCCGGCGGGGCCCGGAGTGAGCGAGCGCGCCGATCATCACCACCGTCGAGGCCGCGAGAAGAGCCGCTTGCAATAGCTCCACCGTGCCCCGCTCAAGGGGTGCCCCCGGCTTATTCGGCAACCAGGCGGGCAAGAGAATCGCGATGGAACCAGCGCAAACAAGAAATCCTCGCAGTAAGGTTTTTTTCCAAGATCCCTCTCCCCTTCTCCGATTGACCGCAGCATGCACCCCGATTGACTAAAACGGAACGCCTACTGATAGCAAGGCTCTTGATATTTCCCCACATAGCACGGGCCGTGATTTTCGCGTTTGCAGCACGGCTTCACCAAGCCCAGAGTTTGGGTATGACGCTCTTCGAGAAAATCCATGCCGGAGAGATCCCTGCCGAGATCCTCCACGAAGACGAGATCTGTGTCGCCTTTCCAGACATCTCCCCGCAGGCTCCTGTGCATATCCTCGTCACTCCACGCAAACCCATCCCACGCATCGCCGCCGCCGAGACAGAAGATTCCGCCATCCTCGGTCACCTGCTCATGATCGCCGCGAAAGTCGCTCGCGAGGCTGGGATCGACCAAACCGGCTACCGCACCGTGATCAACAACGGCCCACACGGCGGCGAGTCCGTCCCTCATCTCCACGTCCACGTTCTAGGTGGTCGCCAACTCCAATGGCCACCCGGCTGAAAAATTTAACCCTCAAACTCTAAACCTCAATTTCGTGGATCAGCCACTTCCTTGAGATCTAAAGTTTAGAGTTTAAAATTTCCGAAATGATTACCGCACGATTTCTAGGGCTGTTCACAGGAGTCTTCGCCACCGCCGTCTCCTGCCACCACCAGCCACGCCCGCCAAAGTATGAGCGCGTCGTGATGGTTCACGGGATTTTTGAGGACGGCCATGCCTACAAATCCCTGCAACGCCGCCTGGAGACCCATGGAATCGAATGCTACGTGCCGCAGCTCAAACCGGCCGACGGAAAGCACGGACTCGATAAGCTCGCGGAATCACTCAAAGAGGGAATCGACCAGGAGTTCGGACCCGATGAGAAATTCGCTCTCGTCGCTTTCAGTATGGGAGGCCTCGTTTCCCGCTACTATTTGCAGCATCTTGGAGGCGCGGAGCGATGTGAGGAGTTCATCACCATCTCCACCCCTCACCACGGGACAAAAGCCGCCTACACCTACCCGGGGAAAGGGGCGGCCCAGATGCGTCCGGGTAGCGAGTTTTTGCAAGATCTGGAGAAATCAGAACCCGCCCTCGGCAAGATCCCCGTCTCATCCTACCGCACCCCTATGGACTTGATTATCCTTCCACCTGAGTCCTCCGTCTGGGACCGCGCGGAGAATCGATCCTACAACGTCATTCTACACCCGTTCATGCTCCAGACCAAAGCCGTGCTCGATGAAATCGAGAGGCGTTTCACCTTGGATGAGCCATGAGCTGCCACCGACGACCTTGACACAGCACCCATAAACCCATATTTTTCACCCATGTGAAGACGACCCTTGAGCTTCCCGATTCCTTGTTGATCGAGGCCAAGGCCACCGCCGCCCGTCAACGCATCACCCTCAAGCAGCTTTTTACACGTGCTCTGGAGAAAGAGCTTTTCCCTGCTACGCAGCCGGAGGATTCGGAGAACTTCGTCATCGATAAGGACGGCTGGCCCGTTTACCGAAGAAATGGATACACAGGTCCTCCTGTCACCGATGAATTGGTGAACCGTTTGCGCGAGGAGGAAGGAATCTGATGGAGCTACTTTTCGATGTGAACGTCCTGCTCGCGAGGTTTGACGAATTTCACAACCACCACAGTCGAGTCCTCGGTTTTCTGGACAAGGAAAAGCCGTTCGGACTCGTCACCTGCCCGATCACTGAAAACGGATTTGTCAGGATTTTCGCAAACCCCGCTTATACGACGGGTCCTGGAAATTTCCCGGATGCCATCGCACAGCTCAGACGAATTCGTTCCATCCGAGGCCACACCTTCGTTGCCGACGATGTAGGCATCTGTGATTCCGGACTGATTCCCAGGATTGAAAAGGCAAGCCCGAAGCAACTCACCGATCTTTGCCTGCTCGCGCTGGCTGTCCGGCACGGCATTCGGTTTGTCACCATGGACACCAAAATTCCCGCTCACCTCGTCACCGGCGGCAGCGATGCCTGCCTCGTGCTACCGGCGTGAACGTAGTTTCCGGTTGCCACTCGCGGCCCCTTGTCTTATCCAAACTCCCCTTGAAAGGGAAATTGCTTGATGTCACTAGTGGCGGATCGTTCGAACTCGCCGAGATCACCTCGATCGGGCGCAGTCGGGAATCGTTCGTCCCTGTCGCGGACCCCAGAGCTTCGCGTCGACATGCCATGATCAGGCTCCAAGACCGGGGATTCTGGTTTTTTGATCTGGGAAGTAGAAACGGCAGTTATCTCAACGGAAGACGTGTGACCACCGCCCAGTTGCTCACGGACGGGGATTTGATCAAGATTGGTGATTTCGAACTTCGCTTCGAGGGCTCCGCACCATTGGACGGCAGCGCCACCCAGAGTTTTTCCGGACAAAAGACGATGGTCGGGATCCAGTCACGGGAGGCGATTATCTTCGTCTGTGATATTCTCGGATTCACTGCTCTTTCTGAAAAACTCGGCCCTGACGAGCTTGCGCCTATCATTGGTTCGTGGTATTCGAAGATCGGGTTCATGCTCGAAGAGAACGGAGCCAGCCTCGACAAGTTCATTGGCGATTGTGCCCTTGCCTACTGGCTCGATACCTCACCGGGATCGCGGCTCGATGCCCTTCGCACCGTGTGTGCCGCGCAAAGAATCGCCGCAGAAGTCCAACGAGAGCACCACCAGTCGCTAGCTCGGGCCGGGCTCACCTTCCGGACAGGTGCCGCCGTACATCTTGGCCCTGTTGTGTATGGCGCGATCAGCGAGGGCGCTTTCACCCTGCTGGGAGATGCAGTAAATCTGGCCTTTCGCCTGGAAAGTCTCACTCGAGAGCTAGACAAAACCGCCCTCGTCAGTGGTGATTTCCTCGACGGATGGGATATCGGAAGGACTTGGTGCGAACCCTGCGGCTCCAAGAACGTCAAAGGCCGGACGGGCCCCGTTGAGGTATTTTCCGTAGAGGGGTCACCGGGATGAACGAGGGAAACTTCGCCCTCAATCCTTCGCCGTGTAATCGAATACCAGCGCCTTTTCCAAGATAGGTCCGAGCAGTTTCTTGAACTCCACGTGAGCCGGATGCGGGATGTATGTTTCGAGCCCCGCCTTGTCCTTAAAGGTTACAAAAAAGCAGTGGGTCAGCCCGTCGTTCTTCTGCTCCACGCTTTCGGAAAGTCCCCATTCGTAATCGGTGATCGTATCAATCTTTGAGGGCAACTCACCAAAGGCTTCTTCGACTTCGCGAATCTGCTCGGGAGTCGCACTATCTTTGAATTGAAAAAGAACGATGTGGCGGAATTCGCCACCTGCCTGAGATACTGCTGTGCTGATCATGATGAGTGCTGGAATGAGTTTTTTGAACATGCGCACAAACTGAACTGCGTGGATCGCGAAGTCAATCCGGGCGAGCAATGTCCTCCTTTCCTCAAATTCCCTGCAACGTGCCTTTTCCGGAAGCAAAATTGTCTGACTCCAGGCCGAGGTGTTGCAGGCAGGAGACAAACACATTGGCGAACGGTGGGGATTTGACCGGGTCGAAGGCCAAGTGCTGGCCATGCTTGAAATGTCCGCCGGCAAAGACAACCGGAAGGTTCGAGTTGTTGTGGCTGGAGGCGTTGCCGAGGTTCGACCCCAGCACGATGGCGGTTTGGTCCAGCAGGGAGTTTCCGCCCTCTTTCACGCTGCTGAGCTTTCCGAGAAATTCCGCAAACAGATCGAACTCAGCTTTCTCAATGATAGCGAGCTGCTCCAGCTTCAACGGGTCCTTGCCATGGTGGCTGAGGTTGTGCCAGCCGTCCTCAATGCCCTTGAGCGGCACGACTTCCGCACCGCCTGCGCCAAGGAACGTGATGAGGCGGGTGGAATCTGTGCGGATCGCAAGAAACATGAGATCGTAAAACAGGCGCATGCGGGCCACGAAATCCGCCCGGTCTTCAACTTCCTCGGGCGGCTTCTCGGAGACTTCCGGCTTCGGACGGTTCACCCACTCCTCGGAGGCGGTCATTCGCTGCTCCAACTCGCGCACCCCGGTGGCATATTGATCGAGCACTTCGATATCCTCTCGTGCGACGTTCCGCCCGACGCTTTTCAGCTCCGCACCCACAAGATCCAGCACGCTGCGCCCATCTTGCAGGCGACGCACTTGTTTTTCCTTTTCCTCTGCCGAGCCTTCGAGAAATAGCTTCGCAAACAGGTCCGAAGGCTTTTTCTCCGCAGGAATTCGCACTCCGGCGCGTGTGTAGGAAAGACTGCTGTTGTTTGCGGAAAGGGCGAGCGATGGGAAGCGTGTGTGGTGGCCGATGGTCTCCGCAGCGAATTGATCCACGGAAATCGAGTTCCGGAAACTCGGCGCTCCGGGATGCGGCGCCGCAGTAAGAAAGCTGGCCTCCGCACTATGCCCGCCATCCACATCCGGGTGCATCAGGCCGGAAATCACGGAGAAATTTTTCCGGTAGGGCTGGAGTGATTCGAGGTAGGGGCTGGGCTTGTAATCAAATCCGGTTCCTTCAGGAAACAGATTGGGCGTATGGATGCCGAGCGGTGAGCAGATGGCGATCATCCGGCGGATGCCTTGGTCGGCACTCGCGGTATTGGCAAGTGCCGCCATGCCACGCGGAAAAAAGCTCTCCAGCATCGGCAGGCCGAGTGCGATGCCTGAGGTGCGGAGAAATCGGCGACGATTCAAATGTGCTGCGTGTTTCATTTCCTTGCGGAGTCTAGGGTTTTACAAAGGTTTCACTGACCACGACTTCTTCGATCATGGTGCGCAGGCCGTGGTCGTCTTTCGCACTGGCATCAACGACGCGCTCGACCGCCGCCTCGTCCATCACACCGATACGCCTTCCGCAGCCATAAATCATCAGTTTTGTCGCTACGGCCTTGGCAACCAGCTCGTCATGGCCCAGCAGCCAGTCGCGGAATCCCTCGAAGTTGGCGAAGGATGTCCCATCGGGTGTTTCCCCGGAGGAGTCGACCGGAAAGCCCGGGATCTTGCGCTTTTTCTTCGGATCGTCCGGATCTTTGACATCGCGGTAGCTCTCGCGCCGGGCACCCACGGGGTCGAACTCCTCAAGCGCAAATCCGATCGGATCGATGCGCGTGTGGCAGCGGGCGCAGGTCTCGTTTTCGGTGTGTTTCGAGAAAAGTTCCTTGGGAGATTTCGCACCGCGAATGTCTGGCTCGACGGCGGGCACGCCTGGCGGCGGCGGGGGCACGGGGCGACCGAGCAGCCTGTCGAGCATCCAGACACCACGCAGGACGGGCGAACTATTGGTACCATTGGCGGTGACTTTCATGACACTGGCCTGTGTCAGGACTCCGCCGCGCACGCTGTCGGCCGGCAGTTTTACCACACGCATTTCCTCATGTCCTTTCACTCCGGGAATGCCGTAGTGAGTGGCGAGGCGCTCGTTGAGAACGGCGAAATCGGAATCGATGAAATTCCTCGTCCCCAGATTCTTTTCAAGCATCTCCCGGAAAAATCCTTCGGTCTCGCGAACCAGGGATTTATCGAGCAGGGTGTCGTATTCAGGGAAAAGCTTTTTGTCCGGCGTGGTGAAATCGATGCCATACATATCGAGCCACTGGCCGGTGAAATCGGTCACAAAATGCTCCGCCTTGTCATCCTTGAGCATTCTCCGGACCTGTGCCCGGCGGACCTCCGGATCTTTCAGTTTCCCTGCCTTGGCCAAATCAAGCAGTTCCTGATCAGGCGGGCCGGACCATAGAAAATAGGACATCCGGGAGGCAATGGTGTAGTCATCGACGGTGCCTGTGGCGTTCAGAAGGAGAAATTGTGGGGAACAGAGCACCGCGCAGACACCCGCTCGCACGGACTCCTCGAAACTGCGACCGGCATCCAGACGACCAAGAGTGAGCGCAACGAATTTCTGCGTCAGATCCTCACTGACAGGGCGGCGCATCGCTCTCGGCACGAACTCGCGGATGATGCGCTCCGCATCCTCGCGCGGTGTGGAAGATTCCACGCGGTGGGTTACAACGTTTTTCCGATAACGAGAATAGACGCGCCCGTAATCCGCCATGGAGATGGATTCGCTTTCCCCAAAAAGGCGACGTTGCGCCTCGGAGGGAAATGTCTGATCGAGCGGTCCGGTGATTTCTCCCCATGCGATTCCCACACCGGGACGCTTCTCGTGTTTATCGCGATAGGTGACGTGCTCTGGGGTGACCCAAGGGAAGACCTGAAGGGAATCGCCCGCCCGCATCCGCACATCAAATTCGATGATCCGGGGATTCTCCGGAGTGCCTGTGACATCGAAAACCCCCATGAATTTGCTGACGATCGGGCTGTAGAGAGGGCCCGAAAAAACGGCGACCGTCAGGGTCCTACCCCCGGGATCGTGGGGCCAGACAGCGATCTTCGCATGGTAGATCCCGTCATCTTGCGGCTGAGCGGAATCGAACATCGCGGCAGGCCAACCGGGTGTGAAATCGACGAACGCTCCGTCTTTCTCAAAAACTCCGCCCTGATTCTTCTTCAATGCGACGATGTTCCGTTTCTCCTCCACGAGCACGGAGCGGCGCGTCTCGACAGGAATAGGCGTGGTTCGACGAATCACATCATCGAAGGCAGCGTTGGCAGCCTCCAGATATTTCTCCAGCATGATCGCGGAGATGCTCAGGCCGTCGCCGACTTTATCGAACCCGAGAGTGCGGCCGTCCTCAGGGAGCATGTCGGCGATCTCGGTATCGACCCCGAGGAACTCACGCACGGTATTCTGAAATTCATTCCGGTTCATACGCCGCAGAGCAGGAGCAGGCGGTTCCGCGTGGGCGGCGAGTAGTCCCCGGAGGCTGTTGGTGAAACTTTCCGTATGAGCGAGGTCCGGGCGTTTCTCCTTTTTCGGAGGCATATCGCCATACTCGATGGCCTCCAGCACCTCCTGCCAGCGCTGCGTTTCCTGAGGCGGTAGCGACAGGGTATCGAGGCGCAAGTCACCCTTCTGCTTCTCAGGACCGTGGCATTTCAAACAATGCCCCTCAAGAAACGCCGCCATGTCAGCCATGCCCGAAGGTTCAGCATGGACCGGGAGAATGGCTGCGGCGAAAATGGCAAGAGTGGCCTTGATGCGGGGCAAAATGATGGTGGGGTTTCTCGAAGCCAAAAAATACGTCGCCGGGAACGAGCAGATTTCAAGCAATTCCCCTTTTTAGGAGCACCGGACGTTTCTCAGCGTCCGGCGGAGGCGACCAAAGTTTTGAGATCCTCGCGAAAATCGTCTGCGGCGGCCAGCTCTGGGATCGTCATTTCCATACGCCACCTCCAGTAGAACGGGATGATGGCTGGGACGTTGATACGCTCGCCGGCGATGTCGTTTGAGCGAAGTGATTCGTGAGTGGCGAGCAGATCCTGGAGCGGGAAAAGTGCCAACATGGCTGGCGACCACAGATGCTGCTCAATGATACGGCGGGCCATTTCAGGACTGAGGTTTATCTCGGGAAATGCGACGCCAAACAGCTCCCTCGCAAAACGGGCGCGAACCAGCTCATCCTCTTGCCACCAACCGCGTAGAGTGGACAAGTCATGCGTGCCGGTGGCGACGACGCTCCGGTAGGGTGCGTGGTCGGGATGAAAAAACTCGGATCCAGGGCCTTTCGGCCAACGCTGAATCTCCAACGAAAGCATGCCCATCTCTCGCATGACGCCGGGCACGCAAGCGGGGACCATGCCGAGATCCTCGCCACACAGAAGCATGCTGCTAGCGTCACGCATGACGGGAAGTTTCTCATACGCGGCGGCTTCCCAGCAGGCTTCCTGATTCTTGTAAAAATAGTCTTCGTGCAAAGAACGAAGCTTCGCCTGAAGATCTGGATCGAGCGCGGCGAAGGAGGCGGTATCAGCCAGTGACATACGCGGATGGAACGCCGTGCCACCTGAGCCGGGGACCTCGAAGAACAGAACGTTCGAGACCAGATCGTAGAGCGCTTCTTGGATCCATTGCTTGTTCGCCCAATCGCCATCTCCGAGTTTTTCGAAAAATCGCTCGATCTTGCGTTGAGTGGAAAACTCGCTTTTCAGCGCATAGCAGCCGAGTCCTTGATCGAGGAGAAAGTCTTGCCGGATACCTTCGGCAAACTCTCCGAAAGCCTTTTTCAGAAAATCTTCACGGATGAACGGCATGCAGAAGCGTTCGTAGTCGAATGCGATTCCGCGTTTCTCGAATTCGTCCAAATCCACCGGGACGGCCGGCTCGAACCATCCCATAATGCCCTCGACCTGCTCCGCCGGGATTTGCCAGATGCGGAAAAACCCTAGAATGTGGTCGATACGGTAGGCATCGAAGTAGCGACTGAGTTTCGCGAAGCGCGCCTTCCACCAAGCGTAACCATCCTTGGACATCTCGTCCCAATCGTAGGTGGGAAAGCCCCAGTTCTGGCCCTTGACGGCGAAGGCATCCGGTGGAGCTCCAGTCTGGAAGTCCATTTTGAAAAGGCTTGGCGCGACCCAAGCATCGACTGATTCGCGATCCACTCCGATAGGCAAATCCCCTTTCAACGCGACACCGATGCTCCCGAGATATGCCACAGCATCAGAGAGTTGGCGGTCGAGCTCATATTGCAGCCAGACGAAATAGACCACCTCCGTGCTGATCGCGAGGGCCTCGGCGGTCTTGGAATCGTAGGTGGCCCACTCGCCCCATTTCGTGAAATCCGCTGTCCCGAATTCGTCGCGCTTCACACAGAACACGCCGTAATCGAGCACCCAGTCCCAGTTCTTCTTCAGAAAGGCAAGGAACGCGTCGTCGCGAAGGATCGAGTCGTGATGCCGATCAAAAACCTCACGACTCACCCGCCATTTCACAGCCATGACTGCCTCGTAATCGAGCTGTTTCTCGGTGTTGAGTTGATCCCGAATTTCGCCATATTTTGCAGGATTTGTGAGCGAGTAGCTCAGCGCATCCAGACGGAGATAAATTGGATGCAGGGCGAAAACACTGATTGCAGAATAGGGATAGCTGTCGGTCCAAGTGCGGGTGGAAGTGGTATCGTTGATCGGCAGAATCTGGAGAATTTTCAGCCCCGCCGAGACGGCCCAATCGCCCATCGCCTTGAGGTCAGCGAACTCTCCTACCCCGCAGCCTTCCGCGCTTCGCAGGGAAAATACAGGGATGGCCACTCCGGCGGCACGAAATCTCAGATCCGCGCTGCGGCGGAATTCCTCGTCGGAAACACGGACGAACTCCGCACCTTTCCGCGAAGAATCGAGCACGCGATTGCTCGCGCCGTCTTCGAATTTCACGGCCTTTCCGAGGGCCGTATCGTAGAGGCCGTATTTGTATTCCACGGGGAAGTCGAAGGGCAGGTTGAGGCCGATCCGCCAGGTATTTTCCTCTACCTCCACCAATGGCAAGGCACGCTCGTATTCCCACTCTCCCAGGACGTCTAGCCCCCCGGAAATGCAGGGAACGAGACCATCGGGCAAACGAGACATGTAGAGAACGAACTCATGATTGCCTGAACAGGACCGTTCCTGCGTGCCCCTTGAGCCTCCCTCGATCACTTGAAAAGCCTTGGCAGCATAGATCCGATCCTCGCTGCCAGAAGAATGCCAGTCATCGAGAAACATGGCGCGTTGCTGTTCCACATTTTTTCCGCCGCACCAACCCCTCACCCCAGCCTCATACAGAACGATTCCGTCCTTTTTGTAAACATACCCATACTCCAACTGCGCCTCCCCACTGATCGTCGTGTCCACCTCGACCTGCCAGTGACCCTCATCGAGCCACTCCATTGGCAATTCCTGCCGAATCGATCCTTCACTGCCATGCACGGTCATTTCCAACCAGAGCGACTCCCCTACCACCGTCCCGTATGCCACGCGAAAAACGAAAACCATACGGATGATCTAGCTGCGGAAGGTGGAGAACGCGAGGGAAACCGATTCGAAATATGGAAGCACCAAGGACTGAGGCGCACACAAAAAAAGGCCGACTCCAAAACGGAGCCGACCCTTGAAATAAAAACTTTAGAACTGAGAATCAGTCTTCTTCGGTCACATCGCCGGCATCGACGGTGATCGTGAGGGTCGCGGTGACCTGCGGGTTGAGCTTGATTTCCACTTCGGATTTGCCGGATTTTTTGATCGGCTTGTCGAGCAGGATGTTGTGGCGATCCACCTCGATTCCAGCGGCTTCGAGCTCCTTGTGGATATCGATGCTGGTGACGGAGCCAAAGGCTTTGCCGCCTTGGCCGGTGGAAAGAGTGAAGGAAGGACGGAGCTTGGAGATCTTCGTGGAAAGCTCTTGGGCTTCGACGAGTTCTGCAGCTTCACGCTGGGAACGGGCGGAATTGAGTGCCTCGACATGGCGAAGGTTCGCTTTGGTCGCCTCGTAGGCCTTGCCTTGTGGAACGAGGTAGTTGCGGGCGTAGCCGGCGCGGACTTTGACGACATCGGCTTCGGCGCCGAGACCTGCGATCTTTTCTTTGAGGATGACTTGTGCGTTGGCCATGGTTTGAAAGTGTTTGGTTGAGAAACGGGCGGCGGATTTAGGCTCGCAAATTAGACGGGTCAAGGAGAATCCTGCCCGGATTGAAGGATTTTTTGAAATTTCCGACAGGGATCGTCACAAAACCATGTCGATTCGTCCTGTCAAACCGCGCAAGGAACGCTTAGGAATGTTCACATGAGAGAGGTGGATTTGACAGAGTTAAAAGGCAAAGCCCTTACAGCCGCCTTGGATTTCCGGAAACTCCCGAAAGTCCTACTGCACGAGCACCTCGATGGAGGACTAAGGCCAAACACGGTAATCGAGCTTGCGAAGGACCACGGATACGTCGGTCTGCCGACCGAAGACGCAGACGAACTGGCCGCGTGGTTTCATCGAGGGGCACAGCGCGGGAACCTGCCGGAATATCTGGAGGGTTTCACTCATACCTCTGGAGTGATGCAGACAGAAGAGGCCTTGGAGCGAGTCGCCTACGAGTTTCTGGAAGACATGAAAGAAGACGGAGTCGTCTATGCGGAAGTCCGCTTCGCCCCGCTGCTGCATGTGCGTGGCGGCCTGACCCAAGACGAGGTCGTGAAAGCGGTCCTCGCAGGTCTCCGCCGTGGAGAAAAGGATTTCGGAGTGAAATGGGGAGTGATCGTCTGCGCCCTACGTAACCTGAACACCTCGCTGGAAGCGGCGGAACTCGCGATTCGTTGGCGGGACGAGGGCGTGGTCGGCTTCGACCTCGCTGGTGGCGAATCGGGTTTTCCTCCGAAAAAACACATCGAGGCCTTTCACGCCATCCAGCGCGCGAATTTCTACATCACCATTCACGCTGGCGAGGCCTTTGGCGTGGAATCGATCTGGCAGGCGCTTCAGTATTGCGGCGCCCACCGTCTCGGCCACGCGACCCGCCTGCGTGATGACATCGAAGTGCGCGAGGACGGCTCTCTCCAACTCGGAACCCTCGCTCAATACGTGCTCGACCGACGCGTCCCGCTGGAAATGTGCCTTCACTCGAACCTCCATACCGGAGCTTGCAAACATCTAGAAAAACACCCCTTCGGTCTATTTTTCCGAAATGGCTTTCGCGTCTGCCTAAATACGGACGACCGCCTGATGAGCGACACCACCATGACCAAGGAAACCATGCTCGCCACCGAACTCTTCGACCTCACCCTCGCCGATCTGGAAAAACTCAACATGAACGCGATCAAAAGCGCCTTCGCCCCCTTCGACAAACGCGTGGACCTGATTTTCAGTGCGATCACGCCGGGATTCGCGGCGCTGAGGGAGGGGTGATATTGCCGCTGGCTCGAAAGTCTACTTCTTTGGCACTTTTACGTAGCCAAAAAAGCATCCCGATTTCTTGAATTGCCCGAGTGCGTCAACTAGGCCCATGACACTTCTGCTCTTCCCATCGGTGAGGATCAGTGCGATTTTCTCGTCGCTGGAATACCCAATAACTACGAACGGTGCCCCTTCCAAAACCAAGACAGGTAGGAACTCACGCTTTCCCAGTTGGTAGCTGTTGAGAGCGAGCTTTGTGACGTTGTAAATCCCTTGCAGCTTGCCCACGTCGAGGTTCTTTCCAATCACACTCTCATCTTCATCGCCCGCTGTAGCGAAATCCACCGCAGGAAAGGATGTTGCTATTCCAGTTCCTCTCTCTTCGCGTTTTAGGTCCACCGTAATTGAATTTCTCTGGTCCGGGGTGAGCTCGATTTCCAGATCCACTGGAAAATTCAGTGGCGTTAGGAAGTTCGCGTGCATCGCTGTCGGCGCGGGCAGAGCAACCAGATGGTAGGAGCTGAAGTATTTCTTCTTAGTCTTACTCCCCCTCTTGGACCTGCACAGAATCTTCGAGGCGAGTTCGGTCGAAGATAAGACCACGATGCGTCCTGGCCTCGGATCGTGGTAGTAGTATTTCCCGGATCCGTGGGCGAGAAGCAGGACATTGTGCGGGCCGCCAAAGTCTCCGAGGACACGAAGCGAAACGAATTGCCCAAGGTCGAGGGCCGCAGCAAGATCGCGGGTGACGATTTCCTCGGCATCCGCCAGCAACTCCCCTCTCGAGGCGTCTCGGTAATAAATTTTAACGCTCTTTGAAGGGATGTGGAAAAGCTCGAAGAACATATCCCTGTCGAACGCGCTCCTAAATTGAAAATCTCCGCGCCTGAGACCGTAGATACTGGCGACGAATTCTTTCGCTGCCGCAGAACCATCGGCGATGTTGATTCCGGTGGACATCGTCACCAACGGCACATTGGCGTAAAATGCGCAAGAAAGGCCAATTTGTCTGGCTCCTGGAGTTAGCCGAGCTTGCTGGTAAAGAGAAGCTCTCTCGGGGCGGGAGAGAGAAAACTGCGGAAAATCCTCGCCCACAAGCAGATCGAGAGTGGTAAACAGAATCAATATCGCCAACCGTCCCATACCGGAACCATAAGTTGATGGAGCTCAGAGCAGGAAGACGAAAGAGAGTAACTGGTGGCTTTTTCGTTCAAAGGATCACTTCAGTTATAATGTGTTCACTTGCGATGAATTTTCATGATGCCTTCGCTTTCCAGCACTCGTTAGTGTAGTCGGTGATGAACATGGATACGGCGTGAACTTTGGAGAATCCCCTTGGCAAAGCGCGCCCAAATGGAAGAGCATACTCCCATGTCAACAACAGCGTATCTTAAGGAAATGTTCGACCTCAGCGGCAAAACCGCAGTGGTAATCGGTGGAACGGGTGAGCTTTGCGGCACCATGGCAGTTGGCCTCGCGCGGGCTGGTGCCGAAGTCGTACTGGGCGGGCGGATTAAGGAAAAGGCGGACAAGCGCCTCGCGGAGATCGAGTCACACGGCGGCAAAGGTTACTTCGTGCCGGTGGATGTCACCTCGCGCCAGTCCCTGCACGACATGCTTGAAACCATTTTGGAAAAATCCGGTGGAGTGGATATTCTCATCAACGGCGCGGGAACGAATTCGCCGACACCCTTTCTAGAAATTTCAGAAGATGAGTATGCGCGCATCATCGATACGAATCTCACTGCCATCTTCCGGGCCTGCCAGGTTTTCGGCCAGTATTTCGTGGATGAGATGAGGCCTGCCTCCATCATAAACCTCGGCTCCATTTCCGGCCTGAACCCGCTTTCCCGGGTCTTCACCTACTCAGCTTCAAAAGCCGCCGTCCACAACCTCTCTCGCAACCTCGCCCGCGAGTGGGCGGACAAGGATATCCGCGTGAACACGCTCGTCCCTGGCTTTTTCCCCGCCGAGCAAAACCGCAAGGTCCTCGACGAATCGCGCGTGCTCGACATCCTCCGCCAGACTCCCGCCTCCCGCTTCGGCAATGCCGAGGAACTCATCGGAGCGACCCTGCTTCTAGCCTCACCGAAAGCTGGCTCCTTCATCACCGGCATGGAAATGATCGTCGATGGCGGGTTCCAGGCAATGAGTCTCTAGACTTAGGCTTCGCAAGAACCTGATACTACGGGTCTATTTTTTGATCCGAAGTGCAGGACCGACTGGAAGAACGCCTTTTTCGTTCATCCAGATTCGAACCTTCGTGAGGTTGACCCTCAGACCACCAAGCGCCCTTTTTCATCGGCGCACTTGATGACAGCTTCGGTGCCGCTGTTGAACTGGAGGAAGTCCGCTTCGATGCCATCGCTGAAAATGATTCCGTTCTCGGGCATCTGCGAAACGAGCACGAGCGGGGATGTTCCGGAAATTTCCCCAAAAGTAATTCCGGCTCCGGAGGTCTTGCTGGGCCAGGGCTCGCGGACAGAAAAGCAGAGCCGGTCGGCACTCCAGTCGAAGGACCGGTCTTCCATTTCCGCCTCATGCCCGGAGACGCTGGCGGCGATCCCCTCCGCCCCGGCGAGCACGCTGCGGAGCCATCCGGTCGAGCCGAGGCCGGTCGAGACGATGATCCCACTAGAAGAATGCGTCTCCTCCCGCCCGCCCGTGCGGATGCGGTAACGGGCGGAAGTGTGACTGCGCGGGCCGATGAAAAGATCGTTTACTCCGAGGAGCGACTGCCCGTTGTTCAGTGTGGCGAGCGCCATGGTGACCTCGCGCACAGGACGTTTCTCCGCGAAAATCTCCGGGAGGACACGATCAAGATCGCGGAGAGTAAAAGGAAGTAGGACGCCCTCCCAGCGCTTCGGGTCCGGATTCACTCCGATGAGCGCCTGACCGTCGAGGTATTTCAGGACGTTCGCAACAAGCCCGTCCTGTCCGAGCGCGACGACGGTGTCATGCGGACCGAAGATAAAATTGGTGATAAAAGCGCGGTCGAGAACTTGCAGACGCGCATGACGTGAGATGATTTTCCCGGCCTCGCTCACCGCTCGCTTGTAGGTGGCATCCTCGCGTTTGTAATCGGAGAAATCCGCGCCGAGGTGCTCGACGTAGAAGCGTGCCTGATCCTCAGTATTGAACCTAGCCACAAGCTCATCGAGGCGGGTCTTCCGGACCACCAGCACGATCTTGTTCTCGCTCGCCGGCTGCATCTAGTTGGTTTTTCCGTCAGAAAGAAGCTCCCGCAAGAGATCCGGGGAAATGTTCAGGTGGCCGATTTTTTCGGCGTTCTCGGCAAGCTCTCGGAAGGCGAGGGCGACAAGCTGGCTCGGCTCCATATTGGCACTGGTCAACGCCTGGATGATGCGCGGATCGGTCCCAGTCATGGCTTCCATAGTTGCGGAAATGGCGTATGCTTTCGCGTCGGCTTCCTCTCGGGCGTTCGCGGTGGCGAGGCTGACAAGATCCTTATTCTGTAGCTCGATGGCAATCTTTGCTGCCATTTCCGCCTCGCGCAGTTCGCGTTTCTTAAGCTGCACGGATTTTTCCGCATCCATCTGCGTTTCCTTGATCTGGCGTTTCTTTTGCTCGACGGCGATCTCGGTATTCAGCTCGTTCTCCTTGATCCCGCGCTCCTGTTCCACGGCGGAATTCCGCCGTGCGTAAACGGCCTCGTCGGCCTCACGGAGAACCATTTCACGTGCCTCCGCCTCCAGCGCCCGGGCGGTTTCAGGAGTCGGCTTGATCGCCAAGATCGACAGCCCGAGAATATCGATCCCAAGCGCAGAAATCGCCTCTGTCGCAAGCAGACCCTCGCGCAGGGTGGCGACGAGTGTTTCAGATTGCCCGAGCGCTTGACGCAGGGTGAGGGATTTCATTGAGGCCCGGGTGAGGACCCGGGCGTGGTTGATTAGGCGCATGGGAAGTTTCTGCGGATCATCCGAGACGTAATCAGTGCCGTTGGGGGCGATGGTGAAATTCATCATGCTCGATAGATTTCTCGCATCCGCGACGCGGTAGGTGAGCTGGCCCTGCACAGTGACTGCCTGGAAATCCGCCGTGACTTCCTCAAAAATGAAGGGCACATCGACGCTGCCCACCGGCACGATCACCAAAGACGTCGTCGCACCAAAGTAGAAAAAGGACAAGCCCGTGCCCTCGCGGACTACTCTGCCGTTTTTATACTGCAGGACGAAACTGGTGGGATCCACCTTGATAAACCGGAAGCCGAACATGGGAATTGATTGATGAATGGATAATTTGAAACTTCCTCATGAAACTGTGGACTTCCACCTTCCGCCGCAAGCGAGAAGTGCTCGTTCACACCAAGAGACGACTTTGTCACTATTGGAAACCCGTTTGCTTCTCTTAAGTTCGATTCGCAAGGGCGAGGAAGAGAACCGGGAACCGCCTTGGCATCGACGGTGAACGGCCCCATTTCCATTCCGTCCACATTATGCGGCGTTCGGAAGATACCTAGAGCTACAATTATCTAAACCCCGAAAAACGTAATACTGGAGGAACTCCACGGATCTGTTTGTGTGCTCCGGTTCGGTTTCATAGTTCTAGAATGACATTCAATCCAGATTCTGCAGAGGCTAGAAGCCATATCGCCCTTTGCGACCTTCGAATACACTGCCATGCGCTGGCCAATCAGTAGCTGATGCGTAAATTTTCCGCTCCCCTCATTTCACCGTTTCGGAGGCGGCATCGATCAGTTGCCGAGCGTAGCGTTGAATGCCGGCTTCGTTCGGGTGAGCGGTGGAAGCGAGGAAGCAGTGCATTCCAGTTTGCCCTCTAGCGACGGCGAGGGCGCATTTTCTTGCCCTCGTTCCCATCAAGGGATCGGAGTCCCATGGGTGGAAGAGGAGGGAATGGCGACCGAACATCCCTTCCGTTTCTGAAAATCCCGACGGGACAAAGCGGCAGCTTCCGCCAAACGATGCGCTAGTTTCCTCGGCGACCTTGCGTAGCCGGCGGTCGGATTCCTCGACGAAAATTCGGCTATTGCGAAGCGCAAGCTCCGGATAATCATCCCATCTCGGTGTAGCGCCACCGTCGGCAGATTCAGCTTTCTGGAGCACTTTGAGATCCTTCCCCCCAACCCTCTCCGAGAGGATGTGGTAGTAGCCGAAGAGAAAGATCTCGGCGCTCGGGTACTTCGCTACAACCCGCGCCATTACGATCGCCAAATCACGGGAACACGCTTTTTCGACACCACTTCGGATTTCGTTCTCAGGAGTCCTAGGATTGAGGATTGTTGTACCACCGAGTTCGTTGATTCCGCCCTCTATCAATATCCGGATCGGTCTGCGGCGATGTGCCGGCGCCGCTTTCACCTGCTCAATGATGGAGGGTTCCGGGCGTGGGATTTCCCCGTGGAGATCGGCATTTCCGCCACCACCCAGAACGCGCGCGCCAGAGTGAGCGAAAAGCCGCACCTTGACCCGCTCTAGTTTTTCTTTCTCCAGCCAGCGGGAAAAGATCATATGGATTTTTTCCTCCGGCAAGATTCCCTGTCCCCAGAGAATGGAAGAACCAAAGACGAGGAGCTCGGAGCGCGGTCGGAGGAACCACACCCAGCGTGCAGCCAGTTTTTTCAACAGGTCAACCATTGTAGAAATTCAGCCGCCGGGCTGGTTCTCGTCGAGAAGATTGGCCTCGTCCGCGGAGCCTTCGACTTCCTCGATCTGCTCGTCGATGCTGCGATCCACGGAGGTATCGATCTCGCCAAGGCCTCTCCGTTTCGGACCACTGGAAGCTGCCTTGAACGGCTCTTCGGAGGCTTGGGCGACACCGGCTCGATCCAAAAGATGAACGCGGTAAATGGGCTCCGGCATTTCGACTCCCACGTCGTCGAACTTCTCCTTGATCAGCCGTATCGCCTCGCTCTTGGATTTGAAATAGTCGGAATGGCCCTGATCAATCCAGCCAAAAAAACGCATGTTCACCGTGCTGTCCCCGAGTTCCTCGACGATGACCCATGGTGGTGGATCGTCCAGAACCGCTGCGATCCCCTCAAGCGTTTCCAGCCCCAGCTCCCTGACAGCCACCAAGTCTTGTTCTACGGAAACCCCAACCGCAAAGTCAAAGCGGCGGCGCGGGTTGCGAGTGTAGTTTACGAGAGTGGAGCCAATGATGATGCGGTTGGGGATGCGCAAATGGTTCCCTTCCAGAGTCATTAGGACAGTGTCCCGGGTGGTGAGTCGGATCACTTTTCCGGTGAAATTCTCTACCTCGATGACATCGCCTGCGGAAAAGGGATTCCGAACGCTCAGCAAGACACCCGCGAGGTAGTTCTCCACGATATTTTGAAAAGCGAACCCCAGAGCCACCCCCATCACCCCGGCCACACCTAAGAAGGCTCCAGCCATCGCCGTCGCATCGAGAATCTCGAGCGCGAGGATCAGGCCAATCAGCAGGGAGCCGAGTTTCAAGATCTGCCTGACCATGTTCGCGCTCAGTTCTGTAAGGCCGAATCGACGGAACAAGCGGTCGCGTTTCCCCAACCATCGACCAAACCACCAAAACCCAAGAACCACCGTCACGGCGATCAAGAGCAACGGCAATTTCCGTACAGTGGCCTGCCAAAGATCTCGAGCCTTTCTCACTGCGGGGGCGAGGCGCTTATCCACATCCGAAGACTTCTCGATCCGATCCCGGACATACACCACCCCATCCGTCTTCCCCGACAAGGCGATCGCATCTTCGACATCCACGGATTCAGTCACCTCACCGCGCAGCGTCACAACCCCGGCATCCACTTCCACTTCGATTTCGCGGAGGCCTTCCAATGCATTGAAAATCTTGAGCAAACGCTCGCGAATCACCACATCCTCCGGGACGCTCCCAACCGCGATTTCCTCTGCATTGGCGACTCCCGGTTTCGTCGGCTCACTCGTGTCTTCCTGTGCTTGGAGAGCTCCGGATAGGAAAAGTGGAAGAAAAATTCGGACGAATCGGGAGCGCATTCCTATATCTCGGGTCGAAACCAGCTTTTCACAACCCAGAATTCTGAGGCTCCTTGTAAGCGAATTGAGATGTAGTGGTGCGGGTGTCAAAGATCTCCATCAAAGTGGAGAGCACAAACTTCGGTTCAGCGATGCAGGCTATCAACTGACTTGAGATACGTTCATCAATATCGGCTTTCATTTTTCCAGATCCCCAAAACATGGATCACAACCGCTTCACCTTCCGTTTCCAAGGCCTCAACCAGAAGCCCACTGGCGTCCAACCCGCGAAGGTAGTCAACGGAATCCTTGGCTGAACTTCTCTGCCACGTTCCAAAAAGTGACGGAATAGTCACCGCAATCGTTGTGTATATCGGTTGCGTATCAAGTTTCTTGTTACCGGAAGTAGTAACAGCTTCCGGACTTTTTATGAAAATTGACATCGTGACGGACACCTTCGCCCCGGATGTGAACGGGGTGGCTATGACTCTCGGTCGTTTGAGCGACGGACTCCGGGGCCGGGGGCACAGGGTGCATGTGATCCGGACGGGGGAGGGGAAACGCGGGGAGACGGTGGCAGCATCCGTCCCGCTGCCCGGTTACAAGGAGGTGCGTGTGGGTCTACCCGGACCCTTCAAGCTCCGCAAGCGCTGGCTCAAGAAGCGCCCGGACGCGATCTACGTGGCCACGGAAAGCCCGCTTGGGAAATCCGCAGTAAAAGCGGCCCGCGCGCTCGGCATCCCGGTGGCCACAGGTTTTCACACGAATTTCCACGAGTACATGGAGCGCTATAAGCTGCGTGGCCTGCAACCAATGGCAATGGCGTATCTGAAGAAATTTCACGGCAGGGCAAACTGCACATTGGCACCTTGCCCCCGATTGGTGGAGAGACTGCAGATCGAAGGTTTCAAAAACGTGCATCTTCTGGGCCGTGGGGTGGATACGGAGCTTTTCGATCCGGGAAAACGTAGTGAGACCTTGCGCGCGGAATGGGGTGCGAGCCCGGGCACTCCGGTCGCCCTCGTGGTGGGACGGGTGGCAGCAGAGAAAAATCTCGATCTCGCCGTGCGGTCTTTCGAAGCGATGCGCACGAGCGTGCCAGACCTACGCTGCGTGATGGTCGGTGATGGGCCATTGCGAGAAAAACTTTCCGCCAAGCATCCGTGGATCCGTTTTGTCGGCACGAAGCTCGGAGAAGACCTCGCAACTCACTACGCCTCCGCCGACATACTACTTTTCCCCAGCGAGACGGAGACCTTCGGGAACGTGGTGCTCGAGGGCATGGCGAGTGGGTTGGCCGTGGTGGCTTACGACTACGCAGCCGCCGCTCGCTTCGTAATTCACGGAGAGAATGGCCTGAAGGCAGAAAAGGGAGATGCTTCCGCATTTATCGCCCAAGCAAAGGGCGCGCTAGCAATGAGCCGCGGCAATGGGATACGAGTATCCGCCCGCGAACTAGCCGAAACACAGGGCTGGGAGGCGGTCGTCCGTTCTTTCGAAGCCCGCCTTCAGGAAATCTCCGGCAACTGCCCAGTCCCCGCAAAAACCTATCTAAAACTCCCAAAAGACGGGCTCCGCAAAAAGGTTCCTTTCCGCACCGTTTTTCTCTCGGACATTCACCTCGGCACCCCGGATAGCAAGGCCACCGAAGTCGTCGATTTTCTAAAACAGATCCGGTGCGACAAGCTGGTGCTCAACGGCGACATCGTCGATGGGTGGGCCTTGCAACGCGGCTCCAAGTGGTTACCACGCCACAGCCGAGTGATCCGCAAGATTCTCAAGATGACCGAGAAGGACGGCACCGAGGTGATTTATCTACGCGGCAATCACGATGATATCCTATCGCGTTTCCTGCCGCTCGCCTTTGGGAAAATCCGTTTCACCAAAGAGCATATCCACATCGCTGCGGACAATCTACGCTACCTCGTCGTGCACGGGGACGGCTTCGACAGTGTTTCCACGAACCATCGCTGGCTGGCCTCGCTAGGAGCCGTCGGATACGACACGCTTCTCGTGGTCAATCGCTATTACAACCGAGTCCGCGCATGGCAGGGGAAAGAGTATTTCTCTCTGAGCAAAAGCGTGAAAGCCCGGGTTAAATCCGCCGTCAGCTTCGTGGACAAATACGAGGAACTGCTCCAAGAACTCGCGGTTCACAAGAATTGCGACGGCATCATCTGCGGCCACATCCACACCCCGGAGGACAAGCAAGTCGGTGAAATCCGCTACCTGAATTCCGGCGATTGGGTCGAGAGCCTCACGGCCATTGTGGAGCATCACGACGGACGCATGGAGCTCATCGAGTTCGAGAAATTCATGGCGGAGCGCTACGAGGAAAGCATCGCCAAGGCCCGCGATGAAGGGAAAGGCAAAGAACGTGCGGCACTAGCAGGCAGGGGTCGTCTCTCCGAGCCGTCCATATCTCGCGGCAGTCTTTGCTAAAAGGATCCGATGGGATAGTAGTGCCGTCAGATCTGGAAGTTTTGGAAAAACGTCCCTGCCAAGTCTGCAAAAAAATGGCAGCCATCCCTTGCGGGATAGCTGCCAACCGAAACAACAACAACTTTTGCTAATTAAAAGTAGGTGCGGAAGGCAAGCAGGTAGGTAACGGTGCTGAAGTCACCAACCGGGGTATCCATCGTCTGGTATTCGATACCACCTTGGATCTTCGCTGCGTTACCACAGACGTAGTAGTTCAGACCGCCGTAGAACGAGTTGTGGGAATCACCACGACCACTGTTTACGTCGATTCCGGAGGTGCCACCGGTTCCACGTGCACGGCCGTAACGGCTGTTGACACGTACGCCTTCTGCATCGCTAGCACCTTGATACTGGTATTGTCCGACCACTTGGAGACGGTCTTTGATAAGCCATGCGTATGGAGTCAGAATGAAGCCTCCGAAACCTCCACGGCGATCAGGGTTGGTATTGCCAGTGCGTGCTCCACCGTTGTCTCCGTAGATAACTTCGGCGACGGTACCCCACGAACCATTGTCATAGGCAGCGCTGATGGAAGAAGCCCATGCGTAGTCAACAACGTTGTTGTCACCTTCGGTCTCGTCCGCAGCATTGTAGGAGTAGTCGACCAAGAGGGAGAGTTCATCGTTCACCTTGTAACCAGCGGCGGCGTAGTAAATGATGGAATCTTGATACCAGTTGAACTCGGTGTTATCGGCACCATCTACAGTAGAGCTGTAAATCGAGCCTTGGAAGAACCATGGACCAGTTTCACCTTCGACGGTGAGTCCGGACGGACGGTAGCTGCCATACACCTTGTTGGAGAGCGCGGAGCGCTCGACAGTTAGGATGTCCTTGGAGGATTCGCGAGCCTCGTAACCGAGAACGTATTTCTGACGACCGAATTTCACCTCAAGGCTGTCAAACATCGTGTCTCCGAGGGCTTTCCCAAGGTCGAAACCGACGTAAGCCTCGTCGAACTGCTTGTAACCCCAGTTCACACTGCCTTGGCCGTTCTGAATGCGCTCATCGTCTACAAGGTCGTAAACGACTTTGGCGGAGAAATACTGGAGGAACTTGGTTTTCACACCGAGACGAGCGCGGCGGAATTCGTTGAACTTCGAGCTGTAGTCGGTTCCATTTACATCTTCTCCGTTAAGGTATGCGGTCTGGAACTGGAGGCGACCGTCGATCTGGATCTCTTGGAGATATGGGTTCGACTTGTCTTTCCAGATGGTGCCCGGTTTGTTCTGCAGCCATTCGCAGAAGTCGCCGGGGTTAGATTCCACCGGGGCTGGCTCAATCGCCATTTTCTCGGTGCCGGCCGAAGCGAGGCCGGAAAGACCCAAGGCAAGAGCCAGGGTAAATGTTTTCGTGTGGTCGTATTTCATGTTTGTTCGTGTTGCGTGCGCCTTTCGGACACGGGGCGGATGTAGCGGCACCGAAGCGACTCTGAGGATAGAAATTATGTGACGTAAATGTCACGGGCGACGGAACTTGAGACTACAGTACTTATAAGGGGCTGTTGTCTGATTAAACACCCGAATCCATCTTCATTCATCCATGGTGACTTGTCGCCATCGGGCACCCTTCGTGTCGGGGCGGAAAAAATCCCAACCCTAAGCCGTCACTTAGAGGTCACCCGGATGTGACAAATTCGTCGCACACAATCCTTAGTGAAAGCCTGGGAACTTTGCCAGCTTCCGCCTGCCGCCGGAAAACGCGGCACCAACAACCAAACTACCAATGAAAATTACCGCATCCATCGCAATCGGCTCGATCCTCGCTGCCGCTTCCTGCTTCGCGCAGGACAAACTCGTCTTCAAAGGCTCCGACACACTCGGCGCGAAGATGGTTCCGCAACTCACCGAGGCTTACACCGCCGCCGGAAACAAAGTCGGATTCGAAATCGCAGCCGAGGGTTCCTCCGCCGCGTTCTCGGGCCTCCTTGCAGACCCCACCGTAATTGGCATGTCTTCACGTGACGCCAAGCAAGAGGAGAAGGACGCCTTCACCGCCAAAGGCGAGGAGCTTGTTGAGACCGTTGCTGGCGCCGATATGATCGCTGTCGTCGTGAACAACGCCAACGGCGTACGTGACCTCACCGTCAAGCAGATCGAAGGCATCTTCACAGGTGACATCACCGACTGGAGCGAAGTCGGCGGCAAAGCGGGAGCAATTTCCGTTTACACCCGCAACACCACCTCCGGCACCTACAAGTCCTTCCAGGAAATGGCAATGGACAAGCGTGACTACGGCTCCTCCACCAACAAGATGGCTGGCAACGAGCAAATCGCTGAAGAAGTCGCCAACAACCCGAACGGAATTGGCTACGTTGGTCTTGCCTATGCAGACAAAGATGGTCTCCGCTCCGTGAAGGTGGAAGGTGAAGCGGCCAAACCAAGCAACAAGGACAAGTATCCTCTTTCCCGCACTCTCTACTACTACACCGTAGGAGAGCCAAAGGGCGAGACTAAGAAATTCCTCGATTGGGCGACCACCAGCATGGAAGCTGCCAAAGTCGTCGATTCGGTTGGCTTTATCCCTAACGAAGCGAAGTAAGGTTTGATTTAGAAGATACACTCCGCAGGGCGCACTCTCCAGAACGGGAAGTGCGCCCTGTTATTCCCGCCAAAATCTGCCCGGAACCACTATGGCCATCCACTTCAAACGCAAAGGAAGAAGACTGCTTGGAATCGACCGACAGGACGCGATCCGCTTTTTCTTCGGAGGAAATGCAATGATCTCCATCCTAGTATTGGGTGCGATTTGTCTATTCCTGTTACGGGAAGCGGTCCTGTTTTTCCCGCAGCACCAGAGGGATTTGGAGGTATATCGCCTCACGGGGCAGGAATATGCCGGGTTTGTCATCCATGAGATGGATGAATACACGGAACTCAAGAGCCTGACGAACCAGGCATACTATCAGGAACTAAATGAAACCTACGGAGTCGAAAGGGGACTCGTGGACAGCTTCGGTGCTCTCACAGGGAGCATTTACGATGCAGGAGAAGACCTCGCGGACGAGCTGGAAGACGCTCGCGATGCGGTCGAAGAGAATGAAGGAGAGGAAAAAGCGCTTGCCCAGGCGAATCTGGATGTTGTTCAGAAGAAGTGGGACGATTTTTTAAAGGAAGAGCTAGGAAAAGCGGATCGAGCCACCATCGATTCGTTCGGCCGACTCGGTGCGCCGGAATGGGAGCAACTGCGCGACGCCATGCTGGCTTGGGATCCGGTGGAAGATGAGCCACCCGCGCTTGTGAAGGACGCGAAGGAGAAATCCGACAAAGGAATGGCTTCCTTTGAAGCAGCCCGAGCCAAGATCGGCGAGGCCGGCTCGGAGCTTGCCCGACTTCGTGGCGAGCTGATCAAGGTCACCACCGAAATCAAAGAGGAAGCGTTGGCCGACGAATCCGCAGCGGCTCGGAAAGCGGCGCTGTTGGAGGGTTCGAAAAACGCAAAAACGGAGGAAGACCGCGCGCGGCTCAAACAGCAGGCGGAGGAGATCGTCATCCGCGAGAGCTTCCCGTTTGCGGAACGAATCAAGGCTCTGGAGGGAAGCCGTGAAAAGCACAGGGCGGCGGTTGCCGCGATGAAGGAGGATCTCGATGCCGGGATCGCTGCTTTGCCCGAGGAGCTCGATTCGAAGGCAGCAGAGGACATTGTCCAACGGGTCCGTAAAAAGGAACCGAGGCTGGATAGCTATTTGGACAACAGCTTGGAGGAATCCGAGGAATGGCGCTATGACAAGCCATTGAGCTGGTTGAGCTCTGCCGGTTCGTTTTTCTTCGGGAAAGAGTGGGTCACGAACAGCTCGTTCCATGATTTTTACGGATTGATGCCACTTTTCACCGGGTCGCTGCTGATCTCGATTGTCGCGCTGGTTGTTGCTATCCCGTTTTCCCTCGGCGCGGCGATCTACGTGAACCGCCTCGCTGGACCGAGGCAACAGACTCTCATCAAGCCCGTCATCGAACTCATCGAAGCCATCCCTTCCGTCGTGCTCGGCTTTTTCGGGATTATCGTGCTCGGAGAGGCACTCCGCGAGGTCAGCCAGATCCCAGCCCTTTCATGGGTTCCTGGATTCCCCATGCAGGAACGCCTCAACATCCTCAATGCCGGTCTGCTGCTCGCGCTCATGGCCGTGCCGACTGTTTTCACCCTCTGCGAGGACGCGATCAACAACGTGCCCGGCTCATACACCGAGGCCTCCCTGGCTCTTGGAGGATCGAAGTTGCAGACGGTGTTGAAAGTCGTCGTGCCGACCGCTGTTTCCGGAATCACAGCCGCTATCCTGCTTGGATTCGGGCGCATTATCGGAGAAACCATGGTGGTGCTTCTCGTCGCCGGAAACCAGATCGCCATCCCGGACTTTGGGCTCGGCCTTGGGGTCATCACAGAGCCGGCACATACCATGACCGGGATCATCGCCCAGGAAATGGGAGAGGTGACGGCGGACACCATCCACTACCGCGCCCTATTCTCCGTCGGCCTGGTCCTTTTCACCATCTCACTCCTGATCAACATCAGGCGCCCGAAACATCATCCGCCGCTTCGGTCACGCCGCCTGATCAAAACCAATTTCCTGAAACCATGAATCCGTTCCAATCCAGCTCCAACGCCCGGAAAAACAAAGACCGCATCGGGGCAGGCATTTTCGCCCTGCTAACGTACATGATTCTCGCCTGTACGCTCTATATCTTTTTTGATATCGCAAAAAAGGGCATCCCAGTCGTCATGCCTGTTCTTCTCTGAGAAAGGTGGCGAAGTCATCAATACAGACTTCATCACCCGCATGCCTGAGACTCTTGTGGAATACACCGATGAAGAAGGGAAAAGACAAGCGCTGCCTACCACTGACTTCACAGACTTTATCCGGGCGAATCCCGATGCAGTTGTGGAAAACAAAAAGACGAATGCCTACTCCGGCGGAGGGATTGCAGGCCCACTCGTGGGCACCGCCCTGCTGGTGATCATCTGCATGGTGGCAGCACTTATCATCGGAGTTTCCGCAGCGGTTTATCTAAACGAATATGCGAAGCAAGGACCTTTCGTCGGGATGATCCGGCTCGCCATTATGAATCTCGCAGGCGTGCCCTCCATCGTCTTCGGTTTATTCGGATTCGCCTTTTTCTGTCTCTTCCCGCTCCTCCCAGTTTTTACCACTGCGCCAAATGCCGAGAAATCCCTCTTTGCGCTCCCATTTGCGGAGTGGATCCCCTTCTTCGGAGGCGGGTATCTAAGCTTTGAGGGTTCGGGGAATTCCTTGATCGCTGGTGGAATGACTCTCGCCGTCATGGTTCTCCCGTCATCATCGCCTCGTGCGAGGAGTCCCTGAAAGCGATTCCGAAAGGTTTCCGCGAAGCCTCGCTCGCTCTCGGCGCTACGAAGTGGCAATGCATTCGCACCGCCGTTTTACCTTACGCCACTCCGGGCATTCTTACTGCTTCAGTTCTCGGTGTCACCCGGGTCGCGGGTGAGACCGCACCAATTATGTTCACCGCCGCCGTTGCTTAAAAGGAAAGCTGCCATGGGAGGCCGCCAGCGACAATGGCATCTACTGGATCTCCAATCTCCTCACGGACTCCGTGCAGGCCATGCCCTATCACATCTATACCGTCGCGGCCCGCATCCCGCGCACCGAGGCGACCGCCGCCATGCAGGACGGATCTGTCTTCGTGTTCCTCATCATGGTGATGTTCTTCGCATCCTTCTCCATCTATCTTCGAATTCACTTCCGCAAAAAACTGAAATGGTAACTACATCCTCACGCCCGACAGCCGCCGCAGAAATCGCAACCGATTCCCGTCCTATGAACCAACTTGCCGAACACGCGGATAAAGACCGCACGCACACTCCCGTCCGAGCCGCGAACAACCCGAACCCGGTCGCCAAGGAAGACGCGATGATCGAGGTCGATGACGTTTCCTTTAGCTACGATAACGGGAAAACCAACATCCTGCGCAACATTTCCTTCAACATCCCTGCCGGCAAGGTCACCGCACTCATCGGTCCTTCCGGTTGCGGGAAATCGACCCTGCTGCGCTGCCTCAACCGCATGAACGACCTTGTCGATACCTCGAAGGTAACCAACGGTCAGATCCGTATCATGGGCCAGGACATCAACGCGAGCGATGTCGATCCCATCGAGCTCCGCAAGCAGGTCGGCATGGTGTTCCAGAAATACAATCCTTTCCCGAAAAGCATCTACGAAAACGTCGCCTACGGCCTCCGTATTCAGGGAGTTAAGAACAAGGCGAAGCTCGATGAAGCAGTGGAGAAGTCCCTCACTCGTGCCGCTCTCTGGAGTGAAGTGAAGGACAGACTAAACTCCAGCGCACTCGGCCTTTCCGGCGGACAGCAGCAACGTCTGTGCATCGCCAGGACCGTCGCCGTCAATCCACGCATCGTGCTCATGGACGAGCCGTGCTCCGCTCTGGATCCCATCGCCACCGCGCGCATCGAAGAGCTTATCGCGGAGCTTCAAGAGGAGTTCACGATCGTGATCGTCACACACAACATGCAGCAGGCCACTCGCGTCTCGGACCGCACCGCGTTCTTCTATCTCGGGGAGACTTATCGAGTATGACGATACCTCCACCATTTTCGGAAACCCGTCCGTCAAACAGACCGAGGACTATGTCTCCGGACGTTTCGGCTGATCCTTTTCAGAAAAACAAAGCCATGCCTCCCGAGCAGACAACACATATCCTCACCTCCTTCGATAGCGAACTGGAGCAGCTACGGATCGACCTCATCCAGATGGGAAATCTCGTACTCAGAGCGGTCGATGGAGCTGTCGGTGGATTGCTCGCACAGGACATCGAGCGGTGCAGCGATGTGATTGCGGACGACGAGGTGATCGATCAGAAGGAAAAAGAAATCGACGGGCGCGGCATGGCTATCCTCCTGAAATACACCCCTGTCGCCTCTGATTTCCGGGCCGCCGTTTCAACCATGAGTATCTGCCGATCGTTGGAGCGCATCGGGGATCACGCGGTCAACATCGCTAGGAGCGGGCGCAAGATTCTCAAACTCGGCGAATGCCCGGAGGTGGATTTGGTGCAGCCACTTTTCGATGCAACCAGGGCACTTCTGATCAAATCCTTGCAGGCCTATACGAATTCGGATGCGGAGCTGGCGATGGAGATCATCCAAGGCGACAAGGAAGTGGACAGACTGCACAAAAAACTCTCCAAAGGACTCACAATGATCGTCGGGGACGGGGGCAGTGGCACCGAGAGCCTCCTCCACCTATTGTTCATTTCTCGTTTCCTAGAGCGCGTGGGAGACCTCGCTGCTAACATCGGCGAGGATGTTGTCTTTATAAGCTCCGCAGAAGACATCCGCCATGCCTGAGGGCTCCTGATGAACGGACACGTGGCCGTTTCTCCGGTGACATCCTTTGACTTTGTCACGGACCACAGCATCCTATCAGACGATCTTCAAAACCAAACCAATGCAAAACGCACCTCACATCATTAAGGACTTCGACCAAGCTCTCACCGCCCTCAAGGGAGAGGTTCTCAAAATGGCAGCCCAGACACGCCACAATCTCGAGCGTGCCATCCGTGCACTACTTGAGCGGGACAAGGAACTCGCGAACTCGGTGATCGCCGATGACGACGAAGTGGATGAGTTCGAGCGATCCATCGACAAGATCGGGATGAACCTGCTGCTAAAATATCAGCCCATTGCTTCCGACCTTCGGCTCGTCGTTTCCTCCATGAAAATCTCGATGAACTTGGAGCGCATTTCCGACCACGCGACAAACATCGCCAAGCGATCGAAAAAAATCATGGCGACCCCGAACTCGCTGATGTCACCTTGATCGAGCCACTCTACACTCTCGCGGACCATCTGCTGCGCGATGCGATCTCTGCCTACAGCGATGGTGACGCGGTCCTCGGAGCCTCCCTTCATCCACGCGACAAGGAGCTGGATCGAATGCACCACGAAGCCACCGACCAATACAGCTCCCGCCTCGAAGGAGCCGAGGGGCGCAGCCAGGAATACCTGCACCTGATCCTCATCGTGCGCTCGCTCGAACGCGTCGGTGATCTTTCCTCGAACATCGGTGAGGATTCCGTCTATCTGGAGCAGGCCAAGGACGTTCGGCACAAGAGTTCAAGTGCGCGCGCGCAACTCGCTGATGGCTAACGGGGCACTGCCCCCCTTGGACTGCAACATCACGCGGTGACCGACCATGCTGTAGCAGTCCAAAGCCTACGGCGGCTCACCCAAACCGAGCATCTAGGAAATCGAGAAGTTCCGCCCTCGTTGGAAAACCATGCTTGGCACGGCGGTCAGGATCAGGCGGCACCGCCCAGCGCGCCGCTAGACTCCCCGCATGGATGATGCACGAGGGTAAACCTGTATCCGCCGCTTCGCCTACCGTCTCACCCGTGCCACCCGCACCTCGTGCAGCTTCCCCGTCCCAAGTGAAGAGGAAGGCATCCGCGAGTCCAAGCAACTCCCGGGATACAATTTGGTATGCCTCCGGGGCGGAGTTTTCACCGGGCATCACATATTTTGCCAACGCCACTCCAATCAGTTTTTCCGCCAGCGCCCATTCGTCAGGTTCCTCGAAATCCTCCGAGAAACGATCTTCTGGAAATGGCAGGATCACGATGGTGGGCAACCTGAGTTCCACGCAGGTTTTTAGAAAAATTAGGTCCGCCCCCGCCGCCGCACTGGAAATCCCGATCAGCTTCGGCCCGTAGATTTCCCGGATATCCAAAAGCTCGCGCCGCACCGCTTGGGCAAGCACGGCCTTGTCTGGCACGTCCCGATGGCCTGCGAAACCGAGAAGTTTCGGTTGTTTATCGAGTTCTGGTCTCATTCAAAGTGCTCCAATTTTACTACCTCCTCCGCATGTTCAGCGCCTTTTTCACAGAGAAAATCCATCAACTCTAGATTATCGAGAGTGAAGCCGTTTTTCGTGACCGCCGCAGCATCCGACAAATCCTCTGCGTTGAATATCCGGTCATACCGCGCATAGAGATATTCTGGAGAGGGGGAGGGCCGGACAAGATCGCCAACTTCACCGTCGATGGGCGCCCCATAGCGGCATTCCCCATGAATACGGCAGAGCATATCTTGATATTGCTGGAAGGAGCCCATCAAAGCGGTGGGGAGATTTTTCGCTTGGGACAGGACACCGAGCATGTGTTCCGCACGGCCGGATTTTGTGCCGCCGGTGCCGATGGACACCAGCGAGAGTTTGTCGGCACCAGTCTCCCAGCCGAGTTTGTACTCCGGCAGCGTCGCCATGATTTTCAGAAGATACGCCGGGTTGTTGAAGGGAGTGATCCCGCCATCCTCGAAGGCGAAGACAAGCGGCTCCCCCTTGTCGCCTTTCACTTCTAAAATTTCCGGAGGGAAAAACGTCGGCGCGGCGGTGCTCGCCCGCACAAGCTGCCAGAGTGGGATCTGCAGGTTGTTTCCTGGTGACGCCGGATCGTTATATTTCGCGGCCGGATTGTTCGAGATCGGCCACGGCGATCCAGTCGTCGCGTTGCGTGTCACGACCAGCAAGAAGGTCTTCAGCTTCTCCGTCCCAATCGTTGCGGGCGTACCATCGTCCTCCACGAAGAAGTCTTTCAGAAATCCGGTGAGTCCGGCAGCGATGAACTTATGACTGGTGAAGCGTTGCAGCCATCCGGACTTGGTGAACATCGCGATTGCGTTCGCACGGTAGAGTTCTTCGATTTTCCCGACCGACAGACCCCATGAGAGGAAAGCCGCGATAATCGCCCCGGTGCTTGTCCCACCGATGTAGTGAAAATGGTCAGCAAGCACGAGGTCCGGTTTGCCATGCTTTTCTCGCAGCAGGGTCTCAATGCGCTTCGCATACTGGATCGCGAAAAGGCCGCGGATACCTCCGCCATCGAAGGAAAGAAGACGTGCACGCTCGCCGGGGGAAGGCATGGTTTTCATGTTGCCTCCACTCTCCGGATCCTGGCCGAGGCCTCAAGAAAATAGGAACGGAATTTCAGTAAACCTGCCTTCCCGGCATCGCCAGATACTCTTCCAGAAGCTCCAGTGCTTGTTGCTTTCCAGACTGTGTTTCAGGGATCGCTCTCTCATTCGTAGGCAAGGTGAACTGCCGGAAAAACTCGCTGTCGTCGAAGCCAATGCGTGCCGCGTCGCCAATATCGAATCCGTATTTGACCTCGCCGATGCGCGCCCAGTGGATGGCACCCAAACACATTGGGCAAGGCTGACCCGTGGTATGGATTTCGCAGCCCTCTAGAGAAAACGTGCCAAGTTTCGCGCAGGCGTCGCGAATGGCGACCACCTCGCCGTGCGCCGTCGGGTCATTGGTGGCCAGCACGCGATTCCATCCTTCGCCGACGATTTCGCCGTCTTTCACGATCACCGCACCGAACGGCCCTCCATCACCACCATTCATTCCCGCTCTAGCCAGCTCAATCGCCCGCGCCATAAAATCCGGTTTCATAGACCCATCTCTAGCACGCTGCATGCTAGGTGTGCAATCACTGCGAGCAGGCGAGAAAGTCACGATCCAATAGCAGAGCCCTCGCCTGTCCGACAAGGAACAAAGATCCGGCGACAAGCACCGGACCACCGTGTTTCCGGGCAGATTCCAATGCTCCAGCGAAATCCTCATGGCATTCCGCCTGCGGTCTTTGGTCTTCCGGCAAGACCTTGATGAGTTCTGAAACGGGCAACCCACGCATGGTTCCAACTTTACAGAAAATCACTCTCTCGGTAAGTTCACGAAGCTCCGCGAAAATCCCGGAAATGTCTTTTGACTCCACCGCACCGAAGATCAGAGTCCCCTTCCCCGTTCCAATTTCTGACTCCCAAGTGTCCCGGAGGACCTTCGCCGCCTGAGGGTTGTGCGCACCATCCAGAATGATCTCACAGCCCTCCGAGGAAATGCGCTCGAACCGTCCCGGCCACGAAACTTTTCTCAAACCCTCCGACACGCTCTCATAACCGAGCCGGACTCCTAGCGAGTGCAGCGCCGCCATCGCGAGAGCTGCGTTCCACTTCTGATGCTGGCCCGGCAGCGCGATCCCATACCCCTCCAGCGGCCCATCAGTAAAGCGCAGCGGAGTGCGCCGTTCGTTCGCTTCACTTTCCAGAACACGCATCGCCTCGTCCTCCTGCGGGGAGGAAAAAGCCGGCACTCCCTCTAGGAAAATTCCTGCCTTTTCTGCCGCGATCTGCCCCAGCGTATCACCCAACCACTGCACGTGGTCTAGGCCGATCGGGGTGATCGCGCAGACATCGGCAGGCACCGCCGTCGTCGCATCCAGTCTGCCACCCATCCCCGTTTCTAGCACGATCAGTTCGCACTCCCGCTCTCGGAACCACCGCATCGCCACGGCTAGGGAAATTTCGAAAAAGGTCGGATGTGTCTCCAGCCTCTCGCAGAGCACCCGCACATCACTCAACAACTCCGCACAACGTTCCTCAGAAATCATTTCCCCGGAAACGCGCATCCGCTCCCGGTAGTCGATGAGATGTGGCGAGGTAAAAAGCCCGGTCCGCTTGCCGCAAGCACGCGCCACCCGGTCCATCATCGCACAGACACTACCCTTCCCATTGGTCCCCGCCACGTGGGCGACCTGCACTCCGTGATCCGGAAACGCTAGAAACTCTTTGAGCAACCGACGCGGCCCCTCCAGCCCCAGCTTGATGCCGAACTGCTGCGTCCCGAAAAGCCAATCTATCGCCTCCTTGTAGTCCATCTTGCTGGCCCCACCATCCACTTCCGCCAGCGGCTTTCAAGACGGATCACGAGTTCACACAGTATAAACATCTACCTCTGCTCCTTTTCCACTGGCGGATTCCATCTGCAACATCCAGCCGGGAATTCTTTTCCCGATCATCGCCAAGTCCCTGAAATAGCTCACCGTAGATGAGGTATTCCAGCGCTCTCCGGCTTCGGAAACGCAGGCTTGTTGTCATCCAAAGTCAGCATTTCTCAAAAACTCTCAAATCCTGTCAAATTGATACTAAGCTTGCTCTTTCCGGTGAGTTTACTACTAATTTCCTAGATTTTGACAGAAACTGATAGTTGAGATGAGAATTCCTGATAAAGCTCCAACACTCAAGAAACTTGGGGAGATGGGTTTAGCCTTTTGGAAAGTTGCCGGACTTCTTCCCAACATTCCGGACAGTTACCGCCACTGGGACGAACTCAAGCATCACGCTCCGCCATCCGGCCTAAGCAGGGAGGAGTGGTGGATGGGACTAAAATACGAACGGTCGCTGAAAATGAAAACCGTTGCCCTGAAGGACAAAGAGGGAGAAAATTTCCGTTTTAACGTTCCTGACAAGATCACCGCCCTACTCCACAAGATCGACCTCGGGGCGGGCGGACGAATCGGAATGCCGGAACCCTTCACTAATCCAGAGACCCGCGACCAGTATCTGATCCGCTCGCTGATGGACGAGGCGATCACCTCCAGCCAGCTCGAGGGGGCGGTGACCACCCGCGAAGTCGCCAAGGACATGCTCCGTTCCGGACGGAAACCGAAGGACAAGAGCGAGAAGATGATCCTGAACAACTACCGGACCATGCGCCGCATCCGGGAAATCAAGGGCTGGTCACTCACTCCTGAACTGGTTTTGGAAATCCATCAGATGGTCACGTACGGGACATTGGACAATCCCGACGCGGCAGGTCGCCTGAGAAAGGCGGACGAACTCATCACGGTCGAGGATGAGGAAGGGGAGATCATCCACCTTCCTCCTCACGCGGACCGACTGGAAGCAAACATGAAGGAGATGTGCGATTTCGCCAACTCGGAAACGACCGAGCCGTTCATCCATCCCGCCATCCGCGCCATCATATTGCATTTCTGGCTGGCCTACGACCATCCGTTTGTCGATGGAAACGGACGCACGGCCCGTGCCCTATTCTACTGGGCGATGCTGCATTCCGACTACTGGTTGTTCGAGTTCATATCGATCTCGGATGTATTGAAGCGCGCTCCGGCAAAATATTACCGGGCGTTTCTCCATACCGAAACGGACGGGAACGATCTCACCTATTTTCTCCTCCACCAGTAGCGAAGAGGAACGCATCCGCGAGTCCAAGCAACTCCCGGGAGACGATTTGATATGCCTCCGGGACGGAGTTTTCCCCGGGCATCACATATTTTGCCAACGCCACTCCGATCAGTTTTTCCGCCAGCGCCCATTCGTCAGATTCCTCGAAATCCTCCGAGAAACGATCTTCCGGAAATGGCAGAATCACGATGGTGGGCAACCTGAGCTCCACGCAGGTTTTTAGAAAAATCAGGTCCGCCCCCGCCGCCGCACTGGAAATCCCGATCAGCTTCGGCCCGTAGATTTCCCGTATATGCAAAAGCTCGCGCCGCATCGCTTGGGCAAGCGCGGCCTTGTCTGGCACGTCTCGATGGCCTGCGAAACCGAGAAGTTTCGGTTGTTTGTCTAGTTCTGGACTCATTCGAAGTGCTCCAATTTTACTACCTCCTCCGCATGTGCAGCGCCTTTCTCACAGAGAAAATCCATCAACTCTAGATTATCGAGAGTGAAGCCGTTTTTCGTGACCGCCGCAGCATCCGACAAATCCTCTGCGTTGAATATCCGGTCATACCGCGCATAGAGATATTCTGGAGAGGGGGAGGGCCGGACAAGATCGCCGACTTCCCCGTCGATGGGTGCCCCATAGCGGCATTCCCCATGAATACGGCAGAGCATATCTTGGTATTGCTGGAAGGAACCCATCAAAGCGGTGGGCAGGTTTTTTGCTTGGGACAGGACGCCGAGCATGTGTTCCGCTCGGCCGGATTTTGTGCCGCCGGTGCCGATGGACACCAGCGAGAGTTTGTCGGCACCAGTCTCCCAGCCGAGTTTGTACTCCGGCAGCGTCGCCATGATTTTCAGAAGATACGCCGGGTTGTTGAAGGGAGTGATCCCGCCATCCTCGAAGGCGAAGACAAGCGGCTCCCCCTTGTCGCCTTTCACTTCTAAAATTTCCGGAGGGAAAAACGTCGGCGCGGCGGTGCTCGCCCGCACAAGCTGCCAGAGTGGGATCTGCAGGTTGTTTCCTGGTGACGCCGGATCGTTATATTTCGCGGCCGGATTGTTCGAGATCGGCCAAGGCGATCCCGTCGTCGCATTGCGTGTCACGACCAGCAAAAAGGTCTTCAGTTTCTCCGTCCCAATCGTGGCGGGCGTGCCATCATCCTCGACGAAGAAGTCTTTCAGAAATCCGGTGAGTCCGGCAGCGATGAACTTGTGGCTGGTGAAGCGTTGCAGCCATCCGGATTTGGTGAACATCGCGATTGCGTTCGCGCGGTAGAGTTCTTCGATTTTCCCGACCGACAGACCCCATGAGAGGAAAGCTGCGATAATCGCCCCGGTGCTTGTCCCACCGATGTAGTGAAAGTGGTCAGCGAGCACGAGGTCCGGTTTGCCATGCTTTTCTCGCAGCAAGGTCTCAATGCGCTTCGCATACTGGATCGCAAAAAGGCCGCGGATACCTCCGCCATCGAAGGAAAGAAGACGTGCGCGCTCGCCGGGGGAAGGCATGGTTTTCATGTTGCCTCCACTCTCTGGATCTTGGCCGGGGCCTCAAGAAAATAGGAACGGAATTTCAGTAAACCTGCCTTCCCGGCATCGCCAGATACTCTTCCAGAAGCTCCAGTGCTTGTTGCTTTCCAGACTGTGTTTCAGGGATTGCTCTCTCGTTGGCGGGCAAGGTGAACTGCCGGAAAAACTCGCTGTCGTCGAAGCCGATGCGTGCCGCGTCGACGATATCGAATCCGTATTTGATTTCGCCGATGCGCGCCCAATGAATGGCACCCAAGCACATCGGACAAGGCTGACCCGTGGTATGAATTTCGCAACCTTCTAGAGAAATCGTGCCGAGTTTCGCGCAGGCGTCGCGGATGGCGACCACTTCGCCGTGAGCTGTCGGGTCGTTGGTGGCCAGCACGCGATTCCATCCTTCACCGACGATTTCACCGTCTCTCACGATCACCGCTCCAAATGGCCCTCCATCGCCACCTTTCATTCCCGCTCGCGCCAGCTCGATCGCCCGCGCCATAAAATCCAATTTCATGAACCCATCTCTAGCACGTCGCATGCTGGATGCGCAATCACTGCGAGCAGGCGAGGAAAGTCGCGATCCAACAGCAGGGCCCTCGCCTGGCCGACAAGGAATAGAGATCCAGCAACAAGCACCGGTCCACCAAGTTTCCGAGCAGACTCCAACGCCTCGGCAAACTCATCGTGGCACTCCGACCGCGCTCTCTCATCTTCCGGCAGGACTTTGATGAGTTCGGAGACGGGCAACCCGCGCATCGTGCCGACTTTGCAGAAAATCACTCTCTCAGTGAGTTCACGAAGCTCCGAGAAAATGCCGGAAATGTCCTTCGATTCCACCGCACCGAAGATCAGAGTCCCCTTCCCCGTTCCGATTTCGGACACCCAAGTGTCTCGGAGGACCTTCGCCGCCTGAGGATTATGCGCACCATCCAGAATGATCTCACAGCCCTCCGAGGAAATGCGTTCGAAACGTCCCGGCCACGAGACTTTTCTCAAACCCTCCGACACGCTCTCATAACCGAGACGGACTCCTAGCGAGTGCAGCGCCGCCATCGCGAGAGCCGCATTCCACTTCTGATGCTGGCCCGGCAGCGCGATCCCATACCCCTCCAGCGGCCCATCGATAAAGCGCAGCGGAGTGCGCCGTTCGTTCGCTTCACTTTCCAGAACACGCATCGCCTCGTCCTCCTGCGGGGAGGAAAAAGCCGGCACTCCCTCTAGGAAAATTCCTGCCTTTTCTGCCGCGATCTGCCCCAGCGTATCTCCCAGCCACTGCACGTGGTCTAGGCCGATCGGGGTGATCGCGCAGACATCGGCAGGCACCGCCGTCGTCGCATCCAGTCTGCCACCCATCCCCGTTTCCAGAACGATCAGTTCGCACTCCCGCTCTCGGAACCAGCGCATCGCCACGGCTAGGGAAATTTCGAAAAAAGTCGGATGTGTCTCCAGCCTCTCGCAGAGCACACGCACATCACTCAACAACTCCGCACAACGTTCCTCGGAAATCATTTCCCCGGAAACGCGCATCCGCTCCCGGTAGTCGATGAGATGCGGCGAGGTAAAAAGCCCGGTCCGCTTGCCGCAAGCACGCGCCACCCGGTCCATGATCGCACAGACACTGCCCTTCCCATTGGTCCCCGCCACGTGGGCGACCTGCACCCCGTGATCGGGAAACGCCAGGAACTCTTTGAGCAACCGACGCGGCCCCTCCAGCCCCAGCTTGATGCCAAACTGCTGCGTCCCGAAAAGCCAATCTATCGCCTCCTTGTAGTCCATCTTGCTGGCCCCACCATCCACTTCCACCAGCCGCTTTCAAGACGGATCACGAGTTCACACAGTATAAACATCTACCTCTGCTCCTTTTCCACTGGCGGATTCCATCTGCAACATCCAGCCGGGAATTCTTTTCCCGATCATCGCCAAGTCCCTGAAATAGCTCACCGTAGATGAGGTATTCCAGCGATCTCCGGCTTCGGCAACGCAGGCTTGTTGTCATCCAAAGTCAGCATCTCTCAAGAACTCTCAAATCCTGTCAAATTGATACTAAGCTTGCTCTTTCCGGTGAGCTTACTACTAATTTCCTGGATTTTGACAGAAACTGATAGTTGAGATGAGAATTCCTGATAAAGCTCCAACACTCAAGAAACTTGGGGAGATGGGTTTAGCCTTTTGGAAAGTTGCCGGACTTCTTCCCAACATTCCGGACAGTTACCGCCACTGGGACGAACTCAAGCATCACGCTCCGCCATCCGGCCTAAGCAGGGAGGAATGGTGGATGGGACTAAAATACGAACGGTCGCTGAAAATGAAAACCGTTGTCCTGAAGGACAAAGAGGGAGAAAATTTCCGTTTTAACGTTCCTGACAAGATCGCCGCCCTACTCCACAAGATCGACCTCGGGGCGGGCGGACGAATCGGAATGCCGGAACCCTTCACTAATCCAGAGACCCGCGACCAGTATCTGATCCGCTCGCTGATGGACGAGGCGATCACCTCCAGCCAGCTCGAGGGGGCGGTGACCACCCGCGAAGTCGCCAAGGACATGCTCCGTTCCGGACGGAAACCGAAGGACAAGAGCGAGAAGATGATCCTGAACAACTACCGGACCATGCGCCGCATCCGGGAAATCAAGGGCTGGTCACTCACTCCTGAACTGGTTTTGGAAATCCATCAGATGGTCACGTACGGGACATTGGACAATCCCGACGCGGCAGGTCGCCTGAGAAAGGCGGACGAACTCATCACGGTCGAGGATGAGGAAGGGGAGATCATCCACCTTCCTCCTCACGCGGACCGACTGGAAGCAAACATGAAGGAGATGTGCGATTTCGCCAACTCGGAAACGACCGAGCCGTTCATCCATCCCGCCATCCGCGCCATCATATTGCATTTCTGGCTGGCCTACGACCATCCGTTTGTCGATGGAAACGGACGCACGGCCCGTGCCCTATTCTACTGGGCGATGCTGCATTCCGACTACTGGTTGTTCGAGTTCATATCGATCTCGGATGTATTGAAGCGCGCTCCGGCAAAATATTACCGGGCGTTTCTCCATACCGAAACGGACGGGAACGATCTCACCTATTTTCTCCTCCACCAGTCCGATGTGATACGTAAAGCCATCGACAGCCTTCATGACTATATATCACGAAAAACCAGGGAATCCAGGGAGACCCAAGACATCCTGCGCGACATGCGCCATCTGAATCACCGCCAGCAGGCTTTGATCGGACACTCGCTACGCCATCCCGGAACGGTATACACCATCGAAGGACACCAGCGAAGCCACGATAGCGCCTACAACACGGCACGCACCGACCTGTTGAAACTCGCCGATGAAGGGCTTTTTCTCAAAGGGAAAAATGGCAAGAAAATGGTCTTCCATGCCTCGAAGAATCTGGAGGAATCCCTTCGAAAGGCAAAAGACTAGCCAGAGCGCGCACTTCAGTTCGCGTTTCATCCCCCGTCACCCCGCATAAGCCTCCACCGAGTCACAGGTGCAGACGAGATTCCGGTCCCCATGCACGTTGTCGATGCGGGAAACGGCGGGCCAGAACTTGTGGTTGCGCAGGTAAGGCAGCGGGAATCCCGCCTGCTCGCGGGTGTAAGGATGCGTCCACTCGTTTGCACACAGCACCCCACTGGTATGTGGCGCGTTCTTGAGCAGGTTGTCCTTTGCGTCTGCTTTCCCATCGATGATATCCTGGATCTCCCCGTGGATGGAAATCATCGCATCGCAGAAACGATCTAGCTCCACCTTGGATTCGGATTCTGTCGGCTCGATCATGAGGGTGCCGACGACAGGGAAAGACATGGTCGGGGCGTGGAAGCCGTAGTCCATCAGGCGCTTGGCGATGTCCTCAACGGTGATGCCGGATTCTTTGGAAAGCGGGCGGCAATCGATGATGCACTCGTGGGCGACGAGTCCGGTTTTCCCGGTGTAGAGGACGGGGAAACTTTTCCCGAGGCGCTTGGCGATGTAGTTCGCATTCAGGATCGCGATCTCGGTGGCGGTCTTGAGGCCGGTCGCTCCCATCATGGCGATATACATCCAGGAAATGGTATTGATCGAGGCGCTGCCGTAGGCGGCGGAGCAGACTGCGTGGGTCTTGTTTTCCCCCATCGTGATATGCCCCGGCAGGAATGGCACAAGCTGCTCTGCGACACCGATCGGTCCCACTCCCGGTCCGCCGCCGCCGTGCGGGATGCAGAAGGTCTTGTGGAGATTCAGGTGGCAGACATCCGCACCGATCAGGCCCGGCGAGGTCAGGCCGACCTGCGCGTTCATGTTCGCACCATCCATATAGACCTGCCCTCCGGCGTCGTGGATGATCGCGGTGATCTCACGGATCGTTTCTTCGAAAACCCCGTGTGTAGATGGATAGGTGATCATCAGTGAGGAGAGATTCTCGCGATGTGTTTCGGTAAGGGAAATGAGGTCCGCCATGTCGACATTGCCTTTGTCATCGCATTTCACGCCCACCACTTTCATCCCGCACATCACGGCGGAGGCTGGGTTGGTGCCGTGAGCGGAAACGGGAATCAGGCAGATGTTCCGGTGGCCCTCGCCGCGCGATTCGTGGTAGCGACTGATCGCGAGCAGGCCCGCGTATTCCCCTTGGGAACCCGCATTTGGCTGCAGGGAAACTGCGGCGAACCCGGTGATTTCCGCCAGCCAGTTTTCGAGCTGAGTGAGCATTTCAAGATAGCCCGTCGTCTGGTCTGCCGGGGCGAAAGGGTGGATGGAAGAAACCTCCGGCCAGCTCAACGGTAGCATTTCCGAAGTCGCGTTGAGCTTCATCGTGCAGGAACCCAGCGCGATCATCGATTCGTTCAACGCCAAATCCTTCGATTCCAAGCGCTTGATATAGCGAAGCATTTCCGTCTCCGAGTGATAGGCATTGAAAGCCGGAGCCGTGAGGAATTTCGATTCCCGGTCAAAGCTTGAATCCCATTCCGTTCCCTCGGTGGCATCCTCCGACCGGGACACACCGAACAATCTGCAAAGCGTCCAGACATCTGCCGAAACGACGGTCTCATCCAGTGAGATCCCCACATGCGTTTCATCTACCAAGCGTAGATTGAAGCCTTGCTCCGGAGCACTTTTTACCAGTTCACCTGCCTTGGAGGTCTTCACGATGATGGTATCGAAAAACGCACCCTCTTCCACTTCCAGCCCACCCGCGACCAGCGAGGTTTTGAGCTCGCGCGTCTGCGAATGGATTTTCCCAGCGATTCCTTTCAGCCCCTCCGGACCGTGATAGACCGCATACATCGAGGCCATCACCGCCAGCAGCACCTGCGCCGTGCAGATGTTCGAGGTCGCCTTGTCGCGGCGGATGTGTTGCTCCCGCGTTTGCAGCGCGAGCCGATAGGCTGGCTGGCCTTTCGCATCGATGGATACCCCGATCAAGCGACCCGGCATCTTGCGTTTCAGCGCGTCCTTGCAAGCCATGAAGCCCGCATGCGGACCACCGAACCCGAGCGGCACGCCGAACCTCTGTGAGGAACCGACACAGATATCCGCTCCGAATTCGCCCGGCGGCTTCAACAAAGTCAGCGCCATCAGATCCGAGGCACAGATCGCCACCGCGCCCGCTTCCTTGCACTTGCTGAAAAATTCGGAAAAATCATCGATTCGACCACGCGTGTCCGGATACTGCACGATCACCGCGAAAAGCTCGTCCGCCGCTGCGGGATCGAATTTTTCCCTATCCCCCACGATCACTTCCAGCCCCAGCGGCTCCGCTCTGGTTTTCACGACGTCAATCGTCTGCGGGTGGCAGCGGTCGCAGATGAACAGCGATTTCCCCTTTGGTTTCCCTGAAAGAGCGAGCGTCACCGCCTCCGCTGCGGCCGTGCCTTCGTCGAGCAGCGATGCGTTGGAAACATCCAGCCCGGTGAGATCCGTCACCATCGTCTGGAAATTCAGCAGCGCCTCCAGCCGCCCCTGCGCGATCTCCGCCTGATACGGCGTGTAGGCTGTGTACCAGCCCGGATTTTCCAAAACATTTCTAAGGATCACCCCCGGTGTCAGCGTCCCGTAGTAGCCTTGGCCGATGAAACTCTTCAGCACCTTGTTCTGCCCCATCCAGGCCCGCAACAGCGTCAGCGCCTCGTTCTCGGAGAGGGCCAGCGGCAGATTCATATCGCCATCCATACGGATCACCGCCCGGCACCGCCTCGGAAATCAGCTTATCGAGAGAGTCATACCCGGTGGCGGCGAGCAGTTCGGTTTTCTCGGATTCCGTGGGTCCGATGTGGCGAGGGAGGAAAGAAGAAGTGGCTGGCATGATCGTGCAGCCCCCTCATGCCCCAGCAGAAGCTCCGCCGCAACTCCGTAGATGTCTAACAAATCATTTCCGAAAAATTTCATTCCGTAGGTTGACCTCTCCCATCGGAGGGGCGAAGATTGCGTCATGTCAGAAAACCAGAATCTTATCGCTGAAGACGCCGTTTCCAAACTCCAGGAAATCGTCGGTAAATCCTCTACTTGTATGTTCGCCACCCGTCTCGGAGAGGCCCCCTTCCACGTCTGCCCAATGCGTGTCCAAGAGGCTGATTACGATGGGAACCTCTGGTTTTTCAGCGGCGCGGACAGCACGCACAACGCACAGATCAACGCCGACCCACGCGTCCAACTCATCTTCACGAATACTCCTGACATGGAGTTCCTTACCGTCTTCGGCACTGCTAGCATTTCTACAGACAAAGCGCTGATTGATCGCCTCTGGAATCGAATGGTCGAAGCTTGGTTTGACGGCAAAGACGACCCCAACGTCACCCTTATCAAGGTCCAGCCCGCCGCCGCCCATTACTGGGATACGGAAGATGGAAAACTCATCACCATGGCAAAAATCATCACCCGTGCCGCCACCGGAGCCGATATCGAGACCGGAGTGGAGGGCGATCTGCGGGTGTAGAGATCGGGCTCGGAGTTCACTCACCCCGGATCAGGCGTTCGATTTGACCAAAGGTCACAACGCCTTTCATCTCGTAGGTAGCGCAGGATGCATCGGTGTACGTCGCGCGACGCACCGTCTCGTTGCCCTTCTTCTTTTCCACGGTGATCTTGTCCACCGTCGTGCAATAGTTATTGGGCATATCCGCATAGAAATTCAGCAAACGGTCCAGACCGGCGATGCTTTCCGCATCCAGCGTGATCTTGCCTAACTCGACGGTGGAAACCGCCTTCGACACCTTCTTATCTGCATCCGATTGACGGATGATCTCTACCATTTTCACTTCTCCCGCAGTGATCGATATCTGAAGGGCGGAGTTGTGGAAGCAGCCTTGGCTTTCGTAACTCACTTCCAGCGTCTCGTCCGCCTTCAGTCCGCTCACGGAAAACGCCTCCTCTGCCACGCAAGGAAGCAAAGAGTACAATACGATCACCATCGCCGTATAAAGAATCTTCGTCATGAT
>CAWCXB010000017.1:0-22888 GCA_963799385.1 uncultured Verrucomicrobiae bacterium
CGAAATCGGCAACCACTCACACACTCACCGCCTGCTTTCAAAACTCGGAACCGCCGAAGTCCGTCAGGAAATGCAACGCTGTCAGGACGCAATTGGACGCGCCGCCGGCGTTCGCCCCCGCACCATGCGCCCTCCCTACGGCGGTCTCCTGCAGAGCCAGCGCGAAATGATCCACGACGAGTTCGGCTACCCCACCATCCTCTGGTCGGTCGATCCACTAGATTGGAAGCGACCCGGTCCCTCCGTTGTCACTTCCCGCATTCTCTCCGGCACTACCGCTGGCGGCATCGTTCTCGCACACGATCTCCACTCCCAGACCGTCGATGCCATGCCTGCCACCCTCGACGGCCTGCTCAAGCGGGGTTTCAAGTTTGTCACCGTTTCCCAACTCATCGCGATGAAAGTCGATTCGACCGCCGCACAAGCTTCGATCACGGCCGATTCCTGATCGTCGCTTCCTCAAACTCACCTTCCCCCTTTCCGAGTGAGTAAGCTGAACTTCGGCGAACGTTACTTCGCCACCCGCGAGCGCATTTCGCAGGTGGTCAAAGGGATCACGGATCTTGCTAGGGACACCTCCACTCCTCTCGGGGACAACCTTTCGACCACCACTTTCGAAAAAGAGCTTGGAGCACCTTTCCTCTTCGTCATTTGCGGTGAGGTCAATGCAGGGAAGTCATCCCTCATTAACGGCCTCTTTGGACGTGAACTTTGCAAGGTCAACATCCTACCGGAAACCGACCGAGTCATTTGGTACCGCTATGGAGCGCCCCCACGCGATCTCGCAACCACCGAGTCCCTTGAGGAACGATATCGACCCATCGAGTTCCTCAAAGATTTCAACCTGATCGATACTCCCGGCACCAATTCTGTGGTCAGGGGCCATCAAGAAATCACCGAGCGCTTTCTGCCTGCTGCCGACCTGATTCTATTCGTATTTCCCGTTACCAATCCTTGGGGAGCTGCCACTTGGAACCTGATCTCCCGCCTCCCGGAAGAATGCCACTCCCGGATGGCTTTCATCATCCAGCAGGCAGATCAACGCGAACCCTCCGATATTAAAATCATCCTCGCCCACATGGCGGACCTATCGATGAAACGGATTGGAGTGGTCCCGCAGATCTTCGCAGTTTCCGGTAAGACCGCTTTCGAGGCGAAACTCGCTGGCGCCTTCGGTGAAAAAGACTACGAAAAAAGCGGATTCCCTCCGCTCGAAGAATTCATCTCTCGCCGTGTCTGCGATTCTCCGGAGCGCCGTACTGCCCTCCAGACGTGGCGAAACAACGCATCTGCCTCTCTCCGCAAAATCGAGGATCGCATTGAGGACCAAACACGCGGCTTAGGAGAACAGAACGCGTTCCTCGAATCCCTCGAGGATGAGATCGATGCCATGCGCGAAGGTCTAGTTACCCGCCTACCCAAGCACCTCGCTGGCGTTGCCGAAGTTTTCGAAACCGAGGCGGTCTGGGTCAGCAAGTCATTGAGAAAATGGCTTGGCCTATGGCGTTCGATTTTCCGCATCTTCGTGGGTGACAGGACCGGCATTCAGACAGAAACCCTCTTCATTGATCGCCTTCGCACGGCCGTGGAAACCGTCGCAGAGTCCGATGGCCGAGATGTCGTCACCGCCTGTAAAAAGCACTGGGAAGATCTCGATGCTCGGGTAAAAGAAGCAATTGGCACTGGCATCGACCAAAGTGAACCCGTAGCCGAACGACTTGAGCAAGCGCGCCTCCGTTTTGTCCAGCGCATCGGTCGCGCCGCTCACCAAGCGATCGGTAACCTGCACGTCCGCAAAGACCTCGAGCGCGAACTACGCAACCGAAATTTGGCCCTCAAATCCTTCACCGCCACCACCCTCGTGCTACTCATCGTAGCCGCGATCTGCGGAATCCTCGATATCCGCTGGCTGCCTTGGATCTTCTGCGGAGTCGCTACCGTGTTTCTTATCGGCGGAACTTTTGTAGCCCTGATCACCCGTGCCAGAATCACCCGCGAGTTCCAGGCCTCCCTGCTAGATACCTGCGGTAGCTTTGCGGAGACTCTGCGCACCGATTACGAAGAAGCCCTACGGATCTTTTTCCAAGATTACACGACTTGTCTCGGCTCCATACGCCGCCACCTCGCGAAGGAAAAACTCTCCATCGAACCAAAGCTTAGCCGCTGGCACGACCTTTTCCTGACACTAAAATCCATCGAACAGGACTTCTAAATTTACGAATTCCGAAGGATTTTGCAGAATCTTTGCCTTGCACATCATCAGGTTTTCCTGATTATCTGTATCCACATTGTTGTCAGGAAACGTCAATTGTTCGCCCCCGACAGGCTTGGCCACCCCGAAAAAGGAGGGCGAAAGCCGCGCACGCTCCGTACCTCACCGACGTGTCTACGTAAAAACGGTGATTCTTTCCGCGTTTTTCTACCTTGGAATCATCGCCGCCGCCACGACACTGGTGATGTTTTTCCTTCACCCCACTCCCCTAGCAACCAAGGTCTTGATCGGCTGTCTTGGGATCACATCAGTTTTCTGGCTCCTAGCCTTTTTCAGTAAACGCCAAACACACTGCCCGCTTTGCAAAGGCACCCCGCTCGTGAACACCGGAGCACTCGCCCATCAGAAGGCCGTCCGGATTTTTCCACTAAGCCACGGAACCACCGCCACTCTTTCCATCATCGCAACTCAGAAATTTCGCTGTATGTATTGCGGCACTCCGTTCGATATTCTGAAAACTCCTTCTCACCTCCAATCCTACGACGACTCGCGGTATAGCACCGGCTACACCCAGTATGTCAGCGATTCCGAGGGAGAGTGAAACGATCGGTTCTTAGTGAATCCGAAGCTCTAGCTCCTCAGGCCTCCTCCAAACGCCCACGATGACGGTGCACCCAGACACTCTGGACCAGTCCCAGCAAGAACATACAGATCACCACAAATGTTCCCGAATAGCTGATCAGTGGTAGCGGAATTCCGGTAATCGGCATCAGTAACACGCACATCCCGATGTTCTCGTAAATGTGGGCGAAGAGCAGCGCCACGACCATGCACACGATCAGACGTCCGGCCACATCTCGACTGTAGAACCCGATAAATAGCCCCTGAATCAGGAGCAACGCGAAGCCTCCCAGCAACAGCAATGCCCCTCGGAAGCCCAGTTCTTCCGCAATTACCGCAAAAATGAAATCGTTGTGTGCCGTCAGGTGCGGGATGAAACGCTTGTCATGCAACGAACCCTCCTTCGAGGTAGCCTTCCAGCCAACGCCCTTCCAGCCAGCTTTGCCCACCGCCATCGAAACGTTGTGCGGAGCATAACCGTCGCCTTGAATATCCACCTCCTGCCCTTGCAGCATCCTGAGCCATAGATCGATCCGGTCCGGCCCCCGTTCAGAAACCAAAGGCAGGATGATGAAATACAGAATCGGTAGAATCCCCGCGGATACAAATGCGATGAAACTGAGGAAACGGAAAGGAATGCCCGAGACAAGCAGCGAGACAATCACCACCGGAATCCACACCAGCGCCGAACCCATGTCCCCCATCTTCATAACCAGCAGGAACGGCACCGCAGAGACGACCCCAATAATCCCGATGCGAATAAAAGGATTTCCCAGAGACCGATGGATTTTCGGTAAATCATGCATCAGCCAGGCGATCATCACAATCCCCGAGGCCACCCCAAGCTGTGCCGGTTGGAAGCTGACCCCGAACAGGCTCAGACGGTGGACCTCGTCGTCCGCCTGCATCGCCATCACCATCATTCCGAGACTGACCACATAGAAAGGAATTCCCAGCCATCGAATCCATTTGTAGTCCACCAATGCGGCGCCGAAATACGCGATACTGCCTATGACGATCCAGTTCTTCTGCATCCACGCGAAATAGGCTCCCGCCGAGCCAAACTGCTTCATATTTTCAGCACTCATGGGCAAGTGCCGAGCCGCGCTCTCGATCATGAAGACGCCGAAAATCAACAGCGCATACATCACGAAGACCAGCACCCAGTTCATTCCCAGTATTTTCCGTAAAAATGGCGTCATTCTCTGCGCCCCGAGCGTTGTCTCTCACCACCCTCTTGGCAAGCCACCATACCTCCAAAACGATGGACATCCCCACCTACTCATTCCCAACGCGCTTTCCTTCTTCCCCACTCGCAAACTTCCCCTACCCTCCCGCGCATGCCCTCATCTGATAATCGATACGCTCTCATTCTCGCCGGTGGATCCGGCACCCGTTTTTGGCCGCTCAGTCGCAACGACAAGCCAAAGCAACTTCTCGACCTCTTCGGCACCGGCACCCTGCTCGAGCAAACCGTCCGCCGTCTCGAAGGCCTGGTCCCTCTCGAAAACATCCTCATCCTCACCAACGCCCAGCAAGTAGAGGCCGTGCGCAACGTCGCCTCCATGCTGCCAGCGGAAAATATCTTCGCAGAGCCCGCCAAACGCGACACCGCTCCCGCCGTTGCCCTCGGAATCGGTCTGATCGCCGCCCGCGATCCGGATGCCGTGATGATGGTCCTCCCCGCCGACCAGCTCATCCGCGATACCGATGCCTATCACGCCGTCATGAACGATGCCTTGGAAACCGCCGCCAAATCCGACGGCCTCGTCACCATCGGCATTCGCCCCACTTGGCCCTGCCCTTCCTACGGCTACATCGAGCGTGGCGAACGCGCTTCCATTCCCGGCCTTACTTGCGATCACCCCCCTTTCGAGGTGAAACGTTTCCGCGAAAAGCCCAACCCCGAGCTAGCCGAGCAATTCCTCGCCGCCGGTGGGTTTTCTTGGAACGCCGGCATGTTCGTCTGGTCGCTTTCCACCGTCATCGCCCAGCTCGCCAGCCATGCCCCTGAGCTCGCCACCTTCATTTCCGAGCTTCGCAAAAGCACCGATATCCCAGCCACTGTCGAAGCACAGTTCCCAAAACTCACCCCCGTCTCCATCGACTACGCCCTCATGGAAACCGCTGACCGCGTCCTCAACATCGAGGCCACCTTCGATTGGGACGACGTCGGATCTTGGGTCTCCATCGCGAAATACCTTACGGAAAGTGGCAACGCCAACCGCACCAATCAGCCCATCAGCGAGATCGATTCCGAAAACAACATCGTCTTCAACGCCACATCCGGCACACATATCGCCCTACTCGGAGTCGATGACCTGATCGTCGTTCAGACCGGCGACTCCCTCCTCATCGCTAACCGCCACCAAGCGGACGCCATCAAAAAACTGGCCGATCTACTCCCAGAGAACCTGCGGTAAACAGCAGCGCGCAGTCATTCCTCCACAGCCACAACCCGTCCCAGCCTCGCCGAGAGTAGACAAGCATCTAGCAGCACCTGCGTTTTCAGCGAATACTCCGCCCACTTGCGATCGGGCGTGTCGTTGCATGCGGCCGCAAAGGCCACATACATCCGCGGCTCGCTCCCCATACCCGGCGGCTTCACTCGTGGCTCGGCGATGTGGTTCAGCTCCCAGTCGCTATCGTATTCCGCGAGAGGCCTTACAAAATCCGGGATGTATAGGTTACTTTTCGTCCCGCTGATATGCAGCCATTTCTGGAGTGGCGAGAGAAACGAGCAATGAAAAGTAGCCGTCGCCCCTCCGGGAAAATCCAACTCCGCGGAGAAAGCCATGAACGTCCTCGTGCCATCGGCATGGCTCGCCGCATCCAGCACCCGAGCGGAGACACTCATCGGCATCTCCCAATCCATCGCCCACAGCGAGGCACGCAGACAATACCAACCAAGGTCCCCCACACAGCCGCTTGGTTCCAGATCCGCCTTCGCCCGGATATCTTTCTCCGTGAATTCCTCTCCGGCACGGAATGTGAAAGCAGACGAGATCCGCTTCACCTGCCCTATCGTTTCGCCATCGGCAAGCATTCCGCTCAACCGCGCGAATCTCGGATCATGCATGAAGTGCACACAGTCCATGTACATCACCCCGTGTTCCTCACAGCAGGCAATCATCTCCCGCAGATCTGCCGCACTCACCGCACACGGCTTTTCGGAAAGTACATGCTTGCCCGCAGCCGCCGCCGCCATCACCCACTGCTTCCGTATCCCCGTCGGCAGCGGGATGTAAACCGCATCGATATCATCCCGCGCCAGCAACTCCTCATAGCTCCCAAGCGCGACCGGCTTCTCCGGCCATGGCGAGACTGCCTGCAATTCATCGATAAACGCTTCCGCCTTCGCAAGATCACGACTCGCCAACGCAACAAGCCTAGCCGCACCGCTCTCCAACATTGCATCCCAGTTCAGCCGCACAATGCGGGCGGTGCTCAGAATCCCCCAGCGGAGAACATTGGATGGGTAAGACATGACCGAAAAACCATACCAACCTCGTCCCCGAAGAAAAGTGCTCATCCCCTCCCCTTCCACACAACCCTGACCTAGCTCCCCAAAAAACCGAGCGCCTTCTCCACCCGTTTCTCGGATACCTTCCCCTTCACTTCCACATCCGGGGCGAAGATCTGGATCCTCCATTCCTCCAATAGCCATCCTACTTCCCAGAGGGAGGCGTTGTCCGGCTCGGAAACCCAGCGATCAAACCACTCAATCCAAAGCGGCCGCTGCAGATCCATTTTTTCCAAATCCTTCACCAATGGCAGGCTGGCTACCCGACCCAGACGCGAGCGGACCGCGCGGAATCGCCTCGGGTAATCCACAAGCCTCTCAAACCCCGCCCGCCATGCCCAACTCGGACGCATGAGCCAGGAAAGCTCCTCCTCCAGATCCGTTGCGATCTCTCCGAAATTCCTATCTTTCGCGTTCGCCGCGATCCATCCCCGCACCTCCCGCTCACCTTCCACAATCTCATCAAGAGCCTGCCCGATGCGGGTGGCGGCCTCGAACCATTTCCCCCGCGCCACCTCCGTCGCCTTCGAGAACTCCTCCGGACTCCGGGGAAACGCCCCTCCACTGACTCCCTCCGCCGCGAGCAGGATCAGCTCCTCAATCTCCACCCCAAGCCTTGCCATCTCCACCTTCGCCAGCATGCCGATGGGAAACTTCTTTCTCAGGTAATCCACCTCCCGATCCGCTCCCAGCATGAGCAATCGCGCCCCGCCCCGGCGGTGAGCTTCCCGGGCCTCGTGAAGACTGGTGAAAGCCCGCACGCCCACCGTCCCCCCCTCATCCACCAGAGCGGGAAACGCCGGACCACCCGCCGTCATCACCTCCTCCGGCAGGCTCTCCCCATCCCACTTGCTCATCCCCCGCCGCTCCACATCCGCCGTCGCCGCCGCTTCGAACCGGGCGCGCATACGGTCGGCGAGTTGCAGCTTCAACTCCGCCACATCCGTGCCCATCGCCAGCTCCTCCGCCTCATCATCGCAGACCCAGATCTTTGTTTTGAGTTCCTCCGGCAGTTTCTCGAAGTCGAACTCGCCGACAGGGATCATCGCTCCGTTCTTCTCGGAAACATATTCCGCCAGAGTATGCGCGATCCCCTTTTCCTTCGGCGCACCCATCCATAGATCCGCGAAACCCTGGGCGATCTGAGCGATCGGCTGGCAAGAGCGACGATAGTCTTTCGGCAAGCCCCGTAGAAGCAACTCCGCGCGATCCTCCAGATTCCCATCCACCCCCCAGCTCGGCAACCATGCAGGCAGGCCAGGCAGCTGATCCACATGCACACCGAGCGTGACCCCGTCATCCCGTTCTCCAGGCGCGCAGTGATAGTAAACAGTATACTCCTCACCGCCATGCCTGAGAGTATCGGGGAAAAACTCCAGCCCGTGCAGATCCTCCCAGACCACATCGTCCATCGTGAGCATCAGCAGATCCTCGTTCTTCTCGCGCCACTTGTGAAAGGCCGCCGCAGTGGCGATTTCCCTCGGGATTTTCCCCTCAAGAAAACGCACCACCGCATCTTCGCTCCACAGCATGCCGGGACGCCGGAGCTTGTCCTCCAGGCTTTTGATCTGCTCGCGCAGCTCATCCATGCGCTCTAGAAAACGCATCTTCCCACGCAGGCCACCGGCAAGAATGCCCTCGCGGAGAAACACCTCATGCGCCCCTTTTTCATCCACCCGTCCGTAGTGAACCCGCCGCCCCTCCACGACATGCAGCCCACCGCAGATCACCGTCTCCTTGCCATAGACCGCACCCTGTTTCTCATCCCAATGCGCCTCACCGAACCGATGACGACAAAGATGCGGGGCCACCACTTCCACCCACTCCGGCTCGATCACCGCCGCCCGCCGCGCCCACAGCCGCGAGGTCTCCACCAATTCCAGCCCCATCACCCACTCCGCCCGCTTCTTCTGTCCGAAAAGCCCCGACCCAGGAAACACCGCAAAGAACCCACCCGCCGCACTGCGGTAGGCCTTGTTCTCCTTATCCCACAGCCCGAACTGCCGCGGCGCTCCCGCCAGCAAAGACCGATGCACCGCCCCATAGTCATGTGCCTGCCGCGTCTCGCGGCAGGCCGTGGAATTGGCGTCTCGCCGATTGTCCCCCCTCATGATCTGCCCCAGCTCCTCCACCACATTCCCCCACTCCGTCACACGCTTCGCATTGAGAAAATACTTTCCGCAGAATTTCCGCAGCTGGTTCCACTTCCATCTACGCCCATCGTAGTATTCAGAAACATCCTTCCAGAGATTCAGCATCGCCATGAAGTCACTATCCGGATCCAGCCACTTGGAATGCGCCGCATCCGCCTCGCGCTTTTTCTCCGAGGGACGCTCACGTGGGTCAGACGTCTCCAGCCCCGCCACGATGATCGTGACAGCCTGCTCGCAATTCTCGTAGCGCGCCTCGATCAACATACGGCCCATCCGGGGATCGACCGGCAACCGCCCCAGCTCATGGCCGATGTCCGTCAGCTCCCTGTCCTTATCGAGAGCCCCGACTTCGCGCAGCGTGCGGTAGCCTTCCGCCACCGCTTTCGGGTTCGGCGGATCGAGAAAAGGAAACTCAGAAATCTCCGGCAGCCCCAGACTTTTCATCCGCAGGATCACCCCAGCAAGCGAGCTGCGGCGTATCTCCGGCTCCGTGAACTCCGGCCGATCCAGCAAATCCTCCTCCTCGTAGAGGCGCAGGCACACTCCATCCTGCACCCGGCCGCAACGCCCCTTCCGCTGCCTCGCACTCGCCTGACTCACCGGCTCCACCTGCAGTCGCTGCACCCCGCGCCCCGGACTCCACCGGCTAACTCGGGCCAGCCCAGTATCGATCACACAGGCAATGCGCGGAATCGTCAGACTCGTCTCCGCGACATTCGTAGCCAGCACGATACGTCGCTGATTTCCCGGCTGGAAAACCCTCTGCTGATCCCCCATCCCCAGCCGCGCGAACAACGGCAGCACCTCCGTATTCCGGAAACGTCGACCCTCCAGCAAATCCGCCGCCTCCCGGATCTCTCGCTCCCCGGGAAGGAAAACCAGCACATCGCCGAAAGGATCGATGTCGTTCAGATAGTCCATCCCCCGCCCCACATGCGCCGCCAGTTCCTCATCATCCTTCCCCGGCAGGAAAAATTCAGAAACCGGAAACATCCGCCCCTCCGCCTCAATCACCGGCACCCTCCCCCCCTCTCCCCGTCCCCCCATCCCTCCCTCCTCGCCGCCTTCGAAGAAGGCGGCAAACGCCCCCGCATCCAAAGTAGCCGAAGAAATCACCACCCGCAGATCCGCCCTTTTCTCCAGTAGTCGTTTCAAATACCCCAGCAGGAAATCTATATTCAGAGACCTCTCATGCGCCTCATCCAAGATCAGCGCATCATACTTCGCCAGCCCACCGTCCCCCTGCGTCTCCGCCAGCAGAATCCCATCCGTCATGAACTTGATCCGAGTCTCCCGCGAAGTCCTGTCATCAAACCTCACCTGATACCCCACGAAATCCCCCAACGGAACCGACAACTCCTCCGCCACCCGCTTCGCCACAGATACCGCCGCAATCCGCCGAGGCTGAGTACACCCAATCAACTTCTTCCTCTTATTTGAATTTTGAGTTTTGAAATTTGAAGTTTCGAGCGCCTCCGCCACCATCTTCGGCAACTGCGTCGTCTTACCCGATCCCGTGTCCGAGACCACCACCACCACCTGATTCTCCCGGATCGCCCGGACAATCTCCTCCCGCTTCCCCACCACCGGCAACTCCGCCGGATAATTCCACTTCCCCGAAAAACTCATCCGCGCAATTCTCCCCACCCGCCCTCACTACGCAAGCCGCGAGTCAGTTCGGATCAATGCTCGGCAAGCTTTGACGACAAACAGCGCCGGACAAACCGCTTAGGACCTATTTAAAGTCATTAAGATTGGTGTATTATCGCCTTGACGAGCCTTTCGCGGACTTCGTGAGAACGACCCTGGATGCAGGGGTGGAGGTGGCAAAGCGCAACGAACTCCATACCTTCGCGGTCATTCCGAAGCGCTGAGTGGTGGAATGAAGCATCTCGTGATAGGACAAATGCCGCAGACTCTGGTAAAACTGCGAACGCTAGCTCTCGACCTCCCTCTCAATCATACAACTAGCCTTCATCACGCTCTTCCTCAGAAGCCTTCAAACAGGTTCATAAACATCAAAAAAATCACACCCCGACAAATCGCTCACTTCGTCAGCAAATAGGCGAGCAGATCCTTGAGTTCCTCCGGATTGAGGCGGTTGATCATGGCGGGAGGCATCGGGGAGTTCTTAGATGGCGTGATGCTCTTGATATCCGCGCGGCTGATCTCGACTTGCTGTGAGAAATCGAAGGGGTTGATGCCGATGACAAGCACCTCATCTTTCTCCGAGAGCACGCGCCCGACGGTGGTCTTCCCGTCTTGGGTGACGATCTCGGTGAACTCGTATTGGTCGGAAATCACTTGGCTGGGCTCGATGATGGAGTAAGCCAGATCCGCGACGGTGAAGCGACCGGCGAGGTTGGTGAGATCCGGTCCCTGCGCGCCTCCGACATCGCCGAATTTGTGGCAAGCGGAGCAAAGCGAGGCACGGAACATGGCTTCACCGTTTTTCTTGTCACGCCCTTCGAGCCCGCCTTCCGCGAGTTTTACGACTTCTTTCACCGTCCAGGCACGACCGGGTCCCTGAACAGGCGGAAGTGGCTCGGGCTGTTTCTTCGGCGCTTCCGCTTCTCCAGCGAAACGGGTCTTTTCCTCCTCCGTGCCGTTCTCAAAGATTTGTTTGCGGATCATGGCGATGGCGGCGGCGTAGCTGCTACCTCCGGTGCGACTGTCGATCTCGCGGAACCAGTTGAAGGCGCGTCTGCGCTCGCCGACTTCCCACGGGCCTTTCACCGCACGCAGGCAGTAGAGGTAATGAATCTGCGTGGTTGGCGGATGATTCTTCATCACGCGGTTGATGTCTTTCCCGTAGCGATCGTTGCGTTCCACGAGGTTTTCCCATGGCTCGGGACCTTCGGCGGGAGCCTCATCCATCAGTTTCAGCGTGCGGGCCACAACTCCTGGGGCTTGGAGGTAGCAGAGCATCCGGGCGAGCTCGAAATTCAGGAATCGCTCGTCCGAGGGGTAGGAGGAATCGATTTTCCCGATAACGGCTGCTTTCTCCTCTTCCGTCGGGCCTTTGTCGCGGATGAACACGAGTCCGGTGGAGCGTAGCCAGTTGAGCTTCTGGTGGGTGGTGAGCTTCGACCAATCGAGCTTCATCAGAGCGGTGAGGAGCAGATCGCGGTGGGCGGCGGGATCAAGGCGGGCGAGCGCCATGGAGCCGATCAGGACAGTCCAGGTGTTGTCTTCCTTTTCCAAGCGGGAGGCCCAATCAGCCGCAGGGATGCGCTCGATAGCGGCACGCGCCATGAAACGGATGGTGCGCTCGTCCGAGCCGAGGTTTGCATAGATAAAGTCGAGGTCGGCGGTTTTCGGATCGCGGATGAAGCCGGCGAGCTTGTCGCGGGTTTCGTTTTTCGCGAATTTTCCTGGCTGAGGAGCGGTGGACTCGGAGCCTGTATAGACGATGCGCCAGAGGTTCGACTCACCGCGGCGGCCTCCGGTGGCGAAATACATGGCTCCGTCATCTCCGATCACACCATCGGTGACGGGGAGACCGGCTCCGGCGACGAGTTCTTCTTTGGTGGCCTTGAAGCTCGCGCCACCGGGCTCAAGCAGGATGGTGTAGATGGTGGCGAAGGTCCAATCGAGCGCGTAGATGGCTTGCTGATACTTCGCAGGAGCTTTGAATCCACGCCCGGAGAAAACCCCGGTAGGAGAACCGGGTCCGATGTTGAGTAGCGGGGCCATGCTGTCCTCGTAATACTCCGGCCATTTCCCAGAGCCAGTTCTCCAACCCAGCTCCGTGCCGGGCACGATGTGACAGATGCGCGTCGGGCGATACCATGGCATGCCGAAATCCCATTCCATGTCCGCATCATAGGAAATGAGCTCGCCGCTATCGTGGAAGGCGATGCCGTAGGTGTTTCGCTGGCCGATCCCGACGAGCTGCCATTCGCTGCCATCCGGGCGGAATCGCGCGACCCATCCAGCGGGTGCCTTGATGTTTGCGGCGTGGCCTTTGCCATCGGGATTCTGCTGAAGGAGCTGGTCTTCTTTCCAAATCTTTGCGGGAAAGGAATCGGTGACTTCGGGGACAGTTGCCATGTTCCCAGTGACGAGGTAGATCCATTTCCCATCCGGAGAAGGGACGATGGAATGGATGCCATGCTCGCCGCCGGCTTTGATCGGCTTGATCAGCTTCGGCTTCCCGTAGGAATCGCCCTCCTGCTTCACCATCCAGAGTCCGCGCTCAACGGGGAAGACGGTGGATGTCTCGTTGACGGAAATGTAAAGGATACCTTCGTTCCAGAGCAGGCCGTGGGCACCGCCGACGGGAATGTCGAGCGGCTCGACTTTCGTTTCTCCTCCGGAAAGCGCAGAAACCGTGACGCGGTAAAGCTGCCCATATTGATCGGAAACGATGAGTCGGCCCTTCCCATCCTTCGTCACCGCGACCCATGATCCCTCGTTTTTAGGAACGCTGTAGAGGTGATCGAGGCGGAATCCGTCAGCCACCTTGAAATCCGCCGTCTTATCTGTAACTTCTCCCCACAGTGAGCCACCCGAAACAATCATCACGGCGAACACCGCCCTACCTAGGTTTTTCATCAGACATCGATACTTACGAAACCGCTTCCATTTCTCAACTTGTTTCCACAAAACCAAAGATTTCCCGAAAATGAACCTCCCCTCCCCCGAGAAATCCGCTGCCCTCGGGCAACGAATGGCGTCGCTCGGGATCGATCCTGGAGATCTCGTAGAAAGGTTCGTTCGTGGGTCAGGCGCGGGAGGGCAGAAGATCAACAAGACGTCCAACTGTGTCTTCCTGAAACACCTGCCCAGCGGGATCTGTGTGAAATGCCAGATGGAGCGCTCGCGGGAGATGAACCGTTTCCTCGCGAGGCGGGAGATGTGCGATCAATTCGACGCGATTGCAAATGGCAAGGCCACAGCGAAGACGCAGGCGATTGAAAAGATGCGACGACAGAAGCGAAGGAGATCGCGTCGCAGCAAACAGCGATCCGTGGAGGACAAGCGGAGGACTTCGATGAAGAAATCTTTGCGTAAGTCTCCGAGCGAATAGCCTCCCCTCAATCCTGATCCTGAAGATACGTCTTGGGACGGTAGATCATCGCAAATGGGATGAAAAGCAGCGCGGTGGCTCCCATCAGACCGCTGAAAAACCAGAAATACGCTGCTCCTTGAAGGCGGACCTGGCCACCTGAGAACGTGGTCTTCGTGAAGATCGCTTTGCCTGTCGTTTCCTGATCTTCGGCAGCTCCTGAGACGAGCCCAAGTTCCTTTTTCCGACTATCCACCCATGTTTGCTCCGGGTGAAAGCGGTCGGTCCAAGAAGGCTTTTTCTCTACCATCGGCTCCGGCTTCTCGATGTTGATCCCGATGTCCCACTTGGTATTCCATTTCCCATCCGCCCCAGCACTCCAGATCCGCACGCTGGTCGAACTTATGGATAGGTAGCGCAGCGGATTTCCCCAGTAGTCTTTCTCTGAGGAGAGGAATTTCTCAGCCTCTTCCTGTCTCGGGAAAACGTCATCCGACACTGCCGCGTAAGAAATCACCATGTCCGCCGCCCGATCTAGGTTGAACTGGCCAGGGACTTCGAGCGGGACCTCTGCATCGTCATTCAGACGGCGAATGAAGGTTTCATCAGGATCGTCTTTATCATAACCGGGAAGCACGACGGTGCGCGGATCCGCTTGCCAATCCTCTGGCAAAATTGCGATGGCTTCTGCGAGCTGCTCCTCCGCAGCGCTGGGTATGCGGATGTAGTGGTTTACGCCGGCGACCAGGAAATTTCCGATCGCAACCGCAGCCAGGTAAAAGCACATGATGAAGGATTTCATCTTCTTCGGTGCCTGCGTGTAGGCGAACTCCAGGGCCACAATGGAAATCATGATTTCAGACGCAGTCAGCAACGCGAAGGCTAGAATCTGCCAAGAAATGTTCGGTCTCTCCCCAGCATCAATGCGGACTTGAATAAGACTAACCAGCACGAAGGCTCCGGTCATCAGGATGAAGCCTACGCCCATTTTCCGCAGGGACGAGAGCGGCCAGAATTTCTCGACGGTCGGGTAGATAAAATACGCAAAAAGAGGAATGAAAGTAAGGACGAAGACGGAGTTGAGCGACTGAATCTGGGACGGCAGCCACTCGAAACCGAGGAAACTCCGATCCATATCTTGGGATTGGAAAATCCAGGTAGAACCCGTCTGATCAAACAGCGCCCAGAACACGGCGACAAACAGATAGACGGGCGCGAGTTTGAGGATTGCCAGCAATCCATCTTTCCCAAACGCCTCTTTCAGGAAGCCGATCCCGCCCGCCGGGACGTGGGCAAACCGCTTTCTCCCCATCCAGAACATGAGGGTCGCAAAGGCCATCAGCACACCCGGCACCCCGAAGGCCCAATGCGGCCCATACCACTCCAGAAGCCACGGAGTGAGCAGCATGGAGGCGAAAGCACCGAGGTTGATCGAGAAGTAGAACCAATTGAAAATCCTCGGCAGGAGACGGGCGTTCTTTGCTCCGAATTGGTCGCCAACGTGGGCGGAAACGCAGGGTTTGATCCCGCCAGCTCCGAGCGCGATGAGCACCATCCCGGCCATGAGCCAGCCTTCGGAATTCCCGAACTGTCCCATCAAAGCCAGCGCCGCATGCCCCGCGCAATAAACCAGCGAGAGGATGATAATCACCCGATATTTCCCGAAAAACACATCGGCCAAAATCGCACCAATGAACGGGGTCAGGTAAAAAGCGCCGTTGAAGAGATGGACCAGCTCCGCCGAGCGCGCTTCGTCCATCGGGGTGCCCGTTTTCCCGTCCATCAAGAACAGATACTGGGAAAGGAAGACGGCGAGGATGGCCTTCATCCCGTAAAAGGAAAAACGCTCTGCCGCCTCGTTCCCAATAATATATGGGATGCCGGTGGGCATGCGGTCGGTTTCCTCGGGCTTGGTGCGGTAATCCATCGGGGCGGGATCGTCCGCTCCGCGCAGGAAAATTTCAAGCCTGCACACATAGAGTGAAACAAGGATCGCTTCTCGTGCGTAGGGAGGTTTGAATTTCCCTGTCATGAAAAAATCCACGTTCGTGTTCACCCATATCGGCGTCTTCGCACTCGGAGCCACCATCGCCTTCATTTCCGCGAAGGATGGACACGGCTCGACCGGTTCCGTCCGGGAACAGGATCGGGAAACGCACGGCAGCCGCTACTCCGGCAGCGTGCGGGCCGGGGATAGCGAGAGCAAGACGTCCCGCCTGCCCACACGGAACGGACTCGCCTCATCCTCCCGTGAAACGCTCGGCAAGCTCACCCGTATCGGGGACACCTACGAGCGGCATCGCGCCCTCATGGACTTTTTCGACAGCCTCGGTCCGGAGCAGTTCGCAGAAGTGGCGGACGAATTCCGCAAGACGAGCCACTACGGGAATTCCTATGGCGAGATGGATCTGCTTTTCCGCGCTTGGGCAAAGTTGGATCCGATCGCGGGACTCCAGTATGTCGAAGACAATCCCGAGGTAGCCTGGAACCGCAACGGAATGCTCGAAACGTGGGCGGGCGGCGATCCCGCAGCCGCCGAGCAATGGGCACGCGACAAACACGAAGGCGATGGCGCGAACCCGTTCATGCCCTCCGTCATCAGCGGAATCGCCGCCTACGACATCCCCAACGCCTCCCGCTTGACCCAAGAAATGCCTCTCGGCCGCGAACGCGGAAGAGCTATCGATGCAGTGGCGAAAGCACTCCTGATGGAAGGGACGGACGCCGCCTTCGCGTTTCCAGATTCCATCGAAGACGATCACCTCAAGGGCAGCTTCGTGCTTCTGATTTCCCAAAATCTTTCCCGCCAGGATCCACAAGCCGCCGCCGATTGGGTCACCGGAATGGACAATGGAGCTGTGCAAGAACGTGCGTCCGGCGGGATCGCCAGCCACCTCGCGCGTGAAGATGTGGGCAAGGCTGCCTCTTTCGTCGAATCACTTCGCCCCGAGGCAAAGGCAAACGCCGCCGTGGCCACGGTCCCTTCCATGTCCCGTGAGGACATCGCCGGAACCGCCAGATGGGTCAGCTCTCTGGCCGGGACTCCCGGCTACGACAATGTCGTCGAAGCGTTTGTCTGGAGCTGCGACGAACGCGCCCCCGAGCAATCGGCCGCATGGATCCAGGGAGTATCAAATCCCGAGCAACAAGCTCGACTCTATCACCGCATGCTGGGCGGATGGGCGAAAAAAGACTCAGCAGCCGTCAAAACTTGGATCGCTGAAAACAACGTTCCCGATAGCGTGCGCCGCAGATTCTCCCGCTGAAGTCCTTCTTATTTCGGCAATCCGCTCGCGAGCGTATTCCAACGGTCTCGGAAGCTCTCACTCTCCCCGGAGAGCCTTCCCGCCGCGGCAAGCGCCCGAGTTCTATCCCCCGCCAGCCACTCAAACGCGATGGCTGATTCGTGCCTGCGGAGTCTCTCGATCTCTCCCCCCGGATTTTTCACCAACTCACGGTGCAACTCGATGAGCTGGTCGGAAGAAAAGTCATTCCATTCGAGATCCTTCGTAGCCCCATCCACGGTGCGCCCGACCAATCCCTGCTCCTCGGTGAAGGCCAGAGAATCGATCCCAGTGCCATCGGCAAGCACCAGATCAATCGCGACGGGCTTCGAGGAGAGGTCCCTTTCGATCTCGGAGAGAAATACAAGAGCTGATTGTGAAACACCCAGTAACGCGACCTTCTTGCAACCCGGAGGATCCGTCCGCATTTTACTCACCATATCCACCACCTCAACGAGGCGGTAATCCTTCGCGAGCGAGTCGATCTCAGCGAGTGCATCTCCCTCCGGCTCACGCACCTTCCGGGCACCGATGGACTTCTCCATCCTCGCCAGCGCGAGCTGGCGGGCGCGGACATTGAACCGGGCACGCCCATTTGTCTTTAGAAGTGTCAGCGTCCGATTCAGCTCTTCCCGGGCGTCGCGGCATTCTTTTTTCGTGGTGGGATCCTTCTCCATCTCCGCAGATTTGAGAGAGCGGTAGTCCGCAAGATACCGCCCAGCGCATTCCTGATACCAACCAAGGATTCCGTCATCCTTGATCGATGCTTCTGAAGAAATCCTTTCAAAAAACGGGACCGCCTCGTCAATTCCACCCTGCTCCCAGTTTTTCAGTCCAGCGATCAGATATCCCATGAAACGCTCGGAGCCGCTGCTCCCAAGGTCCATTTTCTCCATATCGAAGTACTCCAGCCCACTCATTCGTTTCAGAACCGGCTGCACACCAACCGAGAACCCCGGACCGAGATCAGCAGGACCCGAGGAAATATGTTTCCCTGCCGCCTCCGCCCGATCCCGAGCCAAATCCATCCTACCCTCCATCGCCGTTGCCAAAACTGCTTGGAGCCCCGCCCATGTTCTGGTCGGTTCCTGCACATCAGGGTTTTCCAGTAAAGTGGAAAACTGCCTATCTGCCTTTTGAAACTCCCCATCATACATCGCCCTGCGCGCGGCATTGTAGCGCGTCGCGATCTCCTGAGTGCTCTCCGTTCCGGTCGTCGCCGGGGTATCAATATTCACCACTCTCGATCCGGTATTGACCTGTGGAGGCTCCGGCGTCCGGGAAAGTAGAATCACACCTAGTCCGGCGCATACGAGAACGACCGAACTAACGGTAAGAAATACACCGCGCCGCTTCTTCCTACGCAATTCCGCCCGGCGCTCGGCCTTCGTAACACCCTCTTCGTCTCGCACGGTCTCTCCCTTCGCCGCCTTCAGCGCGTTGGCGAGTCCGGAGATCATTTCATCATAGCTCCAGAAACGGTTGGCCGGCTCGTAGGCCATCGCACGATCGATCACCGCGCAGGTTTCGTCCGTGAGTTGAGGCGCCACCTTCTTCAGCGGCACGATCTTCTTCTTCGCCTCCCGCAAGAGATCTGTCGCCATTGACTCTTGGTCGCACGGCGGCTTTCCGGTCAGGGCATGATACAGAGTCGCTCCAAACGCGTAGATGTCCGCGCGAAAATCCTCCACCCCGCCTTCAATCGCCTCAGGCGGCACATAATAAGGAGTCGCCCAGATTTCGGTAGCCTTCGCCTTCCCGCCCTTGGTGACGAGGGCCAGGCCGAAATCGACGATCTTTGCGTTACCCTCGGAATCGAGAAGGATATTCCCTGGCTTCACATCACGGTGAATCAGTCCTGCTGCCTGCGCTCCTTTCAAACCCTCCGCGATCTGAATCGCCAGCGGCAGAATCTCCGTTTCCGAAATCATCCCTTTCTCCCGGATTCGATGCTCAAAATGCCCTCCCGGCACAAACTCCATCGCAATGTAGAACCTACCGAAAGCCTTTCCGGTCGTAAGAACCCGCACCACATTCGGGTGGCTGAAAGAAGCCGTCAGACGAGCTTCCTCCTCGAATGCAGCGATCCGCTTCTCATCTTTTGAAAACTCCTCACTGAGAATCTTCAGGGCAACCTCACGATCCAAAGCCTCATCCTTTGCCACGAAAACGGAACTCATCCCCCCGATCGCATGCCTTCGGCAGACCGTGTAGGGACCGAATTGCTTCTTCACCCGATTTTCCTTCCCACAATCCGGACAAACAACACGTGAGTACGGAGCCACGTTCGCGATATTCATCGGCGCCTCGCATGCATAACATACGATAATGTCCTCCTGCTCCTCGTCGCTCCCTGCCATGTCCGAGCGTATTTACGTCGGTTCCATCTGAAAACTTCTAACTATCTCCGAATTCAGAAAAATTTCTCAGTCGTCCTTCTTCGGAAACTTCATCGGTTTGCAGAGAATCTTCGGGGTATTGGCGACTCTAGCGCATTTTCTGCAGAAAAACCTCGAATCCACCGTCAGCGAGAACAATTCCCGCCTTCTGTCCTTGATCTCACTTTTCGACCAATCGCAAAGCGTTTCACTCATGGAGGAAGATACCCACCCTCCTAGTTTCGTCCAATTCCAACTTTCCCGAGAGCTTCCCACTTGCATCTCGGCCCCTTTCCCCCGAAAGCTCCATCCGTGATCGCGAGACTCCGAGGTAAAATCATTGAGGCATATCCGAACCGCCTCGTCGTGGATTGTGGTGGCGTGGGCTATCAGGCGATCATCCCCATCTCTACCTACGATCACCTCCACCCCACCGAAGGAGCCACCGTCGATCTCCGCACCCATCTCCACATCAGGGAAAACGCACACACGCTCTACGGATTCGCCACCGAGGAAGAGCGCGACGTTTTTCTCCTACTCATCGACCGAGTCTCCGGCATCGGCCCCGCCATCGCCCTCGCCATCCTCAGCGGCATGCCAGTAAACATGTTCAAATCCGCCGTCGTCGCTGGCGATTCCGTCCTCCTTTCCAAAACCAAGGGAATCGGAAAAAAGACCGCCGAACGCATCATCCTTGAGCTGAAAGACAAAGTCGGCGTCACCGACACCTGGCAAGACGCCGCCTCTGGCCAAGTCAGCAGCCAAGCCGCCGACGCAGAACTCGCCCTCATCGCCCTCGGCTACAAACAAGTCGATGCCCGCAAGGCCGTCCGCGCCATCCTCGATTCCGACCCATCCTCCACCACCGAATCCCTCGTCCGCGGAGCACTGCGGTCTTTGCAGTCCTAGCTCTTCCTTGAGATTTAAAGTTTAAAGTTTATGACCGTCCGCACCCGTTTCGCCCCATCCCCCACCGGCTACCTCCACGTAGGCGGCGCCCGCACCGCTCTCTTCAACTGGCTCTACGCCCGCAAGAATGGTGGCCAGTTTATCCTCCGTGTCGAAGATACCGACAAGGAGCGCAACACCGAAGAAGCCCGCCAAGCCATCTTCGACGGCATGAACTGGCTCGGACTCGACTGGGACGAAGGCCCGGAATGTGGGGGCGATCTTCGGTCGCCCACCCTCCCCTCCTACTACCAGTCCCAGCGCAACGACATCTACGACGCCTACTTCGAAAAACTCCTCGCCGCCGACCGCCTCTACAAAGATGGCGACGCCTACCGTTTTCGCTTCGATCGTAAGCCCGTCACGATGCACGACCTCGTCTGCGGCGAAGTCACCATCGACTACCGCGACGCCTCGAACACCCCTGACATGGTCGTAAAACGCAGCGATGGCTCCTACGTCTTCCATTTCGTCAACGTCGTAGATGACCTCGAAATGAAAATGACCCATGTCATCCGCGGCGAGGATCACCTGATGAACACACCCAAGCACCTCCAGCTCATCGAAGCCCTCGGTGCCCAGCCCCCTCAATACGCCCACATACCGCTCATCCTGAACGCCGATGGATCGAAAATGTCCAAACGCGATGAAGGTGCCGCTGTCGGTGATTACCCCCGCCAAGGCTTCCTATCCGAAGCCGTAGTGAACTTCATCGCACTGCTCGGCTGGTCGTCGAAAACGGATGATGAAATCTTCACCCTAACAGAACTCATCGACCGCTTTTCCCTAGAAAACATCAACCGCGCCCCGGGTCGCTTCGATTTCGAGAAATGCAAATGGGTCAACCAGCAGCACATCGCAAAAATTTCCACCGAGCAGTTTGCCGAACTCGCCAAGCCCTTCCTAGAAGCCGAGAACCTTCCCATTACCGATGGCTATCTGACCGTCATCACCGCAGTGAAAGAAAAAGTCAGACTCCTTTCCGAAGTCCCTTCAGCAATCGACTTCCTCGTCACCGACAAAATCGAATACGATCCGGAAGCAACGGAGAAAGCGAAAGCCAACCCCAACTCAGCCTTCCTACTTGCGCTCGCTGATCACCTAGCAACCCTAACCGAATGGTCTGCTGACGCGGCGAAATCAGCCATCGGTGAAGTAGCCCAAGCCAACGGCGCCAAACCCGGCCAACTCATGTTCCCTGCCCGCGTAGCCCTCTCCGGCCGGGGACATGGCCCAGATCTGGGAGACATCTTCGAGATCCTTGGCAAGGAAAAGACCGTAGCGAGGCTCAGGAACTTCTAGCCGTGGGGGCAATCTCCGGTCGCCCCCCGGAGCATTGCAACGGCGACGAAAGATCGCCGCCACTCAATACCCCGAACCACGGTCCCAGCCACTTCTCCACTTCCTCGACCGTCATTCCTTTCCGCTTCGCGTAGTCTTCGATCTGGTCTTTCTGAAGCTCTGAAAGTGCGAAGTAATGACTTTCCGGATGCGAGAAATAGATTCCGCTAACAGCCGCGCCGGGGTGCATGGCACAACTCTCCGTGAGAGTGACACCCGTCTTCTCCGATGCTCCTAGTAGTTCGAAAAGAATCGGCTTCTCGGTATGGTCGGGCTGCGCCGGATAGCCGGGTGCAGGGCGGATGCCTTGATAATTTTCGTGAATGAGCGCGTCCTTGGTGAGTTCGCCCTCAGCCTCGTATCCCCAGTCGATCCGAGCGCGGTGATGCAGCATCTCGGCGAACGCCTCCGCCAAGCGGTCCGCGATGGCTTTCACCATGATGGAACCGTAGGGATCGTTCGCATCATCCAGTTCCTTCGCATACTCATCCGCGCCGTGGATCCCCACCACGAAGCCACCGATGTAATCGGTAAACGTGGGGGCGATCTTCGGTCGCCCCCGTCAGCGCTCTCCCCAACAAACTCCCATCCCACCAATCCGGCATTTTCAGGATTTCTCAAAAGATACCTCTTCTGTCTCGAAAATTCCTCCTCGTCCCGAATGATATGATCGTAGGATTCCTTCTGCCAAAAAGCCCCTTCCCTACCCAAAAGCTTGTTCGCTTCCTTCGCAGAGAACGATTTCATCCCCTGAAGGATATCGGACAATGAAAATTCCCCGAGCGGCTTGATCAGGAGATGCACATGGTTTGGCATCACACACCAAGCTGACAATTCGAACCTCTCTCCCTCGAAGCGTAAAATGGCATCCCGGACGATCGTCGCGACCTCGGGGCGTCTCATATGGCATTCGCCGTAGCCCTTTTCCAATGCTTCCTCCATCCTAGCGGAGTAGAGTCCCTCGATTTTCAGGCGGGCGTCCCGTGCTGTCGTTTCCTCGCCCTCCCCTTCCGCCTTGTGCTCAATTGCTTCGAGAGTGGCTTTTTCGATGGAGTATTCGCTTAGGACGGACTGCGGGATGGAATCAGCCAGGCGGAAGGTCACTGCGTAGGTGGCACCTTGTTTGAACCAGTGGGGGAGGCTGCCTGTTGAGTTCCTAGTGATGACGGGATCGGTGGGCGACCGAAGATCGCCCCCACGATCCCCGGTTCCGGGCTTCACCCAATCCGACAAAGCAACGTTCGGCTTGCCGGAAGTCTTCTTCAACTGCTGGCGGATCGTGTGGAACCTCGTGCGTTCGCTCCCATCTTCGTTGAAAACCGCGATGTCGTCGCCCACGGAATTCGCCGGGAAAAATCCATAGATGCCGCGAGCCTGAAGTTTGTTTCCCGCGATCGATTGCTCGAGGTATTCATAG
>CAWCXB010000018.1:0-143596 GCA_963799385.1 uncultured Verrucomicrobiae bacterium
ACATTTTTAGTTCGGAACGCCTCGCCGCCATTGAGCTGGCGAAATTCGTGCGAAATCCGGATTCCCTTGTTGTTGAAGAGCTGGCTAGGGGCCGGATCGAGCTTCAGCAAGTGCTAGTGGGCGCGAATTCCCAAGCGATCCATTCCTCACTCAGGGATCTCAAGGCACCGGAGGGGGTGAGGGTGGCGATGATTTCCCGCGGCGAAATCCCTTTTGTCCCGATCGCGGATTCGAAAATCGAGGAGGGCGATCTGGTGACCATTTTTGGAGAACCTAGGAAGCTGCGTGATTTCGCGGAGCGGCTCCAAGGGAAACGCAAAACATCACACAAGCTGAGGGTCGTCATTTTCGGAGGGAACGAATACGGGTTTTCCCTCGCTCAGATGCTGGAAAGCATCGACTGCACGGTGCGGGTCTTCGAGCGGGATCCGGAGATCTGCAAAGGTTTGGCAGACCGCCTGACGAACGCCACCATCATAAATGGAGACGCCACCGTCGTCGCGGAACTTGAGGAAGAGCAAGTCGGCGAGGCGGACTTTTTCATCAGCACAAGTGTGGATGATGAGGACAATGTGATGTCATGCCTCCAGGCGCACACGCTGGGAGTCAAGAATTGCCTCACCCTCATCCACCGTGCCGATTACGCAGCTGCGATTTCCGCAAGCGGCCACCACTTCGGTATCCGTGCTGCCGTTAGCCCCCGCGAAGCCACTCGTAGAGAGATCCGTCGATTTATCACCACGGACTCTTACCACATCCTCAAGGAATTCAATGGCGTAGATCTCGTTGAGCTTCGGGTTGGCAAAGGATCCATCGCGGCCGGCCATATGGTAAAGGAGATCCAATGGCCTCCCGGCGTGGTGCTCGTCGGAAAGCTGCGGGGCCTGCATGCGGAAGTCCCGGGCCCCGAAGAGGTGCTCCTCGGCGGAGATCATCTCTACGCGATGGTTTCCAGAGACGCGAAAAAGCGTTTCCTGAAACTACTGGAAGCCTGATTCTCTCCCCTTCCCCACTTTCATGAATTTCTATCTGATCTCGCGAATCCTTGGCCTGCTGCTCGCGTTGGAAGCAGTCACCATGGTTTTTTGCGGCCTCTTCGCAAAGTTCGACTTCGTCCTCGGGGATCACGAGGCCGCCAGCATGCTGTTTCTCTCAGCCGGAATCACTGGCGGTGGAGCTATGCTCGGTATCGTTCCCGGCATCACCAAAACCCGTCACGATTCGATTCCGAAACGCGAAGCCATCGTCATTGTCGGGCTGGGCTGGATCCTTTGCAGTATATTTGGAGGCCTGCCGTATCTTCTCTGCCCTCCCTATATGACTCCGGCAGGCGCGTTCTTTGAGTCCGCCTCTGGTTTTACCACGACCGGGTCCTCTGTGATGACGGTGATCGAACAGTGGCCGCGTGGCATTCTTTTGTGGCGCGCCACCACCCAGTTGCTTGGAGGTATCGGAATCCTAGTCCTTTTCGTCGCCCTGCTATCATATATAGGAGTCTCCTCCAAATCCCTGTTTCACAACGAGTCCTCTTTCCGCAGTGGGGATCTCGGACTCGCCCGCATCCAAGATACCGCGATGATGATGCTACGCATTTATATCGGTCTTGTGCTCGCCTGCTTGATCGGCCTGAAAGCAATGGGACTGACTTGGTTCAATGCAACCTGTCATGCGTTCACCACCATTTCCACCGGAGGACTTAGCCCGCATTCCCAGAGCATCGGCTACTACACGGAGTGGGGAAACTCCTGGCTGATCGAACTCTGGCTCGTCATCTTTATGGCGCTCGGAAGCCTGAACTTCCTCCTTTTCATCGTTGTCTTGAGAAAAAACTGGAAGCGTGTCTTCAGAGAAGAAGACGCCCGCTGGTTTCTCGGAATCTGCGGCCTCGTCACACTTCTGATCGCGGCAGGACGCAGCTACAATGACGGCATATCCTTCGCAACGACCTTTCGTGATGGAGCCTTCACCGTCGTAAGTATCGCCTCTACCACCGGCTTCGGCACCGTGGACTACGACCAATGGCCCACGTGGGCCAAGGTCCTCATCGCCTGCCTAATGCTCATGGGCGGCTGTGCCGGATCAACCGCCGGTGGATTCAAAGTCGGGCGCCTCATCGTTTTCGCAAAATCTGCCCGCAACGAAATCATCAAGACCTTCCGCCCGAGTCAGGTCTTCCGCGTCGTGGTGAACGGAAACCCCATCGACGATGCCGCACGGGCACGCATCATGTTTTTCCTCACTCTCTACCTGATGATATGCATCGCCGCCACCGCCGTCGTCGGCTTCTTGGAGGCAGGCACCGGAATCAGCCTGGAAAGCTGTGCAGGCACCGTGCTCGCCACCATTTCCAGCATTGGCCCCGGGTTCGACGCCGTCGGCCCCACTCACAATTTCGCCGAACTACGCGAGCCAACCAAAGTCTTCCTAGGCTGGATCATGATCCTCGGCCGCCTCGAACTCTTCGCACTACTCGTGCTGTTCGTTCCCCAACTCTGGAGGAAATACTAGGAATTGGAGGCGGAGGTGGGAATCGAACCCACGAATGACGGTTTTGCAAACCATTGCCTTACCACTTGGCGACTCCGCCGTTTTTTCCGAAACGGGAGGCGATTGGTTACGCGGCTATGCCCCTCGTGTCAATGCCTAGATTCATAGAAAATTCCACTCTTCTCGTTCTTCCACTAGCGAACGCACGTTTCCCGGATATTCTCCCGCGTGCCGAAAAAGTCTGAATCAAAGGGGAAAGCCCCCGTCATCTCCCTCCGTGGCTGCCGTCAACACAACCTCCAAGGCATCAACCTCGACATCCCCCTAGGGAAACTCACCGTCGTCACCGGCCCTTCAGGTTCTGGAAAATCCTCTCTCGCTTTCCACACTCTCTACGCGGAAGGCCAGCGCCGCTACGTTGAGACATTTTCCCCCTACGTTCGCCAGTTCTTCGACCGGATGGACAAGCCCCTCGTCGATTCGATCGAGGGCATCCCGCCCGCCATCGCCATTGAGCAGAAAAATCACGTCCGCACCACCCGCTCCACGGTCGGTACTCTCACGGAGATCAATGACTACCTGAAACTCCTCTTCGCCCGTCTCGCAAAAGGTTACGACCCCAATACCGGCGAAATCATCCAACCCGACTCCCCTGAATCCGCATCCACCTGGGCCACCGAAAACATTTCCGGCGAAAATATCCTCGTTACGTTCCCCATCCCCGTCCCATCCGATGCAAAAGCCGTCGAACTCTTCCCCTTCCTCAACTCCCAAGGCTACCTCCGCATCCTCCTCGACGGGAAAACCCTCCGCACCGACGAAGTCCCAAGCGACATCCCGAAGCTCCCCCGCGCAATCCAAGTCATCCAAGATCGACTGAAAGTCACCCCCGAGAACACCAGCCGCCTCCTCGAAGCCCTAGAAGCTGCCTTCCTCTTAGGCAAAGGCCACGCCACGATCGTCAAGCCCTCTTCATTCGATGTTGGACGTTCGATGTTCGATGTTCAGCGTTCCTTCTCAACCACCTGGACCAACCCAAAAACAGGCTTCACCCTGCGCGCCCCCACCCCCGCCCTCTTTTCCTTTAACTCTCCCCTCGGCGCCTGCCCGAAATGCCGGGGCTTCGGCCGCGTCATCGGCATCGATCTCGATAAAACTGTCCCCGACGAAACCCTCACCCTCAAACAAGGAGCCATCAAACCCTTCCAAGGCGATCGCGGCGAGGAATGCCAGCGCGATCTCGTCCGCAACTGCAAGGAACGCCGCATCGACCTGAACACGCCCTGGGAGGAACTCGACGAAGACACCCGCGAATGGATCTACTACGGAGACCGTAGAACAAGCTCACCCGAAGACCTCGAAGAACTCTGGCAATCCGGCGGATGGTATGGCGTCAAAGGCTTCTTCGATTGGCTGGAAACGAAAGCCTACAAGATGCACGTCCGCGTCTTCCTCTCCCGCTACCGCTCCTACACCACCTGCGATTCTTGCCGTGGAAAGCGCCTCCAGCCCGAGTCCCTCTGTTTCAAAATCAAAGACAAAACTCTCCCCGACCTCTGGCAACTCCCCATCGCCGAGCTTCTTCCTTTCTCCTCTTCACTGATCACCGATCACTCGGCACTCGGCACCAAGGACTCCACCTTAGAGCTAGTCCTCACCGAAATTAACTCCCGCCTCCACTATCTCGACCAAGTCGGCCTCAGCTACCTCACCCTCGACCGCCCCACCCGCACCTTATCCGGCGGCGAAGTCGAGCGCGTCAACCTCACCACCTGCCTCGGAGCCTCACTCACCGGCACTCTCTTTGTCCTCGACGAACCCACCGTCGGCCTCCACCCACGCGATATTGACCGACTCGTGGGAGTCATGCACGGCCTCCGCGACAAAGGAAATACCATAGTCGTAGTAGAACACGAGCAAACCGTCATGCAAGCAGCCGACAACCTAGTCGATATCGGCCCCGGAGCCGGCCAACACGGCGGCACCATCATCTTCCACGGCAACCCCGCAGACTCCTCCCTGAAACCTGAAAACTCCAAACTAGCAAACTCTCAAGGCACTATCCCCTGGCTCACCGGCGAAAAATCCATCTCAATCCCCAAAAAACGCCGCAAACCTACCACAAAGAAAATCACCATCAAGGGGGCCACCCGCCACAACATCCGAAAGCTTGATGCAGACATTCCTCTCGGCCTTTTTGTCTGCCTCACCGGAGTCTCCGGCTCAGGAAAATCCACCTTCGCCCACGAAATCCTCTACCTGAACGCCGCCCGCAAACTGGGTATAGAAACCAACGAAGACTCCGCCCCGATCAAGGAACTACTAGGAACCCAGTATATCGATGGCATCGAGCTTATCGACCAAACTGCCGTAGCCCGCACCCCGCGCTCCACCCCGGCCGTTTTCCTCGGAGCCTTCGATCCGATACGCCAACTCTTCGCCAACACCCCCGACGCAAAAGCCCGCGATCTTAAGACCGGATTCTTTTCCTTTAACTCCGGAGAGGGCCGCTGCGACCGCTGCACCGGCAACGGATTCGAGAAAGTGGAAATGCAGTTCCTCTCCGACATCTACGTCACCTGCCCGGACTGCGAAGGCAAACGCTACAAACCCTCCACGCTCGAGTTCAAATATCGCGGAAAATCCATCCACGGCATTCTCGACTCCACCGTTACCGAAGCCATAGCCTTCTATGAAGACCAAAAGGGAATCCCCCCCTCCCACGCGAAGCGTCACCAGACAATCATCCGCATCCTCTCCCCTCTCGTCCAAGTCGGCCTCGGCTACCTGAAACTAGGCCAAGCCCTCAACACCCTTTCCGGCGGCGAATCCCAACGCCTAAAACTCTGCCAATTGCTTGCTTCTTCCTCTCAGCTCTCAGCTCCAACCTCCAAGCTGCTCATCCTAGACGAGCCAACCACCGGTCTCCATTTTTCAGACATTGAAAACCTATTGGCGGTCTTCCAGCAACTCGTCGATTCGGGTCACTCTCTCCTTGTCATCGAACACAACCTCGACGTCATAAAATCCGCCGACTGGATCCTCGATCTTGGCCCCGAAGCAGGAAAACACGGCGGCCAACTCGTAGCCCAAGGTCCACCCGAAGAAATCGCCAAAGCCAAAACCCCCACCGCCAAATACGTAGCGGAGGCCTTAGGAAACGGACCGCGGGCTTTAGCCCGCCCCGAAGCACCCAGTCTTCCACTGATCACTGATCACTCGGCACTGATCACCCTCCGAGGCGCCCGCCATCACAACCTAAAAAACATCTCCGTAGATATCCCCCGCGATCAACTCGTCGTCATCTCCGGCCTCTCCGGATCAGGAAAATCAACTTTGGCTTTCGACATCCTCTTCGCCGAAGGCCAACGCCGGTTCCTCGACTCCATGTCCGCCTACGCCCGCCAGTTCGCGGAGCAGTTAGAGAAACCAGAAATCGACCAACTCCAAGGCCTCCCCCCCACCGTAGCCATCGAGCAACGCGTCTCCCAAGGCGGAGGAAAATCTACCGTCGCCACCGTCACCGAACTCTGGAACTTCATCCGCCTTCTCTATTCCAAGCTAGGCACCATCTACTGCCCCGACTGCCAAGTCCGCGTAGAAAAGCAGTCGCTGGCCGCGATCGAAAAAACCATCCAAGCGGAACTCAAAAAAGGACCCATCAAAATCCTAGCCCCACTCATCCGTGGAAAAAAAGGCTACCACACCGAAGTCGCCGCTTGGGCCGTGAAAAAAGGTTTTACTACACTTTTAGTAGATAAGCAGTTCCAAGAAGCCGAAACCTTCACCCGCCTCGAACGCTTCGTCGAACACGACATTGATGTTCAGGTTGCTAGTTTTCAGTGTTCAGTTGGAAGGAAAGAAAAGACTCCGACCAAAGATTCTTCCCTGAACACTGAACACTTGAACCTAGCAACCTCCCTCACCAGAGCCCTAGAAATCGGCAAGGGCCTCATTAAACTCTTCACCGCCGACAAAAAGTTCACCTTATTATCCACCGCCAGCAGTTGCCCTTCCTGCAACCGCTCCTTTGAAGAACTTGATCCCCGCGTTTTCAGTTTCAACTCCCCGCACGGCTGGTGTGTCGAATGCCGTGGCCATGGAAAAGTCCCGAAACGCCGCCAGAGTCTCGACACCTCCCGCTTCGATTCCATCCTCGCTGCGGAAATGGATGCCGACCGCTCCATCGACCGCATGGACTCCGATGAACTCATCGAATGCCCCTCCTGCCAAGGCTCCCGCATCAACCCAGTGGGCTCATCCGTTCAATTAGAAGGCACCGCCGTCGCCGCCCTTTCACACCTCTCTATCAACGAGGCCGCCACCCATTTCACGAAACTCAAATTCACCGACTCCCGCGAGAAGCTCATCTCCCGCGACATTATTCCGGAGATCACCCAGCGACTCTCCTTCCTCCAAGAAGTCGGCCTCGGCTATCTCCACCTCAACCGCTCCGGCAACACCCTCTCCGGTGGCGAATCCCAACGCATCCGCCTAGCCGCCCAGCTCGGCTCCAACCTCCGCGGCGTCCTCTACGTCCTTGACGAGCCCACCATCGGCCTCCACCCCCGCGACAACACCGCCCTCCTAAAAACCCTCACAGCACTCCGCGACCAAGGCAACTCACTCATCATCGTCGAGCACGACGAGGATACAATTGCGGCTGCCGACCATTTGATCGACCTCGGCCCCGGTGCCGGACGTCTCGGCGGTGAAATCGTTTACCAAGGACTCCCGCCGCAGGTTGCTAGTGTTCAGTTTTCAGGCTCGAGAAAAGAGAAGAATCCCGCATCAAAGTCTTCCCTAAAAACTGAAAACTCCAAACTCGCAAACTCACCAACCTACCGCGCCTTGGCCAACCCCATCACCCACCCGATGCGCGGAGAACGACGCCCGGTCGGAAAATCCCACCCGTTTTTTAAAGTAAAAGGCTGCGATGCAAACAATCTCAAGAACATCGACGTAGCCATCCCACTCGCCCGGCTCACCGTCCTCACAGGCATTTCCGGATCAGGAAAATCCACCATCCTCCACCAGGCACTTGCCCCTGCGGCAAAGGTCGGAGGCAAACAAAAGGTCACCGGAGTGAAACGCTACAAATCCACCAGCGGAGGCAAGAACCTCAAATCCGTTTACGAAGTCGACCAGTCCCCCATCGGAAAAACCTCCCGCTCCTGCCCCGCCACCTACGTAAAAGTCTTCGACCACATCCGCGCCCTCTTCGCCCAACTCCCCGAGGCTCGCATGCGCGGCTTCGATGCCTCCCGCTTCTCCTTTAATACCGAAGGCGGCCGCTGCCCGGATTGCAAAGGCAACGGTCGCGTAAAACTCGAGATGGATTTCCTCCCCTCCACTTGGGTGCACTGCGAAGAGTGCAACGGCATGCGCTACAACTCCGCCACCTTGGAAGTGAATTTCCGCGAGAAAAACATCGGCCAAGTCCTCGCCATGACCATAGCCGAAGCCTCCATCTTCTTCGAATCCCAACCCCGCATTTCCCACCCGCTCAAACTCATGGCCGACACCGGCCTCGGCTACCTCCAGCTCGGCCAGGCCTCCCCCACCCTCTCCGGCGGCGAAGCCCAGCGCATCAAGCTCGTCTCCGAGCTCATCAAAGGCCGCGGCATGAAAGCCACCCTTAACAACGCCCAGCTAAAAGCCCGCAACCTCTACCTCATCGAGGAGCCGACCGTAGGTCTCCATCTTGAAGACGTAAAACGCCTCATCGACATCCTCCACCGCCTCGCTGACGAAGGCCACACCGTCGTCGTCATCGAGCACCACATGGCCGTCGCCGCCGAGGCCGACTGGATCCTAGACATCGGCCCCGAAGCCGGGGAAAACGGCGGAAAAATCGTCTCCCAAGGCACCCCGGAGAAGGTCGCAAAATCCAAAACCTCCCGCACCGCCCCTTTCCTCAAAATCGCCCTAAATGAGGCGTAGCCAAGGAGGGGCGTGAATCCTTCCGCCCAACAACCCCAGCACAAACGCCGAGTCTTCCTCTCTCCCCAAAATTAAACAGTGTATCAAAACGGTTACAAAATTCTCAAAACAGTTATAAAAGCAATTTTGAAATAAACTTTAGTTACACGTAACAACAACCTCCCATCAACTTCGCAAGAAAACGAGCAGCCTATTTCCCAAGCCCCAGACCGGAACTAACAATCTCTTCCAGCGCTGCGATCTCATCATCCGTGAGCGGCTTGAACTCCGAAAACTCACGTTTTCTGGCCGACAAAACCCCGCCATTCTGACGGCAAAGCTTCACAAACAAATCCGCAATCCGATCCGGCAGCTCCACCACATCCCGCATTTTTTCACGAATTTCATCATACTTGGTCAAATACCTGAGCTCGGCGGGCAATTCCGATTCAATCGTTTCGCCAATAAATCCAATCGTGATCCGGCAGAGTTCCGTGCAATCGATGTAGCGGTAAAAATCCGCCGTGTCGTTGGTCACCGTCATCCTTTGGCGGTCATCCAGTTTGTACTTCACCAGTGCCATTAGCGGTTTGGAAAAACTCTCCAGCGCAAGATCGTACTCACGCGGACGGTTTAGAATTACTGCGGAAACGGGTAGGACGATTCCCTCTGGACCAAACCCGTTCCGAGCCAACACATGATGAAGCAGAAAGCGGTGAATCCGCCCGTTCCCATCGCTAAACGGGTGAAGGAAATCAAAGCCAAAGGAAATAACGGCCGCTGCAATCAATGTCGGCACCGACGATTGCTCCACCTTCACTTCATTCCCTACCTGCGTCCGCCGGGCAGTGATTCGGCGAGCCATCAGAAGAAAATCATCCATCAGCCCATCCAGATCTTCAGGCTTGGGCCCGGCGAAGTGAACCCGCTCCAACCCTACTTGCAGGGTTTCCCCCACATAGATCTGCTCCTCGATTTCACTTCTCCAGCCATCGTTCGCATAACGTGGATCCACGATCGCTTTCTGCAGTTCTACCAAAGCGTCTTTCTTCAGGAAACTACGGTGCCAGGCTTGTTCCAGCAGCTCTATGAACTGCTCCGCGCGATTTTGGCTAGGTGTCTCCCGTTCGATTTCATAACTACTCTTGCTTTCCTTTGCGTAGAGATAGCGCACGGCTCTATCGAAAATTTCAGGTGGATATTCCCCGATGATTTGCTGGCAACGGGAGCGGAGTTCACCCTCATTCCAGTTTCCCAAGCCCTTTTTTCTCACGATTGGTGAAAAGTCGGGCGTCCCGAGGAGATTCACGTTCACCCGTTGACGTTTGGCTTTGATCACCGGCCCCGTCACGTAGATATCCGAATCCAGCAGATCCACGTAGTTTCCAACCTTCGCATCAGGTATATTCAGGGAAATCTCGTTAAACTCCTCATACAGCCACCAGATCACACGGACATAGCGACCCGTCGGCTTCCCGCGAACCAGCGCAGTCACATCCTCCGCCAGCACCAGGGGGAGAATTTTCCGCAGGAGTTCCAAATGCAACCCCTCCTTCCTCAAAGCGAACTCCAAGTGATCCAGAACCTCATTGCCCGGATTCTGCGCCGCAGGCAAATATTCCACCTCACGGCCATCAGTGGTGACCAGACGTCGCGAACCCTTGACCAAAACCCGTGTTTCCCTCCAATACGGAAGAACAACAACGCCAAATTGATCTTCCAGCCAAGAATAGCCGACTGGGTTACTTTCCGGAGAATTCATACTTTTTCTGTTACGCGCGCGTTCAAAACGCATACAAATGACTACATTTGTTCAAAAACAGTTACAAGACCGAACATTTCCATTATTTTCCGATTCTTTCGCAAGAAAACAATTACGCGTGTCAAAATCTCTTCCGACTCAGAATCAGGCGTCGCCCCAAGGAGGGGCGTGAAGTGGAGCGGGGCGACATGCCCGAAGGGAACCGCCGGGTGGCGGGATCAATTCTTCCGCCCAGCAACCAAGGCAACATCAACAAAGGGAATCCAATTTCCTTCTTCAGCCCCCTTTTTACAATCAATCGCATGAGATCCCCCGCGAATCTCAGCATTGTCATAATCTCATGATTCCCAAAAATTAAGCTTCATGCCTGAGCGCACCTTCATCGATCTGTTCTGCGACTGTGGCTGCTTCGCCCTAGGCCTCCAGTCGTGCCCAAAATCTTTTCTTCGCTAAGCCAACTCGGATCAATCGCTGACCCAGTCTGTTCACGAGTTCGGAAAAGAAACGTCTCGTATAAGACGCCCTGAAACCCTTTTCTCGGGAAAAGTATCTCGAGGGATTTTGGCATCGGCGACAAGGCTCTTGTCGCTCTCGCGCAACTCTGGTTCCCTCCTTCGAAAGACTGGATGACCATGAAATCCACAGCCAAAAAGGCAACCAAGAAGACCGCTTCCAAGAAGGCAAAGGCTTCGGACAAAGAAAAGCCCATCGCTAGTCTCTCGGAAGAGTCCAGTGCATACCGGGCAGGCCAGGCCCGCTTCATCGACCTCTTCTGCGGCATCGGTGGCTTTCGAATTGCTTTCGAGAAAGCCGGAGCGAAGTGCGTTTTCTCCAGCGATTACGATAAGTTCAGCCAGCAGACCTACGAGGCGAACTTCGGGGAGAAACCCCATGGAGACATCAATGCGATAGATGCCGCTGATATTCCATCTCACGACATCCTCTGTGGCGGCTTTCCCTGCCAGCCATTCAGCATTGCCGGGGTCTCGAAGAAAAACAGCCTTGGTAGGCTCCATGGCTTCGACGACGTCAAACAGGGAAATCTGTTCTTCTCGATCGCCGATATCCTCGATCACCACCGGCCTGCCGCCTTTTTGCTGGAGAACGTGAAGAACCTCAAAGGACACGACAAAGGCAAGACGTTCCAAGTCATCAAGGATACGTTAGAGCAAGTCTTGGGTTACACGATCTACACGAAGATCATCAACGCGAAGTCCGTTGTCCCGCAGAACAGGGAGCGGATATTCATCGTGGGATTCAGGGAGGAGCGGGAATCGGCTTTAACCTTGTTGCAACGTTGGTTGCATCTAAAACAATCTCAGTTGTGATTATGCAAAATTTCGTTCCTGTCTTCGTAGAGCGAGCGCAGACTACGATTTGCTGTCTGCAGAACCCGGATCAAACCATTCCCATCCGATCCGAGGATGTGGTAGTGTAAATCTTTGTCTGTAAGTCCACGAAGCCCCAGTCCGCCGCAGAGACGGTTGATGGAGCGTAGCGGAATCAACCGTCTCTGCGGCGGCGCCGCCTCCCCACTGGGGTTGTAGGTGCCCGTCCACGACCCGATGCTGAGGGTGCTAAACCAAAAACAAGCATCAGCCATGAACGGACACGACAAAAGTAACAACCACCCGGATCTCATCAACATCCTTCTTGAAGACGGCCTCGAAAACGCCATCCCGAAAATCAGCGAACTGCTCATGAACGCAGCCATGCTCCTCGAGCGCATCGGCCACATCGGAGCCAATCCCAACGAGCGCAACGTCGAGAGCCGCAACGGATACGCCAACGGCTTCAAGCCCCGTTCCTACCAGACCGCCCTGGGCAAACTCCAGCTCCAGATCCCCCAGGTGCGGGAGAGCGATTCGCCTTTCCACACCTCCCTTCTTGAACAGGGATCACGCAGCGACCGCGCCCTCAAATCCGCCATCGCCACCATGTATATCGAAGGTGTGAGCACCCGCAGGGTCACCAAAATCATGGAAAAACTCTGCGGCTTCCAGGTATCATCCTCGCAGGTTTCCAAGCTTACCGCAGAGCTTGACGCCGAGTTCGGAAAATGGCGTTCCCGGCCCCTTCCCGGGATCATCTATCTCACCCTCGACGCGACCTTCTACAAAGTCCGCATCGACGGCACAGTAAGGGATTGCGCCACCCTCATCGCCATCGGAACGCGGCGGGATGATGGCAAAAGAATGATCCTCGGAGTATCCTGCGCCCTCTCCGAAGCCGAGGTGCATTGGCGCGAATTTGCCAACAGCCTCCGCGAGCGCGGCATCGGTATCCCGGATCTGGTCACCTCCGACGCGCACACCGGGCTGCGCGCCGCACTCAAGGCCTGCTTCTCCGCCACGCCTTGGCAGCGCTGCCAGTTCCACCTCCAGCAAAACGCCCAGCAATACGTCACCAGACAGGATCTCAAAAGCAAGGTCGCCGCCGACATCGCCGCCATCTTCAACGCCGATGACCGCCCGCATGCCGAGGCCCGTCTGGCGGGTTTCATCAAAGCCTACTCCGAAACCCAACCCAAGCTCGCCGAATGGGCCGAGGGTAATCTTCCCGAAGGCTTCTCCATCTTCAGCCTGCCCGAGGAACACCGTAAGAAAACACGCACCTCCAACGCCTGCGAGACGCTCAACAGCCAGATCAAACGCCGCACCAGGGTCGTGGGACTGTTCCCCAACGAGGACTCCCTGCTGCGCCTCGTGACCGCCGTCCTGATCGAAATCTCAGAGACCTGGGAAACCGGAAAAGCCTACCTGAAATTCTCCAAATAAACCGCAAAACAAACACACCGAACCAACTCTCAGCAGACGTCAGAAACAACTTTTACAGAAAAAAATTTGCGCGGCCGAGGATGTATCGCTTTACTGAAAGATCACCATGAGAGAACCGGACTCCGTTAATGCTAATCGTCAACGCTTGGTAGAAACCAGCCAGGGCAATCTTCAGGAGGAGGTCGGGAAAATCAGCATACTGATGTGCCTCGAATGCGGCTTCATTTACGGGAGAAATTACTCCGAACTTGAGCAGAGCAAGTGCCCGAATTGCCAGAATGGCACTCAACCGGCTCCCGTGCCAGCTAGCCGTGACGGAGTCAATTGGACGTGGGAGGAACATCTGTTAGCCTTCCGCATCTACAATGAAATCCCTTTCGGGAAAATTGACGAAAAGACACCTCAAGTGCGGAGCCTTGCCACATTGTTGGGTAGGAAAGTTGGCTCAGCTTCCCGAAAGCTTGCAAATTTCTCACGTCTCGACCCTGCGCTTGCGGCACGTGGAATCAAGGGTCTGCCTAACGGCGCAAAGGGAGAGGCCGATGTATGGGAGGCATTCTGGAAAAATCCGGAAGATTTGGCCTTTGAAAGCGAACAACTCTTCGCGACACGCACAGGAAGCACACTCGAAGGTATAGCTCTCTCGGACACAAAGCTTTTCGTCGGCAACGAAAGGGAGACCGTGATTAAAGTAAGAGTCAATCAGGCGTTTTTTCGAAGGAGAATCATCACCGCTTACCGTTCCAAGTGTTGCGTCAGCGGGTTAATGACTCCCGAACTCCTTACTGCTAGCCACATTGTCCGTTGGGCGGATGATCCTGCGAATAGAATGAATCCCTTGAACGGTCTTTGCCTGAACTCGCTCCACGACCGGGCTTTTGACCGCTACCTGATGTGGGTTGACGAAGATATGAAGATTCATTTTTCAAAGAAACTCTCAGAGGTAAAAGAGGAGCAGCCGGAGGCGACAGAATGGCTTCTACGTTTTAAAGGTAGGCAGTTGATATTGCCGAAGGACTTCCGTCCCTCACTCCAATTCCTAAAGAAACATCGTGAAGAATGCCGGAAAAGATTTTGATTATTTACCGATTGTCATGCGAATTTGATACTTGTAGAAGCACCTAGCGAAGGAAAACAAACGTTCCGCATGGAAGAAAACTTCTACCTTATCGTCGGCGAAAGTGTAGCGAATGGATTCGAGCCTACCGTGATGGTTTCGGAGGGGAACTCGCCCTTTGAACATCTACTGTTTCGAACAGAGCGTGATGCACAACTAGAAATAGCCGACCGTATGATTACGAAGCTGGGAGAGTTTGCTGATGGTGAGCGGGATTTCGAGGACGCGATTACAATCGACGAACACGTAATAGCCGTCATCCGGCGCGGAGACGGCAAGATCTTCCCCAAAGACTATGGGATGCCCCTCAGCTTTGGAGGATGGTAACAGGTCAACAATGAACACATAACCGAGTGCGATGTCCAGCCAGCGCTCAAAACTTGGAAAGCGGTGCGATCGACCACGAATCCCGGTATCCAACTACATGCGTTCAAGCGCACCCAATTCACGTTTTAAGAAACGAACCCAGTTTTCGATTAAATCTAGCCTCCTCGACAGAGAAGAGTTTCTTGTCGCATGGTCGGCGCTCTCATACTGCTACCCCGGTCTCCATCCCGACGGTTTCCAATCACGTGATTCAGGTTGGCCGACAAAGCTCAAGCGGTACGCAACTGAAGCATGGCGTCGTCACGAAGCTGGTGAGTTTTCCGACGATGAGTTGTATGCGTGTGATGCTCAATGGGCAGGGCTATACGACCAATTGCATACCTACACCGCCGAGGAAACGGAGCGCCGCCTGAGGATTGCGATCGGCAGACAATGATCCTGACATTCTCTGCAGCTCGTGGGAGAAGGTGATGGCCCGTTTGGGATTCTGCGACTTAAAAAGCGGAATTGTCACGGTTGATGAAAACACAGTTCGAGAGTTTTCCGATGAAGCGGATGAGGAGGATTTCGTCAGAGCCATGGAACTGCGTAGCGGAGAATGATTCACCTTCTCGATGCCAACGTCCTCATCGCATTGGGCGATGCGACCCATGACCACGCCGGAGCGGCATTGGATTTCTTCGAAAACCACGCTGTTCGCGAAGGATGGGCTACCCGCCCCCTGACAGAAAACGCATTTCTCCGTATTTTGGAGAATCCGAAATACCCGGGCGGCCCGGGTTCCACGCAGGAGGCTCGGAGGGTCGGCTCCTTCTGCTGGGCACCGATTCCGTGAAATGAGCTATCGGAGTCCGAGTGCCCATATCACTTCATTGGAAAACTCCTGCCGAGTGACAATCCTTGCATCGGCAGCGAGCGTCACCCTCGCCATACGGCTCGCCCAGCCACCGCAGTGGTCTCTTTCTGATCTTGCGGCAGCCACACTCATCGCCATTTTCGCACGACCGTTTCTGCTCAATCTCTGAGTTTCGACTTGCCGTCCAAAAGGCATCTAAACAAAGCTCCCACTATGGTTTCAAAAACTTTTGCAATGTATCTTGCTTCGGGCTCCTTGCTCATACTCACCGTGTCTTCCTGCGAAAAGGAAAAGCAACCTGACACGGCTGATGCACCTAAAGCTGCTGAGGAAACAATTCCTGACAAGGAAACCCCACCACCCGTCATCGAATCTCCCGATATGGAGATCCTCCGCACCAAGGATTACTACACCGAGGAAAACCTCAAGATTTCCGACGAAGTCATCGCCGGGTTATCGCCGGAGATCAAAGAGCAAGTTCTCGATTCCATGCGCGGGAAGAGAAAAATCATGGCAGTGAAATTCCTCCGAGAGAATAGCGAGACCAGCCTCGCGGTCAGCAAACTCACAGCGGAACGCATGGCAATCAAGGAAGGCATCAGTGCAGGTTTCTAGAACCCGAAAAACTTGGAGCCGATGGCCAAAGAAAGAGCAAAGCCCCTCTCGTTCGTTGGAATCCTCGTCTCAACGCTCCTCATCGCATCGATTTTCTCGTTCGGAACCACAGCCACATGGTCAGCACTCGTCAAGTGGCTACCCACCGAAGAGGTATCTATCCAGATCACCGACACCGAAAGTCGCACCTCATACCGAATTAAAGGTGGAAGCTCCCCGAACTATTGGATCAAGGTCGTCGATGAAAATGGCCTCAGCCAAAACATTAGTTGCAACCGCGAAACCTATGCGGCTCTAACTCCTGTCGGCCTTTCCGGAGAAAACCTAAAACTCCTCCGCAACCCGCTGCTAAAAACCCCCGTCGCCTTTCTCCGTAGCAACCGCAGCATTTTAAATATCGATCCAGATTCCGCTCTCGGAAAAATTCTTGCGGCAGGAGAGGAAAAAACGGCCCCGATAGAACCCGAGCGATTTTACGTTATCAAATATCCCGTCGTCTTCATTGTCCTCGGTATTGTTTTCCTCGGAGGTGCAGTTTGGATGTTTACGAAAATTCTGAAAATCGCCAAAAATCGCACTCTTGCCATCGCCGCGAACCTACTCTGCAGCGGCGCGGCAGCCACTTTCGGCATCTATTGGTGCAGCGGCCTGCTCTGATCAATCTCCAAAATTCCAAACCCGTCCGCCACTTCCCGATCGGGCATTTCTGTCCTCCGTGCGGCCTTCGTGACTGACTAGATCCACTACCTTTGCCTCGCAGAGCTCGGTGATCGCTTCGACCAACGCCTTGGAATGCGAGACAATGATTACTTGGCTATCTCCCGAGGCTTTCACGATCAGCTCCGCCAGCGGGGCGATGAGATCCGAGTGGAGGCTGGCTTCCGGCTCGTTGAGGATAAGAAGCGGCGGGGGCTTGGTGGTCATCAGGGCGGCGCAAAGACAGAAGAAACGCAGGGTGCCGTCGGAGAGTTCGGAGGCGTCGAGCCAGCGTTTCAGTCCGGGACGGAGGAGGCGGAGCTGGAATTTTCCCATCTCATCCACGGGCGACCACTGGCAGTCGGGAAAGGCTCTTTCGAAAAGTTCGTCGAGTTCGCCGGCGCGCTGGCATTCACGGAGGGTCTGGAGGTTTGCCGCGAGGTTTCCCCCATCTCCATCCAGCACAGGCGACCAGAAACCCACGGATGTTTGGCGTAGGGGCGAACGGGCATCGGTTGCGAAATGATGGTAGAAGCGCCACGACTGCAGAGTCTCCCTGGCGGCCATCACCGCCGGATAATGGGCACCGTCCCGCACCTCGCTGAGCATCGATTCTGTGGCGTGGACGGGTAGGGGCAGGGCGGACATTTTCCCATCACTTCCGCGCAACTCTACGGCAGGGCCTTTGCGTTTCGCCATGATGCGACCGTTCTTTCCCCCATGCCTCAAGGTCTCAAGCTTGATGTCGGGATCCGTTTTGAACATCGAAGGATCGTCCGGCCCAGGAACGGCGGGGATCATTCCGCATTCCATTTCTATGTGGAAATCCTCGTGCTCGATCTCCCAGCGCATTCGCCGATTTTCGTTTTTCTTCAGCTCCCCCGCCCAAAGCAGGCTTGGCAAGCCGCCTTCCTCGGCCACAGCAGCGGCGAAACGACCCTCCGCCATTTTGCGCATGAGACCGAGGGCGCGATACACGTTCGATTTCCCAACTCCGTTCTCACCAGTCACCACCGTGACCCGGCCTAGCTTGAGGTGAAAATCCCGTAGCGAGCGATAGCCTTGAAAATGGATGGTGCGGAGCATGGCCTCACAGCTCGTAGATGCTCGCGCAAAGCCGCTCTTGGCGGACACCGGTTCCTGATTTGATTTCGAAATCGATGTAGAGCACGCGCGTCGGTGCGAGATTCGGAATGGCGAGGGTGAGGGTCTTTCCATCCTTCGACCACTCGGCTTTTTCAACAGGATGAGAGGTTTCATTCTCCAGCTTGGAGCCGTAGTTGGCGGAGCGTTTGATCGTGTAGGAATTGAGTTTCAGGCTACCCTCTGTGATCGCGTCCGCGGATTGTGGTTCTGAAAATTCAAGAGTGAGTTTCGACGGGTCGCTCTTGAAACCAACCACGCAGGAGGCAGCTTTCCCGGTGGGACGGATGCGGTAAAAGCCACCGGTCTCCGTGCGAACGCTACCCCAGCCGAATAGGCCGCATCCGAAGAGTGTGCCGTCCTCGGGATGGAATCGCCCGCGCATGATGCCGGAGGCGAACGCTGGAATGGGTAGCGGCTGAGCAAGACCTTGAACGCGCCCGCCTTTTTCCTCATACGGGAGGACCATGATCTTGCCTTGGCCGTATTCGTAGTAGCCCAGTTTTCCGCTGAATCCGCCCCAGCCTTTCGCCGGGAAACGGAAGACTTCGGACGGGGAATTTGCGTAGGCTTTCGGGAGCCAGACCATGGGTTCAACCATGTCCTCGTCGCTGGCGGTGATCTTTTCAGGATCGTGGTAGCCGAGCATGTTGCCGTGAAATTTGCCTGGCTCAACGCGCACAATCTTGTTCTGCGGGTTCCAGAAACCTTCTTGGTCGGTGGTCCAGACGCGACCATCCGTATCGACGAAAACGCCGTTCGCGGAACGCAGGCCGTTGGCGATGATCTCAGATTTTTTGCCGTCGGCTGAGACTTTGATCAGGGTGCCGTGGCGCGGGAAAAACGCGGCATCCGCGTGCTGGCTGCACTTCACGTAGTAGAAATTCCCCTCGGCATCGGTATCGAGTCCGCCGGCGAATTCGTGGAAGTGCATGGAGAGCACGTGGTCGGTATTGTATGCCTCGTAGTAATCGGCGACGGCATCGCCATCCAGATCGTGGGGGCGCATGATTTGGTCACGGCATCCGACAAAGATCTGACCATCGCGGACTTTCAGACCGAGCGGTTGGTGCAGGCCGGAGGCGATGCGGCGGATCTTGATGGCTTCGCCTACTTTCCCACGAATGGCATCGACGATGAAGAGATCCCCCGTCCAAGTGGACATGGCGAGCGTGTCGGGCGAGAGGAAGTCGATTCCGGAGAAACGGATTTTCGTATTCCATGGGTTCTTGCCTTCCTGTGGCAGCACCGCTTCTTCCACTTCGAACGCACCGTCGGAAACGATGCGTCGGTATTCTGCAGTGATCGTTGGCGAATCGGCGCTAGGGGCCTTTCCGAGAAATCTTGCGCTGTCCTCGGTGCGTTCTTTCGGCCACGTGAAGACAGGAAATTCGTCCGGTTTTACCGCGATTAGATCGTCGCGAACTTCACCTGCGAGAAAGTGAACCATGCGTTCCTTGTTGCTTGGGAAAATTTCGACAATCCCCTCGTTGATGCCACCACCGTTGATCATCCGCGCTCCGTTGTCTTTTGCGAAGAGACGGGTCTCGATTCGTTTCCCGTGAGTGCGGAGGTAGAGGGTATTCTCGTGGGGCTTGAGAAGGAGGCTGCGAATGATCGAAGTCCGTCCATTTTTCTCAAACGTCGTGGTCGTCTCCAGCACCTCTGTGCCGTCCACTGTGTAGTGGATGGTTGGGATTTCCGTAGAGAGATTCAGGCCGAGGTATTGGATACGATCGTCGGGAAGGGGGCCGTATTTCCTTCCATTGAGAGCCTCGTCGCGGGGATCTCGGAAATCAGGATAGCGTCCCGGCGAGACTTCGCCCGCCGCCGCCCAAGCAAGGCCGACCGGAGATTCGAAGATACGCTCACCTGCCAGCTTCGCGTGGATGCGGTGCTCGCCGTTGTAGTTGAGATCCCGCCAATCAAGCAGTTCCCCTTGATGCACCGCGACCAGTCGGCCGGTATCGAGATCGTAGAGCGCATGGTGCTTGGATTCAGTGACGCCCTTGTTCTTTTCCAAACTCAGAATCACCCCTTTCGGAGCGACGTTATTCAGGGAGGATTCGAAATGCCCGAAGATCGCCCGACCGTGATCGACCTCCGCGGGATCGAAGGCCTTGCGGGCGACCGGGGCCTTTCTTTCGGTGCTCCACTCAATCATTTCATCCGCAGGAACCGAAGCCATGTAGGCATCATCCAACGCGACGTATTGGGAGGGGTTCTTGCCTTTGAAAAACTCCTCACGCAGATAATGGATCACGTAATACTTCTGCTCGGGGGACATCCAGAGCTGAGGCGGCATCTGGTTGAATCCCTTTTCCAGCGTCTGGTAAAGTTTGTAAGGATCGGAGCCATTCAGGAGCTTGTCTTGATGAAACGCCCGGGCGTTTGGCACTGAAGCGGGTGTCTTTTCATTTCCGTGACAGGCGGTGCAGACCATCGCGTAGAGTGCCTTCCCTTCCTCAAACTCCGCACCACCGAAACTGGCGAAATCTTTCATCACCTCGCGCTGAGAAATTTCTGATTTTGATTCCGTTTGGGAAAATAGAACCGAGGGAATACTAGCCAGTAGGGTGAGGAAAATGGTCGGAAGTCTCATGAAGAATGGGGCGAAGGCTAAGCCAGAGGACTCCGAGAGCAAAAGAAAAACACAGGCAACCTGCATTCGGAGAAAATTTTCCCTCACTTTCCAAGAGAGAGGGATCTTTTCAAATCGCTGCGAAGATTGGACAGCCCCGGATTTCCGCGCTAAGAAGTCCGCCTTCCCGAAAACGGTTTCGGATTTCATGCTTAGATTTTAAATTTTTCACAGTGGATTACTCGCAACTCATCTCCAAACGCCAGGATCGCTTCCGTGAACTCGAAGAAGCAGTATCCAACCCCAACCTCTTCGATGATCCGAAGAAGGCGACGGAAATCCTGCGCGAACATCGCAAGTTGCAACAGACCTTGGAGCTGTGGGAAAACCTTCAGTCCACCGAGACACAACTCACCGAAAATCAGGAACTCGCGAAATCCGATGACAAGGAAATGGCGGAAATGGCGGCGGAGGAGATCCCGGAGCTCGAGAAGTCGTTGGTGAAACTGCGCGAGGATATGCAATACGCCCTGCTTCCGGCCGATCCAAACGAAGACCGGGACGCGCTTGTCGAAATTCGCGCCGGTGCCGGAGGAGACGAAGCATCTCTCTTTGCCGGGGAAATCTTACGAGTATTTCAACGCTACGCGGATACGAAGGGCTGGAAAACCGAGCATCTGGAGAGCTCGCCCTCCGAGGTCGGCGGCTTCAAGGAAGTGATCCTTAAAGTGACTGGCGACGAGGTTTTCCGACACCTAAAATACGAATCTGGAGTTCATCGCGTGCAGCGCGTTCCTGCAACGGAAACGCAGGGCCGCATCCACACCTCCACCATCACGGTCGCCGTGCTGCCGGAGGCAGAGGAAATCGATGTGGATATGAACCCGAATGATCTCCGGATTGAGGTCTGCCGCTCGGGTGGCGCGGGTGGTCAGCACGTCAATACAACGGACTCCGCCGTGCAGATTTTCCACCTTCCCACCGGACTCTACGTGCGCTGCGAGCACGGACGCTCCCAGACGAAAAACAAGGAAATGGCACTCCAGATCATGCGCTCCCGGCTCTATGAGAAAAAGCTCCAGGAACAGATGTCGGAATATTCGGAAAACCGTCGCTCACTCATTGGATCTGGCGATAGATCGGAAAAGATCCGCACCTACAATTTCCCGCAAAGCCGCTGCACCGACCACCGCATCGGCTTCACCTCACACAATCTCGATGCAATCATGGGTGGCGACCTCGGAGAATTGACCGACCAGCTCATGAAACACGAGATGGCCGAGCGTCTCGCCGAGGCGGGAATGTAACAACGGACCGCGAGTCTTCAGCCCGCCCCCTTCAACCCCGCACCCACCCCATGATGACCGCCACCGAAAAGGACGTAGTGAAAGCCTGCGGCGAATCCGGCATCCGCGCCATGGTCGCCGCCTTTTACCGCCGAGTTCCGAACGACGATCTCATCGGACCCATGTATCCCGACGACGATTGGAAAGGCTCGGAAGAACGCCTTGCCGAGTTCCTACTCTTCCGACTCGGCGTATCTAACACCTACATCGAAAAGCGAGGCCATCCCCGCCTGCGGATGCGCCACGTTTCGTTCCAAATCGGTATCGCCGAACGCGACCGCTGGCTGAAACTCATGGGCCAAGCCATGGACGAAACCAAAGTCCCCGCATTCGCCAGGAGCTTCCTCGATCCGTTCTTCGCACAGGTCGCCGATTTCATGCGCAACCAGCCGGAAGCATGATAAGGAAAGCCGTGCTTCCAGCCGGCCTTCTTCGCACCTCACCCGCCACCAGGCCCACCAACCAACGAAATGAACTCTCTAACACCCACTGAACAGAAACGAAAATTCTGGGGGAGAATGATCTGGATTTCCGCGATCTCATTGGTCGTCTCAATTTGCGCTGGAATCGCCGCATATTTCATCGGCATGATCAATGCGTTCTCCACCTTAAAGACAGCCGGAGCGGCCGACCCTTCGGCGCTCGCTGGAGATATTTCAACTGTCCTGATCGGCCCCTTGATCAGCGTTCCTATTGCCATGGCATCGCTCGTTCTCTTCATCACCGCCATCGTGCGGCATAGGAAGTTCTCCAATCCCAACCTAGCTGGCTAGAACCAAAGCTTTCCATCATGTTCCGCCGCTTGCTCCTTATCCTCACCATCGGCTCGCTCGTCGCGGTGGTGGCGCTGAATCTCGATCCTGTGACGACGAAGCTCCACCGCTTGGTGATCCTCTGCTCCATCGCGGGAGTCTGGTTAGGCCCCCTGTTGCTTTTCTGGAAACACAAAGCCATCCGCTTCTGCCTGCTTCCCCTCCCCCTTCTCGCTGCCATTCCTTTTCTTCTACCAGGGAAAACCATCAACCAGAACGAACTTCGTGCTGATTACGTGAAGCGAATGGTTTCCTACGAAAGCACCCCCTACCATTGGGGTGGGGAAAATGGGCGTGGGATTGATTGCTCGGGCCTGCCTCGCAAAGCAATGCGGGACGCTCTTTTCGCCCACGGCATCCGACACTTGAACGGCGCGGCGACGCGCAAATTTCTCAATCACTGGTGGAACGATGCGAGCGCGAAGGCACTGGCGGAGGGTTATCGAAATTTCACCACCCCAACGGATACTAACGGCACCATCGCGAAGATGGGTTACGGAAATCTACTCCCCGGCGATCTCGTCGTGACCGAGGACAGGCGGCATATCCTTGCCTTTCTCGGCGGTGAAGAGTGGATTCAAGCCGATCCCGGCGCGAGAAAGGTCATCAGACGGAACGGACGAACGAGTATGAACGGATGGTTCGCGGTACCGGTGACTTCCCATCGGTGGTCAGTTCTAACGGAACGCGGACTTCAGGAAACTGACGGAAACAAGAGGTAATAGAAATGCACAAACCTCCCGCTATTCCTGTCCGAGATCGGTCATCTCGAATACATGCGGAATTCACCCTGGCTCTTGTCCTTCGGGAGAGTTTCGGTCTTACTACCGATTCTCTGCTCCGCTACGACACTGAATGATTGTTTGGTAGCATAAAAGCCGGTGGAGAAAAACAGATCCGAGTTCTCCGATTCGAACATGGGAGGATCGAATTTCTGACCTCCCCAGGATTGGTAGGAGGAACCACCAAGCACTTCGGCCTTGGCACCGTTCTTCGCAAGGACATGGGTGGAGCGGCCTTCTGTTTTCAGTCCCAGATACCAGAGGGTGCCACCAACTACTTCGATCATCACCGCTTCCGGGGATTCCGGGTTGAACTGGCGCAGCCATGCGTTTTCCCCTTTGCCAATTCTCAGGGTGCCGCTGCGGCCGGGAGAAACGTCCTCGATAAAAAAATCACCGCCGCCGGGGATGCGGGTGCTGCCTGCGTGGTTGACGTTGCGGATGATGAGGGGTTTGTTGGTTTTGTTCTCAAAAAGACTGACGTAACCGGGACAATCCCAACCGCCCAAATGAAAAAAGCGCTCCACAACGATCGCCGACCCGGTGAGCTTTTCGAAGGTGAAGACGGCTTTGTCCTTTTTGAAAACTCCGCTTGGATCCGAGATAGCGACGAAGGTCTCCATACCCACGATACGGCTGACGCTGCCTCTGACGCGGATTGGCGCATCGATCTTCACCGATTTCCCCGTGGGAAAGCAGACGGTGGTTTTCTTGGCAGTCGCCGCTTCGTCGAACGCTTTTTGCACTGCGCCCGTATCGGCATTCTCGGGAATCATCTGCCATTTCGACAAATCGGTCTCCCACGGCACTTCGGGGGTCTCCTTGACCGGAAGCATGATTCCCGTTCCGACACGACCGAATGCGCCGATCGGTTTCTCGCTCCATTCCGATACCGCATCCTCCGTGATCATCCCGCCTTTGGAATCTTTTACCAAAGCAGCGTAGCCGGATTGTTTTGCGTTCCGCAGATAGATGGCGGGCTTGTTGTTCGCGAGGATGGCGGCGGTGGAGGAGGAACCGCCGGTGAGTTCACAATCGACGAGGGCAAGGGTAGCCCATCCTGTCGCCATCTCTACGGCGGGAACGCTGTTCCTGCTGATCAGTCCGCGCATGGCGACGCGCTGGGTGCATTTGAAGCCGAGCTTGGTTTGGTTCTCCAAGGTGATGTGTTCGAAAGTCATTCCAAAAGCCTCACCCATCTCGATGCCGGTATCGAAGCCGATGACTTTGACGTTTTTGATTAAGGCGGGGCCGTTCTGGGCTTGGCTCAAGTCCAATCCGATTGTCCCGGGGCGGCTGGGATCGGAGCTGCGGATGGTAACATTTCGCATGCCGCCAGTGTTGTTTGAAAAAAAGCGGACACCGGAAGCACCAGGGTTGCCCTTGCCGGTGTCAACGGTCATGTCATTGAAATAGCCGTGCATGCAGTCGCCGGTGCCATTGCCATTATACATCGAGAAAACTTCCTTTGGCTTGGCGGCGTTCTGGAAAGCAGGAGAATTGTCCTTGAGCCTAAGGATGGTTCCCGTCTCGCTCTGGCCTTGGTATGCGAGGAAGCGGTCGGAGCTATGGGCTTTTCCACCCACCATTCCCACACGATCGCTCAAGAGATAGACACCATCCGGGAAGTAGATGGTATTGGGTTTTCCTTTGTTTTCATCAATTGCCTTCTGGATGGCGGCGGTGTCGTCAGTTTTGCCATCGCCTTTAGCTCCGTATGCAGTCTTAACGTTGATTGCGCCTGACTCGGGAGGGAAGACGACGTTGTCTGCCGCAATCGGTAAGGTGGCGAGGAGGAAGAGGAGGAAGGCTCTAAGTGGGAATTTCATGTGTTGGATTCGGATTTAGTTGGGATGTGATTTCTAGCGGTAAAGTGTCTTGAGGAACCATGACTCCACTTGATTGGCGAGGGCCATCTGCTGGGACTCCGGCCAGCGTTTCAAGGAATGGTCGCCGCCCGGAAATATTGAAAGCACTGCGGGCTTGCCAGCGCGGCGCAGCAAACGGAAAGCCTGCTCGCTTTCAGAAGGCGGCACGCGCGTATCCTCACTGCCAACGACGATGAGGATGGGGGCGGTGATGGATTCGATGCGCCAGAGCGGGCCGGTCTTCAGGTAGCGCTCTTGATGTTTCCAAGGTGGACCTCCTAGTCCGCCTTGGGTGGTTTGGTCGCCGAGCAGCATTGCCTGATCCCCCTGCCCGGCATATGATAGAATCGGATCGATGAAGCCGGCACCGGAGACGAGCGCGGAAAAACGATCTGTGCCGGTGGCCAGGCAGTAAGCCATGAAACCGCCATAGCTCCAGCCGACAAAGCCGAGCCGCTTGCCATCTAGTCCGCCCGTGGCCAAGGCGGCATCAACGGCCCGGAGCGTCCCGTCCGTGAGTTCTTTGGAGAGATCGGAATCGGGTTTGTCAGTGGGTTGTGCGGTGACGTGGGCGAACAACGACGCGATCCCCTGCAAGGCCAAGCGACGTGGAAGTCCGCCGAATTCCGTTTCGAACGCGAGTGGTGTTTCCGAAGGCTGTGCATTCGGGTAGGAGAAAACCACCACCGGATAGCCTTCATCGCTCGGGGGGGTAGTCGTCGGCCGGAGCAGCACATTGCCTCCGATTCGCTCCAGCTTGCCCATGGCCAATCCATGCAAAGCCGGATTGAGGTTCGTAACGGAGTTCGCTTTTTCTTCCGCATTGACCGAAATCAGGTCCATCGGTGCATCCCCGCTCTGTCGGACGGCTAGAATCTGATCCTGCGTGCTGCCGACGGCGAAAATCAGTGCCTTTTCAGCGAGCAATTTTTTCACACTTCCGTCAAAGCCGATCTCTGCCAAGCCTGTCGTCCCTTCGGCACTGTCCCATTGATCCGCGACCAAACGGTCACCCACGGAGTAAAGACCAGTGAGTGCCGTTTTTGATTTTTCCAACAGAATCACGGCAGCGGGCGGGTCGGCACCAAGATTGATTTTCGCGATCACGCTTTGGTTCAGAAAATAAACGCTTCCTCCGATTTCAATTGGACGGTTCGCAGCGAGGGGGTTTCTTGAATAGTTCGGGCGGAGCTGCTGAAATTGCTTGGGCACTCCGCCGCCCTTCATTTCGGGGAGCGGAACCTGCGTCTGCATGGCACCATCGGCGGTGACGAGAGTGAAGCCCTCGGCCCCCTTTAGTAGCAAGCGCCCGTCGCGGAGGAAGGTTGACTGGGCGATATTGAAACCCGCCGGTAGCTCTATAGGGATATTCGCACCCGTTTTTACGTTTACCAAAGACATGGTCGAGCCTGTGAGACCGCCTACCATAACGACTACGGAACTACCATCAGGCGAGCGCAGCATTTCGGTTACCAGCCCGCCTGCCATCTGGGGAACGATCTCGCGCACGACTCCGTCGCCATACGGCACCTCGACCACTTGGAACGCTCGTTGGTCGAGCTGGGAGAGGATGAACTTTGTCGCATAGTCATTGCCTTTCAGCACTGCCTCCTCGGAGGTGGAAGGATCCGCAAGCCCAAGTTCTATTGCACCGGGTGTACTCGTGACCGTTGGTCCGGCGGCAGTAGAAGTTTCGGGCGAGGGTGTCGGAACCGGCTTTGGGATGCGTTGCAACGCAAGCACAGACCGACCATCTTTCGCAAAGACCGGGTTGAACAACAAACCCACCTCGAAAACACGGCGCGCGGTGGCCTTTCCTGAATCGAGATCGACCCACTCCCAAAGCGTTTCTGTGGCGGAAGTGGAAACGACAAGAGCCATAATTCCATCATCACTCAAAGCGATTCGGGAAGCGGTAAACCCAAGCGAGAGTGGAAAATTTCTCGCCGCCTCATCGCCTGTGCGAATCCAGCCGAGCGCTCGCGGAACAGAAAACCGAGTCTCGAACCAAGCTGTGGTGCCTCTATCGAGTGATTGCGCCCACACTTCCCCGAACTTAACCTGTGAAGTGATGGAGTCTGCTTGGGTCTGAGGCGGGATATTTTCATCCCCACGCACGCTTGAAGCAATCCCGAGCGGGATCAACAACGCGACGCTCACGCGAAATATCCGTAACGTTTTCAGATGCTCCATTTTTCAATCGGGGATGGGAAAGAATCGAATTTCAATGACAAACAGACGTCGAAACAGAGACTCACGGTTTAGTCGACCCTTCCAAAATTTCCTTCAGTTTCCCCACCAAAGGAACTCATGTGTGGCAAAATCGGATCAAATCAGATCACGACGTTGCGATGGTTCACACGGAAAACGAATTCTCAATGCACATCAGAAATCCTCATCCACCGTTTCATCTCGCTGGTAGATGGGGAGCTGACGGTAGGGGACAGTGAAAGCCAGGGTCATGATGGCGGTGCCGTAGATGCTGCCGGCGTCCCTAGAGTTCCAGGAACCATCGGAAGATTGTTTCTCGAGATAGGTCTCATACATCCAGTTCGCATACTCGGACCAATATCTGCCGCCAAGCTGGAACATGCCTTGGGCGTTGTAGTAGTTTCCGTAATACTCATGCTGCCTACCAGGGAGGGTGCGGAAGGTACTCATTACGAAGTCTGCGGCTTTCGTGGATTCCGGGGAGTTGTGGAGGCCTGAGAGCTCGAGGCAGAGAAGACCCATGCCAGTGAGAGTCTCGGCGTTGCGAGTGGTATCCGTGTAGCCGAAGGAGCCCTTTTCCTTGTTCTGGTGGCGTTTAAGGTAATCGACGGCGGCTTGGATCGACTCGTCCGGCACGGCGGCTCCATTCAATTTCGCGGAACGCAGGGCCATCAACGCCCAGCCGGAGCATGAGGTATCGCTGTCCTTGGATCCGGGATGATAGCGCCAACCTCCGGTGTTCCGCTCGTCCTTTTTCACCGCCTGCGCTTCGAGGATCAGCTTCAGGGCGCGGGGCAGGACTTCGTCGATTTTCTCCTGACGGGACGGGTCCACTTGGCCACTGACTTCCGATAAAAACAGCACGGAGATATTGTGAGCATACATCGGGCCGCTACCGGCATGTCCTTTCTCCAGCACTCCATTCTCTTTTTGATTTTCCACCACAAAGTCGATACAGCGGTTGATCGTAGCCCCGTATCGTTCGCCCGTGGGCAGGTGGCCTTTGGAAAGGAACGCCATGCCTACCAGGGCAGGGATGCCCGTGGAGTCGCCGAAATTGGCAGGGAAGGAGCCATCTTGGTTTTGCGACCGCTCTAGGTAATCGAGCGCCGCATCGATGGCCGGATCGACCCGTGATTTCCATTCGGCGAAAATGGGATCGATATCCTCCACCGCGTGAAGCGGAGCAAGGAGGAGCAGACTGGCGGTGAGGACTCGGAACATTGAGTGATATTTTTGGGGAGACGGATTGGAAACAGCCTTTTTACGAAGAAAAATTCGGCGCAGCTGTGGGCGAAAATAATTGGTCATTTTCATCAAAAATCTTCATCCACCGTCTCGTCGCGCTGGTAGATGGGGAGCTGGCGGTAAGGAACAGTGAACGCGAGAGTCATGATGGCAGTGCCGTAGATCGCACCGGCCTCTTTGGAGTCCCAAGATCCATCACTGGATTGCTTTTCTAGGTAATGGTCATACATCCAGTTCGCGTATTCCGACCAATAGCGACCGCCTATCTGGAACATGCCTTGAGCGTTGTAGTAGTTTCCGTACGATTCGTGCTTGTCACCTGGGATGGTGCGGAAGGTGGTCATGACGAACTCTGCGGCTTTGATGGATTCCGGGGAGTTGTGAAGGCCGGAAAGTTCGAGGCAGAGAAGTCCCATGCCTGTAAGGGTATCGCCGTTTTTGGATGTATCCGTGTAGCCGAAACATCCCTTTTCCTTGTCTTGGTGGCGTTTCAGGTAGTCCACAGCGGCCTGGATGGCTTCGTCCGGGACGGCGGCTCCGTTAAGTTTCGCGGATCGGAGAGCCATGAGCGCCCAGCCGGAGCAGGAGGTATCGCTGTCCGTGGAGCCGGGATGGTAGCGCCAGCCCCCCTCATCACTCTTTCTTCTCTTTTTCACCTTCTGCGCCTCTAGGATGAGCTTGAGCGCTCGTGGCAAGACAGTCTCAATCTTTTCCTGCCGCGAGGGATCGACCTGGCCGCTGACTTCCGAGAGGAAGAGGGTGGCGATGTTATGGGCATACATCGGGCCGGCACCGGCGTTGCCTTTTTCAAGCACTCCGGTTTCCTTCTGGTTTGCTAGGACAAAATCGATGCAGCGATTGATCGTTGAGCCGTATTCCGCGCCAGTGGGTAGGTGGCCTTTTGAGAGAAATGCCATGCCGACGAGCGCGGGGATGCCCGTGGAATCACCGTATTTCCCGGGAAAGGAACCGTCCTCCTGCTGATTGCGGGCGAGATAATCCAGAGCGGATTCGAGAGAGGGATCGACGCGAGACTTCCACTCGGCGAAGATGGGATCGATATCTTCAACAGCCCCAATGGGTGCGATGAGAAGTAGGCTGAGTGATAGGGAGCGAAGAATGGGAAATCTCATTTCGTGGACATCGATTGGAAGTAGCCTTTCACCAGACCGCGATATTCGGAGGGTACGCCTTCGATTCCTGCACCGCCGACGTCAGAGCCGAGGGTGGCTTGGATTTTCTCCCAATCGCTGGCAGAGATGCCGAGTTTTGCAAGCTCAGGTGGAACTCCGGGATCTGGCTGTGCGGGACGAGCCGGATCTTCGGAAGGCTGCTCACCCGGCATCGCAGGCATTCCCGGCATACCAGGAGGTCCCGGAGGAGCTGGCTTTCCACTCATTTCCGAACGCGCGGCCTGAGCTGCCTGGGCCATGCTCTGCGCTGCTTGGGCGGCGGCTTGGGCTGCTTGCGCTGCTTGCTCGGAGGCGGCGGCTTGGGCGGCTTGCGCTGCTGCTGCTGCAAGATCCGAGGGAGAAACGGGTGCCTGCTGGGCATTGGCTGCTTGGGCGGCGGCAGCCTCGGCGGCTTGAGCCAAACTTTGTGCTGCTTGGGCAAGTTGCTCTGAAGTTTGCGCAAGTTGCTGACTAGCTTGGGCGTGCTGCGGGGCAGCGGCAGCTTGCTGGCCTTGCGCCGCCTGTTGCGCAGCGGCTTCCGCGGATTGCGCTCCTTGCTCAGCGGACTGCGCGGCCTGCTGCATCGCTCCAGAAGGATCAACCTGCGGCATGGCATCGAGACTCTCTGCGAGCTGCCCAGCGGCCTCTGCTTGCATCCCTTGAACAGCTTCGAGGGCGGCCTGCATATCTCCCTCAGCGAGTGCACCGAGGGCTTCGGCGACTTGCTCCTGCCGCTCGGAAAGGGCGGAGAGCGCCTCAGACTGAGCCTGTTGGGCCGGAGTTGGGGGACTTGAAGATGGGCTGGAAGGCGAAGACGGGTTCGAGGGTGAGGATGGCTCTCCGCCGGCTGCCATTTCGGAGGCCTGCGCGGCAGTCGCCTCGGCACTAGCTTTGGCAGCGGCGGCGGCGGCTGTCGCAGCTTCGGCGGCGGCGGATTCGGCTGCTGCTGCCTCTTGTGCAGCTTCGGCGGCGGCCTCCGCACTACTCGCGGCTTGCTCGGCGGCTGCCTCGGCAGCGGATGCTTCTCCACTCGCAGCCTGCTCGGAGGCGGCTGCCGCCTCTGCAGCAGAATCCGCAGCGGCCTCGGCGGCGGCTGCTGCTTCGGCAGCGGTTTGTGCGGCAGCCTCAGCGGCGGCGGCGGCCTCGCTCGCTGCCTGCGCGGCAGACGCTTCACCAGCTTCGGCAGCAGCTTGTTCGGCAGCGGCGGAGGCTTCGGCTGCCTGAGCTGCTGCTGCTTCCGCGGCATCGGCAGCCGTAGCGGCAGCTTCAGCGGCCTCGGGAGTTCCGCTTTCGGCGGCGGCTTGCTCGGCGGTTGCAGCCGCTTCGGCGGCGGCGGCGGCATTTTCCTGAGCTTCAGCGGCTTCTTGCGCGGCCTGTGCTGCCGATGCAGGGGTGGCGGGCATTTCGGCTGCTTCCTGCATTGCTTGGGCTGCTTGTTGCGCGGATTCAGCGGCGGCAGCCGGTTCGTTCTGCTCGAGCTGGGCAAGCGCATCGTTCGCGGCGGAGGTCGCTTCTGGAAGAGTATCGGCTAGCTCCGATTGATCCTGAAGCGCTTGGTCGAGCTGGGCTTGGGCCTCGCTGGCGATAGATTTTTGCTCCTCCGTGAGTGCTTGTTGCAGTGCCTCCGCAAGTGCATCCTGTGCAGCTTGATCTGCTTCAGGCTGTGCTTGTTGCGCGGCCTGCTGCTCCAGCTCGGATTGATTGTCGGCAAGTTGCTGCGCTTCTTGGGACATCGCTTCGGCGGCTTTCGCTTGCTCAGCGAGTGCCTCGGCAAGTGCTTCAGGACGATTTTTCAACTGCTCGGCGAGCTGCTGCTCCATCTGCTCCTGCTGCTTCTGCCACTCCGCGAGCTGCTCCTCGGTCATCGGAATGTTCAAGTTTTCCTCCGCCTGCCGGGCGAGTTCCTCCTGCTTCTGAGCAAGTTCCTGGAAGCGGGCGAGATCCTCGACACGCTGCTGGTCCTGATTGATCTCGTCACGCACGGCTTCGAGGTTTTTCAAAGCTTCCTCACTGGCTTGTTTCGACTCCTGAAGAGCTTTCTGACGGGCATCCGCATCGTCCTGCAAGGGGGCTGATTCGGATTTCGCCAGCGCTTCCTCGAGTTTCTCGGAGGCTTTCTCGACTTTCTCCGACTTGGCGGCGTGGATCGAGTCATCCATCTGTTGGGCTAGCTCCTCTGTTTTTTCCTTTGCAGCTGCGAGCTTCTCATTGGCTTTCTCAAATTTCTCGGCAGCCCATTTCTCCATCGGGGTGTCCTTGCGGATTTCATTTTCCAGAGAAGCGAGTTCGTCCTTCGCCTCGCGGACCTCGCGAATGGCTTCTTCGATTTTCTCACGGGCACCTTCGTGCTCCTCACGGAGTTCCTGGCGGGCGAGAGACTCGGCACCTTGGTCGAGCTTCAGGGTGAGCCAGCGGGAATTCCCCACTCCCGGACCTTCCGAGAGATCGGATGGGCGGTTGTCGGTGGCGGTGATCCTTACGCGGACTTCGTTCACTCCGGGGAAAATTTCCCGCACTTTCCCGATGGCTAGCGAGGCGGTGCCGTCAAATACGGATGGCTTGGCACGACCTCCGCGAAGTAGGGGAAGGTCCTGAGAGAGACTGGTTTGCCTGTCACCACCGGCATCGATTTCGATCGAAACTTCCGAAAGAGAAAAATCCTCGGCGACTTCATAACGCAGCGGAACGCGCTCATCGTAGCGGACTTTGATTTCCTCCGGACTTGGGCTGGTGAGCAGAACCATGGGATCGAGATCTGGCAGAACCTCAACGGGGAAACGGGTAAGCTCGATCTCGCGACCCAGAGGATGCTTTGCGGTGATGACGGCGAGGCCGGCGTTATCCCTCGAAAGACGCCAGGAGAAGGCGATGCGGCCACCGGTCGCGGAGGTTTCTAGTTTCGCATCGGAAAGGCGCTTGCCATCGACCTCCAACCAAGCGGAATCAAGGGCGCTGTTTGTCGGACTCAGCAGAGTGACCATGGTTCCCTCCACGGCTTCGATCCCGTTTCCGAGAGCAACGGTGCGTTGGGACAGACCGGTGTAGTCACGATACTCAAAGGTCAGCCTTGGATCGAGCATTTCAGGCATGGGCCAGACTTTCACATCGAAGGCATCGCTCTGAGCACGGCCGGACTGGGCATAGTAGCGGAACGAGCGGACCGCAGGATCAAGGTTGTATCGGAAATCTTTTTCAGACCTCGTGAGTGCTTGGGAGAACGGTGCCTTGCCTTCGTGCTCAATCCAGAGATCGATCTTCTTCGCAACACCATCGTAGTTAATATCGATCGCGACGGGATCGCCTTCCAGCACTTCAAGGTTACCCGGCTTGATCTCAAAAGATGCCGCTCCGGCATTTCCCAGATCGGAAAACGGAGCGAGTGCACGAACAAACAACCGGCCTGATTGACTCGGCCACACGATCAGCACCACCGCCAGCACGACCGCCATCGCCATCGCAGGACGGGCCCACTTTTTCTTGGTCTGGGCCGACTTGATTTCCACATCCGGGTTCACCGACTCGATATCCTTGTGCGCGGCGAGCCCGAGAGCGGCGATCAGATCTTTGGAATCATTCGTTTTCGCCCCATCCAATTCCAGCACGGTACTCATCCGCTCCTGAATCTCCGGATGCCTGACCTCAATCCAGCGCGCGATCTGGACAGTGCTGATTTTCTTAAAATACGGACCAAAGCCGATCTTCGCCGCGTAGATCGTGACCGCGATCCATACGATGAACATGGCCCAGCGAGCTATCCCCGGCAGCGGCGCGAAAAAGTAATCCGCCGCCATGATGAGCAACAGCCCGGCAAGAAAAATCGTTGCGGTGACGAGCGCACCCCGGACGATCTGCACCTCGCGGATACGTTTCAGGATGTCTTCGAGTTTCTTTTGAATTTCTTGGTTGGCACTCATGAGATGGTAGGGAAACGGACGGAACTAGCGGGACTTATCATTTTCATGAAGCTAAATTCCAAGCTTTTCCTCGGCGGTGCCTTCGGATGAACTCACGTGCACCCGGAAAATGTCCGAAAATTTCTACCAACAAACCACCGAAGCCCCGCCGACACCCTTCGATGTCTCGCTGCGGCCACCCGCCTTTTCCGAATTCATCGGACAGGAAAAGGTCAAAGAACGCGTCTTGCTCATGCTGGAGGCGGCAAAACAGCGTGGAGATGTGCTAGATCACGTCCTGCTTTCCGGGCCTCCGGGTTTGGGAAAAACCACCCTCGCGAATCTCATCGCCAACGCCGCCGGCACCCAGATGCACACCACCTCCGGGCCGCAGATCGAAAAAGCGGGCGACCTCGCCGGCATCCTCACGAACATCCAGAAGGGCGATATCCTTTTCATCGACGAAATCCACCGACTCCACCCCGCAATCGAGGAATACCTCTACCCGGCAATGGAAGACTATCGACTGGACATCATCATCGATTCCGGCCCTTCCGCCCGCTCCATCCAGATCAATCTCCCGCGCTTCACCCTTGTAGGCGCAACCACCCGCTCCGGGATGCTCACTGCTCCGTTGCGCTCGCGTTTCGGCCTCATCAACCGCCTCGATTATTATACAAGGGAGGAACTCGCCGATATCATCGAACGCTCCGCCGGCCTGCTCGAAGTGGAAATCCACCGGGAGGGTGCCCTCGAAATCGCCTCCCGCTCACGTGGAACCCCGCGTGTAGCAAACGCCCTACTCCGCTGGGTCAGAGATTTCGCCCAAGTCCGTGGCGGTGGTATCGTCAGCCAGGAAAACGCCGCCGCCGCTCTCGCGATGATCGAAATCGATTCTGACGGCCTCGATGAAATGGACAAGCGCCTGCTCGAAGCCATGATCTACAAATTCGGCGGTGGCCCCGTCGGTCTGAACTCGCTCGCCGTCGCCTGCGGAGAGGATGCCGCCACTCTGGAGGAAGTCCACGAGCCGTTCCTCATCATGCAGGGCTTCGTGCAGCGCACTCCCCGCGGCCGCGTCGCCATGCCCGCCGCCTATGTGAAAATCGGAGCCCCGCCCCCGCCCTTGAAACCGGAGGATCCCCAGACGAGACTTTTCTAAGAAATGCAAACCAATCTCCTCAAGCAAACCGTCGCACGTTGCCGCGAACTTGGCCTCCGCCGCACCAAGGCCCTCGAGGAGTTGCTCGCCACGCTCATCGAAAAAGACGGCCCCATGACACTCGCAGAGCTAGCCGCCTCTCCACGTCTCGCCGACCAATGCGACAAGGCCACCGTCTATCGCCTGCTCCAGCGCCTCACCGAGCACGGCATCCTCCGTCGGCTCGGCCTGCACGAGCGCGCCGCGTATTTCACCCTGCTCCAGCCAGGAAAACACAGCGACTACCTCATCTGCACCGGTTGCGGGAAGATCGAATCCGTCAAAGCCCCCTGCCCTGTCCATGAACTAGAGGACGAGATTCGCGAAAAAACCGGTTACCAAGGACTCTACCACGAGCTGGAATTTTTCGGTACCTGCCCACGCTGCGCTTAAATTTCAAAATCCAACTCTCAATGAAGAGGTGGAATTATGTGTTTTGCGTGGTCAATTCCTCGTCCTGTTCATCACCTGCTTACGGCGCGTCGCAAAGCAGGAACCGCCATCACGTCACTTCGATCTCTTCTGCGAAAACAAAGATTTCTCTTTGAGCAGCTTGTCGAAGGTCCATGTCACCTCGCATCCTTTCGCGATGCCAATATGCCCGATCAGGTAGTCTGAAAAGTCGCCTTTGCCCTCGCGGAAACTTTCAAGAGCTAGTCCCGTTTCCCTTGGGTGCTCCAACTTCACCAGATCGAGTCCAAGCAGATACTCGACGAAGTTTACGAGACCATCCCGGGTGGTTTCATAACAACTTTTCAATACCCAGCAGCACTCCACCATCACAACCGAACTCACAAAAACACACTCACCCCTTTCCCAGACCTCCCGGACATGCTTCCTAGCCAGCTCCGACTGCTTGGGGTTTCCGGGATCGGTCTTCACCACCCTCACGAGGATATTCGTATCGAGTCCGATCATTTCCGGAAATCCTTCGAAACAGCCCGTGAAATCGCATCGTCGATATCGTCCAGAGAAGCAGATTGCCTCTCATCCGAGAAGCCATCGAGCAAGCCGAAGAGTCCCTCCCGTGAAATGCTTTTCCTGACCACGATCCCGCCGTCCTTCGATTTCACGAAATCCACCCTATCTCCTGGTAGCAAACCCAGCTCTTCCCTGAGCGCTTGCGGGATTGTCACCTGCCCCTTCGAAGTGATTTGCCGGGTTATCTGAGCGTCCATAAATCTTACTTTACTCATAAAAAGTAAGAAATCCACCATAAATCCGAGATCTCACCGCAAGAATCCCTTCCGTGAATCGAGTAAATTTTGAGGAGTTCTTAAAATAGAAGTCACTTCCTCCATGTCCCTTTGCTCCCATTGTGGTCAACCTCTCCCTTCCAAAACCCAAGCTCTTCCCTGAAAACTGAACTCTAGCAAACTCCCCTTCAGTGAAAATCATGCGAGTCCGCCGCATGCTCCTTCCCTGCCCCCGATAGCGGCCCGACATGAGTCACATACACCGTCGGCTGATCCCCCTCCGTCCGTTGCAGCCGACCTTCAGCAAATAGAAACGGCTCACAGGTGATCACCTGCTTGAATACCTTGTAGGTTTTCACCGGCACGAACAGATTCGCGATCCCCGTCTCGTCCTCCAGTGAAATGAAGCAGTGCCCCTTCGCCGTCCCCGGCCTCTGGCGACAGATCGCCATGCCCGCCACGTCGATCGCCACGCCGTGCGGCAGATGGTGAAGATCCGCAGCCCGCATGATGCGTTTTGTCCCGTGTTTCTCCCGCCACAGTTTCATCGGATGCGGCCCCACGCTTGCTCCCTGTGTCGCGAAATCCGCCGCCAGTCGCTCCCCCGCATTCATCATCGGCAGGAAACCTCCCGGTCCCCGCTCCACATTCAGCAGATCATCGAAAAGTGGTAATTCCACCTGCCACATCGCCTCCCGCCGGTGCCCCGCATCCTCCAGCCCATTCAGCGCCCCCGCCTGCGCCAACACCCGCCGCTCCTTCGCACTCGCACCGATTTCCCGGAGGAAATCTCGTAGCTGCCGCGTCTCGCGGCAGGTCGTGTCCGCTGCGTCTCGCAGCGAAACAATCCTCTCCAGCACCTCCCCGGAAACCCCCTTCAACCGATTCAGCCCCAACCGCAATTTCCCGTCATCCACCACCACCGTCTCCACCGCACTTTCCAAAACACTCACTGGCAACACCCGCACCCCATGCCGCCGCGCATCCTGAATCAACGTGTTCACCGAGTAAAATCCCATCGGCTGGTGATTCAAAAGCCCCGCATAAAACTCCGCCGGGAAATGCACCTTCAACCAGCAACTCGCATACGCGATCAGTCCGAAGGAAATCGCATGACTCTCGGGAAATCCATACTGCGCAAACGACCCAATGGATCCCACCACCTTTTCCTGAATCTCCCGTGAAACCCCTTTCGCCGTCATCCGCTCGTGAAGCTTCCGCACCGTCCCCTCCATACGCTCGTCGCTGCGCTTGAACGCCATCGCCCTCCGCAACTCGTCCGCCTCCGCCCCCGTGAAATCCGCGATCGCCATCGCCATCCGCAGCACCTGCTCTTGGAAAAGCGGCACCCCCAGAGTCCTTTTTAAAATCTCCTCAAAACACGGATGGATGTAATCGATCTTCTCCCGCCCGTTTCTCCGGTTCAAATAAGGATGCACCAAGTCCCCGACAATGGGCCCCGGCCGGATGATCGCCACCTGCACCGCCACATCGTAAAACGTCTTCGGACGCATGATCGGCAGGGTCGCCATCTGCGCGCGACTCTCAACTTGGAACGTCCCGATCGTATCCGCTCGTCCCATCATTTCAAACACAGCGGGGTCATCCATAGCAATTTTCGCCAGATCCACCGGCTCGCCGCGCCGCGAGCGAATCTCCAACGCGTGCTCCATCGCCGCCAGCATCCCCAGTCCTAACAGGTCGATTTTCACAATCCCCATGTCCTCGCAGTCATCCTTGTCCCACTGCACCACCGTGCGCCCCGGCATCGTCGCCCGCTCCAGCGGCACCACCGAATCCAGCCCATGGTCACAAACAATCATCCCCCCCGAGTGCTGCCCAAGATGCCGCGGCATGCCTTTGACCGCATGGTACAGATACGATAGCGCCGCGAATCTCGGATGCCCCACCGGCACGATCCCCTCCATCATCCTCACGAAAAGTTCCTCCTCCGTCTCCTCATCCCCCCGCTCCCCACGCCACCCACGTATCCTTTCGGAAAAGCGATCCGCCACACTCACCGGAAACCCCAGCACCTTGCTCATCTCCCGGAACGCCGACTTGCCCCGGTAAGTGATCACATTCGCCGTCATCGCCGCGCCCCGTTCACCATACTTGCGGAATACATGCTGGATCACTTCCTCCCGCCTTTCTCCTGACGGAAAATCAATATCGATATCCGGCCAACTCTTCCGGTTCTCAGAAAGGAAACGCTCAAACAAAAGCCCGCCGCCCACCGGATCCACCGCCGTGATCCCCAGTGCGTAGCACACCACCGAATTCGCTCCACTGCCGCGCCCTTGGCACAGGATCCCGCGCCCCCGCGCGAACTCCACCAGCTCGTTCACGATCAGGAAATACCCTTGGAAACCCAGCCGCTGTATCATCGCCAGCTCATGCTCAAGCTGCGCCTTCACTTTTCTACTAGGAACCCCGTATCTCCGAGCTGCGCCCGCGTAAGAAAAACGTCGTAGCAAGGTCGCCTGCTCCGCCAACGAAAGCGGATTCCCCCGCCCATCCGGAAAGTCCGGGAACCGATACCCCAGATTCTCCAGCGTAAATTCCACCCGTTCCTCCAGCCGCAAAGTATTTAATATCGCCTCCGGCAGATCTCTAAAAAGGGCGACCATCTCCCCCGGTGATTTCAGATAGCGTTCCCCGTTCGCCGCCAGCAGACGCCCCGCCCCATCCAGCGGCACATGATTTCTCAGACAGGCGAACGCATCCGCCAACCGCCTGCCTCCTCGTTCCGCATACAGCGGCGCGTTTACCGCGAGCAACGGCAAGCCCAGATGCGCCGCCAGATCCCGCAACTGCCGCCCCACCCGACCATCATCCCGCAGCCCGTGCCGGGAAATTTCCACATACACATTCCGTTTCCCAAAACACCGCACCAACCCCTCCGCCGCCCGCAAAGCCCCCTGCTTGTCCCCACGCAAAATCGCCGAAACCACCGGCCCGGCCCGACCTCCCGTCAACACCGCCAGACTTCCGTCATCCAGTGAAAAATCCTCCCCCGCCACCCCATGCAAATGCCCGTCCGTCAGATGCCGCGAAAGCGCCCGATACCCCTCCCTCTTCAAACATACCACCGGCACCGTGGGGGCGATCTTCGGTCGCCCCCCGTCTTCCAAAACCCCACCCCCCCACTCCAGCCCCGCCCCCACCATCGCCCGCACCCCACACTCCACCCCCGCATGATGCGCTCGAGCCGATCCATAAAACCCACCCCGATCCAGCACCCCCACCGCCCCATACCCCAGCTCCGCCGCCCTCCTCACAAGCGCCTCCGGCTCACAAGCTCCCTCCAAAAAGGAAAACCCACTCACCCCCCGAAATTCCACGTAACCGCTCACAAGCCTGCCTCCAAACCGTCTCTTCTCCCGCCGGAGTCCCTATACTCCTGCGATGCGAAATCTTTTACACACTCAAGCTCCCTATTCTCCGCAAAGGGGTTGCAAACCCCTTCTCCATATTTCCTCCCTACAACCCATGCCTTGGCGAACTTTGCGACTTGGCGGTTCAATCTCTTCAGCATCATCCCGGTCTTCCACTTCCCACTGATCACTCGGCACTTCTCACTTTTCCAAAACCCCGGCTCCGCGCCCCCTCCCCGACCTCCGCGCCTCTGCGGTGAGAAAACACCCAACCCCAGCCTCTCCCCCGAAACCCGAGTCTTCCACTTCTCACTGATCACCCGGCACTTCTCACTCATACCTCCCCCCTATCTCCCATTTCTCCGGTTTCAAAAACGCCAACCTCACCACCCCGTCAGAGATTTCCACATCCCACTCCAGCCGCTGCCAAGCTAGCGCGGGATCCCACCACGCTCCGGAGGAAAGAAACGGTCCACGCTTTTTCAAAATCTCACCCTTGTGCGCACCTGTTAGAATCGCCAACGGCACCGGAAACAAGCCACCCGCCTCACTTGCTACCACCACCTCGCGCGGAGGGCGGAACCTACGCAATGGCACCGCGCAATCCGCCCGCATCTCCGCCACCAACCCACCTTTTTCCCCCACTGCCCTCACGGAAAACGCATCCGCACGGAACGTTTCCTCCCGCACCGGCACGCCGACCCTGTTCGGCCCCAGCATCGCTTCAAGCTTCGCCACCGTCTCCGCCCAGCGCTCCGGCTGCGGCAGGTTTTTCCCGAACCATTCCCGCTGCCCCGCCATCGCAAAAGTCGCCTCCGCATCCAGCCCCATCCACACCACAGCAGACTCCAGTTTCACCGATTCCATCATCGTCTGCAGCGGAGCCAGCATACCTTCCACCCCCGTCTGAGGCTCCGGGAAACGCAGTCGCCGCACCACCTCTCCACCGCGCTCCATCTTCATCCGCAGCTCCAGTGCCCCCGCCGCCAGATGCCGCGCCGCCAACCTCCCGGCCAGCACATGCAGCATGCGTTTCAGCGCAAACACCACCTGATCCAGCACCCCCACTCCTTCCTCGAAATCCATTTCCTGAGCGAAGGATTCCGGCACCCGGTGAAGCTTCAGCAAGCGGCAGATCTTCCCGTGCAACACATCATGCCACCGCCCCGCCTCCGGCCCCAAACGCTCCGCAATCCCCTGCCGTGGCAGCTTCATGAAATCGCCTAAATTCGATAGTCCCCAAGTCTCCAGAATTTCCAGAGTCCTTCCGTTCCCTCCCAAAGCCCCCAACACATTCACGGGCAGCCCCCGCAAATCTTCCACCGAAACAACCCGCTCCTGCGTCTCCGCAAACCGCACCGCCAGATGCGCCAGATCCGGAGTCTCTGCCATCGCCCAACAAACTTCCACCCCATCCAAGTGCAGCGCTTGGAACGCGGATCTCAGCCCACCCCGCACCATCGCCAGATCCATCACCACCGCATCCTCCGCCGTCATCTCCACATCCGCGGAAACACTCTCCGCGAGGAAAAACAACTCCTCCCGCAACCGCGCCTCCGCCTCAAAATCCCTCTCTAGCACCCGCAACTCCGGGCACCTGACCAGCGCCCGACCCAGCGCCCACCCCGGCGCGATCCCCGCCAACCACCCCTCCCGGTTTAGCGCCAGAATCGGCAGCCTGTCCCGCATTTTTCCCACCATCCCCTCACCCCCACCCGCCAGAATCGCACAAGCGTGGGGTCGATCTTCGGTCGCCCCCCGCAGCACCGCCATCACGGGAAAATCGGGGATCATCAGGGAGGAGAACATGATTTAGTGAAAAGTGCCGAGTGAGCAGTGAGCAGTGGAAGACTGTGGCACGGATGGGCGAAACCCTCTAGCTCACCAACAAGCACCCAATTGGCCAAAAAAATTCGCCACTGCTGTCTTACTATTAAATTTGTTTTCCTAGTTCCTTCGCGATTTGAAAAAGCACAACCCAAGTCTTCCACTGCTCACTGCTCACTGATCACTCGACACTCTCACCCACTCCTCCTCCCCTTCATCCACTCCCCTCTCACCTCCAGCCTCCCGGTCAATTCATCGCGCTCCGCATCAAAATCCTCCAGCTTCATCCCAGCACCGAGAACCAGCTTCACGCTCGCGCAGGGCACCACGGCCTTTTCCGTCATCACCACCAGCTTGCAGCCCGTGCGCTCCGCGACCTGGCGCAGCCGCCACCAGGCCGAGGAAGGCACTTTCCCGAGATCCCGCCGATCCAGCCCCATCGCATCAAGCAGAACGAAAGGCATGTTCCCGTCATGCACCAGCAGATCCGCCGCCTTAATCATCTCCATCGCGCAGCGGCAACGCACCCACAGCAATTTCTCGCAGGCATCGCTGGAAAAAGATCCGGGATCGAACCCATCCGCCCCGTCCACCAGCACCATGCGAAAACCACCCGCCTCCGGGACCCCGCCGTTTTCCAGTAACCCCGCCACCATCAGCGCGATCCCGGAAAACCTTCCCGCAGGCACCACCTCGGAAATCGCACCCGCCGGGAACATCCCCGCATCGAACAAAGTTCCCGCTTCCTCCGCGACGGACTCAAGCCCACGTTCCAAAGAATGCGCCTGCGGAAATTTTTCCCGCATCCGCTTTCGAAGTTCGTCCACCGTCACCGCAGCCATACGGAGAGAATACTTAGCTTGTTTGATTGTTCAAGAGAACACTTTTAGAAACTTTAAATTTGAAACTTTCAACCTCAAAAACGCAGAGCGGCGCTAGGGGCGAGGACCGCGAGTCTTCAGCTCGCCCCAGAGAATCAAGTGCGAATGAGAAAAGACGCGAGCACCGGGGCGGGCTGAAGACCCGCGGTCCGTTCATATCCCACGGCGGTGTCTGAAAGAGTTGCCGTGCTGAAATCCACCAAATAAAATCGCACCCCTCCGGCTCTTGTCCCAGGCCAGTCGCTCCGCACCGCAGAAGGCAAGCCTTCCAGCCCCAAAGCGGAGGCAAGCCGTCCGCACTCCAAATGTTCTACCGATCCTGACACTCGCCCTTGGCTCTGGATTCTGAATTGAAGTTTAAAGTTTAAAATTTAAAGTTTCCCCCACATGTGGACCTGTTCTTCGAAATCCGATCTGCGGGCGCAAATCGGGACCGCCGCCCGCCCTATTGTCCTTGTACCGACGATGGGAGCCTTGCATCCAGGTCATGCTTCTTTGATCGCCTTGGCACGCGAGAAGGCGGGAGCGGAGGGCACGGTGATCGTTTCCGTGTTTGTGAATCCCATCCAGTTCGACCGCGCGAGCGATCTTGAACATTACCCCCGCCCCATCGAGGCAGATCTCGCGGTGTGTGAGGAACACGGGGCCGACGGGGTATTCCTGCCGGACAACGCCACCATGTATGCCCCTGATCGCTCGGTGACGGTGATCGAGAGTAGCCTTTCCGAGCATCTCTGCGGCGCGACCCGACCCGGCCACTTCGATGGTGTCTGCACCGTGGTGCTCAAACTCTTCAACCTCACTCGGTGCGATGCCGCCGTGTTCGGTGAAAAGGACTTCCAACAGCTCGCCATCATCCGCCGCATGATTCGTGATCTCGATCTCGAGGTGCAGATCATCCCCCACCCCACCGTCCGCGAGCCCGACGGCCTCGCCATGTCCTCCCGCAACGCCCGCCTCACCCCCGAGCACCGCGCCGATGCTCCACGAATCCACCAAGCCCTGGTCAACGCCCTCACCAAACACATCACCGCCGCCGATATCCTATCGGAAGCGAGAAACCACATCGAAGCCTCCCCCCACGCCCGCATCGACTACCTCTCCCTCGTCGATCCGGAATCCCTCACCCCCGTCTCAAACCTCACCCCCTCCACCGTCCTCGCCTGCGCCGTCTTCTACGGCGATGTCCGGCTCATCGATCATGCGAAGCCAGCCATCTTCCCTAAGCTACAAAATCCATCACCCGGAGTTCCCAAAAAAAGAAAAACGCCCAACCGCAAGCGGAAGGACGTTCTCCTGAAGTTTTCTGTGATCACTCTAGCGCTTGCGGCGAAGCAAAGCTGTAAATCCTAGGAGGGATAAGAGCAGTGAAGATGGTTCTGGAACTACCGCAATGGAGCTATTCCCGTTGGCACCATGAAAGTCAGATGGAAAAGGCGCTGCGGCGTTGGAGGCTGGCAATACTGCAGTAGTTGAAGTCAATCCATACGTTGTAGTGGCGTCAACAACCTCACCAGCCGACTTCCCTTCAAACCAGATGATTTTGTAGTTTTGAGAACCCACAACAGCAGCCTCGTCATCGTAATTGGCAATTACTTGGGTCGCAGCCCCAAGTATACCCGCTGCTAGCGTAGGATTAGCAGATAGATAAAAATAATCGTTCGTATTGCCGATGAAACCAGACGCAACCGTGAAGCCGAGAAGTTCAGAAGAAAAATCCCCGAAGCCATCGCCACCCATCGGGCCAGTATCAACAACTAAACCCCAAGGGGCATTGCCAATTGGGCTACCAGAGGAATCGTTGAGGATCGTGGCCAAACCTGGAGCAGTCGTCAACTGGATCGTAGCTCCATTAGAAATGGAGGAACAAAATATAACCCCCAAAGAAATCAGCTTAATTTTTTTTTTCATATTCCTAATTTTGAAAGGTATTTATAGATTGGTTATATAAGATTGCACATCGGAAATAATCTGATCACCCTGAGGAGCTTGATCAGATCGCCTATAGACATATCCTTGCCCACCTTTTAGCTTAAAAATGTCACCGATCGGCATAAAGTTTGACCCGTCAATCCATCCGCCCAACGAAGTATTGAAGATGAGAAGTTGACTGGGAGATTTATCAAGTCCGGGAGATGTTTGATCAAAAGCCAGAAACTGATCACCTTCAGAAGGATTGAAGCCCGCCTGATTTAAGGTTTCTTCGACAGGACCTACATACGCAATACGTGTTTCTTGGAAGACACCCATAGTATCATTCGCAATCCTCACCCTTGACGGACTCGTTGGGACTTCACCTGTAATTACAAGAGATTGAATTGCAGTGTCAGTATTATTCTTAAGAATAAAACTTTCGCCAGGATATAACACCGCATTTCCCGCTGGTAGGAACGAGGCACCATTAATCCATCCTCCAAACGCAGAACTGTTCAGATAGAGCGGGGTAGGGGAATTATCTACACCTGGCTGCACATCGAAAGCAGCTAAAACTGCTCCGTCAGGGAGATCTGCACTTGGGAGAAAAGTCTCGATAGTCCAAGCTTTTCTAAGTGACAGACTATCTCCCTCTGCTAAGTCAGCCAAGGAGTATCCCTCGCCAAGCATCACTGTTATGGTTGATTCCGTGTTCGAGGAGACACACAAAAACAATCCAGCTGAATTACCAGTAGTGATTTCAACCATATACGGAGCACCGTTCTCAGGGGGAGCGAAGGCTCCCGACACTAGAGGCGGAGAAGCTGGTGGGGGTGATGTTACTAGTGTGATTACCGATCCAGAAGCAGATGCAACTGTCGCGGAAGCATCCACGGAGTTAAGCAGGGGGACTGAGATTGTCACCTCACTTCTTGCCAAAACATCCGGAGTCATTGGATCGTTATCTGCATTTCCAAGCGTCACATACCCAACTGGCTTGGAATAAGCGGCGGTTGGCTCGACCTCCATGTTGGTGGTTGGGACGTCGATGCTTGATGCGGAGATACCGCCGTTGTCTGCAGCTCGAATCGCAGAGCCGGACCCGGTGGTGGGAGCAAAAGCTGTGGCGGCGGCTGTCGTTTCCGGAGAGGAGGTGACTGGGGCGGAAGTTTGCGGGAAAGTAGTGGGAGCGGGAGCTGAGCTGTTGGCTGCGACGGCCGTCGGAGTCGTCGGAGTCGTCGTGGGAGAGGTGGATGCGAGTGCTTCCGGGCGGGAAGGGCGTCGTGTAGGACGGGTAGCGGGAGATGCCACGGAGGGGCGGGAGGCGGAAGCCGTTGCCGACGGAGAGGCCGTTGCAGGTGCGGCGCTTGGTGAAGTGAGTTGTGGGGCACTTGCAGGAGCGGCGGTAGCAGCCATGGGTGCGGATGTCGCGCTCGGCGTCTGTGTTGTCGCATTCGCCTTCTTGATCGTCGCGGCGGTTGCGGTCGTCGCGTTGGGGACGACTGCGGGAGCAGCCGTAGCCGGGGCGGGAGACGTTAGGTCAATTCTTGTAGGAGAAGATGGCTTGTCGCCGAGTTTAGTTGGAGTCGATTTGCGGTTTGCAGCGGTGGCCTTGGAAGCGTTCGCCTCTGTCGGAGTTACTGCTGCACTTGCGATCGGAGCGGGTGCGACGGTGCTTGCCGGGGCTTGGGCTGCGACAGCAGGTGGAGCGATCGCAGGACCGAAGCCACTCGTTGTGGGGCGATGAGTCGGTTGAGCGGCGACTGGGCGATCCGTGCCGGTTTGACCAGAAATTTCGTAGCCGGCAACAGCGGTTTCAGCGGCAGGATTTGGAAGGACTGGTGAAGAGGAAGCAGCGGGTGCCTGTGCTGCGGCTGGAGCAGCGGGCATGGCGGTGAGCGCTGGAGCGGCCTGCGTGCTGGCTTCTGGACGTTGCGTGAGCTTCGTGCGGGCCGGGGCTTCTTCTTGGGGATTTGAGGAAATGGTTGGAGCCGGGCGGCTGGAAGCGGACGGCGCAGCTGATGATTTTGGGGCGACTGTGCCGGAAACGGTCGTATTCTCAGCCGATGGTGCAAGAGAGGAAGTGGTGCTTTCGTCTGCTGCGAACCGTATAATGCCTACAGCGGCAGCGGTTCCGGCGAGGACTGTAATCGGGATGATTTTTCTCATGGCGATGTGGGTTTTGGCTGGTTGTAGAAGGGATAGATGGGATTTTCTTGGGACGCCATGTAGGAGCCTTCCTCAAGGAAAGGGCTTCAACACTCGACGTTTACTCTCCTTGGATTACAGGGTGATAAGTGGTGGAGCAAGGGGAAAGAACGGATTTTTCATGACTTTTCCCCTTCCTGTATCGGTTTTCCGGCGGGACGCCGGAAACACGGCCTGCCGCGAGACGCGGCAGCTACGGCCAGTGGGTCAGGGATTCGAGGAGTTTGAGGCGAGCCTCGATGTCCTCGCGGGTGATGCCCGCGAGGCGGTTGGTAGAGAATGCTTCACAGGTAAAGGAGGCGACGACGGAGCCATAGACGACAGCGCGGCGGATGTCATCGAAGTTAAAGGAAGTTTTCCCGGTGGAGGCAAGATGGCCGGCGAGGGCGCCGAGGAAGGAATCGCCCGCTCCGGTGGGATCGGCGACTTCTACGAGGGGGAAAGCGGCGCAGCGGAAGAGGCTGACTCCTGGGAGGACGGGGGGATGGGGAGAGGGGGAGAGGGGGGGCTGGGCTTCGGATTCCTTTGAGAAGAGGATGGCTCCGAATTCACCTAGTTTGATAACTACGTTGGGAGGGCCTTTCTCCAACAGGCGTTGGCCGGCTTTGATGAGGTTGGATGTTTTGCAGAAATCGCGGGCTTCGGATTCGTTGATGACGAGGAGATCGATTTTTTTGAGGATTTTGTGGAGGTCGTCGTTGGCGATGGTGATCCAGAGATCCATGGTATCGGCAGCGATGAAGGGTTTTTCAGCTGTCAGTTGCTCGATGAACTGGAGCTGGTTGACTGGGTGCATGTTCGCCAGCACAACGACGGGCGCAGATGCCATTTCAGCAGGAACTTTCGGCTCCCAGTCCTCAAGCACGTTGATGGCGACTTCGAGAGTATCCCGGTCGTTCATGTTCTCGTGATACTCTCCGGTCCAAGAAAAGGTATCGCCCTCGGAGCGCTCGAGTCCGGCGGTGGAAATTGATTTCCCTGCGAAATGATCGAGGTGCTCCTGCGGGAAATCCTTGCCGATGATACCTACGAGGTGGACGGGTGAGGTGAAATAGGAGGCAGCGATCGCGGTGAAGGAGGCGGAGCCGCCAAGCAGGTTCTTGCCCTCGGCGGTGGGGGTTTTGATGTTGTCGATGGCGATGGAGCCTCCGACGAGGACTGGGGTGGTTGCGGTGGGCATGCGGGGGTTTTAGGGGGAAACTTTAAATTTTAAACTTTAAACTTCAATGGAGAGAAGATGTGTCTTTGGAGTGCGAATGGCTTGCCTCCGCTTTGGGGCTGGAGGGCTTGCCCTCTGCGGTGCGGAGCGACAAGCTAGGAAACGAAGCCGGACGTGGGACACCGTGAGGCGAGCCTCACTATCGAAAGCGGAGGCGAGCCGTCCGCACTCCAAGGGGATTCTAGAAATCGTCTTCGATTTTCAGGGTGTCGGTTTTGAAACTGGCGACGGTCTCTTTAGTCGCGGAGGTGGCGGTTTTTTCGAACCATGAGGCGCTGCACCACGGGTATTCGGTAGCTGCTTCCACAAGACCATGTTTCACAGGATTTTGATGGACATATTTCAATCGCGCGAAGTAGCTGGCTTCGTAGGTGAGCTTTGTTTCGGCATAGTTGTGCCAGACTTTTCTTCCCGGAGTGCTGTCGCGCGCATTGAGCCATCTTGCGGATCGGCTGTGGAACTCCATAAGAAATTTCTTGAGACTCGCCGCATCATCCGGAGGGGATTTTGCGATAAAGTGGTAATGGTTCGGGAACACAGCCCAAGCGTGGAGACTCCAATTGTGTTTGCCAGAATACTTTAACAAGCCGCCGCAGAGAGCTTCGAGACTCTCCTGATCGTGAAAGAGCTTTGCTTTCTGATAGGTTGCTGCGGTGACCATGAAGGTTCCAGCTTCTTTCAAACGGTGGTCGGGGGCATGCGGCCAGTGGTTGTTTGAGGACACTTGTAATTTGGGATTGGAGTGCGTGATGGCTTGCCTCCGCTCTGGGGCTGGAGGGCTTGCCTTCTTTGGTGGGGGGGGCGTGGGGTCGGACACCGTGAGGCGAGCCTCACTATCGAAAGCGGAGGCGAGCCGTCCGCACTCCAAAGTTATTTCCCATCCGTCATGGGGGCGGTTTCGTAAAACATCCGGTCGCCCGTAACGCGGGGATCTTTGGTGCGGGTGAGTTCGGCCATGAGGCGTTTTTTCAGGGCTACTTCGACTTCCTTTAGCTCGGATTTTCCTGCGAGGTTCTCGATCTGGTTCGGATCATTTTTCAGATCGTAGAGCTCATATTCCGGGCGTTTGCCGTAGGCGCGGTCGTAGTATTCCTTCCAGGAGTAGTCGTCGCGATGCTGCACCATCCATGCTTTGGTGGGGCCGGCGTCTTCGTCGGCGAGGGTGATGTGGGTGTTGTTTTCGAGTTCGTTCTGCGACGGGATGCTGTCTTTGGAAATTTTGCGTGGATCTCCAGCGGGCCAGCGGTCGGGTTCGAAATTGATGATGAAGAGATAATCCTTGGTGCGGATGGCGCGCTGGGGGTAGGGCAGGTTACCTTCGCGGGCAACGGGAACGTGGCGCTCGCGCCCGGTAAAGACGGCTTCGTCCGAGGAAGTGTGTGGTTCCTTTCCGGTGAGGATGGGGATCAGGGATTTTCCTATCATCTCTTCAGGCGGGGTGATTCCAGCGGCATCAAGGACGGTGGGGGCGATGTCGATGAGGGAGGTGAGGCGGTCGATCGTGCTGCCTGTTTTGATGTTTTTCCCGAAACGGATCACGAGAGGGACGCGGGTACCGAAATCGTAGAGGTTCACTTTCCCGTAAGGAAAGCCGGGGGCACCGTGGTCCCCGGAAATGATGATGATGGTGTTCTCCAATTCGCCGGACTCCTTGAGCCTGTCGTAGATAACACCGATTCCCGCATCGACGGCCTGGGCCTCTCCGAGATAGTCGGCGAAGTCCTGACGGATCTCCTCTACGTCAGGGAGGAAGGGCGGGAGTTTTTCTTTGAGATTTTCCGGTTCAAGGTTCCAGAGGGCTTTGCCGGAGCCTTTGATCCATTTTCTGTGGGTGTTGGTGGGACCGAAGAGATAGAAGAACGGCTCGTCTCCGGAGCGGGCGGAGAGGAACTGGTCAAAGTTTTTCCGGACTTCCGAGTAGAGGGTTTCCTTGGCTTCATCGAGGGGTGTTCCTTTTTTGACAAGGTCGGTGACGGTTTGGGAAAACTGGCTGAATTTTCCTCCCGCTTTCTGGTAGCGGGCATCCGGGCCACCGAAGGGCGCTTCGCTCGGGCCGCCTGGTCCCCAGCCCTTGTAGGCCATGCCGATGTGGTAGCCGTTTTCCTTGAGGATGAGGGGAAAGGCGGGCTGGGAAAAATCCCACTTCGAATGGAGGATGGAGGCGCTTCCGGTTTGCCAGAAGTGTTTTCCCGATACCAGTGCGCTGCGGCAAGGGGTGCAGGAGGGCGAGGATACGAAGGCGTTGCGGAAAATGACGCCTTCTTTGGCAATGCGATCGAAATTCGGTGTGCTGATGATGTCGTTGGCCGTGCCCGGGCCGTCGAGCGCAGCGTAGGCGGAGGCGTGACGACCCCAGTCATCGGCGAACAGAAGGACGATGTTCGGTCGGTCTTCCGCGAGGAGCGGGCTTGTGAGGCAGAGGGCGGAGAATAGGATTTTTGCCATGGACATCGGAAAGGTCGAAAATGAGTGTTGAAGGTGCGGGTGGGAAGTGGTGGATTGTGGGAAATGAGAACGAAGACTACACGGAGAAACTTTCTTTCGGCTGTGGCATTGCTGCTCGCGGTGTCACCATTTCATGTCATAGCGGAAGAGGCCGGGGTGAGAAAACTCGTCATTATTGCGGGGAAGCCTAGCCATCCGGCCGGCATGCATGAATTCAATGCGGGCAGCCTGCTACTAAAAAAATGTCTTTCCGACACCGAGGGACTGGAAGTCGAGGTGCATGCCAACCACTGGGTTTCCGATGACAAGACTTTGGAAGACGCGGACGGGATCGTGATCTACGCGGACGGCGGAAACGGGCATCCAGCACTCCAGAAAAATCACCGCGAGTTGATCCAGGCGGCGGCTAACCGAGGAGCCGGGATCATGATGATGCACTACGCGGTGCAGTGCGCGGACAAGGGTGACAGCGGAGATGCGTTCCGCGAGTGGATCGGTGGGGCATACGAAGCGGGCTTCTCTGTGAACCCGATCTGGGACGCGGAGTACGAAACATTCCCCGAGCATCCAGTCGCGCGGGGCATTGAGCCATTCAAAATCAAGGACGAGTGGTATTTCTCCATCCGTTTCCCAGAGGGACAAAAGGGTGTGACCTCTCTATTAGTAGCTACCCCGAGCGATGAAACCCGCGACGGTCCCTACGTGCATCCGAAAGGTCCCTATCCACATATCCAAGCGAAGAAAGGCGAGGAGGAAACGATGATGTGGGCAATCGAGCGTGAGGATGGAGGTCGTGGTGTCGGCTTCACAGGTGGGCACTTTCACAAGAACTGGGCGGATGACAATTTCCGGAAAATCGCTCTGAATGCGATGCTCTGGATCTGCAAAATGGATGTCCCGGAGGGAGGCGTGGATTCCAGCGTGACTGAGGAAGACATGGCGGCGAACCTGGATAAGAAGTGAAAACTCAAATCTCAAAATTCAAAATTCAAGGAAGACTGGCCAGATGAAATGAGTGAGGGAAAAGGAATGCTCATTGCGGTCCCGGAACGCTGGGACGAGGCAACGTTCGCGGTCCCGGCGGTGAGGGCGATGGTGGCCTCCGGGCTGGCGGGCGGCCTGCTTTGTAGGGAGGAGCAACAGTCGTTTTGGGAGACGGTGTGCCGGCTGCCACAGGTCCGCTTTTCCCCGAAAACAAGTGCCCGAGCTTTGGCGGGAATGATCGGCAGCGAGTGGGGGGCCGCTCTTGCATGGGAGCCAGGGGTGGCGGCCAAGGCACTCGCGAAGGCTGGCGTAGCCAAACGATTGGGACCAGAGCACGGCGCGATGGCGAAGCTGCTCACTCACCCTCTCGATATTGCGGAAGGCCCCGTGGAACACAGGGTCAGGAAATATCTCAATACCTGTGAGCGCATGGGACTGACGGTGGACAGACCTGAGTATTTCACCGCCGCTTCCATGGGCGTGCCGGCGGAACCACGGACGGTCCTCCTATGCCCTGGATCCGACTTCGGCCCCAGCCACGAGTGGCCACTGGATCGCTGGCAGGAACTGGCGGAAGAACTGCTCGAACAGGGGAAACGGGTGACGATCGCAGGAGTTGTGGGCGGTCGCGGGCTGGGCAAGATCCTCGCCGGCAGACTGGGTGGCGACGTCGAGTTTTTCCATGCCGCTCCTCTTGCCGCTGCTCTGCCACTGCTGGCGATCCATCAACTTGTTATTTCTGCGGACGGTTCCCTCCCCCACCTTGCCGCGCATGCGGGTTCCACCTGCGTCACTTTGTTCGGGCCGAATGACCCGGTCTGGAAACGCCCTCTGGGCAAGCGCCATGTCGTGGTCAAACGGCACGTGGAATGCGCCCCCTGCCTTTCTCCGAAATGTGTGATGGACGCCAGGTGCCAAAATGAACTTGAGGTGGCGAGAGTTCTGGCAGCGATTCCGGGATGCTTTTAAAATTCAACTCTCAAGAAGAGGCTTGGGAGTTGGAATTCGAGATGCTGACTACCCTTTGATCAGCATCCTGGTTCCGAACACCAGCAGAACAACTCCGAAGGTTCTCGTGAGTGTCTGATTGGAAAGGGAGCGCATGAGATCGCTGCCAAACCAGGCGGTCAGAGCAGACGCGGCACCGACGGCGGCGACGATTTTCCAGTCGATGAGATCCTTCTGCTGTGCATTATTCAGAGTGGAGGCGATGGCCGTAATGATGATCACAGCCAGCGAGGTGGCGACTGCCTGTTTTTGCTCGAATCCGAAAAAGGTGACAAACGCGGGAACAAGCACGATGCCCCCGCCGACTCCACACAGAGCGCCGAGCAGGCCGGTGGTGAGGCCGATGAGGATGGAGATCAGTAGGATTTTCACATGCCGGGAATAGATGCGGGACCAGAAAATGCAATCCCCTTCCCTGTCCTGCCTGCGTTCGGGCTATTTCACTGGGGAAAAATCCGTAGGAACAAGGAATACGGAACTCACCCCTCCTTTCTCCGTGAGTGATCCTTCGGCCTTTTCTTCCGAGGCCTTCTTCGCCGCGATCCAATCGGGATCCGCGGAAAAAGCGCTCCAAGATTCTTTCGCCGCGCCGCGATCCTTGTGAGCGACAAAATAGATCAGGGTATTGTCCGTGCCTTTCTGATCCGGAGTGAGCTGAAAATAGGCTAGGTTGGTGATGCCGTGTTTTTCGAAAAGGTCGATGGTGTGATCGCGAAAACGGTCATGAAGGTTTGGTAGATGATCGAGGGTGGTTATGTAGGTGCGCATCTCGAAGAGGTGCTCGTTTCCAGCGGGAGCGGGGACGTATTCGAGAGGATCAGTAATCCCCTTCGGGCGGTCCGGAGCGATTTTGGCGAAGCCTTCGGAAAAATCAGTGGGAGTCATGAAGCTCTGATCAACCTTATCGACCAGCTTTCCATCGACCTCGGAAGCAGCCTGCGCCTTCTTCCAATCAGGATCTGCTAGGAAGGCTTTCCATGATGCATCACGGGCGCCCATGCCCCGATAGGCCATCAGGTAGATCAGAAGGTTGTCGGGATTCTCGGCAGGCACCCAATACCCCACATTGCACATCCTGTGTTTTACAAATAGCTGGCAGGTATGATCTCGGAAGCGAGTTAGCAGAGCGTCGAGCTTTCCGGGAGCCGCGTGGTAGGTGCGGAGTTCAAGCACGTAGCCATCCGGTTCTCCTTCTAGATCAAATCCACGACAAATTATCTCGCTCTTGTATCCGGTGCTAATCTCATACTCCACCTCTCCGAACACGGGAACCAAAGAGCCGATAAACATCATCGTAGAAAAGAAGAGTTTTCGCATTCCTGATGATGACCAACGAGGAGCTTTCCGCAAGCGAGAGTGTGAAGGTTCAATTTGTTTGGTCCAATTTGTTTTTGCCAAACCACTCCATGGAGTCGATACAAGGAGACTATGAAAGGCCGAACCTATCTGACGTCCTCCCTGCTAGGGCTTGCCCTCGTGGCCATCTCCGCGCTCCACGCAGAAACTCTTCCCGTCACCGACGGCAAGCCAGCGGACATGGCCAAGCCTGTCAAAGTCTTCATTCTGCTAGGGCAGTCGAACATGGTCGGTGCTGGCAAAATCAAAGGCGACAAAGAAGGAAGCCTCGAGTACGCCGTAAAAACCGAGAAACTCTACCCCTTTCTCTCCGATGACGAAGGCAACTGGACCGAACGAAATGATGTCCGTTACGTCCGCTACATGACAGGAAAGGAACTCAACAACGAGTGGATGACCGTCCCGGGTGGAAAGATCGGCCCCGAACTCGGGATCGGCCATCAGCTTGGAAACGCGCTCAATGAGCCTGTCATGGTGCTGAAAAGTTGCATCGGGAACCGCAGTCTCGGCTGGGATCTATTGCCTCCAGGCAGCAAGGGATATGAGTTCGAAGGCACGGACAGGAAAACCAAAGAGAAGAAAACCTATGTCTATGCAGGCTACAAGGAGTCCCCGCTGAAATGGGAAAAGGGCACTGAGCCAAAACCCATCGATTGGTACGCCGGGAAACAATACGACACCGACATCGCCGATGCGAAGAAAGTGCTCGCGGAACTCGATACCTACTACCCCGGCGCAAATGGCTACGAGGTCGCCGGCTTTTTCTACTGGCAGGGCGACAAGGATCGCTACGACGAGGCACACGCGAGCCACTATGAGGAAAATCTCGTTAACTTCATCAATCAACTTCGCAAAGACTTCGATGCACCAAATGCCAAGTTTGTCTGCGCGACTCTCGGTCAGAGCGAAAAAGACAAGGCGACAGGAAACGATAAGCTCATCCTTGACGCCCAGCTCGCCGTGGACGGGGAATCCGGCAAGCACCCGGATTTCAAAGGCAACGTCGCCACCGTTTACAGCCACCCGATCAGCCAAGGCGGGGCATCAAACGGCCACTACGGCGGCAATGCCAAGACCTACATGGACATCGGACTGGCAATGGGTGAGACGATGGTCGAGCTACTCAAGAACTAGACGCCGACAACGATACCTTAGATCGTCCAGCAATCATTATTTCACGGGGGAGAAGTCCGTCGGCTTGAGAAAAACGGATTTCACTCCACCCTTTTCGGTGAGAGAGCCACCAGCTTTTTCCTCGGAATCTTTCTTCGCGGCGACCCATTCGGGATCCGCTCCAAAGGCTTTCCAGGATTCTTGCGCGGATTCCATATCTTTGTGGGCGATGAAGTAGAGCAGGGTGTTCTCCGCACCTTTTTGATCAGGCAGGAACTGGAAATAGCCGAGGTTTCTTATCCCGTGCTTTGCAAAAAGGCCGACCGTGTGGTCGCGGAAGCGGGCGTGAAGGCTTGGAAGGTTTCCCGGAGTGGCAGTGTAGGTGCGCATCTCGAAGAGACTGCCATCACCGCCTCCGAAAGGGTCTTCAAACCCCAATGAATAATCGCTTGCCGCCATGAAAACACTATCGATTTTCCCGATCAGCTTTCCTTCGGCCTGCGATTCATCCCTAGCCTTCTGCCACTCGGGGTCAACGCGGAAGGCGGCGGTGCTCTTCTTCATCGCAGCCATATCTGGAAACGCGCGGACGTAGATGAACAGGTTGTCCGGATTGTCCACAGGCACCCAGTAGCCAACATTTGTGATCCCGTGCTTTTCGAAAAGACGGCAGGTGTGGTCGCGGAAACGGGCAAGGAGACTTTCGAGCTTCCCAGGTGCCGCGTAGTAGGTGCGGAGTTCGTAAAGACGAGTGTCCGGGACGTCTTTTATTTTCGCGAATGGATCCGCCTCGGTTTGTGCAGCAACGGTTGCGGCAGCGCAAAGCGACATCAGGAGAGTTTTAATCATTCCCAAGGATGACCGAGGGGGAATTTTCCGCAATGGGAAGTTTCAATCAGCGCGGAACCAAAGAAGGGGAAAGACCAATGCCGTCGGCTGGCAGCAGGCTGCATCGCCAAAGCTACAGCAGGCTGTAGCAGACCAAGGAGTTTTTACTCGAAAAACGTATCGTCGTGCCGGTAAGGAGGAGCGCAGCAGCAAAGAAATACGAGATCCGTAGTAGCTTTGATTTCATGCCATGCGCCTGGCGGGATGAGGATGACATCGCCGGTGACGACCTCGCAGGTTTCTCCTTCGATCTCCATAAGTCCTACACCACTAGAGATGTAGTAGAACTCCTCGCTGGCCTTGTGATAATGCCGCTGAGTGGAGCCTCCAGCGGGAATACTCGCCTCCGCGAGACTCTGTTTCTTCACCGGCGCGTTTGCGGAATCGAGAAGACTGGTGATGGTGGAGCCGTCCTTGGTGGTGAAGGGGGTTTGTTCAGAGTATTTACGGATGATCATGGTGGTATGTGGAAGCGTGCTTCCAGCCGTTTGGCGGTGGACTGGCGATTTATTCTCTATTCTTTGCTAGCGGCGGGACGCGCGCTTCTCCTTATTTTTCCTTTTCCAGCTCGCGGACTCGGAAGGTTTTGATTTCAAAGGGGCGTCCTTCTGACTCGACACCGATGCCACCGGTCAAGGCCTGGGCGTTTGCCACGACGCTGACGGGTTCGCCGTTCATGAAAACACGGATTACCGGGCCTACGCAGGTGATGCGGTAGGTGTTCCATTCGTTGAGCGGGTGCTCGATGTTCTTGCCTGCTGGTGGTAGCTCGGGACCGGGATCGGGCCAGGGGGCGACTACGGTTGTTTTGATCGAGGATTTGAAGCGGCCGGGGATGTGGTGTTGCTCATCCACCCATTTCCCGTCACGGGCGACTTTTTCAGCCATGCGGTAGAGGGTGCCGTCGCTGCTAACGCGCCCGCCATGCACGCGGGCGAAAGCATTGGAAGTCGCCAGCTCGACCTGGTGCATGAGGAAAAGGGTCTCGGGCAAGCTGCGGTCGTTGCGGACGAAGATGCCGGAATTGCCTCTTTTCTGACCTTGCCAGCCGGTCTCGCCTTCCTTGGGCAGATAGCGGAATACGCATTCCAGTTCGTAATCCGCGTAGGCCTCGCGGGTCAGGAGCACGCCATAAGGTTCACCAGCGCACATGAGGGAACCGGTGGCGGGATCGATGTGCCAGGTCTTCGTGCGAACCTTAGGCAGGGGCTTGTCAGACGGGCTGGCTTGTTCGCCAAACTCTTGCCAGGCAGCATCGAGTTGGTCGGTTTTCGCGGGTAGGAGGTTCTTCCATTCGGCTTCGTTTCCAAGGGCAAGCGTGGGCAGAAGAAGAAGGGGCAGGAGGGTTTTTAGATTAGGTATCATGAATTAAATTTTGTCATATTTCCCAACGATTAGCCGGGACTTTCGCTCTCTTGGTTGAGCTAGGTAGAAGACTAGGGTGATACCGATTCGATTCAAGTATCCAAAGGTATTACTAGAATTGCAAAAAGCAGCCCGAAACGTAGCCCCCACGCGCTTGCATTGCAGTTGGATTGAGGCAAAATCAGCCCCGGATGTTACGTAATTTTGCTGCCCTGTCATTTCTCCTGTGCGGAATTTCGAGCGCCGATCCCGTGTGGCAGCCCATCATCGACTATACGATCTCCTTTCCCGGCGACAGGAAGGATGCGGCTCCCATGATTAACCCGTTTGAAAACTTCACCCATTTCGCATCGGATTTTGGTTGGATGGGACCGGGCGGTGACAGGATTGATTCGCGCGGCGGCATCATTCATGTGAAGCCGGAGGGGCAATGGACCGGAGCCTGGCATTCACTTGCGGGATTGGCCTCGCAATCGTTCCGCTCCTTAGATCCCACCGATCTGACAGGCCTTGAAGGACCGGAGGAAAAGCGCACTGGCATCCGCAAACTCAGTGTCAATGCCTCCGGCCACGGCACCGTGCGTTTTGAACTGGCCAATGTGAACCGGGCTGTCCTCTGGAGCAGCACGCTTGCAATCGACAGTAGTTCCACAGCCACCTACCAGTTCGATATCACCCCGTTCCCCAAGGGCAATATCAAGTTCATGAACTGGATTGCGGAGCCGGGCTGCGAGCTCCAAATTTCTTCCATCGGGTTCATCGCAGAGCGCCCGGAGATGTCCATGGAAGAGTGGGTGTTCCGGATTTCTCTAGGGAAACTCCGCCGCTGCCACGACGTAAAAAGCGGTTTCACCCGCGACCGGGGGCACATCCCGACGGGGGTTTTCGACTCCATCGCATCCACCGGCATGCAGGCACTTGGTAGCGCGCTGGGAGCCGCCGAGGGCATCGTCCCAATGGATGAGGTTATCGCGGAAATTTCCACCACCATCACCGCCCTCCGCGCGCTGCCGAAGGCGGCTGGATTCCTCCCCCACTTCGTCCATCGCGATGACTCCGGGAGAATCACGATCCATCCCGGCACGGAGTTCAGCACTGTCGATACGGCGATCGCACTTCAATCTCTTCTCCTCGCCACGGATATCCTCGAGATGCCTGCTGCGCGGGATGATGTCATCGCGATGATTTCGGCACTCGATTTCGATGCTGTGACCGACTCGGAAGGATGGATCAGCCATGGATTTCTGGATGACGGAAAAACCCCGATCTCCAGTAATTGGGGCGATTGGGGAGGAGAGACGGCACTCGTCCTAGCACTGGAAGCCATGGTCCCCGATCGCACTCCTCGAGGAAGAATGAGTGATTCCGGGGAAATTTATCGAGGAGTGGGTTTCATCGCAGAGCTGCAAAGCCTTTTCTATCCGGACTTCGACAAACCGGAGCCAGATCTTATCAGTGGCATCTCTTGGCCACAGACTCGAAGTGCCCTACTGGCCCAGCAGCAAAACTACATCAGTGAAACCTGGCCACAATCTCGCGCCGCACGCGACGGTATTTTCTCTCTCTCGGCAGGCGAAGCAGCGATGCCCGGAGCCGGCTACACTGCGAACGGAGTTGATGTCATGGGAGTCCGCTGGCTGCACCCTCACTACATGCTCATGGGTCTCGCCCTGAGCGGAACGGATCAGTATTCCAATGGCCTCCAAAAACTTGATTCCGTCGCCCTGCTCCAACCACTAGGCTTACCGGAAAATATCGAGGTCGAGCTGAATCTTCATAACCCCATGCAAGGCTCCCTCTACGCCGCGTTCGAAACTCTCGCCACCTACCACGGATGGAGAAAACGGAACACACCGGAGAATTTTCTCGATCAAGCCTCAATGACCAATCCGCTCACCCGCAAAGCCGCCTCCCGCTTCTATTCTCTTCATTGAGGTTTAAAATTTATAATTGAAAGTTTCCCTCCTATGCCCGGCCTCATCCTTAAACTCTCTTCCCCGGATCATCCGGGAATCGTCGCAAAAATCGCGTCCTACGTCGCTGCCCATCAAGGCAACCTCACCGAGTTCAGCCAGTTCTCCGACCAGCTCGGGAAAAAATTCTTCGCCCGCCTGGAGATCGATACATCCGGGCTCGATGTGACCGTGGAGGATTTCAAAACCGGCTTCGGCACCCTCGGCCGCTCCCTCGGCGCCACCTGGCACTTCCGCGAGCTGCCTTATAAAATGCGCACCGCAGTGCTCGTCACAAAAACCGACCACTGCCTCAACGAAATCCTCCTCCGCACCGAGCTAGGCGAGCTTCCCATCGAAATCACCTCACTCATCGGGAACCGCGACAACTGCGCACACATCGCCCAACGCGCCGGCCTCCCCTTCCACCACATCGAGATGGACGGCCCGCTGCGCGAAAAAGGCTTCTTCGAAATCCGCGATCTCCTCCTCGCCCAGGACGTCGAGCTCATCGTCCTCGCCCGCTTCATGCAGATACTGCCGGACGGCTTCTGCCAGGAGTTCTCCGGGAAAATTATCAACATCCACCACTCCTTCCTCCCCGCATTCATCGGCGCAAACCCCTACCGCCAGGCCCACGAGCGCGGCGTGAAACTCATCGGTGCCACCTGTCACTATGTCACCGCGGATCTCGATGCTGGCCCCATCATCGAGCAGGAAGTAGAGCGCGTCTCCCACTTCCACTCCCCCAACGACCTCGCCCGCCTCGGCCGCCACTGCGAGCGCGCCGCCCTCGCCCGCGGCATACGCTACCACGTCCACGACCGCACCATCATCGACGGCCACCGCGCCATCGTCTTCCCGGATTGATTCCCTCAAGGAGGGGCGGACAAGGAGTCGCGGATGGTATCCGCGAGTGGAAGAAAGAAAGGCGGATACCATCCGCCTCTCCTTGTTTATGATGCCCGCCTCTATTCATAAGGCACCTGCTATTCGAATATTTTCCTGGTTTGATCGCCCTACCACAAACCACAGCAACGCTCGAGATGTGGCCATTCCGCTTTTCCACCAGTTCTCGACAAGTGAAATGTTGCCGTGAAGCACCCGTTGAGCACTTCGGGTTCTGCTGTGCAGAGCATCGTGAAGACGAAAATTGGGGGGCGGGTTCAGGGTTCAGGGTTCAGGGTTCAGGGTTCAGGGTTCAGGGTTCAGGGTTCAGGGTTCAGGGTTCAGGGTGCGGGAGGCTCGAGATCGGCGGTTAGGCGGGTTTTGAGGAAAGCGGCTTTTCCGCCGCAGTCCTTGGACTGCGGCGATCTCACCAACTGAAAAATCACACTTCTTTTGCATGGGTGTTGCGCGGTTCCTGTACGTGTTTTGTTATCATTGGCGATGGGATTAAATGGCGTTTTTGAAAACAGGCACTACCGGGCGGTTTGGGGGGATTACCGGGCGGTTTCGTGTGCCGACCGGGGGGATTTGCCACCACATGGGCGCTCAGACTGACGGCCTGGCGCGGTAGCTTTCGATGGCCGTTTTCCAGACGGGATGAATCTCGTCCTCGTTCGCCAGCCACACGCTGCGGTGCGCCATGAGCATGGCCGGGAATAGGTAGAGCAATCGCCCTGTTTCCTCTGGAGAGAGACTCGCCGGTCCCTCTTTGAGGCAACGCTTTGCGAGCGCTTCTTCCACCGAGTTCATTTCCGAATGCTCTAGCAGAGAAAGGTGGATGCCGTTGACGTAGGGATCCACGACAGCCGCCACAAAACCCCTGCGTTGGGGAAAATCCGCATTGAGCACGGAATGAACGATCTGCTCGGCACTTTCCGCAAGTTGAAGAATCTCGGGCGGCGAGGTTTCATCCGGTGTGAGGAGGACTTTCCCGCGCTGGAGAGCTGCTCCAATCTTCGTCCTGCTTGTCCAAACGGAGACCGGCACGCTCAACACCAGCCCTGCCAATATTGGAGCCATCCAGATGGCGAACGACGGCCCGATTCTTAACGCGAGCAGCGTCCATCCGATCCCAGCAATCGTAGGAAAAGCATGGAAACGCAGGGCATCCGTCCAAGCGGTTCCATCCGCCTCCCGGTTCTGATTGCCCCATCCTACGGCCTTTCCAGACATGATGCTTAAAACCATCAAAGTGTGCGCGAGCATCATCACTGGCGCGAGGAGAATGGAGATGAGGGTTTCGAGGAAAGCACTTGCAACGATCGCCGCGGAGCCTCCGAAAGACTTCCTCAGTGAGGGCACCGCAAGAGCGCGGATCACGGCGAGAATTTTCGGAGAAAACAATAGAAAGGCGACTGCGAGTGCTAGCATCAAACCCTGCATCGCTGTGCCGATTCCGAACCATTGCTGAACAAATCCCTCGAAGGGCAAAGGTGTTAGATTGCTCTCCCGATAGTCCCACGCCAGCCACGTCCCGAGGGCGAGGAAAAGAAACCACAACGGCCCGCCAAGGTAGGCCATGATCCCCATGAAAAGGTGAATACGCACGGTGAGTGGAAGCTTCCGGGCGAAGATCAGCCACAGGTGCTGGAGGTTTCCCTGGCACCAGCGGCGGTCGCGTTTCAAGTGGTCGATCAAGGTGGGCGGGGCCTCCTCATACGTGCCCTCAATGTCCCAGCCCAGCCAGACCTCCCAGCCCTGCGAAACCATCAGGGCAGCCTCGACGAAATCATGACTGAGTATCCTTCCCCCAAACGGCTCTCGCCCAGGTAACGCGGGAAGCTCGCAGAATTCGGAAAACGGCTGCACACGTATCATCGCGTTATGCCCCCAGTAGCTCCCCCCGGAGAGTTGCCAGAAATTCAGCCCACGAATAAACAGCGGCCCGTAGATCGACATGGCGAATTGCTGGAGCCGGGTGAAAACGGATGTGCCACGCAAAAGTTTCGGCGGTGTTTGTAGGATTCCCAGCTTTGGGTGCTTCTCCATCACCCGCGCCATGCGGACGATGTCTCGGCCATCCATCAAGCTGTCCGCGTCCAGCACGAGCATGCCCTCGTAGCGACCGCCCCATTTCCGGACGAAGTCGCCGATGTTTCCGGCCTTGCGGTTTTCGTTTGTCCTACGACGTCTGTAGTAGATTTTCCCGAAGCCATCCAGCCTGCGGCACAGATTCGCCCATGCGACTTCCTCAATGATCCAGAGATCGATGTCCCGGGTATCGCTCAGGAGAAAGAAATCGAATGAATCCAGATGCCCGGTGGCCTTGATAGATCGGTAGATGGCCTCGATACGGGCACAGAATTTCGCACTGTCCTCATTATAGACAGGCATCACGACCGAGAAACGGCGGGAAAGATTCTCCGTCCCCTCCCCGGCTAGGCTCGTGATACTCACCGTCCGCCGCCTGCCCACGGACATTTCCATCGCTCCGAAAAGCGCATGGAAGGAACCCAAGACCAATAGCCCGTTGAGCACGGCGAAGATCATCAGTAGTGGCACGTGGACGCGGTGATATCCCTCGCTCCAGAAAAGATCCGCCAGCCAGAAAACGCTCACCGCATTTGCCAGCAGCACGGAACCGAAAAACACGATGCGTCTCATCCGGACCCTGCCGGGGCTGATCAGTTGGATGCTTGAGGTTTCCGTTTCTTGTTCCATTAGGAAAAAAAGATGACCCAGACCAAGCCAGCGAGGATCGAAAGAGCCACCACGGCGGACATTTTCCTAACGATGGGCCGCCTGTCCATCGTCTCCCACCATTGCGCCGCCCCACTGCCGAGGGCATTGAGACGCAGTGGCTTTGGGACCATCGTCAGCTCCGCAAAGCTCGGGCCAGCGGCGAGGTAGGATTTCCTCATCGCATCCACGAAAGCCTCCGGCCACGGGGCCGGGGTGAGAAAGATGCCCTGCCACTTGTCCGGCATCCCAGCCAAGAGCAGCGCGAGCCTCCCGCGCGCGGCCAGCCTCTTGTTTTCCAACTCCTCACCCAGCACCTCCTGGGTCCACTCGCCGATCTCTAAGAGCGTCTCTTCCATCGCGAGCATGCGCGCGGATTTCTCAGGCTCAATCGCCCTTCTCGCGGAGGCATTCCAAAGGATGCGCCTTACCAGCTCCGCAAGCAGCAGCCGGTTCCGCACCCGCAACGAGCATAGGTATGCCTCCACAGTGGCGTAGGCTTCCTCCCATTCCTGTAGCTCTACCTCACCGAGATCGCGGAGGGTTTCTAGGGATCTATGCGGTACACCCATGTTTCTGTCAGGAAATCTTCACCCCTCTTCAAGCCAGCCCGCAGCTCAAGCGGACCCGTTTCAGAAAGCTTTGCCCCGTCTTCCTTCGGCGCGAGCTGGAAGGCCAGCCTCACCCGGCCTCCCGGCAAGCTTTGCACCGCCGTGCCCTGCACCACCGCCTCAACCCCGGAGAGACTTCGCGCCTCCACGAAAGCCTCCGGCAGCGATCCATCCTCCGCAACCAGCCCCTCGCCCTCGAACTCCACCACCATCGTCCTCTGCTCCGGCTGCCAGTCATGCACCCCCGTCCGCGTCGCCGCAACAAACCGGCCCGCTCCCGAAGGATCCGGTGCCATCGTCCAATGCTGCGTGTAGGAAAACTCCATGCGCTCTCCCGGCACGGCAGCCTTCTGCGGCACCCACATCGCGACGGCATTGTCAGCAAGCTCGTTGGTCGTCGGAATTTCCATCAGCATCACACTGCCCGCCCCCCACTCGGAAGTCGGCTCAATCCACAGCGAAGGGCGTTTCTCATATCCAGCCTCCCCATCCTCGTATGCCTCGAAACGCCTGTCACGCTGGAGCAACCCAAAGCCCTTGCAGTCGTCCATTTGAAAAAAGCTGAATCCAAGATTTCCCGTATCGTTCCCCAGAGGCCGCCAGATCCTCTCGCCGCTTCCTAGGTGTACGGCGAGACCGTCCGAATCATGCACCTCAGGCCGAAAGTCATCGAACCGACGTTTCGAATTCTCGCCAAACCAGAACATGCTCGACATAGGCGCGATGCCCAGCCGCCCGATTTCCTTTCTCGGAAACAGCACCGCCTTGACCGCCACACGCGTATCATCACCTGGGCGGATCTCGAACCTGTACGCGCCCGAAAGCGAAGGCCCATCCAGCAAACCGTAGAGGACCACCGATTCCGAACCCACTGACGGCTTCCGCAACCAGAACTCACGAAACGCAGGAAATTCCTCCGCCACTCCGTCCGCACCCGTATCCACCGCCACCCCGCGTGCGGAAATCCCGTAAAGCTGCCCCTTTCCCAGGGCACGCCAGTAGCTTGCACCCTGGAAAACGATCAACTCATCGAAAACATCCGCCTTGTTCAGCGGCGCATGAAGCCGGAACCCCGCGAAACCACCATCGGAAGGCATTTCACCCCGCTCACCCACCAGCTTGCCGTAGTTGAAAAATGCCTCCGTAAGCCTCACGTCCTGCATGTGAGTGCCCGTGGCCTCACGTATCGTTACCGGCTCGCGGAAAAGATAACCCGGATGAAAAAACATCGCGCGGAACGGCAGGCCATCCTCCTTCCACAGCGCCATCTCCTCCTTGAAACGGATATCGCGGTATTGGTCGTAGGTGAGATCTTTCATCCAGCCCGGCAACGATTCCTTATCCGGCGAGACATACGGCTCTTCAGCGAGCTGCTTTGCCCTCCCTTCGATTTCCGCAAAATCCACTTTCTCCCGCTCCCAATCCTGAGCCGTCGCGGGAACCCAAAGACCTAACAAAACAACCAACGGGCAATATTTCCGAATCACCAGCGGAGCATGCCGGAACACTTCCAAAAAATCAATCCAACTTTGAAGCCAAGTAAAACCGAGCGAGCGATCGAGCGAGGGAAAGCCACGAGAACAAAAAACGCCCCGGCACCGAGCGGGGACGGGGAACCTGAATCAACAACAATGCGCAGAGAGTATTCTATTGATTAGCGCCCGTTGCCGCGCGAGCACCCCACGTCCACGATCAACGAACATTCCGTTCCTACACTGCCACCCGAAACTCTTCTTGGATCCAAAAGGGAACAAAATACCGCACCAGCCGCCTCCTCGCCACCAAAAGCCACCGTCCCTGCCTCCATCAAAACGATACAATTCACCCCCCCCCGAAGCCGAAGCCTTTTGGTGAAAATATTGTATCGACTCCCTAAATTCTCAGATATCCGATAAAAAATATCAGTTTGCCTAAGTTCCTATAATCTCAAATAGATCCAAAAAATCAAAGCGAACGAAACATACTCGGAAGAAGCTGGATTTAAAGCAGTTACGTGTCCCACCTGAATTGGACCTTGCTCCCCCCCGATCAAATACCCATCCTACCTGTGACAGAATACCCTGTTCGACAAGATTACGTTCGACAAGAAATATGCCATCGCTCGATTTCACGGAGATTCCCTCAGCCAAAGCCGATAAGACTCAACCCGGCCAACAAGACACGTTTGAGCTGTTAGCACGTGAGGTTCTTGAGCTAGTCGGATTCACGATCCTCTGTTCGCCGGATCGAGGCGCAGACGGAGGCAAAGACTTGATCGTTGAGGAGCGCCGAGTAGGTATTGGAGGCGAGACCGATATTCGCTGGCTTGTATCCTGTAAGCACAACGCTCATACTGGTGTCTCCGTAACGCCAGCAGACGAGATCAATATCAATGATCGACTTGCCACGCACAATTGTAAGGGCTTTCTCGGATTCTACTCCACGATCCCAAGTTCGGGTTTAAGCGCAACAATCAACGCGCTGAGCGAGCATCAGGTATATGACAAAGAACGTATTGAGCGTTATTTACTCAGTTCGTCGAGCGGCTTAGAGATCGTAAGAAGATTTTTCCCTGATTCTTATAAGAGGTGGCGTTCAGACCCGAACCGTGCGGCCGACGTGATGTTCAAGGCACCTGAGTTAGAGTGTGGTTACTCAGGTATCAATTTGCTCCAACCTAAACCACAGGGCATCATTGTGCTTATAGAAGATCCTGCGAACACGGAATATAAGAAATACATTGTTGATGTTTATTGGTGCGCCAAGGGGGAGCCTGACCGCGTCCTTGAATACAAAGCGAGAGCTAAGGGATTTTACACCTCTTGGGAGGATATTCCAGATATCATCATCCCTCGATTTTACCTTAAGTGGTGTCTCTCACTTGCAAATCAGATACGAGATGGCTGGGGCTATTCCGACGAAGCATATGAGAAGATCAAGAGGTTCCTAATTGCACTGTATCCATACGTCGCCAGAGACGTAACAGATTCAGAACGAGAGCGGGCGGAGTCGTTGCTTGAATTCGGCATCATGTAGTTTCTACAGACTAATAAAAGAAGAAGTCGAACAAGTCGGAGATGGCGACGCCGAGGAAGCCGTCTGATCAAATTGGGAGTTGACACCGGCGCGCCATTCCTATGACGTTCGGTAAGAAAATTTCAAACAAAACCTATGAAGACATTCACCATAATCCTGTCCAGCGCCATAACGATAGCTCTGACATTCTTCGCTGGGATGCAATTTCCTAGTGATGAAAAAAATTCTGAGCAGCGAATCGTTTCAACCCAGATAGCAGATTATTCTGATCTCAACATTCGAACCAATCTTGAAGACGACGGCTCGCGGATACTTTGGATAAGATCCGAAGATCAAATACGAGTCTTTCGGTTTGAGATTTCCTCAAGCGGGAACATTTCGAGCAAGAGGGACTATCGAATAGACCGCAAAGGCAACCCAATGAAATGCAGGATTTTCGACAAGACTAATACCGAAGTGTTTAAGGCTAGATATGGATATAGAACGACTGACGGACTATTGGTTGAAGAGCAAATATTTGATTCGAAGAACAAACATCTAGACCGTCAGCAAGAGGAAGAAGTCCCAGTTCGTAGGATAGTTTACTCTGGGGAACTCGGTGCTACTGATCCGAATCCAACCATAATTGAGCTTGTCTCTATGGAGTTGCCCAATAACCTCATTACGGCATCTCTACCATTCGATGCCCAAGACGAATAAATAAACCGAACAAGGCGGAGATGGCGACGCCGAGGAAGCCGTCTGATTAAATTCGGGCGTTTACACCGGCGCGCCATTCCTATAACGTTGCTATGGCTGCCTGTTTGTCAATGGGCAAAAGTTTGTCTACGTCATCTGTAGTATCTGATGAGTTTTCTTCCGGTTTTTCTTCGCTGTAGGCCGGGATGGGAATGGCGGGTTTGATCCAGTTGTGATCAGCAGGTTCGCCTAGTGCTTGGTATGCTGCTATTCGTGGGCTGTTCCTTTCGGAACCTTTCCAACAGTTTCTTTATTCACGTTTGTGGCTCTTGTTTCAGTCTCTTCACGGGTGCTCATTCAGCTGTGCTGAACTAACCCAGAACGTTTATCGAGGATTGAGCCGGCTGGCGCTTCCCATCCCGGTCTGCAACGCAGATGACCGGGCTATGTGTCTTTCTTCTGTGGTTTCTTTATGTCCCTGGTAACGGAAACTTTCTTTTTTCAAAGCCCCCCAAGGGACGCCGGGGTTTTTAAAAAAGGAAGGTGGAGTAGGGTTGTTTTCAGATCATGCGGCGGTGGTTTTGGCTGGGTTTCTGGATTCGATCCTGGTGCCAAGTTCCCAGATGAAGGCGCAGAGTTCCCTGGCGATGGCGACTTTGGTCTTGTTGTGGTGCATCCTGCGTTTCGCCAGTGCGTTGAAGCGGGTGTTGAGCCGCAACTGGGTGCTCCATGAAAGCTCGAGGATCCAGCGGGCCTGCCCTGCCTGTCGGCGCGAGAGTTGCTCGCTGACTTTGGGCGGGTAGCGGTAGTGGGTGGCCTGTTCGATGAGGAGCCAGCGTGCGTGCGGGTTGCCGCATTTGGTGATGCCTCCCTGTCTTTGTCTTCCTCCGCTGGAGTTTTCCGAAGGTACCAACCCGAGGAAGGCCATGAGCTTCTTGGGATGCTCGAAGCGGCTGAAAGTGCCGACCTCCGAAACTGTGACCATGGCGGCGACGAGCTTGAAACCTTTGAATGCCATGAGGGCTTCGACGAGGGGTTTGCGCTGCCAGCCGTCGAGCAGGTTGAGCATTTCCACCTCGATTCTCTCGACACGTTTCTCGTGGAAGTCGATGAGCGTAAGGTTGTCCTCAAGGATGATGTTGTGGGCGCTGTCGGGCATTTTGAGGCCGCGCAGATAGTTCATGTGCGCCTGGTTCCAGTGGGTCTTGCCATCGTATCTGTAGCCGAGGCGGCGGAGCAGGGCGAGGAGGCGGGCACGGGCGCGGCGTAGGTCGTCGACCGCATCGGTGCGGCCCCGGCAAAGGTCGCGGATGGCTTCGTCCACGCTGTCGGGGATGTTGACCGAGACGAGGTCGTTGGAGCGGAGGCTTCTGGCGAGTTTCATGGCGTCGCGCTTGTCGGTCTTGACCCGGTCGCCGGACTTGGTGGGGATGAGAGAGGGGGCGATGACCTCGCAGCGGACACCCATTTGCAAAAGCCGCCGGGCGATCCAGAACCCGCATCCGCTCGCTTCGTAGCAGACGTGGAGATCGGAGAGGGGCCGGTCGTTACTCTTGGCGATCCTGCGGATGGCACGTTCGAGGGCGTGCTGGGAGGTGTTGATGTCGCCGTAGTGGCGGGGTTCCGCGTCGCGCTCCGATTCGAGGATGGCGAGGGAGGTTTTTTCTTTATGCACATCAAGTCCGAGGTAGAGTGTGCGTGGCGTGTCCGAGTTCGTTTTCATTTGTTTGTTCATATGAATGTTGGATAGGTCTCAAGAAATTGAGATAGCCCACGAGTTGAACCGGACATGCCACTTTCAAATCAATAATCAATCGACCTGAAATGCCGTGCCTCGCTCAACGGGCAGCCATAGGGTCTCGCAAAGAAATATGACATGCGCAACCTCTACGATCTCGCATGACTCCCCTGATCGAGCGATCCAGTGCCATCCTACCACGAATGACGGCGGGCTTCAGCAGATGCACGATCGTTTGGATCGCGAGCAGTGGGATCGAATCGCGTCACTGAATTACGACTGTCACAATAGCTCGGAAGGAGTCAGTCAGCGTTTCCTGCGAAGCATGCATTGCCGACATTGGAGGTCAAGGATCCGAGCTTAGAGAAGCATTCGTTTACCCGCATGGGTCGCAGAACCCAGCTGATGACGCTCACGTGATTGCGCGAAGTCGACGGATAACTACGTTGTCCGAAGCACAAGAGTCGACCGGAGGCAGCCTCGATACGAAGTGTCATCAGCGCAAGATTCGAATAGAAGAAGGCGAACAAGTCGGAGATGGCGACGCCGAGGAAGCCGTCTGATTAAATTGAAGTTGACACCGGCGCGCCATTCCTATGACGTTCATCAAAGAAATTAAGAGCTTTGCGCCAGGTTTGATATTTCCGAACCGCAATAATTCGGCACTGCTCTGGGCTTCCGGCTTGGGCTGCGTTTGTTTCGATCTGAGTCCGCGTTATCCTGATTTCGGCGCATTTCCGCATCGCTGGTCGAAGTGGGGATTTCGAGTGGGCAGCTTCCGGCGCGGGTTGCCGAAGACGGTTGCAGTTCAACAGACCGGGCATGTGGGGAAGAGAAGACAGATTCTTTGCCGAAGATCCTAGAATCGGTCAGTCAGGGTCAGGCGGAAATGAAGAAGATGAACAAGGCGGAGATGGCGACGCCGAGGAAGCCGTCTGATTAAATTCGGAGCTTTACACCGGCGCGCCATTCCTATAACGTTGCTATGGCTGCCTGTTTGTCAATGGGCAAAAGTTTGTCTACGTCATCTGTAGTATCTGATGAGTTTTCTTCCGGTTTTTCTTCGCTGTAGGCCGGGATGGGAATGGCGGGTTTGATCCAGTTGTGATCAGCAGGTTCGCCTAGTGCTTGGTATGCTGCTATTCGTGGGCTGTTCCTTTCGGAACCTTTCCAACAGTTTCTTTATTCACGTTTGTGGCTCTTGTTTCAGTCTCTTCACGGGTGCTCATTCAGCTGTGCTGAACTAACCCAGAACGTTTATCGAGGATTGAGCCGGCTGGCGCTTCCCATCCCGGTCTGCAACGCAGATGACCGGGCTATGTGTCTTTCTTCTGTGGTTTCTTTATGTCCCTGGTAACGGAAACTTTCTTTTTTCAAAGCCCCCCAAGGGACGCCGGGGTTTTTAAAAAAGGAAGGTGGAGTAGGGTTGTTTTCAGATCATGCGGCGGTGGTTTTGGCTGGGTTTCTGGATTCGATCCTGGTGCCAAGTTCCCAGATGAAGGCGCAGAGTTCCCTGGCGATGGCGACTTTGGTCTTGTTGTGGTGCATCCTGCGTTTCGCCAGTGCGTTGAAGCGGGTGTTGAGCCGCAACTGGGTGCTCCATGAAAGCTCGAGGATCCAGCGGGCCTGCCCTGCCTGTCGGCGCGAGAGTTGCTCGCTGACTTTGGGCGGGTAGCGGTAGTGGGTGGCCTGTTCGATGAGGAGCCAGCGTGCGTGCGGGTTGCCGCATTTGGTGATGCCTCCCTGTCTTTGTCTTCCTCCGCTGGAGTTTTCCGAAGGTACCAACCCGAGGAAGGCCATGAGCTTCTTGGGATGCTCGAAGCGGCTGAAAGTGCCGACCTCCGAAACTGTGACCATGGCGGCGACGAGCTTGAAACCTTTGAATGCCATGAGGGCTTCGACGAGGGGTTTGCGCTGCCAGCCGTCGAGCAGGTTGAGCATTTCCACCTCGATTCTCTCGACACGTTTCTCGTGGAAGTCGATGAGCGTAAGGTTGTCCTCAAGGATGATGTTGTGGGCGCTGTCGGGCATTTTGAGGCCGCGCAGATAGTTCATGTGCGCCTGGTTCCAGTGGGTCTTGCCATCGTATCTGTAGCCGAGGCGGCGGAGCAGGGCGAGGAGGCGGGCACGGGCGCGGCGTAGGTCGTCGACCGCATCGGTGCGGCCCCGGCAAAGGTCGCGGATGGCTTCGTCCACGCTGTCGGGGATGTTGACCGAGACGAGGTCGTTGGAGCGGAGGCTTCTGGCGAGTTTCATGGCGTCGCGCTTGTCGGTCTTGACCCGGTCGCCGGACTTGGTGGGGATGAGAGAGGGGGCGATGACCTCGCAGCGGACACCCATTTGCAAAAGCCGCCGGGCGATCCAGAACCCGCATCCGCTCGCTTCGTAGCAGACGTGGAGATCGGAGAGGGGCCGGTCGTTACTCTTGGCGATCCTGCGGATGGCACGTTCGAGGGCGTGCTGGGAGGTGTTGATGTCGCCGTAGTGGCGGGGTTCCGCGTCGCGCTCCGATTCGAGGATGGCGAGGGAGGTTTTTTCTTTATGCACATCAAGTCCGAGGTAGAGTGTGCGTGGCGTGTCCGAGTTCGTTTTCATTTGTTTGTTCATATGAATGTTGGATAGGTCTCAAGAAATTGAGATAGCCCACGAGTTGAACCGGACATGCCACTTTCAAATCAATAATCAATCGACCTGAAATGCCGTGCCTCGCTCAACGGGCAGCCATAGGGTCTCTGCAAGAAAATGGACGCGATTAGTGCACTCGATACCTTCCTGCAGCACTCGCTTGATCCAGCGAAGGGCATAAGATATTGCGATCTCATTCAGCGCCCAAAAGGACAGAACCGATTTCTCCGTGATCTATATCACCGCATTGGAGACTCATTTCGCGACGGGCTTCCCAACACAAGCCTGAATGAATCCCAGAAGCGACAGCCTGGTTTTTCATTCTCAGTCCGACGAGGGTTCGGTGTAGCAGAAGCGTCGATTCAGGCTGGATACGATACACTGATGCCTGATACCGGTTGGCTACTGATAGACGAATCCGGCAAGTTTGGAATCTACCAACCGGAAGATATGATCGACGAACAGAGACAGATAATCACATGACAATTATTGGATTCTCGACTGGTCGCAGCGGTCTTTCCAGAGTCCTCTGTATCGAGCAGCTGGGATTTTTCGGAAAGAAGAAGCATAATCGGGTCCCGGGGAGTGATTAGCTCCCCGGTCCCACACCACCGTGCGTACGGCTCCGTACACGGCGGTTCCAATCAGACTCGGGCATCTTGCCCGTAGTGAAGAACGATCCAGATGACTTTCATATCAGGAACTCCTTGTTCCTCTAGCCAACGGTTGTTCAGTGCGAATCGCACAATTTGATGCTCGCCGCCCCACGGCTCCCACCCCTTCGGGGCACGTCGCGTTCGCTCCTGTCCATCCCGCTCTGCGGTATTCGGTCTGGCTCATCCGCCAGTAGCCTTTGCGGCTGCGCGTCGCCATATGCACTTTGCTTGGGAAGACTCCCGAGGCCAGCAGATGTCGGCGACGCGTGCGTGGTTGTTTCCACTGCTTCCAATAATACAACCTCACTCTCCGCCTGATCCACTGCGACAAGTCTTTCACCTCGCTAAAGGTATTACTGAGCTTGTAGTAGTTGAGCCAGCCACGGACGTAGAGTCGCAGCTCGTCGATGACGTCTTTGACTTTGTGCCCGCGGTTGCGGCTGGTGATTTGATTCGCTGCGCTCACCCCTCGCGGGGCTCCCCTCCGGGAACTCTATGTCCGCTGCGCTCCCATTGGCGCACCTGCTCCTTGAAGCGGATGCGTGCCTTTTGCGTCCACGCGAGCTTTGCCCGGTTGTTCAATCTGTAACCGAGAATACTCCGGAGGGGAATAGCCGGCCCGCCAGGGCTGCCCGAAGGGCGGAGCCGGGGGACTCCAGCAAACTCACAGGATTTTTGCGGAGCGGCGCGGCTTTTGACGCGGTTGACGATCAGCTGCAGTCGTCCTTCGGTGAAACGAATCAACGATGCTAGCACCCATTTCGCCGCGTTCGCGCTTTTCCCCGTCACGATGAAGGCATCGGCGTATCTTGCGAACTTGTGTCCGCGTGATTGCCTGCACTCCGCTCCGGCCAAGCAATTTGCATTTTTCTCCTCCGGAAAATGATTCGAGGAAGACGGCAAGCCGCCGGGGCGTTCCGATTCCTTATCCAACGGATTGAGCACGATGTTGGCTAACAGGGGGGGGACAACGGGCCACCTTGCAGCACTCCCGAGAGTTCCCGGGTCGTCTGCCGATTCATGGCGCGAGTGTGGATCGTCCTTCCGGTTTTGAAAGGAGAAGGATCTAGCATTCTTTCCACCGATTCCAAAAATCCGGGATTTCCCGACTTGAAAGTTGCCAACACTACGTCCCTGCCACTAGTTTCCCTCCCCCACCGCAGAACCTTTATGAATATCGTCGTCGAAAAACAGCCGAAATGCACCGCAACACTCAGCGTGGAAGTCCCCGCTGCCGACGTTGCCGCCAAGCGTAATTCCATCACTTCCACCTACGCCTCACAGGCGAAAATCTCTGGCTTCCGCCCCGGCAAAGCTCCAAAAAACGTGATTCAGAAGCGATTTGGAAAGCAGATTTCCGAAGAACTCACCGAAGCTCTTTTCGGCGAAGCCTGCGACCAAGCGCTCGAACAAGAGAACCTGAAAGTTCTCGATTTCGGCTTCCCTGACAATCTCAACGAACGCTCCGATGGCTCAATCGCGTTCGATACCAAACTCATCCTCGCTCCCGAATTCACTCTTCCGGAATACAAGGGAATCGAGGTAAAAGCCCCACCGACGGAAGTCACTGATGAGGAACTCGACGCACAGCTCCAGCAACTCCGCGAGCGTCTCGCCGAATTCGAGGACGTCGCCGACCGTCCTCTCCAGACTGATGACATCGCGGTCGTCGATTTCACCACCACCGTCGATGGCCAGCCACTCACCGACGTGATCGGGGAAAAAGGCCAGTATCTCGCCAAGCGTGAGAATCACTGGCTCCCGATTAAGGAAGGCGCCTTCCTCCCTGGATACGCCGAACAACTTGTCGGCCTCAACGAAGGAGACAAAAAAGACGTCACCATCACTCTCGATGACGAATTCCCTTTCGAAGAGCTCCGCGGCAAGGAAATCACCCTCCAAACTAGCGTCGAGGGCATCAAGGCAGCGAAACTTCCCGAGATCGACGAAGATTTCGCAGAAAAACTCGTTCCTGGAAAGAGCCTCGACGAGATCAAGGACTTGATCCGCGAGAACATGGGCCAAGAAAAAGCCAAGCAAATCAACGAATTTAAAGTCAACCAAATCATCGAGCATCTCAACGCTGCCGTCAGCTTCGATCTCCCTGACGAAATTGTTCAGCGGGAAACACAGAACCAGGCAAACAGCCTCGTTGAAGAAGGCCAGAAGCAAGGTGCCACCGACGAACAGATGGTGAGCCAGCAAGAAGAGATCTTCAATGTCGCCACCCAGCGCGCCACCACCAACCTCCGCACAAACTTCCTGCTTCAGGAAATCGCCGCAGTGGAAAAAATCAGCGTTTCCGACAACGACCTCCTTGCCCGAATCTCCCAGATCGCCGATCAGCGCAAGGAACCTATCAAAAAAGTCATCAAGGACATGCAGAAGAAACGCCAGATCCAGTCGATCCGGAATTCCATGCTGATTGGTCAGACCATTGACTTCCTTCTTGAGCAAGCGAAGGTCATGGAAGTCTCCGCAGAGGAACTCGAAGCCACACCTGCCGAATAATCCATGAATCTCTTCCCACCTTCCAACAACACCGCTCACAAGAACGGCCCGCAAAATAGCTACTACGTCCCCGTCGTCGTCGAGTCTGACGGACGCGGCGAGCGCTCGTTCGATATTTACTCACGTCTTCTCAAGGACCGCATCATCTTCATCGGTGTCGGCATCGACGACTACGTGGCGAACTCAGTGATCGCGCAGCTCCTTTTCCTCCAGATGCAGGATCCGAAAAAGGACATCCACATCTACATCAACAGTCCCGGCGGATCCGTCACAGCAGGCCTCGCGATTTATGACACCATGCAGTTCCTGACATGTGACGTGAATACCTACTGCATCGGCATCTGCGCATCCATGGGCTCCGTCCTCCTCACCGCAGGGACAAATGGCAAACGCTTCTGCCTGCCAAACTCCCACGTCATGATTCACCAAGTCTCTGGCGGCGCGCAAGGCACTGCCTCCGATGTCGAGCGCACCATCGGCTTCATGTTCAACCTGAAGAAACGCCTCAACGGCATTCTCGCCCACCACACCGGCAAGACCATCGAGGAAGTCGAGAACGATTCCGACCGCGACAACTACATGACCGCCGAGGAATCCGTCGCTTACGGACTAGTGGACAAAGTCCTCGAATCCCGCAAGCAACTCCCCGACGCCGTCCGCACCGAGCTGGACAAATCAGAGTAAGGAATTTCAGACTTTCAGTTTTCAGCATTTCAGCTTTTATCGACCAATGGCCCGCGCATCCAATCTCACCATGTGCTCCTTCTGCGGAAAGAGCCACTCAGAGGTAAAAAAACTGATCGCCGGGCCAGGCGTGTATATATGTAATGAGTGTGTGGATGTTTGCGGAAACATCCTCGCAAAAGAACTTAACCCGCCAGATTCGAAGGGAAAAAAGGGGAAATCCAAGATTTCCCACTCCAAAGAGGAAATCCCAACCCCCGCCGAGCTTCTCGCAGAACTCGATAGCTATGTGATCGGCCAGGAAATCGCCAAGCGCGTCCTCTCCGTCGCAGTTTACAACCATTATCTCCGCCTAAACCAGAACGACATCGCCCTTTCCGCCGAGTACAATGACGTGGAGATCGAGAAATCCAACGTCTTGCTCCTTGGCTCCACAGGATCGGGAAAAACACTTCTCGCACGCACCTTGGCCCGTGTGCTCGACGTGCCGTTCACCATCGTCGACGCCACTACACTCACCGAGGCCGGTTACGTCGGCGAGGATGTGGAAAACATCATCCTCCGTCTGCTTCAAGCCGCGGACTTCGATGTCGAACGAGCAGAACGAGGCATCATCTACGTGGATGAAATCGATAAGATCGGACGCAAAACCGAGAACGTATCCATCACTCGTGACGTCTCCGGGGAAGGTGTGCAGCAAGCTCTTTTGAAAATTCTCGAGGGCACGGTCTGCAACGTCCCGCCTCAAGGTGGCCGCAAGCACCCTCAACAGGAATACATCCAGGTCAACACCGAGAAAATCCTCTTCGTTTGCGGCGGAGCTTTCGTCGGCCTAGAGGATATCGTCCGCCGCCGTCTCGGCAGCAAAACACTCGGCTTCCACACGGACAACCGAATCGACGACCAAGACGAGAACACCTCCAAAATCCTCGAAAAAGTCCTACCCGAGGACCTTCTGCACTTCGGCCTCATCCCTGAGTTCATCGGACGCCTACCCGTCATCACCTCGCTTCGCAAACTCACGGAAGACGAACTCGTCAAAATTCTTACCGAGCCGAAAAACGCGCTCGTGAAGCAGTATTCCAAACAGCTCGCACTCAACAAAGTGAAGCTTCGCATCACTCGCGACGCACTTCGGGCCATCGCCGCCATGGCCGTCGAGCGTGGAACTGGCGCACGAGCCCTTCGTTCCATTTTTGAAAAACTGATGCTCGACATCATGTTCGACGTCCCTTCCCGAGGCGACATCGAGGCGGTATCCATCAACCGTAAAGTGGTCGAAGGAACCAAGTCCCCTTCCATGCGCCGTCGCAAGGCCGACGCCTCTGAAGACGCTGCCTGATGGCGGAGAACGGGTAGTTTTACCGCAACCCCGAGAGCACCGCTTTCATGCGGAGTTTCCTCGGTTTTTTCAAACTAGCATTTATCTCCCTGCCCCGTTAAGCTCCTTTTCAATGAGTCCGGTCGACATCATCAACCTAGACGATCCTGCGGGCAAAACAGTAGGTCGCCGCAAACGTCCTGTCAGCGCGCTTTCAGCGGCCGATGGCCTCCAGCGGTTCGTTAACGATCAATTCAAAGAAAGCGGTCACCGCTTCTCGCGGCGAGGAGTTTTTCGCTTTCAATCCCACGAGGAGGCAGACGAATGGATGAGGAACTCGATACGACCGAAGAAGGACTAGGATCACGCGCACCGCAGCAAGCCGATATCTCCTCACTTGCGAAGGAACTCAACGGCTTGGGAGCCAAATACATCATCATCGGTGGCTTCGCGATTATCCTCTCAGGCTACCCACGATCGACACTCGATCTCGACCTTATCGTCGCCACCGATCCCGAAAACGAAGCCAAAGTCTTCAAAGCCCTCGAATCCCTCCCGGACAAGGCCGTACTCGAACTCGAACCCGGCGAAATTGCAAAATACACCGTCATCCGGGTCGGCGATGAAATCTGTGTGGACCTCATGGCCTCTGCTAGCGGTATCGGTTACGAGGAAGCCGCCAAAGACCAGATCATCCGCATCGTCGATGGGGTCCCCATCCCCTTCGCCTCCCCCCGCCTTCTGTATCGGATGAAGGAAAAAACCCACCGCGAAAAAGACCGCGCCGACCTCCAGTTTCTCCGCGAAAACTACGCCGAAGAAATCTTCGGCTCGGATTCGGATAAGGACCGCGGACTTTAGTCCGCGGCAAATGGAGCGCTGCCTTCAGACGACGATTGTCCCTCTAGTCGACGAATCCAGCCACTGTGGCCACGAATGCCATGGCTAGAACGCTTATGCCGAGAGCGCAACCAAGCCACAGCAGCCAATCGAACAAAGGTGCACCATATTTCATCGCCCGGATGTATCGCAGCGAAATGAGCAGCCAGCCACAGTAGGCGATATACCTCGCCAATTCCCAGTCGTAAAAGTTCCGGAAGGGCGAGAGAATCCATCCGAGAAAAATCGAAACCACCAGTGGCCAAATCGGGAGAAATCTCAACTCCTTGAAAAAGACCTTCCATCTCATCCGAACATCCTGCGGGACGCCCCGATGATGCGAAAGCATTTTCCCCAACTACTCGATCTTTTTGGAAATTTCCCAAACAAATTCCGATTCTGGTGTCGCAAAAAAACGAACACCCTGTAATGACCTCCCCACCCATGATTGAAGTCGCAAAACTCAGCAAACGTTTCGGCAGCAAGCTTGCCGTGAACAACCTCTCATTCACTGTCGAAAAAGGCGAAGTCCTTGGTTTCCTCGGACCCAACGGCGCAGGAAAGTCCACCACCATGCGCATGGTTACCGGCTTCATTCCACCGACTTCCGGTGACGCGAAAATCTGCGGCATCTCCATCGTGGAAAACCCCTCCGCCGCAAAAAGAAAAATCGGCTACCTCCCGGAATCCGCCCCTCTCTATAACGACATGACCGTCACAGGATTCCTCAAGTTCTGCGCCGAAATCCGCGGCCTCGTCGGTCCTGAGAAAAACGAAGCAGTCGAGCGCTCCATCGAGACCTGCTTCCTCACAACCGTAGCCCACCAGTCCATCGACACCCTATCAAAAGGCTATCGCCACCGCACCTGCCTAGCTCAGGCCCTTCTGCACGATCCCGAAGTCTTGATTCTCGACGAACCGACCGACGGCCTCGATCCAAACCAAAAATACGAAGTCCGCCAGCTTATCAAACGTCTCGGAGAAACCAAAGCTATCCTCTTTTCCACCCACATTCTCGAAGAAGTCGAAGCCGCCTGCACCCGCGCCGTCATCGTAGACCGCGGCGCGATCGTAGCCGACGGCACCCCTGCCGAACTCATCGCCCAAGCCCCCAACGGCTCTCTCACCGAACTCTTCCGAAAAGTCACCACCACCGACACCGCCGCGTAGGGGCGATCTTCGGTCGCCCCTCACTTCACAAGCCCAGTCTTCCCTGAAAACTGAAACCTAGCAAACTTATGACCAGCCTCACCATTTTCAAACGCGAGCTAAAGTCCTACTTCGCCCAGCCCACCGCCTACGCGATTATCGTTATCTTTCTCCTCCTTTCCCTAGGTATGACTTTCACCTTCGGAAACTTCATGCGCGTGGGCGATGCCTCGCTCGAATACTCGTTCTTCTTCTGGCACCCGTGGCTCTACATGCTCATCGCGCCCGCCATCGGCATGAAACTCTGGGCGGATGAGCAACGCAGTGGTACGATCGAACTCCTCGGCACCTTTCCAGTCTCTATCTGGTCCGCCATTTTAGGAAAGTTCCTCGCAGCCGCTACTGTGACCCTAGTAGCTCTCGCGCTGACCTTCCCCATCGTCATCACGGTGAACTACCTCGGCAGCCCCGACAACGGAGCCATCGCCTCGGGTTACATCGGATCGTTTCTCGTAGCCTGCACCTTCCTTGCCATCACTATGCTTGTTTCCGCCTGCACGCGTGACCAAGTCGTCTGCCTCATCGTTTCCGTCACCATCTGCACCTGTATGGTGCTCTGCGGCTATGACGACTTCACCCGAGAATTGGCGAAAGCTACCTCCGCCTCCACCGTCGAAGCCATCGTCGCCATTGGTGTCTGGGATCATTTCTCTTCCCTCAATCGCGGCCTGTTCCGCTTCCAAGATTTCATCTGGTTCGCCAGCTTCATCGGCCTCTGCCTCCTAGGCACCTCCACCATCCTAAGCGCAAAGCGCGCCTAATCCGGTTTCAGCATTTCAGTTTTCAGCATTTCAGAATTTACCATGAAAGCCCCCATCACACGCGCCGCCTTCGGCATCGCCGCCCTCGTCGCCATCGCCATCCTCGCAAACTGGCTCGTCGCGCTCACTCCTCTCGGAAATCGCGGAGCGGATTTTACCGAAAACAAGGTCCATACCCTGTCCGAAGGCACAAAATCCATCCTCTCGGAACTCGATACACCAGTCGTCGTTCGCTACTACGCCACCCGTAGTTCCGACTACATGCCTGAGCAACTCAAGCTCCACGTCAAGCGCGTGGATGATCTCCTCAACGAATACTCGAATCTCGCCGGAGACGAACTTCGCGTAGAAAATCTCGATCCAGAGCCAGACACCGATGCGGAAGACTCCGCCAATCTCGACGGAATCAACGGTCAGCAAATCAACGGCGATAATCTCTACCTCGGCATCGCCATCTCGGCGCTCGATAAAAAGGTCATCTTGCCCTTCCTCGATCCATCCGATGAAACGATGCTCGAATACCATATCTCCAAAGCCATCGCCGAGGTCAGCACACCGGTGAAACCCGTCATCGGAATCATGTCCGCGCTCGAGCTTGGCGGCAGTCAGACAATGATGCCCGGCCAACAGGGACAGCCCGCCTGGGTCATCTACCAGCAACTCCAGCAAGCATTTGATCTGAAAGATCTGGGGATGAACCCGGAACGGATCGACCCGAACGAAATCAAAGTCCTCCTCCTCTTTCACCCTGCGGAAATTTCCCCTGAAACGGAATACCTCGTGGATCAGTACCTGCTCAACGGCGGCACCGTCGTCGCCTGTCTGGATGCCTATTCCCTCGCCGCGCAAATGACCGGCGGAGGCAACCCAATGACCGGTCAGCCCGGCGCACCAACCACCTCCACCCTCCCAACCTTGCTGCCCACATGGGGGATGAACTTCACCTCGAACGAGGTATTGGCGGATCCAGTCTATGCCACCCAACTTGGTGGCGATCGTAAAGGCATCGCCGTGCTCAGCCTTCCGCATAGCGCGATGCCTCAGAAGGACAATATCGTCACCAAAGGTCTCGAATCCGTAACCTTCTATCTGACCGGCGCTCTGAAAAATAACGGCGGCGGCGGAGTTACCGTAAATTCCCTGATCCGCTCATCCGACCGGGCCGGGTTTGTGGATTCATTCAAAGCCTCCCGACTCGACCCCACACTCGACACTTCGATCAAGTCAATGGGCGTCGCCTATGATCTGGTCACTCACCTCTCAGGAAATTTCAAATCCGCATTCCCTGACGGAAAGCCGAACGCCCAGGAACCAACAGGGGAAGAGAAAACCAAGGACAAGGGCACTGAAAAATCTCTCAAGGAAGCTGTCAAACCAGGCAACGTCTTCCTCGTCGCGGATATCGATGCTTTCTACGACCGCTTTGCCTACAGCCTCCAGAACTTCGGCGGCATGCAAATGGCCACTCCCGCCAATGGCAACTCGAGCTTGCTTCTGAACCTGCTCGACCAAGCCACCGGATCGAAATACCTCATCGGCTCTCGCTCCCGCGCCGCCACCCGCCGTCCCTTCACCGTCATCCAAGAAATGGAAGCGGATTTCGACAAACAGGTCGGCAGCAAGATCGCGGAGTTCCAGACAAAACAACAGGAAGCACAATCAAAGCTTCAAGAACTCCAAGCGCAGAAGGCCGAAGGCTCGGAACTCTACCTTTCCCCGGAGCAGGAAGCAGAAATCCGAAAACTGCGCGAGCAGCAGGTCGAATACTCCCGCCTCATCCGTAACCAAGAGAAAGAACTCCGTCGCCAGAAAGACAAGCTCGCAGGCCAGATCACCCTACTCAACGTAGCTGCCATGCCCACCCTCGTCATTCTCTTCGGCCTCGCCCTATTCCTCAAGCGCCGTTCTTCAACACGTGCGCGTTGAGTTACAAGTTAGAGGTTATTTGTTATAAGGAATAGCCTCTTCCTTCCTCCCCCAATAACTTTCAACAAGTATCCAACAACTTTTTCCCGGAAAAACCATGAAATCCCGCACCCTTATCCTCCTCTGGCTCATCGCACTCGCCCTCGGAGCCTGCGTATTCTACCTCAAGCAGTCCGAAGGTAAGAACGAAGGAAACGCCACCACCCGCGTACCCGGGCAGACCCTTCTCCCTGAATTCCCTGCCGAAAAAGTAGCCACGATCGAAATCGCAGGCGCAGAGGGCAAAGTCACTCTCACTGAAAAAGGTGAGGAATGGACCGTCGCCGAACGCGACAATTACCCCGCGAATACTCGCAATATCAATGACCTTCTGCGCTCCCTTTCAGAATTGAAAGTAACTCAGGGAATCGAAGCTGGCCCATCCTTCGCCCCTCGATTCGGAATGGATGAAAAATCATCCGACCCTGCAGAACACGGGATCACCGCCACCTTCAAAGACTCCGCAGGAAAGCAAATCTCCAAGGTTTCGTTCGGGAAAAATCTCGATGCCGCTTCATCCTCATCACCGTTTGGCGGAGGAGCGACCGGACGTTATGTGCACAACCACGCCGATAAATCCGGCTTCTACGCCGTCTCGGAAGTCTTCGGAATCCTCTCACCCGATCCAAAGAGCTGGCTCGCCGATGATTTCCTGAAAATCGAGAAAATCGAATCCATCTCGCTCACCGAACCCGGCAGCGACAAGGCCGAGTGGACACTCACTCGTCCGGACGAAGCCGCCGAATTCGCATTCACCGATGCGTTCCCCGGAGTGAAAATCAACCCTTCCGCCGTCGCCCCACTCAAATCGCTGTTTTCCTTTGCTCGCTTCGATGATGTGGTGCCCGCCTCGGAAGTTGAGAAACGTGCCACACCAGATCAGCTCCAAAAGGCAATTATCAAGACCTTCGAAGGCTTCACCTACGAGCTCACCCTCCAACCGGCAGAATCCACCCAAGACGCAAAAGAAGGTGAAGCCCCACCAGCTTCCGAAAACTACCTGATGACCGTCAGCGTCTCCGCGACTCTCCCGAAAGAGCGCAAGAAGCCTGCGGAAGAGACAAATGAAGAAGCCGAAGCCGCCGACGAAGCCTTCAAAAGCCGACTCGAAACCCTCAGCACTCTCCTCGCTGAAACCAAAGCCCTCGAGGGTCGCACCTACGAAGTCACCAAGTTCACCGCTGATGCCCTCCTAAAATCCCGCACCGATCTCATGGATAAAGGTCCTGGGCCGGAGGGAGCAGGCCCTGGAGCCAACACCCCACCTCCCTTCCCAGGCGCATCCGCCTTCACCCCTCCCATCGAAATTCCCGCCCAGCCAACTCCTGAGGTCACGGAACAGCCCGATGAAAAACCCATCAGCAAAGCCCCCCAGCCTGCCCCTGAAGCCACGGAGCCTCCCGAAGAACAACCTGAGGAACAGGAAATCCCAAAAGCGCCCGAGCCGGAACTCCCGGTCGAGGAGTAATTGCCTTCCCCTATCGACAGACGGCCACCCTCGCCCTACTCTCAGACAATCCGTTATGTCCAATCCCCACGACCACCCGACCGCCCTCAAGGATCTCCAGGATTCCATCTACCGGGAAAAAGTCCTCCGCGCCCGCGCGATGACGCGTGAGGAGAGATTCATGACAGGCTTCGAGCTGACGAATTCCGTTTCAGCCATGAACCTCGCCGGCGCGATGGCCAGGATCGGAACCAAAGACGAGGCACTCGGTTGGGCGGAAGCGAAACGTCTAAGGGCACGCCTTAACCGAGTCCGGGACCATGGGCTTTACGTTTCGGAAAAACCCGCGTCATGACCGTCGAGCAGCTAGCAATCCGAGTCATCCGCGCGTGTGAGGCGCAATCCGTTGATCATATGCTCACGGGTGCCTTCGCTTACAACTGCTACGGAATACCGCGCGCCACGAAAGACGTAGATATCGTCGTCGATGTCTCCGCGCCAGGTGGGATCAAACCACTCATCACCAAGCTGGAGCCGGACATTGTATTTGGAGATCAGGTCCAGTTTGATACATTGACTTGGGGTCGCCGACACATCGGAAATCCTGTGGGAAACTCACTCGTTCGTATCGAACTCTTTGAGCTTTTCGATGACGATTTCGTCAAAACCCAGTTTTCGCGAAGAAAGCGCATCACCGTTCCCCAGCTATCGATGGACTCGTGGATACCGACCGCCGAGGATATCATCACTCAAAAACTCCGCTGGGGACGCCCGAAGGATCTCGAAGATGCCCTTGACGTTCTCGCAACCGAGGGCCCGGAAACCCTCGACATGCCCTACATCGAAAACTGGTGCGCCATCCATAAGACCACCGAACGCCTGCAAGCCACCCTCGCACGCATCCCTGAGTTCTAACCACTGCTCACTGCTCACTGCTCACTGCTCACTCAGCACCCGGCCGTTCCATAAAAATCTGGCAAACCGCCCCCTTTCCCGTTTACATCCGGCCCCGTGACCACTAACCGCACAGACGATCTTCGAATTTCCGGCATCAATCCGCTTATCTCTCCTGCGGTTCTCGCCTACTATCTTCCTATTAACGAGCAGGCAGCCAACGTGGTTTCGTCCGCCCGTACCCAGGCCGAGGCCATCCTCAACCGCGAGGACGATCGCCTGCTCGTCGTCATCGGCCCATGCTCCATCCATGATCCGGCGGCAGCTCTCGAATACGCGGAGAAGCTCAAAGTGGAAGCCGAGCGCCTGAAAGATGATCTCTGCATCATCATGCGGGTCTATTTTGAAAAGCCTCGGACCACCGTCGGTTGGAAAGGCTTGATCAACGATCCCGGCTTGGATGATTCCTTCGATATCAATCGGGGCCTACGCATCGCACGCAAGCTCCTCCTGGACCTCGCAAACATGGGAATCCCCGCCGGCACGGAATTTCTCGATACCATCTCTCCACAATACTACGCGGATCTCATCGCATGGGGCGCCATCGGTGCCCGCACCACGGAATCACAGATCCACCGCGAACTCGCCTCCGGCCTGTCCATGCCTGTCGGCTTCAAAAACGGTACCGGCGGCTCCATCCAGCTCGCGCTCGATGCGATCCAATCCGCCTCCCGCCCACACCATTTTCTCTCCGTCACGAAACAAGGCGTCTCTGCCATTGTTTCCACCGCCGGAAATGAATCCTGTCACCTCATCCTGCGCGGCGGCAAATCGGGACCAAACTACGATGCCCAATCCGTCGCCACCGTAGAGAAAATGCTCACCGAGCAGAATCTCCCGCATTCCCTGATGATCGATTGCTCCCACGGGAACTCAAACAAAGATTACCGCAACCAGCCTCTCGTTGCGAAGGATCTCGCCCACCAGATTGCCGCTGGATCAAAATCGATCACCTCCGTGATGATCGAATCGAACCTCGTAGAAGGAAACCAGAAGCTAGATCCGGATCTCTCGAAATTGACTCACGGCCAATCCGTCACCGATGCCTGCATCAACTGGGACGACACAGTCGGTGTCCTCGAAACCTTCGCGGAAGCCGTCCGCAAACGGCGCGGATAGGAACCGAGTGCCGGATTAGGCACTTCCTAAAACAAGCACCCCTTCATCGCTCCGCCTTAGGCATTTTAAGAAACGCCTCCACTTCTTCCAAGGAACGGGTGTTGAAGATATCCTCGCGCCGGAGCCATCCTTTCCGCGCCAGCCTCACACCCACCCCAATGTGGTGCAGTCTCGCCCTTGAATGCGCGTCCGGATTGATCGAGCAAAGCACACCCTTGTCCCGTGCCCGTTTCCACCAGCGCCAGTCCAAATCCATCCGCATCGGGCTGCAATTCAGCTCGATGATGGTCCGGGTCGCTGCCGCGCAATCGATGATGCGGGCGTGATCCACCGGATAGCCATCACGTTTCAGCAACAACCGCCCAGTCACATGGCCGAGCATGGTGACGTGCTCGTTCTCCATCGCACGGCACAGGCGTTGAGTCATTGTTTCCTCATCGAGTTTCCCGAAGTTGTGGACGGAGGCCACGGTGAAATCGAGTTGCTCCAGAATGTCATCGGAAAAGTCCAGTGAGCCGTCCATCAGGATATCCACTTCGGAACCGGCGAAGATTCGGAAACCTCCCAAAGTTTTTTCCAAGGCGCGTATCGTCTCCACTTGCTTCAGCAAACGCTCCTCATTCAATCCGCCCGCATACGCCGATGATTTCGAGTGGTCGGAAATGCCGAGGTATTGCAGTCCCAGGTCCATCGCTTCCTCGACCATTCCCTCCAGTGTATCCTTGCCATCGGATTCCGTAGTGTGATTGTGGAACGTGCCCCGCAGATTCATCAGCTCGACGAGACGCGGAATCTTGTTTTCCGCAGCCGCTTCGATCTCGCCACGGTTCTCGCGCAGCTCCGGCTCGATATACTGAAGTCCCAAAGCTTTGTAGATATCCTTCTCCTCCTCCACTTCCGGCCTTGCGATGGTTTCATCCACGGGGTTGAGGCCATACTCATTGAGCGACCAACCTTTCTTCAATGCCAGTGACCGCAACGCGACATTGTGCTCCTTCGAGCCCGTGAAATATTGGAGAGCAAAAGGAAACTCGGAATTTTTCACCGCCCGGAGATCGCAGAACATTCCGTTTTTCAAGCGCACGGACGCTTTCGTATCCCCGCAGGCGATCACCGCATCGACCTGCGGCAGTGTAGTGAAATCCTCGCAGACCAAGGCACCCTCCTTCGTCGCCACAAGGAAATCCAAATCACCCACGGTTTCCTTCGCACGCCGGTAGGAACCAGCCACTGCCACCCGCGAGACTTCGGGATGGAGTTTCAACGTTTCCAAAATCCCCTCCACCAATGCCCCGATACTTCCAAGCGTAAAACGATCCGCGAACTTCTCGTTCACCGCGATCGCTTCGAGAATCTTCACCTGCGTCTTCGCGCCGAAGCCCGGTAGCTCCGCGACCTTCCCCACCTCACAAGCGACCCGAAGCTTGTCCACCGAGTCCACGCCAAGAGAATCGTAAAGCGCCTTGATCTTCTTCGGCCCCAACCCCTGCACATCGAACAGCGAGAAGATCGTCTCCGGAAACTCGCTCTTAAGATTCTCATAAAACTCCAACCCACCTGTATTCGCCATCTCGCCAAGCTTGTCACGCAAAGCCTCACCGATGCCTTTCACGCCCTTGAGTTCGTCATTCTTCGCCAACTCCACCACATCCTCCTCCATCGAAAGTACGATCTCCGCCCCCTGCCTGTAGGCACGCACTTTGAACGGATTCTCCCCTTTCAGCTCCAGCAACAACGCAATCTTTTCCAGCGTCTCCGCCATTTCTTCCCGATTCATTTCAGAGAAAATATGGCGGTGTGGTGACAAGCAAGCAAGCAAGACGGAGTCGGGACTTTCCAGTCCAGACCATCAGGCAGCGTGCTTGCGATTCAGCAGCCACATAACGGGAAGAGCTAAAAAGAGCGAAACCAGCAGCCCGCCTAAAACACCAGTAACCAGATTCAGTCCCACATTCGGGGAAACCGACGAGTCGGCAATCACCGGATCGTCGTGAATGGTGTCTGAAAATCTGTTAATAATCTCACGAGTTTCAAGTTCTTGTTTCATCTAATCGAGCAGAGCTTTATTCGTTTCGTAATCTTTCTTAGAATTCGAATGCTCCGCTATATTTCTGGAATCTTTCGAACTCCGTGCCCAAGAAGCTCAGCGAGGCTGGATCAACTCCAACTCCGCCGTCCATTCGCATCCTAGGTTTTACTTCGATTGTCGCGAAGCTCTCGTATTTTTTCGGCATGACATAGGTCACGGCCGCTGCGAGCAGGAATCCGCAAAACAACCCCACAGGTAACATCACAAGAAGGATCCACCAGTAGCGTTTGAACATTCGTGATCATCGTGAGCGACGCGGGGACTGGCAACCGGATTTCTCGGTGTGGAAACGACACCCCACATTGTCACATTCCCGCTCTCGCCAATCCGAAACTGATCCGCCAAATTTCCCGGTCATGGACATCCCAGCAATCGATCTCACCCAAACATTTCCCCGCAGCCCTCGTGACTCCTCCATCGGAGGCTACGTGGTCGCCGCGCGCGCTCTAGACAAATGCCGCGCAGTTCTCAACGGCACCGCCGGCGAATATCATTCCGGCTGCCCGCTTGACGAGGTGTGGCTGGATTTTGCCGGGATCAAATACAAGGCGTTCCGGAACTTCGTCTCCACTGGTGCCGATGACGAAGCTGTTTCCGTGTGGGTAAAAGACAACGCGAAGCAGAAGGACCGCAAAGACGTGATCAAATGGAACAACAAGATGCGTGATCAGCGCATCAGCAAAATGCCCATCAAGCTTCAAGAATTTCTCGAAGACTACATCCCTGCGAACACCCCCACTGGGAAAGTCGTGCGCGTCTGGTTTGATGTCTATGACATTGAGGAAGAGCGCATCTGAGCTGTCAGACTTATTTCTTCCGCTTCAGCCTCTTCACCTCACGGGATTCTCCACCTTTCTCGACGATCGTAAAGACTCCCCCGGTACGCTTCGCGAGTTCGAACATGGATTCCTCCGCTTTCGGTTCCATCAACGCTACCGAATTAATGATGATATCCTTGCTCTTCGCCTTGGCAGCAAGGTCTTTGGTTAACCCCATCATATCGCGACCGCTCATCGAGCCGTCGGTCATGAAGAAGATGATCTGAGGCGGGGGCTCCATTTCAAAAGCCATTTCAAGAGGATGGGTCCAATCCGTACCTCCTGAAAGTTTCGAGTTTTTGATGATTTCAAGGGATTCATCCAATTGATTGGAAGTGACGTCCATCCATTCGGGGGTTTGGCGCTTTCCCACGGGTTTCCAATCGTGCAAGCCCCCTGAGCCGTCCCATTTAAAGGTATGCCCGCCCTTTGCCTTCACAACGCTTCCCGAATTGTTACCCTTCACCTCACTTCCCGCTACCCACGCAGGCCCGGAGAAAAATACCATCTGGAATTTGGTCCCAGGAGAAAGTCCGCTCACGGACTTGGTGAGTTCTTTCCGCATGAGCGCGTCCTTTTCACCCTTCATAGACTGCGAATAGTCGATCACGTAGGCAATGCGTTCCGCCTTGACCTCTTGATTAAAGAACGTTGCCCCACCACCCTTGCCAAACCCGACATCATCTCCCCAACCGCCTCCGAAGTCATCGCCGTCTCCGAAATCTACGATTTCGGTCTCCATGGCCACATCGGGCACGGGAATCGATGTCGCGGAAGCAGTCGCTGCGGCGATCACCTTCACCTGAGAGGACGAGGGAGCGGTGGGTTTTTTCTGAATCGCGATCTTCACTTTCTGCGGATCCGGAGCGTCATCTGCTAGATCAGTGCCTTTGTAAGTCACAATCGTCGGCGACTCTTTGACAATATTCGGTAGCAGCACAACTCCAAGAATCAGAGCCACTAGCACGATCGTTAGAATCGATACAATCACCGAGCTGATGGTTGAGGTCCTCTTCTGCGCGGCGAGACGGGCCTGCGCCTCTTCGCTAATTTTTGCGTGAATACTCATGGGGTTTGCGGATTGTGGCTTAGGTAGGGGACTTTTCCAGCGAAAACTCGCGTCGTGTAAATTTTGAACGGCCAGATCCCGAAAATCTTTGGGGAAATATTCAGGCATCCCCATAAAACCACGAAAACCTTATCGCGAAATGAATTGCATTTGATTTACTTCTATGCACTCTCCGCCGCAGATGAATTTGCTTGCCGAGAATCTGGTATCCCCCGTTGTTCTTTGTTTCGCGCTCGGGATCGTGGCACGATGGATCAAGAGCGATCTCTCGATCCCCGAGCCGATCTACCAAGGTCTCTCGATCTATCTTTTGCTGGCAATCGGACTCAAGGGAGGGGCGGCACTCGCGGTCACGCCATTTTCCGAGATGATGATCCCCGGTGCGATGACCTTCGTAATGGGAGGCATCACGGCGGTCTCTGCCTATTTCCTGATGAAAAAATTCGGGCGGTTGAATACAGAGAACTCGGCAGCGGTCGCCGCGCACTACGGATCGGTCTCCGTCGTTACTTTCCTCGCAGCGATCGAGGCGGTGAAGCGCACCGGAATGGACTATGAAGGCTACCTGCCCGCATTGGTGGCAGTGCTCGAAGTTCCCGGAATCATTGTCGCACTCCTATTCGCGAGCAGCGGTGGCTCGGGAGGCGGCGGATGGAAACGTGCACTGCATGAGGTCGTAACAGGGAAAAGCATCGTCCTACTCGTGGGGGGCCTAGTGATCGGAGCCGCTTGCGGTCCGGCGAAACTAGCCGATGTCGCTCCGTTTTTCGTAACGGCCTTCAAAGGAGCCCTATGCATCTTCCTTCTGGAGCTCGGGCTTATCGCTGGAAAGCGCTTGGCGGATGTCGGCAAAGCCGGGTGGAGACTCATCGCGCTCGGTTGTTTCCTCCCGGTATTTCATGGCACCTTGGGTGTTGCCGGAGCGATTCTTGCCGGGATGAGTCCAGGAGGCTCCGCGATTTTCGGAGCCATGGTGGGCAGCGCATCCTACATTGCCGCTCCCGCTGCCGTCCGCATCGCCCTACCCAGCGCGAATCCAGGATACTATCTGACTCTCGCACTGGGTATCACCTTTCCTTTCAACCTCGCAATCGGCATTCCCTTGCTTCAGAAAGTCGCCAACCTCTTCCACTCATGGCTGTAAAAATCCTTCTCAAAAAAGTCACCATCAATGCGGAGCGCCTGCTTCGTGACCAGATCATCGAAATGATCAAACGCCACGGCGCGACCGGCTGGACAATCACAGCAGTAGAAGGTGAGGGTTCGCGCGGAAACCGCACCTCGGACTTCGAGGGGCGAAACGCACAAATCGATACCATCGTTTCCCCCGAAACAGCCGACGCAATCATGGAGGAAGTCGCAGAGAAGTATTTCACCAACTGGGCCATCATCACCTACTCGACAGATGTGGAGGTGCTCCGTGGGGAGAAATACGTCGGCGAAAACTGAGACGTCGGCAGAAACTTGACTGCCAAGCGCGGCACTTGCATCGTCGCAACATGTTACGATTTTTTGGCTTTATTTTCTTTGGAATGCTGGGCGCGGTGGCGTCGGGCGAGGAATCTTTCCGATATCAGATCGAGGTGCTGGCCGATGGAATTCCGCAACCGATGACCATTGAGGTCGGGCCGGAGGGCAAGCTCTGGTTTCATGAGATTGCGGGAAAAGTGCGCCTGCTGGATCCCGCGACAAAGGAGATCAGCGAGGTGGGCGAGCTGGAGGTGACCACGGAACAGGAAAACGGCTTGTTGGGGATGGCTCTGGATCCGGATTTCGCGAAAAACGGATGGATCTATTTGCTGAATTCGCCAAGAAATTTCGATGGTCAGGTGATTTCTAGATTCAAGGTGACCCAGGGGAAGCTGGATCATGCGACGCGTAAGGATCTTCTTCGGATTCCCGAGCAGCGGAAGCAGTGCTGCCATCATGCCGGTGCTCTGCGCTTCGGTCCGGACGGAAACCTCTACGCCTCCACTGGAGACAACACCAGCCCTTTTGAGTCCGATGGATTTACACCGATTGATGAATCGAAAGGGCGGGAGCCGTGGGATGCACAGAAGTCTTCCGCGAACACGAACGATCTCCGGGGGAAAATTCTACGAATCCGCCCGACACCGGAGGGTGGTTACGAAATCCCTGAGGGAAATCTCTTTCCGGTCGGGACTCCCGAGACCCGGCCAGAAATTTTTGCGATGGGATTTCGAAATCCATGGCGCTTCCAAATCGATCCGGTGACGGGATTCGTCTACATCGGCGACGTCGGCCCGGACTCAGGGAAGGATTCGCCCGAGCGCGGACCACGGGGTTTCGATACCGTGAACCAAGTTCGCAAGCCGGGCTACTTTGGCTGGCCCTATTCGAGAGGTGGTGAGGTATACCGGGACTATGATTTTTCGGAAAAGAAACCGGGCGAGGCTTTTGATCTGTCCGGGCCACTCAATGAGAGTCCCAACAATACCGGTCGAAAGGAACTCCCGCCGGTGACGAAACCTCTGATCTGGTATCCGCACGCAGCAAGTGAGGAATTTCCGCTGGTCGGAACCGGGGGGCGGACCGCCTGTGCCGGGCCGGTCTTTCGCTATCAGGAGAAATTTGCGGAGACCGATGGTTTCCCTGAGAAGTATGATGGATGTCTGCTGATTTACGACTGGCAGCGGCCGTTCATGCTTTGGGCAAGACTGGATGAAAATTCGGAACTCGTCGGGCTGGAGCCTTTCACCGAAGCAATTCGAGTGGCACAAGGGGAACCCGATGATTCCGGGCGATTTCAGGTGCGGCGGCCGGTGGATGCCGTTTTCGGACCCGACGGAGCACTATTTTTAGCCGACTACGGGGAAACCTGGGGTGCGAACCGGAATTCAAGCATCTCGCGCATCACCTATCGCCGTGGGAACCTGCCTCCTGTCACGAAACTGACTGCGGACAAGACCGATGGAAAGGTGCCGCTAAACGTGAAATTTTCGGCGGCGGGCTCGAGCGACCCCGAGGGCCAGGCGCTGAGCTTCCAATGGATTTTGCAGCCAGGAGAAAAACCTTTCAGCACCGAGGAGGAGGCGAGCCTGACTCTGGAAGAGGCGGGGAATTACTCCGTCGAGCTTCGAATCACCGATGAAGCGGGCGGCGTGAGCTCCACAAAGGCGGAAATCACAGCCGGAAACAGCACACCGCAGGTGGGCTTCGAGATGCCAAAAGATGGAGGCTTTTTCACACCGGGTCAGCCTTTGGGATATCGTGTGAATTTTGATGATCCCGAAGAGGGAAAAAGCGGAACCGGCCCCGCGCCAGGGATGGTGGTCAGCGCGAAGTGGGCTGGCTGGGATGGAAAGGAAATAAAGGACGCGCCGGGGCAGGGACTGATGCGGCAGAACCATTGCTTCAACTGCCACAAGCTTGAAGAAAAACTCGTAGGGCCTGCGCTTCTGGACGTCGCCGAGAAATATCGAGGCCAAGAAGGAGCACTTCAGGCCTCGGTAGATCGCGTTGTGAGAGGTTCGGCGGGGGTGTGGAGCGAGATTCCAATGCTTCCCCATGCCCACCTCAGTCGGGATGAAATCACCATCATGGTCGAGTGGATTTATAGTCTGGAGCCGGGACATACCGGGAGTTACCAGGGCATAGGCCTGAGCGGCGCGGTGCCCACCCCTGACAACCCGGCGGTACAATTCGCTACTCTCGAAGCACGTTACACCGATGCCGGAAACGACGTCGCAAAAGCGCTCACAGGAACCGAAAGCATCCGCCTCCGCTCGCGCCGGGTGGAGGCCGAAAGCGCCACAAAAATCGTCGGAGGCAGCAGCCGGGTGCTGGATTATGAAAAGGCAAGCGGCGGGCAAGGTGTAGGAGGCATCGAAAACGGCCATTCCCTGTTTTTCGAAAATATCCGCCTCGATGGGATCAACTCCGTAAAGGTCCGAGTTTCCAGCGAGACCGCCGGGGGAACCATCGAATTTCGCGAGGGAGAAAAGGACGGAAAACTACTCGGTAGCCTCAATGTCAAAAATACCGGCGGGCGCGAAGAATGGCGGGAGTTCGATGTTGAACTTTTACCAAGCTCCGGACTCACCGACCTCCATGTGGTGTTCCAGAACGGCAAAGACCGGCGGCTGTTTCACCTCGATTGGATGGAGTTTACAATCGGATCGGAATAAACCCGGGGCGGCTCCATCACAGAATCAGCTTGCGGTCGAGGCCGTCGGCCCAAAGTTTCGCGACAATTTCCTCCTGGGCAGCTTCCATCGTCTTTCTCTCCACCTCCTCCGCATCCTCATGACCTGCGAGATGGAGCAACCCGTGAACAAAATAGCGGAGAACCTCGCGACCCAATAGCTCTCCAAATTCCTCCGCCTGCCGCAGCGCGACTTCGGCACCGATGACGATCTCCCCATGATGGAAGGTGATCACATCAGTCGGCCCATTGATCTCCATGAAATCCACGTGAACCCTAGAACTCGTCTCGTCATCGACCAGCGCTACTTCCAACGTGGCGAGGTGGGAAAGTGGGCTACCTTCCTCCGCAGCTACATCCAGAGCCATTCCAGCCGCTCTTTCACCAATCGACTCAAGGGTAGTGACCCACGCAACCGGGATATCGACCGCATTCTGGTGGTTTCCGATGATGATCTCTAGACTCATTCGGGCAATTTTCGATCAGTTGCTACGCTCCTTGACGCTGGTCAGGCGCTCTGTGCCGGTGGCCGAACTTTCACGCTCCGCATTCGATGCGTGCTTGGTCAACGACTTGTCCTCGGGCGGCTTCTGATAATCGATACGGCTGTGAAGCATACTGCGCAGGGTTTTGGAGAAACTTTCCTTCACCGTTGCCAACTCGCCGAGGGTAAGCGGACATTCGTCTAGCTGACCGTCGTTAATTTTCGCTCGCACGAGTTCCTCGACCAATGCCCGGATCTTCGCGGGAGTCGGCTTACGCAGTGTGCGAGAGGCGCTTTCGATCGTATCCGCGAGACAGATGATCCCGCTCTCGCGAGTCCCGGGGCGCGGGCCCGGGTAGCGGAAATTCTTTTCCTCCACCTTCGGCAGATCCTCAGGATTCTCGAGGCGCCGGTCGACTTTTTCCATTTCCGCTTTCTTCTGCTCCTGTGCCTTCCGATAGAAGAAATACACGAGCGAGTCCCCGTGATGTTCTTGGATGACCTCGATGATGCGGGGGTTGAGCTTGTGTTTCACCGCCATGTCCACCCCGTCCTTCACGTGCGCGATGATGATCAACGCACTCATCGTCGGAGTCAGGTTGTCATGCGGATTTTCCCCGCCGTCATGCTGATTTTCGATAAAATAGCCCGGCTTCTTGAGCTTCCCGACATCGTGGAAATAAGCGCACACCCGGCACATCGGAGCGTTTGCGCCAATCGCCTCCGCCGCCGCCTCCGAGAGAGCGGATACGACAAGGCTGTGGTGGAAAGTCCCTGGGGCCTCAAGTTGCATCTGCTTGAGCAGCTTGTGGTTCAGGTCACTGAGTTCCAACCAACTGATATCCGTGGTAAGATGGAACGTGCCTTCGAACATTGGGAGAAATCCGCTGATAAGCATCGCGGTAGCCAGAGCGGTGGCGAAAGCGATACCGCTGCCCGTGCCCAGAATCTGAAGGCGATCCATCGCGTCCCGCCCGAAGACTGCCATGAAATCTAGTTTTCCCAAAACGAGTGCGAGCACGACCATCACCGCGCCTACATAAATCCCCGCACGGATCAGTTGTGTGCGTTTGCGGACTCGCTCCGTGCAGAGAACCGCCGTCATCCCCGCCACTAGACTGACGATCACGTAGTTCATCACGTCGGGGGCTGGAACAAGCAGGCTGCCAATCAGGCTCACATACACGGCGGAAAATGCTCCAACGGTTCGCCCTAGCAGAATCCCGTGCAGCATGGGGGCCAGCGCGCAGGGAACAAACAGGTAGCGGTAGGTTTCTTGAATGGTGCCCGCGTCCGCCAACGACATCACGAGGCGGACAATGAGAAGTTGCCCGATCAAGCCACCGAGCACCAAAATCACTCGACTATTGCGACCACACATCTGCTGATGGCCCACGTGGAACATCGCCAGTGCCGTAAGGGCTAGGACGAAACCGTAGATCATCCCTTTGAAAGGCTCCGCCGCGAAAGTCGCTTCTGGCGATGCCTTGAGCACCAACACCGCCGAACCCACTGCAAAGGTGATATACAGCGCCATTTTCACCAACGGACTGTCTTCCAATGCCTGCACGGAAGCGCTCTCGCCGTGGACCCTGCGTTTCCTTGCAGCGGAAAAACCTTTTTTGGTAAGTCGCCAGCGTCTGAGTTGATCGAGAAATCCCAAAATGAAGATTTATGGTAGTTCGCCGAAAAGACACCTGATGCCCCTCCAGAGGACGCGCAAGCTATCCGCCCAGGACACCCTTGGCAATCTGCATTTTCGGGCTAATTTCTCACGAATCCATCAAATCAAGAACCTTAGATAATCAGATACCTTACGCGATAACGTAATACCGCCCGCCTTCTGAGGATGAGACTCTGTTACCGTCTGCGAGGGCTTCCAGCCAGAAACCGCGCATGGCATAATCCCCCCAAGGAAACCCGTTGGCGGATGTCCTGGATAGCCTCCCGGCATCCGCCGACACCTTTCCCATCGACACGCAGACTCTTGATTGGGGATTGAAGTTTTCCGCAGGACGTTTGAGCCTCCCCGCCCACATGTCTCTCTCAGATTTCGCCACGCCGTCGCCAGCCCTCCGCAAGGAAGTCGCCCGCCGCCGATCCTTTGCCATCATTTCCCACCCAGATGCGGGAAAAACGACCCTGACGGAAAAATTTCTCCTCTACGGTGGCGCCCTAAACCTCGCTGGCTCAGTGACCGCTCGGAAAAACCAGCGCGCCACCACATCGGACTGGATGGACTTGGAGAAACAACGCGGAATCTCCGTTTCCTCCACCGTCCTGCAATTCGAATACAAGGACTGTGTCGTCAACATTCTCGACACCCCTGGGCACAAGGATTTCTCCGAGGATACCTACCGCGTGCTTACCGCCGTGGATGCCGCAGTCATGGTCGTCGATGCGGGTAAGGGGATCGAAGCCCAAACACGGAAACTCTTCGAGGTCTGCCGACGACGTGGCGTCCCCATTTTCACTTTCATGAACAAGCTCGACCGCCCCGCTCGGCCGACACTTGATCTGCTCGACGAGCTCGAATCCGTGCTCGGCATCGCCGCATTTCCCGTCAACTGGCCGCTCGGAGATGGTCCTCGCTTCAAAGGAGTTTACGACCGGGAAAACAAAAAGGTCCACCTATTCGAACGCACCGTTCACGGCTCGTTCCGCGCTCCTGTGAACGTCTCCGGCATTGAGGACCAATCAGTGAAAGACACCGTCGATGAAATCACCTATACTCAAGTTTGCGACGAACTCGAACTTCTTGAGGGCGCAGGCGCGGACTTCGATGTCGATGAGGTTCTCGCTGGAAAACTGACTCCCGTCTTCTTCGGCTCCGCGGCAAACAACTTCGGCGTGCAGCTTTTGCTTGATCGCTTCTTGGAGCTTTCCCCGCCCCCACTCCCGAGAAAGAGCGACGGACAACTCGTGGTGCCAGCCGCAAAGGAGTTTTCTGCCTTTGTATTCAAAATCCAGGCGAACATGAACCCGAAACATCGGGACCGCATCGCCTTCATCCGCATCGTCTCCGGCCAGTTCGAACGGGACATGAACGTCTTCAATACAAGGACCGGCGAAAATGTCCGCCTCGCGAACTCGCAGCGCCTTTTCGCCCGCGATCGCGAGACCGTCGACGACGCATTTGCCGGGGATGTCGTTGGCCTCGTCGGAAACTACGACCTTCTGATCGGCGACACCTTGGCAACCTCTCCGGAAGTAAAGTTCGACGAAATTCCGCGCTTCCCCCCCGAGTGCTTTTCCTACCTGACAAACAAATCCACGGCGAAATACAAACGCTTCCAGTCCGGCCTCGATCAGCTTCTCAAAGAGGGTGTCGCCTCCGAATTCAAGCTACTCGATGCGGCTTCCAATTCCTCCTCGGTGCTGCTCGGAGCCGTCGGTCCTCTTCAGTTTGAAGTTCTCCAGCACCGCCTCGAAGGCGAGTACGCCGCCGAGACCCGCATCGAACCCGCCGACTGGTCCATCGCCCGCTGGCTCAAGCCCAAGGAAGGCGATCCGAAAGCTCCCGAGGCCCGTCCTGCCCTCTCGCTCGGCACCGTCCTCGCACGCGATTCCAACGACTGGCTCACCGCCCTCTTCCCCCATGACTGGGCGATGAAAACCTTCGTCGAAAAAAACGAAGACTGGGAAATTTCCGAGCAACCCTTTCCTCCCGCGTAGCTGCGTCCGTCCCGGCGCAGGCCGTGCCCACCCCGTCTCGGGGTGACGGGGGCCAGGTTTTTCAAACCACGTCCCGATAAAGCTCCGCCAACGGGATTGTGACCCCCACCTCCGGCAAATCCAACACCGTGTCACTCCCGGCGATCACCTCGCGCCGGAACCCCGCCTCCTCCCGCCGGAATACCGTCAGCAATGCGGAATCACTTTCCGCCATCACATAGGTCTGCAGCGTCGGAATCGTGATATAGTCCCTGAATTTCTGAGCCTGATCGTTGCGGCGGGTGGTGGGACTGAGAACCTCTAGGATCACCGACGGAGAGTCCGTGAAATACTCACTGTTGCCGACTGGCGAGCAAACCACCATTCCATCGGGATAATAAAAGGCCTCCTCGCCTCCCTCAAGTGGCACATGCAGTTTGAAATCACTACCGGTCGGAAAACAGGATTTCCCTTTGAGCTGCGAACTTGCCTCAGCCAAAAAATTGAGAGCAACCCGCTGATGCCCCAAGGTCCCGCCGGACATCGCATAGACACTTCCCGCCACATACTCATGCCTGATCTCGGAGACAAGTTCCCCCTCAAGGTATTCCTCCCGCGAGATATAATTTTCTGAAATTGCCAATGGCGTAGGTAACGCATAAAGCATGCTGGCTCCGTAAGCAAGCCGTAGCTGCCGCGTCCCGGCGCAGGCCGTGCCCACCCCGTCTCGGGGTGAGAAGGCATATCACACCTCCACCCGATACCGCATCACTTTCGAGTCCACGTCCTGGCTCCAAGCATCGATCCCCCCAGTCAGCCCGTATGCGTTTGCAATCCCATGCCCCCGGAACCAGGCCACCTGATCGAGAACATATTTCCCCGTGTGGTCATAAATCACCACTAATCCTCTCGGCTTTTCTTTGAAAATTCTCTCTTGAAGCTCTTGGCTGAAAAACTCCGCCCCATCGATCTTCACCGCCTCATATTCCTCGCGCGTCCGCACATCCACAAACATCACATCGGCCCGGGCGGAGACATCCTTCGGCTCCATCAGCATCGTCAGATCATGCTCATGGCTAGCTAGCAAATGCTCTAGCACCTCCTCCGCATCCAGCTCCGCTCTCTCGCAAAGCTTCCCCAGCGTCTCCTCATCGTCAAACGCACAGCTCTGGCAACCACCCAGATGGTATTTCGCGAACAACGCCCGCCGTGCCCCTGGCATTTCCGCCATCAGCCCCCCCATCTTTGTCTCCACCGTCGCGTTCTCCATGCCCCAACCTTAGCCTCTCCCTTCGGAAAATAAAGCCCACTCTTCTCTCCAGCCACATCCTATTTCAGTAGATAAAACTAAATCATCTAAAGAAATTTCACCACTGAGGGCACAGAGAACACAGAGGCATCTTTTCGAATCCTAAGAGCCGAATAGGACTTCCTCTGTGCCCTCTGTGGTAGAAAAATCCACTTCCAGAGTCTTCCTTGGCGAGCTTCGCGGACTTGACGGTTCAATCCGCGACAACAAACACCTAAAGCTTACCCTTCGGCACAATCCCCCACTCCTCACCGACCCCAACCATAAACGGTGCCGTATGCTTCACCTCCACCCTCACCCCCTCCGCACAAAGCAAATCCACCACAAGGAACCCACCACCAAAAGTCACCTTCTCAACTTTCCCTCGCAGCGCACTCCCCGCCCCCTCCGTCGCCACCAGCTCCAAATCCTCAGGCCTTACCCAAAGCCCCGCCTGACTTCCCGCTCCTTTAGGCGGCCCCACATGACAGGAAATTTTAGCCCCGCTCGGATGATTTAGACTGTGAAAAGGCAGAAAATTACAGGTCCCAAAAAATGAAGCCACATAGGCGTTTGCCGGCGCGTGATACACCTCCTGCGGAGCGCCAATCTGCTGCACCTTCCCATTTCTCAGCACCACAATCCCATCCGCCACCGCCAACGCATCACCCGTGTCATGGGTCACAAAAACCGCCGTCGTTCCTCGTTTCCTCAAAATAGCACGAGTCTCATCCCGTACCGAATGCCGCAGCCGCGTATCCAAGCTGCTAAAAGGCTCGTCCAACAAAAGCAGCTTGGGATCGGGAGCCAGCGCCCTCGCCAGCGCCACCCTCTGCCGCTCTCCACCAGAGAGTTCATGCGGAAAACGCCCGCCCATCCCCTCCAGCCCCACAAGCTCCAGCATCTCCTCCAAAAGTTCACCCTGCGCCGCCTTCCCCGGTTTCCTCACCCCGAACAACACATTCCGCCCCACCGTCAAATGCGGAAACAGCGCATGATGCTGAAATACCATACCGATCCCCCGTTTTTCCACCGCCACCCCGCCACCCGGCTCCGCAATCACCTCCCCTGCCAAGCTCACCTCCCCGGAATCCAAATCCTCCAGCCCCGCCAAAATTTTAAGCAGCGTCGTCTTCCCGCTCCCACTCTCCCCCACCAGCCCCAGAATTTTCCGCTCCGGCACATCAAAGCTCACCCCATCCACCGCCGGGACATCCGCCCCGCGATAGCTCCTGCACACATTCCTGACTTCAAGCAAACTCATCCTTCCGTCCTTTTCATCCAAGCTGTCAGAGGAATCAAGCCCACCAAACATAGCAGCACCAGCCCCAATCCCGGCAACGCCGCCTCCGCCATCCGCCCCTCATCCGTCAGCCGGTAAGTCCGCGTCGCCAACGTCTCAAAATCAAACGGCCGCAGCACCAGGGTCAGCGTCAGCTCCTTGAAAACATCGATAAAACACAGCGTCGCCCCCGCAATCACCGCCGGCCATACCAACGGCAAATCCACCCTCAGCACCGCACCAAAAGGCTTCTCCCCCAACGTCCGCGCCGCATCCCGCAACTCCCCCGGCACCCTCTGAAACCCCGCCTCCACCGGCTGAATCCCCACCGCCAGATACCTCACAAAATACGCAAACATCAACCCACTCACCGAGGCACTCAGCGCCAGACCCGCCGCCCAGGGGAAACGCTGGGAAACCCACACCACCACCGCCCCCACACCCACCGCCACCAACGCGCTAGGAAAGCCGTATCCCATCAGCCCGATCTTCTGCGCCACCAGAATTCCCCGCGATTTCAAAACCCGCTGCCCCCCTACTAGCAGCAACGCCCCAACAACCACCAGCACCGCCGCCCCACTCGCCAGCGAAAATGAATTCCACCCCGCCGCCAAATGCCCGGCAAACTCCGCTGACCCGCGCGAATCCCAAGCCCAACTCACCAGCCTCCACCCCGGCACCAAAAACCCCATCCCCAGCGGTACCAAACACACCCCAAAAGCCAAAACACCCTTCCCAAGCCCCAGCTTTTTCCTCCCCAGCACCCCCTCCGCGCCACTCGCCGCAAATCTCCGCCGCCCCCTCTGCCAACGCTCCACCGCCAGCACAACCGCTAAAAACGCCATCAGGAAAACCGCCAACCGCATCGCCACCCCCACCTCACCCTCACCCCACGCCCGGAAAATCCCCGGCGTCAGCGGCGTCAACCCAAAAGCACTCACCACCCCATAATCATTCATCGCCTCCATCACCACCAGACTTCCCCCCGCCACCACCGCCGGCCTCGCCATCGGCAGTGCCACTTTCAGAAAAACTCCCCAGGTCCCACACCCTAACAGACGTGCCGCCTCCAGCTCACCCGCCGCCTGTTTCGCAAAAAGCGCCCGGCAGCTCAGGAACACATACGGATACAGAGTAGCCCCCAGCACACCCACCGCAAACACCCACGGCATCACCACCTGCACTTGCAAAAACGCCTCAATCCCCCACTCCTTCCTAACCCAAATGTAAAAGGGCACCAACCCCGCAAGCACATCCACATACGCCACCGCCGCCACAAACCCCGGCATTGCCACCGGCAACAGCAACGCCCAAACCATCATCCCCCGACCCGGAAAATCATACACCGAGACCACCCAAGCACTCGGCACCCCCAGCAAAATCGCCACCACCGCCACACAGCCCACCAGCAGCCCCGTCTGCCAAACATGCCCCCACAGCCGATTCTCCACCACCGCCCCCCAAGCCTCCCCCACCGGCGCACCCGCCCGCAAAAATACCACCGCCACCGGAATGAGCACCAGCAGCGCAATCACCCACGCCACACCTCGAAATACCCACCCACTCATCACCCAGCAACCCCCTCCAAAACCCACCTCTTGCGAGCAATTGTCATTAGGCCGAAAAACTATCCGCCACCCGTCCACTCGCAACCAAAAACTCCCATCCGCTCACACCCCCGCCCGATAATCGCGAGGCGACTTTCCTGTATACCGCTTGAAAACCGTGGACAAGTGACTGTGGCTCGAAAAACCGCAATCAAAGGCCACCCGGGTGATTTCATAACGCGTATCTCGGAGCAATCTCATCGCCGCACGGACTCTCTCACGGATCAAGTACTGCGCAGGGGTGAACCCAAACGCCCTGCGGAATGCCACCAGGAAACGATGGGGAGACATGCCGGCGACACGCGAGAGATCCTCCAAACGGAGCGGTGAACTCAGATTATCAAAAACGTAATCTCTCAAATCCTTGCAGCGGCTACCGGAAAGAAAGTTCCCAATCATCTTTTCCGATCGCTTGTCAGCCACGAAATTCGGATTCGAGCAATGCCCGGCAATCTCATGGGAAAGCTCCTCGGCGCGCAGCCTTGAGATTTCATCTGCGCCGTGGCAGGCAGAAACCGCATCCTCCACAAGCCGCCTCAACCTCTCATCCATGAGTCCTGCATGGCTGGCGAAATCCACGGAAGAACCGGGATTGACCGCAAGAACCGCGTAACGGATTTCCCCTCCACGCGCATGACTCGCGTAGCTTCGCCCCGCCGGAACCGTCCAAATCTCACCAGGCAAAGCCGCACCCCGGCTGCCACCCTTGCCCTCCATCTCGGTTTCCAAGTGATCCATCTTTCCTCCAAGGTGGACGACAATCGTATCGCTTCGCTCCTTGATCCTCCAGTCAGTGGGGCTGGAAATATCCTCCGATTGGCAGGAAAGACCCAGGTGCTTCCAATCCCTCCGAAGTGGCTCCCGCATCACAGGAGGTCTTGAAATCCTTTTCGAAACCATGCCCTCAACAAACCGGAATTGGCCATGTCCCGCAAGACCGAAAAAGGCGGAGAATTTGAAAGCGCAACCTAGGAGAATCGTTAGAATGAGGCTCAATTTTTTCAAAACTATGAGCAATCCAAATACGATCAAAGGGAAAACAGCCATCGTCGGTGGCGGAGCAAAAAACCTCGGCGGCCTCATCTGCCGCGACCTCGCCGCAGCAGGTGCAAAAGCCATCATCGTCCACTTCAACAGCGACGCGACAAAAGCCGCCGCCGATGAAACCGTAGCCGCCGTCAAAGCCCTCGGCGCGGAGGCTGTCGCAATCCAAGGCGACCTCTCCATCCCCGCAAACAACGCCGCGCTATTTGCCGCAGCTGCCGAATTTGGCGGAGCGGACATCGCCATCAACACCACCGGCATGGTCATCAAGAAACCCATCATCGAAGTCACGGAAAACGACTACGACCAAAGCTTTGCCGTCAACGCGAAGGCATCTTTCTTCTTCATCCAGGAGGCCGGAAAGCACCTCAACGATGGCGGTAAAATCTGCACCGTGGTGACCTCCCTCCTCGCCGCCTACACCGATGCCTACGCCATTTATCCCGGCTCCAAAGCACCCATCGAGCACTACACCCGCGCCGCCTCGAAGGAGTTCGGCCCGCGCCGCATCTCAGTCACCGCAGTCGGCCCCGGCCCCATGGAAACCCCCTTCTTCTACGGCCAGGAAACTCCGGAATCCGCCGCATATCTTCAGCAAGGCGCAGCCCTGAGTCCTTTCACCAAAACCGGCCTCACCGATCCCGAGGACATCGTCTCACTCATCCACTTCCTCGTGAGCGACGGCTGGTGGATCACCGGCCAGACCATCTTCGCAAACGGAGGCTTCACCACCCGATAAAACGATTTGCACACGATCATCGTCACCTCCCTAGGCTTTCTGCTCCTCGCGCTCCTCATCCGCCTCGTAGGAGGACGCAGGCGTGGAAGCCGGATTTTCCTGCCAGTCTGGCTCGTGCTCTGCGCAATTCACATGACCTATGGCATCAAGGTCGCGGGCTACAGTTTACGAGAAGAATTGATCATTCATCTCGCCGTTTTTGGACTTCCTGCCTTGGCCGCCTTGGTGCTCGGAGGGTTTTTTCAAAGAGAAGCATAAGCTCCGCCGCTTACTTCCAGCCTGCCTTGTCAAACAACCGCGTCGCCTCCACCAGATTCTCACCCAGTTTCGGAAAAGTCGCCGAGTCCACCTTGAATTCCCCCCATTTCCCCATCTGCTCTCCCAGGGAAAGATCCATCATCACGGGATGCTCAAAAGTCTCGTTCGCGTAGATCCGCTGGATTTCCTCACTCACGAGAAACTCGATGTATCGAGTCGCCGCCTCCGCATTCTTCGAGTGCTTCACCACACCCACCGCACTCACATTCGTGTGCGTCCCGCGACCGTCCTGATTCGGAAAAATCATTCTCACAGCCTCACCCGCCTTGCGCTCGGCCGCATCCGGTGAATTCAAAAGCAGCCCAAGATAATAGCTATTCGTGATCGCCGCATCCGCCAATCCATCGGCCACCGCCTTGATCTGATCCCTGTCCCCACCTTGCGGAGGACGCGCCAAATGATTGACAACACCCTCCGCCCATTTCCCCGCAGCATCCTTTCCATTCGCCACCAAGATCGATGCCATCAGCGCCTGATTGTAAGCACTCGTCGAGGAACGGGAAAGCACCCGTCCGCGCCACTCGGGCTTCGCAAGATCCTCATAAGTTTTCACCTCCCCCTCTTTCACCCGATCCTTCGCCACCACGATCCCCCGCGCCCGCAGCGTAAACGGATACCACCGCCCCCCCGCATCCCGCAGCGCCTCAGGCGTATTTTTCAAAAGCACTTCCGAGCTCACCCCTTGCAGCAACCCATCATCTGCCGCCCGCTGCATCTGCCCCGCATCCACCGCGATCAAAAGATCCGCCGGACTCCCCGCCCCCTCAGACTTCAAACGCTCCACCAACTGATTCACCTCCGCATTCACCACCTTCACCTCAATCCCCGTCTTCTCCGTAAACAGCGCATTCACCTTCTGATCCGCCTCATAATGCCGATGCGAATACACATGGAGCTCCGCCGCCGAAGCTTGCACCAAACTGCCCACCAAAAAGCCCAATACCCACTTGTTGCGAATAATTCTCATTAGTCTGCAAACTATCGCCACTTCATTGACCCGCAATGAAAACCTTACGAAAAGTTTTTCATATAATTGAAACGAACCCTAAGATTTAACTAACGCTTCTCAATCGCTACAATCGTCACATCATCCATCTGCGGACCGTCGCCAGTGAATATTGCCACCGCCTGCTCGACTCGATTGACCACCGCTTCTGCCCCCATTCGTGCTGCATCGCGAAAGGTCTCGGAAAGTCTTTTCATCCCAAATTCCTCCTCCGCAGAGTCGATCGCCTCCTTCACTCCATCGGTGAAAAGTAACACGCAGTCCCCGGACTCAAGCTTCACCGTCTCATCCACGGTCACCCTTTCAAAAACAGTCCCGCCGTCGATGCCCAACGCAAGCCCCCTCGGACGAAGCACCTCTACTTCTCCAGTCGCCTTCCGGAAAACCAAAGCGGGCTCATGCCCGGCGCGGGCAAACGTCATCGTGCCCTCTACCGGATCGAGGATCGCATAGATGAGGCTGATAAACATATCCTCCCGTATATCGGGAAACAGGTAACCGTTCACCGCCGCCAGGACCCTTGATGGAGAGGCGTTTGTTAGGGAAACCGCCCGCAGGAGACTTCGACACATCGCCATCAAAAGACCTGCAGAAACACCTTTCCCCGAAACATCCGCGACGACCACCCCGAGTTTTCCATCCACCAAATCAAGATAATCGTAGTAGTCCCCACTGATGATACGCGCCGGCAGATTCGTCCCGTTCACCCGGAAACCGGGAACCACTGGATCGCTCTGAGGCAATAGAACTCGCTGCACCTCGCGAGCGTTTTTCAACTCTCCCTCAATCGCCTTTTTCTCGTTCGCATCCCGGTGCACCCGCGCGTTCCCAATCGCAAACGACGACTGCTCCGCGACCGAGCGAAATACCGCAAAATCATTTTCAGAGAATCCGGCTTCTTGATGCCGACGAGACACAGCCAGCACTCCAATGTCTTTTCCTGCATACCTGAGCGGAGCCACCATCGCTGAGACGTCATCCACGAACGTCACGAACCCATCCCGCGAAGAAGGGTGACGCTTCACGTCAGGTATATGAAGCGCCTCACCCACAGTGAGACTGTGTCCGATGATACCTTCGTGCATACCGACACGGGCCAGCCGCAGATGACTTTCCAACGCCCTCGGATCTCGCTCCGCCCTCGTCATCACATCCATCGGCACACCGATCAGCGGCGGGCAGTCTTCTGAAACGTAGGCTGGATTCAGATATCCTGGCTCCGTGGAAACGTAGTAGATCGCCCCACCCTTTGCCCCCACCACCTCAAGCACGCCATCGACGATCATTTTCGAAAGCGCCCCATCCGTCGGCTCCTTCCCGATCGCCAGCCCTAGATCGTGGAGAAACGTAAACATACGCTGCTCCTCTCCCTCCAATGCCGCAAATTCCGCTCGTATGCGCTTAGCTTTTCTCCGCTGATTTCTCAGGGCCAGCAATAGCACAATCCCCACGGCCACTGAAATGCCGATCGCCCATGCCGTGGAAACGTGGATCATACGAATTTATCGGGAGCTATCCGGCTTTTCCGCCAGCTCCTTCCCCAGCATCCCGACTACCCCCGCAAACTTCTTGCGATTCTCCTCGTTCGCTTCCGAAAGTATCTCGTGCGCCTCGAGGACATGCCTCGAGTGCGTTTCCGTCCCAGCAACCATCCCGGCCGTCTTCTCCTTGAGCAAATCCCTCGCTTTCGCCTCCACACCCTTCCAATCCGCCTCTTCCGGATCAATCTCCATGAGAAAGTCTAGGCCCAAGTCCTCCAGCGAACTACGATTCTTATCGCCCGGAGCCGCCACCTGCAGTCGCCCCTTTTTCTCCGAAAGCTTGCTAGCTAGTCCCGCCAAGGTACCCATGAAAGTGGAGTCCATCCCGGTGCAGTGCTCTAGATCCACCACCAAACACTCCTCCCCACGGCGAATCCGAGATTCACCAAATTCCTTTACGGCAGGACTATTAAGGAAAGATCCTTTGCCCTCGCAGCGAATCCAACTGAAACCCTCGAATTGACCTACTTTGATTGGAGAGACCTTAGCCACGAATTCAATGCCGATTATTGGCGACGCATTAAGCGCAAGCTACCTCCGACACCCTGTCGGGTCAACCTATTCCGAAAGGCCATCAACCTTACCCACCCTATTCCCGGCCTTTCAACTCTTCCTTGGAGTCTTGCATTTCGTGACTAGTGTCCACCAATGCGCTCACGTTATCTCATCCTCGTCCCCCTCATCCTGCTCGCCCTTTTCCTCATCCCCCTAGTTCTCCTGCGCAACGAGGTCGCCAAACCCGTTGCAACGGCTCCCATTCCCCCTCCCTCCATCCCCCCCTCCCCTCTCTCCCTATCCCCCCCTACACCACCGCTCCCGCCTCCCCGGACGGTATCGGAAAAATTTTCATGGGCCGCGAAATCTCCCACGTCATGGGCCACCCCGGCATCGGCTGGCTAGAGCGCGACGAGCGGGAAAAAGAAGAAGCCCCCTCCAAAGCCATCGCCCTGCTCGATCTCGCCCCCGACACCGTCATCGCAGACATCGGAGCTGGCTCAGGTTATTACAGCTTCCGCATCGCCCCCCTTGTTCCAGAAGGCAAAGTCATTGCCGTCGATATCCAGCAGGAAATGCTCGATCACTTGAAAATCGAAGCCGCCGCCCAAGAAATCAAAAACGTCCAACCTCATCTCGGCACCATTGCCTCCATCAACCTCCCAGAAAACACCCTCGACGCCGCCCTCATGGTCGATGCCTATCACGAATTTTCCCACCCCGCCGAGATGCTCCAATCCCTCCACAAAGCCCTCAAACCCGGCGGCAAAATCTACCTCCTAGAATACCGCGCCGAAGACCCCGACGTCCCCATTAAAACCCTCCACAAAATGACCGCCGCCCAAGCCATCAAGGAATACGAAGCCCTCGGCTTCACCTTCCTCGAAAACAAACCCGGCCTCCCCTGGCAGCATCTCCTCATTTTCGAAAAGTAGCTGCTGCGTCCCGCAGCAGGCCGTGCAAGCGGCGTCCCACCGCGCATCAAGGTTTGTGAATCTTTACTCTTTCGGCCGAGCACCTGTATTCTGTGGTGCGGAGCGGCAGGACAAGAACTGGGCCTATCGTATAGACCCCGTGAGGCAAGCCTCACTATCGAAAGCGGAGGCAAGCCATCCGCACTCCAAAGTTTTCACAAATCCCGATGCGCGCCGGTATAAGAGCGTCTTAAAACGCGGCCACAATTCGCAGATCGCCACCACCGTGACCGACTCGCTGCTGGACACCCACGCGCTCCTTTAGATGCTACATGGCGACAAGCTCCTTTCAAAAAAGGCCGCCCAAGCCAGTCTGCCAAGCCAAGCGCCTCGGATTGGGAATCATCTCCGTGGACAAAATCATCGACGACTTTCAAGTCAGGAGGGTCTGGTGATGCCGGAGGATGGGACGCGCTTTGATTGCGTGCGGAAAAATCCTGACCCGAAGAATTGACAAAGGTGGGATATCCCACCATGGTTATCCCATGAAAACCGCGACTGAAAAAAGCAAGGAGATCACAGTCATCAACGACTACGATGTCGCAGCAGACGCTAAAAACCGCATCACCCTGCGTGGTGCGAAGGCAAAATTCTTTCATGTCCAAACGCTTTCCAATGGCGCTTACCTCCTGGAACCACGGATTCTGGTACCACCCGATGCGATCCCAGCCAAGACCCTGAAAATGCTCGAGCGTTCCGCAGCCAATCTTAAAAAGGGCAACGTTTCCGCACCCATTGACCTGTCACTCTACCAGCAAGGCTAAAGCACATCATGCCATTCCAAATCCGCATGGGAGTCCCCGAGATGGAACAGCTCTGGCTCGACCTCTCAACCCGCAGCTTCCAGGGCGAATTGGACAAGGAGGAACAGAAGTTCTTCAAAAAACTCGTAAAAACGCTCGGCCATCTCGCAGCGGATCCAAGGCATAACAGCCTCGCTTCCCATGAAATCGAGGATCTGAGCCGGAAACATGGAACCAAAATTTTCCAGTCCTATCTCGAAAACAACACACCCGGTGCCGGGCGCTTGTTTTGGGCCTATGGCCCGGAAAAAGCCGACATCACCATACTAGCCATCGAACCCCACCCCGAGGACACAAAACGCGGAGCCTACAAGCGGATCAAGCTATCGGAAGTTCCCCCGGCGAATGGCGGCAAAGGTGAAACGAAGTGAGCCATCAGAGGCAGTGAAAAAATCCCGCCGCCGCTGCACCTCGGAAAAACGGCGAAGGCTTGTAGCCGTTTTGGACAGGAGCGAACGCGACGTGCTTCGTAGAAGCGAGGGCGCGGGTGGCGCGCCCGAGTCAATACGACCTGCGCTTCAGCCGCTACTTCGGGACTTCTCCCGGCTTCTGGCTCCGCCTCCAGCTCGACTACGATCTCATGCGCGCCGAACGCGAAAACGGCGAACGAATCCAACGCGAAGTCCAGCCACATGCGGCGTGAATTGCCCGGAAATGTTGAAATGCAGCTCCTGGCCCGAAAGAGACTCGCCATAGGAGCCGAATGCACGAGTTTCCCGCAGGCGGTGAATCTGGCAGAAGAAGCAGGCTGGGCGGTTTTCGTGCCGGAATACTGGTGGAAGCGGGAAAAGACTTGGGCCGCACGCACCCAAAAAATGCCCGGCTTGGAGAAATTTCAGCGCGAGTTTCAACTCGGCTGGAACCAGAAAGTCGTGGAGCGACGGCCCGAGGTGGCGAGGCTGGTGAAGGCTCTTCAAGGGAAGAGGTGAGGGATGTGGGGGCGATCTTCGGTCGCCCTCCCATCCCCGGGAAGAAACGAATGGGCGACCGAAGATCGCCCCCACGTTTCCATCGCAAAATTCTTCTTCCTTGGAGTTTGAAGTTTAAAATTTAAGGTTTCCCCCATGCCCGGCCTCATCATCGCCCCTCGCGCCAGAATCTTCCACGGCCACGAGTGGGTTTACGCTTCTGAAATCAAGAAAGCCTTCGGAAATCCGCAGCCAGGGGACGTCATCACGCTGAAAGATTTCCGCGACCGTCCGCTCGGTGCCGCGATCTACAATCCAGCCTCGCAGATCGTCGCCCGCCGCTTCTCCCGCCGCCGCCAGGATCTCGATCTCGATTTCTTCACCCGCCGCATCCAGCAAGCCGTCAATCTCCGCAAAGACCTCGAAGGCATTGATGAAACCCTCTGCCGCGTGGTTTGGTCGGAATCCGATGGCATTCCCGGCCTCATCGTGGACCGCTATGGCGATCACCTCTGCGTCCAGACCACCACCCTCGCCATGGACATGCGGAAAGACCTCATCCGCGATGCACTCGTCGCCGTCCTGAACCCGAAATCCATCACCCTCCGCAACGACTCCCCATCCCGCAAAGCCGAGGGCATGGAGCAATGCATCGAACTCATCCACGGAGAAAGCCCCGGGACGTTCACTGTTGAGGCAAACGGCTTGAAATACGAAATCGACCTCATCGACGGGCAGAAAACCGGCCTTTACCTCGACCAACTCCAGGCCCACATGGAAGTTGCAAAACTTTCCAAAGGGCTGCGTGTCCTCGATTGCTTCACCAACCAAGGCGGCTTCGCCCTCGCCTGCGCGAAAGCCGGTGCCGCCAAAGTCACCGCCGTCGATATCTCCGCATCCGCCTGCGCCGCCGCCCGGAAGAACGCGGAACTTAACCGCCTGGAGATCGAAGTCATCGAGGCAAACGTCTTCGATTTCCTCAAAACCGCCCAACCCGAATACGACCTCATCATCCTCGATCCTCCGAGCTTCACGAAAAACAAGAAGACACTTATGGATGCGATGCGCGGGTATAAAGAGATCCACCTCCGCTCTCTAAAACTCCTCGAAAAAGGCGGCCTACTCTCCACCTTCTGCTGCTCCCACCACGCCTCCCGAGAACTTTTCCTCGAAAACCTCGCCGACGCATCGGTCGATGCCAAAAAATCCCTCCGCCTCGTCGCCGAGCACACCCAGCGCCCCGACCACCCCGTTCTCATCACCATCCCGGAAACCTCCTACTTGAAAGGCTTCACCTCTCAGTTGATCGCCACGAGGTAGCATAAAAGATGGCCCTGACGCACCGCTCTCGCCCCCGCTACGCTGCGGCCATTTTCCTGGTAATTGCTGCAGGACTGGCCTCTCGCTCAACCGTATTCTTGCACCTCAGCCCGTTTCTAGCCACTTATGCCGGAGACTCCCTATGGGCGCTGACTGTGTTTCTCGTCCTAGGCTTCATCTTCCCGAAAGCACCCTCTCTCACCCTCGCCGCGGCGTCACTTGCCATCTCCTTTGCCGTTGAGTTCAGTCAACTCTACCAAGCACCTCACATCAATCTCGTCCGCCAAACCCTTCCCGGAAAACTTCTGCTAGGATCCGGCTTCCTCGTATCCGATCTCTTTTGCTATGTGGTCGGAATCGCCCTAGGCGCGGTGGCAGAAATTTCACTCCGGGTCTGGCGGAGAGAACCATCTTCAGCGAATACTTGACCGAGAAACGCTCCCGGCAACCTACCTCCCGACTTCAATAACCCTAGCGCACAACAGGATAGAATAAGCTTCACCTCTCTCCCCATCTCCCCGCTCTTTTTCTCTATCGCTCAGAATAAAGTCGAGTCCGTTACTTGGTAAGGTCATGCTGCGCCTTAAATGACCTTACTCAATCCCTCCATTCCTTCTGAAGCCCCACTACTCCGGAAATTCCCCTCGCCGCACACACCATGAAACTACTGGATGAAATAGCCATCGAGCACAAATCCGGGACAAAGCGCATCGAACTCTTTCATGGCGACTTGTCCGATATACCGGAGGAACACGCCGTCGATGTATTGGTCGTTTCCGCTTGGCCTGACAACTACGAGCCTCTGGAAGGCACTTTGGTCGCGGCACTTGAGAACAAAGGCGTCTCCATGCAAGAACTCTCTAAGCGAAAAGCAGTGGACCTCCGCCAAATGTCATCCTGCTGGATGTCCGAAAAGATTGCCTCTGACCATCCCGGCATCCGCTTTGACCGAATCCTGTGCTTCGAACCCCACACTTGCGGCGAGCCGGCCGAAGTCGTAGGTGACATTTTTCAGGCACTGATGCCTCTGATCGATAGTGATCCGTCGATTCGGAAAATCGCGATGCCTCTCGTTGCGACAGGACAACAGGGAGTCCCCTTGGCGGATATGATCTCACCGCTCATCGACGCCGCGGTTCACTGGCTGAGTCTCGGTCTCAGCGTCGATACGATCAAGATCGTGCAATTCTCCGAGCTAAAAGCAGCTGAACTGAAGGGTGCCTTTTCCATCTTGAAACGGCTTCTAGCAAACGCCCACAAGGACTGGACTCCTGGATTCAAATACGACCTTTTCATTAGCTACTCCCATGCCGATTCAGAAAAAGTCCTAGCCATCGTCGCAAAGATCAACGAACTGCGTCCCGATCTGAAAATCTTTTTGGACCGCGAAGAACTGAACACGGGCACCGCATGGCAACAGGACCTGTTCGAAGCCTTGGACGATTGTGACAAAGTAGTCGCGGTCTATTCCCCGACCTATCTTGCCTCCAAGGTGTGCAAGGAGGAGTTCAATATCGCAATGTTCAGACATCGTGATTCCAAGGAAGGCGTTCTGATGCCAATCTATCTTTCCGATACGGACCTACCTACCTACATGAAATTGATCCAGTTCGTGGACTTCCGGAATGTCGACAATTCCAACTGGTCAGGAGCTTGTGAAAAACTTCTCTCAAGCCTACGAAAATAAACAAACCTTCACCTCAACCCATGTCCACGACCCCCAATGTCTTCATCCTCATGGGCGTCTCCGCCACCGGGAAAACCACCCTAGGCAACGCCCTCGCCTCCGCCACCGCCGGCACCTTTTTCGATGGCGACGATTACCACCCCGAATCCAATCGGCAAAAAATGTCCTCGGGGAAATCTCTGAACGATGATGACCGCCGCCCATGGCTCGAGATCCTTGCCAACCTCGTCTCAGAGCGCGCCTCCCTCCCCACCCCAACCTTCATCGCCTGCTCTGCGCTGAAAAAATCTTATCGAAAAATCCTCCGATCGCAGTATCCGCCGCTCGCCTTTCTCTTCCTAACCACAGATCCAGAAATCCTCCGCCAGCGCATCACCGAGCGCTACGAAGCCGGCGAACATTTCATGCCCCCCTCCCTCCTAGCCTCCCAGCTCGACACCTTGGAAACGCCAGAAGAAGCCCTAGAACTCGATGTCTCCCATCCCCTCGACGAGCTGGTAGAAACCTTCCTCATCCGCTACCCTCTTCCTTGAGACTTAAAGTTCAAAATTCAAAGTTTCATGACCGAAGTGAAGATCCGCGGTGCTCGCCAGCACCACCTGAAAAACCTAACGGTCGCCATCCCGAAGGGGAAACTCACCGTCATCACCGGCCCCTCTGGATCGGGAAAATCCTCCCTCGCTTTCGACACCCTATACGCCGAAGGCCAGCGCCGCTACGTCGAGTCCCTCTCGGTGTACGCACGCCAATTCCTTTCGCAGCTTGAAAAACCGGATGTCGATTCCATAGAGGGACTCAATCCCGCCATCGCCATCGAGCAACGAGTCGGTGGCCTTTCTCCGCGATCCACCGTCGCCTCCGCCACCGAGATCTACGACTACCTCCGCATCCTTTGGGCCGCAGCCGGAGTCCCCCACGATCCCGAAACAGGCGAAGCCATGACACGCATGGGGCCCTCGGAAATCATCGCAGAACTCGCCGCCCAGCCCGAAGGCTCCAAGCTCATCCTGCTCGCCGCCGTCCCCGACGAAGAAACCGCCGAACCCGAGCGCTTGCTCGGCGACCTCCAGCGCCAAGGCTTCATCCGCATCCGTCTCAACGGTGAGATTCAGGAAATCACCGAAACGACTCTAGAAGGCCCCGGCCCGCACAAAATTGAAATCGTCATCGATCGCCTTGTCATCCGTGAGGGCATCGAGTCCCGCCTCGCGGATTCCATCGAACTCGCCCTCCGCATCTGCGGAGCCGAGGCCAAGGTCCTACTCCAAAAGCCAGGAGATCCCGGGTACCCGCGAACTCACCTTCCAAACCTCCTACCGGAACCCCCGCACCGGCGAAATCTTCGGTGACCTCTCCCCCCGCCACTTTTCCTTCAACACCCTCGAAGGAGCCTGCCCTCACTGCGAAGGCCTAGGCTGCAAGAGCTGCAACCACCTCCGCCTCAGAAAAGAAATCCAGTTCGTAAAAATCACAACCCCAGTCACCCAACCCCGGTCTTCCACTGATCACTGCTCACTGATCACTCGGCACTCTCTAGGTATCATGCAATTTTGCCAACTCGGTATCGACGAAGCGAAGGCATGGATTTCTGGATTAAAATCACAACCCGCCCCCCTCGGTGAACTCGCCGCCGAAGTCGAAAAACGACTCACCTTCCTCGAAGATGTCGGCCTAGATTACCTCACGCTCGACCGCTCCTCCGGCACCCTCTCCGGCGGCGAAGTCCAGCGCATCAAGCTCGCCACCCAGCTCGGAGCCGGCCTCTCCGGCGTCATCTACGTGCTCGACGAACCATCCATCGGCCTCCACTCCAGCGATACCGCCAGACTCATCGCAGCCATCACCCGGCTCCGCGATCTCGGAAATACGGTGGTCGTAGTAGAACACGACGAAGACATCATCCGCGCCGCCGACCACCTCATCGACATGGGTCCCGGAGCCGGCCCGCAAGGAGGAGAAATTCTAGCCGAAGGCGACCCACTCACCATCGAAAGCCCCACCGGCCGATGGCTACGAGGAGAAATCGGTCGCTTCGCTCCAAAACAATCCACAATCATCAATCCACAATCATCAATCATGATAGCAGGAGCCCGCGAACACAACCTCCAGAACCTCACCGTCTCCATCCCTCTCCATCAAGTCACCGTCGTCTCCGGCCCATCCGGCTCCGGAAAATCCACCCTCATCAACGGCATTCTCGCCAAAGCCCTCGGCCAACATTTCCACAACTCCAAGGAAAAACCCGGAGACCACGATTCCATCACCGGCATCGAACACCTGGAGAAATTCGTCCTAGCCGACCAATCGTCCATCGGTCGCTCCCCTCGCTCGAACCCCGCCACCTTCATCGGAGCCTTCGATCTCATCCGCGACCTATTCGCCAAACTCCCCCTCTCCAAACAACGCGGCTACACCAAAGCGCGATTTTCCTTCAACGCGAAAGGGGGCCGCTGCGAGCGCTGCCTCGGCAACGGAAAACTCAAGATCGAGATGCACTTCCTCCCGGATGCCTGGACTGAGTGCCCCGCCTGCCTCGGCAAACGTTTCAACCGCGAAACCCTCGAAATCACCTACAAAGGAAAATCCATCGCTGACATCCTCGCCATGTCCGTCTCCGAGGCCAGAGCCCACTTCCGCCCCATCCCCAAGCTCTACCGTTTGCTAAACACCATGGAAGATCTCGGCCTAGGCTACCTAGCCCTAGGCCAAGCCGGAAACACCCTCTCCGGCGGCGAATCCCAGCGCCTCAAGCTCGCCCTCGAAATTTCAAAACCCACCTCCCCCCACACCCTCTACCTCTTCGACGAGCCCACCACCGGCCTCCACTTCGGCGATGTGGAAAAACTCCTCAGAGCCATCTTCCGCCTCCGCGACTCCGGCCACACCGTCCTCATCATCGAGCACCACCCCGATGTAATTGCCACCGCGGACCACCTCATCCAGCTCGGTCCAGGGGGTGGGAAGAACGGCGGCAGGCTGGTTTAGCTGACACGGAAATGCATCTACAAGTCATATCGAAATTTCACTCCCACACAGGCTTGTTTCATTCGATAGCCAACAGCCTGTCCTAGGCTGGAATGGAGCGCGCCTCCAGCGCGAATGAGAGAATCGAGCGAATCAACCTCCACACTACCTTTCATCAGCGAAATCTTTCATTCGGTAGAAATATCAGTCCCACGGCTCGTATCAATCAGGATTCACGCATGGGGCACTCAGGGTGCCTACATTGGGGAGAAAAAAAGATTTTAACTGCAGATGAAGACCAGAGAATAGAGTCTTAAACTACCCGAATTCTCGCCTATCAGGTAGATTCCCCGTCCAAGTTCCGATTCTAAAATGCGAAGGCCCGGCCACCCGCCAGTTCACTCCGGAGGAACTTGACGAAATTCTTTCCAATCCTCAAACCGATCAGCTCCATGATGCTCCCTGACATTGACGCCTGGCTGGCCCTTTCGATAACCAACCATGAGCATCATGACCTGGTCCGGACGTGGTTCGAAACCCAGGTTCTGGATTCGTCGATCTGTTTCTGCCGTCCCACCCAACAGGGTCTGTTGAGACGGCTCACTACCGCTGCGGTCATGAAGGGACTTGGAAATCCCTCGCCCTCCGCAACACCGCATCCCCGAAGCTCTGGATGGATGCCTACCTCGCCGCCTTTGCCATCCGCTCCAGCCTCCAGCTTGTCTCCGCAGACAAAGCCTTCTCCCAGTTCAAAGGTCTGGACTTCCATCAGATCGAAAGTCTGTAGAAAACTCCAAACTGGCAATTTTCCCATACACAGTCCATCTTCCCCGCAAGCCTGTCCTCAATCGGCAGTCCAAATGTCGCCCCCGGCCAGGAGTCCCGTATCTTTTGACGTTCGGAAAAAGTGAAAAGAACCCGTATGGCTCGCAATCTTGTCGTAGCAATCATCGTTGTCATTTCTGGATCGCTTGGCCTTTCCGCCGAAGACTTCGATATGAAACAGACTCGGGACGATTTCGAGAGATTGGCTGCCGAACTGCCTTATTTAAGTCTAACTTCAGTTCTTTTCGACCGTCCCGACGATCGTTTTGAAGCGGCAGACTCCAAGAAGACCGAGAAACATTCTCAAGTCTTGGGCAAGGTCACAGATGGCACCCATACCAAAGGGCCACTGGTGCGCCTTTTGACCCACAATGACGCGAAGGTCCGAACACTGGCCGCTGTTGCTCTCTTCGACAGCGAAGATCCCACCGTTCTCCCCGCACTCGTCGAATTAGCCAAGGACAACTCAGCTACTTATGATGGGCACCCTGAGCTTTCCGAAGGTTGGCTGATGTCGTCGGGGATAGGACCGCCCGTCAAGGAGCAGACTGTCGGGGAAATTGCAACGAAGATGGTTTCCTTCTACATGGAGCGTTCCGGTTTCCATTATGGGATTTCACACAAGACCCAACCGGGGTTCGCCGAATATTGGGGCACCCGCAGCAACCGTTCCCACTGCGCTTCTTGGTTTGCCGTTCAACTGGACAGAGCCAGCCAAGGCACGAGCCCGACACGGATTGACTGTAAGGATCGTGTCCGATTGGTGCGCAAGCGGATCGACAAACTTCCGCCGGATGAACGCACGTGGATATTCCTATGGTTGAATGGGGAGAGTGGAAGTGATGCACTTACAACCGAGGAAGAATTGATTGAGGAATGCCATTCCGTGGGCGCTGACAAGTTGCTTCTGATGTTGCAGAAGCAGATCCCCAGTGATGATCCCGACCTAAAACCGCGCTCAAGCAACAACTGGCCTTACAGGCGAATGCAGCATTTTGTGCTGCGTCACGCCCATCAATTGCTACGGCGCAGTGACAGCAAAACACTGCTATCGTGCGAACGCTGGGAACGCGATTATCAAAAACACGGAATCTCGGATCCTACGATCACCGCCTGGTGGGCGGTTGCGGCTGCACGCCTCGAACCCACAAACGCGTCGCCGATCTTACATGCCGCGATTGAGCGCTTTCAAGGGGAGTTCGACTCGGATGAACAAGCGACACTTCACATTGCATTATGGCAACTCTGCGGCAAGCCCGAGCTTAAGTTCGTCAAAGACTGGTTCTTTGAGGCACCTACAGAACGCGGCTCGTTTCCGAATAGTCGCGGTCAGTTCATTGAAGCGATGAGAAAGGAGCCAAACGGAAAAGAAATAGTTGCTGAGATCATCCGGGACAAGCGTCTGGATGACCTGGACTGGCAATCCCTCAGGCGTCTGATAACTGCCGTCAATTCGTGGACAGCAGCGCCCATTTTAGCGGAGGATGAACTCAACAAAGTATGGCATCCTCTGGGCGAAGGGCATTACCATTGGGGGAAAGACGAAGCGATGAAAAATTATCCGAAGGAGACCAAGGAACTCGAAGCGCATCTCAGTGACTGGCGCACAAGATTAAGAGAGTGTGCCACGGAGTTATCGAATTGATACGCCCATTGGGGGGGGTGTCGGATCAGGCCTTGGGGCTGGAGGTCTTGCCCTCTGCTGGTGCGGAGCGACAAGCTTGAAACGGAGTGCACCAGTGTGACCCCGTGAGGCAAGCCTCTCTATCGAAAGCGGAGGCAAGCCGTCCGCACTCCATATTATTCACAAATGGTGAGGCGTATCAGGATAGACAACGATCACGCAATACTCCCACCTTGGATTTCGCAATGCACTTATCGTCAGACCCGAAAAAACTCTAACTGGCAATTTTCCCATACACAGTCCATCTTCCTCGCATGCCTACCCTCCGCGATCCGGACGAGCCGAAGATCTACTTCCTTCCGAACCTTATGACCGCCTGCAACCTCGCATGCGGTTTTTTCGCCGTCCTCATGATCCTCAAAGGCCAGATCGAGGTCCAGCGATTGGCCGGCCAAATGAGCCCTCCGGGCAAAGAATACTACGAGATCTCAAGGCAATATTACCAATACGCCATCCTCCTGATTTTCGGCTCGTGTTTGTTCGATCTTCTCGACGGGCGACTTGCCCGACTCGGTGGACAGGACTCTCCCTTCGGCCAGGAGTTCGATTCCCTAGCCGACATCATTTCCTTCGGCATGGCTCCTGCGATGCTCCTTTCCCGCGCTGTGCTATTCCCTCTCGGAAACATCGGCTGGGCCATTGCCCTCGTCTATCTGGTCTGCGGAGCAATGCGCCTCGCCAAATTCAACTGCCTCGCAATGATGCCGAAAAAGGCAGGGGATGCGGGAAATTTCCGAGGTCTACCCATTCCTATGGCTGCGGGCTTTATCGCCTCTCTCACCTTTCTCCTGATCAATTTCTACGAGACCGACCGCGAGCTTGGCATCTGGAAATACGTGCTCGCTGCTGCGATGCTCGGTGTCTCGCTGCTAATGATGAGCAACGTGCCCTACCCAAGCTTCAAAAAAGTTGATTGGCGCACACGCGGCAGCCTCAGCGCCATCCTGATCGGAGTCGTTGTCATCTTCATGACCATCCGTTTCCGCGACGTGATGCCTGTCATTCTCTTCAGCACCTATCTCGTTTACGGCTTTGTCCGCCCTTTGATTTCGCAGCGCTTGCGGAAAGAAATCGAAGTGGCCGAGGATCCCGAGGACGATATCGATGAACAAAGTACCGAATCCTGACCTCTCGATGCCTGCTGGAAAGCCGTTCCGTCTCATGCCTTGGCTGCTGGTCCTGCTGCCACTCTGGCTCATCTGCTCGGGAGCCTTCGCCTTGGTGAAATACTTTCGCGCTGAAGAGGCAAAAGCCATCAAAGCCGAGCAGCGCTTCTCGCGCTCGGTTTCCACGGGTCTCATCGCGGATGACCTTCGCAAGCTCGTCAACGTCATCGGCGAGAGAAATACTGGCAAACCAAAAGGACTTTTAGCGACCGCCTCCATGATCGAAGGCCTGCTTGGACCTTCGAATACCGGATACCATGTGGCTCGCATCGATGGTCCCGCCGAGTTCCCCATCCTCAGCGCCACCGTCCCATCATTGAAATCCGCGGCATCTCCCGTATGGCTCGTCACCTCCTACGATTCCCCACGAGGCTCGCGCGGAGCAGAGAAAAATGCCACCGGACTTGCCGCCACACTCGCACTCGCTCAGGCCTTGGCGGACACCAAATTCTCCCATCCCATCCGTTTCCTCTTCCTCCCCCACGCAAACGATACGGAGGCCCCCCTTCTCGAAACCGCCTCCATCGCCCTCACTACCATCCAAGCAGCCCCCTCTCCAAAGGCCATCTTATGCGTCGAAGCCATGGGAGACTCGGAAACTCTCATCCTCACCTCCCGCGACACAGAAGCCATCCCCATCGAAGAATTCGCCGGTCTCGGAAAAGTCCTCGGTGCGGAAGTCACCTGTTTAGGAGACGATTTCGATATCGCCTCCACACTCTTCGAGATGGGCCTACCCGCCATCCGCATCGCCACTCGCCCCACTCTCCTCCCAGATGAAGAGGACGACAAGGTCCCCTTCGCCCCGACCCTGGCAACCTCCACCGGAAAACTGATCGAGCTGGTGGAACGGCTCTCGAGATAACAGCAGCGCTAGCTTTCGCCGACGTTTCCCGGCTCGGAACCCCTCGCCACGCTCAACATCACGAACTAGCGCGATTGCCTCTGGACCGAGTTTTTCCGAAACACGGTAGGAAACCGAGGACTCGACAACGGTGGTCGATTCTTCGGCAGTCGTTAGAGACACCCAGGTGACAAGCAGGACGGAGGCAGGAATTATGGATTTCACGGGGAGGCGCTATTTCGGAGCGGAGAGATCGAAGACTGTGAAGTGCCCGTCGAGCAAGCCGCCTCCGAAAGTGTCTTGCACGGCCTTGAGCGACGGAATCCTCGGGTCCTCTTTCGTGCCGGTGACGGCGACCAGCAGTTCGCGACCTTTGACCGTGCCACTGAACCAACGGAAATTCACCTTTTCGCCGAGATCGACATCGCCGCATCCTGGCATGGTCGAACTGAAACGCAGGCCGTCGAGTTCGGGATTGAGAACGGTAAGATTATACTGATCGCCGGGTGTCCACTCGTCCTCGGGCACGTCAGGGAAGGCGTTGGGAGTTTTGTAGAGGTGCCCATAGGCGGTACCACCGAGCGCGACCGAGCCGTCGCGGGTGGCGAACAGATCGGTGATCCGCGTCGATTCCACGCCCTTGTATTCACTCGTCCACAGGGTGCCGTTTTTCACACACCACGTCTCGGAATCGACTTTGATAATGTAGGAAAAGCTCATCGCACCGGCACCGGCGGCACTCAAGCGCAGTCCGGTCTCCTTCTCGTTCCAACCTCGCTCGAACATGTTGTAGGGCTGCCTGTACATCACCGAGTTCCCGCCATCCGACCAGGCGCTGAAAAGCAGATCGCCGTCGGGCAGGTACTGGATATTCCGTAGTGCGGAATCGGAAACCAGGCGGCTGGTGCCAGAGCCAACCAGCGGACCGGGCCAATCGTAGAGATGCATCTTCACGCTGCCGTCCGAATGGTAAATTTTGAGTTCTGGGCAGCGCCACGGCTCGCGGCCTGTAGGCCAGTGGTGCTCGTGCCCCAAGACATACTCGCCGTTGTTCGGGTTGAGATCGTGGGTGGCAGGATTCAGTCCGTTTGGTGTGGCAAGCTTGGCAACCAGCGTGCCCCGGCTATCGTACGTATCGAATGTGATACTTTTGAAAATCACTTGTCCGCTAGCCGTCATTTTCAAGCGAGGCGTAATGTTGTCCGGAGCTTGGTAGTGACGGATCCATTCGATTTGCGCGGCGTCAGTTGAAAGCTTCGCTATGTAGTGAGAGGTAAGCTTGGGAGGATTCTTGCCTTCGGGAATTGTCGGTGCCTCAGCCGCCTTCACGTCTTGCGAAAGGGTTTTTAAAAGTGACGCAGCGCCGTGGCCAGCGAGGTAGATCGCACCCTCGGGACCGACGGTGGCTGCGGTCAGCGAACCAGCCTTCCAAGGTAGGCGCGAGGCGGAGATCACCTTTTTCAAATCTGGACCAAGCCGGACGACAAACGCGGTGGCATCCGCGTGACCCGGGCCGAAGCGGTCGCGCCGCTGGGTGCCGTCGCGGTTGTTGCGTGGACTGCCGTCCTTGTTGAATTGCATCGGCCATTTGTCAGGCCCTGCGGGAGCGGCGGTATCGGGACCGAGCACGGTTGCTTTGACGCCGGGAGAATCGAATATTGGTCCGAGTGTGACTCCGGCCAGCACGAGAGTGCCATCGGGCTGGAAGCCTCCACCGGTGAGCCACTCAGTGCCAGCACCGCCGAGCGGTGAGGCGGCAATGGGATCAATCAGCTGAGCCTCGTCGGCACGGCTGAAATTTTCCTTGGCCCGACTGGGGAGGATCAGTGAGACGGCGAGTAAGAAAGGAACGGGAAATTTCATGGTGCGCGGTAGGCTTTGAACCAGAGGCGGATGCCGAGCGGTCCGGTATGTTTTTTGAGTCCGAGCTTGGCCCCAGTGGTCTTGACGTAAGCGTTGATATCGAGCGAGGTCTTGCCGCCGTCCTTGATCCTGAATTCGGCGTCAGCAAGGCTGGTGGTGCCGCCGATGGTGAACTCCAGCACCGCCGGGACGCGGGACACGACCTTGGTGCCGCCGGGGGACTTTTTGTTGTCAGGCAGCGGTGAAAAATTGTCATCGTAGTCGATGGTGATGTCACGCGCCTCGCCGACTGAGATCAGGCGGATGCGCACGTCGGTCGCTCCGTCAGCAACCGTTTCACCGAGCACGCGCCGGCTTTGGTCGCCTTTTTCCTGGGCGATGCGGGTGAAGTGGAAGCCAAAGGATCCCTGTGGTTTCACCTCATCAAACATCCAATGTCCACCATCATCGGGGCGACCGTAACAGAAGCTCGGCCAGGCTTTTTCAGCGAGATCGAAGACCAGTAGCACGCTGTCGTATTTGGGCATCTTCGAGTTGATCTCGAAGCGTTGGGTGGACTTCAGGTCTTCACCATGGACGGCGAGCGGGGCCAACAAGAGGAGCGGGAATATCAGGTATTTCATGAAGTGGATGGAGCGAACCATTGAGGTTCACAAAGTATGGGTTCACCGCCGGGATTTCTGCCGGTGAAAATTGGATGAATGGATTTCCGAACACCGATGGAAGTAGAGGATTTCAGTCTCTCTGGCGGAAGGAATTGATCCGATGGAAGGTCAGGTCATTGGGATCGTGCCAGCGCTGGGGTTGACCGCGTTCGTTTTCGTGGGCGTGGCGGAGGACGAAGATCAGTCGTCGCCATCGATCTGCATGAAGGGGTAATTGTGCCCATCGAAATAGTCGGAGCGGCCTTCGAGGATCTTGCGTTCGAAGGTGAAGCGTTTGAGATCGGTCGAGCTGAAGAGATGGAGTTCGCTGCGGTTGCGCCGTTGGAGGTGAGCGCCCAATATTTATCGGAAACAGGGTCGCAACGGACGCTAAATTTCGAGTCGGCACCGGGCAATAGGACGAAGTAGGTGACGGGATTGAATCTAGATTTATAAATCAAGTTTCATGGCCTGGACTTGATGCGTTTCCATGTTTTATCGAAGCGGCGCGGGGCGGGCTTTCCCACTTCCGCGATGGGATGGGTGAAAAGGTATTCCCAGACGGGAGCGTGGACCCATTGATCATCCTCGCGCCATGAGTAGTTTCCGGGATAGACGCCGTTGTGGACTCGTAGGCGCGACTTGCCGAAGTCGGTAGTGAGCTGGCGGCTGTTGTGATAGGGCGGCGGCACGGTATCGACATCGACGATGGGGCCGAATTGGTTCAATCCGAGCATTTCCCAGGAACGATCATATTGGTGATCCTTCATGCCGCCGTCCTTCAAGTGGGCGAAGGCAAAATAGCGTTCGGCAGGAGTTGCGGATTTGCCAGCCTGCCATGTCTGGTCCTGATCACGAGGGCCGGTGAAAAGCACGACGCGACCGACTTTCGTATCCATCGCAAAGCGGGCCGCGCTGGTGGCGCCGTGGGAGAGACCAGAGACGATCACATCCTCCCAGTTGAGGTCGCTGGCATCGGCGTTGAGGAAGTAACCCCAGTTTCCCTGCGGATTCTCCTTGGCCAGCCATTTCACAAACTGAACGGCACGGACCTTCATGCCGTCGGGCGGCGGGATATCGACCAAGGGGCTTGCGTCCTTGCCGGTGGTGGCTTCCAGTCGGATGTCACCGATCCACGACTCCTGAGGCTGGTCGCCGCGCTTGACCGCCTCGAACCATCCGCGGGCGTAGCTGATGCCTATACTATGCATGCCGTAGGACGAGGTGAACTCCGGCAGATTTCCGCCGCCACCCATCATCCAGATGACTAGTTTCCCGCGTGGCGGGACGCGGGTATCAACCACGGCCCACTGTCCGTCGGACTCGCGGCCTTTTTTGTTGGTGAAGCCGAAATTGATCTCCGGATGTTCCTTGCAGCGCGGATCGAGTTCGCTGGCGCGGGCGTTGATTTTGTAGTTCTGAGGTTTCGGATCCTTGTATTCGAACGGGCTCTTGTATCCTGCGGAGATCGCGGAGATCGCGGAGAGGAGCAGGAGGACGGTGGTGCGGATCATGATGATTTACTTCTTTTTCTTCTCCTCTTTCGGCTTCTCCGGGAGGTTGGCCTGGATGACCCAGCGGTAGCCGAGGAAATCCTGGCTGTTGCGGGACGAACGCGAGTCGCGGTAGGCGCTGCGGCAGTTTTCGGCGACGGTGACCCAGCCGCCGCCGAGCACGGCGCTGTCGCGGCACCACTCGGAGACGTTGCCGTAAATATCATAGAGTCCCCAGGGGTTGGGTTTGAAGCGTCCGACGGGTGCGAGGTTCGGGAAGCCGTCGTTCCAAGTACCGATGGGCGTAGTTGGAAATGACCGCGCCGGTATCGTAGAAACTCTTGTCGGCGAAGTTGGCGTATTCCGGGAGCTTGGAGATGTCGTCGCCGAAGTAGAACAACGTCTTGGTTCCGGCACGCGCGGCGTATTCCCATTGATCAGCGGAGGGCAGGTGGTATTGCCAGGAATCGGGCAGGCGGCCGGCCTTGCGTTCCTCCTCGGTCATCATTTTTTCCGCCATGCGGCTGCCGTCGTCCCAGTGCATGCCCACTTTCGGTTGATTCTTTTCTTGGCCGACCGCCTTCGGGTTCCGGTCGCGGAGGTTCTGGGTGACGGTCAATTCGTATTTCCCTATCCAGAAACCCTCCTTGATTGTGACCTCGCGCAGCTCTTCATCTGAGAAGCGACCGGGAGTGCCTTCCAGGCTGCCTGCTGTGTAGGATCCGGGTGGACACCAGACGAAGATCATGCCACGGCCGTTGACCCATTCGTCGCCGGCCTTGTTTCCGGGGACGAACTTGTCGGGCGGAGAAATAGCGATCGAGCCTGGGCCGCTGACGGTGGTGCCGGGAGCAAGAGTAGATTTCGTATCTTCAACCACCGAGGCAAGACTGGCCACTAGATCGGTTTCGTTTCCACTGAGCTTGGCGAGGACGGAAAGATCGGCGTAGGTGAAAAGTGAGTCGTCCGGAAACTCACCTTTCCATGGAATCTTTTCAGATGTATCGGCGACGATGAGCTGGTGGCGACTGCCACCACGGTTCGCCACTTCGGTCAGTATCTTACTGACCGGGTTGGTGCTTTTCCCATCGGCTGATGCGAAGGCGGGTTCGCCGTCCTTTTCCTGCATCGGACCGACGAAATAAATCAGTGCCGTAGAATTGGTTGGCGTGGTCGATGCCCAGCCGGAGACTTTCCTGTCCAAGTCTTTACCGCTTTGATTCTCGATCGTCTCACAAACGAAACCGTATTTCGCCAGTCCCGCTTCGACGGCGGCCAGGTCTTCGTCAGGACCGTTATCGACGAGCAGGGCGACGCGATATTCCGCGCTCGCCGTAACTAGGGTGGCGGCGAAGGCAAGGACAGGGAGGAATGTATGTGACACTTCGGGTATAGCTTAGGGACTAAGAGATCATCAGTTCGGCTAACGGGCCGCTTTGGTTGACATCCATAATGCCGGGATCGGCTACCCCAAAGGTATCGCGCCGGTCGCCAACAGCGCCGAGTAGTGAGAGATAGAGGTTGGCGGTGGTGCGATGGCCTGGCTTTCCGTAGAACGGATAGTGAAGGTAACGGTTGCCAAGCTTGAGGCGGCCGCCAAGATCGCCGATGAGCACCATCGGCCACTCGCGGCAACCGGGGTGGTGGGAGTCAGCCGCATCGGACATGTAGATGATGAGCGTGTTGTCCATCATGGTTCCGTCGCCTTCCGGAACTGCTTCGAGTTTAGTGATGAGGCGGGCGACCTTTTCCAGACAAGTGCGTCGAATGTGGGCGTGGCAGTCACCGGCGGACATGCCGGCTGACGAGCCGCCGTGGCCGATGGTGTGGGAGCCGATGTAGCTGTTTTCCTTGGCTCCCACTTCACCACCCATGCAACTGAGCCCGGTCTTCCCGGCACCTGCTTCGGCGGAAATGGTGACGACATTGGTGAGTCCGGCGATAAGGGTGCCGGCGGCGATGTCGAACTGCGCCTCGAGCCGGTCGAAGATTCCGGTTGGGGCGGTCGCGGATTTTTCAGGGACGTTTCCGACCTTGGGGTCAATCGGCGGCGCCGCCTCCGCAATGCGCTTGTCCATGGTGGCGAGCTTGCTCTGGCGGTCGCTCATCGATTCGAAGGCATCCAGATAGTGGTCGAGCTTCGCACGCTCGGTGCCGTCGAGGCGGGCCTGCATGCGCTTGACGTCGTCGGCCATGAAATCAAGCAGGTTGGTATCGACTTCGAATGCCTTGCGGGCGTCGCCCGCAGCGCCTGCGGCAAAGAAACGCTGGTGGGCGAGCACGGGGTCGAGGATGGTTGGCAGAGCCTTGCCCTTGCCGGCAGAGGTGAGCAGGTAGGCGAGTGATCCGGGCCGATTGGAGGCACCGAGGCCGACGTGTTTGTAGATGCCACCGAGGTTACGAGCCAAGCCAGCATCGATGGTTTCGCCAAATGCGTTTTTTGTCACCGGCCAACAACCGAGCGCGGCGAATCCGGTATTGTGGCTTCCCCGGGCGATACGACCGGAGAGGCCGTAGAGTAGGGTGAGCCGGTTTAGATGCGGCTGGAGCGGGCTGAGGCCGAGGGGCAGTTCCTGCCCGGTGAGCGGCATGTCTTTCAGCACGGAGGGTTCGCGGTCGCGAGGTATACCCGGAGGCTGCACTTCGTTCGGATAAACCCCATTTCCCTGAACAAGGAACACGACGCGGGCGGGTTTTAGTTTGTGGGTGGTCGCGGCTTCAAGCTGGCGGATGAAGGGAGCGAGATAGAGGCCGCCCACTCCTAGCGTGGTGCCGCGGAAGAAAGAGCGTCTGGTGAAGGTGGATGGTTTCATGGTTTTTGGTGGGGTTGTGCTTAATCTTAATTCAGAGCGGGGAAGAATGGAGAGATAGGCTGCAAGAAGTCCGGGGGTTAGGTGGGAAGAGGACTAGGATTAAGAGAAAGATTAAGAGTTTTTGTTTTCGATCTGTCTGAGGAGGAAGGAATCCGAAGTGAGGAGAGACACGATGAGTTCACGAAAACTGCCGCCGCTGTCTTTGTAAGCCTTATGGGCGTCCTGGAGGGTGTTTGCATCGCCGAGGGTTTCGTTGCGGCCCATGAAAAAACGGAAGACGTGGCGGACGAACACTTGCTCCACGTACTCGGAGTCGGCGAGGGCTTCGACGAGTTCGGTTGGACCGAGAAATTCTCCGTGGAGTTCGGGGGTCGGCGTTCTGGAGATCGCGTTACTGGCATCGACGGGTTGTCCCGCATCGAGGCGCTGATAGCGGCCATAGTGATCGTAGCGTTCGAAGGCGACCCCGAGTGGGTCCATGTTGCGGTGGCAGCGCCAGCATTCAGGGGCTTCGGTGGCGGACTTGAGACGGTCGCGGAAGGTGGTGTTCTCAATCTCTGGGACACGGGCATCGACGCCGATCGGCACGTCGGGGACAGATCCCCCTAGCAGGTGAGTACGTATCCACTTACCGCGCTGAACCGGATGGTTATCGAAATTTCCAGACCATGCTGTGAGCCACGCTGGATGAGTGAGGACACCGGCGCGCTCACCGTCGGGCATTTCGATCGGTTGATCCGGGGTCCAGCGCCAATCCAGAGGGAGATTATAAGTGACATGATAATTGTCGCGGCGGGCAGTGCTTTCAAGGGTGCCTGATTTTTCCTTCTGACCCCATTTCGTACTGACGTAGTATTTCCGGGTGGTGAGGAGTTCTTTCAGGACGTTTTTGTCGGACTTAAGGATTTCGATGATCGTCATTTCCAGATCGGCCACAAGGGACTCCGGGGTGTGGCTGCTCTCTTCGGACCTATCTTTAAAAACTTCGGTGGCGTTGGGGTAATCGAAATACTCGCGGAAGAAACGGATGATGCGCGGATTCCGGTCGTAATAGTCGGAGTCGTCATTCAACCTTTGGCGGAGTAGATCAGCGATGGCTTGGTTGTCGCCAAAGGTATCACGGACACCGAGGATTTCTCGGACAGGCTGGTCGTCTAGGGCGTAAGAAATGGCGTAGGCAATTTCGTCGTGGGTGAGACGGGTGCGACCGTGTTCGTCAGTTTTTCCGTCTCCAAGTTCCTGGCGATAGAGGACCTCGGGCTGCATCAGGATGGCAGTCAACAGTGCGCGACCGGCGAGAGCGTGCCCTCCAGTTGCGGTCGCTTGCTGATGGAAGGCGAAGAAGCGAGATTGTTCGTCCGCAGTCGGTTCGCGATCGAGGACCTTCCGGAAGGCATAGGCGATCGACTCATTGACCAACTTGTCTTTCGGTGGACCGTCCTCGCTGACGAGCTGTCTGAAAATACCGTCCTTTGATTTCGGACCGACCATGGCTTCAGCGACAGTCTTGGCATTGCCGAGTAACGGCGCGGTCGAGGCTTCGTCGATGAAATAACCAGCGGCATAGTCCTTGAAATCCGAACCATCGGCGAGCGAGAGACCGTTGGCGAGCCCATTGATTCCTTCCCCAAATGAAGGCGTGATCGAATCGTAGATACTGGGCCGCAAACGCCACAGGCGCGGTGGAGCGGGAGTAACGAAGGGAAGGCGTTTGCCGAACAGGAATTGATGATCCACGTAGTTTCCAAACTGTGGTTCCAGTAGTTTCTCATCAGCGACCACGCCAGGGCGCTGGGTCTTAAGCATTTCACCGCGGATCCACGACATCACGGCATCGCGCTCGGCATCGGTCGGCTGGTCTTTGTCCTTGGGCGGCATTTCCGCAAAGTGGAGTTGGTCTCCGAACAGACGCCAGAGTTCGATCGTGTCACCGGTGAATTCGGCCTTCATGCCTTCAAGGGAAAGCTTGCCCTTCTTGGTCGCATCGTCATGGCAGTCGAGGCAGTAGTTCTCCAGAAATGGTCCGACAATTTTCTCGAAACCGGCAGTGTCCACGGGCGGAAGGGGCGCGGCGTGAAGGGAGCCGGCAAACAGGAGGGACACAGCTGCAATGGGCACGGAGCGATTCATGGATTTTCCTTCAGTTCGGGAGCGGGTGTAACGTCGGCCCAAGTGCGGCCGCCGCGGAGTTCATCGAGCCACCACCAAGTGAAGGGCGGATTGGCAGCGTCTGCGATCCAAAGGATCTTGGTGGCGGGGCGAGCGGTGATTGGAAGCACGACGCTAGGCTCGGGCGGCATTGATTGGCCTAGAGTCTCTGACTCGGGATTGATCCAGAGACGCGCACCTTTTGCGCCGGTTTCGATTACGATAAAAAAGACTTGGGTGGGATGAAATGCATCGGCGCAAAAAACAATACGGTCACCGAATGCTAGGCCGAGCCGGCTGCTTGGATCCGGTGCTTCGGGATCGACACCGACTACGAGGCGGAGATCGTCGTGGCCTGCTGTGTCGAGGCGCAGGAGATCCACTGTCATTTCGCGATGATCCTGATGGAGGTTTTTACAAAGGTCGTCATCGAGTTGGATGATCGCGGAGGTGTGAGTGAAAGGCCAGTCGTGGCCGACGGGATTGAGAGGATCTGCATTTTTCCAGATGTCTATGGCCTCACCGGACGGTGGAACGAGGCCGGGATAGCTGAGAACGTGGGGGCTGCGGCCGATGCGCGCCGCCGGCCGGTCAGTATCCTCGGTGAACCAGCCACTCATACGTCCCAGCTGGCGTACTTTATCGAATCCAAGAAAGGGTTCATAGAAAGGGCCTATGACGCGGGTGAACTTGTCGTGCTGGAACTCTGCGGGAAGGATCGTATTCTCCTCGCGATCAATCCGGACAGCTTCTCCGGTGGTGAGTTCGTCGCGGTGGTCGGCGAGTTCGGCTACGACCTTGCCTTCGAAGACCTGGAGCTCAGAGAAGCCCGCGCCGGCGTCGATGGCGAAGCGGGTGCCGAGATCGATGATACGTCCGGACTGGGTTTCCACGGTAAATCCTCGGGCGTGCTCGGGGACTTCCGCGTATAGCTTTCCGGTGGCTAAATGGAGTGTCTTGAAACTTTCAAAGTGACCGACAGCAGGGCCTTCGAGGATGAGGCGGACACCTTGTGTGGTTTCAAGTTCGACCAGACCGGATAGGAGCTCGAAGGATTGATTTTCGCGGAGCAGAATGTGGGAACCGGAATCTTGCCAGACATCTCCGGCGGTCTTGACGATGGTTGCGGCCGCCGGGGCGGGCTGGGCGATCCACCAGGTTCCTGCAGCGGCGATGATGAATGCGGCGGCGATGGCCAGGAGCTTGCGGGGAAAAGGAGCGATTTTTCCGGACGGTCCGGGTTCGGAGGATTCGAGTTCGCCATGGGCCGCCCTGCGTTCGAGATCGAAGTGCAAGTCCATCATCCCCAGATAGGCGGCGCGGGCTTCCGGATCGACTCGGAGCAAATCATCAAGTTCGGTGATCATGGACTCGTCGGCGAGATCGTCGGCGGCGCATTGGGCGAGTTCGCGGACTCGGGCGTGTGAGTCGGATTTTTTCATGCGTGGCCCTCCTCGAGCTGGAGTTTTCGGGTGACGCATTGGAAGAGATTTTCGCGGATACGCTGGAGTGATTTGTAGAGCGTGTTCGGAGTCCGTCCGGTGCGTCCAGCAAGTTCCTTGAGGGTAGAATCGGCGGAATAACGGTCGTCAAGCAGGCATCGGTCGGCGGTGGGTAGGGCGGAGAGGCATCCCTCCAGCGCACGGATGCGCGGATCGTCGTTTCCTTCCGTTGCCTTCCACTCGGCGGCAAGTAAGCCCATGACATCCTCGCTGAAATACTTGCGGCGGACTTTCTGGCGTTTGCGAAAACTGAGGACTTCGAAACGAGCAACGGTGCAAGCCCAGGGAAGAAACGGGCGCTCGGCATCGTAGCGATCGAACTCCCGCCACAGAGTTTTGGCCGTTTCCTGCATCACGTCCTCCGCGTCCGCTGGCTGGCCGAGTAGCGACGCCACGAAGCGGAAGAGCTGCCGCTCATGCTTGGTGTAGAGGAAAGTGAATTGATTTGGATCGGCCATGTGGAATCGGGCGCATGAAGTGTCTGCCTACTTACTATGGGTCTGGGGTCGTTCGATCTGCCGATTTTTTCATAGCGAGAAGAAATCCCGGAGATTTCTGGACGACCGAACGGAAGACTCCGAGTGGGATCGCCAGAATGTGGCATTTCATTCCGGTTCTTATGGCAGAAAATCCTTTCAAAATCCAGCTCCCGATCAAATCCGCTACCCCGAATGATGTTCCCGCGATTTTTTTGATACATCCCCGCATACCATAGATACGGCCTTCCTTGAATAAACATCCACAAATCACTCCTATGCGGAAACTGGGAGGATTCGAAAGCCAATTCCCCAGACCTTGGGAATGCAGCTAGCCGTAGGCAACTAGGTTCCACCTGATGGAATCCATGAAAATCCGATCCGCCTTCCTCGCTCTGATTGCGGCCACCGCTGCTTCGGCAGCTCTACCTCCGCTAAAGGTTAGCTCAGACAATCGTTTCCTAGTCCAAGGCCCGGTGCTCGACTGGAGCGGGCTGGTATCCGGCCCCCTGAAGGTCACTAGCGGTTATGGCCACGCCGCCTACACCATTGAAAACACCGCAAACCCACGGCTGAACGCCAACGTCCAAGGCGTGGAGTTCAACGACTATTTCGACCAGACCGACTACATCATCGGCAATGCCGAAAGCCTCGGGATGTATGTGATGCTGCTGCCATTCTGGGCACAAGGAATCAACGACCTCGACGACAACCCCACCGAGCAGGACGCATCGCGGGAGATCGGCAGGATACTGGGTGATCGCTACAAGGATCGGAGCTGCGTGATCTGGTGCGTCGGCGGCGAGGCCTCGGGCGAGTCGCCGGACGCCTCTGTGCGGATCTTGGCGGAGCACTTGGCGGCCGGACACGGCGGCAAACAGCTCTTCCCAGTCCGCGTCCGTCGGCGGTTTCTTTCCGACAAGCTCTTCGGGTTGATCGCTTTGGACGGATCTCTCCGAGTCCAGAATCGTATTAAAAAATATCGGCAGATCAGGCATGGTCGGCCCCATACAAGGAGAACATCCGCTTCCCCATCATATGACTCCCCACACCACCGCCGAGAAGTTGATCCGGGCAAGAATCCGCATATTCTTCGCCTCCATTTCCGCTGTTCTACTGCCTGCTCTCTGTGGTGCGGCACCTCCGGCACTGACGGATTTCCCAGGCGCGGAAGCCGGAGTGGTGGTGATCATCGATCCGGCCACGACCGAGCAGGCGATAGCCCTCGCAAAAAATGGCCGCTATCTGGTGGCCGTGCTGGATGACAATCCCGCGGACGTGCTCGCCCACAACGAGGCTTTTGCGGAGGCCAAGGTTTACCCGGTCGCCCAGGCTCATCGCTGGTGGACTTCTGATCGCCTGCCTTTTCGCACAAACGGCGTGAACGTCGTGATTCTGCGAGAGGGGTTGGACAATAGCCTTCTGGCGGAAGCGGAGCGGGTGATCGCCCCAGGGCACGGTCTCGCTCTGATCGAAAAGGGCGGCGTCTGGAAGGAGGGCCGCAAAGACCGGCCCGCGGGCATGTCTACCTGGTATGGCTTCGCCCACGATGGCGGCAATTCTTTCTACTCCCCGGACACCGAACTGAGCACGGTCAATAGCGTCCAGTTCTTCGGCGGCGGTCATCGGCTGCGCCGAGGACACCCCTTTGTCGCCGACGAGCGCGTTCTGGTTCAGGACGTCGATCGGTTCGAGGGTCGGGATGCCTTCACGGGGCTTCTGCGCTGGCAGAGCGACCAGAGTTTTATCAACAGCAACAACGGCATCCTCACCGACAAGCACTTCTGGTGGCTCTCCAAGGGCAGCGGCGACAGCGGGCTTCTCCGGGGATTGGACCGGCTCAGCGGCGAGGAGGCCGCCTCCATCGAGCTGGGTCCCTTCGTCGGCTTCCGGGGCCAGGATAACGATTCCATGACCCGCTACTACCGCGTGGTCAGCGATGGCAAAACGGTTTTTGCGACAGGCGGCCACAAGCAACTGACCGCGCATGACGACGCGACCGGCGAGCTGCTGTGGAAAAAGGATTTCGACTTTTTTGTCGAATGCGTCGCCGTTTCCGACGGCCTGCTGGTCGCCCAACTCAGCAATACCAACAACTCCCCCCGGGAGGTCGCCTTCAGTTGGAACACCAACGTCGCCGAAGCGGTCGTCGGACTCGACCCGGCCACCGGCAAGGAGCTGTGGCGGAATACCGAGTGCAAGGACCGCCCCATCCACAACCTGGCCATCGACAACGAAAAAGTCGTGGTCTGCAGCTATCTTCTCAACACGGGCGGCGACGGACCCGTCGGCGACGATAAGGAGGACGGCCGATGGTATGCTCCCCTCCAGTATCTGCAGGTGATCGAGCGGAAAGACGGCTCCACCCGCTTCTTCCGCACCGATTTCAGTGAACTGACGGTCAACAACTCCATCCAGTTGGTCGCCCTCATGCCCGGGAAAGTGGGCGTGATCAAGGACAACGACCTGTCGCTTTTCGACGCCAAGGACGGGAAGTTGATCGAGCAGTACCGCGGACCCGGCTATCACCTCGCTTACCCGGCGGTTACTCCCGAGCATTTTTGGCCGGGCAATGCCGCCGTGCCTCTGAAGGATCGGACCGTCCTCGACGGAGGCGGATATGATTTGGTCGCCCCAGGCTACAACCATCGCAACGCCCCGGCCAACGGAATGCTCTATTCCCCCAGCCGCCTGATGACCGTTTCCTCGGAAACCACGCTGGGCAGCGCCCTGGCTTTGATCAAGCGCGGTCCGGACGACTATCAAACCCTGGCCCTCGACGACAAACGCCGCATGATGATCCAAGGAAAAGCCGACTGGTCGGAACCTGCCCTTGGCGATTGGCCGACCCTCCGCGGTGACTTCGAGCGCAACGGCTGGCTTGCTGGACCGGCACCCGTTCCCACCCGGCTGGCGTGGGAAAAACAGCCCGCCGGTCAGGTCGATGCAGAGGCGGCAAAACTTCTCCAAGGTGGTTGGGACGAGGATGGATTCATTCCTGGACCGGTCAGCCAGCCCTTCATCGCCGGAGATTGCTTGCTCGTCGTTCAGGCCACCGAACATCGACTGCTCTGCTACGACCGGACGAGTGGAGATGAAAAATGGTCCCGGCGTTTCAACGGTCGGATCCGCATGACTCCGACTCTGGCCGGCGGCACGGGCTTCGTTTCTTGTGATGACGGCACGGTTTCGGCGATCGACCTGAAAGACGGCAAGGTGGTTTGGCAAACGTTCCTCGCCCCCGGCGCGGACATGGTGATCGATCATGATCAGCTCGCCAGCCTCTACCCGGTTCCCGGCGCGCCGGTTCTGCTCAACGGCTCTCTCTATGCAGCCGCCGGACGCCACACCAATCTCGAGCTGGGTATCGTCGTTTGGAAACTCGACCCCGGCACCGGCGAGCCTCGTGGACATGTGGTACTCGATGAGAAATGGCTCCCTCCCTTCGAACACAAACCGCAGGCCCCTTCCTCCAATGGAAAAACAAAAGGCCCCGATGGCCGGCCCGGGATGCAGGTCAATGACCTCATTCAAATCCGGGGCGGAAAACTGGTATTAGGTAATGTGGAGATCGATCCCGACACCCTGGCCGCCACTCAGTTTGTCGATCCTCCCACCGTGCAAAACATTGAGCCGGCACGAGGCGGCATCCACGGCGGAGTGCGGTGGATTCGCCCGCTTGGTCAGATCTCAGCCCTATCGGCTGTCCGGAGTTACGGTCAGAGCCAGTCACAAAATGACTTCAGATGGCATGATCCTCAATCGCGAGTTGAACCAATTCGCAATCCTCAAAGGAATCAAACTCAGTCTTCTGGAACTGGGATTCAACAGCGACAATGATAGCGATTTACTGAAGGAACACTCCGATGACCTGCCCACCGACCGGATGGACGCTCCCGGGGTGATGGCGGCACGGGGCGACCTGATCTACCTGGCTTCGCCCCACTTTGACAAAAAACTGCATCTGCTGGTGATCAATCGGAACGAACCCGACAAAGCCGTCGCGGATGTCACTGTAGAGCCGCTGAATCGGGACGAAGACATCATTCCGGATGGCATCGCCATCACCGAAGATATGGTCTTCCTGACCACCACCGAGGGCCGCATCCTCGCCTTCGACGCCAAATGATCTCGCTGATTTCCAAGAAACCTTCACCAAAGATCATGAAAATGTCGTCAAAACCCTTTCTGTCCGGACTGTTGGCACTCGGAGTGTGCGGGTCAATTGTCGCAGCACCCAAAGCGACTTTCGAAAAGCCGCATATCATTATCGAGACCGACCTGGGAGGCGATCCTGACGACGAGGCCTCGATGGTTCGGTTTCTTCTCTATGCCTGTGATTTTGAGATAGATGGAATCGTCTTAACCAACTCCGAAACGCGACACGGAATCAGTGGTCGAGATCTTTTCGATCGTTATCTCGAAGCCTATGAAAAGGTTCTGCCGAATCTTCGAAAACACCGGAGTGATTATCCATCAGTTGAAAAACTCCGGGAGGTGGCGAAGGTCGCCTATCGGGTCGAAAAGGCAAGAGATCCTGCCGGTGCCGAGTTCCTGATCGAAGTTGCCGACCGTAAACTGCCCCATCGGACTTGGTATCTGAATTGGGGAACGGATTCCTCTATGCGGCTGGCGTTCGAACTTGTGAACGAAAAACGCGGTGTGGCCGGCTTGACCGACTTCTGCCGCCAGTTTCACAACTCCTCACTGGGCCATGGAACTCCGCCCAACAGCAGGCGGGACCGCTTCGCCCGCACCGAAATGCGCGAGGCCCTGCGAGAGGGTGGGATGGTGGTGGTCAATCAAAGCAGTGGTGGAAGCCAGGATTTTGACAAATGGTATCACCAGATGGGGGGTCATCACCACCGCGGCGGAAACCTCCGTCAAAGAGGACATCACCGATGATCACGGCCCTCTCGGCGAACTTTACACCACGCAAAAGGAAGGCGACACGGGAACCTTTCTGTATCTCGTGCCCAACGGACTGAACGATTTCCTCCGGCCAGACCAAGGCAACTGGTCGGGCCGCTACGGGCGGGTCGATAGCGACGGTCATGTGACCGACACCCTCTACTACTGGCCCAACCAGCGCGACACCTGGAACGGCGAGACAACTTGGCAAAATGTCCGTGCGCGTTGGGCTGATGCTTGCCAGAGCGATTTCCTCTGTCGGCTGGATTGGTGTGTCAAAGACTTTGCCGAGGCCAACCATCCGCCTCAGGTCGTTCTCGAAGGCGACAAAACCTTGGCTGTGTTGCAAAAGGAAGTCGCGCCGGGTTCGCGGATGAAACTTTCCGCAGCAGGCAGTTCCGATCCCGATCAGGACGATGCCCTGCGTTACGAATGGATCCACTATCGCGAGGCGGGAACTTTCGACGGCTCCGTAACCATCACTGACAACGACAAAGCCACCTGCGAGATCGAAATCCCCAAGACTGCCAAGCCCGGCGACACCATCCACATTATCGCCCAAGTCAGTGACAATGGCAGCCGCAAGGACAAAGGCATACGGGATCTGACCCGCTACCGGAGGATGGTTTTCACCGTGGCGGAGTGAAAGTGGCAACAGGAGGGGCATCAGCGGAATAGTCTTTTCTGGTCAAACGGGAATCAGGGTTTAATCTGATGAAGTGAAAGGTCGCTACACCATCCCCATCGACCGGCTCCAGCGTGAGTGGGCAGCCCGCCTCGCTCGCCAGCGGATGCTTAAAAACGCCCGAAAAGGCCGCCCTGCCCGCGCGAAAACAATCGCGGACAACAGCGAGCCTTGGATGGAGGAGGTGAAGTCGCTCGCTGACGTCATGAAAATCAAAACTGAAATCTCCGCGAAAATAGATCGATGGATGCCAGGTCAATCAGCGTAGTGGAGGCACTTTCCCTCCACAGCCGGGTCGTGATTCTGGGTGGCAACGCGGTGATTTTCCATGGATTCAGCCGTCCCACAACTGACTCTGACATTTGGTTGGAACCGGAGCTGTCATCCCAAGAGTGGGCAGCAAAACTCAATCGTGTGTTGCGTGAGATTCCCTCCGCCACCATTCACCGGCTTCCCCACTGGACGGAGATCCAGCCCGACCAGCTTTCGGAAACAATCGAGGAGGTCGGAATGATCCGGGTCTTGGGTTTGGATGAGCCTTTGGATGTTTTTCGGGTTCCAAACGAATTCGAACCAGATGATTTTGACGCGGTAATCTCCCGGGCCACGAGGGAGGAATCCGGGAGCTACATTCCGGACCCGATTGACCTAATTCAATCGAAGCTAGAAACCGGGCGCGACAAGGATGCCCGGGACATTGCATTTCTAGAGGACTTGGTCAGTAGGCGATACTGCAGTAAACTCCCAACCGCATCCCTCGCCGAGGTCGAAAAAATGCTGGCGCGCTACTCTGATTTCCGCGTTCTGGAGTCGGCTCTCACCAACCCCGATCCGGCGGTTCAAAAGCTGGCTAAGGGACAACTTCAGGAATTTGCCGACCAGGGAGACCCGTTCTCCCTCGCCATCCTGGAAGGCCGGGAAATTCCACCGGCGAGTTAAATCAAGTCCACTTGGCAAGGTGCTGACCGCGAGTCCACCCGGCTACTTCACCTTCACGATAAACATCTGCCGCGTCCCTTTTTCATCCTGGGCCACGACCATGATCCGGTCTCCCGCACGGTTCCAGCAGGGGCCGGGATCGACCCGCAGGTCGTCGGCGTTTTTTCCCTGTCGGAAAGGTTCGGTCCTACCCCAGGCGCCATCTTCAGGTCGAAGAAAAGTGTAGAGATTCGTGCGGTTGTTCTTGTGGCCATTCACGAACATCTTGCCGTTTGGCGACATCGCCACATCGCCTTCCGGGTCTGGAAATAATTTTCCACCATCTCCAGTGAGACCGCCCAGCTCTCCGGTGACTTTCTGTTGATCGATATCGAAAAGAACCTGCTTCCCGTTTTTCGAGCCTATCATCACCCGCGGCGAAAACCACTCCGGGTGCCCGCCGATGAAATCGCCCAGGGGCCTTAAGTCGCTGCCATCCGGGTTCATTGTAAACGGAACGTTGATTTTTTCCGGTTTAGCGAATTTCCCGCGGGCGAAGAAAAATATCCGGGTGTTATCCGGATTGCAAAGGGTGTGGTTGATAGACAGCTCGGTCTCATCGACATCCGGCCGATCCTCTCGAATTGCCTCCGCTAGCTGCTTGTAGGAAACCAATAGAGTCTTTTCACCGCTATCCACCTCCACCCGGAAGATGCCATCGTTTTCCGGATTGGTCGCTCCGCCCTGCGTCCAATCCTTCGTCGCCGGATATCCAGTCACCGGTCGGAAGCGAGCCAAGCGGGCGTAGTTAATCCCCAGAAACCAGCCTCCTTTCTGAGCCACTCCGCTATTGCCGAACGATACATCCGGATACCGATACTCTTTCAACCGCTTTCGCTTTTCCACATCGTAAAGCACCGTGAAAACCTCTCCCGAATCAGCATCCCTATCATTGAAAAAGAAGGCCCTGTAACAGCCTTGCTTACGCAGAAGCAGTTAGCAAAATCAGAAACAATGCCTGGAAATCAGTTGATTCTAAAGGGATTTAACTGGACGCTAGTGTTGGAAAACAAAACAAGTTAATCTGTTAGTTTATCCAAAATGACCATGACTATCAAAATCGGCCATATTCGTCGATTTCCCCAAAATTGACCTCCACGGACGGAAAATTCGCGGACTTCGACGTATGGACACCGTGTTTCGAATAGCTTTTTGTAAAATCTGGCTCGGGTGGGCGGATGTAACCGGAGGGTCGGGCACGAAGAGAACCAACGAGGAAGAAGTGACCCGCTTCCACCAAATGTGGGAAATTTTTTTCCACACCGTGTCGAGCCGGGTTGCAAGATGGTGCGGAATGCGCTTTCATGCGCTGCGTACGGTGCACTGAAATGGAACAAAGCCTTGGAAAAAAACTGCGGAGCGCGAGGGAAGCGGCGGGTATCACCGTTGATGATGCCGTGTATCTTGCCAAGATGCCGAGGGCCGTCGTCACGGCCTTGGAAGCGGAGGATTTCGGTTTTTTCACAAGTCCGCTTTACGCCCGCAGTTTCTTGAAACAATACAGCACCTACGTGGGGGTCGATGTGGATCCATGGCTCGACAGCTTACTACCCATCACACTTATTGATGGCGATGCCCTCGACTCCTACATCGATCTTTCTGAGAATGTTCCAGTCGTAAAAAAGACGAGCGTGAAATCCACATCTTCAGGAGGAGCCATGGCCGCTGTTTGGATGATCCTCATCACCGGCGGACTCGTGTGGGGCGGAGTCAAAGCCTACGAGCACCTCGACAAACGCCTTTCCGAATCCACCAGTGATACGAAAAAAAACTCTACTTCCCCTACCGATTCCGAACCGAACTCCGAGCCCGCGACTTCGCCAGAGGATACGGAGGCCGAATTCGCGGAGACTCCTAAGGAACCAGAGGAAGCACCCGTCGCCTCCACCGATCCCGAGCCCCCCCGCCGTGCGATCATCGTCCGCGAAGAGTAATCGCACCTCACCGCATCGCACGGAAAGTGCGAATCATTTCTAGAAAGGCAGGAAGGTAATTTGCCGCCTTGCTTTCGCCGATTCCCGGGATTTCGAGCGCTTCCTCCACGCTGGAGGGCATATATCGCACCAGAGCTTCCAAGACCTTGTTGGAAAACACAATGTAGGGCGGCACTCCATCCTGCTTCGCCATGCGGAATCGGAGATCCTTCAGCATGGAGAAGAGCTGCGGATCGAAATCCTTTTCCTCCAGTCCCTGCGGCTTGGCGATCTCGTCCGGCCACCTGAGTTCGTAGCTCTCCTCGCCCTTCATCACCGCCTCTCCCTTTTCAGAAAGCGTCATCAACGGGTAGTCTCCCGTCTGCGTGATCACTAACGCCTCCTCCGCAAGTGATCGGAAAAGGCCGTTGAGATAGCCTGTCGTCCTGTCCGAAAGGATTCCATAAGTCGTAAGTCGGTCCAGCCTGTTGTTTAGGATCTCTTGGGATTTGCTGCCGGAGAGCATCTGGATGATCTTTCCTTTACCGTAAATCCCCTGCCAGCCCTGAGTCGTTCTCCGCGACATCCTCGCCACCCCTGCCAGCGCCTTTTTCACCATGAGTTCTTCCTCCGCTGTCGGCTTGCGAAAGTCCCCCGCACTACGGTCCCGGCAGACATCGCAGTTCCCGCACTTCGTGGGTCTCGCCTCGCCGAAATAATGAAGAATCCATTCTTGGCGACAGCTCCTCGCGTAGCACATCTCCACCATCGCCTTCAGCTTCTCGCGGTCCCGCGTATCCTTCTCTTCCATCGCCACCTCGTCGATGGCGAGATCCCGCGTCAGCACATCCGGCTGGAGCAGGCGGGTGCCGCGCATGCGTTTCCCCGGCACGTCGAAGCGCTGGATCATCCGCGCCCGCCCAAGGATATTGAGAGCGCTGCCAACCGCCATCGAGTTCTTCACATCCGCATGCTCCGCGATGTCATCCAGAGTCCGGAATACCTCGTGATTCCCATCCGCCTCATTGAGCAAATACTGGTAAATCTGCCGCACCGTCGTCGCGGAGGGATTCGCCCCATCGATGAAAAATTCCTGCGTCCGTGTATCGGCGTAGTTGAAGAGCAGTTCGCACACCGCCGCCTCGCCATCGCGCCCCGCCCGGCCCGCCTCTTGGTAATACGCCTCCACACTGCCGGGGATCTCGTAGTGAATCACGAACCGAACATCCCCCCTATCGATCCCCATCCCGAACGCATTCGTAGCCACAGCGATATCCACCTTCTTGGAAATGAAAATTTCCTGCGCCTTCACCCGTTCCGCATCGCCCATCCCCCCGTGGTAGGAAACGCATTTCACCCCCCAGCTCGCCAGCGTTTCAGAAACCAGATCCACCTTTTTCCGCGTCGCACAATAAATGATCCCGGTTTTGTGCGCGGAGATCACCGCCTTGATCCTCTCGTCCTTCTGCGCCGCCTTGTCCACAGCCGTGATTGCCAGAGAAAGGTTCGGCCTCGAGAAACCACTGACCCGCTCGAAGGGATCGCGCAGCTCGAGCACTTTCAAAATATCTTCACGAACTACGGGAGTCGCAGTAGCTGTCAGCGCGACGCATTGCGGCCTACCGATTTTTTCCAAGACCTTTCCCAGCCGCATATAGTCCGGTCGAAAATCATGCCCCCATTGGGAAAGGCAATGCGCCTCGTCGATGGCAAAGAGCGAGATCTCTACCCCCTCCAGAGTCCGCAGGAAACTTTCCGCGCGAAACCGTTCCGGAGCCACATACACCAGCTTGAACTCGCCATTGCGCATACCATCCAGCCGCTCCTTCTGCTCCGGCCAACTCAAAGTGGAGTTGATCAGCGTTGCCTGAATCCCCCGTGCCTGCAGTGCATCCACCTGATCCTTCATCAGCGCGATCAGCGGGGAGATCACCAATGTCACCCCCGGAAAACACAGCGCCGGAATCTGGAAACAAAGCGACTTCCCCCCACCCGTCGGCATCACCACCAGCCCGTCTTTCCCCGAAACGATCTCGGAAATCACCTCCTCCTGCCCGTCGAGAAACTTCGAAAAACCGAAGTGCTCCTTCAGAGCCGCCCCCGGAGTTTTTAACAAAGCCTTTTTCATCAAATTACCTGCCACGCCCCCATCATGCAGAGAAGCCCGCACCCCGCAAGGCCATGGAGACGCTCGCTCATAGCCGATTGGTGTAGGACCGGGTTTCATTTCGTCTATTGACGCGAAGGCGGCAATGGAAACGATAGAAACATACGCCCCCTGTCTGCAGTGCCTAGCGGGCAGCTTCAGCATTCCAATGGACACCCATAAACCATGAAATCCCTCTTCTTCTTTATCCTTCTCACACTCCACGCCCTCGCGGCCGAATTCCCCGACGGCGCATGGAACGGGAAACCCCTAGACCGCGCGACACTTGAAAACGCCGCCGCGGAAGGAAATCGCGACGCGATGGCGGAACTCGCCTATTGCTCCCAGCACACACTTCTCGGCATCCCGTATGATTCCGGGAAAATCATCAGCTTCTCCGATCTCGCGGCCCGCAACGGCTCCGCCCTAGCCATGACCGTTTTCGCCGAAGTCCTTATCCACGGCTACGGCTTCCCCCTTGATCAGGAACGCGGTCTCGCCCTGCTACGCAAGGCCTCTGACATTGGCCACCCCCACGCCATGGCGCTGCTGGCGGACTACATGTTCGTCGCCTCCCACCCGCGCACCCAGTGCGGAGGCATTGTTCTTGCTGGTATCGAGCCCGACCAAGCCGCTGCGATGGATCTCCTCACGAAAGCAGAGGCTGCAGGTACACTCTTCACTGATGCCGTTCGATACCGAATTCACCGCTACGGTCTAGGAGTTCCCGAAGACGTGGAAAAAGGCTTCGGTCACATGATACGCTACGTAGAAACAAGCGCCTCTCCAGAGTTCGCAGGACTGCTTTTCAATCTGGCGCATGTCAGGGGTTCGAATTACGCCGACTACATCCCAGAAGCAACTCGTCCGAAACAAGAAGCAATTGCACGCGCCGGCGCCGCCCTCGGTAATCCGCATGCGATCAGACGTGTCGGCTCGGTGGAAAAAATCACAGGAAACGCAAATATTGGTGTGCCCATGGTCATTCGGAGCCTAAACAACGGCGTTGTAGGTGCCCTCTCCACCGTTCCCCGCTGGACCCGCTACTATGACTACGACTCTAGGGCCAAAGCATATACCGTTACGGGTGATATCGAGGATGTCTTCAAAATGTGCGCCGAAGCATACGAACGCGGATACGACCGCTCCAACGTTTTCATCGGCGGCTTCTATGCGTCTGGCCTCTCTCGCAGTTTCAAGAAAAACGGCGAACCTGCCTTGTATGATGAAGCCGTCGGCGTATATCGCGATCTGCTGATTAATCTACCGGACTACAATGATATTTACAACGGCTTCGCCTTTCACCTCTTTACAAAAAAGGCTGAAGGCGAGGAGGCGAAACGAATCTTCGAGCGCTGTACTGCTCTCTGGACATACCGGGCCACTCAAGACAAATACGCGGCGCACTGGCTCGCTTGGATCCTGCGCACGCGCGAGGTATACGGCGGAAAATTCATCAACTATCCGCAAGCCGTCGCCGCCATCCGATATGCCTCCACTCGCAATCAAGGAGCATACAAGGCAGGTGAGGAAAAATGGCTCGGCCAGATTCTCCCGCGCATGTCAGCAGCACAAAAAGAGGAAGCCGAGCGACTCGTCGAGGACGGCTTCCCCCATGCCCTGAAGTATCGGAAAGCGGCCTTCGAAACTCTTCAGAACGCAGGTGATATCCCAGCTGGCACGACCTTCGAAGAGGACGGTGGCGCGTCTCTAGCCCCCACCCCCTCGGACCTCATGCTCTGCGCCGCCGATGCCACCTTGGATAAGGAGGCCCTCCTGCGCAACTTCCTGACCGGGGAAAAGCTCCCCGTCGGCAGCCAGCTTCTCCTCACTGAAATGCTTCTCTCTCCGGCCGAAGGTCTCAGGAAAACAATAGAACCATACTCGAAGGATTTCCCTGCGGAAACAGAACGTGTCCTCGCGATCATCGGAGAAGAGACTGCCATCATGAAAGAGGCCGAACCTGTCGGCGCCGGTCTCGGATGGTATCTCATTTATGAAAACGGAGAACTGACCTCCATCCCCTTCGTCAACCGCCTGACCAAAGGATCGCCCGCCGCACTTGGTGGCCTCCTGCTTGCGGATGCCATCGAGGGATGCAACGGCGTCAGCCTGAGAAGCGAGGACTCTCGCAACCGCTTCGTCCGCCTCCTGCGCCTATGGCCCACGCACCTACCTCTAGAACTCTCCGTCCGCCGCTCCGAGGCCCAGCCATCCCCCGCACATGACAACAGACCAAAGAGAGTGAACAAGGAACTCACGATCAGCGACCAAGCAGACCTAGACTAAGTCTCCGGTGCTAGTTTTCTCTGGAAACTTTCCGGACCTCTCAGATCCGTTCCCTACTTTTAGCTCACTCCCCCTCTGTGTCCCAAACCTGCAAGCCACCGCTGCTGTTTGCAGTGAAGACTTTGCGACCGTCCCGCGAGAATAACCTGTCCAACACAACCGGAGCTCCACTGAGGAAAATCGCAAGCTGGTTGCCCGACGCAGAATCCCACAACCGGATCATCCCATCATCGCAGCCCCCGGCAAGAGTCCGGCCATCGGGGGAAACTGAGAGGCTGACAATTCCTCCGCTGAGATCGCTAAGCGTCATCTTACTTGGCTTGGCCGTTTCAAGATTCCACCGGACGATGTGACCGTTGCGATCAGCGCCCTTTTTCGTCGGACTTGCCCCGGACGATGCGATTTTGGGATCAGTAGGGTGGCAAACGAAGGTATTGACCCATTGTTCCACCGACTGGTCGTAGGGGATGACTACATCCGCATCCAGGTTCACTACTTCGAGTGCGCGGTTGCAAGTCATCACGAGCCGGGAACCGTCGGCGTTTACCAAAAGTTCCTTCACATGGTGCCTGTGCGGCCTCCTGCCATCCGGATGTTTGCTCAATTTGCCGG
>CAWCXB010000019.1:0-109292 GCA_963799385.1 uncultured Verrucomicrobiae bacterium
TACCGTCTGCAAACGTAAAGACATCGCAAATATGCCAGCCCCCATGTCCACCATGCCACCGATGGGCCTGATTCTGAAAAAGACAGAGATCCGCGATTTCGTCCCTACCTATCCGCCTCGAAAAAATAGGGCGAACGGTGGCTTGCAACAGGCCGTTGGATCCGCCATCTTCCAGTTATGCCTTCCATAGAAGAAAAAGCGTCCATCAAGGAAGCGGCGGCCCGTCTGGTGGACGAGTTGCCGGAAGCAGCCGATTGGGAGGACCTCATGTATGAAATTTTCGTCCGTCAGAAGATTGAGGCAGGACTTGCCGACTTGCAGAACGGGCGCCAATACGACCATTCATCCGTCCGCCGCGAGTTTGAGTGGCATGATTGCATCGTTTGGTCAGCGCAAGCCCGGCGCGACCTTTTCGCCATCAGGGACTTTATCGGACGCGATTCGGAACGCTATGCGCAGGCACAGGTTGAACGTCTAATTTTGCGGATCGAGCGTACGGCTCAGATGCCCTCCAGGGGGCATCCCGTACACGAGTTCGTCGAGTCCGGTTTGCGAGAAGTTCACGAAGGGGCCTACAGGATCATCTACCGTGTCAAAAACGAGGAGTTGCAGATCGTGACCATCGTCCATATGCAGCAGTTGCTGCAGCGTGATCGTCTCACTTGATCGATTTTTCTGGTTTCTGGACTCTGGTTTCTGGTGTCTCTTCCCTCCATGCCTGCACCCGCCAAGAAACGCCCCCGTCAATGTCCGCCGTCCGGATGTGATGGAGCTTGTCTGCAGAGGTGGCCGTCCACTACCAGTCCTCGCTGGTTGAGAAAATCAAAGATCAGGGTGGCAAGATCACGCGAGGTAACACCACCCTGCTGCTCGCCCAGGACTTCGGCTTCTGCTACGGTGTCGAGCGCGCCATCGATCTCGCCTACGCCTCGCGAAAAGTCTTCCCGAAAACCGCATCTTTCTCATCGGGGAAATCATTCACAATCCGGATGTGAACCGGCATCTCCGGGAAATGGATATTGTCTCGCTACCCTGGAAGAATATCGACGCCACCTATGATGATCTCCAGCCCGAGGATGTGGTCATCGTTCCGGCTTTCGGCGCGCCGACTTCCTTCATGACGAAAATCGAGGAACGCGGCTGTTACACGGTCGATACCACCTGCGGCGACGTGATGAAGGTCTGGCGCCGGGTGCGTGGTTACGCAAAAGAAGGCATCACTTCCATCATCCACGGAAAAGAAAATCACGAGGAAACCCGCGCCACCGCCTCCCGCGCACTCGGAGAGAACGGGGATGGTCATTACCTCGTCATCCTCACCCTCGCGGATACCGATTATGTTTGCGAATACATCCGCGGAAACGGCAACAAACAGGAGTTTCTCACCCGTTTCAAAGGCTCCTACTCGCCTAGCTTCGATCCCGACATCCACCTCCGGAAAATCGGCGTCGCTAACCAGACGACCATGCTCAAAAGCGAGACACAGGAAATCCAAAATCGTCTCGGCCAAAGCCGTTTCCGACCGAGACGGATCTCCGGAAAATTTCTCCAAGTGTTCGAATACCATCTGCGGGGCCACCCAAGAGCGCCAGGACGCACTCTTCGAGATGTTGAAAACGAAGATGGCCTGCTGCTCGTGGTCGGCGGTTACAACTCATCGAACACCGCCCATCTGGTGGAAATCGGAGAAAAGGAACTCCCCACCTTTTTCATCCGGGACGCATCCCAGATCACCTCTCTTGGCCTGATCGTGCATTACGATCTCCATCACCAGAAGGAAACCCACCTCCGACTACGCCGAAATTTTTAAAGGCGACAAACCGGTAGTCATCGGCCTCACCGCCGGTGCCTCCTGCCCGAACAACCTGATCGAGGCGGCAGTGCGGAAGGTGTTCGAGCTGCGGGGCGAGAAACTTTAAATTCTAGACTTTTAGCCTCAAAGGAAGAGAGACTAAGCCAGATCCATCACCATCACCTTCGACCACATTTCCTTGTTCGGACCGGAGAAGGCGTTGTGGACGGGATCGTTTTTCTGATATTGCTCGTGAGCTTCCATGGTATCGAAATGGAAGGAGATTCCGTAGTCCCATGAGTGATCGGTGACCGGGCGTTCCTCGGTCGGAGCAGGTTTGCCCCAGTGAGCTTTGGAGATGTTCGGTGATTTCACAAGTTCGTTGAGACCCGCTTCCATTCGGGCACGGCCTGCTTCGTTCTTAAACTCATCCTTCAGCCAGAAATATACGTGGTGTTCCATGCGCCCATCCTGTCCACCGCAGGGGGGAAATTCCAAGCACGAAGGAAAAAAATCCAAGCACTAAGCATGAAATTTTAAACGAAGAGTCATTGTTCGGGCGGTTTGGAGTTTTTGTGGATGGTTGCGAGTATTCGGATGAGTTCATCGCATTCCTTGTGAAGCTTGGCGAGAGTGTCGCCCAGATCGGCTTGGCTGGTCGTCTCCATCAAAAGGCGCAGCCAGAGTTTGCTTTCGGTGGCTTCTTTTTTCGAGAGGCGGATACGGTAGAGGAAATCAGCTTTCGAGACCGCGTTGTTCGCCTCCGTGTAGTTCGCAGCGACCGAGCCGGATGACCTGAGTAACTGGTTCACGTCTGACCACTGCACCGGCTTCCACTTCACGTCCTCAGCACATTTCCTAAAAGCCAGCGCGAACCGGAACGTCCTCTCCTCAAGATCAAATCCTGCCATACGCCTCGCCCGTTTAGAATTTCATGCTTAGGATTTAGTGCTTTCCTACATATACTTGATAAACGACGAATACACTTCCGAAGGGATGTCGAGCAGGCCGTAATCCTTCGAGGAAACGAAGAGCAGGCTCTGCTGCCCTTTTCCGAGCAACTGCCCCTCAGAGCCGAAGATCTGGTGTTCCAGCGTACAGAATTTCCGGTTCGCGTCCTTCACCTTGATCTTCACGGTGATCGTGTCGAATTCGCGAGTCTCACGAACGAACTTGTGCTCAAAGGATCGGGTGAGGATGTAGAATTTCGTATCCTTCAAGTTGAAGTCGGGCATCGCTGCGTTGAAAAACAGTTCCCGAGTTTTCCCCACATAGAGCGGATACATGCCGAAATACACGTTGCCCACCGAGTTCGTGTCCTGGTAGGTGGCAATCATCGAGTAGACAAACCACTTGCCCTCGAAATGCCCTGCCACATCATGTGTGACTCCGGAAACGGGTGCCTCGACTTCGCTGCGGACGGGTTGCTCCGTTTTTGCCATCGCCTTGATCGCCGGGATTTCCGCCGCAGCGTCCATCACTTCTCCAGCTTTTTCCGTGACCAACCTCAGTAGATCTGTGGTGGTCACCAACCAGACCACATAGGCCAGCGGCAGCAACGAGCCCAGATACATCAGCACGTTCTGGTTGGCCATGTAGCCGAAGGCAAAAATCACCATGCACAGGCAGGCCATGGAGAACATGCGAATCTGCGGCAGAGGTTGCTGGGAGTTCGGGACAAAGCAACGGGCGATCGCCAGCGCGGCGTAGCCCACGAAAAACGAAGCGAAGAATACCATGAAATACTCCAGCTCAAACCTTCCGAAATATCCGATCAAGGTCACGATTGAGATCAGGAAAAAGGTCGGGATCGGCGAGGCGACAATTTGTTTCGGAATGATGGAGAGCAGCATATTCTCGCTCGTATCCACGTTTTTCCCTAGGAACCATTTAAGAGCCACGTAGCCGCTGTCCAGTGTCGTCAAAACGCAAATACATAGGAATGCGAAGTAGGCGGAAGGCACCCAGGAATTGCCTTGGAAAGCCCGACTGAAATACTGCACCACGATGTCGTGAGCGTAAGCAAGTCCGTCCAGCCCCGTGTGCGCTGCCGTAAAGCCCTCTGCCGCATTCCCCATCACCCACATCGCCAGCGATCCGTGGAACATGAGGAGTAGGAAAAAGATCAGTCCGCCGAATACATAGCTCAGCCGTATCGAAGTTTTTTCCCGATGAATTTGAATCGCCCGCTGCCAATGCTGGAGATCCAGCCACGGCCCCACCAGCAGCCCAACGACGAGGGGCACTGCCAGTCCCCAGAAGCGATTGCCGTCGTATCCATTGTCCGCTCCCCTTCCATTGATTCCCTCCCCGACCGTGAGCGGGTTGAGATTGAAAAGAATCACGATCACGCACAGCGCCAGCAGTCCGCCGAGCAATGCGTGCCCCGCCTTGATTTTCCGTATCCCGAACTCTTCGCCGAACAGGCAACCCGCCGCGAGCAGCACAAAGACCACCATGCACATCGCCAGCGCCATGATCGCCGCGCCGCCCAGATCCATTTCACTCAGGAGCGGGAAAAACAGATACCTTACCAGTGCGAAGACCGTCAGCGAAAGCGCTACGATCTGGTAGATATAGAAGATCAGGCGGAAAGGTTTCGCAAATTTATCGAAAAACAGGGCCAACGATTCCTGCCCTCCTTGATGCCGCTTCGCCACGATCTCCGTCAGGAAGCCGAAAAGCATAAGCCCGAGCGCGTTCGGGATCGCGAACATCAGCAACCCATCCATCCCGAACATGAACGAAATCTGGACACTGAAAAACAGACCCAGCCCCCACATCCACGCAAGCGCGACCGAGTTCCCCCACAGCAAAGCGTTCAACCATCGCAAATTCATACCCGCAGCATCCCCGCGATTCCCTCGCGCCGCAAGCCATTCGATCTTCAATGTTGGACGTTGGGTCTTCGATGTTCCATATTTTCACATGCCTATCCGCGTCTTGTTTCTCCTCACGGGATTCCTGAGTGCCCAGCCCCTCACCACCCCACGCCTCTCGTGCTCGGTGGAAAACACCCTCGAATCCACGATTCTCACCGCATCAGTGAAAGGGAGCGAAACCTCCGTAAAACTCCGCATCGACTGGCAAACCCCTGCGCAAACCAACATGGTTTTCAGACAACACGCGGTGAAAAACAACTCTCTCATTTCCAGACACAAGATCGGAAGTACCAGCATCACCCGCACCATCTTCGCAGACGCAGAGTCCGATTGCATCTTCCTCCACGTCCTCGCAGACCAGCCCGGTCCCGTGCATTTCTCCGCACGCTTCGTCTCCGAGGACCCCGTGAAAATCGAAGACCGCCGCCAACTCATACTATCAGGAGAGAAAGTCCACGCCCACGCATGGATCATCCCCTACGAGTCAGATGTCAGCGACGACGGGAAATCCACCATCACTCTAGCCGGAGAGGGTGAAGCCCTGATTATCCTCAATCTCACCGCAGATCCTGAAAAACAACCGATCAGCGACACCGTTGCCCGCCTAGGCCAGAAGCATGACCCCGGCCACACCCCGCCAAGCCCTCATCTGATTTGGGAGGCTGTGTCGAAGGAGGAGGGGGAGAGCGAGGGAGGGGGAGATGGGGAGAAAGAATAGGGAAAATCCGGTTCTCTCTTCTCTCCATCCCTCGCCCCCTCCTCTCCAACCCTGCTTTCGTTGAAGTTTAGAGTTTAAAACTTAAAGTTTCCCGCTTTAATCCCGCCCCCAGCCACAGCGCCATGATCGAACACCTTCGCAAATACACCGGACTCATCATCGTCCTCTTCGTCCTCGTCATCATCGGATTCATCTTCATGGACACCAGTACGATGCGCGCTTCCCAAGGAGGAGCACCCTACCTGAAGGTCGATGGCCGAACCTACACGGATCGTGAGTTCACCAACCTCGGTGCGGCCGCCTACGAACTGACACAAAACCTCGCCCAATCCGGAGATTTCCAGCTCTACACCTTCCTTTTCACTCTTGCCGGAGACGCCCGTTCCCAAGATCAGGCGCAGGAAAACTTTTTTGCGAACCGCATCATCCTTCGTAAAGCGAAAGAAGAATTCGGCATCTACCCCGGCGATGATGAGATCGATTCCTTCATCCGCCAGCTCCGCGCCTTCACCGGACCGGACGGTGGATTTTCCCAGGAAGCATATCGGAATTTCATCGAGAAAGGCATCGGTCGCCTCGGCCTCACGGAAAGCGATGTCCGTGCACTCGCTTCCGATGTCATCGCCCAGAAAAAGCTCACCGATATCCTCGGCTCCGGCCTGACCACCCCAGCCTCCGTCATCGAGAAACGTGACGCCCTCGACAGCCAACGCATCCGCACCAATGTCGCCCGCATTGATATCGATCCGATCGAGGCAAAAATCGAAGTCACCGAAGAAGAGATCAAAACCTACTGGGAAACCGTGCGCGACGCCTTCAAGACTCCCGAGAAACGCAGGTTCACCTACATCGTCGCCAAGCCCACCTATGAAAAGGAGGAAGCCGAAATCCCCGCTCCAGCCGCCGATGCCACAGACGAAGCCAAAGCGGAATACGAGGAGAAAAAAGCCGCCAGCGAAGCCACAATCGCCGATGAGCGCCGCAAATCCCAACTCGCCGTTGACGAAAAAGTCGATGACTTCCTCTACCAGCTCGAGAGCCAAGCAAATCTCACCTTCGAGAAACTTGCTGAAAAAGACGAATGGGAACTGAAAACCACCGAGCTGATCACTCCCCAGGACGCCCCCGAGGATCTGAAAACTCCCCTCCGCTCCTCCAGCACCCAAGGAACTGCCGCCGACGTGCTTTTCCGTATGACCATCACCGCCGATCCTTTTTCGAAAATCTCCCCTGCCATTGCCACTGGCGAGAACGAGTGGATCGTCGCCCGGCTTGAGGAAACCGAGCCAAGCCGCGTCCAGACCTTCGAGGAAGCTCGCGACGAAGCCCGCGCCCGCCTGATCGCCGAGAAAGCCGCCGCCGCCCTCCGCAAAGCCGCCGAAGACGCCACCGCTGCCATCAAGACTTCCCTCGCCACCGGGACAACCTTCGCCGAAGCCGCCAAAGCCGCCGGAATCGAGACCCCGACCTTGAACCTCCCCGAAGTCACCGCCGGCTATCAGGGCGATACCACCAAAGTCCCTTCGAATCTCTTCGACGCCGCCAAATACACCGATCCCGGCGATCTCGCCGAGCCTGTCATCGAATCTGACCGCGCCTTCATCATCCACGTCGAAAGCCGCGAGGTCTTGAAAAAGGACGAAGCCGCCGCCGACATCGGCACCCAGGTCGAGCAAGCCGCCGAGTCCAACAAGATTGCTGCCTTCTCCGCTTGGCTTAACGCCCGTGCCGAAGCCGCCGATATCCAACAGCTCTACAAACAGTAGGAGCATGGGGTTTCAACCCGTGAGATCTTCCTTGCTTGAGCGATAAATTTTGAAAGTTGAATTTTGAGCAGCGAACTCCAGGAAATCTTCGACGAAGCCTCCGGCCAACTAGCCATCGGCGAACTCGAGGAAGCCACCGCCCTCTACCGAAAGTGCGTGGAACTCGATCCCACACACTTCGATTCCTGGCACGCCCTCTCCATGGTCCTCTTGAAAACCGACCACCTCAAGGAAGCCCTCGGAGCCTCTCTCCAGGCCACATCCCTCCAGCCAAACGACCTCCTTGTCTGGACCGCCCTTTCCCAAATCTACGTCCGCCTCGAAGACATCCCCAACGCCGAAGCCGCCAAACAAAACTCCACCATCCTCTCCATCGGAGGGAAGGTAGTTCGCGATTGAGCCCAAGGAGTGACAACCCGAGTCTTCCTTCGAGTTTAGAATTTAAAATTTAGAATTTATGTTTTTTTTGACCACCGCCATCGACTACACCAACGGCTCACCCCACATCGGCCACGCCTACGAAAAAGTCCTCGCCGATGTCATCGCCCGCTACCGCCGCCTCGCCGGCGAAGAGGTATTTTTCCTCACCGGCGTTGACCAACACGGCCAAAAAGTCCAGCAGACCGCTGAGAAGGAAGGCGTTTCCCCAGCGGAATACGTGAAAACAGTCACCTCCCGTTTCTCCTCCCTTTGGGAAAAAATCGGAGTCGAATATGATGGCTGGGCGGAAACCACCGATGCCCGCCACATCACCTGCGTCCAATCCATCCTCGCCGACCTCCACGCCAAGGATCAGATCTACAAAAAATCCTACAAAGGCTTCTACTCCGTCCGCCAGGAACAGTTCCTCACCGATCGCGACCGCAATGAAGCCGGCGAATTCGGAGCCGAGTGGGGCGAAGTCACCGAGATCGAGGAGGAAAACTACTACTTCAAACTCTCCGACCACACCCCGTGGCTTCGGGATTTCCTGGAGAAATCTGACGACACCATCCTCCCCGCCTTCCGCAAATCCGAGCTCATCAACGCACTCGAGAAGAACACCGGCGCAGACCTCTGCATCTCCCGTCCCAAGGAACGCCTCACCTGGGGCATCGAGCTGCCCTTCGATCCTGAGTTTGTCACCTACGTCTGGTTCGATGCGCTCATCAACTACATCTCCTTCGTCGGCTACACCCCGGACGATTCGCTCCCGGAATTCGAAAGCATCTGGACGGACCGGCCCGTTCACATCATCGGCAAGGACATCCTCGTCCCCGCCCACGGCATCTACTGGCTCGCCATGCTGCATGCCATCGGCTTCACCGATGAGAAAATGCCCCAACTCCTCGTCCACGGCTGGTGGAACCGCTCCGGGGAAAAAATGTCCAAATCCCTCGGCAACATCGTCGATCCGGTCGAGCTCGCCGACACCTTCGGAGTCGACGCGCTGCGTTACTATCTCGTCCGCGACATCCACACCGGCAAGGACGCGAACTTCGATGTCGAGCGCCTCGTCATGCTCTTCAACACCGAGCTGGCTAACGAACTCGGCAACCTCTGCAACCGGGCCCTCAACATGAGCGCCCGTTTCACCGATGGCATCATCAGCCCCGGCGGTCCTCTCACTCACGAGGACACCGCCCTCCAGCAATCCCTCATCGACAGCACCGCCGCCTACCGCAAAGCCATGGACAACCACGAGGTTTCCATGGGTCTCGAAGCACTCAACCGCCACGTCGTCCACTGCAACCAGTACGCCGAACGCATGAAGCCTTGGGAGCTGAACAAGAACTTGGAAAACAAGGATCGTCTAGCCACCGTCCTCCACCACCTCGCCGAGTCCGTCGCACACTGCGCCGTCCTGCTCTCCCCGATACTTCCGGATGCCTCCGCGAAACTCGCAGAACAACTCAAGCTCCCAAGCCTCACGGATCTGAAGCTCGATGAGCTGAAATGGGGACTCATCCCCGATGGCCACGAGATCGAAAAGCCCTCCCCGGTTTTCCCAAGAATCGACGTAAAGGCCATCGAAGGCGAAGACTGAACCACCGGCCAGCTTCAACCTGCAATCCGCATCGGTTGTTTCTTTCCATAGGTGAGACTGCGCCAGACCCACTCCATCGGCCCGTAGCGGAACGACTTCAGCCAGATCACGCTGAATAGAACCTGCCCTGCAAAGATCAGCAGGGCGATCCCGATCGTTCCCAGCCTTCCGGTATTTCCACCAAGTCCCAACCCGTAACCATAAAAAATCGTGGTCGCGATGAGCGATTGCCCCAAATAGTTCGTGAGTGCCATCCGACCGACCGAAGCGATCGGAGCGAGAAGCGACAACGTCGGCAAGCGATGGATCAGCAATAGAATCCCCGCGATGTATGCAAAGGCCAGCACCGGCCCGAATACCGAATTGATCCCGGCTCCGATCAGCATCATTCCGAAATTCGTCCCTTCGGAGCCGCTCATTACGAACCACGCGCCCAGCGCATTCGCCACAAGCCCCACCCCTCCGCAAACTGCCAGCGTCCGTTTCAGAAATCGGTGATGCACCGCCACCTCCGCAAAAATCCTTTTCTGGCCCGCAAGCATTCCGATGAGAAACAGTCCGAAAAAAGGTGGAGCAAATGCCATCATTACCAGAATCGTGAAGAAAAGCTCTCGAAGGCGATACGAGACCGCATCCAAATATCCTCCGGTCACATAGGCCCGGATCAGCTCATACTTCGTCTCCATATCTTCATCAACGGACTCCTGCATGGCTTCCGTAAACTCCGGAAGATTCCACAACACCACGATCAGGAACCCGAACAAAAGTAGCAGCAGCGCCGGTAGCACAATCAAAGCACCCGCCCATACGAGCATTGTCAGCGGCTTCCGGTTCCGGAAAAGCAAAAGCAAAAAACCACAGACCGCGTAGTAAAAGAGAACATCGCCGTCCCAAAGCAGGACTCCGTGAGCCAGTCCAAAGCCCATTAGAATGAAGAGGCGGCGTTTGTATATCGGCTTGAGATCCAGCCCCCGCGCTGAAGCTCGATCCAGCTGAATCGAGAACCCGAGTCCGAAGAGAATGGAAAAAATCGGATAGAATTTCCCCTCCACCAGAAATACAGAAATCCAGTCCGCGAGCCAATCCGACTGCTCATACCAAAACCCTCCCCGCCATCCACTCTCCTCCAGCGGCTGACTAAAAAACACCATGTTCGAAATCAGGATTCCCAGCAAAGCGAAGCCTCTCAAGACATCTAGCGAAATAATCCTCTCCGCCCTCGAAACAGGCGCCAGTGGCTTGCCATGATTCTCTGGTAAGGGAGGTGGACCAATCCTCTTCTCGTCCCCCGTTTCAGCAGATTCAAGCATCGGATGGCAGTCTTCAGTCCGGCAGAACCAAGTCAACTTTTTTGGAGTGCTGATGGCTTGCCTCCGCTATGGGGCTGGAGGGCTTGCCCTCTGTGGGGAGGAGCGAAAAGGCGGGAACAAAGTCAAAGACGAAACACCGTGAGGCGAGCCTCACCATCGAAAGTGGAGGCAAGAAGGAACGCAGGCTTCGATCCATAGCGAAAGGCGGGCTGACATGAATCCGTTCCCTGTGAACGTCGCGAAGTTTTATCTCTTACTCTGGCAGCTCCGAGCGATAGAGTGCTCTTCAAGATGAAAGGCAGATGGAAATGGTTGGTCTTGGGGATCTTTGTGATCGCACTCGTGGTGACAGTGATCCTTTTAAGAAGTGAAGACAGCCCGACCAATTCCTCAACCACCCCCGATCAGATTTCCACAAAGAGGATGCGACGTGATGCTCCTGAAAAAGAAATGCCGGAGGATCCCGAGACCGAAGACGAAGTGGACACGGACCTACCGGAGGAAATTGCTGCTTGGTTGCGCCAACTAAGAGCCGACCCCACTGGAACCGTTTCTCGGATTTTAGCCAATGGAGATCCCGACGAACGTGACGATCTTCTGCATTCGCTCATGGGACAGTGGTTCGATGCGGACCGGGAAGGGATGATCTCATGGGTAGAGCAATCCCTCTCCGAGCTCAACGACGAGAATGCGAAACTCGTCGTCAACGCTGTCCTCACCGAATGGTCCGAGCGCGAACCGCAGGAAGCTCTCATATGGACTCGTACTCACATCTCCGAGGATGCCCTCATTGAAGCGGAGCGGTCCATCGCCTCCACGTGGGGAGAAAGCGATCCCTATGCTCTCGCAGACTACATCGATGATGCAGATCCGGATACTTTATCACCTCTCTGGCAAGAGGAGCTTGTCCGCGCCCTCATCCGCGAAGACCCCGCCGAAGCCATTGCGCGTGCCGAGCAATCGCAGGACCCGGAACTCCGCAAACTGGCCCTCCGCGCCTGGTCCTTCGCCGATCCCGAAGGCTACGAGGAATGGCTCGCCGAGCAAACCGGTGAGGAAGTCGAACCCGATGAAGATCCCGAGGTGCTGGAAGCACTAAAGAAGCTGGACGCCTTGGAGGAGGAGTGAAAACTATCGCTATTTCTCCAGCCCAAGAATCGCTCGTGTCTCCCTCCGCTTTTCGGCAGCAAGTCGGTATTCGTATTGGCCAAAATCAACGGCATCCGGATCAGGATTTTGGAGGGTGTCCTGCGCCAACCAGTTTTCCTCGGCGCTCCGGTAGATTGGCAAAGCGAGGGAGGAAAGAATGATCGCGATGGCATAGGGAGGTAGCAGGATCATGGACATCGCAGCGAGAGAAATCCGGGGAGCGGCTTTTGAAACGACGGACTGAAGCACACTCCAGATGACCACGATCAGACAGAATGCCGGAACGGCTGCGAGAGCTTTCATTAACAGTTGAGTTGGTCCGAATTTCAGGACCATAGGATAGGCTACGAGCGGGAGTGCGATCGCAAAGAGTAGGGCGAGCTTCGTAGCGAGCCCGGATCGACAAGGAATCCCGAGGCAACCTGATCGCTTCAAAAGACGCCAACGGGCAAGAAGAACTGGCGAGAAAAGGATCACAAGCAGGATCGCGACAAGATGAGTGCCGGGAAAGAGATATCGAAAATGGTCCACCGCCCACTCTCGCCCGCCCCAACCGGAGAAACGCTGAAGAGCAAGCAGGGTTAAAAACGGTAGAACGGTCCCGACACCGACGACGATGGCCCAATCTACCGGACGCAAGAGTATGACAAGACGCTCAGCCGTTTTCCGCAATGCAGGAGGGAAGATGAAACGAAAAGCAAAAACGAGTAGAGACCCAAGAACGAGTGCCGCTGCAATGGCAGCAAGCCCGAAGCGCATCGCGAGGGCATGGTCCGCATACCGAACAGGGGCGAGATCCGAAACGGTGATCGGAGGTGGAGATTCGACAACAGCCGATATGCTGACTAGAAACGGATCAACCATCGGTGCCCCCCGTTCCTCGACCCATATATCGTCGATGTGCTTCCTCCGGACTCGTCGGGCGGCGGACGAGTCCTTGAACGCATTGTACTGCTCAAAATATTTCGCTGATACTTCTTCCAACCCTAGTCTTTTGGCTCCGTGGTAGAGATATTCGGCGGTCATCATGCCGCTCGATGCGAAAATAATTTCACTCAAAAGCGAAAGTTCGGAATCTGTCGCGATCGCATTCGTGAAATGTTCCCTGATTTCCACGAGAGCCAGGAAACCTTCCACATCACCCGCTAGAGAAAGCTCCTGGGCACAGGCGCAAATCACATACATCACATTCGAGGCGGATATTCCACGCGCACTACCAGTGCTGAGCAGAACCAATTTATCGACCTGTTCCGCGTATGTCCCTTTGCGCGGCAGAACGCGCAGTTTTCTCCTCAACATACTATCGCCGTAAGTTTCATATTTTGGCAGTGATGAAGCTTTTGCTAGAAGAGATAGAGATTTTTCGAACGCCGCCCGGTCGAGAATCAGGAACTCTTCCTCTATCGGACCAGTGTGCTCCGCTACCATGCCATCTTCGCCGGATTCCGATCCCCCTTTACTGTCTGTAAAGGGCTTCTGATCAATGATTCCCTTCGCAGCAATACCGGCTGCGATGTAATGAAAGGATGAGTTTTCGGGATCGATACGTGAAACGATTTCGAAATAGTCTTCCGGGAAATCTCCAAACTCAAGCTGGTGAGCCGCTGCATATTCGAAATAGAATTCGGGCCTGGCCGGATCACTGAGATGCAGTGATTTTTTCGATTCAGTCTGTTCGAAATTTGACTTGGATAGGTCGCCGAACAACAGCTTCTCGGAGTCGGTGAGACCTTCTGGAAGTTGCGGATCGGGAAACTCCCAAGTTTCAAAACTGTCGCGGTATTGCCACGCCCGATTTAGATCCGGGATCTGGTAGCCGACCATAGGGATCGCGATGAGGATGGCGAGGACGAGAACAACGAATTTCCAATCGGGAGACTTTCTCGCAGCATCGATCGCCTTCCACCGAGCCATTGTCTTCACGGCATCCGGGTGATTCGGATCTGCCGTTTCCACGAGAATGGAGAGTGCGGTCAGCCGTTGCTCGGCGTTTGTCGAGAGCGTATCCACGGCAGCCTCGACGAGTGGATTTGTCGGCGACAGATACCCGGGAGAGTGAGGTCTCACCGGACTATCTGACATCGGCTCCCGATTCGAGGTTGGTCATGAGTGAAACGTTAAGCTTGGCCAGACCTCAGATGGAAGATGCGAATTGTGGTATCATCTACCAAGGGCCGATTACCAAATCGAGGATTGCCAATACTCCCATACCCAAAAATGCGACGATGCATCCGAGCAGCACACACATCGGATTCCTGATCTTCTCTGGGACCCCCAGAAAGTTCACAATCCATCCGGAGAAACCTCCGAGGAGACCGAGAAGCAAAAAAACGCAGGGTGGGCAGATTCCATAAAAAAGAACTGCGAACATCGTCGGACCGATCTCTTGAAAACCGGTGACATATCCGACAAACGGAATCGGAAAACGATAGACCGTGACCAGCACGGCGGCGAATGGAAAGGAAGCTATGACTGCAGAAATCGCGCCTCTCCAGCTCCATACAACCGAGCGGATGCTGCTCATTTCAAATCCAACCGATTAACGTGTCACCCCGCGCTGGGAGTTCTCGATGAAATGAATGAGGTGCTCCACGTGTGGATTGGCCGCAGCTGTGGTCGCTTTGAGCGAGCTCAGGCCGTTGGCAATGCTGATGTCCTTTTTCAAGAATGTCCGCTTGTAGGCGGATTTCAGATCGCGGATATCGGTTTCGGTAAATCCACGGCGTTGGAGCCCTACCAGATTGAGGCCACGGGTCACCGCCGGATTCCCATCCACGATCATGAAGGGAGGGATGTCTTGCACGACTTTTGAGAGGCCACCTACAATCGAATGCTTACCGATGCGGCAGAATTGATGCGCCGCAGCCAGTCCCGAAACAATGGCGTAATCCTCGACCGTGACATGGCCTGCGAGACTTCCATTGTTCGAAAGGATAATATGGTCACCCAGCTGGCAATCGTGCGCGACATGCGAGTAGCAGAGGAAAAGATTGTGAGAGCCGATCCGAGTGGGCAACTCCTCGTGGGTGCCACGGTGGATCGTGCAGTTCTCGCGGAAGGTATTGTGATCGCCGACTTCGAGCGCGGTCGGCTCCCCGATGTATTTCAAGTCCTGGCTCTTGCCTCCTACCACGGCGAAGGGGAAAAACTCGTTGGATTTCCCAAAAGTAGAGTTCGCTTCTAGGACGACATGGGAATGGAGAACGCAATCGTCACCGAGGGTCACGTTCGCGCCGATGACGCAGTAGGGCCCGACGCGGACGTTTTTTCCGAGCTCGGCTTTGGGGGAAATGATGGCGGTGGGATGGATCACTGGGAAGAGATTGGTGATTGAGGATTGATTCTTGTTTCCTGTGTCTTGCCGTCTTGTGTCTAAATGAGCGGAATCAGCTTGGAGGCGATGAGGGTTACCGCAAGACCCGAGAGCGAAATGAGAGTGAGCAGGACGCTGAAGGATTTGAGGGTTTCCCTTTCGGTCATGCCACTGAGGCGGGAGACGACCCAGAAGCCGCTGTCGTTCATCCATGAGGCGGCGAAGGAAGCGAAGCCGATGCCGAGGTAGATGTAGATGGGATTGTAGGCGAGATCGCCTCCGATGAGCGGCAGCATGATCGCGGAACCTGTGATCATGGAGACGGTCGCGGAGCCTTGGGCGACACGGACAATGAAGGTGATCACGTAAGCGAGCAAAATGAGATTGATGCCACCGTCCCCGGACATTTTCGAAACGGCTCCACCAACCCCAGCGTTGCGGATCATGAAACCGAAGGCACCACCCGCAGAGGTGATGAGGATGATGATTCCGGCGGTCTCAAGCGGTCCGGCGAGAGCCTTGCTGATGACGGGGAAGCTCCATCCTTTCGACTTCGCTACCAGGTAGATGGCGAAAAACGTGCCGATGAAGAGTGCGATGTTCTTGTCGCCCACGAAGTCGAGAATTTCCCGGAAGACGGAACCTGTCGGCGCGATGGAGGCGATGGCGGGCATGGTTTGCTCAGCGACTTTCAGGAACGAGGAAATCATGATCAGCACGATGGGCAGGATCACGGGAATCAGTGAGGCGCCGAGCGATGGAAGTTCGGACAGGGGTTTCCCGATCGTCGCTTCCAGATCCTCGCGTTTCCCGGCGGGAGTCTCGCGCAACGGAACGGTCATGCGGCCATTCATGAGCCGGGCGATGCCGTAGCCGATGGCGGCGGGAATGATTCCGCAAAGAATGCCTGCGAGGATGGAAAATCCAACATCGAGTTTCAGAGTCTCAACTGCGGCGATAGGCCCGGGATGCGGGATGGTGAGGGAGTGGGTGATGACGGCTCCCGCGCAAACACACAGAATATATAAGAGATAGTTTTTCCCAGTCCTCAAGTAGAGAGCCTGGGCGAGCGGAGCCATGAGCAGGAACATGGTATCGAAAAAGATGGGGATCGAGAGGATGTAAGAGCTGACGACAAGGGCGATTCCGGCTCGGGCCTCGCCAAACACTCCGAGGAACCAGCGAACCACTCGATCCGCGCCACCACTTTCCATCAGACAGTAGCCGATCACCGAGGCGAGGCCGATGGAGATGGCAACTCCGCCAGCGGTATTGCCAAGACCGGCGAGTGCCAGCTTGATGACATCGTTCAGTGAGGAAATCACGGGGACGCCGTCAACGGCCGTGGATCCCGGTATGAATCTCGCCATGATCCCGACGAAAAGCGCGGCAAGAATCAGGGCGAGGAAGGGGTGGAGCTTCAGCTTTCCGATCGCCAGCATAATGAAGCCGACGCTGGCGATGAGCACGATGAAGGGCCAAAAATCGGTAAAAGTCATGGCGGCAAGGTGGGTTTGCATCCCGCAGGCTGTCAGACGAGCGGCAAGGGTGGGAAGGGCGAATCCGCGCCAAGTGGAAATTTTCTCCTAGTGGGTCAAAAGAAGCCTACAAAAAACGGCATCTTTTGTGTCTCACTCGCCTGCCAAAACCTTCACCAAGGCCGGTTGAACCTCACGTTTTTCGGTAGGCACCACCTTCTGCTCCATTTTCGGAGGCATGGGGATGTAACCTGCGATCGATTTCTCGATCTCGGTGCGCTGTGCAAGACTGAGCAGGGTAAGCGAAAGAATCATGCAGGTCATGGCGCCAGATACGCCCAATAGCCACCACCTGTGGCTTCCTTGATGGGGTTCTTCTAAGCCTTCCTCGGAAATCCTGCGGACTCCCTCCAAGCTCGGTGCAGCGGGCTGTCTCAATGGGACAGATTCTCCTTGAGGAGCACTCACCTCCAATCGTGCGAGATCGCGGAAGGGAGAAGCGACGGGTAGGGCCCAGCCGGCGTAGTCATCCACGGAGGAAGAAAGAACCATGTCTTCCGCCTTCACGTAGGTTCGCTCGTAAGGACCTTTCGCGATCACAGCGAGAACGAGAGATTCATCAATGAATCCTTCGTTTTGCACTCGCTGGTAACCTTTCGAGGCTTCGGATCGTTCAGATGGCAGAGTGGTGAGCGGCAGTGTTTCCATGGATCTCGGACTTTGAATTAAAGCGATCATGATTGATTTCCAATAAAGCTCAACCTTTAATTTACCTTAAATACTTTTCTCTATACCCGGATACGCGGGGTTGCAATCTATGCCTCTCTCATTCAACTTTCGTTTCAGATGGCAAACGACCCCGAAGACCCACAGAACCTAAGCATACGGTGCCCGAGCTGCCGCCAGCGCTTCAGCGTCGGCAGCGAATTGATGGATAGGATGGTGGAGTGCGGAGGGTGCGAGAGCCGATTCCGGATCAACGACGACGTAATCATCCGGACGAAAAAGTTCTACCCGGGCGAGCGCAAGGTGCCGGAACTTGATCATTTCCAGCGAGTTCCACTTTCAGTAGGTGCGGTTCCCGAGGGCCTACAGACAATGAGATACCAAGAATTCTCCCACCCGGAGCGACTTGGACCAGCCTCGCCACAACGGGTGATCGCAGGCATCGCGGGTGTCGCGCTGATGGTGTTTATCGCGCTGATATTCATCTTTTCGAACGGCCCGGGTTCCGCATTCAGTGAGATGCCTGCTATGGGCAAACTCATCATCGCGGGATTTGTATCTCTGCTAGGATCCACTCTTTTGATTTACGCGAACCCAAATGGCAGGAAAAAAGCGATCTTCTTTGCCTTTCTTTTTTCCGCCGTGCTGATCTCGCTGCCCTTCTTCTTCAAGGCCGGAACGGAGAAAGGAAAGAACGCTCCGATCGCCGACGATTTTACCCCACCCACCCAGTTTCCGGAAATGGAGGAAGATCCTATCGCGAAGCTCAGGGAACGCTTCACCACCAAACCCCTTGAAGAAGAACAGGAGCGCCTCGCGCAGGAGGGCGGCAACCGCAAGGCCTATGGGATCTATTTAACCAATCTCGTCCGAAGAAATATCTACACTGCCCGGGATTTTCTCATCCGGGATACCAGTGCCGGACCATCCTCCCATCGATTTCCACGGGATGGCGGCGATTATTTAGTGATTCTCACAGAGGTAGAAATGCCGTTTGAAAAGATCGTCGAAGTCGCTGGCAAGCTCGGGGAAGTGCAGGAGACTCATGAGGAAATCGGTGTCATCGTCGTACGCGTGGACAACGCGCAGTTTCTGGCTGGATCTGCGGAGAAACTGAATAACAAGGACGATCCAGCATTCTACGAGCTCAACATGTACGAACTCCAAAGCATCGACCTCGACCGGGTGCGTCGGGCGGTGGAACGCGTCGCGGACACAGAGCCGACGATTTACCGATCAGATATCACTGAAATACTTACGGACCTGATGACCCAGCCAGGCGTGACTTTCCATGATGAAATCGCCCGGGCGCTGTTGGTTTGGGCAGAAGATCCCGGCCCTGCAGGCGCGGGGGCGCTCAAAGTGATCCGTAGCAACTATTTGGACCAAGATCTTAGCGTGCCGGAATCGCTCGGCGAGTTGGTGGCCCGGAGCAAAACTCCTGGTGCGATCGAAATCATGGCGGAGCTTTGGGTGAAAACTCCCACCCTTTGGGACAAGCATTTGATGTATATGGGGTCCGATATCGAGCCAATCCTACTCGGAAAACTCGATTCGAAACAAGCTCCCCTGAAGCGCTCCGCGATCCGTATGCTTGGCCAGATCGGTACTACATCCAGTCTTCCGTGGTTACGCGAACTCACTAACTCCGATGATCCGGAGATCAGGGTGCTCGCCGAACGCGCGATCACAGGGATCTCAGCCCGATGATGTGTTGCCCAGAGCGATTGCCGCAGTTTCTCCCTTGCACCTCGGCACGCAAAACGCTTCCTTGCCTCTAGTCCGATTTAAACACGTTTTTTCCTGTCATTATGTCTGAATATGCACGCGGCCTCGAAGGGGTCATCGCCAACGAATCCTCCCTAAGCAATGTCATCGGAAATATCGGTGAACTTAGCTACGTCGGCTATCACATCGACGATCTGGTGGAAAACTGCTGCTACGAGGAAGTCATCTTCCTTCTTCACCACAACCGCCTCCCAAATGCCACCGAGCTGGCGGATTTTGAGAAGAGCCTGCGCCAAGATCGTGATCTACCTGCTCAGGTCCTTGATTTTCTGAAATCCGCTCCCAAGGACGCCTCGCCCATGGACGTCCTCCGGACAGCCGTTTCCATGCTGGGACTCTACGATGAGAGGGCTTCCATCGGAGAGCCTGATATCGAATCTAATGCAGCGATCGCCCTTTCCCTCTGCGCGAAGACCGCGACCATTGTCGCCGCTTTCCACCGCTTCCGCAACGGTCTCGAACTACCCCCTGTTCGTGAGGATCTCAGCGAGGCGCAGCATTTTCTCTATCTCATCAACGGCGAGGTGCCGTCCAATACCGCAGCACGCATCCTCGATGTGGCTCTAATCCTGCACGCAGACCACGGGATGAACGCCTCCACCTTCTCGGCACGCGTTACCGTCGCCACTCTGTCGGACATGTATTCCGCCATCACCGCAGCGATCGGGACTCTCAAAGGCCCACTCCACGGAGGTGCCAACGAAGGCGTTATCCACATGCTCCAGGAAATCGGCGATCTCGAAAAAGTCGATGAATGGGTAGAGGGCAAGCTCAAGCGAAAGGAAAAGATCATGGGCATCGGCCACCGCGTTTACAAAGTGCTCGATCCGCGCGCCCCTCACTTGCGCCGCCTCGCGGTCCAACTGACGGAAGAACTCGGAGAGCCAAAATGGATCAAGATGTCTGAGCGCATCGCCGAGATCATGCGCGAGCGCAAGAAGCTTGAGGCGAACGTAGATTTTTACTCCGCCACCGTCTATTATTCGCTAGGCATCCCGACGGACCTTTTCACCCCAATCTTCGCGATCTCCCGCACCTCCGGTTGGACCGCGCATGTGCTCGAGCAGCTTCGAGACAATCGTCTCTACCGTCCGCTCACCCTTTACACCGGACCGAAGACTCTCAGTCCCGTGCCGCCCATCGAGTCACGATAACCTCCGCTTTGAAAAAGACCCTCGTCCTCTTCGCTTTCTCCATCGCCGCTCTCTCCTGTGCGAGGCAGGAGAAAACTCCCGGTGTTGAGAACTTCTCCATTGAGGAGTTTCTTAAGAATCAGAAAGCCAGTCAGGAGGCTGGCAGCCAGCCGACCGAACAAGCAGCCCACCCGCAAATGCCGTCTGATCCGAACGACGGCCTTCGTCTCCCGGAAGATATGCTTTCTCTACCTGGCGACGAGCAACTCCGCTCCGCAGCGCCCGATGGCGATGGTGATGCCACAGTCATCACACGACCTCCTAAGGAAGATTAGGACACCAAGGACGCGGATGTCATCCGCTCAACTCCTTGCCTCTATCTCATTTTAATAAACTGGACCTTCGCCGCTGAAATCAGGGGCATCGCCAGCATCGCCGCCGTAGGCGGCAGGAGAATCATAGTCGTAAGTTTCCGCTTGGGTTTCCGGAGGAGCTTCCTCGATATAATCGGTATTGGATGAATCTCCCCCTTCGCCGACGGCAGACACTTGCCCAAATCCTTCGTCCCGCGCGATGTATCCCACAGCGATGCCAGCCGCGCCGATGGCAACGGGAATGCAGGAGACACCCAAACTACAGAAAACAGCGCTTGCTCCTGCCCACAACAGGCGGGAGGTAATCCGGTTTATTCTGGGTTGATCCATTATGATCGACGTCCGTGCTCCCGGAGGAAAAGAATCACTCCGTTTTGGTGACGGGATTGCGCACGCGATATCCCTCGTCGTGAGCAATGTAACCGGCGGCTGCTCCTGCCGCGAGAGGCAGGCAGGAAGACATTCCGAGAAGGCAGATGCAGGTTGTGCCGAGCAGGAGGAACTGACGAGAGGTTAATTTCGATTTCATGGTGTGGAAAATATGATTGGTTCCAGAGACTTCGCAATCGGGATTTGCAGGCTTTTCTGAAAATTATTCGGCAAGCGCCTGATCGATGGCTGAGGTGAATTCTGCGCTGTCTGGCTTCGTGCCGGGCTCAAATTTCGCCAGCGGCTTGCCATCTTTCCCGATCAGGATTTTTCCAAAATTCCACTTCACGTCCCCAGGGAAAGCTCCCTTCTCGCCGGTCAGGGCGGTGTAGAGTTCATGTTGATCCTCTCCCTTCACACTGATTTTCGCCATGATGGGGAAAGTCACGTCATACTCGGATTTGCAGAATTTCTGGATCTCCTCAATGCTGCCCGGCTCCTGGCCGCCGAAGTCATTGCAGGGAAACGCTAAAATCACTAGACCAGCGTCCTTCTTCTCGCGATATAGTTTTTCAAGGCCCTCGTATTGTTTCGTGTTACCACACTTCGAGGCAACGTTTACAAGTAGCACAACTTTTCCCTCGTAGGCGGCAAGATTCGTCTCCTCCCCGGCGGCGGTCTTGAAGGAAATTTTACTAAGGTCCGCAGCAATGGCGGAGGCAGAGAGCGCGATGGCTGCGAGAGCTGTTTTCAGAATCATTCGCGAAGTCTAATCCGCAACGGGCGTCTGACAAGGTGGGAAATCGCGGGAAGGGAGAAAACCGAGGGTATCGGAGTCCTTTGTTCCGACACCCTCGGGCCCTTTGGGGGGCATTGTGCTATCCCTTACACAAGGAAGGTTATATCCCGCTTTTTCCGGCTTTCCTATACCGTAATCGCGTGGGGTCGAGGATTGACAATCATTTCGGGGACGCTTGGCTACCTGCTGTGCGTGTTCTGAAAGTGCCCGAAACTGGAGCGAAACGAAAACTGCTGGATGCTGCTGAACTCTTGGTGGTGGAGAAAGGCTTCGAATCTGTCTCCGTACGCGATGTTACCGGTGCCGTCGGCGCGAACGTCGCCGCAGTAAACTACCACTTCGGCAGCCGTGAGGGAATGATGGATCTGGTAGTGATGCGCGTGCTGGAACCGCTCTGCCAAGAACGCCTCCGCGCACTGGAATCCGCCGAGCGGAGACGTGCTGGAAAGATGGCATCACTCGAAGACTGCGTCTCCGCCTACGTCAACGCCCTCACTGCCACCTCCTCGAGGATTGGGATGGAACACGGATTTTTCCTAAAGTTGGCCGGGAAAACCCTCGTCCTTCCGGACCAGAATCTAGCCCCACTGCTAGCCATGGCGAGCAAGTCTATGACCGAGCGCTACCTCGGCGCTCTCGCTCGTGCTTGCCCAACAATCGGCGCGAAGGATCTCGCCGCACGCTGGAAGTTTTTCGACGCAGGCCTCAGCCAAGCCATCCAATCTCTCGGCCCAGAGGAAAAGGATACCCCAGACGTGTGGGTTGAGTTCGGAGTGAAAGGCCTCGGCTCCGGTCTCCCAGCCGCAGAAGAAGCTAAGGACGACTCTCAGGGAATGCTCTTCGATTTCTGACTCAGCCCACGCCACACTCGCCCGCTCTCCAAGCTTGCGTTCTGGAAATCTCTCCCGTATCTGAACATTTAGTGAAACCCATTTCGATTCAACTACTCGCGGTTCTGGCTTTGTGTTCCCCACTAACTCATGCCGCGATTACTCTCGGCGGGTCTGATCTGGAATCCCTACCTACGGAATTTAATCCTGACATCCGGCGCCCCGCACCCACTGGCAAGGCCGAATCGCCCGTTGAAGCCATGCGAAACGCGTTTGAGACAGGCAACCACGAGGAGGCTGTGAGACTGGCTCTGCCGCTTGCGGAAAAGGGTGATGCAAAAGCAATCCACCTACTTGGATTTGCCCACGAAACCGGGCAGGGCACCGATCTTTCCGCACAAAAAGCCGAGGAATACTACCGCAAAGGAATGGCGCAGAATTATTCGGATTCAGCCTACCGCCTGTCGTTCCTCCTCATCGCCTCAGGGGAAAAAGAAAATCTTCCAGAGGCACGCGCCATCCTAGAAAAGCAGGCAACTACCGATCTCGCGGTCGCCGGTCGGATCCTCGGTGAAACACATCTCCGCGGCACCTTCACGGGAGAACCGGACGTAGAAAATGCTCTGACCTGGTGGACGAAATCAGCCGATGCCGGAGATACCGCCTCCATGCTCTTCCTCGCTCGGTTCCACAATGGGGAATTCGGACCCTCTGAGAAAATTGATCCGTCCTTGGCCCTTGGATTTTTCACGAAAGCCGCCGAATCCGGAGACCCCGGCGCGATGGTAGCCGCAGGTTCCCGCATGTTGTATGGCGAAAAATCCGACCTCGACGAGAAGCGCGGCCTAGAACTTCTTAACAAGGCGATCGACGCAAAAAATGCCACCGCATATCTCGCGCTCGGCACTTGGCAAGAGACGGTGAAAAAAGATCCAAAATCCGCCTTGGTCGAATTCCAGAAAGGCGCGGAAGCGGGACAACCCGAGTGCATGATCCGGGCCGCTCAGTATCACATGGAGGGCAGAGGAACGGAGAAAAATGTGAGCAAAGGTTTAGAATTGCTCGGGAAAGCGGCGGGAGCCGGGGATACCCAAGCGCACTACATGCTCGCCGCTCACCGACTTCAGGGCGAAACACCCAACATCGTGGAAGGTTACCGCCACCTACTCTCCGCTGCCAACGGCGGCCTCGCTGCCGCACAGAACGACCTCGGCATTCTCTATCTTTCCGGCAATCTCGGGATCTCCGATCCCCAAGCGGCAGCCTCGTGGTTCGCCCTCGCCGCACAGTCAAACTTTGCAGCCGCCCAAAACAACCTCGGTGCCCTTTATGAACAAGGAACAGCAATAGGACTCGACTATGAAAAAGCGGCCCAGCTCTACGCCGCCGCAGCCCAGCAGGGCCATCCTTCTGCCACCCTCGCCCTTGCTCGCTTCCATGCAGCCGGGGCCGGCACAGACGTGAACCGCCCCATGGCATGGGCCCTCGCAAAAGTAGCCGAAGAGCTTGGCGAGAAAAATGCCGCAAAATTTCTCACCTCCTTGGAAACGGAACTAACGGCTGAACAGTTGACCGAAGGGAAAAAGGAACTCGCTCGCATCACTGGAGGAAAATCCGACAAACCTTTAAAAGGAAAATGACGAACCACGGAAAACACGGAATACACGGAAGCAGAACGAGTTGAAAAACCTATTCCATACACCGAATGGATTTGCGTGATCAAAGCCCGTGGTTCCTATTTCTATTTTTATACCGGCGCGCACCAAGACTTGTGAAAACTTTGGAGTTCGGATGGCTCGCCTCCGCTTTCGATAGTGAGGCTTGCCTCACGGGGTCTGTTCGGTGCGCTCCGTTCCTGTCTTGCCGCTCCGCACCACAGAGGGCAAGCCCTCCAGCCCCAAAGCGGAGGCAAGCCATCCGCACTCCAAACTGCTCGGATTGGGTGAACGCACGCGCTCGCCTGAAAGCCTGGAGATTCACAAAACGTGATGCGTGGCAGTAGAGGACAAACAGTCACGCTGGGCGTAGTGTCCCCCCGTCCACCCAAGTTCCCTTGACGATCATCGCGCTCGCTACCTCGGGCACTCCGCGTGAATGCCGATTCAGCCGGAGTGCCAGCAGATCCATGGCTGCCCGCCCGATCGCATCCGGGTGATTGTCTATCCCGGAAACACTCTGTCGGTAGATCCCGTCGATCCCACAAACGGTAGCCGCATATCCAAGATCACCTGGGATTTTTAGCCCCGCCTCCTGCAACCAATCTAGCACGGCCGGGACCGATGAAATCACGGCATCTGGTTTCTCCTCGTCCATCCATTTGAGAAAAATTTCTCGGGTCAAAACGATTGGCCGGAAAACCAAAGGAACCCGAGCACCTCTCCCGGTGCCAAGGGCGACAAGATAGCCTCCCAACCAGCGAAATTCGTTGTTGATGTAGTATTCCTTTTCTCCCACGAGGCCGATGCGATTATAGGAACTACGGATGAGATGCCGCGTGATCTCGTGGAGGTTGAAAAAGTGATCTGGAACGGCACAATCAATCGCAGGCTCGTGAACCCGGAAACCTGCCGCGACTGATGAAAATTTTCCAAAGTCAAACGGCAGATGGCGCACGTAGCCTCGAAAAGGAGCGACCACCACGCCTCGCACACCCCGGTTCGTCAAAATCTTCGCGGCTTTTTCCCGGTTTATATCCGGTTTTTTCATTCGAAACTCTTCCACCACGTACCCGAGCGAGTCCGCACGCGCCCGCAACCCTCCGAACAAGGCGCGCAGATACGGCTCCTCTTTCATATCTGGATCAGAATACTTGGTCAGAAGCGCGATCGTCTCCGTGTAGCTGCTCTTCTTCTGCTGCTGCAAGGTTGTCATCAGTTGCGATAGCAGTGGATTCTCTCGATAGCCCAATCGCTGCGCCGCCTCTTTCACCCGAGCGATCGTCTCTCCAGAAATGCGAGGATGCGCGCGCAACGCCATCGAAACCGTCGCTGTCGTCACACCAAGCTCCCTAGCAAGATCCTTCTGCGTCACCCGCCCAAAGCGTTTCATTCCTGCATTTAGCACGCTGGTTAGCGGTTAAGCAACAAATACTTCGACAGCTCCCTCACGAAAGGAGTAGAGATCACCCGGTTGAGGCACCGTTCCTCAATTTTTCCCATCCCTGTCCAACAGAAACCTGACCAACCAATCATAATGAAACCGAAAAAATCCGTATTCTCCCGCCTTGCGCTTCCCGCAAGCATCCTCATCGGCTCCCTCGCAGCCGTTTCGTCCGCATCCGCTCAGACATACACCGCGCCCGCCGCCAGCGGGACGCAGACATGGTCCTCCGGCACCAACTGGTCGGCCACTCCCTCCAGCAGCCTCGACACCGAGCTCACCTTCAGCGGCACACTCGATCCCACCGCCGCCATCGTTTCCAATAACGACATCGTCGGTGCGTTCCAGCTCAACAAGCTCACCTTCAATGCCTCCGGCACCACCACCGCAGGCACCTACACGATTCAGGGCAGTCAGTTAAACTTCCGGAACAACACTAGCGCGACCGCCCCGACCATGGTGTTTAACGGCGGCACCACCGCCCCGGCTCTCACCATCAGCAACGCTCTGTTGCTGACGAATGATCTGGCAATCACCGCCACCACGAACGCCACCCTCAGCGGTGCGATTACGGGAAACAGCAATCTCTCGGTCACTGGCGGCGGCACGTTGGTTCTCAGCAACAATACCAGCACCTTCGGCGGCGTCGGAAAGACCATCACGGTGCAGGGTGGATCGACTTTGAGATCTGCAAACGGAGGCAGCAATCAGCCTGTGTTTGGCAGCACTTCCAATACGATCATCCTTAACGGTGGCACCATCACTATGGTGCCTAACAACGATCCGTCCTTGCAATTGGCCAACGCGCTCACCTTGAACACTGGTGGGGCGAACTTCATTAACGTCTCGCCCGGCAGCGGCGCAAATCGCGGCGTGTCAATGAGCGGACTGGTCACTGGCTCTGGAGGTTTCACCTTCGCCTCATCCATTGGTGCGCCGTTGGCACTCACGAATACCGCCAACAGTCTCAGCGGGACGGTCAGCGTTGCCAGCGGCACGCTGATGGTCGTCGGAAACTCAACGGTGGACGCGCTCGGCACGGCGGCTCTGAGCCTCGGGGGCGGGAATACGATCTTCACCGGATCGGTTGCCAACGCGGGGCCGATTAACTTTTCGCGGGCTATTACGCTCACAGGTAACGCGTCCTTGGGCGCGGGGGAAGGTTACACCCTCACCCAGACCGGCACCTTGACGGGAACGAACACGCTCTCGATCAACACCTCGTCCGCCTCACAATTTACCAACACGACGATGGCCAACAGGAACATTAACTCCGGTGCCAACTCGGTGGTGGCACTCAGCGGCACGAACACTGGGTTTTCTGGTAACGTCGCTATCGGTCGAGGCACCGTAGCCCTTGGAAATGACACCGCCCTGGGAGTAGGCGGAACATTCACCATGAGCGCCACGTCCGGCGTCCGGAGCACGAGCACTGCCACGCGCACCATCGCCAAGACGCTGGGTACATTTGCGGGAACAACCGCCACCTACACCTACGGCAGCACCGAATCCAGCTTGAACGGCAACCTTAGCTTCACCAGCACCACCGCCGCAAGTCTTGGCACCTCGGCGGGACGCACGTTTCAAGTGCACAACGCGACAACCTTTGCGAATGCGTTCAGCGGGACCGGCAGTTCCATTACCAAGACAGGCACTGGCACGATGATTTTGAATAACACGAACACCTACACTGGCGGGACGAACGTCAACGCTGGCACCTTGCTGGTGGGCAACACGGTGGGTTCCACCGCCTCCCTCAGCACGAGCGGTGCGGTCGCCGTAGGCGCGGATGGAACGCTCGGGGGGAATGGAACAATCGGCGGCGCAACCACGATCACCGGTGGCACACTCGCGGCTGGCGCAAGCGCAGGCTCGCTGGCCTTCAGCAACAACCTGACCATCGTTGGTGCTTCCTCATCAACCGCCATCGAACTGGGAGGAAAAAACTTCGATCTGAACATGACCGAGGATTACGACCGCATCAAGCTGACTGGTGCGATGGCAACCCTCACCCTCGACGGAACCCTGGATATATCGCTGATCAATGGCTTCACCCTCGGTGCCAGCGAAATCTTCGGAATCTTCCAGTTGGAAACAGGTGCGACCGTTTCGGGTCTGTTTAAGGACGCCTTAGGTATGGATCTCGCGGAAGGAGCGACTGTCGGAAACTTCAGTGGCCGGGATCTTTTCATCACTTACGCTGCAAACGTGGGTGACAATACCATCTCCCAATTCGGAGGCAACGACATTGCCCTCTTCACTGCCGTGCCCGAGCCGTCCTCCGCCCTGCTCCTGCTCGGTGGCCTCGGTATGCTCCTCGGTTTCCGCAGGCGTTAGGATTTGTCGGATTCATTTGAGAAGCGGCGGGATCCCTGGGGACTCCCGCCGCTTTTTTTGTTTTCGAGATGCTGAAGAAACCCTCTTTCCTTGCCGGTTCAACGATAGTAGGAAGGCGCTTGTGAGATTGAAGAAGAGGCTGCTGGATTGGATGGGTGGGGGAGATGAGTGCTTCGAGGAAGTTTCACTGGAACTTTTCGATTTTCAGTTCTCCTGGAATACTTCCTACCGCAGATATTGCGAAGCTCTGGGAAGGACACCGGAAACGGTCACGAGTTGGTTGGAAATCCCGGCGGTGCCCACCGATGCTTTCAAGCTACCCGATATTCCCCTGCGCTGTTTTCCCGAAAATGAAGTGGTAGGATTTTTCCTGACATCCGGGACGACGCGAGACATAATGGGGAAGCACGAGTGGCGCGATTTTGAGCTGTATGAAGCGGCGATAAAAGGAGGGTGGCGGGAGTTGGGCTTACCAGAAATCGGCAGTGGTTGGTTTTTTTCGCAGAGAGCCGGAGACGCGCCGCATTCGTCACTTATCCGGATGTTCGAAATTCTCGATGACGGCGGTGAGTGGTTGATCGATGGCGAGGGCAAGATGGATTTGGATAAATTTTCACCCACGGGTCCGGCGGCGGTTTTGGGAACTTCGCTGGCGTTGCTAAAAGCTTGCGATAGAATGCCGCAGGTGGATCTCGCCGAGGGTTCGTGGATTTTTGAAACGGGCGGAAGCAAGGGATTGCGGAAGAGCTTTTCTCCGAAGGAGGTGAGGCGGAAGCTGTCGGAGTACTTCGGCGTGACGGAGGACCGGATTCTCAACGAGTATGGGATGACAGAGTTGTTCTCCCAGTTTTACAAATGGGGCCACGAGCAAACCCACAAAGGGCCGCCGTGGGTGGGGGTGCGGGTCGTGGATGTGGTCACGGGGGACCTGGTTGCCCCTGGGGGAGTAGGATATCTGGAGATTATTGACCTCGCGAATCTAGAGAGCGTTTCTGCGATCCGGACGCAGGATTTCGCGGTGGCGGTGGGCGAGCGGGAGTTCCGACTGATAGGACGAGATGAGGCGGCGGCGGCACGAGGTTGCTCGCGGGGAGTGGAGGACGTTCTCAAACGGAACAATTGATTTTTTCGGGTGATCGGACAAGCGTGCAGCACCAGATGATGAAAACGATGGCTATCTTGCGCAATACGGCCGAACTTTCTGAACGAATCGACTTTCTCGTCTCACAAAGGGATGCGGTGGAAAAATGGGTGGGCGGATTTAGTGATGCTTTGCTTCGAAAATGGCTGGATGCCGAGATCGGCGATGCGGAACGCTTGGAGAAATTCGTGGATGGCTCGCGAGTGGTGGCGCGGGAGCCAGTGCTGCATGTGGTGAGTGGAAATACCGAACATGCGGCATTTCAGTCGGCATTCCGAGCGATTCTTGTGGGTGCCAGGTCATGGATGAAGGTGCCTTCGACAGGACTTCCAGAATTTGAGAAGTGGGCCGGACAAGTGGAACTACTGGGGGTGCGCCGGGATCTGCCCGAGGAATGGAAACATCCCGGAGTCGCGGTAATCTACGGTGGAGCGGAAACACTGGAGTTCTTCCGGACTTGGCTGACTCCGGGGACACGTATCATCGAACACGGCCCAAAGCTGAGCGCCGCTTTCGTCTTTTCCGAGCGGGAGGGCATTTTCAAGGATTTGGCGGAGGATGTGATGCGCTACGGCCAGAGAGGATGCCTCTCCCTACAAATGATCTACGCCAAAGGGGACGTGAAAAAATTCTGCGAAAAACTGGCGGAAGCTCTGGAAGCGTGGGGGCGATCTTCGGTCGCCCCCTCCCCTTCGGAGGCCGGAGGAGTACGCAATGAGCGTGAACTCGCAAGGTTTCGCATCGCGAACGGAGCAAACCTCATGCTATGGGAAAGCCCCGGAACGGTCGACTGGACAGTCCTGATGGACGGGGAGGACGCCGACCTACGACCCGGTCCCGGCAGTGGGTTCGTGCGCGTTTCGCCGATGCCATCGGAAATTTCACCAGAAACTCTCGGTCCAGAGCTCGAATATCTCTCAACCGCCATCGTGGAGCCAATCTCGGCAGCGGAAAAACTCGACGAAATAGCCCCGCCTCGAATCAGCGCGGCAGGCCGGGCGCAGGAGCCGGGGATTTTCTGGCATCCGGATGGCGAAATGCCTCTCGCCGGACTTGTGCGATGGCGGGATTTGGGTTGATCTAGCGGCCATGCCAGAAGCTGCCATCCAGACCACCGGAAGAATTCTCGAACGCAAAGGAGAAATTCTCTACCGCGTGGAGTTGATGAACGGAAAAGTCGTGCTCGGTCACCTTTCCAAACCACTTACGGACGCTGGAGAGGTATTTTCGGATGGAGAAAGCGTGTCCCTGGAGCTGACTCCCTACGACTTCGATCAAGCGCGGATTCTCGGAAAAGTTTCCTAGAAAGGCTTGTAGATACCCAGATACGCGGCGGCGGTCGCGGCGATCAGTGTCAGTGAAAACACGACGACAGGCGGGAGAACCTTTTTCTTGGAAAGCGCCGGGGCGAGGCCGATAAAAAGCCAGATGCCGAACTTCGCCATCCACCAGTATTGATCCATTGGCGGTTTTTTCAGAATTGCGAAGCCGACCAATAGAATGAAGACCAGCGAGACTCCATGTAGGATGGTCGCGGATTTCTTGCTGCTGCCCGCGAGCATTGTCGCACCGAGGGAGCCGAAGAGTGCGAAGACACCAACGAGGTGGAGAGTTTTCAGAATGAGTGGATCCATGGCCGGAGATTCCGCGAGACCGGAGGCCGTGGCAAGAAAACTCGGAAAGTTGCGCCCCCCCGGCTCCGTAGTAGGGTGGCAGATGAAACGAAACCTCGCATGGATTGGTGCCATATTTTCTGGGCTCTATCTAATCACAATTGGTCCCCTACCATTCCCGGCCATGGACCCGTTGCCGTTCATCGATGAGGCTGTCGCTCTCGCCATACTCCTGAAATGCACAAGTTATCTCGGTTACGATCTACGGAAATGGTTGCCCTTTTTCGGTAAAAACGACAAATCCAAGCCCGCCCACAAACCCGACCCGGAAAAAGATGTCACAATTGATGTCTGAATTTCACAAAATCCGACCTTTCTCTCCAAACACCCTGACATGACCACCGAAATCGACCTCGACGCCCGCCCGGTAAAGCAACGCCGCCCATGGGGCATCACCCTCATCGGAATGCTTTCCATCATTGCCATCGTGGCGATGCCCTTTCTTGCCGGAGAGCCGGACGGTGAGAAAATGCCGGATATGGTGCGTTTCCTCGGTCATTTCCATCCGGTCGTCCTGCATCTTCCCATCGGAATTTTCACCCTGATCCTGATCCAAGAGTTTTTCGCACTGTTCTCGAGAGACAAGCGCCCGCAAAGCCTCGTACCTCTGTTCATCGGGGCAGCGAGTGCGATCGTCGCGGTCATTTTTGGTTTCCTGCTGTATCAAGGCGGAGGTTTTGAAGGCAGCGAGCTCGCCGAGGACCACCTCTGGGGCGGGATCGCCTTTGCGTGCGCCGCAGTGCTGACTTTCATGGTGAAATCCTGGGTCATGGCTCCCGGATCTTCGCAGGCCTTCTACCGCATCCTGCTACTGGGCAGCGTCGGCGTGATGGGCTACGCCAGCCACGACGGAGCCTCGATTACCCACGGCAAGGACTACCTCACCGAGTATGCTCCGAATCCAATCCGCAAGCTGCTTGGTCTACCTCTAAAGGAAGTAGAGAAAGAGAAAGAGGCCAAGCCACTTGAAGAGCAGGTCGTCTATGCCGACATCGTGCAACCCATCCTAGAAATGCGCTGCGTGGAGTGCCACAAAGAGGGTAAATCCAAAGGTAAATTCCGCATGGATACCTACGATCTGCTTCTTGAAGGCGGAAAAGAAGGAGAAGGGATTGAACCTGGAAACGCCATCGACAGCAACATCGTCTTTCGCGCAGAGCTTCCCGTGGATGACGACGAGCACATGCCGCCAGAGGGAAAAAAGGATATCGAGGATCATGAGCTTGCCATCGTGAAATGGTGGATCGATCAAGGCGCTGACCCCGTCAAAACCGTTGGAGAAATGGAGCTGACTGAGGAAATTCGCGACGCAATCGGCAACCTCAAGCTGACCATCGCCTTCGAGAAGGATCATGCACGCGGCGACGATGAAGAATCCAAGTCCGACCTTCCCGACGCAAATCTTAGCAAAACGGTCTCCGAACTTAGCGAGGAGTTTCCCGGCGGTCTGACCTTCGAGTCCCAAGAAAGTTCGAACCTCACCTTCACCGGAGTTTCTCTGAGGAAGAACCTTACCGACGAAAACTTCGCGAAGCTTGTTCCCGTGATCCCGAAGCTCGTGACCGTAGATCTTTCCGCCACCGCCATCACCGACAGCTCGGTCGCCCTACTGGTCCCTGCGGAAAACCTCCGCATGATCCGGCTTTCGGAAACGGAGATCGGAGACGCGGCCATCGACTCATTGGTGAAGCTGCAAAATCTCGAATCCGTGAACTTGTTCGGCACGAAAGTCACCGACGAAGGTGCGAAAAAACTTTCCACTCTCCCGAATCTCAAACGTCTTTACCTCTGGCAGACGGATGTTTCTCCGGAAGTGATCGAGGAACTGAAAAAGGCGCTCCCAGAGCTGGAAGTAGTCACCGGGGCCTAGCAGGAGGGACCGCATGGTGGCTGGGGATTCCAGCCCCAGGCCGTTCTGGGGGAATCCTGCTCCCTATGCGAAGGTGTTGCAATGAGCCAAGATGGCTCATTGAACGGCCTGGGGCAGGATTCTCCAGCCACTTACCTTGATGCGCTTGCCCGATTCGCACGCCGGAAGCGGAAGCTGCGGATATCCTCCAAGATCAAATACACACCCGGTACCAAGAACAGCGTAATCACCGTTGCGAACAATATACCGAAGGCGAGCGAAACGGCCATGGGGACGAGGAATTTCGCCTGCACATCCGTTTCAAGAATCATCGGCATGATTCCTACGAATGTAGTGAGTGAGGTGAGCAAAATCGCGCGGAATCGACGCCCTCCGGCAGCGATGGCAGCCTCGCGCAAGGTGTCGGATTCCGCACGGTGGCGATTCACGTAATCGACCATCACCAGAGAATCGTTCACCACCACGCCCGCCAACGCGACAAGGCCACACATCGACATGATACTGAGATTCATCCCGAGCAGGGCGTGTCCCCAGATCGCGCCGACGAGTCCGAATGGAATGACTGACATGATAATCAGAGGTTGCAGATAGGATCTCAACGGGATCGCGATCAGCACATACATCCCCACCAGAGCGGCAAGAAAGCCAATACCGATCTCCCGCACCGAGTCGTTCTGATCCTTCTGCTCGCCCTCGAAGGAGTATCGAACTCCGGGAAATTTCCTAGGGATCTTATCGAGCGTTTTTTCCGTGAATAAGGCGACCACTTCGTTCGCGTTCGTGCCGGGGCCGACGTCTGCGGTAATCTTGATAGAGCGCTGTCTGTCGGTGCGTTGGATGACCGCGGGACCACGGCCGGGTTCCAGGGTCACGACCTGAAGCAAGGGCACTTCTTCACCCTCCGGAGTGCGGATTTTCATCGTCTCCAAGCTATCCAAAGTGCGCCTATCCTCGCTCGGGAAACGCACCATCACTTTCACCTCATCGCGCCCGCGCTGAAGTCGCTGCACCTCGTTTCCGTAAAAGGCATCCCGGACTTGGTTGGCCACATCCTGCAGACGGAAGCCCATCGCTCGGCCTGCCGGGGTTAGCTCACTGAAGCGCAACTCATCTTTCCCTGCACGATTCGAGTCCGAAATATCAATCACACCGGACACGCCTGCGAGCCCTTCTTTCGCGAACTCCGTAGCCTCCACCAAGCGCTGCAGATCCGGGCCGGTAAGAGTGACATCGATCGCGTTACCCGAGGTTGCAGTCTCCGCTTGGATACTGAGTTCCACTACGCCCGGGATCGCCCCGACCAATGCGCGCCATTCGGCGACGAGTTGCTCCGAGCCAATCGAACGCTCCGAAGCAGTAGCGAGCTCAAGCGTCACCTCACCGAGGTGAGTAGCCACCGGAGGGCCGCCGGGTGCCATGCTGGTGATGAAGGGCTGGGTCCCAGCACTCGTCAGAACGTGCGTCACGATGTCCGCCCCGTTGGAGGTTTTGTATTTCTCGGAAAGCTGGAGCGCCGCCGCTTCGATACGCTTGACGACTTTCTCCGTCTCCTCAAATGGCACGCCCTGCGCCAGCTCGACTTTCGCGCTAAGGATATCTCCTTCGATCTCGGGGAAGAACATCGCCTTGATATGCCCCGTTGCGACGACCGCAAGAGTCAGCACCAGCACCGCGATAAATACGGCGGCTGTCACGTAGCGCCATTTCAGAGAGAAACCCAGAGCTGGCTGATAGACCTTCTCCACGAATATCTCGAGGCCGTCCGCAATCTTCCGCTGGAGAGCGAAGAGACCGTCTAGCGCGCGCTTCAGGAAAAACCGGGAACGCTTTTTCTCCGAGCGATCACGCGGTGCAAGCAGCGCGAGATGCGCTGGCAGCACGAATTTCGATTGCAGCAACGAGAAGGCGAGAGTGGGAATCACTACTAACGGGATGTTCGGCCAAATTTTTCCGCTAACTCCGCTGAGTCCAAGCATGGGCGTGAAAGCAACCATCGTGGTGAGCACTCCGAAAACCACGATCGTGCCCACTTCACTGGTGCCCTTCCAAGCGGCAATGCTCGGGTGCTCCCCCTGTTGAATACGGTGATAGACGTTCTCCCCGGTCACAATCGCATCATCCACCACGATCCCGAGCACTAGGATGAAAGCGAACAGAGAGATCATATTCACGGAAATGCCGAACAGTGGCATCATCCAGATCCCTCCGGCGAAAGAAACGGGAATGCCCACAGCGACGAGCAGAGCAAGCGAAGGACGGAGGAAAAGCGTAAGCACGCCCAAGACAAGGAGAAGGCCGGTCGTGGCATTGCGCTTCAGTAGATCCAGACGACCTAAAAGATAGACACTTTGATCGTTCCAGATGGAGAGGGATACACCTTCCGGAAGGCGGTTTTTCGAGTCCTTCACATAGCGGTGTACAAGCTCGGAGAGGGCCAGCGTATCTTCGTTGCCTACGCGGAATACATTGATCACCAGGGAGTTTTTCTCATCAAAACGGCTGCTCAAATCCACGTCCTCGAACCCATCCACCAACTCCGCAATTTCACCGAGCCGCACCACACTACCGTCCTCCAATGTCTTGATCGGCACGTTCGCCATCTCGCTGGCCTCGTAGCGTTTGCCGAGCGCGCGGAGGATCACCTCCCCGCGCTCCGTCCTGACCGAGCCACCGGGAAGATCCAATGTGCTGCTCCTCACCGCTTGCGCGATGTCCGAAAGGCGCAGCTCCAGCTTGCGCAATTTCTCCTCGGATACCTCGATGGAAATCTCATACGGTCGCACCCCCGCGATCTCCACCTGACTGATCTTCGGAACCCCGCCGAACATGCGCGCGAAAAACGTGCCGAAGCTCGTTGCCTTCGGAGCTTCATAAGTGAGCAATTCGTCGCGGACCCGCTCGGCAAGCTTGCGCGTAGTCGCCTCATCGGTATCCGCCGTCAGCGTCACGCTCATCACCGGTGCTTTAATAAGTATTTCCTCCAGAACCGGGGTCTCCGCCTCCTCGGGAAAATTCTCGATGGCATCAACCCTAGATTTCACGTCGCTCATCACCGAGCGCACATTGTAGCCCGTTTCCACCTCCACCAATACGCTGCCAATGTTTTGCGCGGCCGTGCCCCGGATTTTTTTAATGCCTTGAAGGTCCGCGATGGCCTCCTCCACCGGCACGACCACTCCGCGCTCCGCCTCTTCGGGAGTCGCGTTCGGATACGGGATACTCACCGAAACCGCATCGATGGAGATTTCGGGGAAAATCTCCTTCTTCAGTTTGAACCACGTCGTGAAGCCAGCCAGCAGCACCACGATCATCATGAAATTTCCCGCTACATGGTTGCGGGTGAACCATTTGACCGCGTTCATTCGTCCATTTCCGCAGGGGCTTGCTCGATCTCCACTTCCATACCGGTCACAGGTGCGGAAAGCCTTGTCAGGATCACTCCATCACCTTCCGCAAGACCATCATGAAGAACGGCGGTCTTCTCGTTGAGTCGTACAACTTCCACGTCCTGAAAGCCGATTTTATTTTCCTCGTCCACCACGATCACGCGGTTCCCTTCCATCAGCGCACGGCGCGGAATTTCCACCACGTCCGAAAGCTCCTTGCCTTCGATTTCAGCATCCACAAACAGGCCGACGGGAGGTAACGGAAATTCGTTCCCTTCCCTCGGCAGCACTTTCACGATCACGCTGGCCGAAAGCGTCTTGCGTTCGATTTCGGGATCCACTCGCGCGATCTCCGCCTGCCATTCATAGACCTGGGTGCCGATTTTCCCCTTGAGAATCACTCCGCCCGTCACCTCGCCTCTTTCATCCCGGGCGAGAAACCCAAAATCTTCAAGGCCCAGCGGTAGCCGCACCTCCAGCTCACCACTCGCGTAGAGTTCCGCGACCATCGTGCCGGGGGCGACCACCGCACCGACCTCGACCATGGCCAAGCGCACTCCGGAATCAAACGGAGCCAGAATTTCCGTGCGCTCCACATCGCGTCTCGCTCTCGCCACTTCCTCGCTCGCGGAACCAATTTTTGCCTTTGCAGCCGCGAGTTGCGGCTTTCTCAAAACGAGAGGATTTGCCGAACTCCCCCGCCCCAGCCGTTTCCAATCCAGTTCCGCTTGCTCGACTCGTGCGATTTCCTGCGCCAAGGCAAGCTCCGCATCCGCCAAGCCCACCTCCGCCATCGCCAGCGCGGAACGGGAATCCGCCGGATCGATCTGGACCAAGCGCTCGCCTTCCTTCACCTGACCTCCCCTCTTCAGATTCGGAGAAATTTCCATCACCCGCCCGCCAACCTCGGCCGCGAGTTGGGTCTCACGCATGCTCTCCACGACTCCTTGGGTCGAAAGCTTCACCCGGTAGTCGGATTTCACCACCCGCTCGACTTCCACCGCAGGCACGATGCGCTGCTTCTCCTTCTCCGCCGCCACCCGCTTGTTCATCACCAGCAGGATCACCCCGAGAACCATCCCCCCCAGCACCGCCAACACCAGAACGAAGGACATCACCGCCCGGACCTGTGTTTTCCTATCCGTCTCAAGTCTTTCGTTCATATCGGGGTAGGTCGCTACGCTCATTTGTCCTTCCCCGCTTGTCAATGGCTGGAAAGTTCGCGAATTGACGCCAGACAAATGTGGACATATCCTGTCCACATGAAAACCGCCAGCGTCCGTGACTTGCGAAACAACTTCTCGAAACTCGAAGCCTGGCTCGCCGAGGGCGAGGAGATCCAGATCGAGAAACGCGGCCAACCAGTCGCAACACTCAGTCCGAACAAGCCAAGGTTCGTAAAGACGGATTGGGCCGCGCGGCGCAAAGAACTCTGGGGCGACCGTGTTTTCACCGAGGAGGAGGTGAAAGAAATGCGGGAGGCTGAATTCAGCGACTACGAACGATGAAATTTTTCCCAGATACCTCGTTTCTATATTCGATCTATCGTGAGCAAACCCACTCGCCGCGGGCCGATGCGGTGATGGATGACCGGGATTCGCCACTCCCCGTCTCGACCCTCCTCCTTTTTGAATTCCGAAATTCCATTCGTCTCCAGCAGAAACTCTTCAGAGAAGATAGGAAAAAGGGGTTCTCGAAACACGAAGCCGCAGCCATGCTCCGCCACCTACAGACCGACCTACGCTCGAACACCCTCGAAATCGTCCCCTGCGATTGGCCGGATGTCCATCGCATCGCCGAGGAATTGAGCGCGAAACACACCCTCGAGCGAGGCCACCGCTTCGCCAACATCCTCCACGTCGCCACCGCCCTCCATCTCGGTGCCGAGACATTCCTGAGCTTCGATGAAAATCAGCGCATTCTCGCCGAGGCCGAGGGAATGGATCTTATTTAGAAACCCGGAAATCTCCCCCAAGCGCGAGATAAAGATCCACCCGGTTTTCCAAACGCAGCCTACGCACCGCCACATACTGGCTGGCCGTATCGATCTCCCGTTGGGTCGCATCAATCAGGGTCAGCACATCGCCAGTCCCAGCGCTAAACTCCTCATCCGCCCGCAACGAAGCATCCGCCGCAAGCTCGCTTGCCCGCTTCCCGGCACGCTCTCTCTCGGAGAGAAATGCCTCCGCCGTCAGCGCCTGCTCCACCTCCCCGAACGCATCCAGCACGGTCTTCTGAAGCATTGCCGTCTGCTCTCTCTCCGTCGCCTGCGCCTTCGCAATATTTCCACTGATTTGACCTCCTTGGAAAATCGGCTGGGCAATACTTCCACCCAGAGACCACACGCTGAAATCGCTCGCCAGCACATCGCCCAGTCCCTCCGTCGCCGTGCCTCCGGATGCCGTCAAATTCAGGCTGGGAAAACGTGCGAGCTTGGTCTCCTTCACCCGCCTGCCGGATGCCGCAAGAGCCCTCTCCGCAGCCAGAATATCCGGCCTACGCAAGAGAAGTTCCGAGGGGAGCCCCGCTGGAGTCGGCCCAGGGAAGCCCGGCAACCTCGCACCCGCCAAAAGTTGCCCCGAAGGATATTTCCCCATCAATATCTCAAGCTGACGCACCGCGCGCTCCCGCTCCTGCTCGCGCTGCGCTAGAATCCCCTCCCCATTCGCCACCTCCGATTCTGTTAACCGAACCTGCGCGGCCGAACCGCCGTCATCCGCGATCGCCCTTTCGAATCGCTGCCTCACCGCATCGGCTAGCACCCGACGCGCCTCCAGCCCTTTTTTCGCCAACGCGACCTGCTCATTCGCTTCTCCAAGCGCCAGCCAAGCCTTCGTAACCTGCCCAGCGAGAGAAACCCTGGCCGCTTCGTAGTCATAGGCACGCGCCTGTGCATCCGCGATCGCCGCTTCCTGCCCTGCCTTCATCCTCCCCCAGACATCCACCTCCCACGCCGCGTTCAGGTTCACTCCGAATTGCTGCGAAAGATTCGTAGGGATCCCGCCACCGCCTCCCCCGAAGGGAAATCCAATGAAATTCTGCTTATTTCGCTGCCCATCCACACCCAGCCCGAGACTCGGCAACCGTCCCGCTCCCGCCACCTTCGCCTCTGCCGCTGCGCGGTCCACACGGGCCGCCGCCGCTTCCAGATCCTGATTTCCAGAAATCGCAGCATCCACCAAACCCTTTAGTTCCGATCCGCCAATTTTACCGATCCACCGGCGATCGATCCCAGCCTTCGCCTCCTTTGTGGCCGCCCACGTCCCCGGCGATCCCACCTCATTCATCCGGCTCTCTGGAGAAATCGCCGCACATCCCGCCAAGGCCAGAAGCCCAAGACATCCCGTCACCCCACGACCCATGATTTTCCAGCTCGCTTGCAAGGCCCTTGCAATCGCCTCTCCCTCGGAAAATGTCAAACCCTCACCTCATAGCGAATCCATCGTTTCAGGATTGTAAATCGCTCTTCCCGAAGGTTTCATCGCCACATGGTGACAGTCACGAGAAACGAGAACCCCCCGTCCGAAACTCGCGCAGGTCTGCTCACCGCCCTCCACATCGGAGCCAGCTCCGTCTCCTGCATCATCGCGGAGCAAGATGAAAAAGGAGGACTCATCCCCATCGATTTCCTCGAGCAGCCCGCTCCCCTCGCCCAAGACGTCTTTGGCAGCAACATCGTCTCCAACACCACCACCGAGCGTATCGTCTCCATCATCCGCGGCTACCAGCGCACCCTTTCAGAAATGGGAATCGATCCCCATAACCTCACCCGAGCCGTCGCCACCAACGTCCTCCACGAGGCCAACAACCACGAAGCCGTCCTCAACCGCATCCGCATCGCCTGCGGCCTCCCCGTCTCCATGATCGACGATGGGGAAATGACCCGCCTCATCTACCTGAAAACCCGCCGCCGTATCCAGCATCTCCCAGCGATGAGCCACCGCACCGCGCTCGTCGTCCACGTCGGCCCCGGCAATACCCGCGCCCTCCTTTTCGAGGAAGGCCTCATCACCCGCTACACCAGCTACCGCATGGGCAGCCACCGCACTCGCGAGGCAGTCGAGGCATCACATCTGGAAGGCCCCTCCTTCCTCCGCGTCATCCGCGAGCACGCCTCCGGTAATCTCGCCCAGCTTCGCTTCGACTTTTCCGATGTCTCCATCGATGGCATCATCATGATCGGCTACGAGATCCAGTCCGTCGCCGCCTATCTAACAAAGAACGATAAACCCTGCTCGATCAAGGATTTCAGGAAATTCACCGGAGAAACCGCCGCCCTCAGTGATCTCGATGCGGTCAAGCGTTTCCAACTCGACTACCAAACCGCCGAGGCTCTCGTTCCCGCCCTCGAGATCAATCTCGCCATCGCTGAAACACTCGCGCTGAAAGAGGTCCACATCCCCACCTCCGAGTATGAACAAGGCCTGCTCCACGATCTCCTCGCCTCCCGCGAACTCACAGGCTCCTTCGCCGAGGAAGTGCTCCGCTCCGCCCGCATTCTCTCGGAAAAATACCAGTCGGATGCCGGACATGGCGAACACGTCGGCAGCCTCTGCGAGCATCTCCTGAAAAACCTCCAAGACCTCCACCACCTCACCGAGCACGATGCCCTTCTGCTTCAGGTCGCCGCCATCCTTCACGAGGTCGGCACCTACGTCAGCCCCCGCGCCCACCACAAGCACTCGGAATACATCATCCTGAACTCCGAGATCTTCGGGCTCGACCGCCTCGATGTAACGATTGTCGCCCTCGTCTCCCGCTATCACCGCCACTCCGGCCCAAAGCTCGATCACCCCTCCTACGCCGCCCTCGATACGGACGACCGCATCCGCGTCTGCAAGCTCGCCGCCATCCTCCGCGTCGCAGATGCCCTCGAGCGCACCCACGCCCAACGCGTTTCGAAAATCGAACTCACCCGCACCGCCAACAAGCTTCACATCCGCCTCCCCGGCCTCGACGACGCCGCCATCGAGCGACTCGCCATGGACTCCAAAGCCGACCTCTTCGAGCAAGTCTTCGGCCTCACCGTCGTCATCGAGGAGGACAACTGACCTTGAAATCCGACTAAGAATCAACTAAAGAAATGTCATGAACGTCATTGTGGAAAAACTCGCGAAACAAGCATTGCTTTTATCACCTGCAGATCGCGATGAACTTGTGGAGACCATCCTCTCCAACGCAGAGCCAGACCCGCAATGGCTGAATGAATGGATTGATGAGTGCGAGCGTCGCAGGGAAAATGTCCGTACAGGCAAATCCAAACTAATTTCCGCCGAAGAGGCTTTTCGCCGCATGGATCTCGCAGCCAGACCCAATCAATGATCTTCCGCTTTGACGACGATGCGATCCTTGAGATTGAGGACGCGATCTCTTACTCGCGTCAAAAATTCGGCCTAGGAGAAAAATTGAGCGTAGCGATCAAAAAAGCGATTGGTGAAATTGTTGCTGATCCCTGCCGCTTTGCCCAGCATCGAGACGGTTTCCGATCACATAAGCTCCCCAGATTCCCTTTTCGCCTATTCTTTGAAGTCTCCGACAGCTCAAATACGTTGGTATTCTACGCCCTAGCCCACACCAGCCGCCACTCAAATTACTGGAAGTCCCGTATTTCCGATTCCTGATCCCCTCTTGCTTGAGGTTTATAGTTTCAAATTTAAAGTTTCCCGTATCCCATGTCCGAATACCACAACCGCGAACTCTCCTGGCTCGAATTCAACCAGCGCGTCCTCGACCAAGCACTCAAAGACACCATGCCCCTTCTCGAGCGGGTGAAATTCCTCGCCATCTCCGCCAGCAATCTCGACGAGTTTTTTCAAGTCCGTGTCGGCTCTCTCATGCTCCAGCGCCGCAGCGGTAGGAAAACCCGGGACAATTCCGGCTTCACCCCTGTCCGCAACCTCGCCGCCATCCGCGAGCGCGTGCTCAAAATGAATGCGGATCAATACGATCTACTCAACCACACCCTCATCCCCGCCCTATCCGCGAAAGGAATCGTTCTGCTCTCTCCCGCCCAGCTCACCGACCTCCAGCGCACCCAGACCTCCGTCATTTTTGAGGACAACATCTCCCCCCTCCTCACCCCGCTCGCCGTCGATCCGAATTCGCCGCCACCCATCGTCCCCGCGCTCCACATCGTGCTCGCTTGCCGCTTGCACGATCCCGCCGACCAGACCACGCGCCACATCCTCATTCCCATTCACGAAAATCTTCCGCGCCGCATCTCCGTGCAAACAGAGGACGAAACCACCGCGTTCATCCTCATTGAGGATCTCGTCGCCGCCCATGCCGATCTGCTATTTCCCGGCGAAGACATCACCGCCACCACCGCCTTCCGCGTCACCCGCAACGGAGACATCTCCGTGGAGGAAGAAGATGCCACCGATCTTGCCGATGAAATGGAAGACGTCCTCACCGCGCGCCGTTTCGCCGATACCGTCCGCCTTGAGATGCGCGCCGATGCCCCCCGGGACCTTTCCCGGATGATCAAGACCGTCACCGCCTCCACCTCCCAGGAAATCTACCGCCACAACGGCCCACTCGGCCTATCTTCCTTCATGGAGCTGGCGTTTCTCCAGGATTACGATCACTTGCGCGACGAAGATTGGCCCGCCCAACACAGCCCCGCCATCACCCCCGGTGCCTCTATGTTCGAGACCATCTCCGCCGGTGACGTCCTACTTTTCCACCCCTACGAGTCCTTCGATCCCGTCATCCGCCTCATCGAGGAAGCCGCCGTTGATCCCGATGTCATCGCCATCAAACAGATCCTCTACCGCACCGCCCGCCAGTCACGCATCATCGATGCCCTCATCAAGGCCGCAGAAAATGGCAAACACGTCACCGCCCTCGTCGAGCTCAAAGCCCGCTTCGATGAGGCACGCAATCTCAACCGCGCCGACGAGCTGCAGCGCGCCGGAGCACAGATCGTGTACGGAGTGAAAAACCTCAAAACCCACGCGAAAATCTGCCTAGTCCTCCGCCGCGAGTCCGGCCGCATCCGCCGCTACGTCCACCTCGGCACCGGCAACTACAACGAGACCACCTCCCGCCTCTACACAGACCTGTCCTACCTCACCTGCAAGGCGGAGTATGGAAACGATGCCTCTTTGCTTTTCAACGCCGTCACCGGCCGCTCCAAGCTCCTCCGCTTCCAGCGCCTCATCCCCGCCCCCTCCGTGATGAAGCCGCGCCTGCTCGATCTCATCGCCGGCGAAACGGAACGCGCCCGCCAAGGCCTGCCCGCAAAAATCATCGGAAAAACAAACTCACTCCAGGATCCCGAAATCATCGCCGCCCTCTACCTCGCCTCCAAGGCCGGCGTGGAAATCCAGCTCAATGTCCGTGGCATCTGCTGCCTTATTCCCGGTGAGAAATTCTCGAAAAACATCACCGTCGTCTCCGTCATCGACCGCTTCCTCGAGCACGCCCGCCTCTTCTACTTCCACCAAGGCGGCGACCCCCAAGTCTTCATCGCCTCCGCCGACTGGATGACGCGCAACCTAGAAAAGCGCGTCGAGCTCATGATCCCCATCGAGGAGAAAACCATCAAACGCCGCCTCATCCGCATCCTTGAAACCTTCTTCAAAGACAACCAGAACGCCTACCACATCCTCCCCGACGGCAGCTCGAAACCCATCACCCCCAAAAAGGGAGAAAAACCCTTCCGTGCCCAGGAGCACTTTCACCAACAGGCAAAAAAAGCCGCCAAAGCGCGCGAGCACGAACTCTCCATGACCTTCGAGCCTCACGTCCCGCAGGAGTGATATGGAGAACGGGTCGGCGTGCCCCTTGGGTATTTCAACCCGCTTATGCCTCGCGAGTCCCGCTTCCGCATTGTTCAGTCCGCTCCGGAATGCGCTCCAAACTCAGAGGAGCGCCAGGATTCGATCAACTCACGCCCGAATTCCTTGTCCGTGTAAGAGATATAGGCACCGAAGATCGAAGCCATTCATCAAACGGCTCCGAAGTGGATTGAAAATTGTCGAACTGATCTTTCTGGAAATTTACCAGATTCTTCAAACCCGAGATATCAAGTCGTTCCCCGGTGGATGCCTCCATCGCTTCCGGTCCTTTGCTCTGCAGATCCTCCACCTTCGCCGAGGAGACCATCTTCCAACCTTTCGGAATTTTGATACGCCACCCATTCGCGTCAACTTAGTGCCGCAGTCCCTTGAACCACAGTAGATTCTCGTTGTCTGATATCTCGCCGGACATGCCTCGGAACGGGTGGAGCTGAGCGGAATGGGGATCCACTGCAATCCAAAGCCACCGAGGGCAAGACCGCAGTTTTTTATCTTCGGAGAGCTGAGTATATCGGTGAGTGTGAAGCGCCGTTTGGCACTGTTCATGTCACACAATTTTACTACATCCGATCTGGAGTCCGCGGACAACGGCCCACTCCACCACGCAAACATACATTCCTTGTGCTCTACGATTCAGAGTTTCGAGTCCGTGGCCATTGGCGAGATCAGGGTGACACATACTCGATTGATGGCTCCGAGCTTCTCTTGGATGGCAAGGTCATCTTTGACTATACGAATCCCACCAAGAATCCGGCTGCACCGCTGGACCAGTGGCCTCATCCGCCGATCTGGGATAAACTGCAACTCCAATCGGGTCACGTGGAGTGATTCGCTCGCCGATCCCATGCCACCGGGGGTGCGGGTTTGACTCCGCTCTCCCCGGCAGCAAAGCTTGCCCCCCCCCCAACCTTCTTCAACAAAGGAAACCTCGGGTCGGATTCAACCCCTCCGGGTTGCGTCGATACCAATGTCAGGCTAAGAACATGCCATCACCACAACCGCGATTCTATCTTTGGCCAGGTATCAATCTGCACAGTAGCCACCTCGCCTCGGACCCGGCAAAGTTGTGCTTCGACCTGACGATCTCGTTAGTTTTGGACGGGTTGATGACAGAGTGGTGCGGCACGCTTGAACCTGATTCGAAGCTCTCGCTGAGTGGACTGGCTAACCTCCTGTCCCCACCTTCACAGGATTTCCTTTTCACGTGTCACTGCGGGGATGCGGGTTGCGGTGGATATAGGAAGCCGGTACGTTCCGAAATCCAGAAGACCGAATTTTCTGAATATATCCGCCTAGACGACTTTGAGTTCCATTTTCGTAATCACCGTGGAGAACTCGTAGCGACCCCTACGACGGTTTTCTTCCTGACGAGGGATGTCCGTGATTTGGTTTCGACCATCGCGCGAACCGTGCTGGATATAGCTACCAAGCACTCCGGGCAGCTTTCAGGGCAATACGACGAGAGCTTACGAGATTTCCTCTCTGAATACTTAGATCAGCCTGCGCCTCCTCTTTACACACAGCCAAATCAGTAAACGGGCAGAATCAATAAGCCGAACTCCAAAGATCGCTTTGAGTGAAGCGTGGCGGAGCTGCTCGATTCAACCATCAAGGGTGCTCCGCATTTCAGCCCCGTGTTGCCGAACTAGAGCGAAGGCTACCCTGGGACTCCGGGTCTCGGATTTCCCAACGCCCAAGGTGTCGTGCTCATGCTTGAAGGAACCGACAGATTGGACACAAGCCCCACATGCTCAGAGAGTTCCGGATGCTCGGAGAGGGTTTTGGGGGTCTGCTTGGGCTAGCCTTTGTCTCACTCCGTTTTGCTGTGGTTGAGCTTGGCTTAGGGGGTGACGAGCAGGTTGGCGAACTCGGGGTTGCGCTGGATGTAGGTCTCCACATAGGAGCAATCGGGGATAACTTTCCAGCCGAGGCGGCGGGCTTCGAGCAGGGCGTCGTGGGTGAGGACGGCGGCGATGCCTTGGCCACGCATGGCGGGAGGGACGTAGGTGTGGTCCATGACAATGTTGTCACCACTTGGATGGTACGAGAGGATGGCGGATTCGCCGGGGCCAGACTTCAATTCGAAGCGCTGCTTGTTGGGAAAATGGACGACTTTATGGGGCATGTCAGGTTTGATCAAGAAACGCTGTGAGTGGGGAGGTGGCGTGGGCTGTCTCGGAGATCTCGGGGACGCCGAGTTCGAAGGCGGTGCGGCCGGCCTCGACGGCTTGCTTGAAGGCCGTCGCCATTTTCACGGGATCAGATGCGATGGCGATGGCGGTATTGATGAGAACGGCATCAGCCCCCAACTCCATGGCCTCTGCGGCATGGCTTGGGACGCCGATCCCGGCATCAACTACTACGGGCACCGTAGCCTGCGCGATGATAATTTCGATCTGGTCGCGGGTGGTAATGCCTTTATTCGATCCGATGGGGGAGCCGAGAGGCATAACTGTGGCGCAGCCTACTTCCTGGAGGCGTTTGGCGAGCACAGGGTCGGCGTTGATATAGGGGAGGACGGTGAAACCTTCTTTCACCAGGATCTCAGCGGCTTTGAGTGTCTCGATGGGATCCGGCAGGAGGTAGGTGGGGTCCGGATGGATCTCGAGCTTGATCCATTTCGGCAAGCCGGCGGAGTGAGCGAGTCTGGCGAGGCGGACGGCTTCCTCGGCGTTCATCGCTCCGCTGGTGTTGGCGAGCAGAAGGTATTTCGCAGGATCCACGAAATCGAGGATATTGGCGAACTTGTCTTTGGTTCCGGTGAGGTCCGCGCGGCGGAGTGCGACGGTGACGATTTCCGTCCCTGAAGAAGCAAGAGCGTCGCGCATAGATTCGTTTGAGGGGAATTTCCCGGTGCCGAGGAAGAGGCGGCTGTTGAATGTTTTGTTGGCGATTTGGAGCATCAAGTTTGCTAGGTTTCAGTGTTCAGTTTGCAGGGAAGACAGTTGTTCTGAGAGCCATTGCTCGAAGGCTGGGTGGTTGTCGAGGTCGTATTGGTGGGTGCGGAAGCCGAAGGTGTTGCCGGTGGCGATGTTGGCGGGGAGGTCGTCAATGTAGAGGGTGTTCTCCGGGACTAAATCGTATTTCTCGATCGCGTGTTGGTAGATCTCGGGGTGAGGCTTGATGGAATCGACCTCGAAGGAGAGGACGGCGCCGTGGAAGATGGAGAAATCGGGGTAGGCCTCGAAGACGTGGGGGCAGTGGATGGCGTTGGTGTTCGAGAAGAGGATGAGGCGGTGCCCGGTAGCGTGTAGGCGGTGGGCGGCGGCCCACATGGGGTGGTTTACCATAAAAATATCCTGCCACGCCTGGTGGAACTGCTCGGTGGTGGCGGTGGTTTCGAGAGTTTTGAGCGCCCAGACTGTGTAGTCGCCGACGGAGATCCGGCCCGCTTCGAACTCGTCTTTTTTCGCGAGTAGCCTCTCGAGGGTGGCGCGTGGGGCGGGGTGGTCCTGTGGGAGGAGGCGTGTGAGGGAGGTTTCAAAATCGAAGTCGAGGAGGACTTTTCCGATATCGAAGAGGAAGTCAGGCTTTGGCATGGGGTAGGTGGGAGGAGATGAATTCGGTGGCGACGATGGCGCCGTCGTTGCAGTTATGGGTGATGAGGGCGGTCTTCATGCGGCGCCAGCGGGTGGCGTCGTTGGCGAGCATGGTGCGGATGGCGGCGGTGATTTCCTCGGATCGCTCGGCGAGATCTCCAGCTCCGAGCTGCTGGAGGAGCTGGAGATTTCCCTCCTCCTGGCCGGGGACGAGGTGATGGATGAGCATGGGGCAGCGGGCGGCGATGGCTTCGTGCACGGTGGCGCCTCCGGCTTTTCCAATCGCGAGATGGTGGGAGGTGAGCAGGGACGGGACCTTGCGTGTCCAGCCGAGAAGTTTCACGCGACCGGGGTAGGAGGCTTTGAGTTCGCGGGCACGGGCCTGGAGTGAGCGGAAATTTTTTCCCATCACGAGGGTGAGGGACACGTCTGGGGAGGATTCGAGGATAGCCCGCCCGTGGCGGCGGATGAATGGCTTTTTGCCGGTGGCAAAATAGAGGACTTTGAAGGGTTTGCAGGGATCGTCCGGCGGGAGCTTTGGCAGTGTGGTGAACGACGGATTCACGGGAAATCCTGTGCTGACGATTTTTTCCTCCGGCACACCCCAGCATCGCATGGTCTCTAGGGTGGTTTGATCGGTCACAAGAAACCAGTCCGTCGGTGCGCGGAGCCAAGAGGCATTGATCTCGATCGAGTCGGTCACGACGGTGAAAACGGGAATGCGATGGCCAGTTTCCTCGAAATGGCGCTCAAGGAAATAAGGATATACCGGATAGGTCGAGATGATTGCTGTCGGTTTGTATTCATCCACCTGTGTCTGGAGGAAGCGTTCGGGACCACGCATGAGTGGTAGGTTCGGGCGGGAGAAATCGCACTTGTCGGTTGCTTTGTAGATTTTATCCCAAATCCTCGGAAATCGGGTTGTGACGATGCGATAGGCCCACTGGAGCACCGCCGTGGCGTGGGGCGTGGCACCTAGACAGGGATCAGACACGAGGCTCTCCCAGCCCCGTGCGTTCGCGGCGAGCGCCATATTTCTAGCGGCACTATTGTGTCCCTCGCCGAAGGCGGCGGTGACGATGAGTAGGCGGGGTGTGTCGGTCATCTTCGGCTCTACGCTCTGGCGTTGCGAGGAGAGTTTACGTGATAACGCGTGATTGCGTCGATTGACTTTTCTGCTTTCCTAAGGCCGCCGATGGGAAAGGAAGATGACAAGGTCAAGCTCAGGACGATCGATGAAGATCGTGAGGAGTCCGTGCGTATTGTCCGACTGAACCAGGGGACAACGGAGGAAGTGGAGGAGCTGCCTACGGTGAGGGTGGGTGGGAAGGTTGTTCCAGAAGTGCGGCTGGAGATGGCGACGCGTGGCGAGCTGAAGACTCGCTCGAACGAACCAGACATTGGTTCTCTTATTGAGCGCGACGAATTGGTTGAGGAATCAGAGTGGTTGGAAGGTTCTGCGAGCAAGATGCCATGGGGATGGGTTGTGCTGGTGGGATGTATTTTTATGGCCGGGATCATCTGGTCCCTGAGGGAGGTGAATCGCGCCGACAGTCACCGGGAGGATCTGATGAGCGAGGCGGCTGGGATTCTGGAAAAGGAGAAGGTAGAGGAAAAACATGCGGAGCGGGCGATCGCGAGGATAGAGAGCACGGTAAGAAGCTATTACGATTCCAGGTCTGTGGAGGAATTGCTCCAGTATGTGCGACATCCGAAACGTGTGGCTCCGCTGATGGAAAAGTTTTACGAGGAAACACCGCCCAAAGCATGGCGCGTGCAAGAGATCGTGAGTATGGATCCGCTAACAATCGATTACCGTGCCTCCTTTTGGATGGTCGCAAGTCTTTTGGAAAACGGGGAGCAAAGGCAGCTTTTGGTTGAAACAAGGGATGACGGCGAGGTGAAGATCGATTGGGAAACTCTGGTGTGCTATCAACCCATGGATTGGGATGAATTTGCTACCGCGAGGCCGGAGGGCTACGAAGGCGACTTTCGAGTTTACGTGGAAAAGGATCACTTTTTTAGCCACGAATTTGCGGATTCAGAAGTGTTCGTCTCCTTTCGGTTGACTGCTCTCGATGGCGAAGAAGTCCTCTACGGATATGCAGAATTGCAGACTGATCTCGGCAAAAAAATTACCGAACTTATCGACTTAAACGGGGGACACCCAACGCCGATGATCTTGCGACTGAAAGTCCCGGTTTCTGTCCGCTCGCCACGCGGAGTGGAAATTACACGGTTGGATTGTCCACGCTGGCTCTACGTGGAAAATCCGGGGGAGGCGGATCCATGAAGAAAACAGCGGAGGAAGCGAAATTGGTGAAGGGATATTTGCAGGTGCTGGCGGGCACGAGCCTGTTCTTTGCTTTCCAATTCTGCATCGCGCTCGTCAATCTGACTCAGAAATCCGGTGGAATGGAGAACAAGTTCAGCGCGCTCGCAAAGGACAAATATCTCGATTTCCTAGTCTGGCAGAATGTCTATGTCCTCATCGCCTACGCGATTCTATCGGTGCTCTTTGCGCTCGTCCTGCTGCCGCCCATTTCACGGATTCGTAGAATGTTCAGTCTGGGGCACTGGGTCTCGAGCAGCGTGATCGCTCTCGGCGGCGGCTTTCTCCTCCATGGTTTTTTCACCCTGCGACTCGTCCATACTCGGCCCTATTTCCTGAGCGATGCCAAGTTCGGGTACTGGTATTATGAGGTGCTAAACGTTCTCCCCGAGGCAGCGAAGCCCACCGTATTTTTCCTGCTCTTCACGGTCCTCCCCATCGCCGTGGTCATTGCCGTGCTCTGGTGGTACTTCCAGAAATTTTCTGAAAAGGCATTTGTCGTAACCGTCGTGACCGTGGGTGCACTCGCGATTCTGATCGCCTTCTCCATAGGACTTACTCGTTCCGAACCGATAACTCCTGCCTCCGCCACCCGACCGAATGTCATCATCATCGGCTCCGACTCCTTGCGTGGCGACCGCCTTGGCTGCAATGGCTACCACCCTCGCCGCAGTGCTGGACTTGCTGCTGGAGGAGTTTCCCCACGCATCGATGCACTCGCTGCCAACTCGGTGAATCTGACCAATTGCTTCACGCCCATTGCTTCCACCTTAGAATCCGGCACCTCGCTCATGTCCTCCCTCTATCCGCACAGTCACGGCCTGCGTCAGATGTATCCGGATGAAAAAACGGTCACCGCCACCAAGGCCACCATCAATCCACTTCCCATGCTCCTACGGGAACAAGGCTACGATACCGCCGCCTTTGGCGATTGGTGTGCTGGCTACTACGAGCTTATGCCGATGGGGATGGAAACGATCTCTGTCTCCTCCTTCGACAACTTCAAGGTCTACATGTCCCAGGCCGTAGTGATGGCCCACTTCGTCGTTCCGCTCTACTTTGATCACCCGCTCGGATACGCGATCTTTCCACAGCTCGGATCCTTCGCCCAGTTTGTCACTCCTGAGGTCGTCACTGCTCGCGTTGAGAAACGCCTCGCCACAATCGCCGCCGAGAAAAAGCCCTTTTTCTGGCACGTCTTTTACTCCTGCAATCACCTCCCATACCGCAGCCCGGAGCCATACAACTCCATGTTCACCGATCCCGCCTATTCCGGTCCAAACCAGAGCGGCGTGGATTTCGATATCGATAGTTTCATCGGTGGTACCGATTTGGAGAACAAGTGGAAGGCTCTTCCCGAAAAGGAAATCCAGCAGATCCGCGATCTTTACGACGGGTGCACGCGTCAACTAGATGATAATGTCGGAATGATCCTTGACGCACTGAAGGCCAACGGACTCGATAAAAATACTATCGTCCTCATCACTTCCGACCACGGCGATAATCTCTACGAGGAAGGCACCACCCTCGGACACGGGCTTACTTTCAACGGCGGCCTCCATGCGAACCATGTCCCGCTCGTCTTCCATCTTCCCGGAGCAGCAGCCGCTAGCATTCCGGAGCACGTCCGCACCATTGATATCGCTCCCACCATCGCGGATCTTACTGGCATCGAAAAACCCGCCTCATGGGAGGGGAAAAGTTTTGCCCCCTGGCTCACTGGCGAGGAAAAGCCCGTCTCCCGAGCCTTTTACGGAGAGACCGGATTCCCCTTCGTCCAGTTCCGCGTCAAGGGCGTCGAGCGCCCCCATCTCCCGCCCATGGACGGCATGACATTCATCGACGACTCTTTCAACTACCAGTTTGTCATGAAAGAAGAATGGCATGCCCCACTCGTCGCCGCCAAACAGCGCTGCCTGATGACCGATGACTGGAAGCTCATCTGCACCCCCACCAAAGACGGTGGCAGGCACTTCGCCCTCTTTGATCGCACCGCCACCGGTTCGGAAACCGACATCTCCACGGAGAACCCCGAAGTCCTCGCTGCCATGAAAGCCGCGTTGGAAAAGTGGATGGACATGAAAGAGGAAACTCCAATTGAGCAAATCTTTCCGGCAGAGTAACGAGGAGCTCACCCGACTAGATTAGAATCTTCCTTCCCCCTAGACATCCCGAGGAGAAGCCCCAAAGTCTCCCATTCAATGAAAACCCTCCTCCTCGCCGCGCTGCTGCTCGCCGCCCCGCAGCTTTTTGCGAAAGCGCCTCCCACCCCGACCGCGCTCGCTACCTATATCGCCGCGCCGGATGCCTCCACGAAATGTGAACTCGTGCGCAAAGTCAGTGTCGGCGAATCCGACGTCTGGCAGCTCGCCCTCACCTCCCAGACATGGCAGGGCATTCCATGGACGCACGATCTCCTCGTCATCCGCCCGAAGGCCGCGCCGCCCACCGATCAGATGCTGCTCATCAACAGCGGCGGAAGCTTCGATGCCGCCCGGCCGAAAGACCTTGTGCTCGGAGCCACCCTCGCCCAAGGCATCAACGCCCCCGTCGCCGTCCTGCTTGGCATCCCGAAGCAGCCCCTTTTTGGAGGACTCCGGGAAGACGACCTCATCGCCGAGACCTTCGTCCGCTACCTCGATACCGGCGACGAAACCTGGCCCCTGCTCTTCCCCATGGTCAAAAGCCTCGTCAAAGCCATGGACGCGCTCGAAGAGTTTTCCGAAAAGGAATGGGAGACCCCCACCAGGAAATTCATCCTAAACGGAGCCTCCAAGCGTGGCTGGACCGCCTGGCTCACCGCCGCCTCCGATCCCCGCGTCAGCGCCATCGCCCCCATGGTCATCGACATGCTGAACCTCACCGCCCAGCTCCCCCACCAGAAGGAATCTTTCGGGAAAATTTCCGATCAGATCCGCCCCTACACCAAGCGCGGCCTCATCCCCATCAAAGACACCGCCCGTGAGAAAGCCCTCTGGGCCATGGTAGATCCCTACACCTACCGCGAGAAATACACCATGCCCAAGCTCATCGTCCTGGGCAACAACGACCCCTACTGGACCACCGACGCCCTCAACCTCTACTGGGATGAAATCCCCGGCCCGAAATACATCTCCTACACCCCCAACGCTGGCCACGGCCTCACCGAGACCGATGAGGACGGGAAACGAAATCCCATGCGCGCCATCAACAACGTCGCCGCCTTCATCCGCCTCCAGCTCCATGGAAAACTCCCTCCTGAGATTTCCTGGAAACACAGCGATACCCCGGAAGGCGAACTGCGGATCGACCTCATCATGGAGACCTCCCCCGAAAAAGCCCGCCTCTGGTACGCCACCGCCCCCACCAAAGATTTCCGGGAAGCCCGCTGGCAGGCCAAGGAACTCGACCTCCCGGCCGACGGGAAAATCCACCTCACCCTCCCCCGCCCAGAAGAAGGCTACTACGCCTACTATATCGATCTCGCCTACCCCGTCGGCAATCTCACCATGTGGCTCTGCACCCAGCTCCGCATCGCCGGGAAGGAATAAGATGATCGAAGCAGGGACAGTGCATTGATTTGAGCCGCCCCTCCCTCCGAACCGTGCGTGCGGATCTCCCGCACACGGCTCTCCAGTCTGCACTTCGCTCGTTCTAAGAGGCTTTTCTCAGTCACTTTGGCTTGTTCCAGACCAAACAGCCCAAGCTCCTCGAAGTATCGGTTCGGACATGTCCACGATCCGAACTTTGTCCGGGTGGAGCTGGAAACCGGCTCCTGCCATCCATCCCGCTATCCTGTTGAAGGCTGCTGTGGCTTCCTCCGCGCTTTGCGCCAGCACGATGATGTCATCGGCGGAACGCACGCTTTTGGAGCCCAGCTCTTCCATGAGCCAGTCGAGCGGATTGAGGTAGGTGTAGGCCACAAGCGGGCAATGGAGCGGAGCGCCATGGACAGGAGCGAACGCGACATACCCCGAAGGGGTGCGACCGGAGGGATAGGGAAAGAATTGGCATAGTTACTTGGTTTTCCGGGTGGCCATAAGCACGCCCCTACTTGCTCCTTACGAAAATCCCGCCCTGGCACGAAGCCAAGGCGAAGAACCAATATATGAACGACAAGACAGAGAGAACCTCAGGGCAGCGGCTCGGGATCGGACTCCTCGTCTGGGGAGCGGTCCGGGTCCTCAAGCAGGTGCTGGAAAAAGTAAAGAAAGGCTCGCTCCGGATCCATTTCCAGCAGAGCAATGGAGAGCAGGTTTTTGAAACGTTGGGTTTGTGAAATACCGTTGCAGTTTCATAGCATTGTCATCTCATTCGCGTCAACTAGTGCCGCTAGCCCTTGAATCCGGGTAGGTTTCCGGTGGCGGACCTTTCGCCGAACATACCGCTTTCAAGAGGAGGAGAAGGAAATTTCCGGGACTGAATTTCCGGGAAATCCGGATGACGAAACCGGACCTCCTTTCAAGTTCGTCAAGGTGGGAGACACTGAAAAGCGAGCGGACGGTGGGTGGAGCATTTCGCACACCGAGCTTGCCGTTTTACTCACCCAGCCATGAGCAAAATTGACTTATTTCAATCAACTTATTTTCCGTGAGTTATAGCAAGTCTACATGAGCAATACTCTGCACTAGACTGGGATAGCGGTGCACTGTTGGTGCGAAATAAGAGGAAACGGACGACCTTCTCTTTCAATAGACGTGATGAGGACGCGTGTGGCGGAGTTTTGAGTTTGCGAGGCAGTGCTTTCGCGGCAGCGTTCGCTCCGCGAATGAAAACTCTTCTCATCCTCCTACTCTCCGTTACTGCCTCCCTCGCCTTCGAGCTGCAGGATGGCGAAACCGTTGCTTTTCTCGGAGACACGTTCATCGAGCGTGAACAATACGAGGGGTGGATCGAGCTGGCCATGACCACCCACTTCTCCGACAGGGACATCAAATTCCGCAACCTTGGCTGGAGCGCGGACACGCCTGCCGGGAAATCCCGCGCGGGCCTCAGCCTGCTCCAGGCGGGCCTGGAACCGGAGGACGAGGGCTGGAAGCAATTGCTTAACCAGCTCTCCACCTACAAGCCGGATGTGATCGTGCTGGGATACGGCATGGCCGCCTCCCTTCCCGGCGGCAGCAGTCCGGAGCTTTTTAGGAAAAACCTGGAGCGCCTGCTAGATGCCGCACCAGAAGCCACCGGCAAGCCGGTGCGTTTCCTCATCCTCGGCGCACCGCCACGCTTCGCGATGGACTTCGATGGCCCGGATGAGCTCCCCGCCCGCCGTGCCTCCCTCGCCGCCATCGATTCGGTATTGAAGCAAACGGCGGACGGGCGCGAAATCCCTTTCGTGCGGCTTGCGGATCTGGAGCAGGAGCCGGGCTATTCCCAAAACGGAATCCACCTCACCTCCGCCGGCTACCGGGCGGTGGCCCGTCGCATCGAGAAATCCCTCGGCTGGCCGACCGGGCTGTGGGACAAGGGCGAAAAAGCGGAAGCTCTCCGCCAGCACATCCTCAGGAAGAATGAATGGTTCTTCAACCGCTCCCGCCCCGCGAACATGGCCTACATCTTCGGCTTCCGGGCCAAGGAACAAGGCAACAACGCCGTGGAAATCCCCCGCTACGACGCACTCATCGCCGAGGAAGACGCCGCCATCGCGAAGATGCGTGATCTTTCCGAAGACACCATCGTCCCGCCCCTCCCAGTTCGCACAAATTCTGACGTTGCGGAAAACAAGGAGCAACCGAAGCCGGATTTCAGCGTCGCCGATGGATTCGAAGTCACACTCTGGGCGGAAAATCCGATGCTTCAGAAGCCCACCCAGATCAATTTCGATCCCCAAGGCCGCCTCTGGGTTGCCAGCTCAGGCACCTACCCGATGATCGAGGTCGGCCAAAGTGCCGACGACCGCATCACCATCCTTGAGGATACGAATGGCGATGGCACCGCCGACAAGGCCACCGCCTTCGCCGATGGCATGATGATGCCCACCGCCGTCCTCCCCGACGCGACCGGAGGAGCCTACGCGGCGCAGTCCACGGACTTGCTGCATTTCTCAGATACCAATGGCGATGGCAAAGCGGATGAGAAAACCCGCGTCCTCAGCGGCTTCGGCACTGAAGATACCCACCACAATCTCCACACCCTACGCCGTGGGCCGGAGGGAAAAATTTGGATGGCCCAATCCGTCTATACCCGCTCGGACATTGAGACACCTCATGCCGTCGTTCGCCTGAAAAGCGGCGGGGTTTTCCGCTTCGACCCACGCGATCAGAGTCTCGAAATCGTCTATCGCGGCCTGTGGAATACATGGGGCCATCAGTTCGATGAATACGGGCAGTCCTTTCTCACGGACGGGGCGGGCTTCAAAGGCATCACCTGGGGTATGCCCGGCGCGATGTATGAGGCCTATGCAAAAGCACCACGCATTCTCGATTCGATCAGCCCCGGCGCCTACCCGAAATTCTGCGGTCTGGAAATCATCGGCTCCGCGCATTTCCCCCGCGACTGGCAGGGAAATCTCATCACCTGCGACTTCCGCGCCCACCGCATCGTGCGTTTCTCCATCACGGAGGACGGCGCAGGATTTGTCACCCAAGAACTCGACGACCTGCTCCGCTCGGACAGTGTCAGCTTCCGCCCCATCGACGTAAAAACTGGCCCCGATGGTGCACTCTACGTCGCCGATTGGTCCAACCCCATCATCAACCACGGCGAGGTGGATTTCCGAGATCCACGCCGGGACCGCGAGCACGGGCGCATCTGGCGCATCGCGAAAAAGAACTCACCGTCCGCAAAAAAGCCAGATTTCGAAAAGTTAGACACCCGGCAACTCATTGCTCTTTTGGCAAGCGGAGATCGTTTTGAAAGAGAACAAGCCACCGCTATCCTCGCAAGTCGACCAATCCCAGAATACGATCTGTCTGAAAAAACGATCGTTTTCGATGACCCTAGGGAAATTTTTGCAGACACCTTGGCCAGTCGGATTCAGGGTTCAAAAATTCCAGCCGCGTGGCAGTGGTTAGCAGTCTCCGAGGATCCGAAAATGCGTGCTATGGCAATTCGGATGATGTCGGCTTGGATTGCTGAACTGGAAACCAAACAGTCCTACCCGACTCTCAAAAAAGCCATCACTGACAAATACCCCGCCGTCCGCCGGGAAGCCATTCTCACCCTTTCACAAATCCCCGGCCCGGAATCGCTGGATATCGCCCTCGGTGCGCTCGACCACCCCACCGACCGCTTCATCGAATACGCCCTCTGGCTCTCCATCCAGTCGCACGGAAAATCCTGGATCAAAAGCGGGCAAGATCTCGAAGGAAAAGAAAAGCGCCTCGCCTTCGTGATCGCGAACCTCCCGCCCGGCGAAGCCACCACCGCCCTTGCCGAAGTTTTCCCCGCCACTCTCCCGCAGGATGGCTCCGGTCTGTGGTTGAAAATTGGATTGGAGCTAGGAGACGCTCGCGTCATCTCGAAAATTTTCCAACAAGCGGTCTCATCCGGTTTCGATGAGGCGACCACCGCCGCCGCCCTCGATGGCATCACGAAAGCCGTTTCAGAGCGCCAGATCCGCCCCGATGGAGATATCTCGAAGCTCAATGATCTTCTGCAAAAAGAGAACCCCGCCGCCATCCGTCTAGCAGGCACCCTCGCGGATCCTTCTTCCCTCCCCACCCTCATCGAACTCGCCGACAAGCCCTCCACCCGCGATCTCGCGGTCGATGCCTTAGGGAATTTTAACGCGGAACCCGCGAAGCAAAAGCTCAACTCACTCGCCTCCGCGCATACACCACCTGCAACGAATATCGTCCTCGCGCTCGCTAGAAATGCTCCGGACAGTGCACTGAAATTCGTTCCCGTCATCGTTTCGGGAGACGCTCCGCCTGCAACAACCCAGCGGTTTTGGCAGGAACTCCTCACGGTAAAGGGAATTTCCCCAAGAATCGTCAAACTCCTCACCGACTCCCCTCTCTCCCCTGAAGCCGCCGCCCTCGCGCTCCGGAGCATCCCCGACATCGCCAACAACGACGCTCTTCTAAACATCCTCCGCACCCAAGCCGGAGACTCGCTCATCCCCGACTACACCCCGGAGAAAATCGCAGAGATCGCGGCCTCTTCAGAAAAGGGTGACCCCCACCGCGGAGAGCTTATTTACCGCCAGCCCGCGCTAGCCTGCACCGCCTGCCACGCCATCGCCGGAGTCGGAGGACTCACCGGCCCAGACCTCACCTCCATCGGAGCCAGTGCCCCGCTCGACTACCTCGTTGAATCTATCGTAAAACCCGGAGCAAAGGTCAAAGAAGGTTACCACTCCGTCATTATCGAAACAAAAGACGGGAAATCCATCAACGGTAGGCTCATTCGCAGCTCGGAAGGCAGCACCGTCATCCGTGATGCGGTCGGAAACGAGACCACCGTTCCCGACTCCATGATCGCCAAACAGATTGATGCCGGAAGCCTCATGCCAGGTGGCCTCATCGACTCCCTAAATCCTCAGCAGACCGCCGACCTCTTCGCGTTCCTTTCCCAACTAGGAAAACCTGGAGACTTTTCTGCCAACGACAGCAATTCCCCGAAAATTTACGCCGTCATCGCCCGCACCCCGAAAACCATGGACGCCGCCGCCAAAGGCGATGCAAGTCTCAGCTGGGTCCCTATCAACGCCACCGTCAACGGCACCTTGCTAGTCGAGGATGTCTGGAACGCAAAACTCGTCGGCGGCGGCACCATGATTGGGACACGGCTCCAGCTGGCCTCCCCCGCCACTGTGGAAATCACTTTTGCCAACGGATTCAAACCTTCCGAGCTCTACATCAACGGAAAACCCGCCACCACTGCCACCGCAGAACTCCCCGCCGGTATTCACTCCATCGTCCTCCGTGCGGATCGCCTCAAGGACCCCCTCCGCATCATCACAAATACCGGCACCTTTTTGCCGGAATGGTGATTTGCGGAAAAATTTCGCGGCACGTCCGAGAAGCGGGGACAGACGCACAATTCGCTCACTGGCTCCACCCGGATGCAATGAAACGAACGATTTCGGGGATTTCCGGGACTCCGGAATCCGGAGTCCTCCACGCGATCTCCAATGTCATTGGAACCCTCTGGCCCTCCACCATCGGTTGCAATACGGCGGAAAGTTCGGGAGGGGCGATAGTTACCAGGGTTTCCATCAGATCCCGGTGCTCGATCCGGAAACACGAATAACCCTCCGGCATTCCGGCCGGGCTGTCGCTGGCCCGTGACTCAAGCAGAAATATCCGGAAAGTGTGGGGTTCTTGCGGCCTGGATTCGGTGAACTCCACCCATTCCATCGTGCCGTAGGCGGTGAGGCTTTCCCAATCCACGACGAAGCGTTTGCCATCCCATACGACGGCGACGGGATAGCGGAGTCCGTCGAAAGGCTCAACCTCAAACAGCACCATCGGCGTCCCGTTGAAGTTGGCGAAGTCCGTGCTGTGGATACGACCGAGGGTGGGGAAGGGATGTCTTCTGGCTCCGTGGTAGTCCTCCATCATTGGCGTGACACGTTCGGAATCGTGGACCAATGCCGCTTTCGAGAGCAAATCCGGAGCCTCGAAAAACGTCTCCAGAGCTGTGAGCGCGGCAGGAAGCGGATCTTCGGGCGGCGGCAGATGTAACTCGGCAACCGGTTCTTCCACTACCCTGGTTTGCCCGTCCCGGGTCAATCGAATAGCCAGAACGGCGCAAACTCCGATGACAAGAGCGGCCACGAAGGAACTGACCACTAGTCGCCTTTCCGAGATGCTCCTGCGTCGCTTCCCAGACTCGTCGTCCCAGTTGATCAGATCCTTTTTGTCCCGCGTTCCGCGCGGAGCTTACGTTCACGCCTGATCTTCCTGATCACCTGCGGCGGCGGGAAATGGCGAGCGCCGCGCCGAAAATACCGAGAAGCCCGGTGGAAGGCTCGGGAATAAGATCCCAGCCGATCGCGTCAAAAGCCAAGGTGTCGTTTCCTGAAATCGTGCCCAGTTCGCCAGTACCGAAGGTCGGGTCCATGATTCCCAGACCGAAATTGTCCTTCCAGTGGCTCGCCTGCTGACCATCTCCGAAATTGCGACCTGTGGAAAAACTGGCGATGCTGGTGACTCCGCTATCCAGTGAGAAATATTTCGCCCTGTTGTCTGCCGTCCAGTCGATCACACCCGATGCGGTGCTGGTGGTCGAGTAGCGGAACAGATCGAGCGAAGAGACGAAAGGGAACTGATCGTCACCGAATGGTCCGTTAATAGGAGGAGCATTGCCATCGAGAACATCCACTCCGCTCACGAATCCAAGGGCGTGGCCGATCTCATGAGTCGCGATACCCACGTAGTCAAAGGCTCCCGAGGTGATACCATCGCTCGAATCGTAGTCATATGTGAAGGCGTTGCTGAACGTGATCATCGCATCCGATGTAGAAGTGGCACCCAGCAGGCCCGCCGCCTTAGCATTGGCGGTTGTCAATCGGACTGTGGTATTGTTCGCGTCCCCATCATCGTCCAGATATGGAGTGGCCGAGCCGGAGCCGTTGGGATTGTTCGAGGTGCGGTTGAGTAACATGCCGAAGTCCGCGCCAATCTGAAGGGACGAAACCGCGGAGACATCGGCAGCGGTGGTAGCGTCCAAAGCAAGCCCGGCGGCAAACTGCGTGTACGTAAAATTCTGGCGCGTGGAGCCTGCCGATGCGAGGATCCCGGCTCCAAGAGAACCCGTGCCGACATCGAGATTGATGGTCACATTGTCGGAGAACAAAGCGGACCATCGGTCCCCTGCTGCGATGAACCCGTCCCTATCGGCCTGACTGCTTGTCGGGGTAAAGGTATAGTTGAACGTCAGTGCCTGGGAGGCAGTGACCATTGCGGCGGCAACGAGGGCCGCCCTGGATGTGGCAGGAAACGCGCCACGGACTTGAGAAGCAAAGCGGGAGCAAAACGCAAACCCTACACGACCGATCTCACATGAATTCATTTTCATTGCGTCACTTTCCCTAAGTGTTCAGGCCGTATTGTCAATGCGCGAATCATGTTTTCCAGCCAGAGCGGCTGTCAGCGTTCGAGGGACCGGGCACCCGCAACCGGACTACTTATGAAATTGCCACCACCACTTACAAACAACCCGAAAGCAATTCCTGGAATCTGTGGGTGCTTCCACATCGGATTGCCCGGATTCACCATGGATTCAGAGCGAACAGAAACGAAACCAGTGACGCACAACGGATCTGTTAGGAAACTTTCAGACCTTGTTCTTTTGTAGGTGACTGAAAAAAGATCCCCGTAACTCCCTAATTCCTCGCGGTTCGGACCCCAACGCGATTTTTTGACTTCCCTTCTTCCGGCAAACTTTGCATGGTTCCCACATCGTCAGGATTCGTTGTCCAAGACATTTTCCGACTCAACCTCCTCCAGCACTCTCGAACCGCCATGAAATCACAACTCCCCGTCATCGCCTTGGCCCTTTTTTCCCTCCACGCCCCAGTAGCGTTTGGACAGGCCGCCTCCACTCTCCATCCTGAAAAGGTCGTCGGCAGCGAAAAATGCGCCGACTGCCACGAAGAAGAAGTCAAGGCATGGAAACTTTCTGCACACTTTCGCTCCGACAGTGTGCACCGCGATGTGAAGACGAGGGAGAAGGCCGAGGAAATCGCCAAGAAAATGGGCCTCGCCAATGCCAACGCGATGTCCACCAGTCCGCTTTGCACCGAGTGCCACTTTACCCGCCAGGCCGTCGGCGGAGCCGTCAAGACCATCGGCGGCGTGAGCTGCGAGTCCTGCCACGGAGGTGCAAAAGATTTCTACGAGGTCCACGGAGAAAAGGAAAAAATTCCAAGCCGCGACGAACGCCAGAAGCGCTCCAAGGCCGCCGGGATGCTTTACCCTCACGATACCGCCCTCGTTGCGGAGAACTGCTTCAACTGCCACATCATCCGAGATGAAAAACTCGTCAATGTCGGCGGTCACCCAGCCCGAAGCGAGAACTTCAACCTCGCGTCTTGGACCTCCGGCGAAGTTCGCCACAACTTCTACACTGCTGACTACACCCGCAGTGGCGAGAAAAACCTCGATACCCTGCAGGACCGCAAACGCAAGATGTTCGTGACCGGCATGTTGCTCGATCTCCAATACAGCCTCGCCAGCCTCGCGAAGGGCAAAACCGGCGGCGGAGATTTCCGTAAGGCAATGGGCAATCGCTCTCACACCATCATAACCAAGGAACTCCCTATCGTGATCGCAAAACTTGGTGGTGATTCCGCTCCGGCCGAACTCATCGAGATCGAGAAAATCGCAAAAGGCGTGAAACTCAGCGGAAATCCTGCCGATGTCGCTAAGGCTGCCACCGAGATTGAACCACTGATCCAGAAATTCAGCGCAGGCACCGATGGCAGCAACCTCAGCGGAGTCGACAGCATCATTCCTACCAACTCCAAGGGAAAAGCTTGGCAGCCTTGATCGAGTGAACCCATCGCAGGGTCCACTTACACTTTTCAAGAAACTCCGGTAGCCCGAACCTCTCATGCCCGCCGATCCCGAGACGTCCCTGCTCCGCCCTCAACGCTGGGACTCGCCCTTCGATCCCTCCATCTCTCCGGAGCTCATCGGACTCGTCTTCGCTGAGCAACGGTCATCTGAGGAAAACGATGCGGTCTCCGGTATCATCGCGACACTAGAGCGCATCCGATCCGCTCCCGTTTTTTCCGATATTGATGCCAGCCGATTTCCCCGCCATCTGTCGCTCGATGGCATCTTGCTCAATGATTCCCGATTACTCCTAAAGGGAAAAGACGAGATCATTGTCCGTGAAGGAGATTACGGAAATTCCGCTTTTGTCGTCCTGCGCGGATCCGTCCGCATCGTCGTCGACCACCTCCCACCGAAGCTGCTTGGGCGCACCAACAGGGAGAAGCGCGGCCCGCTCGCGATGATCCGCCAGGCACTGAAGCGCCGTGGCATCCCAGAGCAGCGCGTCCATCACACCCGCCGCTTCGAGGAAATTAACGGCGACAAGGAAGAATCTGAAGGAGTTTTCCTGCAGGATGCCCCCCGTATCCTCAACGGCCTCAAGACCGTGGATATTCAAGCCGGGGAAATGTTCGGAGAAATCGCGGCCCTAGGTCGTAGCCCCCGTACTGCAACCATCCTAGCAGCAGAAGAAAATACAGAAGTGTTGGAGATTCGCTGGCAGGGTCTGCGCGACCTCATGAGCTTTGCCCCGGCCTTCAAAGAACACGTCGAGGAACGCTTCCGCAAATACGGCCTCAGCTCCCTGCTCACCGGCCTGAAGTTTATCCGCCGCCTCCCTCCCTTACAGGTGGAAGAACTTGTTGCCAGCACTCGTTTCGAGCGCCATGGCAAGTTCGATTGGTACGGATCCTATCAGAAAATCCTCAGTGCCACCTCCGCCACCGACCGCCTCAGCAATGAGCCGATGATCATCCAGGAGTCCGAATATATCGATGGACTGATGATTGTGCGCGGAGGATTCGTGCGCGTCAGTCGCAAGCACCGCAAGGGCGAAACCACCATTTCCTATCTGGGGAAGGGCCAGATCTACGGCCTCGGCGAACTGTATCACAATCTTCATCATCCGGAGGACATTCTTTCCTCCCAGCACACCCTGCGTGCGATCGGCTACGTGGATTTGCTGATCATCCCCACCCGTTTGGTGGAGAAATTCATCATCCCGAACCTCACTCCCGAGGAAATCTCCCAGCTCACCACACGGCCGAAGGACGAAGAGCAGGCATCACCCTCACCAAACTTCCTATCCGAAAAAACGCGCGATCGCCTTGGCCCGGACATCATGGAGTTCCTCATGGACAAGCGCACGATCAACGGTAGCGCCGCCATGCTCATTGATTTGGAGCGTTGCACCAACTGCGATGACTGTGTCCGTGCCTGTGCATCCACTCACGAAGGAAATCCCCGCTTCATCCGCTACGGAGACCGCGAGAATAGCATTCAGGTCACCCAGGCATGCCTACATTGCCACGATCCGATCTGCATGATCCCCTGCCCAACCGGTGCCATCCACCGCGAGGACTCCGGAGAAGTTGTCATCAATGACAGCACCTGTATCGGCTGCTCCGCCTGCGCCGACAATTGCCCCTACGACAATATCCAGATGGTCGATATTCGGGACGAAAAAGGTAGACCACAGTTTCCTACTAGTCGCGGCCCTGGCGGCGATCTGCTCGATCTCACCTCCGCTGGTGCCGTGAAACGCGCCACCAAGTGTGATCTGTGCCACGACCAGCTCGCCGGTCCTGCCTGCGTCCGCGCCTGCCCCCACGATGCGCTCCAACGCTTCGATATGCAAAACATCAACTCCCTCGCGAAATGGCTGTCCAGATAGGTGGATTTCTAAAACGCCGCGTTCTCAACACCACCACCCTCGTGGTGGCGGCCATCGTCTGCCTACTTCTGTGGCGCGTGCTAGAGATTTCCCTCCGCCCGCACGCCTTCTACTCCGGCATCGCCCTGCTCGTCTTGGTGCTTATTCTCACCCTTTTCAACGCTAGGAAGAAGCTGCCGTTCCTGCCCCTGATCAAAGCCTCGCATTGGCTTCAGTTTCACATCTACGCCGGTTTTCTCTCGCTACTACTCTACGCTCTACACACCTCGTTCCGCGTCCCTCACGGGAAGCTCGAAATCGCACTGGCCGTCCTTTTCCTCGTAGTGACCGCTTCCGGAGTCGTCGGCCTCCTCATCACTCGCCTTCTGCCCCGCATGATGTCCGCATCCGGGGAAACTTTGATCTTCGAAAAAATCCCTGCCTATGAGTTGCGACTCCGCCGCGAAGTCGAAACCCTTATCGAGGAGAACGAAGGCAGCACTGGAGCCTCCGCCCTCGGAGACGCTTATATCAAGCATCTCTCCGGATACTTTCGCCCTCGCTCGGCCATCCGTTTCTTTATGGGAAATCCCTTTCGCTTCCGTGACCGTGCGCTCAATGAGATCGACGATATCGAGCGCTACACCAACGAAGATGAGCAGGCCGCCATCGCCCGCATTCGGGAACTGGTTTATACGAAGCACAATCTCGACGTCCAGAAATCCTCCCAGTGGTTCCTTCGCTGCTGGCTCTTCATCCATATCCCATTCACCTACAGCATGGTGATCGTGGCCCTCGTCCACGCCTGGGTCGCATTCACCTACACCACTTCCCGTTGATGCCGGAATCCTTCCAGACTACCAAGCACAGCCGGACCGCCTACAATAGGCCGGACCGGAAATGGATCTGCGGCGGCGAATGCAAGGACTGCCCGTGCTTTCTCGGACCAGACCTAAAAGGCAACTGTCAGGCAGGCGCTATTTTCGAAGGTCGAGTCTCCGGACAATGCCTGCCGCGAAAAACCGGGGATCGCTGGCTCTGCACCCGTCCCGATACCAATGGCGGCGATGTTTGCACAGAAGGCCCACGCCCCGACGGATCCTGCTGCAAGTCCGTTCCGAAATGCCGCCCCAAGCGCTCCCTTCGATCGAAGCGGGGTATACTTAGCCATCACCCTCTCCGCCGCTACCGCCGTCTGGCTCGTCGCAATCCTTTCTCCAGAAACGGGAGAAGGTATCGACCCCATGTCCGGACTTAATCCCGGCCCGCTTTCCGCAAACCACTCTTTCCTAGAGACCCAGTGCTTCCGCTGCCACAGCGATCAGGAAATGACTCCTGCTTCCCTCATCGCGCTGCACGGCGAAACAGCCCACCATCGCGCCATTGACGATGGGAAACTCTGTCTTTCCTGCCACGACACCATCGGCGGCAAGGGTGGAGAATTTGCGTTTTTCCCGCATACGGCGGAAGAAGTCTCCCAAGATTCCACCGGAAATGGAAAATCCAACAAGCTCATGATGATCGCCGCCTCGGGGATCGCTAGCAAGCACCTCACGCAAAACAGCATCCAGTGCGCCACTTGCCACCAAGAGCACCACGGCGAGGAATTCAACATCGCCACTCTGTCAGACAAGCAGTGCCAAACCTGCCACTCCGACCAATTCGAGAGCTTTTCCAACGGCCACCCGGAGTTTTCAGCCTCCAAATACCCTTACAGCCGCCGCACTGGCATTCGTTTCGACCACTATTCCCACTACCAAACGCATTTCCCCGAGGAACTGAAGAGCAACCCGGATACTGTGCCCGCAGGGTTCGATCCCGGTGCCAACCACATGGACAGCGAGTCCTGTTCCGCCTGTCACACCACTGGCAAGAAGGGCGAGCCAATGGCAGTGCTCTCCTTCGAAAAAACCTGCGCCGCATGCCATGGGGGCGATACCCGTAGCGGATCACCGCTCACCTTCCTCGCATTCCCCGAACTCAACGTCGCCTCGCTAGATAGCAGCCTCGCCAAGGCGGACCCACCACGCTCCATCGGAACTTGGGTCCAAGAAGCTCCGACTTCATTCCCTTGGCCAACTCTGCAACTGCTCGATAACGATGCACGGGAAGCATGGGTCCGCCTCCGACAAAAAGGGGTGAATCCTTTCGATGCCGCTGCCGAGATCGCCGAGGAAGACGCCACCGATGTCGAGACCGTCGCCTGGGCAGTCAAGGAACTGGCACGCGACCTTTCGCGCAACCAACCTTCCGACAACCCCTCAAACTTGATCGGTCAAGATGAACTGGTCCGCCGACTCCGCGAATCCGGCTTCCCGGATCCCGAGGCTCTTGTGAAAAATTTCCCCGCCGGTGCATTCAACGCAATGCTGCGCGGCAATTCCAAGTCGGGATACCTCAAACGCCTCGCGAAAGCAAAAATGGCGAAGATGGAAATGAGTGAGGCCATGGCGGAAGCGGAGGCCGAGATGGAGGAACTCGATCCGATGCTAGAGAAGCTCGATTCATCTGCCATGAATGCGTTGTTCCTCGGAACGACCAAACAGGAATACTTGGATGTGTCGAACGAAGTCGACGCAAAGCGAAATGGGAACCTGCCCCCGCCTGTCATACCTGAGGAACCTGCGGCAGCAACTGAAGAACCCGACGCCGGTGCTGCTTCTGCTCCGGAATCCTTCGGCGACGACACCGAGGAGGCATTCGGTGGTGATGACACTGGAGAAGCTTTCGGAGGAGACGATACGGGAGAAGCTTTCGGCGGTGACGACACGGGAGAGGCTTTTGGAGGTGATGACACCGGAGAAGCTTTCGGCGGTGGCGACGACACGGGAGAGGCTTTCGGCGGTGGTGACGAAGAATTTGGCTCCGACACCCCGGCCGAGGATACGCCCGTGGAAGAAGTTCCCAAGGACTTGGAGAACATCGACCCGGTCAATTGGGCCGCACGCGGCGGCTGGTATCAGCAATACGGCACCCTATACTATCGCTCCACCGGCCACGCGGATCCACTCCTGAAAAATTGGCTCGACGCGCTTGCCGGACAGGTCAGCTCACCTCTTGCCCTGGCCCAATTGAAAGAAGGCTTCGATTTTCAATCTGGTGTGGAATCCAAAACCTCTGGAAGCTGCCTCAAATGCCACGCCGTCGACGAAATCCGCGATGCCTCAGGATCACTCACCGGAGCGAGAGTTCGCTGGGAGAGTAACGCCTCAGGAACTCCCGGCCATCCCTTGACACGCTACGATCACGCCACCCACTTGCTTCTCACCGATTGCCGCTCCTGCCACAAGACCTCCACGGAAGAAACGAATTTCCTCACTGCTTTCCCGGAATCCGATGACTGGGACGCGACCTCCAACTGGTCCTCCAAAGCAGATCCACTTGTATTCCAAAGTAACTTCAAAACGATCATGAAAGACACTTGTGTCGAGTGCCACCAGCCAGACAAAGCCGGTGACAGTTGTATCCAATGCCACTTCTACCACAAGTCGACTCATTCCACCCCCTTCGCTAACGGTTCCAAGAAATCAAACTAACAATTTGATCCCCGTGTTTCCGGCACCTAAACTGCTTTTGTCCTAGACTGAATCATTAAATTAAAATATACGAACGCTATGTACACGATAAGTCCCAAACAGGGTCTTAGTGACTCTCACAAGCCACAAGCCCATCAATATCCGCTGGAACTTCCTGTGGCTCCAAGGTGGGCCCTTCTGGCATCGCTGACCCTCGTTTTAGGCTCAGGTACCACCTCGCTCCATGCTCAGGAAGCGACCGAAATCAAGCCCGCCATCGAAGAAGCGGCAGAGGCAGCGAACGAAGACAAAATCAAGCCCTCCGTAAACACTCCCGAGACTGCAGAAGAACCAGCGGCAGACGAAGGCGACAAGCCAGCCCCCGCCGGGAATGCCATTTTGCCCCCGGGCGGAGAGGAAAAAATGGAAGAAGGCTTTGGAGATGAAGGTTTCGGTGGCGAGGAGTTCGGAGAGGAAAGCTTTGGCGGTGAGGAATTCGGCGCGGGAGATACCAGCGGACTTTCGCTAGAAGACCAAGTGTTCGGAAATCCTCCCGAAGAGGAAGAGGAACGAGAATCCGTCACCACGTTCAAAAACGCAGCAGAAGCCCACATCCGTTTCCTAGACCTGCTCGAAAGCGAGAAGCGCTTCCCTTCCGCCTCTGCCTGTGCAGCCTGCCACCCGGACCATTTCCGCGAGTGGTCGGTTTCTGCCCATGCCTACGCCCAAGTCAGCCCCGTGTTCAACGCGATGCAAGCTACGCTTTTCGCAGCAACCTCTGGAACCAACGGAGATTTCTGTATCCGCTGCCACACCCAAGTTGGTATGCAGCGCGAGGAACCCATCCTCACCAGTAACTTCAAACGTCACCCCGCATCCCTCGAAGGCATCACCTGCGTTGTCTGCCACCGTATCGATAAAAATTACGGAAAAGTCAGCGGCCGAACTTCCGTCGTTACCGGTGACGTATTCGATCCCGTTTTCGGACCAAAAGGCAACGCCATCCTCAAGGAGGTCCTCTCGAAAAACGACACCCTCAAGACCTCCGAGGATGACAAAGGCCAACGCAAGATTCACGCGGAAGCGAAAAAATTCGATCCCATCGCAAGCTCCGGCTTCTGCGGCTCCTGCCACGATGTGAACCTTCTTAACGGTTTCCGCCTTGAGGAAGCCTTCACCCAGTTTAAAAACTCCCCAGCCAACGCAGATGGTGAGACTTGTCAGGATTGCCACATGGGCAAAGTTCCTGGTGCCGCCGTTGCCAAAGGCGAGGCAAACTACAATCGTGGACCCGCCGCGCGCATCGGTGGAGACATGTGGGCCACGGATCCTGAAGAATCCGGCTACGGAAAACCGACTACGGATCGCAAGCGCACCAACCACATGTTCGCCGGCCCCGACTATTCAATTATCCATCCTGGCCTTTTCCCTCACTCAAAGGCGGTCAGGGACCAACTTTGGGATATGCAGAACCAAGTGCTCAAAGACAACGGCGATATCGAAGTCAAAGAGCGCGCCAATCTCACCCATGTCATCCAGTTCAAATGGGAAGACGGATGGGGAGATACCACCAGCGAATTTGAGAAACGCATCGCGAAAAACCCCAAGATCGGCGAAGCCCTCCCGTGGCCTTGGAACGATCTCAAATATCGGACTGATTTCCGTGCCACTCTCAACAACCAATTCCGCCTACTTAACGCAATCAACGTGGAACGGCATCAGGTCCTCCGCCGTGGCTACCAGCTTGGTGAATTCAAGGTGACGCGAAATGACGACAAGTCCCTCGAGTTTGAAGTCGAAGTCCGCAATGGAACCGATGGCCACGGTGTTCCAACCGGCTTCGATGCGGAGCGTCTTGCCTTCCTCCAAGTTACCGTTACCGACCGCTATGGTCGTGAAGTGATGAAATCTGGCGACCGTGATCCAAACGGAGACGTCCGCGATCTCCACTCCCTCTTCGTCCACCACAACGCGAAAAAAACCGGCAGTTTTCTCGCAGCAAGCGATTGGAAGAAAAAGGCAGGCCTAAGTCTCATGAAGGATGACAAAAATTGGAAGGAGGACGATCAGCTCTTCAGCCTTCAGTCCAAGTTCATCGTCCGTAACCGCTTCGGCGGAGAGCGAGAGCAGGTGCTTGCCGTCAATTACTCGGTCAATCCCCTGCCTTACATCCGCCCAGATACTACTCCTGGCATTCTGCGCGCCCGTCCGGGCGGAGCTAGGAAACACGCGCTCGTTCTCCCTCCGAATGGCAAACGCATCGCGAAATATAAGGTTCCCTCCAAAGAACTCACCGGAACAGGCCCCTATAAGGTCAACGTCAAATTCATCACCCAGATGATCCCAGTCAATCTTATCCCGGAAATCTCGGGTGTCGGCTTCGACTACAATCTGTCACCCAGAGAAGTAGCCAAACGCGTCGTTTATGGTCATCGCATGACCCCATCAAAATCGGATTCGACCCGCCGTGGTGGAGCCCAAACTCTCTGGGACAAAACGATGCTGCTCGATGGCTCCCGCACGGTATGGAATCTTCATCCCACCGAGAAGGATATCATGGCGATTCCTCCAGGACCTTTCCCGTATGATCCTAAGTTCAGCGAAAAACAATCCTCAGGCAATGGACTCGGTGGCGGCGGACTCATCATTCCCATTGAGGAACCACCACTTCCCGAATCGGAACAAGCTCCGCTTGACTTCACCGAAGAGCAATTTGGAGAAGAAAGTTTCGGCGACGATCCAGCCCCAGAAATGCCCGCCCCAGAAGAGCCTGCAAAGGAAGAACAGCCTCCCGCCAAAGAGGCTCCCGAAAGCACTCCCCCTGCAGTTGAAAACGAATCTAAACCAGGCATCTCCAAGGAAATCAGTTCCAACAACTAATCTACTTCCGACCAACTGTTCCTTAACCCCCTTTCAGCACCCATGAATCACATAGGAAGTCTCCGCCCCAGCCGCTGTTCCGCTCCGATCCTCATCACTCTCCTATCCGCATCGGCAGTCCTCGCGGCTGAACCTGACGCGCTCCTTCTCAGTGATGAGGCGGTTCCTTGGGAAGAGATCGGTGAAAATTTCCTCGAACGCCCCGCTCCCGTCACAGAGGCCATCGAGGATTTAATCTTCGAGTCCAATCGCGAGCGCAAGGAAATCATCAAGAAACAGAACGAAACCGGGGAGGATCTTAATCCGCCGGAACGAAAGTCCATCTTCGGCTCCAACCGCTTCCTCAGTCCCGGAGATATTTTCCCTGGCTTCGAGATGCCCGGCGGCGCGGTTTGGCAGCCTACTGTTATTATTTACGGGACCTATCGGATGGCTGCGCAACATTTCGACAATGGCCTAACCAACAGCGACGAAATTGCGGCCCGTCTTGATCTCTTCACGAATATTTATCTCACACCAACCGAGCGGATCCTCTTCAGTATCCGACCTCTCGACCAAGGGGGCAACTTCACATCGTACGAACTCGGGTCCGACAGCGGCTACCAGGACGAACTCAATGGCCGTATCCGTAGCCTCTATTTCGAAGGTGATTTCGGCGAACTCTTTCCCAACCTCGATCCCAATGATACCAAGGACCTCGACTATGGCTTTGCTGTCGGACGCATGCCACTGAATTTCCAAGATGGGATCATGATCAACGATTCCATGGACGCCTTTGGCATCACCCGAGCCTCGATGTTCGGTTTCGGTGCCTCAGCCTCACGTCTAACTGCCCTCGTTTCATGGAATGAAATCAACCGTGGCAATAACAGGCTCGATAACGACGCTACACTCTTCGGCCTCTTTTACGCGGCAGATTTTGCAAAAAGCACCTACGAGGCCGATCTCGTTTACATCAATAGTGACAATCCCCTGACTGGCGATGGTCTTTACGCCGGCGTGGGCCAGACCCGCCGATTCGGCAAGATCAACTCCACACTTCGTGCAAACTTTTCTTACGCCTTGGATGACGAGAATGCCGCAATCGACACCGGAGCACTGCTTTTCTCCCAGCTCTCCCGGACAATGGATTACAACTTCGACATCGCATACTTTAACAGTTTCGTTGGATTCGGAACTTACACCTCCGCAGCACGTGATCCGTCCGTCGGTGGCCCGATCGGTGGCATCAATGGACTGCTCTTCAGTGCGGTCGGCCTTGGCAGATACGGAAGTGCCCTGTCGAACCAGAGTAACGAGGCAGTCGGCGGTGCCCTCGGCTATCAGCACTTCCTCGATGGACAGTACAGCAAACGTCAGATCGTTTTCGAAATCGGCGGTCGCGTCTCGACGGACGGGAATTCACGCTCCGGAGGCGGCATCGGACTCGGATATCAACAGGCTATCGACCAACACGCAATCATCCGCTTCGACAGCTTTCTCGCAGCCTACGACGACGGCGATACCGGCAGCGGTGTCCGTCTCGAATACAGTTACCAATTCTGATCTCTCATGACTCCTATCGAATCTATGGCTTGGGCCATCCTCGCGGGTGGTGCCGGTGTCTTCACCATCCTCGCTTTCCGTCAGGTCCTCGCCTTCCGAAGGGATTCGCAGGTCTTCCGTGGCGAAATCGCCCTTTTGGGAGAACGCTTAGAAACCGTGCGGTCGAAACGCAAGGCAGTCGAGAAAGGTCCCACCGCATGGAATGGTATCCGCAAGTTTGACGTGATTAAGAAGGTAAGGGAAAAAGGAGGAATTTATTCGTTCTATCTCACCCCGCACGATAGGAAACTTCCGCTTCCTCCCTTCCGACCCGGGCAATTCCTCACCTTCAATCTCAAAATCAACGGCAAGGCGGTCGCACGCTGCTACAGTCTTTCCGACTCACCGAAGCACGACTACTACAGGGTCAGCATCAAACGCTGCCTAGCTCCGCGCGACAGTGCCTTCCCGGAGGGTGTTGCCTCATCCTATTTCCACGATCACGTCAACGAAAACGACATCCTCGACGTCAAAGCCCCCGCTGGAGGCTTCGCGATCGATCCTGCAGAAGGCGGCCCCATCGTTCTTTCCGGCTCCGGAGTTGGCCTCACTCCGGTCCTCAGCATGATGAACGCTCTCGTGGAAATCAACTCACGTCGCGAGACGTGGTTTTTCTACGGTGTTCGGAACAGTTCCGAAGACATGATCGCGGAACAGGTGAAGGAATGGAGAGCTCTCAACAAATCCAATTTCCACATCCACATCTGCTATTCAAGCCCCTCGGACTCTGACGTCCTAGGTGAAGACTACGATCACGAAAGCCGCGTTGATATCGCTCTCCTGAAGTCACAACTGCCTTCAAATAATTACAACTTCTACACCTGTGGACCAGGGCCAATGATGCAAGGCCTCAGGGATGGACTCACAGAATGGGGCGTTCCGGAAGAAAACGTTCACGACGAGGCCTTCATCGCTGTTCGGAAGGTTGTCGAAGTAGGTGCCTCCAAGGTAGAGCTTAAGAAGTCCGAAAAAACTATCCAAGTGAGCGGCGAAGCCACACACCTCTGGGATCTAGCCAACGATGCAGGCGTTGAAATCCCCTACATTTGCCTCGATGGCAAATGTGGCACTTGCCAGACCGCCATCGTTTCCGGCAAGGTCAAGAACATCAAGACTCCGGAATTCAAAGCGGAGGCCGGATGCTGCCTCCCCTGTATCTGCCTCCCAGACGGAGACCTCGTGCTCGACGCTTGAAATCGTTTTTTTCAGCTCTACCTTGACCTGCTGCTCCGACTCACGGGGCCATGGCACCAACGAGCAACGCCCCACCATGCGAACTATATTCCTCATCGCCCCAATCGCAATTTGTGTCCTACCTTCCTGCAAGGATGACGAAATCCGCACCTACAAAGTCGCCACGGACTCCGAGTCCGCAGCCCCTGCCACTGCCCCCGTCATCGATCCGATCGGGGCTGCTCCAAAGCCGGAGGAATCAAAACCGCATGATCACGCCGCTCACTCGAACAGTGTCATCTGGCAAGCAGGTGAGGGATGGACCCAGGAAGAGGCCGGCCAGTTCTTGACCGCTGCATACACCCTTCCCGATGGCGGACGAGTCACCGTCTCCAAACTCGGAGGCGATGGCGGAGGCCTTGCTGCAAACGTCAACCGCTGGCGGGGCCAGGTGGGACTAGAGTCCCTCGCAGACGACAAAATCGGCGGACAACCAATGAAAATCCCGGATTCCGCCGAGGGAATGCTGCTCTACAATCTCATTCCTCCAAACGCGGCTGAGGATGCTGATGGAATTCTTGCCGCCGTTCTGCCCCTCGCCTCCGAGACTTGGTATTTTAAATTCACGGCCCCATCGGGCGTTTTGAATCAATTCGGTGGGAAGTTCATGGACTTCCTCCGCACCGTCCGTGTCGCCGGAGCTGCTTCCCCTTCACCCTCCTCTCCTCCACCCGCCGATGCTCCGAAGAAACCTGGAGTGGAAGTAGTCCCCCCCGCTGGGTGGATGCCAAGCGAAGGAAGCGCGATGCGTGCCGCCAGCTACACCATCCCAGGACCAGATGGCGCTCTTGCAGATGTATCTGTCGTCCCACTGCCTGGTGATTCCGGAAGCATCCTAGACAACGTGAATCGCTGGCGATCCCAAGTCCAACTTGCACCGCTCGATTCCGAGACGGACCCAGAACTTGGAAAAACCGTGTCCGGTCCAGCCGGCGACTATTTTCTTAGCTACATGGTCAGCACCGAGCCTCTCCTTGAGGACAAAAAGGCAGCCATCGGATCCGCGATCATCAAGAAGGGTGACATCACTTGGTTCTTCAAGATCACCGGTGAGGCCCCCCATATCGAGGCAACCATGCCCGAGTTCGAGGCCTTCGTCCGCTCCGCAACCTTCCCGTGAGACCGTAGCCGATGCCCTCCACCTCCAGAAATCCTCTCGCGACCCTGAGTTCGCTGCGTCTCACCGTGTGCCTACTTGGTTACTCGATGATACTGATCTTCGTAGCAACGATCATGCAGGTGGAGCTAGGCATCCACGAAGTGCAGGAGCGATACTTCCGCTCTTGGTTGGTTTGGTGGGATGTCGTCCCAGGTGAAAAGAATTTCTCCATCCCCATCCCCGGCGGAACCCTTCTCGGCATCCTTCTTATTGTCAACTTGCTCGCCGCACACGGCGCTCGCTTCAAGCTGAAATGGAATAAGGCCGGCATGATGGTCATCCACTCCGGGATCATGCTTATGCTTCTCGGGGAAATCCTGACCGGATTGCTCGGCCGCGAAGCTCAAATGTCCGTCAACGAAGGGGAAACGCTCAACTACTCCACCTTCCCGCGCGAGGTGGAGCTTGTGATCATTCGCCCAGAGGGTTCCGGCGAGGAAACGGTCACCGCCATCCCCCAGGGAAACCTGAAAGAGGGAGCGTCATTCCCATTTGAAGGCTTTTCCGTGAAGATCCATTCCTACTACCGGAATTGCGAAATTCTGCCTGCCTCTGCGGAAACGGAAGAGTTCGATAAAACCCGCGCCACCCAGGGACTCGGCCAAGGTTTCGCGGTTCGCCGCACTCCGCCTGAGACCGCCATGGATCGCCGCGATCTAACCTCTGCCTTCGTAGATATCAAACTCGACGGAGGAACATCACAGGGCCGCTGGCTGCTTTCCAACGCCCTCAAAGGCGAGCAGGAGTTTACCATTGGGGATGAGACATGGAAAATGTCGATCCGACAGCGACGACTCTACCATCCGTTTTCGATCAAACTTCTCGACTTCAGCCACGATCGCTACCTCGGCACCAACGTCCCCAAAAATTTCTCTAGCAAAATCCGCATTCTCAACCCCTCCACGGGCGAAAACCGTGAAGACCTGATCTACATGAACCATCCTCTGCGATACGGAGGTCTCACTTTTTATCAGTCGGGATTCGATAACAACGACTCGACCAGCATCTTTCAGGTCGTTCGGAATCCTGTTTGGACCTTGCCATACATCTCCTGCGCGATGGTTGGCTTCGGCCTGCTCTGGGTCTTTTCCCAACACCTTTTCAAAGCCGTTTCCCGGCGCAACCGCACTGCCTCCAACCCATGAGCACCTTTCGGAAAATTGCAGCATGGCTCATCCCCGCACTCTGCCTCCTGTTTCTCGCGGCAGCCGTTTTTAAAGCCTTCCGCCCGTCGAAAGGCCTCGATTTCCGAGGCTTTGCCACCCTTCCCGTGGTTTCGAACGGACGAGTCCAACCGCTCGATTCGCTCGCCCGCAACGCGCTTCTCATCATCCACGGAAAACAGCGCGTCCCCGGCGACGATGCTCCCGCTTCACCCGCCGCATGGTTCGCCGAACTCGCCTTCCGCCCGGACCTCGCAGACACTCGAAAAATTTTCCTCATTCACCACGATGACCTTCTCGGTCTGACCAAGCTCACCCGCGGCGAGGTGCATTCCTACTCCTACGAGCAACTCGAACCGTCCTTCCCCGAGCTAGAGCCTGAGGCAAAACGCATCGGCGGCCTCGAGCCAAAAACTTGGACCCCCTATGAAAAAGCGCTGATGCAGCTCACGCGCAGCCTCAGCCTATACAACCAGCTCAAGCACGCCCTTGCGATCCCTGGCCAGGAACAAGCCGAATCCGGATTCTCTCTATTCCTAGCCAGCATCGACGGGGCCTTGGCCGAGTCCGAAAAAAAGAACAACGGCGAGGAGTTCAATCCATCTGCCATCGATACCGCCTCCTCCAGGATGCGTGAGATTCTCGAATGGGCGCCAATGACCCAAGTTTATACCACTCCCTCAGGGGAAGGGAAAGATGGATGGAGGAAGCTACCAGATTCAGTGATCGATGCCATTGATGCTGGCGGACTCCACTCGTCCACACTCGCATACGCACGTCTCGGCGATGCCTACCGCGCCGATGACGAAGTAGCCTTCGGAAAAGCTGTGGCGGACTACCGTTCGTGGCTCTTGGAAAACCGTGAGGAAAACGCAGATAAAGCCTACGCAGAAACCATTTTTAACCGCATTGCTCCCTTCTACCTCTGCATGGTCCTGTATGTCGTTGCCTTTCTCTGCGCCATCGGATCATGGCTCTGGCAGGGCACCGTGCTTCGCCAAGCAGGCTTCCGAGTTCTGCTGATCGGCCTCACCCTCCACACCCTTGGACTCATTACACGCATGGTCTTGGAAGGTCGCCCTCCAGTCACCAATCTCTACTCTTCCGCCATCTTCATCGGCTGGGGTGCCATTGTACTTAGCACCGCCATCGAGCTCTTCCACCGGAACTCCATCGGCACCGCCGCCGCTGCGGTAGTCGGCTTCGCCACCCTGGTCATCGCCCATCATCTTTCCCTTTCCGGGGACACGCTCGAAATGATGCGGGCCGTTCTCGACACCAATTTCTGGCTCGCCACCCACGTCGTGGTCATCACTCTCGGATACTCCGCGACATTTCTCGCCGGAGGCATTGCCATCTTCTACTTAATCCGCCGCCTGTTCGGCCCCATTCCGAAACGCACCTCGGAATCTCTCAAAGGAATGGTATACGGAGTCATCTGTTTCGCCACCCTCACCAGCTTTGTCGGCACCGTGCTCGGCGGCATCTGGGCAGATCAGTCATGGGGTCGCTTCTGGGGCTGGGATCCGAAGGAAAACGGGGCACTTCTCATCGTCATCTGGAACGCCATTATCCTTCATGCCCGCTGGGGAGGTCTCGTCAGGGATAAAGGGATCATGGTCATGGCCGTCTTCGGAAACATCGTCACCAGCTGGTCGTGGTTCGGAACCAACATGCTCGGCATCGGCCTCCATTCCTACGGCTTCACGGATGCCGCCTTCGTCTGGCTTACTGCCTTCGTGATCAGCCAACTCGTGATCATGTCCCTCGGGCTCATTCCTCGAAACGGAAAGAAGAGAGAGAAGCTCGTTACCAGCCACTAGCCGAAAAATAGAAGTCATTCCGCCAATCCTCCGCTAGCGCTAGCGACTGGCACCTGATTGCGGCTACTTCGCCATTTTGTTTACCTTCCCGTGAACAGCGAAGGCAAAACTGTGATTCGGGCCCTTGGTATCGGAAGTATAGACAGTTTCCCATTTTTTCCCATCCTCGCTGCGGCGGATGTCGTTGCGGGAGCGGTCCACGCTGACGAGCGTACCGGTATCGCCTTCGACGAAAATGCCTGTCGGCGTGCCTTTCGGGAGGTCTTCCCAAGTGATGCCATTCTTGCTTTTGCGACCCGTTCTTCCTCCTCCAGCAGTGAGCCAGAACTCTCCCCTAACAAAACTGAGTCCACGCCACGCGAGTCTGCCATTGAGTCCGTGAGGATGAATCGTCCAAGTCTCCCCACCATCGGTTGAGCGGGCGACGTGCTCCGGGAAACTGCACACAAAGACTCCGTTCCCGAAGGCGAGAGCATCCTGTTTCGGCCCGGCTTCCTCAGGCAGGAGGAAGTGCTTCCACGAACGTCCGGCGTTTTTACTGACGAACACGTGCCCGAAATCTCCGATGATTACGAATCGGCCCCTATCGAAATCTCCATGTGCACAGATCATGTGTTGCGTCTTTCCGCCGTCTAGGAATTCCTTCACCGAATGTGCGTCCCAATCGAGAAACCCTTTTTCAGAAGTCATCATCCCGCGCCATTGATCCGCGCTCGTAAGGATGATACCATCACCGCCCGCCGCGTCCCAGACACTGTTGAGCTTCGCGCCCTTTTCGTTCAGGTGACCCCAGTTCACCCCGTCTTCTGAGCCGATATAAACGCCATCCGCTCCCCAGCCGGAGAATGCGCCAATAACCCCGCCGGCATAGGCCATTCCATACACAGCGAAGTTTCCGTGGTATCCACCATCCTCTGGATGGTCCGTACCGAGGAAAACTTGCTCCCACTTCTTGCCGTCGTCACGGGATACGAGAATGCGCATCCCCTGCTTCGAGCATACGGCGAAGACAGGCTCCTCCATCTTTGGGGCCAGCTTTTCTAGAAATGGAATATCCTCACGGATCGTCGCTTTTGTTCGCTCTGCGTGCACCAAGTATGGGAGAAGAAAAAGAACTGTTAGTAGAAAACGGATCGGTTGCATGGGATTTCGGCACTCTAATTTCCAAATCATAGGGAAGTAAAGGGCCCACGCTTCGGAGGCATTTCCACTCCACTTGCCTCAAGACAGAAGCTTTCAGGCGACGCCGCGAGATTCAGTAGGCACGATTACTTCAGGAAAACTTCGCGGGCCTTGGCTCCTTCGCCGGGGCCGACGATGCCGCGTTGTTCGAGGATATCGACCATTCGGGCGGCGCGTGTGTAGCCGAGGCGGAGGCGGCGTTGGAGCAGGGACGTGCTGGCTTTCTGCTCTTGGCGGACAACTTCGATGCACTTGATGATGAGTTCCTCATCGGCATCGGAGACCTCATCCTCGTCGTCCATTCCTGCGTTTTCGATGGTTTCGCGGATGTCCTTTTCGTAACGGGGGTTCGCCTGTTTGGAGCAGTGCTCGACGATGCGCTCGACTTCCTCGTCGGAAACGAAGGCACCCTGGGCGCGCTCAAGCTTCGCGGAGCCGGGTGGGAGGTAAAGCATGTCGCCTTTGCCAACGAGCTTGTCGGCTCCCTTGGTATCGAGAATGACGCGGGAATCCAGGGCCGAAGAAACCTGGAAGGCGATGCGGCTAGGGATGTTCGCCTTGATAATACCGGTGACGACGTCCGCGCGCGGGGTCTGGGTGGCGATGATCAAGTGAATTCCGGCGGCACGCGCTTTCTGTGCGATGCGCGCGATGCACATCTCGACATCCGCCGGGGCGGTCTGCATGAGATCGGCAAGCTCGTCGATGAGGACGACGATATAGGGGAAACGGTCCGGGATTTCATCCTCCTCGATTTCCAGCTCCTCCTCGTCGGCCTCAGGCCCCAGATCTCCATCTTCGAGAGCGGTGGCGATGTCCTCGATATCCTGAAGATCCACTTCCGGCTCTTCCTCTTCGGGGACTACCACTTCCTCTTTTTCTTCGCGCGGTCGGTTGTTGAAACCATCAAAATTCCGCACGCCCATTTTTGCAAAAATCTTGTAGCGCTTCTCCATCTCGTTCACCACCCACTTGAGGGCGGCCACGGTCTTTTTCGGATCGGTCACGACCGGGACGACCATGTGGGGCAGCTTGTTGTACATCTGCATTTCCACCACCTTCGGATCGACCATGATAAAGCGCAGCTCATCGGGGCCGAACTTGAATAGGATGGAGGCGATGATGGAGTTGATGCAGACCGATTTCCCGGAACCCGTGGCACCAGCGACGAGCAGATGGGGCATGGCAGCGAGGTCTCCGATGACGGTCTTCCCGTAAACGTCTTTCCCGAGAGCGAGTGGGATCTTTTTCTTCGCCGAGCGGAACTCCGGATCGTGGAGAAGCTCGTGGAGCGGCACAGCGACTTTGTTCGAGTTCGCGATCTCGATGCCAACCGTGTCCTTGCCGGGGATGGGCGCGAGGATGTTGATACGTTCGGCGCGGGTAGCCCGTGCGAGGTCGGCCTCGAGTTGGGAAATTCTGGAAACACGGAGGCCGGTGGAGGGGTAGATTTCGTAGCGGGTAATCGTCGGCCCACGGGTGATATCCCCTGCCGTGACATCAATCTGGAAGGCTTTGAGAGTATCTACGATCGTCCGTTGGATCGAGATCAGCTCATCGTGGTCAGCAGCCTCCGCTTCGACTTCGACTTCATCGAGCAGATCGAAACCTGGAAGCTCGTAGTCCTCGAATCCGGTGACGGAGAGGGATTGATGGCTCGGTCTTTTTCTCTCGAATGGCTTTGTGCCTGCCATTTGCGGATCCACGGATCGGCGTTGGGAGGAATCGATAATCTGGGGAGTGGGAGTCTCGCGGATTGCAAGTTCCTTCTGCCCAGGTTCATCGGTTTCGGCAGCTTTCATCCGGGCGAGTTCGCGCTCGAGGCGGCGTTGCTCACGCTGTCGTTCACGTTCTTGGAGAAGTTCTCGCTCGCGCGAATCCGCGCGACCTGCTTCCGTGCGACTCTGTTTCCAAGCTTCGATCTTATGCTTCGTGAGTCGCCAGCAACCGCGCACGAAATCGATAGGTTTCTGTCCGGTGAGCCAAATGAGACCAATGAGATAGGCGGCACTGGCGATCAGGATCGTGCCGACTTGTCCTGCGATTTTCATGAGGATAAAGCCTCCAAGACCAAATCCGATTGCACCACCCGGGCTGGGTACGCGGCAGCGGGCTGCCCACTCCTCATAGAAAATCCCAAACGCATGCAGCCATACGGAGCCTGCGATCAGAACGACAATCAAACCTGTCGCGATTCGCGGCCAAAGGGTTCCACGGAAAGCGAGTTTCAGAATACCGAACCAGATGAATCCGAGCGCGAGCATCCATCCCGCCGCGCCAAACAGAAGGATCTGCACGAAACCGAGTATTCCACCCACGGGTCCGAGCCAGTTTTCACCAGTGGCACCATGCTTGTCGGCAACGGGTTCGAACATTCCCCACTCGGGCAGGTCCGCCGGACTGTACGATAGCTGGGACAGCAGGAGGATCAAGCCACCAGCCAGCCAGCAGATCCCAGAGATCTCCGCAGACCACTTTTTCGGCTCGTCCGTTTGCCCGCGCTTTCTGTTTACTCGATTCGCCATCCGTTTTTCACTTCCGGAGCATCCCCTGACGAGGGCCATTGAGCAAGATTGTTTTGCTTCCCTTGAATTTCCGGAAAACGAGAAGAATTTCCACCCTGACCCACTAGTGTGCCGTAAAGTTCAAGCTGGCGGATGGCGATCAAGCTAGGAATAAGCCGGAATCTATAAGCCCGGAGGGCTGTCCCGAACGTAACCGCGTATGCAGCGCAGCGGAATGCGGGGTGAAAACATGTCAGGAAACCGCGGCGAGCGGAAATCCCCGCTACCCACGCGCGTCCGCCGAAGCCGGAAACCGGCCACACCGTTGGCGGCTGCGGCAGAGCGAAAAGGGCGGTGGAAATCTCACCTGGCCGATCAAATCTCTTGTGCTGAATCTCCGGGGGTTCCACTTCGCTCCACACCCCGGCTACGTTCGCCCCGTCCCTGCCGGGACTGAAGAGGCGGAGAGATTCAACCTCTCCCTAGCTTGATCGCTGTGCCTGACCCACGATTCGATACCCACTGAGACAGAAACCCAAGTGGATGGGATCGATAAATCGTATCGGCCCTATTTCTTGGCCCGGATGAGAGCAATACGGTCTCCGGTGATGGTGGACGGAGCACCAGTCAGTGGAGTCGCGGTGCCAGCCGGCAGAGTTTTCAGTGCCCCTTCGAGAAGCGCTCCGCCTTTCTGTGGATCAAACCACATGAGGCTGAAATCGGTCTTCTCGTTTTTGAGATCGAGGATGATTTCAGTGTCCTTTGGCAGATAGACCACATACGTGGAATTCTCACGGCCAAAACAAAAGCCCTTGTTGGGATCACCTTTGGCGTTCCCGACGAGGAAATCCATGTTTTGCAGTTCATGGAAAGGGATGTCGTTTTCCTCGAAAAACCGCAGGGCGATGCGGCAGCGATCCCACCATTCATCCCGGCTGCGGAAATCCTGAAGCGTGAGATCGGAGTGGTCGTATTTGTAACCGAAGTACCATTCGTTTCCAGCTCCACCGGCCAGGATAGTTCCCCAGAGAGCGTTTTTCATCGCATCGTTGTAGTTGCCTTTGACCTTTGGATTCTTCGTGTCCTCGCCATCGTTGGTGAGTCCCTGTCCGGCATTTCCTGGTTCGTCATAGGCGATAACCCAGCGTTTTCCGGCGGCATCAGATTTCCTGATCCACTCCACGACATCCGCGTGAGTATCGCGGAACGCTACGTCACTTCCTTGCAGGGAAAGCCCGGTCAGCTTCGAGGCATTTCCCAACAGCGGGGTATGAATCTTTTCCTTCTGCTCCGGGTAGGTGTGGATGACGATGTTGTGGCCGTAGGGATCATTTTTGAAGAAATAGGCGGCCATGTCTTTGCGTTGCGCATCGCTCTGGCCATGGTTCTCCTCACCGAGATTCCAGTTCAGAGCAAGGTGGTGGGCAAAGCGGGCGATGAGTTCCCGATAGTAGAGCTTCCGTTCAATCCCCAGCTTTCCGCCATCGAGCAGTTTGTCGTTTTCGGCTTCTTGGGTTTTGAAATGCAGGTGCATGCCCATGCGGTCGGCGTGATCCATCACCACTTCCCACTGGTCCATGCGGGAGACATCGATGCGTTTGCGCTCTTTGTAATTCGTGTAGGGAAAGACGTTTTTGTCGTCCCCGTTGATATTCATCGTTAGGAACGAGATGGAGTTCATGCCCTCGGAGGCGAGATAGTTCACGGCTCCGATGAGACCCTTGCCTTTGCCTTCCTGCCAGGTGGGATCTCCCGATTTCCAATCACCGAGGTGAGGTTTGTAGTTCTTGATAAGGTTGTCTTTCTGTCCGTCGGATTTGAAATCTCCGTCAAAATCCTCGTAGGCAAAGAGATTCTCTGGCGCGTCGGCTCCCTGTTTCAAGAAATACTCCCCTGTTTCAGCCCAGCGGAGGTAGCGCTCACCGACGTAGCGCAGGGTGCCACGCGAGCGATTGTCGGTGCCGGTTTTGTCGCTTGGGGAAATGGTGAACTTGCCGGTGACGATCCCTGTCGCGTTTCCATCGAGGGGCGCGGGTGTGCCTGTTCCGGATCCCACTGCGATATTTTCTCCCGAAACGAGTGTGGCCTTGTAAGTCCACTCTCCTGTCTCTGGTGGGGAAAAATGGGCTCGCCAGATGTTTCCTGAATCGGCGGAGGTCTCGCCCGCATTGCCATCTGCGGCAAAGTAGCCGGGGATTTTCAGAGTGCTGCCGGAAAGGGTATGTGTGAAATCTACCTCTAGGCGATAGTCCAAGAATGGATTCGGATCGCCGTTCTCAGAGCATTGTGGGCCGGTGAAGGAGAGAGTCACTCGATGCCATTTTTTCAGCTCACCCGTTGGGACTGTTTCGGCTTGGGACAACGAATGAATTGCAACAGACGCGGCGATCAGGAACAGGAGTGTTTTCATGGGATGGGTTTCAAGTCTATCGCAACTCTCCGCCCATCATGGCTTGATAGGTTGGGTCGAGATCGTGGAGTTCTTCGTGGCTGCCGTCACTGACAATGCTGCCGTTTTTAAACACGAGGATTCTGTCAGCGATACGGATGGTGCTGAAACGGTGAGCGATGATCAGGGTGGTGCGTCCTCTTACGAGTTCGCCGAGAGCCTGCTGGACCATCGCCTCACTCTCGGTATCGAGGGCGCTGGTCGCTTCATCCAAGATAAGAATGGGAGCGTTTTTCAGAAACGCTCGGGCGATGGCGATTCGCTGGCGCTGGCCACCGGAAAGCAAATCACCCCTCTCACCGACGGATGTTTCGTATCCGTCTGGCAGGCCCATGATAAAATCGTGAGCAAAGGCCTTTTTCGCCGCCTCTTCGATCTCGGCACGAGTCGCATCCGGCTTCCCGATCCGGATATTTTCCTCTAAAGTCCCGAGGAAGAGAGCGGGGGTCTGAGGAACAACGGCGATGTGGTTGCGCAGATCGTTTTTCTTGAAATTCGTGATAGGCACGCCGTCCATCCGTATCTCGCCAATCTGTGGATCGTAAAGGCGGGGAACAAGGTGAGCGAAAGTCGTTTTGCCCGCGCCGCTGGGCCCTACCAGAGCGACGACTTGGCCAGCGGGGATTTCCAGATCCACATCGTGGAGGACGGGAAGTTCGTTGTACGCAAAGGTGACGCCGTGGAAGGAAATGCCTTTGACTGGCACCGGACAAGGCACCGGGTTCGTGGCATTGGGGATGGTATCGTCGGAGTGCAGAATATACTCGATCCGGTCCACCGATGCCTTTCCTTGCTGGAAAATGGAATGGATATTGCCGAGCTTTTTGATCGGCTCGTAGGACATGAAAAGCGCCATACCGAGAGCAAGGAAGCCCTCCAAGGTCATGCCCGCACGGACGCCGAAATAGAGAGCTGCGGCGAACCCGGTGGCAGCGACAACCTCAATGGAAGGCGATATGATCTGGCGGTATTTCACCACCTTCATGGCGAGTTTGAGGATTTCGCGAATGCGCTTCCTGAAGGCTGCGATCTGTGTCGCCTGGAGATTGTAGGCCCGGATTTCCAAGGCGGATTGCAAGCTCTCGGAGAGGTGAGCGGAAAGATCTCCTCCACGTGCCTGAAGAGCCTTCGCCTTCCTAGCGAGTTTCTTGCCAGCTTTCCGAATCAACATCACACAGATGGGGACCGTCAGCAGCGCGATCATCGCGATGAAGAACCGTTTGTCCTGAATCGCGAGGTAGATGACGAAACTGAGGGAAAAAAGCAGGGTCGCCGGCTGCTTGATGAGATCGCTCGATGCCTGCGCGATCACATTCTGAAGCATTTGCGTGTCTTGAATAACGCGCGCGAGCAGATCCCCGGATTTGTTGCGTTTGAAGAAGGCCAGAGGCAGCGATTGGAGCTTCACGAACAGATCCGTTCGGATCGCCTCCACCACCCGCGTGCCGGCGAACTGAATGAAATAGGCGTTGGTAAACGAAGCGATCGCCCGCAGAAGGAACATCGCCGGAATCCACAGACAGGTGTAGATCAGGAGTTGATCGCGGGACATTTCACCCAGCCAACCTGTCAGCCAATCAAGATACCACGCGCTTGCCTTTGAGTCGGATTCGAAGAGAACGGGAAACACCACCTTGGTCATCAAAGGCAGACCCAGTCCCGTCGCCGCCGCGTAGAACAGCCCCGCCACGACTCCGATCGCGAACGGCCCCTTCACCTCCAAGAGGTGGCGGTAGTATGGTAGAAACTTTTTCAAATCTAGGGGGGCGATTCTTCCCTGCCACCGGATGCCGGGCAAGTCGGGAATGTGGCGGGGATTTTAGCTGCCGTCTGAAGTTCCCACGCAAAGGAAAGACCTTTCCAGGATCAGCATCGAGTAACGGAACGATTGTTCCAATGCGTATCCGGGCAGTGTGGATATTCCCACTGGCCGATCGACACGCAAATCACAAATCCAGCAACAATCTGTGCGGTGCTTCGAGTGCGTCTTTGATGCGGATGAGGAACGTGACGGCTTCCTTGCCATCGACAAGGCGGTGATCGTAGCTGAGGGCGAGATACATCATCGGGCGAATGACGACCTGGTCGTTGACGGCAACGGGGCGTTTCTGGATGGTGTGCATGCCGAGAATGCCGCTCTGGGGAGGATTCAGGATGGGCGTGCTCAGGAGGGAACCGTAGGTGCCGCCGTTGGAAATGGTGAACACTCCGCCGGTGAGATCCTCAATCGTGATCTTGCCTTCTTTTCCTTTGTTCGCGTAATCGATGATGCCTTTCTCGATCTCTGCGAAGGATTTCTGATCGCAATCCCGAAGAACCGGGACGATGAGGCCTTTCTCAGTGCCGATGGCGACGCCGATGTCGTAGAAATGGTTCACGATGACATCAGTGCCTTCGATGCGTCCGTTGATGGACGGCACGTCTTTGAGTGCTTGGGTGACGGCTTTGATGAAAAACGACATGAAACCGAGCTTCACGCCGTGCTTTTTCACGAAATCCTCTTGCACGCTTTTCCGGAGATCCATGACAGCGGACATGTCCACTTCGTTGAAGGTCGTAAGGATCGCGGCGGTCTGCTGGGCATTGACAAGATGCGTCGCGATCTTGCGGCGCAGCATCGACATCTTTTTGCGAGTGGTGCGGCCTTCCTGAATCTCGGTCGGTTTCTCACGCTCGGAAGCGGGCGAGGAAACGACGGAAAAATCCGGCTTCGGGCTGCTTGGCTCCGGCTTCGGAGCGGCGGGCGCGGCACTTGGCTCTGGCTGCTTTGTCGCTGGTGCCGGGGCGGCGGAGGCTGGTTGCGCGGACGGGGTGTCTCCCGGTGTGATGTTGGCGATGACTTTTCCGATTGCGACTTCCTCTCCTTCCGGGACAAGGATTTTCAAGATACCGGAGACGGGAGCTTCGAGTTCGTTGGAAACCTTGTCGGTTTCGAGGGTGACGAGGATTTCACCCTTTTCGACGTGTTCGCCATCCTTCTTTCTCCATTCCGCCACATTGGCGGAGGTGATGGATTCACCTGCGGCGGGCACTTTCAGATCGACGGGTTCGCCGGGAGCTTTTTCTTCCTGAGGCTGCGACTCGGGTGCTGATTCGGGTGTTGGGGCAGATGCGGAGGTTCCGTCCGTAGCGAGGCTTCCGATCACGGTGCCGATGGCGACTTCCTCTCCCTCACCGACGGTGATGCTGAGAACGCCATCGGCTTCGGCTTCGAGTTCGTTGGAGACCTTGTCGGTTTCCAAGCTGACGAGCGGTTCGCCCTTTTTTACGGAGTCGCCGTTGCGTTTATACCATTTCGCGATGTTCGCGGAGGTGATGGATTCGCCAGCGGCGGGGACTTTGATATCGATAGCCATTTGGAAAGGAGGTGTTGGTAAAAATCAGAGAGTAAAAGCTTTATCAAGGAGCGCTTTCTGCTCCCGGTAATGCATCGCTTTGGAACCGGCGGCAGGGCTGGAGCCTGGTTTGCGGCCTGCGTATATCGGTTTGATTCCAAGAGTCTCCTCAATACGCGGGGCGATGTAGGTCCAGGCACCCATGTTCCTCGGCTCTTCTTGGCACCATACGATCCGTGTGGCGCTTGGATACATGCCGACGATTCGCGAAACCATGTCTTCGTGGAAAGGGTAGAGCTGCTCGACACGCACGAGCGCGGCATCCTCGATCCCGTGTTCCTTGCGATGGGCGGCAAGATCGTAGTAGACCTTTCCGGAGCAAAGAATCACGCGGTTCACGCGGTTCACGTCCTCGAATACTTTCTGATCGGCGAGAATTTCTTGGAAACACGTTCCTTCGAGGAAATCCGCCTCCTGAGAAACGGCTTCCGGTCTACCGAGCAGGCTTTTCGGGGTCATCAGGATGAGAGGTTTCCGGAAATCACGGTGCTTCTGGCGGCGCAGGGCATGGAAGTAGTTGGCCGGTGTGGAAAAGTTCCCCACTATGAGGTTTTTCTCCGCGCAGAGCTGGAGGAAACGCTCGAGTCTCGCGCTGGAGTGCTCCGGACCCATGCCTTCGTAACCGTGAGGCAGAAGCATGACGAGATCGGACGGTGTCTGCCACTTCGATTCCGCCGAGGCGATGAACTGGTCGATAATGACCTGAGCACCATTGGAGAAATCGCCAAATTGCGCCTCCCACATGAGCAGCATGCTCGGATAAGAGAGCGAGTAGCCGTAATCAAACCCGAGCACGGCGAACTCGGAGAGAAGAGAGTTATAAACGCAGAACTTCGCCTGATCCGGGGCAAGATTTTGAAGCGGGATGTAGCGTTCGCGAGTATTGTAGTCGTAAAAGACAGCATGGCGCTGGGAGAATGTCCCACGACGGCAGTCCTGACCGGACAGTCGAACAGGCGAGCCCTCAAGCATCAGCGCGCCGAAGGCGAGGGACTCCGCAAATGCCCAATCAATGGGGCCGCCATTCGCCAAGGCATCGACTCGGCGAGGGAGGAAACGTTTTTCCAAAGTGGGATTCAGGCAGAAATCGTCTGGTGTGGTTGTCAGCACTTTCCCGATATGCTGGAGTCTGTCGCGGGTGATGCCGGTGGGCACCTGATCGTGCGAATAAGGTGGCTGGATGATGGCGGTGGAGCCGCTGAATACGGTGCGGTCTCCCGCCTCGCTGAGTTCCACCATTTTCCTGTGACCTTCTTCCAAACGATCCCAAATAGCTTGTTCGAGCGCATCGGCATCCGCCTGTGAAAGCACTGCGTCTTTCACCAGATTGCGTTTGTAAACTTGCCCGAAAGTCTCGCGGGCGGCGATTTCCTTCGCGACGAGCGGCTGAGTGAAGGCCGCCTGGTCCGCTTCGTTGTGGCCCTGGCGACGGTAGCAATACATGTCGATGACAATGTCACGACCGAATTTCTGGCGGAACTCGAGGGCGAACTTTGCGGCCCAGTAAAGCTCCATCGGTTCCTCGCCGTTCACATGGAGGATGGGAGCTTCGATCATCTTCGCCACATCCGTCGCGTAAGCGGAGGAGCGGGCATCCGCCGGCATGGTGGTAAAGCCGATCTGGTTATTGATGATGAGGTGGATGGTGCCGCCGGTGCGATATCCGGGGAGCTGGGAGAGGTTCAGTACTTCTGCGACGGAACCCTGACCGGCAAAAGCAGCATCTCCGTGGATCAAAATGGGGAGAACTCGCTTGCGATCCGTGGACACGCCGTCATCTCCGAGCACACGCTGGCGGGCCCGGGCTTTTCCTTCAACCACGGGATTGACTGCTTCGAGGTGGGATGGGTTCGCTGCGAGGCTGACGCGCACGTTTCCTTCCGGAAACTCCCGAACGCTCTCGTAGCCAAGATGGTATTTCACATCGCCGTCTCCAGCAACGAGGCCAGGCTCGTAATTCGGAGTAAATTCATAGAGCAGGGTGGTGAGGGATTTCCGGACGAAATTCGCTAGCACGTTGAGGCGCCCGCGATGCGCCATTCCCATCTCGATCTCCAACACATTCTGCTTCGGACAGTTTTCCAAAAGGGCGTTGAGCACGACCATTGCGCCTTCTCCTCCTTCCAGAGAGAAGCGCTTCTCTCCGAGGAACTTTTTCGCTAGGAAATTCTCGAACGACTCGGCCTCAAGCAGCCAGCGCAGCGATTTCACCTGAAGTTCCATCGTTTTTTCAGCACCTTTGGAGCCATGTTGCTCAATGCGTTCCCGCACCCAGTGACGCACCGTGGTGTTGTGGATGTGCATGAACTCGAAGCCGATTTTTCCCGAATACGTGGCCTTGAGAGCGGAAACCATGTTGCGCAGTTTCATCTTCGCACCGTTGAAAAAGAACGGATTGGAGGCCTCGCGGGACATCTCAGCCTCGGTGAACTTGTATTCGCTCAGTGAAAGGCGCGGATTGACTTCCGGTTTATCGTCAAGCGGGTTGATCTGTGCCTGAGTATGGCCCAATGTGCGGTAGTTGTACACCAGCCCCACCACTTTTCCATTGAACTCCAGATCCTCGCTACCAGCCGCAGGAGCAGACGGTTCTTGTGTTTGTCCAGCTTCCTCTTTTTTCTTCGCTTGCGCCGAGCCGAGCTCGAAGCCCTCGAAGAATGATGACCACGTCGCCTCCACGGACCGAGGATCCTCGCACCACTGCGCGTACTTTTCGTCTAGCAAATCCGCGTTAAGTCGCGCCGAAACCGTTGAGTTCATGAGCTTTTTGTTTCGCGGTGCCCGTGCCGAGGGTCTTCAAGCACCCCGCCGGTTCCGCACCCGGCTTAGTTAAAGGTATGACGGGCTTGCGTCAACCATTGCGGTCTGAAAATATCCCTTTCCCGAGCACAGCATGATCGAAGTCAACAACCTCTCCAAACGATACGGACGCCATCTGGCTGTGCGCGACATTTCCTTTTCCGTGGCGCGGGGCGAAATTGTCGGATTTCTAGGCCCGAATGGTGCTGGAAAAACCACCACAATCCGTATGCTCACCGGGTATCTACCACCCTCCTCCGGCTCCGCAAAAATCGCCGATTTCGATATTTTCCGTCAGTCGATTGAAGCCAGGAAACGCATCGGCTACATGCCGGAGAACGTGCCGCTGTATGATGACATGCGGGTCCGCGAATACCTTTCCTTCCGCGCCAGAATCAAGGGTCTGTCCAATTCCGATGCTCGCCGCCGCGTGTCCCACGTGATCGATACCTGCGGACTGGAGGGAGTGCGCCGGAAGATGATTAAGACTCTCTCAAAGGGCTACCGGCAGCGGGTCGGACTCGCGGATGCCCTAGTCCACCAGCCGGATCTGCTCATTCTCGACGAGCCGACCAACGGCCTCGATCCAATCCAAATCCGCCAGATTCGCGAGCTGATCAAGCACCTATCTCTCAACCACACAGTCCTCATTTCCTCTCACATCCTAAGCGAGGTGGAAATGATCGCAAACCGCGTAATCATCATCGATAACGGGAAAATAAAGGCCGCCGACACCCCCCAGAATCTCATTTCCGAAATGCGTGCCGCCGGCCGTGTCCAGTGCGAGATCCAGGCACTCAGTGAGACCGTATCTCCCATCCTTACGGGCCTGCCGAATGTGAAAAAAGTCACCAGCGAGTCGCTCGATGAGAACTGGGAACGCTACACGGTCTGGTCCGACTCCGGCTCGGACACCCGACAATCGATCAACGCCATCGCCGCAGAAAACTCTTGGCCACTGCGCTCGTTATTCCGCCACGAGGCAACTCTTGAAGACGTTTTCGTGGAACTAACACGGAAAGATTGAACAAGCTTCTTCGAGCCTTACGCTCGTTGCAGATCCGACGTTCTACATGCAGGATGCAACTACGATTCACCGCTCTTGCAGGTGAATCGTCCGAGAATAGTGACATGAGGACCGGTACAGAGACTGCAGAAACAGAAGATCATGTTTACCGATCATCTGTTTCCAGACACTGCGCTTCGCATTCTCGTCTTGGGTCCGGTGTCGTTGTTGTGGATCGCATTGGTCGTGCGATACATCGGACTGAGATCATTTTCAAAAATGACCGCGTTTGATTTCATCACCACCGTAGCGACAGGCTCGCTGCTCGGCAACGCCCCGTCCGCTGCCACGTGGCAGAGCTTCTTTATCGCAAACGGCGCCATGCTCGCTCTGCTTGGAGCCCAGGCGATCATCGCAGAACTTAGAGTCAGCTCATTCAAAGGATTTCAAGTGATCGAGAACGAGCCTATCATCCTGATGCGAAACGGGGTGATGAATCAGGAAAATATGAAAAAGACACGGGTAACCTAGGATGACCTTTTCGCGAAGCTGAGGGAAGCGAATGCCACAGACTTATCTCGAGTCCGGGCCGTGGTGCTGGAGACGACCGGTGACATCTCTGTCCTTCACGGAGAAAACCTGGATCATGCGCTTCTCGAATCAGTCAGGAGTTCCGCATGAGTGATCGCGAGCAGAAATCATCCGAAGAACTCGCCGAGGAGCGGACGGAAAAGGCGGAAAAACGCACCGACTTCGCCGAAGACCGCACGTTGTTGGCGAACGAACGGACCTTTGCAGGATGGGGGCGAACAGCGTTCGCATCCATCGGATTGGGATTGGGCTTTCAGGCACTCTTTAAAAGCGCGGAGCCGACATGGGTGCCAAAATGCGTGGCCACACTCTTCATCCTACTAGGAATCCTTCTCATCTGGCTTGCGGAACGCAGAGCGGACCAGCTTCTGAAGGAGCGCACAAGCAATCACGTGATCCTATCTTCTCGGAGAATCTTTCGAATTATGGCGGTTACCGTGTCGATTGGTGGAGCGATACTCATCGCTTCGCTATGGCTCTTGGTGGAGATCTAAATTCCAGGGAAGATCTCTTCAGGTCAGGTTATTTCAGAGGAAAACGGCAGGCACACGTTACAAGCGACTCGCTTTCCGTCTCGCTGAACGATCCCCCGTTTCGGCCGATCACGTGGGCAAATTCGGGCAAGGGCACCCCGTTCTTCCGTTCTCCACTCTCCTCCGAAAACTCCCACTCTAGCCTAAACTCCACCATGCCGTCTTTCACTTCTGTGATCGCAACCGATGGCGGCGTTTTATAAAACGTCAACATCTCTCCGAGGGCATCCGCGATGATTCGCAGATCTCCGAATATCAATTCGGATCCCAACCCGTCTTCCCACCGAATCGAGATTCCGGGAAAGACTCCCATAGCCCGCGAATTCCACATGGTGAACAGATCGGCGGCAGGAAAAACGCCAGGTTCCGGGGAAATGAAGCGCAATGTCAGGGCCCGCAGCTTCCGCTCCACTTGTGAAAGCTGCCTCCGCATGCGGTTCAGTGATTCCTTCCCCTCAGCATCTTTGATCAGCAGTTCGAGATGGCAGGCGTCCATTTCCACTGCGTTGAGATTATTTCTCAGATCGTGTCCGAAACGCCTAACTAACTGCGCCGATCTCTCTTCACTTAAGCCCTCCAGAGCCGGTTCCTTTTCTGACATTTCAAGACTGATCGAACGGTTCCACCACTGGAGCGGAATCTAGCAGGAGCGCCAAACCTGTCAACATCATCGAACCCTAGCTGATCGCTTATCACCCGAGCACCTCCATGAGGCTGCCCATACTAATCGGCTTTGAGAAATGATGATCGAATCCGGCTGCCGCAGACTTGGCACGGTCGCTTTCCTGCGCGTATCCAGAGATCGCCACGAGCAAGGCACCGGAGTGATCCGGATGATTTCTGAGCATCTCCGCGAGCTGATAGCCATCCATCCCCGGCAGCCCCAGATCCAGCAAGAAAATTTCCGGAGAAAAGTCATCCGCCGCAGCCACCACCTCTGATCCATCGTAGCGGACTTCTACATCATGCCCCCGGTGCCGAAGCAGCCGTGCCAGCCCGTCGGCCGCATCCTCATGATCGTCCACGACGAGAATGCGTTTTCCACACAGCTTCTCGTCCAAGGCCACATTCGTTTCCTGCGGCAATTCTTCACTTGCTTCGACAGCCTCGAGTCGAACCGTAAACTCACTCCCCTTCCCCACCCCGTTGCTCTCTGCGACGACCGTTCCACCGTGCAGTTCCACAAGGGATTTCACCACTGTCAGACCGATCCCCAGTCCCCCCTCGGCCCGATCCAGCGTGGTCTCCTCTTGACGAAATAGATCGAAAAGATGACGCAAAGTTTCCCTCCGGATTCCTACCCCGTTGTCTTTTACAGAAATCACGATCTGATCACCCTCGCGGTAGGATGAGAGCGAAATAGCACCTCCCTCCGACGTGTACTTTACCGCGTTGCTAAGAAGGTTTCCGAAAATCTGTTCTAGGCGAACCGGGTCGCCCTGCACCCAAAGTCCACTGGCCTCGGTATGATCCTGAAAAATCTGACCGCGCTGCGCCATCTGCGTCCGCGTCGTGGAGATCACGTGGTTGAGGACCTCGGCTACGTCCACCGTCTGCAGCCGTAGGTCGATCCTCCCTCGCTTGATTCGTGCCACATCAAGTAGGTCGTCCACCATGTTCGCTAGCTGTCTGCTCTGTCGATCAATCACCTCGTGAGACCACTCATAGGTATCCTCGTCACCAGGTGCATCCTTGCAGAGCTGCACGGCATGGCGGATGGCACCTAGAGGGTTTCGTAACTCGTGCCCCAGCATGGCCAGGAACTCGTCCTTACGCTGGGAAACCTCCCTGAGCTCTTGCTCCGTCCGCCGCCTATCTGTCACATCGGTCACCAGCGCAACGAGTTGCCCGGCACCAGCTGCTCCTCGCATCCAGGAAACAAATTTTCTCACCCAGACAACATCCCCGCTTTTTGGAAGATAGCGGGTCTCCAACTCGAAAGAATCAGACTCGCGCTGAAGCAGCCTTTCGATTTCCAGCCGGTAACGATCCCTGCTTTCCAAATGCACTAGATCCGTCGGCGGGATCCTGCGAAGCTCCTTCTCCGAGTATCCTAGTAGTTTACAAAAAGCTGGATTCGCCCGCTCGAGTCGTCCGGTGTGATCCCTGATTGTGATGCCAGTCCCCGCGTATTCAAAGACCTGCCGGAAGCGTTCCTCGCTGTTCAGGATCTTTTCCGCCGCCCGCTTCTCCGCAGTCACATCCAGCGCCGCCAGCACCGCTCTCGCTGGCACCCGCTGGCCTTCTTTTTCGTGGAAAAATACCTGAGTTCGCACTTTCACCCACCGGACTTGACCGTCAGTGAGAGCTACCCGGTGCTCCAGAGAAAACCAGCCATCGCCTTCAGGGTCCATGCACCTGGAAATCGCTTGTTGGATCTTCCCATCGTCCTCCGGATGAAAGGTTGCGTAGAGTGCTTCGGGCGGCACCACGCATTCCTCCTCACCTAGGCCAAACAGCACCGCCGCCTCTTTCGAAAGCCGATTCGTTCCGCCCATGAAATCAATTTCCACCAGCGCAAGACCCGCCACCTTGACGCCCAGCGACAGCCGCTGCTCGCTCTCTTTCATCGCCTCCGCGTCGAGCTTCTCACGGGTAACGTCCGTCGTCGTTCCGATCATCTCCACCACCCGTCCGTCCGGCCCACGCCGAAATGGTGTGTCGTTGGCGCGGAACCAATGCCAAGTCCCTCCTTTGTGTCGCATACGATACTCAAGCTGACGAATTTCCCCGTCCGGCGCTCGCTTGATTTCTTCGAAGGACTCTTCAAGAAAAGGTAAATCCTCCGGATGGATCAGATAACTAAGAATGTTATCATCCATGTCTCGAATTTCATCTTCGGTGTATCCGAGCGATTCCGTCACCCGGCGGTTGATCCAGATGTTTCGCTTGCGCTCGAGATCGAACACATACAGCACACTTGGCATGACAACTGTCAGTCGCTCCACGAATTGCCGCTGCCGATCCAGCTCCTCAAGCGCCTCGACTCGCTCGGAAATATCCTCCACCGAAGCGATGTAGTAAAGAAGCCCGCCCAACTCGTCCCGCAAGGCCGAGACAACGATATTCACCCACACAAACGAGCCATCCTTCCGGACGTAGCGTTTCTCCAACGAGTAGTTTTCGATCTCCCCATCGGTCAGCTTTCCGATCAGCTCCAGATCCTTGTCCAGATCATCAGGATGGGTAATGTCAGCGAAGGTCAGCGATTCCAGCTCCTCCGCCGGGTAACCCGTGATCCTGGGAATCTCTTTATTAAAACGCAGCCACCGTCCATCCGGAGCCACGTGCGCCAGCCCGATCGCGATCTTTTCGAACGTCTGCCGAAGCTCCGACGCTCCCCTCCGCCGGGCACTGATATCCATGCCAGAGGGGATCAGGTGCGTGATCCTCCCATTTTCATCGAAAAGGGGTGCCAGCTGAAAATCGATCCACATGTTTTCCCCACCGCGCATTCGCACCGGCACGTCATAACGCACGAGTTCCCCTTTGAGCACACGTTCGCACGCCTCCTTCAGCTCCTCACAAATTTCCTCTGAATAAGACCACCAGTAACAATCCCAAAATTTCTTTCCGATCACATCCTCAGCCTTCAACCCGCCCGCTTCAAGCGGTGCTTTGTTCACCTCGATCAATGTCCCGTCCGGCGTCATAACACCGACAAATGCGAACAACCCATCCAGCACCCGCTTCACGAAATGCCCGTCCTCCTCCAGTTTTTTTGTCTCCCCCAGCCTATCTCCCTCACGTCGTTTTCTGGCGATGGCATTCTCCAATCCAGCATTCAGAGAATCCCGGTTGAGCCAGCTCTCACCGATGATTTCCATCGCACCCGCCCTCAATAGATCCGGCCCGTCGTTCTCACCTTCTCGAGTTACCACCACAACTGGAGAACCACCACCGACCGCCGCCAAAAACTCAAACGCGTCCATATCCGGAAGCCCGCGTGCCAGCACCAGGCAGTCAAACTCGCCAATCTCCCGCATCTGACGAAGAGCCTCATCCCCTCTCCCAGCCCGCATGACATCCAGTCCTTCCAGAAATCCGGCCACGGGTCCACCCATTGAATCAACACCGCCCACCACCAATATGCGCAACCCGGATCGCTCCTCCATCGCCAATGGAATTACAGCAAACCTCGCCCCTCTCATAGCCGAATCTACAACCACCACCCTGAAAATGTCCGATTTACACCCGTCCGTTTCCAAGCAATCTTCCCCCATGCGCAAAACCCTTCTTCTTTCAGCATTTCCGCTTCTCAGCGTTTCAGCATTTTCCCAAACCTTCCCCGCCGCCAATGGCCTCGAACGCTCCCTCGTCGCTGAACAGCCTCTCCTTCAAAACCCCGTCTCCGTTACCATGGACGTGGATGGCTCCATCTACGTCACCGAAACCGCCCGCCGTAAAGCCGCCGATCTCGATATCCGCGAGTTCTACAATTTCGGCTGGGTCCCGAAAGACGTTTCCCATACCTCCGTCGAGGACAAGCTCGCCTTCTTCCGGGAGCAGCTCGATGGGAAAAATAAATTTCCCAAAACCTCCCTCAAGGACCACAACAAGGACGGCAAGATCGACAGCAAAGACCTCACAGCCATCACCGAGAAAATCATCCGCATCACAGATAAAGATGGCGACGGGAAATACGATACCTCCAGCATCTTCGCGGAGGATTTCAACACAGAGGTCACTGGCATCGCCGCCGGCACCCTCGCATGGCGCGGAGATGTTTATGCAACCATCGCCCCGGATGTCTGGAAACTGCGAGATACCACCGGCGACGGAAAAGCCGACAAGCGCGAAGTCTTAGCCCACGGATTCGGCGTCCACATCGCCTACGCCGGTCACGACATGCACGGACTCATCCTCGGCCCCGACGGGCGCATCTATTGGTCCATCGGCGACAAGGGAGTCAACGTCACTTCGAAGGAAGGAAAAAAATTCTTCGCCCCTCACGAAGGAGCCGTCCTCCGTTGCTACCCGGACGGCAGTGGCTTCGAGATCTTCGCTCGCGGCCTGCGCAACCCCCAAGAAATTGCCTTCGACCAATACGGAAACCTCTTTTCCGTCGATAACGACTCCGACCGCAAAGGCGAACGCGAGCGATTTCTCCACATTACCGAAGGATCGGATACCGGCTGGAGGAACTACTACCAATACCGAACCCCGGCATACAACCCTTGGATGGCAGAACAAATCTGGGAACCTTCCGGCGAGTTCCAGCCCGCCTACATCACCCCCACGAACCTGAACTATTCGGACGGCCCTGCCGGCTTCGCCTTCAACCCCGGCACCGCCCTCAACGAAAAATACAAGAATGCCTTCTTCGTCTCGGAGTTCCCCAAAGGCGCCATCCGTTCCTTCAAGGTAAAACAAAAGGGAGCCACCTTCGAGATGACCGATGACCACGCCGTCGTCGAAGGCCCCATGAACGTCGGCATCAACTTCGGCCCCGACGGCGCCCTCTATTCTGCCGACTGGAGTGGTGGCTACCCGCTCAACGAAAAAGGAGCCATCTGGAAGCTGGACGACCCCTCCGTCGCCGGCACCGCCATCCGCAAGGAAGTCGCGGAAATGCTCAGAACCGGCCCCACCAAGGTTCCTACTACGGATCTCGTAAAACGCCTCGCCCACCCCGACCAACGCATCCGCCTCGACGCCCAATGGGAACTCGCCAGCCGCAAAGCGAAGGACGAATTCATTGCCACCGCCTCCGCCGAAGGAGCCGACGAAATGTCCGTCGTCCATTCCCTCTGGGGACTCGCCCAGATGAAAGCCTTCGATCTCCCACTTTTCGAAAAACTCTCAAAAAGCGAAAACGCCGAGCTCCGCGCCCAGGCCGCGAAGTACGCAGCTGAAAGCCAGACCGCACCAGTCCCCGCCCTCACGGCAATGCTTTCAGACGAATCCTCGCACGTCCGTTTCCTGGCCGCCACCGCCATCTGGAAACTTGGCATGAGCGAATCACTCCAAGCCGGAATCGCCATGCTCGCGGAAAACGACAACAAGGATGCCTACCTGCGCCACGCCGGAGTTCTGATTCTCACCGCATCCTCCGCCGAGGAAATTGCCGCCGCAACCGCAACCCACGCGTCCCCTGCGGTCCGCCTCGCCGCCGCTGTGGCTTTCCGCCGCCTCTCGTCCCCGCTCGCCGCAAACCTGCTCGCAGATCGCGATCCCAAAGTCGTTTCCGAGGCCGCCCACGCCATCTACGACGACCCCGCCATCAAGGAAGTCTACCCCGCCCTGGCCGATCTCATCCGCACCAATCCTCGCGCCATGGCACCCGCCATCCGCCGCTCCATCGCCGCAAACCGCTACCTCGCCGATGCGAAATCCGCCTCCCGTCTCGCCACCTTCGCCGGAGATTCCTCCCACCCGGAGGACCTCCGCATCGCCGCCCTCGAGGCCCTTGCCTCATGGACCGAAGCCTCGGAACTCAACCCCGTGGACGGTCGCTACGATCCGCTCGCACCCGCCGACGCCGCCTTTGCAAAACCCGCCTACCTCCCCGTCGCCGCCGCCATCGAGCACAGCGCCGGAAGCAAAGACCTCGCGAAAGCCGCTGCGAAAGTTGCCAAGAACCTTGGAATCCTCGCCAGTGTCGCGGATCTTGAAAAGGAAGCTTTCGATACCAACGCCGAATTGACGGCCCGCATCCGCTCTCTCGATGCCCTGCAGTCTGCCGATCCAGAACGTTTTTCGAAGTTCGCCCCCGGCCTCCTGAAGGACAAAAATTCCGGAATCCGCTCCCACGCCGCCTCGCTGCTCGCGGAGAAAGATCCAGCAACGGTCAGCGAATATCTCAAGCAGGCCCTCACAAAATCCAAGGACATCCCCGAGCGCCAGCAAGCCGTTCTCCTGCTAGGAAAAATGAACGACCCCGCCGCGAAAAAACTGCTTGGAGCACTGGCCATCCGCGCAGGAAAGGACCCCGCCGCCGAAGCCGCCATCCTCCTGGAACTCACCGAGGCCCTGCCCTCCACAGCCACGAAACTCGCCCCACTCGCATCCCTCACAGGCGGCGATCCCGCCCTCGGAGAAAATGTCTTCAACGAAAACCTCGCCGCCCAATGCACCGCCTGCCACCGCGTCGGCGACGTAGGCAGCGAAGTCGGTCCGCCGCTCACCGAAATCGGAAAAAAAGACAACGAATATATTCTGGAATCCATCATCAACCCCCAGGCAAAACTCGCCCCTGGTTACGGCATGATGACCGTGACTACGAAAAAAGGCATCACCGTCGCAGGCAGCCTGCTGAAAGAAGACGACAAAACCCTCACCCTGATCCTCCCGGACAAATCAGAAACCACCGTCAACAAGTCCGACATCGCCACCCAGACCGAACCCATGTCCACCATGCCCCCCATGGCCGCCATTCTCACCCCCCGCGAAATCCGAGATCTCGTCGCTTACCTTGCCGGACTCAAGTGAAACCGTGCTTAATCCCGTGCCACTCACACCTGACCCCAATCAAATGGCGTCGGAAAATATGTTTTACGTAGGAAATCAAAGAAATTTCCGTTCTGTGGGATAAGAAACGCCTCGAAAATCTAACTGAATTTCTAAATTGTAAATTACTGCATCGGTCCGCCCCTGAACGGAGGATAGCCGGTCCCTAGGACCATGGCGAGATCGATGTCTTCGGATGTTTCAGCGACTCCTTCTTTCAGGCACAGCTTCGCTTCTTGAGACATGAGACTGGAAAGGATCTGCTGAACGTCCTCGGGAGTGTCTTCGGTACCGGTCTGGAAGGAAATGGCCTCGGCATTCACTGCTGGGGAGGCGCTGTCATAGACGTAGAATCCACTGCCTCCTTTCCGACCGGTGTGCCCGCTTTCGAGCAGTTTCTCGACGACTTCTGGCACTTCCATCCGATCGGGGAAGGCGGCTGCGAGGGTCTCCGCGACATGCATGGCGACATCGAGTCCGACTTCATCGAGTAGCCGCAGCGGGCCCATCGGCATCCCGAAATCGAGCATGGCTTTGTCGATCTCCTCCGGGTCGCCCCCTTGCTCGAACATGGACGCGGCCTCTACGAGATAGGGCATGAGGATGCGGTTCACTAGGAAACCGGGGGAATCTTTCACGACGACGGGAAGTTTGCCGATTTTGCGGACGAAGGCGACTGCGGTGGCCAAGGTTTCGTCCGAGGTGGATTCCGTACGGACGACCTCGACGAGCTGCATGCGGTGGACGGGGTTGAAAAAATGCAGGCCGACGAGTCGTTCGGGATTTGTGATGGACGATGAAAGCTCGTGAATGGGAAGTGCGGAGGTATTCGTGGCAAGAATGGTATCAGGGCGGCAGCGGGCGGAGAGATCTGCAAAAATCTTTTGTTTAATGGAGAGTTCTTCGACGGCTGCCTCAACGACTAGGTCGCAGTTTTTCAGGGGGATGTTTCCACTGGCCGGGTGAATGCGATCGAGGCCACGGGAGGCTTCGGTTTTCGAAAATACATGGTGTTTTGTCGCATCCGCATAGAGACCGGAGATAGATTTCACACCTTGGGCAAGGGCATCGGCGGAAATGTCTTGAAGGATCGTTTTGATCTTCCGGGTGGAGAGCCAGTAGGCAATACCGGAACCCATGAGGCCAGCTCCGATGACGGCTGCTTGTTGGATCTCGCGTGGCTCGGCAGCCGTATGCCTGTGCTTTTTCGCGCGTTCTTGGAGAAAGAAGAGGCGAATGAGTTGGGCGGTCTCAGGGAGGGAGGCGAGTCGCAAGATCGCATCAAGCTCCGCCTGCTGCGATTGCGCGCGGGTGCGACCGATGGAGGCGACGGCGACTTCGAGGGCAGCTTCGGGGCCGGGGTAGTGGCCCCGAGTTTTTTTCAATAGCTCTTTGTGCGCCTGAACGCGCGTGAGGGCAGCGACGGCTTGATTGTGTGTAATTGGGTTATGGGTGAGGTGCCGTTTTCCTTTTTTCAGAAAACTGAGCGCGTGGGATTTCAGGTGCTCTTTCGGGACGATTTCATCCACCAGTCCTTTTCGCTTCGCGAGGGCGGCGGAGTGGAGTTTCCCGGAAAGTATGACAGGCAGGGCATCCTGCAATCCCAGCAACTCGGGCAAACGGGTGGTGCCGCCCCATGCGGGAAGGATACCGAGCTGTGTTTCTGGAAGGCCAATTTTTGTCTCTGGAGCATCGCTGGCAACCCGCCAATCGCAGGCAAGGGCGAGCTCGTATCCGCCGCCCACGCAGGCACCGTGGATGGCGGCGACAGTAGGATACGGTAAATCCGCGATGCGGTTGATGAGCGTCTGCCCGGTGGCGATGAGGCGGGTGAGCTTCTCGCCTCGGGCGGTGGATAGTTCGTTGAGATCCGCGCCAGCGATAAAGATTCGAGGTTTCGCGGAGCGGATGAGCAAGCCCGTCACTTCCGGTTGACTGGCGAGTTCATCGAGTCGCTCAGAAAGCTCAGCCAAGGTGTCTGAATCGAAGATGTTCGCGGCGGAATCTTCGCGATCAAATACGAGGATGGCGGTGGTGTTGGAAAACGTAAGAGAGAGATTCATCTCTTAACATACTCCGAAAATCCGGCATGAAACTCAAAGAAATTCTAACTCAACCAGCTTCCTCAGAAGTATCCCAAATTCCGCGCAGCTCTTCGATGCTATCTTCAAGCAGCGGCAGATCGAATTTGTGAATGTCGATGCCCTTGCCGATATTCTCAAGCAAAAGCACAGTCAATTCACCGCCGAGATGCTCGCGGAATTCATCAAGGCCGGCGAGCACGCGTCGCACTCCTTTTTTATCCGTCCAATCAAGCGCCGGGTGGTAGGTTTTCATCCCAAGATTCCCCAGCACTTTCAAGATGCGCTTGGCCTGTTCCTCTCTGAGAAATCCTTTTTTCCGCGAATAGACCGTGTCCAGTGCGAGACCGACGGCGACGGCTTCACCATGAGGAAGCTGGTAATTCGTAAGAGCTTCCAGCTTGTGTGCCGCCCAATGACCAAAGTCTAGGGGCCTGCTGGAGCCTGTCTCGAAGGGGTCTCCGCCCGTGGCAATGTGGCGGGCGTGGAGTAGGGCCGAGCGTTTCACGCATTCCTCAAAAGCAGACCGATCGCGCGTGGCGAGTGCCGAAGCATTTTCTTCGATCCATTCGAAAAACTCGCCATCCTTCACGAGCGCGACTTTCACGGCCTCGATGAGTCCGGCGATGCTTGTCTCCGCGTCCTGGCTCTCTAGGAAACGGAAATCATTGATCACGGCAAAGGGCACGGAGAAGGAGCCAATCCAGTTCTTTTTCCCGAAGGCGTTGATCGCACTCTTCACGCCCACTCCGCTATCATCCTGAGAAAGTGTGGTCGTGGGAAAACGGACCAAGCGCACCCCACGGTGAGCGGTCGACACCGCGAATCCGACTGCATCCAGAAAAGCACCTCCACCAATCACGAGGGCGTAGGAATGCCTGTCGATATGACCCGTATCGATCTCTCTCCAGACCTCGTGCACAAGATCCTCGTCCGCTTTGCAGTTCTCCCCACCCGCGAAAATCCGCACACCTCTGAAATCAAAATCTAGGTGAGTGAAATAGCCGTGAATCTCATCGGTGAGACCTTTCCATGACTCCGAGACAGCCGTTTCCAAAAACACGATCACTCTACGACCCCCACCTTCCTTGAGCACCTCTTGCAATGCCTTGTTTTCCCGGGCAAATGCCTCGCGGGTAAAGATCACCCGGTGGGTGAAAGTAACGGGAATTTCGAAGTCGTGGCGTTCCATGAAGTCCTGTGCGTGCGGGGCGCGTAACTAACCCGGTTTACCCCGCCGGGCCAATCTTTCTTTCGGAAGGAAGTCGGGGATTGCGATTTCTCTTCGGCTTTTTACTCTCCGCGCATGTCCGAAGAAACCGTGCTCTATGAATCAAAATGGCTGGGCCTCTACCGCAAAGGCCATTGGGACTACGTGCGCCGACCGAACTCCGACTGCTGTGTGGGAATCCTAGCAATCACCGACCGCAAAGAAGTGCTTCTGGTTGAGCAGTTCCGGGTGCCGATGGGAAAGACGGTAATCGAAATTCCTGCCGGACTGGTGGGCGATGAACCGGAATTTCAAGGTGAGGGTCTCTCGGATAGTGCCGGGCGCGAGCTGTTAGAAGAAACCGGTTACCGATCAGCAAAAATCGAGCTTCTGCTTTCCTCACCCACCTCCGCCGGAATGACTCCAGAAACGACCCACCTTTTCCGAGCGTCTGAACTCACCCGTGAAACCGATGGCGGCGGGACGGACTCCGAAAATATCACGGTGCATCACGTTCCGGTTTCGGACCTCCGCGAGTTCCTTACAACGAAACAGGAGGAGGGCTTGCTGGTGGATTTCAAGATCCATGCGGCTCTGGCTGCAGCCGGGATTACTTTCTGAGAACCCCTCGGAGGATTCTCAGAAATCGAAGTCGTCGATGTTTTCTGCAGTGAATTCGAAAGGGGTACCGAGCAGGATACTGTCACCCTCGATCTCGAGTTCCCCTAGCCGACCTGCTTCAAAAGTGGAGGCACCAGGGGCTAAATCTGCGTTGGCCAAAGCAGCCCCCGCATGGACAGCAAGGTATCCGAGATCGGCTGGATTCCATAGGATCACGGACTGAGTGACTCCCTCCTTCACGTAGCCACGGTTCTCACTGGGAAGTCCGAGTCCGACGACCTTCACATCGCCAGTCTTTCCCGCTTGTTTGACCGCCTCGGCGGCACCTGGAACGGCGGGAGAGCAAACGGCGACGATCGCTTTCAGATCCGGGTGAGCACTTAGCAGATTGGTCGCTTCCTGCTGAGCCTTGTCCTTGTTGTCATCGCAAGGGCGGATATCGACGATCTCGATTTCGGGATAGGCCTCGGCGCTGCGCTGCTTGATATGGGAAATCCATTCGTTCATATTCGCCGAGGTCAGGGTCCCGGTGATGAGGGCGATCTTGCCTTTTTTCTCGATCAATCCGGCGGTGGTATCGATGAGTTTCTCACCAATTCCTTGGGCGGTCGCCTGATTTGCGAAAAACTCGCGGGCCTCAGGCTGGGCATCGGCATCATAGGTCACGACCTTGATCCCGCTCTCACGCGCTTTATTCAGGGCGGTGGAGAGCGAGTCCCGGTTCTCACAGGCGGCGACGATCACATCCACTCCATCGGTGATCCAGTTCTCGACGATCTCGTTCTGCTTGGCGGGATCTGCACTGATCGGGCCGTCCACGCGCAGGTCGAGATCAAGTTCACCGGCGGCCTCGCGTGCTCCCTTTTCGCAGGCGACGAAATATTGATTCCCTTTGCTTTTCAGAAGGAAACCTACCGAGAGCTTGCCCTCGTTATCGGTTTTCTTGCAGGAGGCTAGAGAAAAGGCTGTTAGGAGAAGGAGGAAGGTTTTGCGAATCATGGTACGATAATGATTTAGGAACTGGGTGTAGGGAATTTTTTTGCAGGCTTAAAACATCGGACCTTCGAGAGTGCCAAGGCGGTGAGAAGAAGTAGGCCAGTGAGGAGACCGGAAAGCTCGCGGGAGATGCTGGCGACTTTTTCTCCAAAAAGCTCGAAACCGGAGATCCGGGAGAGGCCATTGTTGAGGAGAGCTAAAGCGAACCAGCCGAACGTAGTGCCCGTGACATTTCCCGACCCTCCGAAGATGCTGACGCCTCCTAGCACTACGGCGGTGATAGCGAGAAGCTCATAGCCGATCCCGGCATTGGCCCGGGCCTCGCCCAAGCGCGCGACCAAAATGACAGCCGCGAGTCCAGCCACGGCACCGGCCATCATGTAAGCAGTGGCCAGCCTCCAACCCACGGGTATACCGGCGTATTTGGCCCCCTCAGGCGAATATCCGATGGCTCGGAGCGAGCGCCCATAGGTGGTGCGATGCACGAGAAACCAGATTACCACGGCCACAAACCCAAGGATCCAGAACTGAGCAGGCACTCCTGCAATGTCCGAATTCCCGAGCGCAAGGAAGCTTTCAGAAAAACCCGAGTAGGAGGCCGATCCCTTCGTGACGGCTTCCGCCAGGCCCCGGAAAAGCGAGTAGGTGCCAAGGGTGACAATGAGCGGAGGCAATCCGAGTCCCGCGATCAACCCGGCGTTCACCGCCCCACCAAGTGCCCCGCAAGCGATGGCAAGCGAGGCGGCCAGCCACGGATCAAGACCGAAGGAATTTACGAGAATTCCAAAGATCACCGCGCAGAGGCCAAGCAGTGACCCAACGGAGAGATCGATGCCGCCGGTGAGAATCACGGGAGTCATCGCCAGAGCAAGTAGCCCGATCTCCACGAAGTGGCGGAGAATGTTCGAGATGTTCCCGCCGGTGAGAAAGTTGTTTCCCAGCGTTTGGAAAAGCAGAATTTCCACCGCGATCACCAACAGCAGCACGACTTCGTGTCGCGTGAGTGCGGAGCGGGGAAATGGCATGCGGGTATGGAAACCCGGAAAACCCTCCTGTGGGAATCCGAAAACGTGGGGAGATCAGAGCGCCTTGATGGCGTCCATGATCCGGTTGGTGAGGGCCTGATAGCCGTTTTTTCCCGAGTAGGATTTCAGCTCCTCGGGTGAAAGTATGATCGGATCTCCCACTTTTACGGTGATCCTCGCAAGGCGGATTTTCCCGGAACCGCGCGGCAACGCATCATCCGCTCCGTAAATCCGGACCGGCTGGATCGGAACGCCCGCTTTCGTAGCGATAAGCCCCACACCCGATGCGGCTTCGCCAATCTTGCCATCAAGCGTGCGCGCACCCTCCGGAAAAACGAGCACGCGCCACCCCTCGCGGAGCTTGCGAATTACCGTTTTCATGGAACTCATATCCGGCTTTTCCTGATCGATCGGGATGGCGTTCCACTGCGGATACACCCATTTCGCGGGGCCTTTGAAAAGACTCTTGCGCGCGAAAAAGACCATCTCGTCGTTGTAAAGATTTCCGATCAACGGAGGATCAAGAAAGCTCTGATGGTTCGAGGCAATGAGGACCGGACCCGTGCGGATCAGCTTTTCTGCTCCGTCGATGCGAAGACCAAAAAGGGTGCGGTAGGCGGCACCGAATGCCATCCAGCCCAGCCAATACATCCAGCGCATCTGCTTGCCACCCGGGTTTTCTTCCAACAGTTCTGCAGGCACTTCCGAACCCATCGGAAAGCCCTGCTTGCGCAGGATAGAAATCGCCGCATCCGCGACTCCAGTGACGGTTAGATCTGAGGTATCGAGCTTCTCCGCGCCCTCCGCGACCATGAGCGGCGCGGTCTTCCGGGAGCTATCTGCCGCATCCCGTTTCTCCACGGAATCAATCTCTCCATCGTCGGAGCGGCGGCCGTTGCGAACCGAGGGATCGGCGTCGATGTAGATCTTGAAAGGTGTATCTGGAAACACAACTGAGCCGATATCACGGCCCTCCATGACCACGTGCGTTTCCTTCAGGTAGTCTCTCTGCAGGCCAACAAGCTTCGCGCGGACCTCGGGGATGGCAGAGATATCAGAGACGTTCGAGTTGATTTCCGGATCGCGGAGGTAGGGTGAGGGATCGGTGCCATCGATCAGAATGTTGGAGAATGTCCCGTCGTGGCCACATTTGATTTCCATTTTTCCAAGTGCTTTGACAACGGCGGCGGAGTCCTTCGGGTCGATCTTTTCACTGAGAATTTTCCAAGTCACCGCACGATACATGGCACCGGAATTCACCATCACAAGGCCAAGCCGCTCGGCCAGTGTCCGGGCGAGAGTGCTTTTCCCGGAGGCGGCCGGGCCGTCGATGGCGATCGCGTGGTAGCTCATCGGATCGTAGTGGGGAGCAGGTAATCCTCCGGCTTGGTTTTCTCCGCACGAATGGCGGCAAGGTGATGGGCAAAGCCGGGGTAGGAGGTGTTGATGCAGTCGGTCCCGTTGATCACGGTCTCGCCGCTGGCAAAAAGTCCGGCAATGGCGAAGGCCATGGCGATGCGGTGATCGCCGTGTGATTCGATGGTTGCACCCTTGAGTTCGGAGCCGCCGTGGATGGTCATACCGTCGATAAATTCCTCCACGTCCACTCCCATTTTCCGGAGATTTTCCACGGTGGTAGAAATGCGGTCGGTCTCCTTGACGCGGAGTTCCTTGGCGTTGCGAATATGCGTTGGCCCCTCAGCGAGGGCGGCGGCCACAGCAATGACCGGAATCTCGTCGATAAGATTGGGGATTTCCTCTGGCAGCAGGGTGGTCCCAGTGAGTGGGGCGCCGTGAATCTCGATGTCACCGATGGGTTCGCCATCCGCGCGATGCACGATTTCTGTCATTTTCGCTCCCATGCGGGAAAGAACTTTGAGGATGGCAGTCCGCGTCGGGTTCAGCCCCACATCCTGAATCAGGAGACGGGAACCGTCCATCGCTGCGGCGGCAACCAGCCAGAAGGCGGCGGAGGAAATGTCTCCCGGCACGGTGAAATCACAGGATTCCGGCATCTGCCCACCGGGAAGGGTGATGCGGTTATCGATGCTGCGGTACGACACACGGAAGGCGGCGAGCATGCGCTCGGTGTGATCGCGGGTGACGGATGGCTGGATCACCGTGGTGGTGCCTTCCGCGAACATTCCGGCCAGCAAAACAGCGCTCTTCACTTGGGCGGAGGCCACCGGCATTTCGTAAGTGATGGGCTTCACTTTGCCACCGTGAATTTTCAGAGGAGCGCAACCTGGTTTTTCACCCAGCGTCTCCATTTTCGCCCCCATTTCCTCAAGGGGAACCGTGATACGGCCCATAGGACGGGAGGAAAGCGATTCGTCACCGAAGAGTTCGGACGTGAAATCCTGGCCCGCGAGAAGCCCGGCGAGTAGCCGCATGCCAGTTCCGGAATTTCCGCAATCAATGGGAGCCTCGGGTGCAGCGAGCTTCATGGAACGCCCGTGGATGCGGAGTTTTGTGGGACCGTAGCCATCCAGTTCCTCAAGGATCTCGAAGTTCGCACCGAGTGAGCGCATGGCTTTTAGCGTGTTCAGACAATCCTCGCTGGGGAGGAAATTCGAGAACTCGCAGGTCCCGTTGGAGAGGCCGCCGAAGATTGCGGCCCGGTGCGAAATGCTCTTGTCGCCTGGAACGCGGAACTCGGCGTTTAGCGAAGAAATGGATTTAACTCGAAGGCTGGACATGATGGGTGGTCAGGGGACGGTCGGCAGGGTGTCTCGGAGCCGTTTCGCATCCGCCAGCCAATTTCGCGCACCTTCTTGGTCGGGCTTTTCGAGTGTGGCAAGGATTTCGCGAAGGTTCACGATGGTTTCCTGAAGCGCGGGAATGATCGCCTCACGGTTCTCGATAAGAATTTCCGCCCACATTTCGGGATTTCCTCCGGCCACGCGGGTGGTATCACGAAGGCCACCGCCGCCGAAAAGCCCCATATCCTCGTGTTTCAGAGAGACCAGTGAAGTCGCCGCAGCAGTGATGTGTGGCAGGTGACTGATCCGGGCGACAAGTTCGTCGTGCACCGTGGCGGTGAACCAATGATTGCGGCAGCCGAGAGATTGCCAGAAAAACTCAAGCTTCTCGCAGAGTTGGTTCGATGCTCCCGAATCGTTCGTCAGCAAGCAGGCGGCGTTATCGAAAAGATCCGCCCGAGCGGCTACGAGGCCGTTTTGCTCAGACCCTGCCATTGGATGACTGCCGATAAACGGATTCCCGCTTTTTTCCAAAATGGGAGCGAGTGACGTGTGCGGCGCGCGTTTTACCGAGCCGACATCAGTGACAAGACAGTTCGACGGAAGTCCCGCCGCGACAGCCGACTCGAGCAGAGCTGGCATTGCCCCCACAGGAACTGCGAGAATCAGCAACTCTGCCCCGTTGACCGCCTCAGAAAGGTCCGATGTCGCATAGGTAATTCCAGCCTGACGTGCTGGCTCTACGGCTGTGGGTTTGCGAAACCAGAGACAGGTCTCCGTTTTCCCTTGGAGCGCCAGTGCGATGGAACCGCCAAGCAGACCACCCCCTAACACGCTGGTTTTTCGGAACATCTGGCTCATGAAAAAGACCGGACCCAAGTGCTTGGACCCGGTCCGAATTGAGATCGGTCACTCAATGCGTGAAATCGACGCTCAAGGAACCCGGAAGTATTTTTTCTCCGAAGCCGGATAGGTCGGATCCTGCACGAGAGTTCCGCTCGGGATATCACGCACATCTACCAACTTGTTGTTGTATGGGCTGAAAACGAACCCTTCCTTGCCGGGAACTGGATTTGCGAACGCATAGTCCGCCTTCTTCTCTGTGACTGGCTTGTCAGGAGTGCTCGTACCGGTCGTCGGCTCATCGGTCATCTCATTGGCCGCCTGCTCCGCTTCGCGCTTCTTCTTCTCGGCTGCCTTCATCTTGTCGCGCTGCTCCTGAATCTTCATCTGGTCCTGACTGGTCACAGTTCCGTTGGCAGTGTTCGGGTTCGGCTTTGGACCGCGTGGCTTATCCGGGACCGGGTAGCAGGAAACGAGAGCGAGGCATCCCAAGACGGGAAGGCTGAACAGGGCGTGAGATTTCATAACTTTTCTGGGAGTCGTTGGTTGTCTGATGGAAAGAAAGCGTGTGACGCTTGTTCGCGCAAGCTTTATGCCGCAGCCCGGCAGTCGTCAAGCAGGG
>CAWCXB010000020.1:0-122527 GCA_963799385.1 uncultured Verrucomicrobiae bacterium
TCTAATCGTAGGAAGTTAGGCCGGTGGCCTTCTCAATCGCGGTGCGCTCTAGCAGTCCGAAGGAGTTCGTAGCCTTTGAAAACACCCCACATGATCACGTAATACCAAATATTAAGGATTTTCGTATAATCGGGACATGCGACGGAGTTTCCAGCCAGAAATTCCCGACCCTAACACCCCCAGTCCCATGAAAACATCCCTGAAACTCGCCTTGCTTTCCGTCGTCCTTTCCACAGGACTCTCCGCGCAAAACATCACTGCGGATCTGTATTCCGTCCCGCACTCGAACTACGCGGGAATCGCATCCCAATTCCGGCTGGAGAATCTCCAAGTGGACGGGCAGAGCGTCTATTCCGGCAGGGCCTATCTCTTCTGCGCCGATTTACCGGGAAAATCGCTGGATGAGGACAGCAAGACTTATCCACGTATCATCAATACTCTCACTGTCGGCACAATGGACCAGATGGAAATATGGAACCGCTATTCGACCCCGCAGAACCAATCCCTGGCTAAGGCTCAGGCACATTGGCTCGTGGACAACTACTACAGCAGCTATTTCCTCAACACCCAAAACAACACGAACGCCCGGCAATACGCCTTCGGAAACGTGTTGTGGGAAATCTTCGGAGACGGAGGGACGGCGGATGGCCTCAACTTTACCACTGGCAACATCAACCGCAGCAAATTCGCACCCGGTGGAGATAGTGACAGCCCCATCCTGTGGGGATATATGAACACCTTGGCAAACGCGGTGAAAAACTCCGGAATCGACCAGAACTACGTCCACACCTATGAGCTCAAAGTCGCTTTGGATTCCCGGGCGGATCATCAGGATTACCTGATGTTGGCAGCAAATCCGAACCTAATGACCGTGCCCGAGCCGACTGTCGCTGGCATGGCCCTTATCGGTTCCTTACTGATCTTCCGCCGCCGCCGCGACTAAACGCCTTCACTGCAAAAGAGATTTTGGAACGAAGTCGAATCTTGGTTCCAGATAATTGGATTCACGCCTCCGCGCCTTTGCCGTAATTCCCACTTCAGGAAATCACCGTCGCGATCTGATTCGTCCGGAAAATTTCCCGGAAACATCGGCCCGCAGTGTGCGTATTGCTCCCCGTGCACCGCCCTTCCCGGGCTTGCCAAGCGGGTTCCCGCCATTACACTCCCTCGAATTCAATGAAGTGCCTCACGTATTCCATCGCCGCGTTGCTTTGCGGCGCCCTCGGTGCTTCCGCTCAGGAAGCAACCGAGACCCTTGCCACGAAGCAGACGAACTTTCTTGAGATCGTCGCCGCAGGCGGGGTCATGATGTATCCTCTCGCGCTGATCTCCGTCGTCGGTGTCGTGCTTGTATTGCTCTACCTTCTCACCATCCGGAGAAACGCCGTGGTGAGCGACCGTTTCATGAACGCCGCCGAAGCGATGATACGGAAGCGCGATTATCTGGGCCTCGTCGCCTACTGCCATCGCCAGAACGAATCCATGGCCAGAGTCACCCAGAAGACTCTGGATTTCTTTACGAAATATCCTTCTGCCTCCTTCGGAGAAGTCCGCGAGGTGGCCGAGGCCGAGGGTTCCCGCCAGGCGGGCCTGCTTTCCTCGCGCATCACTTATCTAGCGGATATCGGTTCGATCGCACCCATGGTCGGTCTGCTCGGGACCGTCCTTGGTATGATCAAATCCTTCCTTCAGATCTCCGAGTTCGCAGGCGTGAAGCAAATGGAGCTCGCCGCCGGCGTTTCCGAGGCCCTCATCACCACCGCCGCCGGCTTGATGATCGGCATCCCCGCGCTTGTCTTTTACTCGCTTTTCCGCGGACGGGTCCAGAAATACATCGCGGAGCTCGAAGCCGCCGCCACACATCTCATGGCATTGCTTCACACTCAGGTGGAGCACCAGAAACCGCTTGAAAGAGAATCCCACTCCACCTCGTCCCAGCGCACGCGCGAAGACTACGCCATGCCCGTGCCTTCCCCTCTCGGAAACGACAGGCCGGACCTCCACGGCATCTAAAACCCGGCACAAATGAAATTCTCCAGCCGCCAACCGGAATCCGCCAGCATGCAGCTGGCGCCGATGATCGACATCGTTTTCCTGCTGCTGATTTTCTTCATCGTTACCTGGCAGTTCACCCGCTCGGAAACGGAACTCAAAGTCTCGGTCCCCACCGCACAAGAGGGTGCGGAACCCGAGCGCGGCCCCGGGGAAATCGTGATCAATATCCTCACCGACGGGACGATCCGCATCGAAGGCACCACGGTGGATCTCTCCCAGCTGCTCGACAAACTCGCCATGATCGCCGCCCAATTCGAAAATCAGCCAGTCCGTATCCGCGGCGATGGCGGGGTGGAATACCAGCGCATCGTCGAGGTCATCGATACCTGCCAGAAGGCGGGCATCTGGAATATTTCCTTCGCCACCCAGCGCCCGACCCCCACCCAGTAATTCCCAGCAACACGGAACATGCCGAAACCCTTCAAATTTTCTCCCATCCCTCTGACCTTCGTCATGCTGGCCGGGCTCGCCACCGTCTCCCCGGCACAAGACGCGCCTCTGCGTGCCGAGGCCGTGGAGGAAGATCTCCAGCCAGACCCTGGGAGGGACTTTTTCGCCAGAGGGAAAAACCTCTATGACAGCGCCCAGGCTGCTGTGGATCTTCAGACTCGCCGTGAGCTCTACCTGCGCTCCGCCCAGATTTTCGGCTCGTATCTGAACGAATTCCCCGCCCATGCCAACACAGAGGCCGCCTTGTGGTATCAGGGCAGCAGCTATTATCAGGCCGGTATGATCGATGAGGCCAAACGCTGTTTCTCCACGCTGATCAACCGCTTCGGCCAGGGGAAATACGCCGCCGCCGCCGCTTACACTGTGGCAGCGGATCACTACAACAAGCGTGAATACGCCTTCGCCGCACCGCTTTTCGAGAAATTCGCCGCCAACGCCTCGAGACCAACCGACAAACCCAAAGGCAACCTTTTCGCAGCGAACTGCTACCGCCTACTCGGTCGCGACCGCGAGGCCATCTCCGCATACAAGCGAGTCGTCGCGGATCCTGCGGGAGATGTTTTCAGCGATCAGGCAAACCTCGCCATCGGTGAACTACAGGCAAAGGCAGGGAAACTGCAGGAAGCGCTGGAAATTTTCGAAGCACTCGCCAACAGCAAAGCTCCCGCAAAATACCGTGGCGCAGCCGCGCTTCAGGCAGCCATCACCGCTACCAGACTCGATAAAACCGATCTCGCCGAGAAATACCTTCTTTTCCTGCTCTCCTCCCCCGGGATGGATGAGTTCCGTCCGGACGCTCAGACCGCGCTGATGGAGAACCATTACAAGAAAAAGGAATACACGAAAGTCCTAGATATTTACTCAAAGAGCACAATCAAAGCGGAAGGAGAAAAGGAGGCCCTGCGCCTCATGATCGCGGCCCGTGCCATGATGAAACTCGACCAAGCCGCCCGCGCCAGCGAACTGTTTCGCGAGGTGGAGCGCCTTGTCGAACCGGAGAATGACCTCGCCTTCCAAGCATCTTTTTACCGCCTGAATTGCTTCTTCCAGATCGAAGGTCGCCATGTCGTCGATCAAGTCGATGCGTTTCTCCAGATCTACGGGAAATTTCATCCAGACGACACACGCATCCACACGGCGCAGCTCATGAAAGCGGAAACGCTTTTTGCGGAAAACAACATCCCCGAAGCCGCCAAGGCATATGCGAAGATCGATCCCACCCTGCTAAGCGAAGCGAACAGAGCCGGCTTTCTCTATCAGCGGGGCTGGTGCTTTGCGGAAGCCGGGGATTACCAAGGAGCCATCCGCTCGCTCACGGAATTCATCACGAAATATCCGGACGACAAGCGGATCTATCCCGCCCTCGTAAAGCGCGCCAAATCATACGCCGAGGCTGGAGAACCGGCCCGCGCCATCGCAGACTTCGACCGCCTCACCACCGATGAGGCCGCGCCATCCGATCTGGCCTCCCTCGCTTGGCTGGAGTCCGCGCGGACCCGCCGCAAGGAGGGCAACATCGAGAACATGCTCGTGCGCTACAAGGGCCTGCTCGCCAATGTCGCCGACCTCACAGACAACCTGAAAGCCGAGGCGAACTACTGGATCGGCTGGGGCTTGGTGAAAACCAACCAACCAAAGGATGCCGCCCCTTTCCTCAATCAAGCCCGCGATCTGCGCGACGATGCGTATGGAAAACACGCCGGCCTCCTGCTCGCCCTCTCCTACTTCGCCGCCCAGGACCCGAAAGGCCTCGCCACGGAAATCGACCTTGCCATCAAGGGCGAATACGAGGCGGACATTCCCGACCAAGCACTGCAGTGGTCCGGGATGCAGTCCTACAATGCCGGTGATTTCGCAGCCGCCGCACGTTTCCTGAATCTTGTCGCGAACGAAGAAGAACCACGCGTCACGCCCAAGGAAGTCTGGCGCTATTTGGCAAAAGCACGGATCGAAACCGGCTCCGCCGCAGAAGCCCTGCCAGCCATCGCCAATGTGCTCGAAGTCGAGGACAACCCCGCCTGGAAAGCCGATGCCCTACTCGATCGCGCCCGCGCCTTGCTGATTCTTGAGCGCTACGCCGAAGCCCGCAAAAGTGCCAACGAAGCTCTCGCCCTCCGTCCGCAGGGCCGCACATCCGCCGGCCTACGAATTGCTTCCGGAGATCTCTACAATCAGGAGGAAAACCTCGGTCAGGCCGCTGCCGATTATCTCTACGTCATCCAGTTCCAAGAGGATGCAGATCTCAAGCCGCTTGCCATCCACAAATATATCGGAGTACTTGAAAAACAGGGCAAAGCTGCCGAGGCCGCAAAATTCAAAGCCCAGCTCGCCTCCGAGTTTCCCAACTGGAAAGCTCCGTAAACAACCGGAGGGGCGAATTTCTTTCGCCCCTTCATCTTCCAGAAGCGACGGGCGAAAAAAATTCGGCATCCGGTATTGTTCCAGCTTGTCGCTCCGCACCACAGAGGGCGAGCCCTCCAGCCCCAAAGCGGAGGCAAGCCGTCCGCACTCCAAAGAATTCCGCGATCAGAAATTCGGCCCTATTTCAGTTTCGCCCTCAATCTCGCGACGATTTCCGGATTCTCCTCCGCGAGATCGCTTTTCTCCAGCGGATCGTTCTCCAGATCGTAAAGAACGGGCGCCTCGGGAACTCCAGAGAACGGGCGGTCGGGTTTCACAGGACCGGGGACGATGAGCTTCCAGTTGCCATCGATGACTACATCTGCGATCAGGCTTTTTGAGGGGTCCTCAAGATCAGCGATGTCATGGGTGTAGGCTTCTACGAACACCGTGTCGCGCGCCTTCATGGCATCGCGCTCCATCAGATTCAGTCCGGGGAGATCGCCCGGGTTTTTCGCGCCGGTGATTTCGAGAATGGTTGGCGCAAAGTCGATGATGTGAGCGAGCGTTTTCTCGTCACGTTCCGGCTCCACCTTTCCCGGCCAACGGACGAACATCGGAGTGCGTATCCCGCCTTCGTAGGGAGAAAGCTTTGCGCGGTTGCCGTCATGGGCGAGTTCCCCGTCCCAGCCGTTGTCGGCAAGGTATAGAATCACGGTATTTTCCTTCAGGCCGTTTTTTTCAAGATACTCGTCGAGTTCGGCGCAGGTGTTGTCAAACCACTCGATCATCGCGTAGTATTTCTCCGCCGCTTCGGTAGGCCCCTTGCCTTTGTATTTTTCGAAAATTTCCTTCGGTGGATTGTGTGGAGTGTGTGGGAGGAATGGCGCGTGCCAGATGAAGAAGGGTTTCTCCTCGGCTTGTGCGGTTTCGATAAAATCGTAGATCGGCTGCATGCCTTTCCGGCCGATCTCCAGACCGGCGTCCCCGTGGCGGCCCGCGGTGCCAGTCATGCCATGGGTGAAACCGACATCTTCATAGGTGACGTTCCAGATTTTTCCCGTTTGGAAAGTCATGTAACCGGCTTCGGTGACGGCTTTGGGGAGAGTCAGGGAGTTGCCGAGAAGCTGGTTCTTCAAGGCTTCGCGATGGCCGGGCTTCGAGCGGTTGCCTGAGAGGTCGTTCCCGGTGATCCCATTCACACTCGGCATTTTCCCGGTGAGCAGGCAAGCGAGAGAAGGCGAGCAAACAGGCATCACGTAACCCCTGGTGTAGAGCAGGCTCTCCGCCGCCATCTTGTCGAGGTGCGGGGTCTTGATTCTTTCGTGCCCCATGAAGCCGTAATCGGCAAATCCCTGATCGTCCGAGATGATGAGGATGACGTTTGGCTTCGATAGCTCCGCTGCATTTGAAAACGAAGAGCAGAGAACAAGGGAGATGAGTAGAAACGGGAAACGCACAACAGAGGCTCAACGAGCTTCGTCATTTCCGCAAGAAGTATGGCTTATCCAGAAGGTCTTCACTCCCTTACTGGCAATGTCCTTCGGGCAATGCCATGCAACAGTCTCCCCAATAGGTCTGGACCGGTGATGATGCGCTTGGAACCAGGAGTCCAATACAGAATCACCTCCCAATCGATCACCCTGTCATCATGTCGTTCACTCTCCACGACCAGCGACGATAGCGGACGTTCCAAGGTTGCGTTCGGATCACTGATAACAATCGGCGGATGGCAGTAGTCCCGAGGATCGGGCCTGCCAGTCTTTCCGAAGCAAGCGCGAAGGTACTCGTTGAGATTTAGGACTTGGGTAGGGTTTCCAGAATCATCGATGAAAATTCCCCACTTCTGCTCGGTCCTTGAAAATTTCTCCGCCGCATGAGGATCGGTCAGATCCGTTTCCAGGAAAATGGAGGCCTCGTGCACAGCCATCCCTTCTCCACCTACTTTGAGATCGTCTAGTCGTAGGAAATTCAGGGCACCGCGCCCTTCCGTGCGCCCGATGTCCGTCCCGCGTTCGTTGATATGGCGGCGCAGCAACATCTTGAAATCCTCCTCGTCATAAAAAAGCGGCCCTTCCTCACCGATCCATTTGTCGAGGAACCACGCACAGGGCCATGCGACGGGCCACAGCAGGAATTGGTAGAAACGTATTACTGGGGCGAGCATCGAGCCTACTCTCAAAGCATGCCGAGAGAAATACGCTTGAGGTAGGATTTCACCCAGAAATGTAATCCCACAGGTTGAGAATGCGAACGCGACGACCCCGGTCATCACCGAGTCAGAGAGCAGAGCTAGGGCGACATTTACGCTCACGTTTCCCCACAAAATGGTGCATAGCAGGAGATTGGAACGAGTGCGGAGTAGGAGAATGCGTAAGGCTTTCGGGCATCCCTGCTGTGCTTCTGCTTCTAGCTGGAGGCGCCCTAGAGAAAAGAACGCAAGGTTCAGCCCCGAGAACATAGCAGATTGGGCGAGGCAGAGAAAAATTCCCACCCAAGTAATCACGGTCATCATAAGGTATCAGCCGGCTTCTTGTCCGAGAATGGCCGTCCCTGCAAGCCCAGGTGAGCTCCTGATGTGCAAATCTCTCTGTGGGAAAGGGATCTCGATGCCGTTTTTCGAAAGATCCGTCTCGATCTCCCATAGCAGGGCTGCATGCATCGCCGCAGGGCGTTTCACCGCCTCCGGGGTCAGCCATACCACCAGCTCAAAATCCAAGCTACTCTCACCGAAATTCGTCAGCCACACCTGCGGGCGCCGCTTCTCGGGTGACACCAGAACTCCATTCACGCGCTCGGCGGATTCCAAAACAGCGGAGCGCACCAGATCCTTGTCCGTCCCGTACGCCACACCGAACCCCACATGGATGCGCCTGTTCGCCTCACGCAAGGTCCAGTTCGTCACTCGCGTTGTGACAAATTCCGAGTTCGGAACCAGGATATCCACGTTGTCATTTGTCGTGATCAACACGCTGCGCATGTTGATCTCACGCACTTCTCCAGTCAGCCCGGACTCGAGTTCAATGAAGTCACCGATGTTCAGACTCTTCTCGAAGAGCACGATCAAACCGGCGACGAAGTTGCTGAAAATGTTCTGCAACCCGAAGCCCAACCCTACGCCGATGGCACTTGCGAAGATCGCAAAATTGGTAAAATCCAGCCCCAGCGAACTCAATCCAAGCATGATACCGACGGCTAGGATCACATAGTGGGCGATCCTCTCCAACGTGTAGAGCGAGGTCTTGCTGACCGCATTCTGCTTCGACCCGAATCGCCGCAACATCTTCCGAATAATTTTCGAAATCCACCAGGCACCTAGCAGCAACGCGATCAGCGTCAGAATTCCCGTTGCATTGACCGGATCTTTGTTCAGCTTGAATAGCTCGTAGTTGAAATAATAGACCACGCCGTCCCAGAATTCCCCGGCTGTCATTGCGAAGTGGAAATTCACAACCACCTCCTCCGCTTGAACGAGAGCAGTAGCACGGTCGCAATCGTAATCATGACGCTAAGCAGAATATAGTAGCCGAAGCGGCTGTTTAGCTCAGGCATGTTCTCGAAATTCATTCCATAGATCCCAGCAAGGAAACCGAGCGGCACGAACACCACCGTGACGATGGTGAGCACTTTCATGATTTGGTTCAGCCGATGGGAGGAAAGCGAGAGATAGCCATCAATCAGATCCGACGCCAGTTCGTAGTAAAGCAGCGTCAGGCTGTTCGCCTTTCCTGCTGTTCGTAAACATCTGTTAGCTCATGGATACGCTCCGGTCGGAAGCCCTTGTGTTTCCCCCCACGCAGGTCTCGCAGCATCTGCTCATGATAAAGGAAAATCCGCCGCAGGCGCTTCAGCCTCCCCTTGTAACCAGTCACTACCGCAAGCACGCTGTCATCGACCTTGTCGAGCAGACCCGTCTCCAGTTCCTCAAGTTTGGTTTCCAGTTGGAGCAGAATTTCCATATATCTATCCACATATAGCCGCATCAGTCGGCTGGCCAAAGCATCTGGCCCCTTACGGAAACGAATTGGATTCGCGAGCTCGGCTTTCCAAACTTTCGCCACCGTGCTGCATGGCTGTGAGGAACGGGTGACTAGAAACCGCTCTCCGACGAAGAGGATGCTCTGCAGCGTGGAGACCTTCGTGTCCGTAGATTCACCCGTAAGGGTTTTGAAAATCAGAAACGTGTGGTCGTCGAATTCCTCAAGCTTCGGCGGGTGCCTATCGCGTGTCGCATCCTGAAGCGCCAGCCGATGCAGCCCAAACTTGTCTCGGAGCATTTTCTGCGATTCTTCTTCGAGCGCTCCAGTGAAGCTGACCCAGATGATCGAGGCGGGGTTCTTACTCCACTCATCAATGAGCTCCTGCCCACCTGTGCGGAGTTCTTTTATTGCGGGATCGTAGAGAATGCATTCCATCGGCTCGCTTCAGCCCGGGGACACTTTCCGACCTAAAATGAAAGAATGTCCGTTTTCTCACAAGCTGTCGAACCGGAATTTGGGAAATCCCTTTTCAATACAAAACCTCAAGTCGCCTGCTCACCGCGGGCCATGACGACCTTGCCGGTGCGGACGGTCTCGATGATCTCGTATTGGGAGAACATGGTGACGGCGGCATCGACCTTGGGGCTGTCGCCGGTGATCATGACGACCATGGAACTCGGGGTGAGATCCACGGTTTTCCCGCCGAAGTGCTAAGAATTTTTGAATAACGTCATCTCTTCTGTGACCGTGTCGCTGCCATTCGTTCTTACGAACGACAAAATGCATAAAACCTGCAGCTCGTGATGCTTCAATTGTGGACAAGAGTTACCCCAATTAACAAAGTCCCTGTGTGAGAGTAGTGATATGTATCGTTTGCGGGGTGTTAGGCGCCATGGCTGGGGGATTTTTTGGTATGACAGTCGGCTTGATCGTAGGGCTGGGTCTCACTTTTGTTCTCGGAAAAGAGAAACAGAAGGGCAACAGGGGAAAACGCAGCAATTCCAGCCCGCCTCCTCTTCATTTCCGCGAAGCTGCTTCCGCTCAAGCGGCAGCCCGGAAACCACTCAACTACTGGTTCCCGGCTGGACAATCATTCCGACACGCCGGGTTCACTATTCCTGGAATGGTATATACATCCTCTGACGCACCCAATTGGGAAAGCGAACCTTCAACGATTTTTCTAAACCAGAATGTAGGAAGGCCCGTTGCATCCGTCGGCCGGGAAATTCCCTACTGGCCATCGTATTCCAATATCTCCGCCGACCAGAGAGCTACCTATCTCCAATGGCTTTCCGACGGGCGCCAAGCATCGGATCCCTCCTCGGTGGAAACCGGATATGTGTTTCTGTTTTTTTACGGTATCGAAAGACGGGTGCTCATGGATGGGGATACGGATCCGGCCCTACTTGATGAAGTCCGTGCGCTCATTCAGTATTACGGAAATGAGGGGCACTCCGGCTCGCTGGTCTCATATCTCGGCGATTTCCTTCACTACACGAGCTATCTTCGTGGGCCGGATTATTATAAGCAGGTAATCCCCGCGCTCCTCGAACTATGCGGAGACCGCAGCAGTGAACTGGCGCTGACACTGCTTCTAGGAAGTCTCTACGAAAGGGGCGAAATGCTGGACTGGTCGCTGGCGCTCCGCCTTGCGAAGGGCCATGAGATGTCGAAACGCAGCGTGGTCGTGGAGCGCACGGGCGAGACGTTCCCGGCGCTATTCAGGAAACGATTCGAGGAAAAATATCCTGCCGGGCTATCCCTACGTGCAGGGAAAAATCCTCGAAAAGTCAGTTATCGGCCCGCCAACGCATCCCTGTCTTTCCGCAGCCATCGGGAGCAGCCTTTTACTGTTCAGGTTCCAAATGTCCACAGCCTGCGCGCCCAGTTCAAGGAACTGCCTAAAATCTGGAACTCCTGCATTGATGAATTGTCAGGCTTCTCAAGAGCCATCCGCCAGATTGACAGTTCAAGCGCATCCAAAGGTGCGAGCCTTCTCAAAGCATACCTCGCTCTTCCGGAGGATGTGAGATCCTCCCATGTCCACCCCCTGCTCGATAAAATGAACCAACTGCTCCAGGCATCTCCCAAAGAAGCCACCCGATTTTTTGTTCCGGTAAGAGCCTTGGCGGATCTGATAGGAATCCCGGAAAGACCTACGTTCACGGCAGCCCAAAGCAAAACCCTAGCGGAACTTGTGGAGAGCATGGGATACGGACTCGCTCCGGATCCGCGTTTGCTAGGACTCCCACTATCGGCAACACAGGAAATCGCCGTTGTGGGAGCTAATTTGGGAACCAGTCACCCGCCTGAAATCCTAGGTCTCCTCCGCCTTCTATATCTCTCCGTGGCCATTGCTGCGGCAGACGGAACAGTGGAGGCGTCCGAGTTGCAGATTTTCCATGACGCGGTGGAGAAACGCGTTACCGATCCAAGGACTCTCGAAATGCTGGCTGCTACGGAAGCAGCACTGCTGCGGGATACCGGAGTCGCAAGCAGACTCATTTCGAAAATTGCCAAGGGCGTGAAACCGACGAACCGGCCCACCGTTTTCCGGCTTCTTGTCCATGTCGCTGGTGCGGACGAGATCATCACCAGTGATGAGCGCCGCTGCCTGATGAGGATCGCCACTGCGTTCGAACTTCCCGCGACTCTTCTGGACGATATTTTAGAGGAGGATAGGGAGTTCGCCACGGTCACTGTGACCGGGAAAAAATCTACCGGGAAAAAAGGAGAATCCCTTCCGCCCCGCCCCGAAAGTGAGCCGGAAGCAACCAGCGGCTTCTCACTTGACATGGCCCGCATTTCCGCGATCACCGCAGAGACCGATCAGGTGGTTAAAATGCTATCTGAAGCCCTTGCCGATGACGAAATCGAGACTGAAAAAACGCAGGTTCCAGAAGCACCATCGGGTAATTATCCCGATTGGATGGAAAGCCTAGATCCGACATACAAACCCGCGCTGGTGGCCATCCTCACGGAGGGTGAGACACTTTCCGCCGCGCACCTTGATGGAATTTCAGACTCGCTGCATCTGCTTCCGGTGGCCGTGGTGGATAGCATCAACTCCTGGTCTGACGAGGAGCTTGGCGACTTTCTCCTCGAAGACTCCGGTGACGGGTCGTTCTCCATCCACCGGGAAATCCTTCCCGAACTACTAACCACATCATGACACCTAGAATCAAACGTCGCGAACGCGATTCCGTATTACAATCCCTCCAAGCCGGGCTTGTCCCACGCCAAGGACTGCACCTTATCCAAGTGGGCCGCATGGCGGAAACCGATGCCCTGCTCTCGGACATCTCACGCATCAATGACGGAGGATCGTCTTTCCGTGTCGTCGCGGGAAGATTCGGTAGCGGGAAAAGTTTTTTCCTAAACCTGATCCGCACCGTCGCCCTCAAGCAGAACCTGGCAGTTGCACAGGCTGACTTCACGATGGAGCGACGCTTGCAAGCCAGCGGGGGTGAGGCGCAGGCGCTTTACAGCGAGATGGTGAGAAATCTCGCGACCCGCGCGAAGCCCGAAGGCGGGGCTTTGGAATCCATGCTGATGCAATGGATATCCGGAATCCACCAAGAGGTGAAACTCTCCGGAGGGGACGCCGCACAGGTCGAGGCACGCCTGCGTGCGGATCTTTCGGAAATGCAGCAGCATGTCGGAGGCTTCGAATTCGCCGAGGTTCTGGCCACCTACTACCGCGCATGGGAATCGGAAAACCACGCGCTACAGGCCGCGGCTGTTAGGTGGCTGCGCGCGGAATACACTACGAAAACAGAAGCCCGCGAGGCACTCGGTGTCCGTCGCATCATCGGGGACTCGGACATTCTGGAGAGTCTGAAATTGCTAGCAACCTTCTGCCGAAAAGCCGGATACGGGGGGCTTCTCGTACAGCTCGACGAGCTTGTCGTCCTCACGCACCGCCTGCCCAGCACCCGCTCGCGCACCGCGAACCTCGAGGCCATTCTCACTCTTGTGAACGACAGCGTCCAAGGAGGCTGCTCGGGCATCGGCTTCGTTCTCGCCGGCACTGACGAGTGCCTGGAAGACAAGCGTCGCGGACTCTTTTCCTACGAAGCCCTTAGAACCCGTCTGTCTGAAAACCAACTCGCGAGGGGAGGACTCGTCGACCTTTCCGGTCCTGTCATCCGCCTTCAACCAATGTCTCCCGAGGATCTTTTCGTCCTGCTCCGGAACATTTCCATCGTCGATGCCGAAGGGGATGCGGATGCCCGGAAGGTCCCGGACGAGGGCATTCAGGCCATCCTTCACAAAGCCTACGAAACCCTCGGGGCGGACTTCTTCCTCACCCCGCGCGACATCGTCCGCTCATTTGTGGGCCTCCTCAATATCCTAAATCAGAATCCCGAAAAAACCTGGCAGGATGTCCTCGGAACCGGGAGCGTCATCGTGAAACCGGAGCAGCCGGTATCCGCCGAGGAAGCCCTGGCACGCGGCGGAAGTGCGGCGGAGGAAGAGGACGATCTGGCGAGTTTCAAGCTCTAGGATATGACCGCCTTCGAGCTGCTGCATCCGGCGATCAGACACGCCCTCTATGATCAGGGTTGGAACGAGCTACGCCCGCTTCAAGTCGATTCGATCCAAGCATTTTTCGATTCGAATTCCGATCTGGTGCTTTCGGCGGCGACCGCCTCCGGCAAGACCGAGGCAGCCTTCCTACCGGTGCTTTCGCAGCTTGCGGGCGCACCCGAGGGCAGTGTCGGAGCGATCTACATCGGCCCGTTGAAAGCGCTCATCAACGATCAGTTCGGCAGATTGGAAGAACTCTGCCGACATGCGGACATCCCTGTCCACCGTTGGCATGGAGACGTGTCTGCCACGGCGAAAAAGGAATTTCGTAAAAATCCCGGTGGAGTTTTGCTTATCACCCCTGAGTCGCTCGAATCCAATTTCATCAACTACGGAAACCAGATTTCGCGGATCTACTCGAAGCTTGAATTCGTTGTGATTGATGAGCTGCACTCGTTCATCGGCGATGTCCGGGGGACACATCTCCGGAGTCTGCTTTCCCGCTTGGAACAGCATATCGGAAAACGTCCGAGGCGGCTTGGACTTTCCGCGACACTCGCCGACTTCAGCGCGCCTTCGCAGTTTCTCAACAGCGTCAGGCCGGACACAGTTCGCGTTCTCATCGATGAAGGCGAGGAGAAATCCATCAAAGTCGGCCTCCGCGCCTATCCATCCAAACCACGTCGCAAGGCCAAACATCTCATTGAGGAAGCGCGCGAAGCGGCTGGGCTGATCACGGATCTTGCCGTTCGCATGGAGTCGGGAAACAAGATAGGCGATCAGGAGAAAGGAGAGGATATCGATACGGACGAAGTTACTGAGCACCGCTTGCTGGCGGCGGAGCTTGCCAGGGTTTTCCGCAAGAACGCGAATCTCATTTTCACCAATAGCCGCTCCCTTGCCGAAATGCTCGCGGATCGTATCCATGAACTGGAGAGGCAGGAAAATTGGCCGAAAAATCCTTTCGTCCTACACCACGGTTCCCTATCGAAAGAAGTCCGTGAAGATGTGGAATCTCGACTCAAGAAGAAGGAGCCGTTGACCGCTTTTTGCACCAGCACCTTGGAGATGGGTATAGATATCGGAAGTGTCCAGGCGGTCGGTCAACTTGGACCGCCATGGAGCGTTTCCTCACTCGTGCAGCGTGTCGGAAGATCCGGAAGGAAACAGGGTGAGTCCGCGATCCTGAGGATGTATTCCCTTGACCCGCAACCCACCATCGACAGTCCGCTAGATGAATTGCTCTGCCCCCAGCTTTTACGCTGTATCGCGCTGATCGAACTGATGATCTCCAAATGGTTGGAACCCGCCGACCCCGGAAATCCCGGCTACAGCACGCTTATCCATCAGACGCTCAGCGTTTTAAAGGAAACCGGAGGAAGTCAAGCCAATCGCATTTACGAAGTGCTGTGTGCCAAGGGCGCGTTCAACCATGTGGATGCGGCGTCATTCGCGAAAGTCCTCCGTTCCCTTGGGAGTTCCGAACTGATCCAGCAGATGGCGGATGGCACCGTTATCCTCACACCGGACGGGGAGACCATCGCAGGGGGGCGGGACTTCTATGCGGCCTTCTTCGGCGGTGAGGATTACTCCGTGCGTTGCGGCCCGGAAACCATAGGCCGTATCCCCGGCGAATCCGTCCCTCCGACTGGCGAACATCTGCTTCTGAACGGCAGAAGATGGATGGTGACCGACGTCGATTCACGGACGCGCCAGGTCGAAGTCATTCCTGCCAAGGGTTTCAAGAAACCGGTATTCCTAGGCAGCGGTGGGGAAATCCACAGCCGTATATTCCAGGAAATGAAGTCTGCGCTATCTGGCGATCATTCATACGCCTACCTGCACGAAGACGCGGTATTACTTTTGGACTCTGCCAGAAAAATTTTCAGAACCTACGGACTCGACCAAGGCATGATTCTCAAGAGCGGCAACTCGGCGGATTTTTATCCATGGGTCGGTACTCGGAGCATGCGAACCTTCGAATTCTGCGCCCGCGCCGATGGATTGCCGGTTCAGAGGCGCGAGCTTTCGCTCCGCTACGAAGCCGATGAGGAAACCCTGCGGGTTCATTTCGAAAAAATCGCCGCATCCCGTTTCGACCCACTCGAACTCGCCAAGCAAATCCCGGACAGACACCGGGAAAAATACGATGCGCTTCTTTCCGACGAGCTATTGGATCAAAGCAACATTTTCAGGTGCCTGCAAATGGATGAGGCGGCGGAGGTTGCTAGAACGGTGATCGGAGTGTGAGGCAAGGGGCGACCGAAGATCGACCCCACGCCCTTTTACGTCGCCTGCTCGCCCCGAGCCATGACGACCTTGCCGGTGCGGACGGTCTCGATGATCTCGTATTGGGAGAACATGGTGACGGCGGCATCGACCTTCGGGCTGTCGCCGGTGATCATCACGACCATGGAGCTGGGGGTGAGGTCCACGGTTTTCCCGCCGAAGTGCTCGGTGATCTGGAGGGCGGCGGAGCGGTCGTCCGTGGAGCAGAGGATCTTGATGAGGATCATCTCCTTGGTGACGGAGTCGTTGCTGGTGTGCTCGAAGCAATGGATCACATCGATCAGTTTCCCGACCTGCATGATGATCTGGTGTAGGCCGGAGGAGTCACCGGAGATGCCGATGGTCATGCGGGAAAACTGCGGGTCGCGGCCTTGGGAGACCACGAGGGAATCGATGTTGAAACCGCGCCGAGAGAAGACTTGGCAGATGCGCATAAGGACGCCGGGCTCGTTGTTCACGAGGACGGAGAGGGTGTGACCGGAGCCGCTCAGGTTCGGTGCGACGGGAGTGTCTGTGGTGGTGATCATTTTGGAAAGTTTGTCAGTTGGAAGTGTTCAGTGTTCAGAGAAGAACCCGATTGAGTGAGTCTGCCGTTTCAGCGATAATTTCCCGATTCAAGAACCTGAAAACTGAACACTGAAACCTAGCAAACTCCAAGGGCTCACGTGGAACCAACAGGTTTTTCCATCTTCGTTTTCGGAGCTTCGGTGATCATGTCTTCAAGCGCGGCACCTGCGGGGATCATGGGGAAAACGTTGTCCGTTTTCACGCACTCCGCGTGGATGAGGATGGGGCCGTCGTTGTATTCGAGGGCTTTCTCAAGCTGCTTGGTGACGTCCGCCGGGCGTTTGATGTAAACGGAGGGGATGCCATAGGCGGCGGCAAGTTTGCAGAAATCCGGGTTGCCGATGAGATCAACTCCGGAGGTGCGATCATCGTAGAACAGCTCCTGCCACTGGCGGACCATGCCGAGATAGTGGTTGTTGAGGACGACGATTTTCACCGGGAGCTTGTGGATGGCCGCGGTGGCGAGTTCGAACAGGGTCATTTGGAAACCGCCGTCACCGGAGATGGAGATGACGGTCTTTTTCGGATGCGCAAGCTGCGCGCCGATGGCTGCCGGGAAGCCGAAGCCCATGGTGCCCGCTCCGCCGGAGGAGAGCCAGTGGAAGGATTCGTGGTTCTTGTAAAACTGCGCAGCCCACATCTGGTGCTGGCCGACATCGGTGGAGACGATGGCCTCGCCGTTGGTGAGATTGTAAAGCTCGTCGATGACCTGCTGCATGCGCAGACCGCCTTGCTTCTTGTAGCCAAGCGGGAATTTCTTCCGGTAGGCATCAAGCTTGGCGTTCCACTCGGGATGTTTCACCGGGGCGATCTTCTCATTGATTTCCGCGAGGGCGGCTTTCGCATCGCCGACGATCATCACGTCAGGCTGGATCATTTTCCCTGCCTCGGCTGGGTCGATGTCTATGTGGATGATTTTCGCATCCTTACAGAATTTCGCGGGCTGGCCGATGATGCGGTCATCGAAGCGGGAGCCGATGTTGATGAGGAGGTCGCACTCGATCATGGCCTTGTTCGCGTAGGCGGTGCCGTGCATGCCGAGCATGCCGAGGGAGAGCGGGTGGTTTTCCGGGAAAACGCCTTTTCCGAGAAGGGTGGAAGTCACCGGGCAATCGAGCGTTTCCGCAAGATACATCAGTTCCTTGTCGGCACGGGCGATCATGCAGCCCTGACCTGCAAGAATGACCGGGCGTTTCGCGTTCGCGATGAGGGCGGCGGCTTCCTTCACGCCTTGCGGGCAGATATCGAAGTCCTTCTCCGGGTTGTAACCGGGCAGGCTGATCTCCGGATTCATATCGCCGGAGAAAGGCCCTGAGGAAATGTCCTTCGGGATATCGATGAGCACCGGACCCGGGCGCCCCGTGGTGGCGATGTGGTAGGCCTCGCGGGCGATGCGCGGGAGGGAGTTGGTGTCTTTCACCAACCAGTTGTGTTTTACTACGGGAATCGTAATTCCGAAAATGTCGGCTTCCTGGAAGGCATCCTTGCCAAGCATCCATGTCACGGTCTGCCCGCAGACCACGATCATTGGAACGGAGTCCATCATCGCGGTCATCAGACCTGTGACGGTATTGCCGGCACCGGGGCCGGAGGTCACGAGAACGGCGGCCGGCTTGCCGGTAGCACGCGCGTATCCATCCGCCATGTGGACGGCTCCCTGCTCGTGGCGGACGAGGATGAATTTCATCTTGGTCTTCACCGTTTCGAGGGCGTCGAAAATCGGGATCGCCGCACCGCCGGAGTATCCGAAGATGTATTCGATCCCGAGGTCGTCGAGCGTTTTGATGAGCGCCTGTGCGCCGTCGATTTGTTGCTTGGCCATAAAAATTGGGGCTAGAGGGCGGAAGTTGGGTGTCTCCCAGTGGAAAAGCAATCGAAAATTGCTGATTTTGTAGTAACATTCATCAATTTATCGACAGCAATTCCCGAAAATCGCCTGTTTTTGAGAAAGCGGGGTAATTCTGGTTGCGAAGGGCCTTTCCGACAAGGAAGTAGCGACCCTACTCAGCGTTTCCGAGATCGGCGCAAAACAATACGTGAGACAGATTTTCGCAAAGCTCGGCGTCGCCGACCTGGCGGACGCCATTTCACCTACGGTCCGACGGGAAATGTTGGCAACGGCTCTCTCTACGGCAACATCAGAGGGTCTGGCTATTCGGTAAACCTAGATGGCAACTAGACATTTGATTTGAATGCATTTGGTATTTTCACCCGCAACCGCGGTTCTGACGAACCAAACAATCAATTTGATCTATTCGTCGATAGTTTGAGTCAATCCGTCCCAGAGGCCTCTGCCACACTTCTCTCGGGCCTCACCGGTTTCTTCCTGCTTCTTCGCCCCCGGTGCAACTAGGAAGCATTCAAACTTAGATCGTGGGGTTTCTCATCAGTGCTGCCCTTGGAGACAAGGGCGGCATTTTTCTTCCCATTTAAATTCCCATCTTCCTCCCGAACCGCGCCATAGAACTTTGCAGTAAGCTTGTCCTCTAAGCGGTGGGATTCTGATGGTCGCTGGACTAGTCCGTGTTTCTAACCGAGCCATACTGCGCGGAAATCTCTGCGGGGGTGAGCGCACGAGTCCAGACGGCGAGTTCGTCCACTAGGCCGTGGAACGAGGGGCCTAGGCGGAAAAACTCGCCAGGAAGCGTCCCCGCTTCACTTGTTCTCACGCCGTAGCCTTTGGCGATAGGCCGGGCATCGAGAAACATCGCGGTGTTTTCAAATGACCAGGTCAGGACGAGATGGTGCCACTCGCCATCGGCGATCGTGCGATCGCCTTTCAGAATCAGGCTGTTTTCTCCCTGGGCGATGTGGAAAGCGGGCGTTCCATCGGGGAGGATGCGGAGGGATAGCGACTCGCTGTTCCGCGGGGCGGCCCACAGGATTTCGACCTTCTTGATATCGTTTTCACGCCGCACCCAAAGGGAGAGCGAACCCTCGCTGGTGGAGAGTCCGGGTTGTGCGGTGATGTCCGGGACTTCCCCTCCGCGCAAATCCAGGCAGGTGTTCCCTCCACCGAAGCCGTAGGTCAGGCCTTGTGCGGGAATGATGGTTCCGCCTCCTTCCTTTTCGGAAAACCTCCAGTAGCCGGACGGGTGCTGGCCGGTGAGGACATGGGCGTAGCCGCTGCGGTTTGAGAAGGTTTCGCCGGCGTTCTCAAAGGGATCGCGGCGAAGGGAAATGACCTGGGTCTTCCCGCTTTTGCCGACCGCCAGTCCGCTGCCGGGTGCCTCCATGGTGGCAACCGTTCTTCCCGTTTTATCCAGGATCACATCCACCCGACCCGTGACCAGGTGCACCTCCGCACCGCCCTTCCGATCCGCGACGACTCCAAAGCGGGTGCCGATATCACTGACCAGCAAGTGCTTCGTTTCGATGTGGAAATCCCCGGCATGGGCGGAGGAATCCACCCACAGAATGCCTTCTTTCAGCAGAGGTCGGCTGATCTCTGGAAACGCGATGGTGGAGGGGCCTTCGACGATCATTTCCAGTCCCGTATCCGAGCGCAGGCTAAGGTTTCCGGACAGGACGGTTAGGGTAGCTCCTTCGGAAATGCTGCCCTGCTCTCCCTGTTGGCCCCCGCCCTCCCAGACGGTGCCGGGGCTGGCTTTCACATACAGCCGGGGCGTCTCCGCCGTGAGACCCAGATACGTCACGACGAGTGCGGAAACCAGAAGCACGGCTGCGGCCGCCATCACCGTGCGAGCAAGAAACCGGCTCCGGCGAACCCGATCCTGCCATAGCGGCATGGCTTCGCTCTGGGTGAGGATTTTCGCCTCCTCCTGAAGCAGTGCCGCCTGCTCGAAATACTCGAAATACAGCTTCCGCGCGTCGTTTGAATCATCGAGGAGGGAGAAGAGTTTCTCGCGCCGCTCCGGGGTGATTTCCCCGCTTTCGAGATCCTGCAAGTCCAGCCACAGGGCACTGGGGGCGATTGCTCCGTCGGTTGTTTTCAAAGGATTCATGTGAGGGCGTTTTCAACGTTGATTTTGGAAAGCACGCAGGCACGCAGCGCCATGCGGATGCGGTGGAGGGAGACTTTTACACTGTCCTCGCTCCTGCGGAGGGAGATGGCCAGGCTGCGGATGCGCTTGTCCTGCACGTAGCGGCGCAGGATGAGATCCCTGTCGGCGGACTTGAGCTGTTTCAAGCACTCCCGCAGATGGTTCTGGTGGGCGATGATGCCCTCGAATGCTTCCTCCTGGCCTTCGTCCATGATCTTTTCCAGAGTCTCGGGCGGCAGACCCCACTCGCGGTTGCGCTTCCTGTCACGCCATACGGCCAGAACCTTGAAGCGGGCGATGGAGAACAGCCAAGCTTTGAAGCTTGTCCCCGCGACAAACTCGTTTTTCTTCTCCCACAGCACGAGGTTCACTTCCTGGATGACATCGTCCGCCTCCGGGCTGCCGGGAAGCTGGGCGAGGACATAGGCTCTCAGCGCGGCCTGGTGCTCGACCAATAGCCGAACGAATTCCTGTTCGCTGACAGTGTTGTTTTTCAAAGAGGACGGGGTTGTGGGTGCCTGTGTTATACGATTCCGCCGAACACGGAAAGGTAATGGGGTTTTTCCGAAAAAGTGGATTACCAGAAGCGGCGGAGCGGAATACCACAGGGAACGGTCGCGTTGCCAGAGGTCATTTGACAGCGCGGATCAAAAATTTCTATCCAATATCCATGAGATTCCTGAAGAACGGCCTGATCGCCGCCCCGCAAGCCACCGCCGCCATCCTCGTTTTTTCCACCGCCATTCTGTCGGCTCAGGGAGGCGATGGATTGGAATCGGTGACGGTGAACTGGGGCGAGGAAATGATTCAGGGCGGCGCGACGATGATCGCCCTTGGTTTGCTCAGCCTGGCTCTGGTCGCGATCTGCGTGGAGCGGATCTGGTTCTTGAAGCGCGGGCGTTTCATCCCGACCGGATTGATGAAATCCGTGGATGAGGAGGTGATCCGGGGCGATTTCGAGAGCGCGATGATGAAGTGCCGCAAGAGTGGCAGCCCTCTGGGAGACGGGCTGGAAATCCTGATCAAACGACGCAATGCGGATCCCGAAGCGACCTTCGTCCTGGCAGGTGATGTCGCCCTGCGCCGCATCGAATCCGAGGAGCGCCGGGGTGTGCCTCTGGCGGTGATCGCCGGGCTGGCTCCGCTGCTGGGTCTGCTCGGGACGATGATAGGAATGATCGAGGCGTTCAAGCTGGTGGAGGTGTTCGGTGACGAGGGTGGAGCCTCCCTGCTGGCCGGCTCCATTTCCAAGGCGCTGATCACGACGGCTGCCGGGCTGGTGATCGCGGTTCCGGCCCTGATCGCATTCCATGCGGCAAAATTCCGGATAGGTATGATCTCCGATGATTTGGAAACGGCCTTGGAAGACGCCCAGAGCGATTGGGTGCTGGCGGAGGACGGTCCGCTCTCCAGGCAGCGGAAGGCCTGAAATTTTTCACCACGAAACCCGGATGCGAAGACGAAGGAAAAACGGCGAGGGCGACGATGCGGAGGTTCCGCTCTCGCCACTGATCGACTGTGTGTTCCTGATGCTGATATTCTTCCTGGTGACCAGTATGATCAAGCGCTGGGAGCGGCAGATTCCCACGCGGATGCAGCAGGACTCCACCATGATCGAGAAGGGCGAGAGCAGCGCGGAGCTGGAGATCGGGATCGATAAGCAGGGGCGGCCTTTCACGATCCGCGGACGATCAAAGACAGGACTGAATTCCAGGGCGGCGGGTGATCTCCCGGAGTATCTACGCGAGCTCGGCGAGAGCATCGACAAGAACATCCCCATCACCCTTATCGTGGAGGAGCAGACGGATTTCCAGACCTTCGTGCGGGTGCTCGACGAGTTCGAGATCCAGGGCTTCGCGAAAGTCAGGGCGCGAGCGAGCGACATCCGTTTCGCTGGCAACAACGAAAGAACGGAGGACAAATGAGCAGACGCAGGCGCAGAAAAAAACAGGGCGTGGTGGCGGAGGTCTCCATGTCGCCGCTGATCGATTGCGTGTTCCTGCTGCTGATCTTTTTCCTGGTGGCGACCATGTTTAAAAAAGAGAAGCGGGACATCAACGTTGTCCCGCCGGAGAGTTCCAGCGCGGAAAAGCTGCGCCCGGACAACGAGCATATCGTCCTCAGCGTGGGTCACGGCGGGGACATTTTCTGGCAGGGGCGCGAGAGTTCGGTGGACGAGGTTTTCCGCAGGCTGGGCGAGGAATCCATCGCCAATCCCGACCGCCGCATCCGAATCGACGCGGATTACCGGGCGCCGCTCTACCACGTCGCCCAGCTTCTCGACATGTGCCAGTTCCGTGGAATGACCAACGTGGGAATCCGAACTTATGATGAAAAATACAACCGATAGGAGGGGCGCCGGACTGCGTTTCTGGATGGTCGCCGGTGGGGTGGCGGTGCTGATCCATGCGGTGCTGATCTGGCTCGTCCTGCCGCTTTTCGTGAAATCGCAGCAAGTCTCCCAGGCGGATATGGAGCAGCGCACGGCGGAGGTGGAAAAACGCTCCGCGGAGCTGGAGGAAGCGCGGAAACTCCAGCGGGAACAGATCGAACTCAAGCCGGAGACGGCGGAGAAAATGCGCGAGATCGAGGAAGAAAGACGCAAGCCCAAGCTTCAGGAAAACCTGAAACGGCTGGAAGAGATCGAGCGGGAGATCGCGGAAAAAGCGGATCGCGCGCTCAAAGAGCTTTCCGCACAAACCCGCAAGGAGCGCCGCGAGCTGCGCAAGGAAGAGGTGCGCAGGCAGGTGGAAAGCCTCTCGGCAAAAGTCACGACAATGCTCGATGACACCCAGGGGCATCTTGTCATTGGCGCGGACGCCTCGCGGCAGGGCTCGGTGGTCAAGAAATTCGACGACATCAGAATCTACGGTCGCCTGTTGGAAACGGCGGAAATTTCCAACATCAAAAATCTGCCATCGGACGGACTTGTCCACTATTGGCCCGTGCAGGAAGGCGAGCGCAACCAGCTCGCCGATCTCGCCGGAGACCGCCCTGCAGATGTTCCCGCCGTGCTCGCCGTGCGCGATGCGGAAGCCGAAGATGCTTTCAGCCCGCACGTGCTGGAGTTTCTCCACGATGCGAAAGACAGCCATCTGGATACCGGGGCGTTTTCCATGGAGACACCGGTGACAGTGGCCATGTGGGTCTGTCCCCGCCGGACGAAATCCCAAATCCTCGCCGCTACATCGAGTGAGGGAGATCCCACGGGCATCCAATTTTCCTTGAGGGATGTGAATGAACCGGATTTGAGGGGAATGCGCCTGGTTCTGAAATCGCGTGGCAAAAACGAGTCCGGGGAAGTGCATAGCGGAGGCGTTGTGATCCGGCAGGATCAATGGAGCCACCTCGCCTTCAGCATCGACGCCAGCACGGGTCTTGCGGAAATTTTCATCAACGGGAAAAATGTGAGCTACGTGGAAGCGGGAGAGGAGGCTCTTGCCGGAGATCTTGAAACGGGTGCGCGCGGCATCGATCCGGCACTGGAGGACGACTTCGCAGAGGTGGAAAAAGCGATCGCAGAGCTGCCCACGGAGACCACGCCGGGAGGGGATGATCTGCAAAAGGTCGATGAGGCAGTCGAAGCACTGGTAGAGAAATTCGAGCAGCAGAAGGAGGCCGGGCTGGACAAGCGCGGGATGGATCTCGCGATTGACAATGCGGAGCGGATCAAGGAGGCGGCGGAAGAGTATGCGGCTACGGCGTCCGAGGCTGGTCCGGACGCGGAGGAAATCGCCAGCCTGGTGGATTCCAAAAGCGGGGATGATCCCACTTCCGAACCCTCGGACGAATCCGCCGGCGGACTCTATGACAAGGCGCTAGATCTCGAAAAGGCCATCGTCGAGGATTTCGTCAAAGGCCGGGCTGCGGAGATTGCCGCAACCGAAGATACGGATGCGAAGGGAGCGGTGGATGCGGCAAAACTCAGCGCCCCACCACGGACGGATCTCGCCGAAAGACTTGCCGAAGCGAAATCCGGCAACAAGGTCGGTACCATCGATACCCACCGCCGGACGCTGGAGGAAATGGAGCACACCATCGAGGAAATGGTCAGCCGCGCAGAGGCGATGCGGAGACAGGCACCCGGCAGCAACAATGAGGAGAAAAGCTCCAGGTTTGCAAATGCCGCAAGAGATGGCGCACGCAGTCACAACTCCGGGGAGATGGTGGATATGTCCGTCATCACCTCCGCCGCCTCCGCGAAGGGTGGCATCGGCTCCGGTGCCGGCGGCGAGGGCGGCGAAGGGAATTTTCGTCGCGCCGGCCCAGGCGATGGCGGGGATTTCGCCCTTGAGCCGCAATCCATCAGCGTCGGGAAAGGCAAGTCCATGAAAGTCCTGCCCAGCCGCCGGGTGACGGACGAAGCCTTGCGCCGCTCATGGCTTTTCATAGGCACCTGGTTTGTCATCGGACCTTGGGAAGGCGGGAAATCCATGGATTTCTCCAAGACCAACCCGCCCGAGACCCGCATCGATCTGGACGGGAAATACTACGACGGGAAGTTCGCAGACCAGCCGGGTCACATCGACCAGGTGCTGGGCTGGAGGTTTTACCAAAGCGACCGCCGCCGCTGCGAGCCGCCGCGTGTCTATGGAGCCGCGATCTACTACTGGTTCACGGAAGTGTATTCCGACAGGGATAGGGAAGTGATCCTCGGCATCGGCCAGGACGATGGCGGGCGGGTATGGCTCAACGACGTGCTGATCTACGAGGACAACGGGCGGCAGGGTTCCGCAGATGCGATTTTCGAGGAAATCAAAGGCCTGCGCAGGGTTACCCTGAGAAAGGGTTTCAACCGCATCCTCGTGCGCCACCAGAACGGCCCGACCTTCTGCCACCAGCGAATCGTCATCATGCCTGATGACGCGGTAGAGGTGAGTGAAGAGCCTTAGAGCCAAAATTTGCCCTATACTCCTAACTATTTTCCTGCAAAACAAACAACAAAAATGAAAATGAAGAAAAACACAAGAACCATGCTGGCGATGCTCGTCGGCTTCTCAGGCACGGCTTCGGCCGCGACCTATGTCAGCACCGTGCTGGCCGACAATCCCGTCGGCTACTACCGGCTCGGTGAAGCGAACGCGACCGGGGGAGCTGTTGACTCCTCAACCACGGCTTCCAACGGAGTTTACAACAACTTCGCAGGCACGGCCTTCGGCCAGGCGGGGATCCCCGGCGCCGGATCAAACACTGCGGTGCGCTTCGATGGTTCCAATGATTGGATCAATACCATGAATACCTCAATCGCAGGCGGCGACCAAACCTACACCTTGGAAGCCTGGATCAACCTCGGCACGGGAGCGGTCTCCTCGACGGGATATGTCGTCTCGCATTTGAGGGACAATCAGAACAACCGCTACCACGCGATGGGCGTGGATACGGGCGGCAACGCTGTTTTCGACCAGAACCAGAACGGTGCGGTGAACACCTCCGCCAACCCTGCCCTGACCCTGAACGACGGGAACTGGCACCACCTGGTAGGTGTCTTCAGCTCCGGAGGTGCTGCGGACGAGGATAAATTCTACGTGGACGGAAGTCTCGTGGCATCCTCGAACGGGCCGACTGAGGACGGGGCGACGGACCGGGTTTATATCGGTCTGCTTCACAACCGCAGCAGTGGAACCGGTTGGTTCAATGGGCTGATCGATGAAGTGGCGTTCTATGATGGGGCGCTATCAGAAACCCGTATCACCGAACACTACAATGTCGGGATCACACCAATCCCCGAGCCGTCATCGCTGGGGATTCTCGCGCTTATGGGAGTAGGTTCCATGCTTGGCATCCGCCGCCGCTGACCCCCAGGCCTATAGGCTTGAATTAATCCACCGCCCCATGTCCGGAAGTTTCGCCGGCATGGGGCTTTTTCATTTTGTGACGCGCACAGCTGGGATGCCGGGTCGACCGACCGGGAACTGGAACCGTGCCCGATTCTTCGCTAGCGGCTGGAAGCACGCTTCTACTTTTTCCCCGCTTACCGCTCGTCGGTAAACAAGGCCGCGCCGGGGTCTTTGATTTCCTTGGCCATGATATCCTTGCCGTTGTCGATGCTGCCTTGGCGGAGGATGATGGGGTAGTAGGTTTCCGGGCGGCCGTTGACGCGGTAGGAAATGGCGATCTTGCCTTTTTTGTTGGTGAAGGCGGGGACACGGGGTGCCTCTTCCCGCTTTGATCCGAGGGTGTAGAGGAAGCCGCCGATCACCTCCAGCTTGCCATCGAGGTTGTAAAGCGAAGGGGTGCCGGGTTTGTTGTCCTTCCCCCCGGCTGTGTTTGATTCCATTTTGAAACCGAGAATCCACGAGGTGCCTGCATTAGTGAAGAGAGGATCCTCCCCGAATTCCGCGTTGAGCTGGCGCGCCCAGAAGGTGTGCTTGGGGCCGATGCGGTAGTTCCGCCCGATGACATCGATGACGTGGGTTTTCCCGCTGCCGTTTGCGAGCAGTCCGTATTGCTCGATATCCACATGGCGGAGGACGAGAGGTACGGGAGGAGGGGTTTTCAACCCGTCCCCCGATAAACATGTGTTCCAGGCAAACCGTGTCCGAGCCAGTATCCCCCATGATGAACGCGGGCGGCCTGTCGTTTTCCGGAGTTTCCTTTTCCCCGGGTCCTTTGATGCAGCCGTGCATGCCCATGATGAGTTTCACCTTGTTGCGGAGGATCACCGGTTCTTTGAATTCCACGGTGGTGACGGGGCGTAGGAAAATGTATTCCGCGCCGGAATCGATCGCCGCCTGGAGGCTTTCCCCGGTGAGGCCGCCATCGGTCCATTTGGTGCCATCGGGTGGGCGGATGGTGGGGATTTCCTCGATGGGGAGGTTCATTGGCTGAGGCGTTTTCCCGGCAGTGTCGAAGGTGAAACCTTTGTCGTAGGCGATGACCTTGGAGGGTTCGCCGTCCTTCGCCGCGAGGGTCTGGCCGTCTTTGGAAGTGTCCTCGATAATGGTTTTGTAGCCGGTGAAAGTCGTGCGGCGGAGGTTGGCGAGGCCGGGGGTGATGATGGCGGCGGGGACCTCGCCGGTGTTGGTGAGGGTGCTGTCGAGAAGGGCGAGCACGCTTTTGTTGTGATTGGATTCATAGAACGGCACGTCGCCCTCGAAGTCGATGTTGCGCATGGTCAGCATGTTCGCGTAGTTGGTGATGGCTGTCTCGCGCTGGCCGCGGATCTTCATGTTTTCGAAGGTGATTCCGTATTGGTAATGACCCAGGCGCATGGCGTGGGCGAAGCCCTGGATTTCCACATCCATGACGATGGCCGGGCCGGGCCAGCTGCGGGTCATGTCGATGGCGGTGAAGCCGCTGTCCTCCCCTGCACGGATGGTGACCCCATCAATGGAGCCGCGGTTGTTGGCGATGAAATCGATCCCGATGGCACCGGGGTTGCCGCTGCCGGCATCCACAGTGAGGTTGAGGATATTGTGGCGGAAGGCGCGGTTGCCGCCGCCGGACTGGTTGTTGGGATTGTCGTGCTCCGATCCGGTGGCGAGGATCCATTTGGGCTTTTCGGGATCGGTGAAGCCGGGTGCGCTGTCCTTGAGTTTGATAACCACCCCGTCGCGGGTTTCGCCGATGAGGATGAGCATGGAGCGCCAGCCGGCCGACCATTCCTTGCCCTCCGCGCGTTTATTGCCCTCACCGAGAACGCGGCCTTCGATGGAGTCGGAAACGAGATAGGTGCCGTTCGGGAACCAGATGAAGGGGTTGGACCGGTAGCGGGACTTGTCGATGTTTTCGGAAATGGCTCTGAGGATGGCCTGGGTGTCGTCGGTCTTGCCGTCACCTTTGGCGCCGTAGTCCTTCACGTTCGCGATGCCTACCCCTGCGGGCGGGACGAAGTGCCATTCAGCCTGGGCAAGGGAGGCGGGCAGGAGCAGGGACAGGGTGGCGAGGACGAAGGTTGCGGGAATGCGCATAGTAGTTGTTGGTATCGGGTTGGCCGCCCTGGCTCGCCGGGGGCGGCAGGAAGGTAGCGGCGAGATTGGTGGGAAGCGGGAGGATTGTAACGAATTTCCGAAAAACCCGCCGCCGGACGGATCCGGGACGGGTAGGGAAGTTCGCGGGAACCGCGCGAAGGTGCGAACGCGGGAAGGACTAGCGGCGGCGGCGCAGCAGGGCGAGCATACCGACCGCACCGAGCAGCGCGGTCGAAGGCTCCGGGACTACGTCACCGTTGATCACAATATTGTCATATTTACCCGCACCTTTATTCGCGTTGTTATCAAAATAGACGAAGCGGAATTCCGCCGAATTTATACTGTCAAACGCCGAAGAAAGTGTGATCGAATAGGGATCAAGGGCACTCTTGGAGTTGTTGCCCTGCTTGAAAATCCTTGTGAACGTGGATGAGCCGTCGATTGAAGCGTAAACGGCAGTTGTCCGTGGGGCGCTGCTGGTTCGGGAGTGGTCGAACGTCACCGTATCAAGACTGAGAGTAAACGACGGATCAGCAGCGACTGTAAACCCGAAGTAATGACCTGCGGCGAGGGCGCTGTCCGCATTGGCGTCGGAATTCCCACCGAAGTAGTCGCCCGAATTCAAAGTTACGTTCAGCGCATTGTTCGCAGGAGTAGTGAAGTCGTAAACATCGTTGGTCAGGTTGCGCCCGGTATCCGTATCCGCTCCGTTCGAAATCGACGTCGCGGTGAGGTTAGAGCCGTCAATTGTTGGTGCCAGGCGGGTCGCAGTGCTTGTGGCATCATTGAAATTATAAGTGACGAGAGTCGCCGCATTGGCGATGGTGGCGAGTAGGAGCCCGGGAGCTGCGAGTAGGATGGATTTGGATATTCTTGTGTTCATAGCGGTTGTTTGGTTCGGGGCATTTGAAGTGCGGAAACCCCCCTTCTGATTTTTCAATCATGGTTGCTGCCATCCCCACCGGTCAACGGGTCGGGCGTAATACTTTCGGGCTATGCGCCTTTTCCCCTCCTACGGCACCTTAGCCAGCCCGCGCTGGACGGCGATCATGGCTGCGGAAATCCGGTCGTGGACTCCGAGTTTCTCGAAGATACGCGCGATGTGGACTTTGACGGTCATTTCGGCAATTCCCAGGGAATGGGCGATCATCTTGTTGGATTCGCCCGCGACGATGAGAGAGAGCACTTCGGCTTCCCGCTGGGTGAGGGTGGGACGCTCCTTGCGCCTGTCGAGGAGCTGGCGGAAAGCCGCCGGCAGATACAGGTTTCCGGCGGCAACTTCCCGGATGGCCTCGAGCAGGATGCGGCGGGGGGAAGACTTGGAGAGGTATCCCACTGCTCCGTTGTCCATCGCCTGGAAGACGGTTTCCTCGGATTCATCGACAGTCAGGAAAACGATCCTGGCATCCGGAAATTCGGAGAGCAGCTCTTTAAGTATCTCCAGGCCGGTGGATGTGGCCAGGTGTTGGTCGAGCAAGGTCACAGCGGGCCGGTGCTTCCGGAACTCGCGGATCGCGGATGGCATGTCCTCCGCCTGCGCTACCACATCGATGTCCGGCTCCGATGCGAGAGAGGCGGATAATCCTTTGCGGACAAAAAAATGGTCGTCGATAAGAAAGAGGCGTATCGGCTTCATGTGTGTCCGGGTTTGGGGATGGAAATTTGTATCGTCGTCCCTGTGCCGGGAGCGGAATGAATTTCGTGGGTGGCGCGGATTTTCAGGATGCGTTCGCGGATGCCGAGAAGACCGAAGCCCGGCGAGTCCCCGGAGATCCGGCTTTGGTCGAAGCCCGAGCCGTTGTCGCGGATTTCGATTTCAAGGCGCCGGGGGTGATACGCGAGGTTCAGGAATACGTCGTCGCAGTCCGCATGTTTCACCGAGTTGGTGATTACCTCGTGCACGATGCGGAGGATGTGGAATTCCACGGGCCCCGGCCAATGAGTGGGATCGCCGCTGGAGGCGATGTGGATGGCGGGTTTTCCAGAGGGGGTGAGGAGACCGGTATCGTGCCGGATGGCTCCGAGAAGCCCGAGGTTTTCCAAGGCGGGAGAGCGCAGTTGCAAGATGGACTGGCGGGATTCCGAGCGGGAATGTGCGAGCATGGCCCGCGCCGACCCCACGGCGTCTTTGATCAGGGCAGGCGATTCGGCAGTCCAGTCGGCGACGGCATCCAGGTGGAACTGGATGCCGGCGAGCTGTTGCTCAAGGGTGTCGTGGAGTTCGCGGGCGATGCGTTGGCGCTCTTCGACAAGGGTCTGGCTGGCAGCCTTTTCCGCGAGGCTCCGGGATTGGCGGGAAACCTGCCAGCGCAGGAGGGAGATCCAGACGGAGCCGAGAACGACGGCGGAAACCAGGCCGGCAATGATCCATGCGAGCTTTCGCGTGGTGAACCAGGGCGGCTGGCGCAGGATGCGGATGTCGGCGGGGGAGCGGGCATGGAGCTGGATGGGGGCACCGCCGGGAGAGCGGGCGAGATGGTTTTCGGGATCGAGGATGCCCGTGGCCTGCAACCATGCCCCGGGAGTGAATTCCGGAACCGCAGCGGATCCCTTGAGCGGAACACGGACGGCAAGCAGCGGGCCCGCGGTCTGCAAGGTGATGAGGCGCAGGTTTCCCTGGTGGAATTCCTCGACGAAACGCCCTTCCAAGGAGACGAGCGCGGCATGATGATCTCCGGAGAGGGCCTGCTCCGGGGTGACGGGGATGGCCACGGGCGGGGAGGAGCTTTCCTTCAGCCGCAGGATGCCATCCCCGAGAAAGGAGAGGTTTTCGGACTTGGTGGGAAATCCGACCGCTCGGATCCGGTTCCCCGGTGCGAAAGCGTGTTCCTGCGGAGTCTGGATATAGAGACCCCGGGACACGGAAGGATCCGTGGAATTCAGGTAAAGCCCCTTCCCGGGGATGGTGTGGGTGATGGTTCCCTCGACAAGCGTGTGGCGGAGCTGCCGCGTGGAAGTGCCGGGGTGGGTGTAGCTGAAGAGGCGGTGGAAGGGTTTCGGTTGACCGCTGAACGCCGCCTCGAGCCTGTCGAAATGCGGCTGGATGTGTTCGATATTTGGAATCAACAGCCGGACGCTCCCGACGTCATCCCTCGTGGAACTTCCGCCGGACGCGATACCCCGGAATGTGGCGGGCACGTTTTCCCAGTGGTCCGGGACGGTTGCCGAGGCAGGTATTAAAAGTGTCAGCCCCGGGTGCCCGAAGCGGCTGCTTGCGGAAAAGCCGATGCGTTTCCCCACCGGGGAATCCGAGGCATCCACGCTGCGTATGGTTCCCTGGAGTTCGACATACTGGTCGTGGAACTCGCCGGTGGTGACGCGATCCGCTGTGGTCGGGACGGGAGCGGGGAGCACGGCCTTTCCGAGACGGGTCATCAGCACAGGGCGGACGGAAGGATCGCGCGTGTCCGGGCTGGCGGGCGATCCGAATCCGGCCACACTAGGTGAGAACTTTCCTCCCACCGTCACGCCGCGGATCTCGACGAGATCCCCCACGGCGGGCAGGACAGCCCCTTCATCCCCGATCCTGCCAGGCCGGAAATAGATCGAGCCGGTGGCATCGTGGAGAAAGGCGTGGCCGTCAATGGGATCGCAATACAGGACGGTTCCGCGGAGCAGGACGGCGTGGTGTTTTTCCGCCTCTGCGGCGGAAAGCCCCCTGATCCCAGCAGTGGTGGTCAGTACCCCGGGAGGCTCCGCCGCAAACACGGCATGGCAGTGCCCGAGCAGGAGCATTGCAAGGAGCCATGGTCGAAGCACCGTCATCAGGATGCGGAGGGTAAGGGCTGGGGAACCGCCTGGCAATGCGTCAAACCCTTGGATCCGGGACCCTACTGGGCTTATGGGTCCTGCTCCTCTTTCCGGGAAGCGCCCCGCTCCCAGACGCTTTTGTTTTCGAGGAGGATGCGTGGTTCGATGCGAGTGCTGCCGTTTGTGGTAACATCGAGCAGAAATACGAGGGTGCGTTCCTGCGGCCAGTTTGGGTAAAAGTTATCGGAGACTATGCGCCATCCGTCGGTTTTCTCACGTGGGACGGCGATGCGGAGATTGAGGGTTTTGTCCTCGCTGGTGGCGAGCTGGCGTTTTCCCGGCTGGAGGGTGAAGTTCTGTTTGTTTAGCGCGATGGCGACGGGTGATTTGCTGAGGCTGATGAATTTGTAGGAAGGGAATGGGAAAGAGGCGGGGTTGTCCTCGACGATCAGGGCGCGGTAGGGAGTGCCTTCGGGGTCGGGATTCGCGGCGAGGATGAGCAGCGGGGTTTTGATTCCCGTGGGGAGTTTCACGGTGGCGAGAGGCTCGGGGGGCGTATCGGCGGGAGCGTCGAGCGGATAGAGAACCATGGTCGCCGGGCCGGAGTAATCGAGCATTTCACTGCGGACGGCGGACTGGAGGTTTTCCACCCGCTGGACCTTCCCCTTGTGGAGATAGGAGAATCCTGCGGGTTCCCCTTCCGTCCAGGCGGCGACGCGGAAACGTATGCTGACGCCGTCGCCCTGCGCCCGGAGATGGCCGCAGAGGGCGGGCAGGATCGCGACCATGACGATGAAGGATCGAAGGGATATTGAACTGAGGAGGCGCATGTTCGGGATCAGATTTCTTCTGGTGACAGCCAGCGGAATGCGATTACGCGGAAGCGCCTTCCGAAGTCTTTGTTCGGCTGGCTGAGTTCCGGGGAAGTGAGCGGTAGGGCGGGATGGTTCGCGGGATCGACAAAACCGGAACCGCGCTGGACGGTGGCTTCCAGCCACGCGCGGGATTCCACTCTTCCAGTTTTGGCATTGAGGCTTTCGCCATAGGCCCGGATGGTGAATGTGTCCGAGCGGGCGCTGAGCTGCGGGCCTATTGCCTCCAAGAGATCCGCCTGGGAAAACCATTGCGGCGCACCGGCGAGGGTAGAGGAGGCGAGGGCGCCCGGGTTGGCGTATTGGATGGCGTTGGTTTCCGTATTTCCTCCACGGCTGGACTGGTAGTTTTTATCGGTGGAGATCGGATCTTTGCTGGTCAGGGAATCTGGTTCGTTGAGGGTTGTGCGGTCGATGGCTGCCTGGAGCGGGCCTTTCAGGCTGAATTCATCCGAGGCGGGGCCGATCCGGCGGTTGACGAATTCCCCCATGGTGGTGAAGGGGCGCGGGGATTGACCGGAGGGACGGTTGCGCGCGCGGTCTTTGATTTCCGCGACGATCTCCTCCGCCAACTCCTCGATCTGGTCATCGGAAAGACTGCGGAAGCCGTTCCAGAGGTTTTCGTCCTGCCCCGTATCGGAGTCCGCGCCGGGAAAACTGGTGCGCGGGAAAGGTGTTTCGTCTTCTTCCTTGGCGACGGAGAGGCTACCGCTGCCGGGGACGAGATGATCGACGGCGGCTCCCCGGAACCCGGCAATCAGGGCGCGCCATGCGGGGATGGAGGTGGAGTTGATATTGAACGCGCCCTCGTTGAGCGTGTAGGCGGCGATGGAATTGTGCGGGCGGAGGCCGGACTTCGCTGCCAGCGAGGTTTGCGGGTTGGCATACGCATTCGTGAGGTCCAGCTCTTGGTTCGCCTCGGCGGTGCCAAGACCGTCAGGAATGACGAATTTCATGCGGGGGTTGAGCAGCGGGGCGGTGCCGGATTTCCAGGAGTCGATCGCTGCCTGGAGGGGGGCGATGGAGGTGGGATCGCTGGGGAGGCTGACGGACGGGCCGGAAAGGGGGTTGTTCCACCGGGTGGAGCTGTGGCCGGGATTGACGCCGGAGAAGAAGTAGGAATCGAAGAGATCCTCGTTATAGACGTAGGAGTGATCAATGATCCAGAAGCGATCTTCGCCAACCCCCTTGTTATTTTTCGGAGCCGTGTCACTGCGCCACCAGAGGCCGTCGGCTGGGACGTATGGGGAGGCATACGAATTCCCAATTGTAAACGCTGGTGAAATGCCGAGGCGGGTGGCATTGGCATTCTGGAAGGCAGCCATGGAGGTGATGGGAGCGCGCGGAACATCGTAGAGGATGATGTTTTTCTGGCCTCCGTCGTTGGTGTTCGTGCTGGTGCCCCAGAAGCGGTTTTCAAAGCCGGGGGTGGAGGATGTAGCTGGATTCAGCGCCTCCACGGAGCCTGTCCAGGTGGCGGGGCCGCGACCGGAGGCAGGACCCTGGATGCCGGTCATGGTGGTGGATTGCACCATCGCGCGAGGGTTGTGGGTGGCGAGGGAAAAATTGTTGTCACGACCCGTGCCGTCATTGGCGGGCTTGAGATACATATCAATTTTCCCCACGTAGCGGCGCGGGCCGGAGGGATCTTGCGCGATGTCCTCCGGGAAGAGCTCAGTGGAGGGGATGTTGTTCATCGGCCCGGTCCAGTAATGGTCCGGGAAAAAATGCATATGTTTGATCTGGGGCCAGGCATTGTTCGCCCCGACGGTCACGGGTTCCGCCACGCCGGGAGGGACGGCCTTGCTCCAGATCGTGTGGTATTCGTTCGCGATCCACCCGAAGGCTGGCTTCCCGGAGCTGGAACCCTGACCCTGGATCTTGTTGGTGACGCTGACGGTGAACGGGGTGCCCTTGGGGATACTGAAGGGGGATTTCCCGTGCCAGCCGGACCGTTTGAGGACATCCATGTAGATTCCAGTGGAGAAAAGATCCGTGAGACCAGACTGCAGGAACACGCTGCGGTTCTCCCCGGCGGCGAAAAGATCTTCGGCGGGAGTGGGTGAGCTACCGCGTGCGGTAAAGAGCTTTGTCTCGCCCGGTTGCATCGCGATGATTCCCGAGGCGGTGCCGTTGTCCGAGACGAAGTAATCGATGGCATCGTGGGAGAGTTCGTTCGTCTCCAGATTGGTATCGTTTCCGAAATAGCTCTGGGCGAGATAGCGGAGCTCGATGTCGTTGGTGGAGACGTTGTTGCCATCTTTGTCCTTGGTATTGATTTTCATGGCCATTTCCGCTCGCTGGATGCGGAACCACATGGCCGGCGAGTTCAGCACGATGTTGTATGGATTGTGCAAGACCATGAAAGGGGTGACGATGAAGCGGATCTTATACATGTCCTCTTCATCGGGATCCTCGTAGGACTGGATGGCGAGGGTGTAGGTATAGCGGATCAATTCAGGCACCAGCTCGGTGGCCATGGGCCGGAGGCGAGGGAGGTCGCTGCCACTTTCATTCCGCTTGTATGTGTCGGTGACCTCGTAATCCGGGCCGGAGTGGAAGTATTTGATTTCCGGATAGCGGAAATAGTCGCCCATGGGGGCGCGTCCGCGGATTTCCTTGTGGGTGGTGTCGCTGGTGTTCGGGAGGAACGCCTGGCCGGGGATGGAGGCGTTCGCGGAAAAGGGATCGTTGACGCGGCGGTAGAGCTGGTAGTGGTCCCGGAGGAGATCAAAGGTGGGGCCGCGGAAGAATTTATCGGAATCCCAGGACGGATCGCGGTAGTTTACGGCGGTTTTGGTGGAGCGCCCGGAGAAGCGACCGGAAGCGGTGCGTCCGCTGTGATCCGTTGCATATGCGAGATCCGGCTCCGGCTCGCCGACGGACAGAACCCGGGTGAACTCGGAATTCTCAAAGGCCTCTTCCGGGATCTCGAAAGCGATCGAGAGGTCTTTGCGCAGGCCACCGTATTTCGTATCCGAGAGAACGCCCGCGCTGTGGGTGGTGAAGTCGTGGAAACCGGCTTTTTCCTCATCCTCCAGAGCGCTGCTGGCGAGCGGAACCTGTCTGCGGGAGACGATTTTACCGGAAGTGGAGGCAAGTGTGGAGGCAGAGTCATCCGGCAGCCAGACCTGCCACGGGTCGCCGAGAGTTGGGAACCCGCGATTGGGGGTACCTTTCAGAAATGACAGACGGTCCGGGGTGCTGTCGGACGGTTCCGGCAGGACATCCATTGCCAGGTTTGCTTTGACTCCCTCGTCGCCTATCCACCAGGCGTAGCGCCCGGTGGTTTCGGTGGTGTTTTCCGATTTTACATCGACGACTGGTGCGAAGACGAACCGGTTTTCCGAGAGGCCAGCGGCTCCGGCGGAGTGTGCTCCGACAAGCATGACGGCTGGTGTGCCGGCGAATGACCAACCGGTGTGGCTAGAAGGGTCAGTTGCGGCTTTCTCCGAAGGCTGGAAGGGCATGTCGCCAGCGTTCACGTCACTGGCCGGATCCATCGGCTGGGGGATGTTTCCGTTTCCGCTGATGAGCCAGCCGCGGAAGCCGCCCTCCGTGTTCCACGCCCCAATCCATTTGGGATTGCTGCCCTCGTGGGCCGGATCGACGAGTCCGGCGATTGCGGAAACACGTTGGTCGGGGCCGAGATTTTTCTGCAGCTCGCTAACTGCAAGATTCATAGCGAGGATGGCATTCTGGCGGGCAAGGGATTGGTGCTGCATAGCACCTTTGGTTCTCAGCTCGACGCCGGCCAGGCTCAATAGTCCTAGGGAAAGTATGGCCAGAAGCACCATCAGAGTAAGCGTCACGACCAGAGCGAAGCCACGCTCCTGTTGTTCGGTGTTCAATGGGTTTCTGGCTAACGACATGGGAGTTTGATTGCGTGGCACAAAGCGGCTATACGGCACCCTTCAATACCTGATTCCGCGGGAGACGATCCGGTTATCCACTTTTTTGAGGAAAATATGACACTCTTCCAGGAATCTGGATCCTACGTTTGAAGTTGACCGTCGTAAAATTTTTGATTTCACTACAGATTATTATGATTATTAGAACATACTTTTTTACGAAATTGAGTGTTTCGACAGTGCTTGCCGGAGCGGGGGTGCTAACTGCGTCCGCAGCAGTTTTCCAAGTGGATTTCAGCGACGCCAGCGGGGCTTACTCCGGCACCAACGCCCCGGCCGCCACAGGCAGCTCCACATGGATCAACGTGGCCGATCCCGCCAACAACAGCTTTACCAGCGGAGGACTGACTTTCGATTTGGGACGTGCGCAGGATACCTCGGCCGGCACCGTCAGTTTTCGGAGCACCCGTAATCCCGAAGAGGTTTCTGCAACCGGTTCTTCGATCTTCGGCACCACGCTGAGTCAGGACGCGATGACCTCGACGGTCACCAATGGAGTCAATCCCCGTGGCCCGCTAGGTGTCGCCATCAATAGTTTGGCATCGGGCACCTACAATATCTATGTGGTCGCCCACTACGCGGGAAATACCGGAACAGATCTGGTGGTTGGGATCGGCACCTTGGGCGCGATGCCGGGTATCGGAACGGATTCCGCAGTTTTCGGCAAAGGCACCTATGCTCAGGAAATTTCGCTTAACGCATCGAACACGACGAGCTGGCAGGCCGGAAACAATTACGCTCTCGGGCAGGTCACAATCGGTGCCGGCCAAAACGTGCTTGGAGTTTACATCGGATCCCTGAACGCCGGAGGCACGGCATTCGACTCGGATCAAGCGACTCTCTCCTCAATACAGATTGTCAGCGTACCCGAACCCAGCTCGGCGATGCTCGCCGCGCTAGCAACCGGTCTGTGCTTCATCCGCCGCCGCCGGTGAACGGTATTTTGTCAGCCAGTCATTCTGCCGTCAGGAAATGCCTGTCGGCGAAATCCATGTAGCGCTGCCAGTCGTAGACCGTGAGATTGTGCTCCCCGGTGCGGATGTGGTAGCCGATGTGGCCGGTGGCGAGGGGGGAGTCCGCTTCCGGCATTTTTCCCGTGCCCAGCCCTTTCAGGCCGAACAGTCCGTAAACAGGCGCGGCGTGGACTCCGGCGAGGAATTCGCCTTCGGGATCCGCCCAATCGTCCTCGGTGGCGCTCGCAATATAAACTGGGCGCGGTGCCATGAGTGCAATGAGCTGGTGCTGGTCGATGGGAAGGTTCTCTTCCTTGTCGTTGAAGGCGTTGTAGTTCTCGCAGAACCAGTGCGGGAATTGGCCATTGATACGGGCGACGCGCTCCCCGTGCTTGCGGCGGGCTAGGGCGGCTCCGGAGCAGCCAGAATCGTTCGAGATCACCATGCCGAAACGCTCGTCCTCCGCACCTGCCCAGAGCGAAGCTTTCCCTCCCCGCGAATGGCCGATGACCGCGATCCTGCTCTGATCGATATCGTCATCGGTTTTGAGATAATCCATGGCCCGAGAAGCGCCCCATGCCCATGCGGCGACGGTTCCCCATGCGTCTGGGGCACGTTTTTCGTTTTTGGAATCGAAGATCTTGAAGGCGCCCTTTCCGAAGGCGTTCTTATCGTCGGGGACAATGTCCTCGTAGTGGAAAGTGGCGGCCAGATAACCGCGCGCGACGATTTCCTCAGCAGGCCAGAAGGGAGATTTCTCCTTGCGGGTGGGATCAATGTTCTCCTTCCCGCGGTTGCAAATGAGGAGAAATCCGGGCGCGGGTTTTTCCAGGTTGTTTGGAATGAAAATGACGAGGTTCATCGACCCGGCGCCGCCACTCCCAGAATAGCTAATTTTTACGATTTTCAGCGTAGCCGCTCCTTCCATGGCATTGGTGTCTTCCTCCACAATTTCGAAGGAAAGTTTCTTCGGTCGGCCGACAGGGGCGCGGCCATAGACATGCTTCCGAAATAGCTCGAGGGTCGCCGGTCGTTGTTTGGAGGTCCATTCCTCCGAAGTTTTGGCAGGTGGACTTCCGAGAACATTCGGGAGATCCTGAGCAGAAATTGTTAGGGCGGCTAAGAGAAACAGAAACAGTGGGTTCTTCATAAGCGGGGTTTGGGGATGCTATTTCGGATCGAGCTGACAGCCAGTCGAAAATTTCCGGTTTCCGAGCAGGGTGCCTACACTAGGGAGAAATCCTATCCAATCTAAGGAATCAACCGCAGATGAACGGGATTCACGCAGATAAGAATAAGAAATCGGACGGGGAATCTACCTGATAGGCGAGAATTCGGGTAGTTTAAGACTCGATTCTCTGGTCTTCATCTGCGTCCATCCTGTTCATCTGCGGTTAATATCTTTCTTTCTCCCCAATGTAGGCACCCTGGGTTTCCGAGAGGTCCGAACTTCGTTGCGATCAGGGAGTAGGGGTGCTTCACTTTGGGCCGTGGGATATCTGGAAATCAAAGGACTGGAGAAGCATTTCGTGAAGAAAGCCGGTGGCATGCTTTCTTCCCGCACGGAGACCGTGAAGGCGGTGGACGGAGTGAGCTTGGAAATTCACAAGGGCGAGATCTTGGGTCTGGTCGGTGAATCGGGTTGCGGGAAATCGACCCTGTCCCGCCTCGTGATGCAGCTCATCCCCCCTACTTCCGGTGCCATTGTTCTGGATGGGGAAAACTATTCCACACTCAGTGGATCGGAGGTTCGAAGGCGGCGGCTGGATTTCCAAATGGTTTTCCAAGATCCCTATGCGTCATTGAATCCGCGGATGACCGTTTTCTCCACCATCGCCGAAGCCGTGCGGCAGCGGCACCGGGGGATGAAGGGGCAAGAACTGGAGGAACGGGTGATCAATCTGCTCTCCACGGTGGGTCTGGACGCAGCGCAGATGAAGCGCTACCCGCACGAGTTTTCCGGAGGCCAACGACAGCGCATCGCCATCGCGCGGGCACTCGCCCCGGAGCCGAAGCTGATCATCGCAGACGAGCCGGTCTCCGCGCTGGACGTTTCCATCCAGTCCCAGATTCTGAATCTACTCAAAGACCTCCAGCGCGATCTCGGCCTGACCATGGTGTTCATTTCTCACGATTTAGGCGTGGTTCACTACATCGCCGACAGGATCGCTGTGATGTATCGAGGAAAAATCGTCGAGACAGGGACGGCGGAAGAAGTTTTCCATGCACCGAAGGACGAATATACGAAGCGCCTCTTGGCCTCGATTCCGAAGCTCAAATCCGCGTGAGATGGCGGACCGTTGAACAAAACCCGGAGTTGCGCACGTTATATTCAGCGATACCCTTAAACTCTCATGAATTGGAACGCTACGAACGTGACTGCCGCCTGCCTCGGAGTCGGCATCGCCGGATTTCTCGCTGGGAAACTCACCCAAGGAAATCCTGAACCCACCGAGGCGGATCTGCTTTTGCGCCAGTCAGAAAGTATGGTCGGTTCACGCTCTGGAGCACAGGGCGACCGTGATTCCTCACGATCCGCAAATTCGCGCCCAGCACGCGGAAATTCAGACCGCTCCGATACGACCTATGAGGAAAGGCTCGATGATATGGAGGAAATTGTCCGCGGTGAGAATCCTCTCGACCGAGGGCGGGCGATGCTTGCGTGGATCGACTCACTTTCACCGGAAGAGTTCGAGTCCGCTGTTGAACGTTTCCGTAGTCTCGGCCTGACAGAAGCGCGCATGGGAGAATACGCGATGCTTCTGACCGCTTGGGCGGAAGTGGATCCGACCGCAGCACTCGCTTACACGAAGGAAAATACCCGTGGCGGAATGGCCACTAACACCGTGTTGACCGCATGGGCAAGCCGCGACCCCGAGTCCGCGATCGCTTGGGCAAAGGCGAACCACGATGACGACGATCCGAATCCATACATGACCGGAATCATCCGCGGTCTCGTGGCGACCAATTCTCCACGTGCCACCGAGTTGCTTGAGGAACTTCCCTACAGCCGTCAACGTGGCGAAGCACTCGGTGCGATGATGCCGCACCTTCTCCAGCTCGGCCCGGATGCCGCGAAAGGATGGATCGCCACTCTCGACGACGAGCGCCTGCGCGACGGAGCCATAGCTCGCTTCGCCGAGCAGCTCGCGAAGGAAGACCCGGCAGGGACCGCCTCTTGGTTGCTCGCCAACCTCGGTGAATCAGCAACGCGCAGCGTCGATGAAGTTTACGAAGAGTGGGCGAAAACGGATCCGAAGGCCGCACTCAATTCGTTTGAAAGCCTTCCCGAAGGTGAGGCCCGCAGCAGGGCATTGCGCGGTATGGTGACCATCGAAGCGAGAGAGAATCCTCAGACGGCAGCGGATCTAATGAACCGCTTCCCTGAGGATCGTGACGACCGGATGGTCCAGCATTTCGTTTGGAACTCTTTCCAGAAAGACCCGGGAGTCGCCGTTTCACAGATCGCAGTGATCGAAGATGAGAGTCGCCGGGACCGGACCTACGATCGATTGCTGAACGCTTGGATCGAGGATGAACCGGACGCCGCCCGCCAGTGGATCCGCTCGGCGAATTTGTCGGAGAACGTTCTCAAAAACGTCAAGGGACTGGAAATCCCCTGAAAGGTGTCATTTTACGGCTCTGTTCTGCCGACCGATCACCCAGGCAGTGACCCCTGAACATCCTAGGCTCACGCCAAGGAGGACCCAGGCACAGAATTTCATCGTCTCAATCTGGCCACCTTCCGCCAGTGCGTCGATTTCCAGAAAATCGGTCACTTCCCGTTTTCTGTCGTCCGCGAGCGCCGATTTCACCTCCTCGTAGAATGGAATCGGTTTTTCAAGAGCTAGGAACACATGCTTGGGTTTCTTGTTTCGGTAGTCGTTTCGGAAAGTCTCAGCCTCTCGCACGAGTAGATCGATGCGTTCGTTGACGAAAAACGTATATGTCGGCTTCACCCCCTCACCTTCTGGCCAGACCTTCATGCTGGCGACTTCGAGCGGAGTACCTTCGTTGACTATGCGACGGATACGCTCGACAAGCAGTCGTGCCTCCGGCTCGGTGCGAGCGCCGGACGCCAGCAAACGACGCAGGCCCTCCTTCACCATCTCGAAGCGCATGATCCCTTTCTCGTTTAAGTCCTCACCCTTGTCGCGCGCAGATTCGATCCGCACCTGCATGCGAATGCGCTCCAGCTCGAAGGGATTCCGCGTAGCCTGAGCCACCAACATTCCCTCGAAGGCGTAGCGCAGCGGCATGATCATGGCGGGAACGGGCACGCCTCCATATTCTCGCTCCAGCTTCACGTCATTGAAAAGCCCCCGATTCATCTCCTTGAAAGGAACAAGCGCACCGGCCAAGAGCATCTGCGGTACGAGCAGCAAGGGCACGGCGGTCAATGCCGCTCTCTCCGTTTTTACCAGTGAGGAAACCAGCAAGGCCATGCCCGTCCCTGTCAGCGCGGTGAGCGTCATCCAGATCCAGTGGTAGAGAAGCACGCCCTCGATTTCCAGGAAATGGTTCCCCACGAGCAGGTAGGTGAAACACTGAACCGCTGCCACTAGGCCTAGCGCAAGCAGTTTCGCGCTCACATAGGAAAGCCCGCCCGGCTGGCAGTTTCTTTCGCGCCGCAGCACCGCGCGGTCGCGCAAAATCTCGGTCGCAGAGTTCGTCAGCCCCAGGAACATCGCGACGGTTACGCTCAGGAAAATATAGGCGGGAATATGCAGCGCAGTGGCGAACGTGTATTGCCCGGTCGGGGAGGAACGCAAAGTGATCGCAATCAACGCCGCCAGGATCGGAGCCTCTAGGAAGGTGCTGTAGAGGGTCCCCCGATTTCTCACCTTCGAAAGCAGAGAGCGCTCGAAATGAGTAGCGAACACGAGCAACACCGCCCGCCAGCGCCGGGTCGGAGTCGGTGGGACCGGGAGTCGATCCCCCCTCGCGAACTCACCGAGACGGCTAGGTCGGGTGGAGTCCTTCTGGAGAGAGCGGAGCAGCGAGAGACTCTCGTAGCGCTCCTGCCAGAAAGTGGGCGGAAAGCGGCGAGCCGCTCCGGTATTGCCGCCATCGCCGATGTTGCTGATCGGCGTTTCCAACACATCAAACACGAAATCCGCACCGAGTGGCGTCTTTGCAGCCATGGATGGATGGGAAATTTCAAGCTCCTCGCAGGCCTCACGGAAATAGCCGACCATCGAAGCGGGTGTGCCGAAAAACGCCATTTTCCCTCCACCGTCTAGAAGCAATACTTTGTCGAAAAGCCGTAACACACTGGCACCGGGCCGGTGCAGGGAGGCGATCACAATCTTCTCCCGCGCGAGTGACCGTAAAGTCTCCGCCACGTGCTCGGAATCCTTGGATGAGAGGCCGGAAATCGGCTCATCGAAAAGAAAAACCTCCGCGCGGCTGCCGAGATCAACCCCGAGATTCAGGCGACTCCGCTCGCCGCCGGAAATCGTCTTCTCTCCTTGCGAGCCAACTTTTCTCCGCGCGATTCGCTGCAGTCCAAGCTCCGCGAGCATGCTATCCACCCGCCGCTCATGTTCCGCCACGCCGAGGCCTGGGCGACGCACCATGACCCCGTGGCGCAGGTGCTCGCGCACGGTGAGCTGCGGATTCAGCGCCTCTTCCTGAGGCATGTAGGCGATAAATGGCACGAGGCTCTCACGCCGCTCGTAGAGAGAAATGCCGTTGATATTGACCCGCCCCCGGGTGGGCTTGCGCTGCCCGGAAAGCACGGCCAAAAGAGTACTTTTCCCGCTGCCACTGGGCCCAATGATGCACAGCATCTCCCCGCGCCTGACGTCAAAATTAATTTGATCCAGCGCCCGCGCGTCCTTGCCGAAATCATGGTTCAGCCCGTCCACTTCTAGCGACTCGATCTGGGTGCGTTCCTCATCGAGAAAGCCTTCTGAAAACCGGCACCTGACCGCCTGGCTGCCAGATAGTCGGATCAAGGAGCCATCATGCAGCGGAGCACGCTGCCGCACCGGCAAACCGTCGACAAGGACGGCTCCTCCCGCTTCCATGACCTCGAGATTTCCCGTCGCACCCTCGCTATCGAACCGGATGAAAAGTACTGTGCGCGGGGCTAGTTTCGCTCCCAACAGAAGGTCTCCGCTGCCTAGAGCACCTGCGTCGTTCGAGACCATGTATTCCTGCTTCTCGGATGCCAGGCGGAAGCGGCGGCCGGCCTGGAGTGCACGTTTCCGGAGGTCGTTCACCGTGAGGCTGTACCCCGCCGAGCCACCGATACGTTCATGGTTCCGGCAGTGGACCACATCGCCTTTCTTCAGCGACCCTCGGCTCCCCACGTGCAGTTCCGTATCCGAAAGGACTTCAATCTCCGCCTCCAGCCCAAAGCGCACCCGAAGCTCATTGCCACGCGATCTCGTACGCTCCGCCACGAGGCCATCCTCACCTGCCTCAAGGTAGAGCGCTGGCATGTTGCCCATTTTCCGTACATCCAAAAAAAATCGGAGGTCGTCGTAGGTCAGCAGCCAGCCGGGAACGATGATCTCCTGTCGCTCACGCACCCTCATGAAGGCTCCGGTGGCGAGGGATTTTCCGCGCAGCCAGAGAGGGATGCGGCCAGTGTTGCGCAGCAGGATGAGATCGCCCGTCCGGTAGATGCGGAACTCTTGGGTTCCGGCCGCTGGAGGCAGCAGCACGTCCGCCTGCCCGGTACCGAAGACGAGCTTTTCGAAGGGGAGTTCTTCGTCCTGAGGGTCCGCTCCGTCCCCGCGCATCTCTTTCAGGATCGCAGCGCCGACTTCCGGCTTACCGAGGCGGCGCATGAAAATCTCGAAGCTGGCTCGGCTGCGCTCCGATCTGCCCGCCGCATCCACCAAAGTGTAAAGCTGCAGACCGATCGCAAGTTTCCCCGTGTCATCTAGACTCTTCCGCAGATCCGTGGCGATGCCTTGAAGCGGCTTCGGACTCTTGACCGCGCGGCGCAATCGACGCGTCAGCCAGCTATGGTCGACTTCTGGAAACGCGCTGCGGAGCATGTCGAGAATGAGGTCTGCCTCCGTCGCACTGAGCACATCGTCGAGAGTGGCGAAGGCCGCAAACGCATCCACCAGCGGCCCGACCTGGCCGATCGAACGTTTTCCTAAACGCCCAAAGCGCCCCATGCCAGGGACCCACTCCGCCACATCGCGACCCCAGAAACCTTTTTCTCCCTCCACATCCTCGCGCTCCTCCGTATTCTCGCCGTCTCCCTGCATCGCTAGACCATTTCCGCTGATACGGCGGGCTTTGGCAATCCGCATCTCGCCGACTATTCCTTGATGGAAATCCTAAAGCGGAAGTAGCCTTCCATCTCAGAGCCAGCGGGGACTCTGGTCTCTATCACCTGGTAATCTGGAGCGGCAGCGAAAGGTTTTCCGGCGACTGCACTCCAAGTTTGATTGTCAGGAGAAAACTCCACTGTCTCAACCGCATCATATCGCGAAGCGGCCTTCCTGTAGCGGAGGAAACCGAGCGTGCCCGCACCATCGGGTCCGGCGGTCCAACTGTTTTTAGAATCATCTTTCAATAGCGGATCGCTGCCAAAGAAGTATTCCAGTGAGTTCGGGTTCCCGTCGCCATCTGGATCTGCATCAGCTCCACAGATCTCACTTTTTGCGAGCTGAGGTTCAGAAAATGTGGCTTCTTGCCATTTTTGAAAAGGTGTTTTCGATTTCGCAATTTTAGGGATCAAACTCCAGGCTACTAGACGGCCAACATCGCCCGGGCCGATGTCCGTCACATTGAGTTTCCACGAGCCTGTCGCATCTTCGCCGTTAAAAGCCGAAAGCGGTTCACTAGGCCGGAAGGATTGTTTCCTTGGATAGGCGGGTTTCGAATTTTTACATGATGCGTCCACCGGCCGGGTCGATGAATCGTCGAGGGTAACATCAATGTCGTCTCCAGAACAACTTCCCCCGTCTGGAAACTGGATGAGATTCACCTTTGTTCCCGTGTCAATATGCGTGAGCGAGACCTTCAGATCTCCCACATAAGGGTGCCGGATATCGAGGGCGACATTCAGATCGGAAAGAATTCCTCCCTGGGGAATTCGGACGATGCTGTCCAGGCCGGCCTCTCGATTATCAGGAATTCCCCGATTCACTGCGACTGTCCGGCCGCCAAATGCTGGTGCGGTGGTGAAGGCTCGCACAGCCGTGCGGTTGATTCCGCAAGCATTCAGGGCAACCACTCGCCAAAAATATCTCGTGCCGGGCTTCAACTCGAACGCACTTGTGGATTTCAGTGTAGCCGAAATCCTCAACGCATCGGAAAAATCGCTGCCATTCTCGCTGATCTGCACCTGATAGGAGGCGGCACCGTCGGCTGATTGCCACACGAAACTAGGATTCACCGGAAGTAACCGGGCATTGTCCGCTGGGACGCGCTGCTGAAAATTGGACGGAACCTGAGTGCGGACGCTAAGTTCCAGTGATCTCATGCCGCGGATGCCCCCGGAGTTCCCGGTGATCTGTATCCCTTGCGAAACAGCCGCAACTCGGGGACCCGCAGACAGGGTGAGTAAACTCGTTTGCCCAGGCCGGATGGGGTTGCGGGAAAACGTAGGCCGCACACCGGGGGGCAGATTCGCCACGGAGAGAGTGATGGGACCGTTGAAATCTCCAAAAGCAGAAGCCCCTATCCGGAAGGTGGTGGATTCCGAGCGGCAAAGGTCTCTAGTAAAAGGCCCTCCCCTAAGCACGAACCCCCGGTTCCCTGTGATGGTGAAATCCTGGTCTGAAGTATCGTAGAATATGTTTCCGGAAGCGCGGACCTGCACACGTGCAAGGCGGGTGGGGAGCCCAGGAACCGTGATCGGATGGCTCCCGTCGTTCGGCACCCTTGAGGCTAGGGTGTGAGGATAACTTATGCCACCGTTGGTCGAGAGACGGATATCTACGAATTCCGTCCCGATCGCGCTCCAGTTGGTGCGCGCAGGGTCCCAGCGGATGATCTCGGACGTGCCAGCCTTCCATTTCACGGAAGAGAGGTTCGGGATCGTCACTCGGAAAGGGCGCTTCGTATCGACCACTCGGACCGTCATTTCATCCCGGCTATATCCTCCGCCGCTTGCCTTCGAATCTCTGGCTGTCACGCGGAATCGCATTTGCCTCGCGGTTTTAGGCAGCATTTCCGCAGGCGTCGTGCGGTTAAGAATCACATCCTGAGCTCTCGGAAAGAAACGTACAGGAGAGAAACTGGGAGGAAACGAGCGGAACAGAGGACTCGATCCATCGTCCCGGGCGCGGAGGTCACGGACGGGACCCAGATCCATTTGTTCCCATGAATATCGCACCCGATCCCCGTCCGCGTCATTTCCGAAGGCGCGTAGGAAAAATTTTGTATTGATGGGGATCGCAAAGTTCCTCCCTGCGCTCACCGTCGGCGGGGTGTTCCGCGTCGCGCTCCTGCGCCCGACTGAGGGGATGGAGAGGTCCACGTAGTTGGTGATTTGGTCTAGGCTTTTGAAATGAAAGAATGGAGAGCCGTCGTTTTGCACATTGTCGTTTCCGCAAATACCAGCATAGCCCATGATCGTCGTCCCGCTGCCCGGTTCAAACGCCGCATCCGGCGCGCGATTTCCAGCGCACGAGCCGCTATCACCATTGAAAGTATGGTCCGCCCCGAACTGATGACCGATCTCGTGTGCCACGTAATCGACCCAAAAGGAGTCTCCAATGGGTCGGGGCAATCCGGTTTCACCCTGCGCCTTCGCACCGTTCACACCCACCACGCCGAAGGACGCTAGGCCGCCGCCACCTGTGGAAAACACGTGCCCGATGTCGTAGTTTGCCGGGCCAATCAAGCGGTCGATCGTCCTCTGATTCTGGGTCAACAGGCCGCTTGAATTCCCATTGGTATAGGGATCGGTGAAAGGATCCGTGTAGATCAATCGATTGTTATTCCCGACAAGCTGGAGGCGGATAGAAAGCTCCCGCTGGAAGATTCCGTTTACCCGGTTGATCGCAGTGACCACTGCGGCCTGGCCTTTCGCGACTGTGCCGCCGTGAAACCGTGTGTATTCTCCTGTGGTAGCCACCGCCAAACGATACGTCCGAAGCTGCCGACCCGAGGACGGACGCGCCGCAGGAGCCGGGGTCGTCTTCCGTGGGGGAGTCGGAGCGGAGCTTTCTCTCGATGTGGATTTCTCACGATGCGCGTGACAATGCCAGCCGCCTTCGGGTGCCTTTGCATCCCTGCGCTTTGTGAGCACCACCCGCTCCTGATCGCCTTTCGCAAAGGGATCGAGAAAAATTTGCTGATGCCCGTCTAGGATCATCGCGTGGATTCCATGAGGGCCGGTATCGAGCCGGACTGTAGCTCCCGAGCCATCCGTCGCCTCACCTGTGTAGGTTTTCATTTCGGGAAACTGCTGGGCCAAGTCTGGAGCCATCACCTCGCACTCGCAAATCGCGAATGTCCGGAAGCTCCCGTCCGGTTGGGGCAGAGAAACTTCCCGCCCTGCGGCCCCGCCATCCTCCGGAGGCGCTACCGATAATATTTTCCCCAAGCGCCTCCGGTCCGCTCGAAATACCTTACTTCCCACCTGGCTCGCGCCCTTGCTAGCCAGTCGCTCGGATGTCCAAATCCCGTCGGCAGAATCCTTGCCCTGCGCACTCGCAGAAGACAAAGCCGTGACTAAGAAACTTGTCGCGAAGACAAGGATGGGAAAGGGCGGTCTCATCGCCGCAGAGTCACTACATTCTGTCTCAAAAGTCAATCCGTTAGGATTTTCAAGCGGAGCCGTGAAGGGGAGACAAAATGAGGATCGCTTTCCGTGGAATTGAACTTGGACAAGACAGGATTTTGTCGGAGCTTCCAAGGATGGCGAGACTTGAGAGCAATCAATACGGGAAGTGCCGAGTGCGGGTGCTGAAAGTGATGAAAGGGAAGAAGCACAAGGTCTGCGAACTGGAAGCGGATGTCCTGTTGCGTGGGGATCTGGACGGTTCTTATCTGAGTGAGGATAACTCCTCCATCGTGCCGACAGATACGGTGAAAAACACGATCCATGCTCTGGCCCACGATTATCTCGGAACCTGCCGAGTGAGCTTCGCAAAGATCATCGGCTCGCATTTCCTTTCCAAATTTCCGCACCTCGACGGCGTTTCCGTGGAGCTGCGTGAGCGGCGCTGGGGGCGGATCGAAATCGCCGGAGAAGCGCATCCACACGCGTTTTCCGAGGAGGCAAACGGGACTTGGTTCTGCCGGGGGGACTTCGAGCGCGACGAGGATCCGGTGTTGAGCGCGGGCATCATGGATCATTTGGTCCTAAAAACCACGGGCTCGGGCTTCGAGGGATTCAACACCTGCGATCTCACCACGCTGCCTCCGACCGCTGACCGTATCCTCTCCACACGGATGACACTGGAATGGTTCTACCGAGTCGATGCGGAGGAGTATCGTTCGGCGGACGAACTCGTGCTGGAGGCCGCGTACCGAATTTTTGCGGAAACCTACAGCCCCTCGGTGCAACGGACCTTGTTCGAGATTGGCGAGGCGGCGCTGAAGGCAGTGCCGGGGATCGTAAAGATCGCTCTGAATCTGCCAAACGTGCATTTCCTAGGGATGGATTTGACGAAACTCGGCCGCCCCGGAAACGACACGCTCTTCCTTCCGACCGACGAGCCGCATGGAGAAATCGAGGCGGTCGTGACTAGGTAAAGAACAATGGCAAGCGGCGATGACATCTGGAGAACGATCGCCGATCTGAAGCGGACCGGCACGGATTTGGTGGTGGTGACGGTGACCGCTTCTCGGGGCAGCGTGCCGTGCGTATTAGGGGCGAAGGCGGTGATAACGAGCGATGGTTTGGTTGCGGGCACTGTCGGCGGGGGGAAAGTGGAAGCGCGAGTGATTTCCGAGGCTCTCGTAATGCTCGGTGGGGAGGTAAAGTGCTTTTCTAGAAAATGGAATCTGCAACAAGACGTGGGCATGACCTGCGGCGGGGAGATGGAAATGTTTTTCGAGAAGGTATCAGCAGGTTACGGCTGGCACATCGTCGTCTTTGGAGCCGGACATGTTTCCCAAGCGTTGGTGCCGGTGCTGGCGGGAATGAATTGTACGGTGGATGTAGTAGATGAGCGCACGGATTGGTTGGATGGGATTGCGGAAAGGCCAAACGTGCGAAAACACCTGGTGAGCAACTATGCGGAGGCGGTTGCTCTAATCTCGGAGAAAACCATGGTGGCCTGCATCACGAAAGGTCACACGAGCGATCGTCCCGTGCTGCGCGACGTGCTCAGGCGTTTCCCAGGCATCGCATTTCTCGGTGTAATCGGGAGCGCCTCGAAACGGGCGGTGCTGATGCGAGAACTGAGGGAGGACGGGATCGAGGAAGTGCTTTTGGAGAAAATCATCTGCCCGTTGGGCCTACCCATCGGCGGGAACGACCCAGGAGAAATCGCGGTCAGCATCGCGGCCCAGTTGTTGGAACAGCGTGAGTCCAAGATGCCTACGGAACTGCCATACTAGGAATTCTAACAGATTTCATATCGCCACGCGTCGGGATTTGTCAAAACGCGAGCCGCCGAAATCCCGGCGGGACGTAGGCTACCAGACGCATTTCCACATATTCTTATGCACGGCGGTGTTAGACCGGGGAGCTTGCTTCTCGAATCTTTGTCTTCCCCGATGGGGACGGTGGGGTTAGATTGTGGGTATGAAAACCATACTAGCTGCCGTTGATTTCTCGAATTCTACCTCCGGGGTGGTCGCTACCGCCGCAGAAATGGCCCGTGCCTTCGGGGCGGAGATTCATTTACTTCACGTGATCGAACCCGAGCCGACCTATACCGCTTATGGCTTCACTCCCGACGAGTTTCCTGCGATCCATACCTTTCACGAAGAGACAAGGACCCGTGCTCAGAAGACTCTTGATACAGCCGCGGCCAAGGCGGCGGAATCCGGAGTAACGGCCGTTACCCACCTGGGCGATGGCAGTCCGCTTCATGTGCTGGAGGAGAAAGTGAAGGAACTGAATGCGGATTTGGTGGTGCTTGGATCGCATGGACACGGGGTAATGGCTTCGCTGTTGCTAGGCAGCGTAGCGGAAGGGATGGTTCGAAAATCGATAGTGCCAACGCTCGTGATTCCGGCGAAGAAGGACGAATGACTTCCGGCGGGACGCCGGCAACACGGCCTGCCGCGAGACGCGGCAGCTACGGGAGTGGCGCTGGCTTCGGCTTTTCCTCTGCATGCTGCTCGGGGCGCCTGCGAGTGAGCTCGACTTGCATCGGCGTTCCGGTGTTGAGGTGGATGTCGCGTTGCGGGAAGGGGACACCAATGCCAGCTTCCGCAAGTTTCTTCTCGATCATGATGCGTAGGTCACTGCCCACGATGAGAGAGTTGGTCTTGTCGTTGAGCTCCACCCAGTAGTAGAGGCGGAAGTTGAGCGAGTTATCGGCGAAGGTTTCGAACACGGAGAAGGGAGCAGGATCTTTTAGGATGAGTCCGTGTCTGTCGGCTGCTTCATTGAGGATCTCGATTACTTTCTGAGGAGAGGTGCCGTAAGCGACACCTAGCTCCAGCTCCCGGCGTAGGAACGAAGAGTTCAGCGTCCAGTTGACGACTTTGTTCTCTAGGAAAAGCGAGTTTGGGATGAGATTCTCGATCCCGTTGAAGCCGCGCACAATGGAAGAGCGGGTATTGATTTCTGAAACAACTCCGAGCGTGCCATCAACTTCGATGATATCGCCGACGCGGACCTTCCTCTCGAACAGCAAGATGATGCCGCTGATGAAATTCTTGATCATCGTCTGCGTTCCGAAACCGACTCCGATTGCGAGGGCGCCCGCTAGAAAGGCGAAAATGGTGAGTGGAATGCTGAGCCAAGAGAGCGTGGCGAGCGCGAGCAGCATCGCCACGACGAGCATGATCCAGTTCCTCAGGGTGCGCGCTTGGGCATCCTCGATGAGACGCCTGCTTACGAGTTCTCTCTGCAGACGCCGGCTAATTTTCGCCGCGATAAAATAGGCAAGAACGAAGAGCGCGATGGCAGAAACCACTGTTCCGAGCCGGACGTATCGAGTGTTCGTGACTTTCATCCCGTCCTGCTCGCTGGTCTCCTCGTAGCTGGTTACGGGAATGTTCCAGGCACGGACGATAGCTGACCAGAGTCGGTCCACTCCGCTAGTGACGGGAGAATACCAAGGAGCCGATTCCTTTACCTCAAAATCTGAAATCCATCTGGCGACTGTCGCCGCCTGTGAGCTGGTGCTTAGATAGACCTGCTGTATGAGATCCCTTTTCTCTCGCAGGATGTCACGCTGCCGGTTGAGAAGGATGAGTCCGGGATCTCCGGCTGAGAGAGCGGAAGCGCGGGACTCTTCTTCATTGAGATCCGTAGTAGTGGCATCGAGTTCGTTCTTTGCGATAGTCTCACCCGCCTTCAGGCGCTGCACGAGGGCGCTGAGACCTTCGAAAGCTCGTTTCCTCTCAGCGCGATCTTCCGAGTTCATCAGGGTTCTCCGGAATTCATAAGCCTCCGGAGTGAGGGTCTCGAGCTGCGCATAAAACTCGTAAGCCTCCACCATGGTCTGAAGGGCCTCGACTTCGCTCGTTGCCACCTCTAGACGAAGCTCCGCAAGCTCGAGCGCTTCGGCGGATGCTGTGCCACCAGTTCTCAAGGCTTCAAGCTCCTTTTCGAATCTCTGCTTTTCTCTGGATGCCAGGATCAGGCGGTTACTCGTCTCTTCCTCGCGTTTTGTGTAGTCCGCCTGCCTGTCGTTTGAAGCGGATTGAATCTTCTCTAAATCGTCTTCGCGAAATTTGAAATCCTTACTAGCGGTCTCAAGCTGACGGTTGACGAGGCCAAGATCGATTTCCGCCGCACGCAAGAATTTCTCGACCGATGCAATATCATACTTCAATGAACTGGCACGGAGGAAAAGGGAAAGCTGCTTCGCCTTGGCGGTATCAACTCTCCATTGGGCGGCCGCCCTGTCCACATCGCTTGCCTGCTCCGCGAGAGTGATGGCTTGGCTGGTTTCCTCGGCCGCTTGGTTGGACTGCTTGAGCAGGACACCGAGCATGTTGCTGAAAACATCTAAGGAGGATTTGCGGGAAAGGATTTTTTCCTCAAGGCCGGTCTTCTTGCTGAGTAGTCCGTCGAGCAAGAGGATGGAATAGGGCGGATCGGCATCGAAGCCCTTCCATTCACGAGCGTTCCGCTCCGCCTCGGCGAGTTCTTTTTCCGCATCCGGCGCCGCACTCAGGACGGAAAGGTGACGATTGGCGGCGAGACGGATCGCATTGTGATAGCGGATGCGGGCGGTGTAATCTTCTTTGGTGATTCCTTCCGGCAAACCGGAGCCCGGGCCAACGGAATCGAGTTGCTCGAGGGTGGCGGTGTTCTCCTTGTCCCAGTCCTCAATGCGGGCGCGGATCTCAACGATCGTTTCCGCAGGAGGGGCCGGGGTTGCCTCTTTGCCTTGAAGCAGCTTCTCGAGCTGCGCCGGGGAGGACTGGGCGAAAACAAAACAAGCGGCGAGTAAAAGGAAAATGTTAGATTTCACCACGGGAGTCTTTTTCTAGTTGGATGCGGTCTTCGAGGTTGCGGGCTTTGACCCGGATGTTGCGCTTGTGCCAGCGCTCGACTGCCATCTGGCGTTTCTTCGCACGTTTTTGGAGGGCTTCGATCTCGGCTTCTAAGTTGAGGAATGATTCGTAGCGGGCGGGATCGAGGGTTCCTTTCTCGACAGCGTTGCGAATTGCGCAACCGGCGTCTTTCACATGGCTGCAGTCGGAAAATTTGCACTCATCGGTAAGGCGAGCAACGTCCTCAAAGCTGGAGCGCAGGATATTCTCATCCATCCACATCTGGATCTCGCGCATGCCCGGATTGTCGATGAGCATCCCTCCGCTCTTCAGCGGGACAAGCTCCCGGCAGGTGGTAGTGTGGCGTCCTTTCCCCGTCGTCTCGTTCACCTCGCTGACCCACTGCCATTCCTCACCGTAAAGTTGGTTCACCAGGGTCGATTTACCTACGCCACTGGATCCTACGATACACATAGTAATTCCGGGTGCGAGGTGGCTCTTAATTGCCTTGAGTCCCTCTCCTTTCAAGGCGGAGGTGATGTGAACCTTCGCGTTTGGGGAAAGTGCTCTGATCTCGGCCGCCGCCTTTTCGGACTCTTCTTTGGTGAAAAGGTCGGACTTGTTCAGTAGCACCACCGGCTTCGCCCCACTTCGGCTGATGAGCGTGAAATACCGCTCCATACGCCTGAGGTTGTAGTCAGAACCCGCATCGGTGACGACCGTGACTACATCGATGTTTGCTCCGATGACCTGGGCCTGGCTGCTGTTCCCCGGCATTTTTCGGGAGAAAACTGTGCGCCGTGGAAGCTGGGCGCGGATGACGCTTGGATTGTCCTCGTCACCTTCCTCAATCGCGACCCAATCGCCGACGGCGGGTAGATCGGAGTCCACTGCGGCGGCATTCCAGAGGCGACCGCAGAGGATGAGATCGATTTCCTCACCACCATTGAGTAAGGCGGAGAAATTGATAGAGGTCTCGCGGATGAGGCGCGCGGGAACCCAACCTTTGACCCGATAAGGGGCGAAGGCGGTTTCGAGTTCCGGGTTCCATCCGAGTTCCTTGAGGGTCATGTGTGGCGGGATGGTAGGCGAGCCAGATCGAGGTTTCGAGGATTTTCAAGAACCGTCTGTGAAACAGGAAGGGCGGCGTGTTTCCACGCCGCCCTCCGGTTAAGTTTCTGAATTTGCTTGGGGGGAAACGCTCCTGCGGGTGAAGCGGAATCGGCAGACGCTCGTTGGTTTCTGCCAATGCCGCTTCAATCGGGAAATTTCCTCGGTGGCATCTTCAAGTTTGTTTCACAGGCGGAACTGCCACAGGCCATCGGTCTCACGGTCGCGCCAATCGGGGCGACGGGAAATGGGGTCCTGTAGGGTTCTGACTGTTTTGCGACCTCCGGTGAAGACGAACGAATCGCAATCGATCACAATCACATCGAGACCCATGTAATAGGTATCGTTGAGGGTGGTGACGGATTCCGGTCCGAAGACTCCGGCGAGGTGTTCTTGCAGCAGGAGGGCTTCTTTCCTGCCGAGGAATAGGAACGCGGGTGTCTCGCCATGGTCGCTCTTCGAGCGAACAAGATTGGCGATTGCATCCACGTCCCAGCTATCTGACATCGTCAACTCGGTGGTGACCGTGGCCACATCCGGTAACGGTGCATGTTGTTGTTTGATGTTCATATCAGGGTGCGAGCATTGCTCAGTGTTTGTTAAGCATCTCATGTGCCATCGGAAACCGAGATCCCCGCTGGCGCATGAGCCGATTTTACGCGGACGGGCCTCCGAGTCTTTCCATTCTCATGAGGAAAATGGATTTCGACGAACACTCATTCCGCGCACCGCATCCGATAGGCGTGGAAAATCATGCTTGCACCGCGAGGTGTGTGACACTGCCGTCACGTCAGAGAATCCCGGCTATTTCGTAGAGTCTTTCCAAATGCCGACGTCATCCCGCTTCGCTTTGCTTTCAAGCGCGTGTAGTTTCCGGATGTATCGCTCCGGAGTCATGCGTTCGGGCCACTCTGCGCCCATGCCGAACGCCCGGCCCAAGCCGGCCTCAATCAGTGCTTCGTCGAGACGCTGCCCGTCGTGCCCTATGACTATCGCGAAGTAGCGGTTTTTCTTCGATTGACCGCCAGCCTTCGTTTTTTGCGTATGCACGGTGAACGGTTTCCTGAGAAATTTTTTCACGAAGCGCCGTGCCTCCAGACCCCATTTCTCCAACTCTTCCACCTCCACTCCGAATTCCGCAGCCTGCGCTTCAAGCCTTGCCGGGTAACGCGTATCCGTTTCCGGGCAGTCAACCCCGTAGAGCCGGAAAACGTAAGTGTAGCCGGTCAGGGCTTTCACTTGAAACGAATCGCCATCGAAGTAGCGGTCGTCCTGAAGCTCGCATCTTTCATACTGAAGCCAAGCAGCTCCCTGCGCCACCGAGAACGCCATAACGAGAAAGACGAGGAGGAAACGGAAGATGTGTTTCATGGAGGAGAATATACCACGTGCCCGCGATATGCGGACGAACTGTTAGGTGAACTTAGAACATCAGGGCGAGCCACGGCAGAACCACGACCATTCCCGCCGCAACGACGAGCCCCGGCAAAAGGAAATCCCGGGATGACAGCCGCTCGGTCCCGTAAGCAATCGCGTTCGGCGGAGTAGAGATCGGTAGAGCCATGGCGGCCGAGCAACTGATGGCTATGCAAACGATGACTAGGGCGGAGTGCTCGGCGCCGACAAGGCTTGCGGCGAGAGGGATGAGGAGGGCAGCGGCGGCGGTATTACTCATCAGGTTTGAAAGAACCAGACCTAGGAGGCTAAATACGGCAGCGATGGCGAAGGTTCCGAGATTTCCCGGCACGATCCCCGCGAACCACTGCGCGAGTCCAGTCACTTCCACTCCCACACCAAGAGAAAGCCCGCCGGCGAGCAACAAAAGCACATCCCAAGGCAGCACGCGCATGTCGCGCGAGACGATCACCCCAGATGCGGCGAGTCCCACAATGGGAATGAACGACACAACGGACGATGGGATTCCAGTCAGGGATTCACCCATCCACATCGCCACGGTGATGGCGAACAGAATCATTACAGTAATCCGATGTCGTTTCTGGCGACCTCCACCTTCCACCCTTCCATCGATTGAGATTCCCCCGGCTTTCTCTCCACGGATGTACAATTTCCAAATCAAAAAATAGACGATGAAAGCGAGCAGAAGTGCCGGAGGGAGCGCGACAAGCATCCATTTGATGAAATCCACTTCTCCACCTAACTCGCCCGCTGCGATGGCATTGGGCGGCGTGCCGATGATGGTGCCGATTCCCCCGAGATTGGCTCCCGCTGCGACGGAAAGAACGAGCCCCCGCGCGAGCCTGCTGTCCTTTGGCAACCCGGCAAGGACGGGAGCGGTCACCGCGATCATCATCGCGGCCGTCGCAGTGTTTGACATGAACATACTGAAGAGAAACGTGATTCCCATCGCGCTCGCGACGAGCTTGGCGGGATTTGTGGCGAAACGCCCGAGCACCATTCCGGCAAGCCACTTGTCGAGCTGCGTTTTGGAACACCCATGCGCCAAGACAAATCCTCCGAGGAAGAGCCACATCGTGGGTGAGGACCACGGAGCTACAAATGTCGTCCAAGCTTTCGTATCGCCCTCCGGTGCCCAGACTCCACCGGGCTTTCCTAGGATCGCGATCTGCAAACCGATGACAACCAGCGCGACGGCGAAGGCGGGCATTGCTTCGCTCACCCACAGAGCCGCTGCAAACACCATGATCCCGAGTGAGGCCACTCCGCCCGGCGAAAGGTCATCAAACAGATCCGAGCCGATCATTCCAGGTCCAAACACGACACCCAGTGCTAGAAGAGCGCAGGCGGTCGTCTTCGCCATGCCTTTTACCTCATCCCGCTCGAAAGTGCCAAGCAAGCGCTTCGCCTGCGCGCGAGTGTCCATGAACATGCGTGAATCGTGCAGAAATTCGCACGTTTTTCAAGTCCGACGAGAGGGAGCTAAGAACTTTTCGCCGTCGTGCGAGCGCGAGTCCTATTTGCGCTCAATCGTGAGCTCACTGGTTGGGTCAGAGGGTATGACGAAGCAGAGAAAACTGCAGCATGCAGAGAGACCCATCGCGAGCCAACGTTCGCCGCTCTGATCGAGCACTTGGGCGAACTGGAAATACTCGTTCTGCTCCGGTGTGTTAAAAAGGATGCCTGGGAGAGTCAGCAAGATTGTCACAGCGAGTGCTGGAATCGAGAGCATGACCAGGTAGAACGCGTTCCGGCGGGTAAACCGGGCAGTGATGAGCCGAACGGGGCCGGAAAGAATACGCGAGATCCGGTCGGGGCCGGATACGGTTGTTGGCTGGTTGGTGGTGTTCATGGGACTGCCCAATCACTACACGCGATCACGTAGGTAGGCAATCTTTTTAAAATATCTGGAAGCCCAGATTTTCTACATCCCTGAGTATCAATAGCCGAGCTTCGCAGAAACTTGATTTTTTAAAGAAAGACCCTCAGCGAATCGCCCGAGATTGTCGGCAATTAGCTCGTTCTGGCGTCCACTGCGCTCATCGGAAACGCCCGCGACATGGGGGGTGACGATCACGTTTTTCATTTTCCAAAGCGGGCTGGAAGCAGGCAGTGGCTCCGGGTCCACCACATCGAGACCAGCTCCCGTGAGTTTCTTGCTTTCAAGCGCGGCCACGAGGGCAGCGGTATCGACCACTTTGCCCCGCGAGACGTTCACAAAGTAGGCTCCGTCTTTCATTTTCGCGAACTGCTCGGCTCCGATCATGCCTTCAGTCTCCAGAGTGATGGGCACGCAGCTCACAATCACATCTGCTTTCGGGAGAAAATCGTCCAGCTCGTCCGGCTTGCCACTCGCATCCAAAGTGCGGGTAAGAGGGATGTCATTTTTATCGATGGCCATCACATTCATGCCGAAGGCGCGGGCACGTTCGGCGACTTGAAGACCGATGCCACCGTAGCCTATGACAAGCATGGTCTTGCCCCGCAATTCGACGAGCGGCAAGCCTCCCGCCGAGCCTTTGCTCCACTTCGCGGATTCCTTCGCCGATTCGTAGGCAGCCATGTTCCGGGTGAGTCCGAGCAACAAGGCGAAGGCATGGTCGGCGATCTCGGGCCCTTGGTAGATCTTGAGATTCGTGATCGTCACTGAATCGTCTTTCAGCCTTGGCAGGGAAACGTAGTTCTCAATGCCAGCAGAGAAGATGTGGACCCAGCGCAATTTTTCCCCGGCCTCCATGATCGCCTCATTCGGGCCGCCAATGAAGCCCTCCGCATCCTTCACTTTGGAAAGCGCGTCCTTGGAATCCGAGTAGCCGATGAGTTTCAGCGACGGGTGGGCGGAGACGACTTCCGCGAATTCTGACTTCATCCCCTCGGGGACAAGAACCGTCTGAGCATGGAGAGATACGAATGAAAACGCGGCGATGATAATGAGTTTCATGTCAGGAGAGTAGATCGAGTTTTCGAGGAACGCCAGCGACGTGTTTTGGACTGCGGTCACCGACCGCCTGGGAACGGATCCGCCGTGAGGCGCAGCTCCACCTCCTGCGCATGCACAGGCGCTTTTCCAGATATCATGGAAAATGCGCAGGCAATGACGATCCCCGCCAAGCCCAATGCCGCGAGCATCGCTCCACCCCGTTTCTCCTTATGGTGAATCATACGGGCAATGCGCTTCTCGAGCGACGAGGTCTCCGCCATGGCGAGAACGAGAGAGCGGGACTTTCCGGATTCCGCGAGGTCACAGAGCAACCCCGCGTAAGTTTTCGTTTTCACCCCGCTACGCAGGACCAGCTCGTCGCAAGCGCATTCGCTTTGCAGCGCGAAACGAGCTGCCATCCAATGCACGGCAGGGTGATACCAGTAGATTGCACGCGCGATCTCCACGCAAAGACGCCAGAGAGGATCGTGCCTGCGGTGATGCGCGAGCTCGTGGGCGAGGACGATCTGCTGCTTCTCCGCGTTCCAGGCTTCGAAGCTTTCGGGCACGAAAACCGTCTTCCGAAATATCCCCGCCGCCACCGGTCCACGAAGTCCTGCGAGTTTGCGAATCTCCACTCTGTCCGCGCAATCTACCAGCACTGACTTCCGGCGCCAGCAGGCAATTCCGATCCCTGCCAAGATGAGCTTCACAGTCGAAAACATGAACCCCGCACCCCAAACAATCATCACCCATCTGGCCCACGTGGATTCCCCATCACTGTTTTCGGAAATGGGTAGCACGGCGATTTTCGGAAGGCACATCCCAAGCAGAGGCAGGGCGATCAGGAGCGAAAGTAGGAGCAGAGTCAGCCTCGGATCCCGCGCCGCATCCCTACGCCCCGCCACCAGCACCATGGCTGCGGCAACCAAAGAAAATACTAGGCTCGCGATCATCAATAGCTTTCAGATTTTCATTTTCAATTACCCTTGTCGATCAGCTTCCGAATCCGCGCGATCTCTTCCGCGCTCAATTTCTGATCCGCCGGATCGAGCAACGAGGCGACCAGCTTCTCTGGGCTGCCTTCAAAAAACGTCGCCATCAACTGCTTGAGGGCAGTGCGTTTCGCCTTCTTTTCGGGGACCGCCGGGGCATAGACGTAGCGGCGTGAATTTTTCGTGTGAGTCACCAGTTCCTTCTGCTCCAAGGTCGCCAGCAGCGCCCGGACAGCGGAGTATCCCGGCGGATCCGGTAGCTCCTCCAGCACCTCGTCCGCTGTGCATTTCCCCTTCCGGAAAAGGATGTCCATCACCTGCCGCTCCCGCCGCGTGATCTGGCCGTTTTCAAATCGTTTCACCTCACCAATGTGCCGAATGCGGTAAAAACCGCAACTTAAATGCTAGAAAAAGAGCATTTAGAATTGACGCTCCCTTTTTTAAATGCTGTTTTTCCAGCATCATGAAACCGAAAGCCGCATTCGCATTGGGAGCCACGCTCATCGCCCTTTTCATTTCCTCCTGCTCCCCGGCGCTCAGTCCGCCCGGAGCGTCGCGAGCCGCATCGGAGGATATAGTTACGGCAGGCAATCGTAGCGGTGACTCCGCCGTAACCAGAAACAGTATCGATGCGCTCCTGAACAATCAGGATCGCCCCGGCCTCGCCACCGGCTGGGGGGACGAGAAAAATTCGCAAATGTCCTACACGAATTTCACCCGCGCCTCCTCCAAGCCCGCCGGCACCGGAGTCATTTTCTACAACGACCCGGAAGGCATCGCGGCAATGACGAGCCGCAAACAAAAGGTCGGGGCGATGCAGACCGCCGCCGGGGAAATGGTCGAGTGGGGGATCAAGGGTCGCTTTGGATTCCTGCCCACCTACAAGGAATACGGCTACGGCCGTCGCCTCGTCGCGGGGAAAAAAGGTTCCAGCTACTCGATCGTGGTGAAGAACCGCTGCAAGAGCGCCTTGGAAATCGTCGCCAGCGTCGATGGACTGGATGTGCAGGACGGGAAGCCCGCATCCTATTCCAAGCGTGGCTACATCATCGAGCCAGGAGAAATACTTGAGATCGAGGGCTTCCGCACCAGCGAGAACAAGGTTGCAGCGTTCGAGTTCTCCAGCGTTTCCGGCTCCTACGCGAACCTGAAGCATGGAGACACACGCAACGTGGGAGTCATCGGTATCGCCGTGTTCACACAGAAGGGCGTCAACCCATGGAAGTGGACCGGGAATGAGATTTCCCGTCGGGACGGAGCCAGCCCGTTTGCCGAGGCTCCATAATACAAGCTACGAATGCGGAGCAAAGTACGTCTCGGAGACTCAATGGTCTATCGCGAGACGCGACGACGGAAGGCAGCCGCCATTGCCAAGCTCGCCAGAAGTCCCGCGGATGGTTCAGGGACCGCATCGGGGAGCGTCGTGTGTTCATCGGTCAAACTGATACTATCGAAGGCGGCTTCCCCATTGCTCAAATCCATTGATCCGTCCAACGGAGCCGATCCACCAGAGAAGTTGCCTGATGAACCCTCGATACTGAAGGTGAAATCATCTCCCATACCGGCGGCCCAAGAACTGAGATCTGAGTCGAATCCGAATCTGGTAAGTGGACCTCCATTCACTTGGTAGGCGGAAGAAGCCATTTCGGTGAGGCCGTCGTATGTCAGGATGAGCGTTGCTGTGGATGCGGTGGACCCGGAAATGGGAATAATCGGTTCGTTGCCGCTTCCGTTGGTTTCGGATCGCTCTGCGGAGCGGACAGCATAGCCAGGCGACCCGAAATTGATTGCCGCGAAATTGAGCTCCAGACGATCATTGCTCTCGAGAGCGTTTGATACCTGTACCGTCATAGCGACTCCGTCGCCACCCGCGAAATCCGAAGAAAGGTCAGCCAAATCCGCGAGATTCATTGTCACGCTCAACGTCCAGCTTGATCCACGGGCGACGGTGGTGAGCGCCTGCACTCCAGCCATTGGCCGAACTCCTGTTACCGAACCGGGTGTTACTAGGCCGAGAGTCCCATCGGCGGTGGTTTCAAAACTTCCCGACCCACTCTCATCGATCGTGCCAGTATCCCAAACAGCAGCATCAAGGGCACCGGAATCGAAGTCGTCCGAAAAGATGGAGGCTCCAAAACAACTTTGACTGATCAGCAATGCTACAAACGGAAGTGATTTTGGGAGGGGCTTTTGCTTGGAAGACATGATTCTTGGAACAGATAAAAATCCTCCAGAATTATCAAGTGAAAACGTAGTTAGTATTTAATACTTAAAATACCAACATTCCGTATCGACTAGGATCCGAAATAGTTCTAATGGCTCCTCGTACCGACCACGACCTGAGAGGCCAGAGATTCGTCAGGCAGATCTCGAAACCGTCAGAGCAGAAAATCAGTAAACAGGCGCGCCGGAAACGTCTCCACCAATGTCACTGCTGCCGCCGCTGGGTGCGGATTTCTCGGCAGTTCTTTCCATGCCTTCTCCCAGCAGACGAGTATCACGGCCTAGGCCGATCATGGTGTTGCAGGAGGAGAGGGCGGTTGCGGAGATCGCGAGGACTGTAAGGAAAAGAAGTTTCATAGGATATTCCGGTGCAGGGATTCTTGCGCTGGGCGGGCACATTGTCAACTTTGCTTTAGTTCCCGGCGGAGCTCGAGAATGCCATCGCGGATTTCAAAAACATCAGATCTCAGGTGCTCGAGGGCGGCGAGGTGATCGGCATCGTCCTCGTTTTCCATGAGTTCCGCGCTGGCTCCGATGGCTTCATTGATGAAATTCAGGCAGCGCTTGAGGACAGCGAGGACAAAGCCTGCTTCCGGTTCGTAGCCGCTACCGTGGCCGTGCAGGACGCCTGCGAGCTTTGCACTCACTTGGATAAGATTGGAAACCAAGCGCTCCGCCGGGCCTTCACGACCGTTGTCCCGGCTGACGAGATCGCACGACCGGAGAGCGATCTCCTGCGCCCGGATCTGAAGCGGATGCTCGTCGTCGTCTTCTTCCCCTTCTTCTTCGTCATCGGTGGAATCGGCGGACTTCCAGACATCATCGAACCCTTCATCCTCCGCGTCATCGTCTTCATCTCCATCTTCCTCACGCTCGGCCATCGCCCCTAGCAGACCGTCCCAACCCATCACGAATGCCTCCTTCCGCTCGCAATCACTGTCCTCCATGTATTTTTCCAAAACCTCCTGATACGCATCCGAGAGGCGGTCAGATTCTTTGAGGCGCTCCTCCCACTCGTATTCATCCAGTCCGCCCTCGGCCTTGGTGTTGCCAGAAACGTCGTCGGGGTCGCTACGGCGGATGACTTGTGCGAGGAAATCCCGCATCGCACTTAGGTTCGCGAGCTTCTGCGCCTCCTCGTCGTCTGCATCCATTTCCCAGCTCCTTTCGGAAACTTTCAGATCGTAGCCAACGGTCTCAATCAGCACGCGCCCGTTGATCTCGCTGAACCACTCGATGTACAGGACATTGCGCCACGCAAAGGGGACTTCCCTCCCCAGCCTTTCATATCGATCCATTTCCTCATCGGAAAGCTCCGGCACGCGCGCTTTCCGAGAAGCGGTGATGTCACCGATAATCCCGGTTTGCTCCGTATCGAGTTCCACGACGGAGGGATCAGGCTGCGGTGTGGGGTTCTCAAACTCAAGCACGGTCCCGGCGAGATCCCGCCAGCAATCCCCGTCGAGCGAGAGAATGAGCGGCTCGTCACGGCCGACGAGCCAGATTTTCCCAGTGGTGGTGCCAGCGATACTGTTGTCGATCACCCCGTGCTCCACCGCTTCATCCAAACGCCATGCCATGAAAGGAATGCTCCACCCCGCCCCCCGCCTCCGTCAAGCCATCGCTTTCAAGACAATGAGGAGCTATTTCGTAAAGAATTCCTTATAATTAGGAGTCGCTTGCCTTTTTCTTGGAAAGTATCACTCTCACAGCATCTTCGGAGCAACTCACATCACCCCAACCAACCCGTATCGCGCGACCTTGCGCCGCGATATCCCCGAGCCATTGATCGCGCTGCTATGCTTCGTGCTCGGGATCTGGCTTTGGGACCATTATTTCGGGGAAACGGCGGGTTACGCACCGGGCACAGAGGAAATCGCGATGATACGGATCGACCGCGATCTGCAGCTTGCCGAAGGGATGGCGGAGGACCCCGCCCTGCTGCGCTGGCTCGCCCACGCGAGCACCCGTGAAGAAGCACTCAACAACGGACTTTCCTCTCTGGAACTGCTGATCCAGGCGCAGGCACTCAGCCCTACTGGATACCATGCCTACGCCGCTCTACTCGCAACTCGGGATCAGGTGCCGCCAGAGACCTATCTCCGCCAACTCGCCCTGCCCTCCTCCGATCCAGAATCGCCCACTTGGTGGAATCTCAAGATCGCTTCGGAAAATTTCACCTACCCGCAAACTGCGACAACCAGCACGCTCCGGACCCGTGCGATCTTTGTAGGCACGATCATCTGGGTGCTTGGCCTCGTGGGGCTGGCCTTCGTGCCAGTGGCACTTCGGTGCTTGGGCAACGCGTTCCGCAAGAAACCGCGCGGCTACAGTGCCGCATGGTCGCCCTCACTTGGCCTGATGATTTTCCTACTGGCAACTCTAGCTTGGATCGGCTTCAGCATGATGGTGGAGCTGGGGATTTCAGCCCTGCCTGGCATCCATCCGGTGGTGGCGATCCTGCTGGATACCGTCGCTCGCCTACTCCCCGCTCTAATCGCGCTCGGGCTGCTTTTCAGAAAACCTTCCCACGTGCCGCGCGGTATTGGGCTGGACGCTCACATCCATCCGCCGGTGATCCTCGGCCTGTTTTCTCTGCTGATTGTGCTAGACCAGCCGCTGCGTTGGGCATTGGGGCGCTTCACCGCGGAGGATCCCACAGGAGGCCTCACCTACGCGGATTCCGGGATGTTCGGCCTCGTGTTCCTGATCGTCTCCGCTTGCGTCGTGGCTCCTATTTCCGAGGAAATTCTCTACCGCGGCATTCTTTACCGCTCGCTGGCGAACCGGGCTGGAGTGCTCGCCGCAGCGATCATCTCTTCCGTCATCTTCGCATCCCTGCATTTCTACGATGTCTATGGCCTGGCCAGCGTCGCCACCTTCGGCTTCATCTGCGCCCTTCTCTATCAATCAACTGGCTCCCTAGTGAACGTGGTGGCACTCCACATGCTATATAATACTTCGATTACCCTACCGGAGTGGACCATTTACCACGCCCCGCTTTGAGATTTTTTCCTACTCCTTCCCGGCACTTGCTTTGTCCATCGCGACCTGCCTATCTATCGGCACCCCGGCTCAAAACCACTCCCGACTTATGAGCGAATCTGAAAACCAAGCCACCTTCCGCGCCCCTATCATTGAGGAGGTGGAGACGCTTTTCCCGGCGTATGATGTCCACTCGCTGATTGCCTGTGGGGGCATGGGTGCGGTCTATCAGGCCACCCAGCGCTCATTGGATCGGGCGGTGGCGATCAAGATCCTACCACGCGAATTTTCCACGGACGAAGCCTTCCGCACTGGCTTCGAGGCCGAGGCGAAAGCCATGGCAAAACTCAACCACCCGAACCTGATCGGCGTCTATGATTTCGGTGAGGCCGGGGGCATGCTCTATATAATTATGGAGTATGTCGCGGGGAAGTCCCTGTTCCACTCCGCCAACGGCTACTCGCTTGAGCCAGCAGAAGCCATCCGCATCGTAGCCGATGTCTGCCGGGGCCTCGCACACGCCCATGAGCACGGCATCCTCCACCGGGACATCAAGCCCGCAAATATCCTGCTCGATGCCCAAGCACATCCGAAGATCGGCGATTTCGGCCTCGCCCGCGCCCTCGAAAGCCAGATCCAGGAGGGAGAACAAATTTTCGGGACTCCAGGTTACACGGCACCCGAGGTGATAGAGCCGCCCTACACCTTCGACCACCGCGCGGACATCTTCTCCGTCGGCGTCATGTTGCACGAGCTACTCACCGGGAAACTTCCCGATGCGGATCCTCGCCCCGCTTCACATATCTGCGCCTGCAATGTGCGTTTTGATGCAGTCATTCGCAAAGCCACCAGCCACGACCCGAACTCACGTTATTCCTCCGCTCTGGAACTCGCCGCAGAGCTTGAGAGTATCGGCAACTCCCCCAGCCGGTCTCTTCTCACCACAGGCTCCGCTGCCGCCGCAGGTCGCCCCTATGTCCCGCCGAAGTATACTAAGAAATCCTCATCCGGACTCGGGTTCTTGGTTTTCCTACTAGTCATCGCAGCCGCCATCGCGTGGTATGTGACGAACGAGAAGAAGAAGAATGAGGAAATCGAAGAGCCTGCCGACACGGTTTCTGAGGAAGAGCCCAAGACCCGCGTCATCGATCTCCAAAAGGAAACCGCCCCACAAACACCGGCACCCGCTCCCACCCCGGTAGAGGAACCGGAACCGACCCCCACACCTGCACCCACGCCGGAACCTCCCGCTCCTGCTCCAATGCCCGAGGTGCCAGAGATGCCGGCACCGATCGAGCCGGAACCCGAACCAACAGTCACGGAACCGAAGTTCGATGTCCCGGCTTTCTTGGAAACCGGTCGAAAAGCCATCCGCAACCGCCTTGCCCCCGAACTCGAAAACTACGGCAAGGAAGTGGAGAAAAACACGAAGTCTTTCGTCCGCAAGCTCGCCCGTCTGATCCGTAAATTCAGTGGAGCCAGCCGCGACGAGCTGGAAACGGCATTGGACGCTGCGGAAAAAATCTGGGAAGCGGACGGTTCCCGCATCCCGGAAGTCCTTCCTGCGGAATTCGCCGAATTCACGGTGCTCACCGCAGAACACACGCAATTCCTCACCGAGCAGGCCGCTCTGGATACGAAGCTGACCTCTACCATCTCCTCCCAGGCCTCGGTCTATGTGCTAGGCTTGGACAACCAGATCGCAAAACTCAAGGCCACCGATGATCCCGCCGCCATCGCCCTGCTCCAAAAGGAGATCGATGCCGTGAAGGGCGATCCCGAGTATTTCTCCTCCCTGTTCCTGACAGAGTGAAATCCCGCCCCGCCATGGTCCTCCGTTTTCCGTTTCTTCTTCTCGCCGCGTTTCCTCTCTTCGCCGCAGAGATCTCAACCATCGCCGGGACCGGAAAAGCCGGATATTCCGGAGACGGAGAGAAAGCAACCGAAGCCGAGCTCGACCAACCTTTCGGAGTCATCACCGCGCCTGACGGGGATATCGTTTTCTGCGATACGAACAACCACGTCATCCGCCGCATCGCTCGCGAGACAGGTATCATCTCCACCATCGTAGGAAGTGGGAAAAAGGGCTACGACGGAGACGGCGGAGCGGCCATCAAAGCCCTTTTGGACGAACCATACGAGATCCGCTTCCACCCCGATGGCGATCTCTTCTGGGTCGAGCGCATAAGCCATACGGTAAGGAAAATGGATGCCAAAACAGGCCTCGTAAGCACCGTCGCAGGCACCGGCAAAGCGGGATTTTCCGGCGACGGCGGCCCTGCCGATCAAGCCACAATGCACCAGCCGCATTCCATCGAATTCGACCCCTCCGGGAAATCCCTTTTCATCTGCGATATCAAAAATCACCGCATCCGTCGCGTCGATCTCGCTTCCGGCACCATCTCCACCTTCTGCGGCACTGGCAAAGCCGCAGCCACACCCGACGGAGCTGAAATCGGTGAGAAAACCCCGCTCAACGGCCCGCGCGCCCTCGGCATCACACCGGACGGCTCCCTTTGGCTCGCCACGCGTGAAGGCAATCAAATCTTCCGTATGGATCTCGAGGCCAACCGCATCCATCACATCGCTGGCACCGGGAAAAAAGGTTTCACCGGAAACGGAGGCCCCGCGAAAAAAGCAACTCTCTCCGGACCGAAAGGCATCGCCGTTTCTCCCGATGGTAAGCTCATCTATCTCGCCGACACTGAGTCCCACACCGTCCGCGCCATCGATCTCTCCACCACCCCGCCCTCACTACTACTCATCGCCGGGACCGGAAAAAAAGGAGACGGCCCTGATTCGCCGGATCCTCTCAAGTGCGCCATGGCACGCCTCCACGGCATCGGGGTCGATCCTGAGAACGGTGATCTCTACATCGGCGACAGCGAGACCCACAAAGTCCGCGTGGTAACATCGCCGGACCGTTGAAAGTCAACCGCCCCGAGAATGCAAGGAGCGAAGAGCCTCAGTAGCCTCTCCAGAACGCGAACGCGCAGATCAGCACGGCGATGCCGTAAACCAGCCCACCATAGGAAAGCGCTTTCCAGCGGGAATCCTTCGCGGTCGCCCAGGTCACCGCATCCCGGAAAAGGTATGGCATTCCGACCCAGAAAAGCGATTTCGTGAGAAGTGCGTAGGCGAAAATCGGCACAAGAAGACGGCTGGTAGGATCTTCCATAAACGCAGCCTCCAGCAGCGGCGCAGCAATCATCAGCCCAAGCAGCCCAAGCGCGCGCACTGCGAGAAAATCCCTGATGCTCACACAGACCGCAATCGCCGTCGCCGGAACTAGCACACGCAGCAGCGGCTTGATATTGTTGAACTCGCCCAGATCCATCTGAAGCGCGCTGAGTTTCCCCATGCCGCCCGGAGCGATCAAAAGCCAAAACCACGCCATCCCGATCCCCAGAACGACCTGACCGGCCAACTCGTTACGGGGAAATTTTTTCAACCACCCCTGAACCAGCGCCGGCTTGGCAATCATGAGGGCGTGGGAACCGACCAGCCATAGGCCGAGAAGGATACCGGCAGTGAAGAGCGAAATGAGCTCATAGGGGTGGCGTGCGTCCATGCGGCACACGGCTTAGGCCCGTGGCCCCGCACATTCAAGCCGGAACTGATCCTCCGGGAGCACACCGATCCCCCATCCTCCTCCTAATCTTAATCTTAATCGTAATCTTTCTCTTAATCCTAATCCCACAGCCGAGAGAACCAGAAGTCTGACCGCTGACCAAACAGATCCTGTCCGAGCGTGAGGGAGTGGGTCGATGCGCTGGGATCGGGCGGGAAGAGGATTAAGAGAAAGATTAAGATTAAGAGGGTAAGAGCACAGGCAGCCCCGCCCGCCTTGGGAAAAACCGCTTGCCCTTTTCCCACAACACCCAGAGTCTCCGCGCCTTCGTTCCGGTCGATTCCCGCCCGGCAACCACAGATCCCGCATCATGTTCTCACGCCTGCCCTCTTCCTGGTTTTCAAACGTCCGCGGCGACGTGCTCTCCGGCCTCGTCGTCGCCCTTGCATTGATCCCGGAAGCCATCGCCTTCTCCATCATCGCCGGTGTCGATCCCAAGGTCGGCCTCTACGCCTCTTTCCTCATCGCCGTCATCACCGCGTTCGCCGGTGGCCGTCCCGCGATGATCTCCGCCGCCACCGCCGCCATGGCCTTGCTCGTGGGGACTTTGGTGAAAGTCCACGGGGTCGAATATCTCCTCGCCGCCACCGTGCTCTGCGGGGTGATCCAGTTCATTTTCGGACTCTGCAAAGTGGGATCCGTCATGCGTTTCGTCTCAAAATCTGTGATGACAGGCTTCGTCAACGCCCTCGCCATTCTCATCTTCGTCGCCCAGCTCCCCGAGCTGAACCTTTCCAAGCCAGACGTCTCATGGGTCGCCTACGCCATGACCGCCGGTGGCCTCGCCATCATCTACATCCTGCCGCGTTTCACGAAAGCCATACCCTCCCCACTCATCTGCATCATCGTCCTTTCGCTGATCGCCGTCTTCCTGAAAATCGACGTCCGCACCGTCGGCGATCTCGGAGAGCTGCCAAGCTCCCTCCCCGCCTTCCTCATTCCACAGGTGCCCTTCAGCATGGAGACCCTGATGATCATTCTTCCCTTCTCGCTCAGCCTCGCCGTCGTCGGCTTGCTCGAGTCGCTGCTCACCGCCCAGATCGTCGATCAACTTACCGATACTGCCAGCGATAAGAACCGCGAAGCGCGCGGCCAGGGCATCGCGAACTTCGTCACCGGCTTTTTCGGCGGCATGGCCGGTTGCGCCATGATCGGCCAATCCGTCATCAACGTGAAATCCGGTGGTCGCACCCGCCTCTCCACGTTGATCGCAGGTGTCGTCCTCATCATCCTCTGCGTGGTTCTCGGAAAATGGGTCAGCATGATCCCCATGCCCGCCCTCGTCGCAATCATGATCATGGTTTCCATCGGCACGTTCAACTGGGCTTCCTTCAAGAACCTCGCCGTCCACCCGAAGAGCACCAGCTTCGTGATGATCGCCACCGTCGTCGTCACCATCCTCGCGCACAACCTCGCCATCGGTGTCGGCGTCGGCGTCCTCCTCAGCGCCATCTTCTTCGCGAAAAAAGTTTCCCAGATCATCGCCATCGAAAGCGCCCTTTCCGACGAGACCCGCATCTACACCGTGCGCGGCCAGATCTTCTTCGCCTCCTCCGAGAAATTCCTCGCCGCCTTTGATTTCAAGGAAGTCCTCGCGAAAGTCATTATCGACGTTTCCCACGCCCATTTCTGGGATCTCACCTCCGTCGGCGCGCTTGATACCGTCGTCCTAAAATTCCGCCGCGAAGGCACCGAAGTGGAAATCCTTGGCATGAACGAAGCATCTGCCACAATCGTCGACCAACTAGGCGAACACGACAAACCCGGTGCCCTCGACCGAATGCTGGAGCATTAGCAAAGCGTCTTCATTGAAGTTTAAAATTTAAAACTTAAAGTTTATGTCCACCATCCTCGCCTGCACCGACGGCTCCCTCTACTCGCCGAGCATTTACCAACACGCCTCTTGGGTCGCCGAGCGCCTCGGCGCGGACATCCATGTTCTCCACGCCATCGAGCATCACGAATCCCCAGCCACCCGCGACCTCAGCGGAAATCTCGGCTTCAGTGCGAATGACGAATTGCTCGCCGAACTCACCTCTCTCGACGAATCCCGCTACCGAGTCGCCCGCCTTCGCGGAAAGGCGATCCTAGAAGATGCCGAAAAGCAGCTCGGCACCGCCACCGTCACCACCACCCAGCGCCACGGATCACTCGTGGATACCGTGGAGGAATTTGAAAAGGACGCCGCCCTCGTCGTCCTCGGGAAACGCGGAGAGCATGCGAATTTTTCCAAAGGCCACCTCGGCAGCAACCTCGAGCGCGTCGTCCGCTCCGCGAAAATCCCCGTCCTCGTCGCCGCCCGTGAGTTCAAGCCCGTCAGCCGTTTCCTCATCGCCTTCGATGGCGGCACCAGCTCCCTCAAAGCCATCGACTACGTCGCCAACCAACCCCTCCTGAAAGGAGCCGAGTGCCACCTCGTCTCCATCGGCAAACCCGGCTCCGACCTCGAACGCTCCCTCGAAGGAGCCGCCACCGCTCTCAAAGGGGCCGGCTTCACTGTCCTCGCCGAGCTGCTCTCCGGAGATGCCGACGAAGTCATTTCTGCCAAAGTAAAAGAAGCTAGAATCGACCTCCTCGTCATGGGTGCCTACGGACACTCACGCATCCGCGAGTTCATCCTCGGCAGCACGACCACCAACCTCATCCGCACCTGCCACGTGCCGGTGCTGTTGTTCCGCTAAGAGCTAGCTCAAGCCGGAGAAATCTTATCCAAAGCCTCCTTGCGCGCTTGAATCGCCAGTTGCTTTGCCTTCCTCTCTCCATATTTGTTAATCGAAAACTGCTTTGATCTGCGAACACCTCTGCGGGTTGTCCAATTTGCTTTCCAGACCTCATATTCATTGCCTCTCGCTCTGGTGGTTATGCGGGTCACACCTGAAATACCTGATGCAGTAGGTTTTCTGAGAACCTCCCTGAACTTCCTTTTCGTCAGAACCGGATATTTTTTCCGTATCTCCCTCCAGCGCTTGATCGCGGCATCCTTCGCGGCTTTCTCAGATTTCTCAGCCCCGACGTAAAAGTACTCTTGGATGATCTCTTTGTTGTGGTTGATCAAGATGCGGAACCGTGAGGTGCCATCACCACTGGTTTCCTGGTAGAGGCCGGGGAATGCTTTCAAATTTTGCTTCATGACTGTTCTTCTGATTTTTCCCTGTCTGGATGGAACTCACATTAAATGTTTCCAATCAACTTTGGAAGCGTGACAAAAAATCAAAGAATATCCAGTCCATTTGGCCGATTCATCGTTGGTTCTCGATTCCGCTGGACGTTCGAGATTGCAGTTTGTGCCTTGAAATTTAAGGCTGCGGCGTGTCCTGGCTACTCACCAAACTGATCCGCTTCTACCAGTTGGCCATTTCCCCATGGCTGCGGTTGGCGAGCGGGGGGCATGGAGTCTGCCGGCACGATCCGACGTGCAGCCACTACGGGATCGAGGCGATTCGAGTGCACGGAGCTTTGAAAGGCACGTGGCTGACCTTCCGCCGCCTCCTCCGCTGCCACCCATGGGGAACGCATGGGTATGATCCAGTTCCGAAGAAAAGGTAGTATGGAGAAGGGTGTTTGCAACCCCTTCGCGGAGGATCGGGAGATGAATTCGCTCGGGTTGTGCGAAGGGGTTGCAAACACCCTTCTCCATATTACCCACGTTGCCAGACAACATCACTCTGTTACTTCACCGGTCTCACCACCGGCCATCCTTCCAGCCAACTGAGCTTAAGATCCATCCCGTAAATGTCACTGAGGGTGTCGGATTTCAGGATGTCTCTCTTGTTCCCGTCGGCGACAACGCGACCGGCTTGTAGCAGGATGACTCGGTTGATTTCCGGGAGGATTTCGCCGGGATCGTGGGTGACGAGAACGAGGGTTCCGGAGTCCTGTGCGACGCTGCGCAGCCGTTCCAGCATCGCCAGTCGGGCCGCGAAATCCAGGGCGGTGGATGGCTCGTCGAGCACAAGGACCTGAGGTCGGTGGACGAGGGCGCGGGCGATGAGAAAGCGCCGTTTCTCTCCGGAGGAAAGCTGCCCAAAAAGCCTGTCGGCCAAATCCGCGACGCCGACATCGGCCATGACTTTGGCCGCCCGTTCCTTTTCCGAGGCTTTGAAACGCATGTCGCCCGTGCGCCCGTAGGCACCCCGGAATGCGGAGTGCACCACGTCCGCCGAGACCTCCTCCGGGAGAAATCTCGCGACTTCCTCCGGCATCACGAGGCCGACCCTGTGGCGCAGTTCCTCAAGGCACCACTGCTCCTCGCCGAAGACGCGGCAGGAGGTCCCAGGGCGCGCCTCCGCCCGAACTTCGCCTGTCATCAGCTTGAGCAAACTACTTTTTCCGGCCCCGTTCGCACCGAGGATGGCGACACTTTCATCCACCCGGAGGGACAGACTGAGATCGCGCAGAGCCAGCACGTCGCCACGCCAGACGTTTGCGTTTTCGATTTCGAAAAGGGGTGAGGTCATACCGAAATAATTTCTTCACCGCGGAGTCGCTGAGGTCGCAAAGGAACGCGGAGCCAGCACGATGATACCTCCCGGAAAAAATCCAACAACCAAAGCTCCGCGCCCCTCTCCGACCTCCGCGCCTCTGCGGTGAAAACTTTTCATTTCACCACGAGCCCCCGCACCCTCAGATCCTTCCCAAACGTCTCGTAGGAAATCCCTTCGAGTGCGACCGATGCCGGGAAACCTTCTCCCGCCAAGGCCGGGACGGTATTGCCGCAAAGGATGGGCGCGTAGTAGACCACCGCCTCGTCCACCAGACCGGCAGCGATCATGGCTGCGGAAAATTGTCCGCCAGCCTCTAGCATGACCGAGAGCACTCCCTGTTCTTTCACGAGCGCACGGAGCATTTCTTCGGGATTTCTTCGACTCCTGATTAGCGTCCTGTCCTTCCATTCATCCAAAAAAAGCGCGGCCTCTTTCGGCATGGTTTCCGGTCTGTCCGTCACGACCACACGCCATGGCTGATCGCGCCCCTCTAATAACTCCGGAACACGGATCGTGAGCGCGGGGAGATCGCGACGCACCGTTTCGCCACTAGTCATGATCGCATCCATCTGCGAGCGCAGCACCTGCACATCCGCGCGGGACTCCAAACCGCTCAGCCACTGCCCCTCGCCTTCCGGCCTAGTGATCTTGCCATCCAACGACATCGCACATTTCCAAATCACCCAGGGAAGCCCCGTTCGCTGGACTTTGGAAAATGGCCTGAGAATTTCATCACACTCGTCACGCAGCACTCCGGAAACCACTTCGATCCCCGCCGCTCTCAAAACCGTATCCGCGGCTCCGGCATGGGCCGGATTCGGATCCACGCTTCCATACACCACCCGTTTCACCCCTGCCGCAATCAGCCCTGTGGTGCAGGCAGGCGTGCGGCCGACCGTCGAGCAAGGCTCCAGACTCACGTAGGCCGTCGCCCCTCGTGTCGAGTCGATTCCATGCCGTGCGATCGTATCGGAAATCGCCTCTACTTCCGCGTGCGGTCCACCCGCTTTCCGATGCCATCCTCTCCCCAAGATTCCCCCGTTTTTTACGATCACCGCTCCCACCGGAGGATTCGGAGCCGTCCTGCCCACCCCCTTTCGCGCCTCTTCCAAGGCCACCGCCATGCATTCCCCGTTGGTCATTTTTTAAAAAATGAACTTAGGGAAGATTGAAGTCCAGCCTCGAACGGTTGCCGCAATTGGCTCGTTTCGTCTAAATTTTATTGCCAAGCCATCCCGGATACCTACTCTGGCGGCATGTTGAAACACATTGCCACTCTGACCTTGGTCGCCGTGAGCGCGCTTGCCGCCGTTTCCTGCTGCTGCCTCTGAAAAAACCTACCAACTAGAAATACGACAGATGAAAAAAATCCTCAGCCTCCTCACCCTCGCCGCGCTTTCCCTCGGCTTCTCCTCGTGCTGCTCCATGTTCGGCATTCCCACCAAATCGGCGGGCTACACCACCGAGACGAAGCAAGTAAAAACCTGTGGATACGACATCGTCACAGAGGAAACCTACATCCGTGCAGATGCCAAGAGCGGCAAAGGCGGCATGATGGAAGTCACCGAGAAAAAGGTCCCGCGCTATAAGACCGTTGAGAAGAAGGTCCGCATTCCATGCCCAGACTGCACCCGCTTCTACTGCCCGAAAGACGGCTGCTGCGGAACCACCTCCGAGAAAACGATCAGAATGGCCACCGCACAAGGTCCCGTTGGAAGTCCCTATATCGGCCTGATCCCAACGATGAAAAAACTCGCCGAGTAAGCCCCGGCTACCTGCTTTCCTGACAAGCGCGGTGCGGTTCATCCCCTCCGCGCTTGTTTGTTTTAAAAAGGGCTGGAAATCAGCTCCCATTCCAGCATCCTCCAAGCACTTCCAACAATTTCCTCCAGATCATGTCAGTAAACATCGAAATGCCCAAACTCTCGGACACCATGACCGAGGGCACCCTCATCAAATGGCACAAAAAAGTCGGCGATACCGTCGACATTGGCGACATTCTTGCCGAAGTCGAAACCGACAAAGCCACAATGGAGATGGAGGCATTTGACGAAGGCACGATCACCGAGATCCTCGTGCAAGAGGGTGACAAAGCAGTCATCGGCGGTGTCCTAGCCGTGCTCGATGGAGACGACTCCTCAAGCGGTGAATCATCCGCACCAGCCCAAGAAGCCGCACCAGCTCCTGCTCCAACTGCCGAGGAAAAAGAAGAAGGCCCCGCACCGGAAGCTGCCCAAAACTCCGCACCCGCCGCCTCCTCTGAGGGTGGACGCATCAAGGCCTCCCCACTCGCGAAAAAAGTCGCCGAGGAACTCGGAGTCGATCTTTCCGGTCTTTCCGGCACAGGTCCTGCCGGACGCATCGTCGAGGCCGATGTGCGAGGCGCTTCCTCTGGATCCGGCGCTCCCAAATCTTCCCAAGCCAGTGCCGCCGCCGGGCTTTCCGCCGCCGCCAAATCCCGTGCAGCCGCCCCCGCGCAGACATCCGCGGCACCAGCACCGGCAGCCGCTGCCATCCAGCCTGTCGCCAAAGAAGGCGACGAACGCATCGAACTCTCCTCCATGCGCAAGGTCATCGCCTCGCGTCTCCTCACCTCCAAGACCACCATCCCGCATTTCTACCTCCATGTGGAAGTGGATGCCGCCCCACTTATGGCCCTCCGCAAACAGGTCAACGACCAGGCAGAGAAAACACACGGCAACAAATACTCGGTCAACGACTTCATCTTGAAAGCCGCCATCTGCGCCGCGGAAGCCGTCCCAGCCATCAACGCCTCCTTCGCCGGCGATCACATCGTAAAATTCAAGCACGTCGGCCTTTCCGTCGCCATCGCCGTCGAAGACGGCCTCGTCACCCCCGTTATCACTGAAGCAGAAAGCAAATCCCTACTTGCCATCTCCCGCGCGGTGAAAGACTTCGCCGTGCGCGCCAAGGACAAGAAGCTCAAGCCTTCCGAATTCGACGGCGGGACGATCACCGTCTCGAACCTCGGCGCATGGGGCATCGATTCCTTCGATGCCATCGTCAATCCGCCACAAGCAGCCATCCTCTCGGTTGGTGCCGCCGTCCAGAAACCTGTCGTCGTCAACGGCGAGATCAAGGTGGGACTGCGCATGAACATCGGACTCTCCGCCGACCACCGCGTGGTCGATGGAGCCGTCGGCGCCAGCTACATCTCGGAAGTGAAAAAGCTCATCGAGAACCCCGCTCTGATGCTCCTGTAAGGTGGCGTGGCGGCGGACGGTGTGCCCCACGGGGTATTTGCCCTGCCAATCAAAAACTCCACACACGCATGGCATGGTGGATGCAACAAATCCCGCCCTATTTCACCAGCACCATCACGCACTCGACATGCCGGGTGTGGGGAAACAGGTCGAAGGGCTGCACCTCCTCCAACTTGTAGCCAGCATCACGCAGTAGCTTGTAGTCGCGGACCTGTGTCGCCGGATCGCAGGAAACATAGACGATCCGCTGCGGGCCATAAGTGACGAGCTGCGCGATGAATTCCGGCGTGCAGCCCTTGCGCGGTGGATCGATCACGACCGCCGTCTGCTCCGGCGGGGTATCGATTTTCCCGAAAATCGCCTCCGCATCCGCCTGCAGGATGCTGACGTTTTCGAAACCGTTGAGCGCCACGTTCTTCCCCGCCCATTTCGCTCCCGCCTCGTTCACCTCCACACCCATCACTTTCTCGAATCGTCCAGCCAAGCACAGGCCGAACAAACCTGCTCCGCAATAGGCATCAACCAGATACTTTGCTCCGCCGACCAGAGCTTTCTCGCCGACATATCCGGTAAATTTCTCCAAAATGAAAGGGTTGTTCTGGAAAAACTCGCCCGCCACGAAATCAAATTTTACACCACCGACTTCCTCGCGAGCAATCGCCTTTGGATCCCGCTCCACGCGGCCCTCAGTCGCACGTAGAAGAATAGTTGCGCCACGGCGGAACTGCCGCCCGTTCGCCCGCAAATCATCATGAACCTCAGGGAGCACGTCGTTGATTTCTTTCATCGCGATCGGGCATTCCGGCACGTTCAGAATGCTATTGCGGCGACCGACCTGCAGAAAACCAATCTCCTTGATCACCCCGTCCACTGGCCTGTCGAAATGCGGGGTGATCTTTGAGCGATAGTTCCAGATCTGCTCCGTGCTCTCACAGAAATTCACATCCCGCTCTTCGCCCGCCATGTGTTTCAGTAGCTCCCAAATCTGCCGCGTCTTCCACGCAAGCTGCTTCTCGTAGGAAAGGTGCTGATACTGACACCCCCCACACTCGCCGAACAACGGACAACCCGGTTCCACCCGGTCCGGCGATTTCTCCAAAACCTCCACCAAATCCCCCTGCGAGTGGTTCTTATCGTTCCGGAAAATCCTCGTCCTTACGAACTCCCCCGGCAGCGCATACGGCACGAAAACCACCCACCCATCCACGCGCCCAACCCCGGCTCCAAGATTGGTCAAAGAGTCGATCCTCAGATCGATTTCCTGATGATACGTGAAAGGTGTCGGGACGAACTTTTTCGGCGGTCGATTTTGCATGGTCTTCCCCCGCAGTTAGCCAGCCCCCGCCCCGCGAAGCAAAGCCAATCCTCTCTCGCACGGAGGGGCGAATTTCTTCGCCCATCCCGCAACCCCTGATCCATCGGCGTTTCATTGTCGCATTGTCTTGGAAGTAGCACACTGGAGAAAAGCCCGGAGATACCCCACGTTGCATCTTATTCTGCCTTTTGTTCATTATGGGATCAGCTTGTTGGATATTAAATAATCAATCAACTCGTGATCCATGTCTCGGTAGTCGTCTCGTATCAAATCTGAGATCTTCTCCGAACGATTGATCTTTTCGTAACCTCCTGATGAGCAAAAATAAATAAATTCGTCAATTCTGGCTGACTCCTTTACGCCCCCCGCCACATCGGAGATAACCAAATTGTCGCCATCGGGAGCGAATCGCACAGCGTTGATGACGATGCCATCACTTGATGCGGTAAATGTTGACGATGCGCTCTCGATCACGAAACACGTAGCCACCTTTCCGTCATCTGTAATCCACTCCACCTGATAAGGATCGCCTGCTCGCTGCTGCCCCTCGTAGGAATATGAAGGCTTACATGATAGAGAAACAACACTAACTGCCAACAAGGGAACAATTTTCATTTCTTTACAAATCAGGGTGGTAGAATTCAGCCTAGAGGGATCGAATTCGTCCAAGGTTTTCTTTGTTGAAGAAGATTGGAGCCGGGGTGTCAAGGCTTCCGGTCGCGATTGGGTATGGCTGGGTGCGGGGTGGGCTAAGGTCCGGGACCGGGGCACGGAGAAAAGGCCGGGGTTGGTGCTCGGGTTGCCGGGCGGCCATCACGATATACGGATGGAGCCGGGCGCGGGCGGGGTCTTCGTTTTCGGAAATCCATCTCCTCGCGTCCCGCAGGTGCGAAATCGTATTGGTATCGAGGATATACATCTACCTCTGAAAGTTGACATCCTTGAGCGGGGCTGCGTCGACTTTCGAGAAATCCCAGTCCGCATGCCGCTCCAGCCCCGTCATATCCATGGCGAGAGCCTCTCCGAGCGTCTTCTTCACCGGACAGGGCTCGCTCTCCAACCGGAGCCGGAACGAGCGTCCGTTTCTCGTAATTGTCACTCGCCCTTCCGAGAGCAAGGCCTCGAAAAATTCCCCAGTTCGGGTTTTCAAGTCTGTCGTAGTGAGCGTTTTCATCACTGAAACGTAGGCAAATCAGTCAAATCAGGCAAATCGTATGATTCGGGTCGAAAGTTCAAGGTTGGACGTTCGATGTTCGATGTTCAATAAACAGGCGTGATCGCCGCCGCCTACCCCATCGCCCGCAAAATCCTTTTTTCCATGGATGCAGAGAAAGCTCACCATACAAGCATGGCCGGGCTGCGGCTTGCGGAAAAGGCGGGGCTGTTAAAACTCGTATCCTCTCCCCTTCCCGCCAGCGAACCCGTGGAACTGATGGGCCTGAAATTTCCCAACCGCATCGGCCTGGCTGCGGGACTCGACAAGGAGGGCAACACCATCGATGCGCTCGGGCGACTCGGATTTGGTTTCATAGAAATCGGCACGATCACACCGCGTCCGCAGGCCGGAAATCCCAAGCCGCGCCTGTTCCGCCTGATCCCCCACGAAGCCATCATCAACCGAATGGGCTTCAACAATCCCGGCATCGATGCGGGTGTGGAGAACGTCCGCGCTCACAAATCCTTCGCCGGCCCAATCGGATTCAACATCGGAAAAAACAAGGACACGCCCAACGAGAACGCGGCGGACGACTACCTCGCCTGCCTCGAAAAAGCCTATCCGGTGGCCGACTACATCGCCGTGAACCTCTCCTCCCCGAACACCCCCGGTCTGCGCGATCTCCAAGCAGCCGACTCCTCCGCCCGGCTTCTGGCCCTGCTGAAAACTGAGCAGGAAAAACTCACTGCCAAGCACGGCAAGCGCGTTCCCATCCTTTTCAAGGTCGCACCCGATCTCACCGAAGAACAGGTGGCGGATCTGGCGAAAGCTTTCCTCGATGGCGGCCTCGACGGACTCATCGCCACCAACACCACGCTCGACCGCGACAAGGTGAAAGACCACCCATGGGCGGATCAAGCGGGCGGACTTTCCGGGAAGCCTGTTTTGGAAAAATCCACCCGAACCCTAGCCGCATTCGCCTCCGCCTTTTCCGGGAAAATCCCCATCATCGGGGTCGGAGGCATTTCCTCCAAAGCGGATGCGGAGGAGAAATTCAAAGCCGGAGCGGATCTCGTGCAGATCTACACCTCCTTCGTTTACCAAGGCCCCGCGCTGGTGCGGGAGCTGGTGGGATTGTGAGAAAGTCGTGCCTGCTGCCCGCTTTCTTTTCGATTGAGTGAAGAAACCGACCTCGGACAACTCTCAGCTCACACAAAACTCCTTCACCACCTCGCCTCCGACCAAGTGCTCTTGGATAATCCTTTCCAGCACCTCTGGCGTGCAAGAGTGATACCAGACGCCCTCGGGATACACGACGGCGATGGGGCCTCTCATGCACACGCGCAGGCAGTCCGCTTTGCTGCGGAGGATGACCTTTTCTCCGCTCCCCCCGAGGCCGAGTTCTTTGATCCGGCGTTTCAGGAAATCCCAGCTCGCCGCGCCAGACACTGGATCACAGCATTTGGCTTCGGTGGGCTGGGCGCAGAGGAAAATATGGCGTTCCGCCTTTTCCAGCTTCAGCGCGGCGACGGCTTTTTCCAACTCGGTGTCCATGGGGGATTCTTGCGGGGAAGTTGACGGTTGAACAAATCCCAAATTCCCCACGTAATCAGGAGATGAAATTCGCCCGGTTCCTCATTGTCCTTGTCCTCGCCGGCGGACTCGTTGGCTTCGCGATCTGGCGCAGCTCAAAGACTGCCACCCCGGAGGTGAAACTCATTGGCTTCCAGAAAGCGGACGTGCCCTTCGAGATGCCGAAGGACGGCAAGCCGGATATGCGTTTTCATTTCCTCTCCGCCTGGCAGGCAAACCAGATCCCTACCGCCTCCAAATTGGACACGCCGATGGGTTCTGAAAACGGCGCGCTGGTTTACAACGCGCAGAAGTTTTGGGAAATGAACGAGAAGCGCGGCGGCCATCACACCGGGGACGATCTGAACGGCATCGGCGGGATGAACACCGATCTCGGCGACCCAGTGTTCGCGGCAGGAGATGGTCTTGTTGTTTTCACCGGCGAGCCCTCACCAGGCTGGGGAAATATCGTGTTTCTGGCCCACCGCAATCCTGAGGGAAAAGCCATCCACACGATGTATGCCCACCTTTTGGACATCAAAGCCAAGCTCGGCTCGCTGGTCGCGCGCGGGACGGAAATCGGCACGGTCGGCACTGCGGGCGGCCACTATCCGGCGCACTTGCATTTCGAAATCCGCGAAAGCGATGGGGTGGATATCGGCGCGGGATACTCCGAGCTTCCCCTGAACCGGCTGGAGCCCTCCGCCGTGATCGCCGCCCTGCACGATGCCGGGCCGGATGGCATTTCCCCCGCTCCTCTTTCACACGCAACGCTCGAGGCGGATCAGCCGTGGACCACGCTAGAGATTGAGGGTGCTGAGAAATTCATGGAGCTGAAATAGGGTGGACCGTTTGGAGTGCTGACGGCTTGCCTCCGCTTTGGGGGCTGGAAGGCTTGCCTTCTGCGGAGCGGAGCGACAAGCCGGGATCAGAGTCCACCGAATCGACACCGCGAGGCGAGCCTCACTATTGAAAGCGGAGGCAAGCCGTCCGCACTCCACAGCTTACCGCGAAGAGTTCAAAACGGGAATTTTCCGCCGCCTTTTCCTCCGCCAAATGGGTTTCCGCCCATGCCCTTCATCATATCGCCCATGCCGCCGGCACCACCCATGGCTTTCATCATGTTCTTCATCTTGCCTGGGGACTTCATCATCTTCCGCATCTCGCCGAACTGCTTGATGAGCTGGTTCACCTGCATCATGGAGCAGCCCGATCCGGCGGCGATGCGCTGACGGCGAGAGGCTTTGATGATTTCCGGACGGGAACGCTCATAGGGTGTCATCGAGAGCACGATGGCCTCGGTGCGCTTGAGTTTGCTGCTGTCCAGCGCGCCGGCGGGAAGCTGTTTCTTGATCTTGTTAAAACCGGGCATCATCCCCAGCAGGCCTTCGAGCGGCCCGAGATTCTGGATCATTTTCATCTGATCTAGGAAATCATTGAAATCAAATTTCCCTTCCTGCATGCGCTTCATAGAGCGCATCGCATCCTCCTCGTTCACCTTGTCGGCAACGTTCTCCACCATGCTGACGATATCGCCCATCCCGAGAATCCGGTCCGCCATGCGCGACGGGTGGAACTCCATGAGCTGGTCGAGCTTCTCGCCCTCACCCGCGTATTTGATCGGTTTCCCGGTGACTTCGCGCATGGAAAGCGCAGCACCGCCACGGGCATCGCCATCGAGTTTCGTCAGCACGATTCCGGTGATGCCGACGGCTTCATCGAAGTGGGTGGCGACGGAGACCGCCATCTGCCCGGTGGCCGCGTCGGCGACGAGCAGAGTTTCCTTTGGCTGGAGGAAACGGTTCAGTTTCTTAAGCTCCTCAATCAACTTTTCATCGATCTCTTGGCGGCCCGCTGTGTCGAAAATGAGAACGGTCGCACCTGTGCTTTCCCCAAATGCGATGGCCTCGCGGGCGACTTTGATCAGATCTTTCTCACCCGCCTCGGGAGCGAAAACCGGCACATCGATCTGTCCGCCAAGCGTCTGAAGCTGCTCGATGGCAGCGGGTCGATAGAGGTCGCAGGCAACGAGAAGCGGGCGGCGGCCTTCCTTTTTCAAACGCCGGGCCAACTTCGCAGAGGTAGTCGTTTTACCTGCACCATTGAGCCCGACCATGAGGATGCGGGCTGGCGGATTGAGATCGAGGGGGACATTGTCACCACCTAGCACGCGGGTCAGTTCGTCTTGGAAAAGTTTGACGATCTGCTCGCCGGGTTTGATCGATTTGAGCACCTCCTCGCCCATCGACGCATCCTTGATCCTGGCGATCAGATTTTTCGCCACACCGAACTCCACATCCGCCTCTAACAACGCAATCCGGATATCGCGTAGCGCATCGGTGATGTTCTTATCGGAAATCTTCCCGACACCGCGAAGGTTGCGGAAGGTCTTGTCGAGGCTGTCGCTGAGGGCTGAAAACATGGGGAAACTCTAAATTTTAAACTTTAAACCTCAACTGCGAATTCTACTACGGTCACTCGTTCGGCAGGTAGGCCGCGCCTCGGTCGATCTGGAAGCTCCAGCGCAGGGGCTCGGTGGTTTCTTTCCCAGCGGTATCCTTCCACGTGACGAGCACACTGCATACCTGCTGGCGGAGGCGGCGGTTGACTTGCCAGGAAAAAATCTTTCCTTCGCTCGCGTAGTTGGCAGGCACTTCGCCGAAGCCTGCGACCTGCATTTTCAAGGACTCAGGGTCGATGTCGGTGGCACCTGTGAAATCAACTTTGATTTCCGGAAGACGGGAATTGATGATCGCGCCGGGCTGCGGATCCACTGGATAAGAAAGTTCTTTCACCGGCACGGTAGGGGTCCCCGCCGGGGCGGTAGAGCTTTCCCGAAAACTGGTGGCGAAATCAAAGTAACGATCGTAGTTCCCCAGAATGATGTAACGGGGAAGCTCGTTGTTCGGAAGTGAGCGCTTCACTTTTCCAGGCTTCACCGTAAAGAGATGCGTATACCCAAGCTCATCGGCTTTCTCCAACATCTCCTCGGTATAGTAGCCACCCGGATACGCAAAAGTGGTGACTGGCGTACGGAATTTCTGCTCCAAGAATCGTTTCGAGAGACCCATTTCGGTTTCGAGAAATTCATCGAATGCCTCGGGCCCGCGCTTGCGGGTATTCTTGACGGTCTGCGGAAACGGGTGGGAGGTCGAATGGCTTCCTAAGGTCGCACCGTTTTTCATCATCTCCGTGATCATGGGGGTCGTTAGTGCCTTGCCCCCCCCATCGACGTAGTTCTTGTAGAGATAGATGGTAAACGGGTAGCCGTATTCCTTAAGGATGGGATAGGCCTCGGTGTAGACGGACTTCCAGCCATCGTCCAAAGTGATGACCACGGCCTTTTCCGGGATGGATTTCCCCTCGTCTTTCCATGCGATGAAATCCGCCATCGGGATCACCGGGATCTGAAGCTGGCGCAGCGCCTCCATTTGTTGACGAAATTTCGAGGTCTTGATCCGCATCGCAGTCTCCCGCTCCGTTTCCGAAAAATCATGATAGCCGAGGATGGAGACTCGCACGCCATCGTCCGGTATGTCGAGTTCCTGCATAGGCTGGGGCGCGGGCGCAGTCTCTCCACTACCGTTCTGCGCAGCTACGGGGAGCACCAGTGCGAGCCAGATCCATGTCATCCGCTTCAAGCTTTTCATTCGCGCGCAAGATGGCGCGATGGCGTGAATGATGCAATGCAAACCAAGCGCGCTTCCTTACTCCTTGCGCGGGGAGGTCCGTTCAGATAACGAGAGGCCCAATCTCATACCCTACGTAAAAATAACTTCATGAAATCCCTTTTCCTCATCGGCATCCTGACTCATTCCGCTGTCTTAGCCGCACCCATTGAGTCGAGGAAATGGGAGGCGACCGGCGGGCACAGTACGGAAGCCAGCGCCGTCTCCGCCACGGCCACTTCGGTCACGCTCCAGCTCGCCAACGGGAAGACCATTGAGGTCCCACTTGAGAAACTCGTGCCTGCGGATCGGGAACTCATTCTCTCGCATTTCAAAATCGAACTCCCGAAAGAGGGTGCCCCGGAACGCAGTGATGCCGCCCCGCTTTCCCCTACCGGCCTCGAACACCCGCTTGGAAAAGTCTCCGGACCGGTGGAATCCGCTCCGGGTTCGCATTATTTCATCTATCTACCCACCACGTTGAAGGCCGGGCGGCCCGCTCCGCTTCTGCATTTCAACGACTCGGGACCTGTCACGGCAGACAAGATGAAGAGCTTTGTGCCAGCCTGCGAGCGGTTCGGCTGGATCCTCATCGGTAGTGTCGAGTCCAGCAACAAGACGCACGGCGATCCGAACCACAAGCACGCGATCAACAACGTGAATGCTCTCAAAGACAGCCCATTGGTCGATCCAGAGCGGATTTACTTCACAGGAGGCTCGGGCGGCGGCGCCATGAGTTGGTGGAACTTCGCCAAACTTCACGCAGCCGGGACCATGCCCATCATCGGCTACATCCCTCGCGAGGTGAGTCCTTCCGGGGGTCACCATTTTGTCATAGGCGGGGCCCGCGATTACAATCGCTACCTCGGTGCCAACGCGGCAAACAAATTCGGAAAGGACGCGATCTACCGACCCTATCCGGGACAACACGCCCGCCCGAAAGAGGACTGGGTTTATCACGAAGGAGTGGCGTGGCTCACTGCGAAATATCTTGAGAAAAACGAGAGGGATTCCGCTCTCGCCGGCGACCGTCTCGACTTTGAGGCCGCCATGATCGATTGGATGGATGAACTCACCCCAGAGCAACCCTACCTCGCCTACCACATAGGCACAATGATGCGGGACACCTACGGCGTTTCCGGAAAAAACGCGGATGTCATCGGGAAAAAACTCACCGAACTCGGTGACGTATCGGCGAACAAAAGATTCTCCGAAGGACTCGCCGCAATCCACGAATTCGGCGTGAAGTCCATGGCGGAAAAAGGAGCCAACGGCGGAAGTGCGATGAAAACCGCCTTTCCCGAGCACAGCCGAAAACTGGAGAAACTTGCGGAGGAATACACTGGGATCCCATTCGTTTCTACCGTTTTTGAGGAACTCGCCCAGCCCACGCAGGGCAAGTAAAAATCACTCCCGAGCTTGCCAAGCGAAGCGGGTCAACCAAAGATTTCTTTCAGATGGCAGGTTCGTTCGCTCAACTCGAATTCCGTTTCCCCACGTGGATGCGAAAACCGAAATCATCCCCTCGCGTCCAAGGACCGCCAACCATCGGCGAGCCAGATTCTGGAATGACCGCTTGGTGCCGGGAGCAAGCACTCGCCTTCGGCCACTCGGAGCTAGCTCGTAAAGTGAAAGTTTCGTGGAACCCACGGATGCGAACGACCGCTGGGCGCGCTTGGTGGCCTGCCCGCGCAATTGAGTTGAACCCGAGGCTCAGGGAATTTGCCGAAACCGAAATCTGGCGCACCCTGAAGCACGAATTCGCCCACTTACTCGCCTACGAGCGCTGCGGACGACGCCGAATCGAACCACACGGGGCCGAGTGGAAAGCTGCTTGTGCGGAACTCGGAATCGCCGATGAAAAGACCTATCATTCGCTCCCACTCAAGGGCCGCAAGCTACGGAAAAACTACGCCTACGTGTGCCCCTCGTGCCTTACCACGATCCAACGGGTCCGTCCAATGCGCCGCGCCGTCGCCTGCTATACCTGCTGCAAAAAGCACAACGGCGGAGCCTATCACGAGCGATTCCGACTCATCCGGAATCAGATACGCCCGGAGTGACGGAATGGTCACCGAAAGCCAGTGTGCTGAGCGGTGGAAGCCGGGTTGAGTCTCTCCGTTGTTGCGATTATTGGAGTTGTTGCCCGTAAGTCGGTTTAAATCATTCATGGAAACGGCGGATCACCACGGTGGTCCGCCGCTTTTTTTGACGAAGTTTGCACGATTTATGAAAAAATTGTCGTAATCACTTCGCTTCTCCTTGCGACAGCATCATCGCGAACTAATTTACCATCATGACAACCGATCACATCTTGCCACTTGGCTTTATCATGGGAATCTCCCCCACGATCATCATCATCCTGATTGGCACTGCACTAGCGAGCTGGCTGGTCAGTAGCACTCTGAAACGCCGTTTCGCGGAGTATTCCCAGACTCCCATCCGCTACACTGGCGCGCAGATCGCAGAGACCATGCTGCGGGAAAACGGTATCAACGATGTCCGTGTCATCAGTACGCCCGGCAAGCTCACGGACCACTATGACCCCACCACTAGGACCGTGAACCTCAGCGAGTCCGTATATCACATGAATAACATCGCCGCCGCAGCCGTCGCCGCCCACGAATGTGGACACGCCGTCCAGCATCAGAAAGCCTACACTTGGCTCACTCTGCGCTCGAAGATGGTGCCCGCCGTCCAGTTTGCGAACAGCACGATGAGCATGCTCTTCATGGCGATGTTCTTTGCGACCGCGTTCTTCCAAAGTCCGGTTTTCCTCTACGCATGGGTCGGACTTTTCGCGATCACCACCCTGTTTTCCATCGTGACCCTGCCTGTCGAGTTCGATGCCAGCAACCGTGCCCTTGTATGGCTTGAGAACTCCGGGGTCTCCTCATCCATGGATCACGAGAAAGCCAAAAACGCCCTCTTCTGGGCCGCCATGACCTACGTCGTAGCTGCCCTCGGCTCGGTGGCGATGCTCATGTACTACGTCTCCATGCTATTCGGACGGAGGGACTGATCAGGAAATGACTCGTGGGGGCGATCTTCGGTCGCCCCCCCCTGTTTTCAAAACCACTCAGGCTCGTTCCCCGCCTTCCACTTGATATTGCATCCACTGCTCGGCAGCCCTTTATCGAGAGCATCCCCCGCCAGCATCTTGAAAACAGCCTCCCTCAAGTCAGAGCCATCCGCCTCCCCCTTGCGCGGACGGGTCCCATCAAACTGCCCTGCATAAGCCAGGCCGCCAGTCTCATCGAAAAGGAAAAAATCCGGAGTGCATGCCGCCCCGTAGGCCTTCGCCACCTCTTGGCTTTCATCGATGAGATACGGGAAATCCCAGCCCACCTGCTTCGCAAATTCCTTCATCGGTTCCGGCCCGTCCTGAGGGTAGTTTTCCAGATCGTTCGAGTTGATCACGACAGTCTTCACCCCTTTCTCGAAAATCTCCGCCGCGAACTCTCCAAGCGCATCCGCCAGATGAATCACGAACGGACAATGGTTGCAGGCGAATACCACCAGCGTGCCGTTCTCTCCCTTCGCGTCTTCCAGCGAAATTTCCTTCCCCCAGGCATCCGGCAGGGAAAATCCCGGTGATTTGTCTCCGAATTTCAATTCAAACGTAGATTTCACTTCAGCCATGCGAGATCTGTAAAGCCGACCCAACTGTCCCGCAACCCAAGTCTCCCTCTTCCTTGAGATTTAAAGTTTAAAATTTAAAGTTTCAGGTGTAACGACGCATGTGCTCAGCCCCGAAGAAAAAGCCCGATACTCCCGCCACCTCCTCATCCCGGAGGTTGGTCAAGCCGGGCAACTCCGCTTGAGAAACGCCTCCATCCTCCTCATCGGCACCGGCGGACTCGGCTCCCCCGCCGCCCTATACCTCGCTGCCGCAGGCGTAGGTAGACTTGGACTGGTGGATCCCGATACAGTCGATCTCTCCAACCTCCACCGCCAGCTCCTCCATTCCGATGCCACCGTCGGAAAGTCGAAACTCGAATCCGCCGCCGCCCGCCTCCGCGAAACCAACCCGCACATCCAGCTCGATCTCCACCCCGTCCGTTTCACCCCGGAAAACGCCATCTTCATCGCGGAAAACTACGACATCATCCTCGATGGTTCCGACAACTTCCCCACCCGTTTCCTCGCCAACGACACCGCCTTTTTCCTCAAAAAGCCCCTCGTCTACGGAGCCATCCACCGCTTCGACGGCCAGATGACGGTCTTCGCGCCCCACCTCGGCAGCCCCTGCTACCGCTGCCTTCTTCCTGAAATCCCACCTCCCGGTTCCGTCCCGAACTGCGCCGAAGCCGGAGTCCTTGGAGTCCTCCCCGGCATCATCGGCTCCCTTCAGGCAATGGAAGCCATCAAACTCATCCTCGGCACCGGTGAGCCTCCACTAGGGAAAATCCTGATCTACGATGCCCTCCGTACATCCTTCCGCTCCCTGAAACTCCCCCACGATCCCGCTTGCCGCCTCTGTAGTGAGAACCCCACCATCACCTCCGTCAACAATCCCGAAACCACCGCGGATCCGTCCTGCCAAATTACCGACCCGAATATGCAAACCATTACCGCCGCCGAACTCAAAGCCCGCCTTGATTCCGGCAACCTCAACGCCCTCCTCATCGACGTCCGCGAACTTGACGAATGGCAGGTCGCCAACATCCCCCAGGCCAAGCTCATTCCCCTCCAGACCATCCCTACCTACGCCCCCAATCTCCCCAAAGACACCCACATCATCATCCACTGCAAGGCCGGCATGCGCTCTGCCAAAGCATGCGAATACCTCACCTCCCTCGGCTTCGAAAACGTCACCAACGTCACCGGCGGCATGGACGCGTTCCAGAAACTTTAAATTTTAAACTCTAAACCTCAAAGGAGAGTCATGGAGCGCTGCCTTCAGGCGGCGAGTATCACGATTAGGTATCCAGCTCACCACCAATTTCCAGTTGCTCCACCGTTTGTAGATCCTTTGGTCTGCCCATGGCTTTTTTAGCAGCTATGAGTGCCTCTCGTGAAAGAACGCGTATGGTAAATTCTCCAAAATCCACCTCCACGCTTCTGCCTTTGCATTCAGCAAGACCTCCAACAGCCTTAATCTTGCTGTGGCAATCAAGAACACCCGCATTGGTATCGAGGTAAATTGTCTCTCGACTACTTTCCCACGCTGTCATCTCGTTGAATGGCTGAGGAGGCACTGCGTTTCTGTACCTCGGAGAAAATGGTAAAATTGTGCGAGCGAGCAGGGATAAATTATCTTCGTTAAAATCAACAACGATATCACAGTCCGTATTGGCGAACTCGGCCCCATGAAAAATCGCAGCCATGCCGCCCACCAAAACATATTCCACCCCCGCCTCATTAAGCCGCTTCAGGAGATCTGGAAAGGCACTCTTCATTTCTCATCCGCTTTCCGGCCTCCCTTAATTGCATAACGAAATCCGCAGCCCTCTGGCTCTCCTCAATCCGCTCCCTAGGACTCATCTCCAACATCCTCTTGATCAGCCCTACATCAATCCCCTACCGCTCCACCAATTCGGCAGCGTAGCGACTCAACTGAAAGCCCTGGCAATCGACGGTTTCCATAAACAACATCCTACACGGAATTTCAAAGCTCTCCAGCTTTTCCATCCGAAGTTCACTTCCCTATTTAGATCGGAACAATTCGCCCCTAAAAGCTTCTCTTTCGCAGCATCTCCTGTTCAATTCGCTGTCCCGCACCACACCCACTTCCTTGTAGTTTAAAGTTTAACAGTTGCAGTTTCATGCTCCTCACCCGCCACGCCTCCACCCCCTCACCCCGCTGGGCCCTCGACGGAAAATTCCTTCCCGAGACCTTCACACTCACCGGGCTACTCAAGCTGCCAGCGACCGAAATTTCATCCCATCTCGCCAACCTCCCCCTCGGAGAAGAAGCCGCCGGTGCCCTTCTCCCGCCCGCCGAACCCACTCACGAAATCTGGGCCAGCGGAGTCACTTACCTTTCCTCACGCCTCGCCCGCGAAGCCGAGTCCCAAGTCGCCGATGTCTATCAGCTCGTTTACAACGCCGCGCGCCCCGAACTCTTTTTCAAGGCAAACGCTCACCGCGCGGTCCCTCACGGCAAAGCCATCCGCATTCGGGACGACAGCGACTGGAACACACCCGAGCCCGAGCTCACCCTCGTCATCAACTCCGCCGGAGAGATCGTTGGCCACACCATCGGCAACGACGTTTCCTCCCGCTCCATCGAAGGAGAAAACCCGCTCTACCTCCCCCAAGCGAAAGTCTATAACAGCTCCTGCGCCCTCGGCCCCGCCATCGTCATCGATCCCTCCGCCGATCTAACAAACCTTCCCATCACCCTCGAAATCTCGCGCAACGGCCAGCTCGCCTTCACCGGTGAAACCAACACCTCCAACATCAAACGACCCCTCACGGAACTCGTCGAATATCTCTACCGTGAACTCGATTTCCCCGAGGGAGCCTTCCTCATGACCGGCACCGGCATCATCCCCGACGAGCCATTCACCCTTTCCCACGGCGATCACGTAAAAATCAGCTTAGGGAATTTGGTTCTCGAAAACTCGGTGAAGTAGGACATCTCTGTCCGCACGCCCTTCCTCTTCCTTAGGGTTTAACGTTTAAAATTTCGAGTTTCAGTGTCCACTCTCCTCTCCGCGAACGAAATCCGCCTCGCCTACTCCTACCAAAACCTTCTCGACGGAGTCACCCTCGCTGTCGCTTCCGGGGAAAAGGTCGGCCTCGTTGGTCGCAATGGTTGCGGGAAAACCTCTCTACTTAAAATCCTCACCGGCGAATCCCAGCCCGACTCCGGCGAAATCGCCCTGCGCAAAGGCATCCGCACCGGCTACCTCCCTCAGGAATTCGAGCTCGATCCTGAACTCTCCGTTCACGAAAACATCGCCGCCGGAGCCGCCGATATCGTCGAAGCCATGACCCGCTATGAAAACGGCGACGGCACCGAAACCGAACTCCAAGCCTTCCTCGAACTCCTCGACCACACCGATGGATGGAACCTCGACGCGCGCATCCTCTCCCTCTCCAACGCCCTCGGCACCCCTCCCCTCGAATCTCCCACCGGCCCACTCTCCGGAGGGGAAAAACGCCGCGTCGCCCTTTGCCGCGCCCTCGCCTGCCAGCCTGATCTGCTCCTTCTCGACGAGCCAACCAACCACCTCGACGCCGAATCCATCCGCTGGCTGGAGGACGTTCTGAAAAACTTCGCCGGTGCCGTGATCTTCGTCACCCACGACCGCTACTTCCTCGACATCATTGCCACCCGCATCATCGAGATCGACAACGGAAAAGCCTACTCACACCCCGGCAACTACACCGCCTTCCTCGAGTCAAAAGCCATCCGCCAGCAGATCGCCGAGCAATCCGAGGCAAAGCGCCAGAAATTCCTGAAATCAGAGCTCGAATGGGTGCGCTCCGGAGTCAAAGCCCGCGGCACAAAACAACGCTCCCGACTCGATTCCTTTTACGAAATCGAAGGCCAGGAAGCCCCGCCCGAAGAGCGCGAAATGGATCTCCTCTTCCCGCCTGCCGCCGATCTCGGAAACGTCGTGATCGAGCTCGAACAGGCAGGAGTAAACGTCGGCACGGAAAAGCTTCCCCGCTGGCTCTTCCGCCACCTCGATCTCTCCATCCGCCCCGGCACCTGCACCGGCATCGTCGGCAAAAACGGCGTCGGCAAAACCACCCTGCTCAAGCTCTGCCTCGACCAACTCAATCCCACCGAAGGCACCGCCGTGCTCGGGAAGCGCGTCAAGATCAACTACATCGACCAGACCCGCATGCAGCTCGACGGCACCGGTTCGCTTCTCGATGAAATTTCCGACGGCAACGAGAAAGTCCAGTTCGGCAACGAAACCCTTGGTGCAAGAGCCTACCTCCGCCGCTTCCTTTTCAACAACGAACGCATCAACGAACGCGTCGATCTCCTCTCCGGGGGCGAACGCGCCCGACTCATGCTCGCGAAAGTCCTCAAAACCGGCGGCAACCTCATCGTGCTCGACGAGCCAACCAACGACCTCGACCTCCCCTCCCTCCGCATGCTCGAGGAAGCCCTCTCGGCCTTCGGTGGCTCCATCCTCTGCGTCTCTCACGATCGCTATTTCCTCGACCGCATCTGCGACCAAATCATCGCTTTCGAGGACGATGGCATCCACGTCACTCCGGGAAATTATTCCTACTACCTTGAAAAACGTCAGCAGCGAGAAGCATCACTAAAAAACGAGGCAAAGGCCTACAAGGCCCTCAAGCCCACCGCTCAAAAATCGACGGAAAAGCCCCGCAAACTTTCCCAAAAGGAACGCGCCGAACTCGAAGGCATGGAAGACCGCATCTTCGCTGCCGAGGACGAAGTCTCTACCATCGAGCACCGCATGAACGACCCCGAGTTCCAGCTCAACCACTACGAGAAAATCCCCGCCGAAATGGAAAAACTCGAGTCCGCCCGAGCCGCCACCACCGCCCTCTACGAGCGCTGGGAAGAACTCCAAGCCATCGCAGACGCGGAGTAGAACCGTAGGGGCGATCTTCGGTCGCCCACTCAATCCAGCTCTCCCGCTTGCGTCCTGCCACTACAAATGCCATAATTCCCACCATGAGCGTTACCATCACCCTTGGCAAATCGGGTAGGATTGTCGTTCCGAAGGCCATTCGGGACGCCCTCGGGCTACAGGAAGGGAGCCGCCTCAAACTGGAGGTTCAAGGCGGGAGAATAGAAGCCGTGCCCGAAGCGGAGGAGGTTCCCATCCTCGTGGAAAATGGTTTTCCGGTCTTTCAGGGCGGAAGCAAACTTACGGAAGGGGAGATTGTCAGCATCATCAAATCCGACCGGGATGCCCGCGATGAGCGGCTGGCCGGACAATCCGCGAACAGGGCGAGATGATCTCGGCCCTGGACTCCTCCGTTCTGGTGGGTGCCCTCCACAAGGACGAGACCCATCATGCTGCCTGTTTGAAGATTCTCACCGAGGACAAGAATGTCTGCTGCTCGTACGCACTTACCGAAACGTTCAGCACCCTCACTGGCGGAAAATTGGGATTCAGGGTTCCGGCCAGCCAAGCGGCATCGGTATTGAAAAATCATGTCGTCCCACGCCTGAAAGTTGTTTCCCTATCGCCCACCGATCTCCTGAAAGCTTACGCAGAAGCGGAATCCAGAGGAATCCGTGGTGGAGCGATATACGATTATCTCCATCTTGTGGCAGCGCGCAAAGCCGGAGCGGAGCGGTTTCTCACGCTCAACTTGCGAGATTTCCGGTCGTTCCATCGTCCGGGCGATCCTGAAATCGCCGCGTGCTAACACGCCAAAACACGGTTTGCGAAATCACCCCACTGCCGCGAGTTTCAAAGCATGAGCGAAAAAGTCCTGATGTATGGAGCCAGCGGATTTGTCGGCAGCGGACTCGCAAGTATCCTTGCAGAGCGAGGTTTCACCGTCACCGGAGTGACCCGGAAGGAAGACGGAGATGTGCGCGGAGTCAGTCACTGGGTGAAACCTGAAGATGCGAATCCGCGAGGCTTCCAGATCATCGTAAACCTCGCCGGCGCACCCGTTGATCAACGCTGGACCGAGGAAAACAAACGCCAGATCCGAGAAAGCCGGGTGAATCTCACCAAGGACCTTGTCGCAAAAATCGCCGACCTTCCTGAGCCCGAAAGACCCTCCGTTCTGCTGAATTCCTCCGCCGTTGGTTACTACGGCGGGCGAGGAGACGAAATCCTTACCGAGAAATCCGCGAAAGGCAGCGGCTATCTCGCGGATCTCTGCGCCGATTGGGAGGCCGCAGCCGAGCAAGCGGAGGGTCTAGGCGTCCGCGTGATCACCTTCCGCACCGGGGTGGTCTTGGGAAAAGGCGGGCAGGCCTACGAGAAACTGCTGACCGTCTTCAAAATCGGCATCGGAGGACGCCTCGGAGATGGAAAGCAATGGATGCCTTGGATCCACGTGGACGACCTCCGCCAAGCCATGGTTTTCTCCATCGATTCCAAGGCCATGCACGGCCCCGTCAACGGCACCGCGCCCGAGCCGGAGCGGAACAAGGACCTCACCAAAAAACTCGCGAAATCCGTGCACCGCTGGGAGTTTTTCCCTGTTCCCGGTTTCATGCTAAAACTGGTTCTCGGCGGGTTTGGCGGCGCTTTGCTCGATGGCCAACGGGCCATCCCCGAGAAACTCACAGCCCATGGTTTCGACTTCAAATTCCCCACTTTGGAAGCCGCTCTTGAAAATTTGACATCCAATGAGTGATTTTTATCTTTGCATTGGCCCGGGGGTGTTATAAGCGTTTCGCCCGCCTGAAATGGTGGTCGTAGCTCAGTTGGTAGAGCCCCAGATTGTGATTCTGGTTGTCGCGGGTTCGAGCCCCGTCGATCACCCCACCTTTTTCCCCGTTCCCGGCACGGTTGCCGGCACCGGAGAGAGAGGTGAACACCTAGAAGATTCTTGATGCAACCGCTGGAAAGCAGGATCCATTACAAATTTCGAAACTCGTTCCTTCTGGCCGAGGCGCTCACCCATCCCAGCCTCGCTTACGAGTCCCAGCGCCCTCACTTCGACAACCAGCGCCTGGAATTTCTCGGAGACGCGGTTCTCCAGCTCGTTGTTACCGAAGTCCTTTTCAAGCTCTTCCCCGATGCCCCGGAAGGCCACCTGACCAAGCTCCGCTCGCGTGTCGTCTCCCGCCGCGCGCTCGCGCGATTCGCCATGATGATCCACCTCGGCGATTACGTCCTTCTAGGAAAAGGCGAAGAAGCCACCGGCGGCCGACGCCGACTCTCCACCCTCGCAGACGCCTTCGAGTCACTCATCGGGGCCATCTATCTGGATTCCGGCCAGGAACCCGCCAAGGAACTCATCATGCGCCTGTTTGAGAGTGAAATCGAGGGAATGGTCGAGAGCCCCGACGAACGCAATCCCAAGGGCGAGCTTCAGGAATGCCTGCAGGCCATCCACCCCATCGCCCCTTTTTACAAGATCGTCAGTGAGAGCGGCCCCGATCACCGCCGCGTTTTCCAAGCGGAAGTGCACTGGCAAGACAAGCTGCTCGCCGCTGGGAAAGGCAAAAGCAAAAAGGAAGCGGAGGCCCGTGCAGCCGCTGAAGCACTTCGGGCGCGGACCTGGGAATAGAGTTTCTTCTTGCGGCCCGCCCCCTGCCGGGTTTCCTTTTCCCCGCTGTCAGGAATCGTAGAGATTTGGCAAGCGAACCCCGCCAGGCCTTGATCGGAGCAACGGTAGTTTGTCCAAATTTGCCGCGGTTTCCTGGCGGCACTTTTTTTGCCTAGGAAGGAATAGGTGTTTGGGAATATGGAGAAGCGTGCTTCCAGCCGCTAGCGGAAGCCAAGCAAACCATTCCCGATTCTCCGCTAGCGGCTGGAAGCACGCTTCTCCATATTCGGGCCTTCGGCTCGAGGCCTAAGATGTTTCATCAGACGCAATAGCTGAGATGCTCTAAGGACTCTCCCGAATCTCCGCCTTGATTTTCATCGCGGATTCCGTGCCACCAGCCGCCTTCGTGGTCATGATTTCGAGAAAATCACCCGCAACCAGAGTTACTGCGGTATTGAAGTTTTTCATCACTTCTTCTCCCAACTTCTCTTCGTAAAAGGCGCGCAGATCCACAAGCGTGGTGTCCCCATTGCTGGTCGGTTCGATTTCAAAATTACACGTCCGTTTGGTTTCGGGTTGGGTGCTCGTCAGTCGGGCTTTTTGACCGCTCCGCCCGATCAGCATTCGTTGTCCGGTTTCCTGACAGGTGACTGCCACGTTGTCCGGAGATTGACGGCCACAGAACGAGGCGAATAGCTGCTCGAACCTTTCGATCAGCTCCTTGTCTTCGGAAAACATGAAAATGCGCTGGCTCCTGAAATCAAAACCAACAAAATCGTTCTCCCCGACCAAGACTCCCATTTTTCGAATGGCTTCACTCATATCCAACACTTGCCCGCCAAAGTAGGGTTCAAGCTTTCTCGGAACTTTCGTGGTTGGGAGTCCATCGAGATCAGGTGCAGGTTCCGCATCCGGATCAACGGCAAACGGGTCGGTTTCATCGACCTTCACTCCGGTGATGAATTCTTTGGCCATCTCAAAGCTGAGCCATGCTGAAACCAATGTTCCTCCTCCTTCGATGGCGATGGGCTTTTGCCCGCTTCGATCCACCCGAAAGGGAACCGCCGTATCCCCTTCCTGTCTCATCATCACTTCCGTGTAGGGTGTGCCGTCAGGTGTTTCGATTGCAGCGGATACCCGGAGATCGATTCCTGTTTTCCCATCGAAATCGCGTCCCACCCATACCTTGTCATCGACTTTGAATGAGAGTCCGGTCTGAATTTCCAGATCGCTTGCTCCATGCAACGAAGCAAAAACGATCAACCTCAGGTCAACGAAATCCCTTTCTTCGTTCATAGTAGGTTCCGCCTCCACCTTAATCTCCGAATCGTCACCCTGCCTCGAGCCGCTGGCCTTCTGGCCACTGCGGGTCACAAGACTGATACTGGCCTCCGGCTGTTTGGAAAAATCAGGCGTTCCCCCGTCTTCCGCGACACGAAACGCCTCAACAGTGATGCGGCATTGGCTGGCAGTGTCGATACGTTCCTCCATTTCCCGCATAACCGCCCATGAGCCTTTGACCACGATGCGCCCGCTGGTTTCGTTCCACACCGCCCATTCCGCCGATGCTGCTTCTTCGGGAAGAACGGATCGCACATTCCACAACACATCTTTTTCACCGAAGAACGTGGATTTCTCAGGGGCCTTCTTCAAAAGGACAACACCGGTAGCCTCAGTTCCTTCGTAGGCTAGGTTGGAAAGCGGAGCCTTCCAGGCGATGATTTCCGCAGCGTTGGCCAAGGCAACCGATACGATGGAAATCAAACTTGCGGCAAAGATTCTCATTCCACAGAGCCTTCAAGTACGGAGAGCCTGGCGCAAGATGAAAGGAACCGGTCGGGAACTGCTTTGACATGAAAACGGCAACCCCTAGCATACTGGAATGAACCGTAGATCATTCGTGAGCAGAATGTCGTTGGCCGGCCTTGGACTTGTCGCCGGAGGGAAAGCCTTCGCTGCCGAAGAAGCCGCAGGAGGTAGGGAAATCGCAGTCTTCACGAAATTTCTAGAAAAACTCAGCTACGACGAACTCGCGGATGTCATCGCCCCGCTCAGAGTCGCCGGAATCGAGGCACCCCTGAGGAAAGGAGGGGCAATCCAGCCCGATGAGCTTGCGGAAAAACTCCCGGCCTTCGTGGAAGCTCTTGCCAAGAAGGATCTCAAGGTCGTTGTGATGGCGTCCAGCATCAACCAAGTGGACAAACAAGGACTCGCCGAGAAGCAACTCGTAGCCGCCGCCAAAGCCGGAATCAAAAAATACCGCTTGGAGCATCTGAAATACGACCTTTCCAAACCCATCAAACCCCAGGTCGCGAACTTCAAAGCCCAGCTCACCGATCTCGCCGCCCTCAACAAAGAGACCGGCGTGCAGGGACTCTATCAGAATCACCGCGGCAACAACTACGTCGGCGGCCCGATCTGGGACATGGTGGAAATGCTCGAGGAGATCGAATCCGCGCACCTCGGCATGGCCTTCGATTTCGCCCACGCCACCGTCGAGGGAGCGAACGCTTGGGAAATGAACTTCCGCCGCGCCCTGCCACACATCGGTGCCGTGTTTTTCAAAGACTACAAGCTCAACGGCAGGAACTGGCAGGCATGCCCCATCGGCGAAGGAGTCGTGAACCCCGAGTCCGGAAAACTCGTGAGCAAGCTGCTGCCCAAGGAAATCCCTGTCTCCATCCACGTCGAATACATCAAAGGCGGCGATGTCGTGAAAGAGACCGTCGAGGCCATGGGCCATGATGTTACCACCGTCCGCAAATGGCTCGGCTAATCCACAACTGCCGTGCCTTCCTCCGAGGATGGTGGCGCTGCTTGGTCACCGGATTTCACGGAACCATCGCGCTCCTAGCCACCGGACTCGTCATCGGCCTGTTGGGATGGCTCATCACCGCGATCCGAGGCGGAGGTTCACCCGAAAATCAACCATGGTGGATGATCGGCATTCTCACCTTCCTCTGGATCTCTCTCCTAGGCTATTTCCTGAAAAACGGACCCGAGCGCCACAACGATTTCCCGGAAACCAGAACGCGGGTCAAAGACGGGGTTTGGCATAAGAAAGAGTCTAGCGAGGACGGAACGCCCAAGCTCCATGATTGACTACCGGCACACCCGCCACCACCGTTCTCCCGATGCTGGGCAAACGGGGGCTGACACAGAAGCACGCTGAGAAAGTCCTCGGTGGGCATTCGCTTGACGAGGCCGCAGAGAGGCTGGCTCAGGATACGGAGAATCTGCCGGAAGTCCCCGCCGGCACGGCGAAAGTCTCCACTGCCCGCGCCCGCAAGCTTTGGGACGGGATGGATGCCGATCCCGCACTCCGGGAAATCCTTTTGGACCGCGCTCCAGACGATCTGTCCCTTTTCGAAGGGAATATCGAAAACGCCATCGGAGTGCTGCGAATGCCCATCGGAGTCGCCGGACCCCTGCGGGTGAACGGGCTTGCCGCGAAGGGCGACTACTACATTCCGCTCGCCACCACCGAGGCCGCCCTTGTCGCCAGCTACCACCGTGGCTGCCGGGCACTGACCGCAGCCGGAGGGTGCTCCTCGATGGTTCTCTATGAAAGTATCAGCCGATCCCCCGCCTTTGTTTTCACTTCAGCCGCAGAGACCTGCCGTTTTACCGTCTGGGTGATGGGCGAGTTCGATTCCCTTCGGGGCATCGCGGCCTCCACCACCTCGCATGGGGAGCTGATCGACGTGGGCTGCACGGTTGAAGGCAATCACGTCTATCTGAACTTCGAATTTACCACAGGCGATGCCTCCGGACAAAATATGGTGACGCTGGCAACCCAGGCGGTCTGCGATGACATCCTCGCCCGCTCACCCGTCGCTCCGCTGCGGCACTACGTGGAGGCGAACCTTTCCGGAGACAAAAAGGCCAGTGCCAAAGCCTTCGGAACAGCCCGTGGAAGGAAAGTTACTACGGAAGCCGTACTTTCCGCCGAGCTGGTGGAGAAGTTTCTCAAAACCACTCCCAAGGCGATGACGGAGTATTGGAGTATTTCCGCGATCGGTGGAGTATTGAGCGGGACCATCGGCATCCAAGGCCATTTCGCCAACGGCCTTACCGCGCTCTACCTAGCAACCGGGCAGGACGCGGCCTGCGTTGCCGAATCCGCGACAGGTGTGACGCGCTTCGAAGTCAATCCCGACGGCTCTCTCTACGCGTCGGTCACCTTGCCAGGCATCATGGTCGGCACGGTCGGTGGCGGGACCGGACTGCCGACCCAACAGGCATGCTTGGAGCTGATGGGGCTGGCAGGGCAGGGGAAGGCACGGGCACTCGCCGAGGTCTGCGGAGGTTTGCTACTCGCCGGAGAGCTTTCGATTATCGCGGCGATGAGCGCCGGACATTTTTCCCGCGCCCATCGCAAGCTGGCCCGTGGCCGGAAATCCACCGAGTGACCATTTTATGAACCGCTGGTGGATCTATCAGAAAGAGCGTTTTCCGCTCGCTGCCCACGGGCCGCTGATCGCCGCATTCAGCGCGTGTGCGGTCGCATATTCCAGTCTGTTGCGCGGAGCCGAGATGCCGACCTTCCAACAGTTCGGCACCGCATTCGGCGTTTGCCTGCTCATGTTTCTCCAGCTTCGCATCGCGGATGAGTTCAAAGACGCGGAGGAAGACGCGCGTTGGCGGCCCTATCGCGCGGTGCCCCGGGGGCTGGTTTCGCTGAAAGCACTCCGCATCGTTTTCATTCTCGCCGCCATCATCCAGACAACACTCGTCCTGCTGCTTGATCCCCGGCTGATGATCGTTCTAGCCATCGCATGGACCTATCTCGCGCTGATGAGCGTGGAGTTTTTCTGTCGCGATTGGCTGAAACGCAGGCCCATCGTCTATCTGGTCAGCCACATGGGCATCATGCCTCTGGTCGATCTCTTCGCCACCGCCTGCGAGTGGCTGCCGCGAGGGTCCGGTCCTCCCTCGGGACTCGGTTGGTTCCTTGCCGCGAGCTTTTTCAACGGAATCGTCATTGAAATTGGCCGGAAACTCCGCCAACCCGAAGATGAGGAAAAGGGTGTGGAGACCTACAGTCACTTATGGGGAAAAGACATTGGCTCAACGATCTGGCTCCTCGCACTCATAGCCACATACTACTGCGCATTGATGGCAGCTTCTCAGATCGACTTCAGACTTACTGTTCATTCGATCCTGCTTATTGCTTTTATTTTCGCCCTCTTCGAGCGATTCCGATACGTCTGTTCGTCCCGTTCCGGAAAAAAAATCGAGCTCGTCTCCGCTCTCTGGACACTCACCCTGTATCTGATGCTAGGCCTCATCCCACTCTTCCTCCACCACTGATCACTTCCCACTCGGCACTAGCCACTTCCCCATGTTTCTAAACCCAAACACCACCGAAACCCATCTGCTCGGCGGGAAAGGCGCTGCCCTCGCCCGACTCGGTGCAATGGGATTCGACGTACCTCCGTGGTTCGCCATTCCCCCGGACTCCGCCTTCACCCCCTCAGAACTGCAAGACCGCGTCGACGCCCTCGGAGCCGGCCCCTTCGCCGTCCGGTCCTCTGGTCTCGCGGAAGACGGCGAGGGCCATTCCTTCGCCGGGCAGTTCGATAGTTATTTGGAAATTTCTTCCACCCAAGTCTTCGGAAAAATCGCGCAAGTCCGTGCCTCCGCCGAGACCGAAGCCATTCGCGCCTATTGCCGCGAACACGGCCTGCCGAAACCCGCTGCCCCCACCGTCCTCGTGCAGCACATGATCGCCCCGCGCTGCGCCGGCGTTGCTTTTAGCGCCGATCCAGTCTCCGGAAGGCGAGGCGTCGCCGTCGTCTCAGCGACCGAGGGAACCGGAGAGAAACTCGTTTCCGGGGAAGTGGATGGGGAGACGTGGCGCATCGATCGCGAGGGGAAATTTGTCGAAAAATCTTCCGGAAAACTTCTTTCCGAAGCCGATGTAAAATCGATCTCCACTCTCGCCCGCGATTGCGAAAGGGCATCCGGCCGCCCCCAGGACATCGAATGGGCCATCGACTCGGAGAGCGGAAAAATCTGGCTGCTCCAATCGCGCCCGATCACAACGCTCGGAAAGCTGCCGGACCCGGACGACAGTCTGTTCGTGTGGGACAACAGCAACATTGCCGAGAGTTACGGCGGTGTCACCACCCCTCTCACATTCTCCTTCGCACGGCGGGTCTATGAGTCGGTTTACCGTGAGTTTTGTTCCCTCATGTCAGTTCCACGACGCCGGATCGAGCGAGCGGATTCCGTGTTTCCACAAATGCTCGGTCTCATCGACGGGCGTGTTTATTACAATCTCGTGAGCTGGTATGAAGTGCTCGCCCTGCTCCCAGGATTCCAGACGAACCGCGCGTTCATGGAGCAAATGATGGGGGTGCGCGAACCCCTGCCCGACGAAATCGTCTCGCGCATCGTCTCTGAGAATCAGGAGGGGAAATGGAAGGATGGGATGGCATTGGCCAAGACATGCCTTGGACTCATCACCCAACTCGTGATGCTCCCACGGCAGATCTCACGGTTTCAGGAAAGGCTCGATACCGCCCTCGCCGCACCCAGCATCCCGCTCCCAAGCATGCGCGGCGACGAACTCGTCGCCCACTACAGAGATCTCGAAAAGCAACTCCTGAAACGCTGGGATGCCCCGTTGGTTAACGATTTTTTCGCGATGATCTTCTACGGAGCACTCCGAAGCATCTGTGAAAAATGGCTGAAAGATCAAGACGGCACCCTTCAGAATCAGCTCCTGCTCGACTGCGGGGAAATCATCAGCGCGGAACCACCCCGCCGCATCCTCGCGATGGCGGATATCGTGAGAAAAATCCCCGATCTACCAGCCCTGCTCGCCGATCCGAATGTGCCACCTCCGGAAAAACTCCGAGCCATCAATGCCCAACCGGATCTCGCCCTCGCTTTTGAAAAATACCTGGAAGACTTCGGCGACCGCTGCCTGGAGGAACTCAAATTGGAGAGTCCGACCGTGCGTGACGATCCCTCCAGCCTGCTTTCCGCCATCGGCGCCATGGCCATGCGCGAGTCCCCAGAAACAAAACCCCACCCGGAAGTTCCCATCCCAAAAATCGAGAATCCGATCAAAAACGCCATTTTCAATTTTGTTCTCCGTCAGGCGAAAACTCGGGTGCGGGCACGGGAGAATCTCCGTTTCGAGCGGACCCGGGTGTTCGGCAGGGTCCGAGCCATTGTCACCCAACTCGGACGCAGGCTCTCAGCGGATGGCATCCTTGAAACGCACGGAGATGTATTTTACCTGGAGCTTGGAGAAATCCTTTCCCACTGGGATGCCACCGGAACCTCCTCTGATCTCGGTGCGATCGCAAATCTGAGAAAGACAGAATTTCATGCCTACGAGGCAGCCAGTCCGCCACCCGACCGCTTCATGTCTCGCGGTCCTGCTTCCCGGTACGAGGTTCATAGTAGTTCGACTCCGGAAGAAACGAACGAACCTTCGCTGAAAGGCAGTGGAGCCTGCCCAGGAAGGGTAAAAGGCCGCGTCCGCGTGGTCCTCGACCCCCGGGGCGCGCTTCTCGAACCGGGTGAAATCCTTGTCGCACGCCAGACCGATCCCGGTTGGGTCGTGTTGTTTCCCGCCGCCGCCGGCCTACTGGTAGAACGCGGCAGCCTGCTTTCCCACAGCGCCATCGTCTCGCGAGAGCTGCGCCTTCCGTGCATCGTCTCCCTCCCCGGTATCACCCGCACACTGAAAACAGGGGACCTTGTGGAAATGGACGGAGCCACTGGCGCGGTCACGATCATCGAATCATGACCACCTCGGAGATCCAGCACCGCGCCGCTTTCGAGGCGATCCGCTACGCCCAATGCTGGGAAGATTCCCTCCTCCTAAACGCCGCCCTCAAGCCGCAGGGACGACACCTCGTCAGCATCGGATCGGCAGGCGACAATAGCTTCGCGCTGCTGGCCGGAGGCGCATCTACTGTGACTACCGTAGAGATGAACCCCGCGCAGATCTGCTGCATCGAACTACGCCGTACGGCCTACTTGAAACTGGATCACCAAGAATTTCTTGAACTCATCGGCTCCCGAGAATCGGACCGCAGAGAAAAGCTCTACCGCGCGTGCCGCGAGATCTTGCCCGCCGACTGCCGGGATTTCTGGGACAGAAAAACCGAACAGATTTCCCAAGGAATCGGGTCAGCAGGAAAGTTCGAGCGATACTTTCGCACGTTTCGCGAAAAGATCCTGCCGCTCGCCCACAACCGCCACCGTGTGCTTTCACTACTGGAGAAAAGAACGCCATCTGAACGCGAGTCTTTCTACGAGAACGAGTGGAACAACTACCGCTGGCGCATGATCTTCCGCCTGTTTTTTTCCAGAAAGGTAATGGGCGCACTTGGCCGCGATCCGGAGTTTTTTCGATATGTGGAAGGCTCCGTAGGGGAGCGCATCTTGGAACGCACCCGGCACGCTCTTGTGAATCTCGATCCCTCGGAAAATCCCTACCTGCACTGGATTCTCACCGGCAGCCATGGCGAGGCGTTGCCTGAAGCGTTGGAGGAAAAGAATTTCTTAGCCATACGCAACGCGCTTGAGGATGGGAGGCTCAATGTCGTTTCCTCTCCACTTGAGGAGCTTCTGGAAACGCGCGGGGACTCCGCCTTCGATGGATACAACCTAAGCGATATTTTCGAGTATATGAGTCCCGCCTCCACCGCTGGCTTGCTCGGGAAAATCGTCGCCGCCTCCCGGCCGGGTGCGCGGCTTGCCTATTGGAACATGCTCGCACCTCGCTGCGCGCCTCCCGAAATGTCGAACGTCCTCCGCCGCTACGATGACGAAGCTGGAAAACTCTTCGAGACCGACCGGGCGTTTTTCTACAGCCGATTCGTCGTGGAGGAAGTCATCGCATGACTGGGCAGGAATGGTTTCGCGTGGGGGCGATCCTCGCATTGCTCATGCTCGGGCTCCCCCTATTGCGGTGGCTAGGCGCGCGATTCAATGGTGGCCCCGAGATCACAAGGAAATCCCTTCATGTTCTGATGGGCCTTGGCTGCGCTTCATTTCCATGGATCTTCGAACGCTCGCTTCCCGTCTGGATTCTCGCCGTCTGTGCCACGCTTCCACTGCTTGCGGTCCGATTGATTCCCGTGCTGAGAAAAGGAGTCGGCGAGGTCCTGCATGGGGTGGGGCGTATTTCCTACGGAGATATTCTCTTCGCCCCGGCGGTGGCCACCGTGTTCCAATTTTCACTCGGATATCCGTTTCTCTTTTGCATTCCCATCCTTATTCTAGCAGTCGCGGATGCCTCGGGAGCGATCTTCGGCACGCGTTGGGGGAAACGCTTCTACATCGCCGGCCAAGGCTCGAAAACCATCGAAGGTTCCCTCGCGTTTCTCGCCACCGCCTTCGCCTGTGTGTGTCTACCGCTGGTTTTTTCGGGGAGAGTGGGCATCACGGAGGCACTACTGATCTCCGCCATTCTCGCCACTCTTGCGATGATGGGAGAGGGCTTCTCGGACCGAGGTTTTGACAACCTGGTGCTACCCATTGGCTGCCATTTCGTGCTGGCACGCATTATTGATCTTGAGGCATCTCCACTTTTCATCCGCCTCGTTGTGCTTGCCGCTGTGTTGAGCTTGGTGCTCACAGGATCGCGTTGGTCCACTCTCAGCGGCGGCGCATTGTTGGGCAGTGCGTTGCTCGGATACGGGTGCGCCATCGTGGGTGATTGGAAAATGGCGCTACCTCCCTCGGCGGTATTTGTCTGCCACGTGGTGATGACCCGGCAGCACTCGCTGACTCTGGTTTTCAAGCATCGGCTCGACGCGGTGCTCTCCCACGCGATTGCAGCGATGCCCTGGGCAGTCGCGGTGGGTAGAGGATACGTTTCACCGGAAACCGGCCTCGCGGGGATCTCATTCGCGATGGCAGCGCAGCTCGCGATTCTCGATTCGGCGACCAGGCTGCACGTGACCGGTCTATCTCCGCGACCACTCCCATCCGTCGGAAAGGGCTGGCTCATCGCTGCCCTTCCCGGCCTGATCTGGTTGTATCCAGACTTCAGAAACCTTGCGTTTCCTGCCATGCTCTCGGCCACAATCTGCTTTTTCTCCACCCTCGTTTTCCAACGTATCCGAGGCATCGGCGAAACTTCCCTTTGGATCGTCAAAGGCTTGCTCGCTCTCGGCTCTTCGATCCCTGCCCTTTTGTTTTCATGATTCATTTTTCAACTGGTCCCAGTCTCCCGGAGATGACTCTCGCATCCGGCCTTCCATCTCCGGCCGAAATGGCAGGCGCGGAGGAAAGCCCTGACGCTCGTATTTGGCTAACCGAGGATGAGGAAACCATCGCTCACGCCGCGCTGTGGTGGAGAGACACACCCTTTTATGAGGGGAAACAGATTGGGACGATCGGTGGATTCACTTCACGGGATGAGAAGTCTTCTCAGGAGATCCTGGAGGCGGCTTGTTCGGCTCTCCGGAAAAACGGTTGTGAAAGTGCCGTCGGCCCGATGAATGGAAATACCTGGCGGCGGCATCGGTACGTTGTGGAGAGCGACGAGCGTGGTCCGTTTCTTCTGGAGCCCCGGAACACCGGCGCTTGCCCAGAATGGTGGAAGGGTGCTGGATTTGAGGAGCTTTCCCGCTATTCGTCATCTGTCGTACCTCTGGACAGCAGCCGCGGTGTGTCCGAGAAACTGCTCTCCCGGTTGGATCGATCCGGGATCAGAATCCGCGGAATATCACCTGAGAATTTCGAGGACAACCTGCGAGCCATCCACGAGATTTCCTTGAAGAGCTTTGCCGAAAATTTTCTCTATACCCCACTCGAAGCGGAGCCATTCATCGCGGCCTACTCCAAAGTCCGCGATCATGTCAGACCGGAATTCGTCCAAATCGCAGAGAGGGAAGGGATGCCGTGTGGATTTGTTTTCGGCATCCCGGACTTGGAAGCAGCAGCACGCAGGGAAAAGCCTGCACTCATCGTTAAAACTCTCGCCGTTGATCCAACTTCGCGCTGTGCCGGACTCGGTAGCGTGCTCGTGGAAACTCTTCATGAAGCCGGAAGGAAGGCCGGCTTTTCCGATGCCATCCACGCATTGCAGTTCGAATCGAACTCGTCACTGAAAATCACCGGGCGGCATGGAGGCGAAGTTTTTCGTCGATACGCGCTCTACTTCAGAAATCTACTATGAATCTCGTATCTCTTCTCCATCACCGCGCCGTCGCCCATCCCGAGCGACTAGCCTTGGTGGATCGTGCCCGGGGGGGCGACCGCACCCTCACATATGGGGAGTTGAGCGAAAAAGTGAAGAGGGGGGCGAATGGTTTTAAAAAGATAGGTCTCAAGCGTGGGGACCACATCCTCGTGTTCCAGCCCGTCTCCATCGAGCTCTACGTGTGCCTGCTTTCCGCGTTTCACGCAGGCATCCGCGTGATGCTCGCAGATCCGTCGGCTGGACGATCATTCCTTGAAAACTGCTGCTCACGCGTGCCTCCCGAAGCCTATTTTGGCCCGTGGAAGGCAATGGCGCTGCGGCTTGCCGTTCCGTGCCTAAGAAAAATTCCAATCGCGATCTCCGGCGGAATCCGTTTTCCAGGAGCGTCTGCATGGAATCCCACAGGTGGAGAATCCGAACTTGTGGACGTTCCAGATGAAGAGCCCGCCTTAGTGACTTTTACGAGTGGCAGCACGGGAATCCCTAAAGCCGCTCAGCGCACCCACGGCTTTCTTCTCGCCCAACATCGCTCACTTTCGCGAGCCTTGGAGTTCGAGGAAGGCGAGGTGGATCTTATCACCCTTCCCGTTTTCGTCTTGGCAAATCTTGCCTCGGGACTGACCAGCGTGCTCGCCGCAACGAATCTCGCGAAACCTGGCACGCCCGATGCCCACTCGGTCCGCACCCAATGTGAAAGTCACCGTGTGACTCGATGCTCCGCCTCGCCCGCCTTCTTCGAGGGGATGCTCGCTTCGGAGGGCGGACTGCCTGCTTTCAGCAAAATTTTCACCGGAGGAGCGCCAGTGTTCAACGATCTGTTAGAGCGCCTCACCACCGCTCGTCCGAGTGCCCTTGTGCATTCCGTGTATGGCTCGACGGAAGCGGAACCCATCGCCCATTTTCCTGCGGAGGAACTGTCCGACGAAATCTCCAAGATCACCGCAAGCGGCGGCGGACTTTGCGTAGGCAAGCCCGTTCCTGAAATCGAAGTCCGCATCTTCCGTGAGCAATGGGGAACTCCCCTAGGCCCATTGGACGATTCCTCCTTCACGAAAATGTGCCTACCACCGGGCGAAACGGGTGAAGTCGTGGTCACCGGTAACCATGTCCTCACCGGATACCTAGAGGGAAAGGGCGACGAAGAAACAAAAATTCAGGTCGGCGACAAGGTATGGCACCGGACCGGTGATGCTGGGCGATACGACGAACAAGGCCGCATCTGGATGCTTGGACGTGCCTCGGAACGGATGTCGGATTGCACCTATCCATTCGCCATCGAGTGCGCGCTGCGCTCCGACTTTCCGGCAAGACGCTTCGCGGCACTGGAATGGAATGGAGGGCCTCGCCTCGTCGTCGAAGGTGAACTCGGGCGGGAGATCGAAGCCAAGGCCAAGTGTCTCGGAGTCCTTGAAACGATTTCTTTGAAATCCATCCCGCTGGACAAACGCCACAATGCGAAAGTCGATTACCCCACATTGAGAAAGGCACTAGATCGCAAACGGTAACACGACTAACAGTTTTTCTTCCTTCTACTACGCAAATAGTATATTAGCCCGACCGCGAGCATCACGACAAGCACACCGACCATACTGATCGTAAGCCAAGGAATCGGAAGGGGCATGGTAAAGCGATTCGTAATCGGTCCTTTGAAGGCGGTAGCCAACGGGACTTCCCACACAAGAGTCCTGCCATCATCGCTGGTTGACGTGGCGTCGTGTGTGGTTGCCGGGAGAGGGAGGTGCAAAATGGTCGTCAGTTCGTGACCCGCGAGTTGGCTCTCGGGAACGAAGATGGCTCCTGGAAGCGCTGTGGAAAGATCCACACTGCGATCGAAGGCGACGCTCAGTCCGGTGAATTGCACCTCCGTTTTGCCAAGCAGACCGGTCCCAGCGGAGGGAAGCGCGGCGGCGGCGGGTGAGCTTCCGAGATCGGAGAGGGCAAGGGCATCATCGAAAGTCAGCGCTACGTTGATGATCAGGCGGCCTGCCTCTGTCTTCATGTCCAAGGCGTAGGAACTGAACGCGGGAGATGCCTCCAGATAGGTTTCAATGGTTTTCCGCACTCCTTTCTCGCCACCATGCAGGAGGGCTGCAGAGGCGGGCAGCGAAACGGTGATCCTAGCCGCGCCGGATGCGTCTGCATTGATCCAGATTTCCTCGCGACTATCGAGGCAAGAGGAAACCAAGAATGCGGCAGCGAAGAGGCTGAGAAGCCTACAAATTCCCCTGGTAACTTTCATGCCATCTGGTCCGTGGAGCGAAGGAGAATGTCGCCAATCTCAACATGGGGAGGCGCGCAGAGCACGGTCATGATGCAGTGGGCGACATCCTGAGGGGCGAGCATTTTCATGTTCGCTCGGGTTTTCGAGAGTGTTTCCTCACGTCCCCGGAAGTAGTTATCGAGCAGCGGAGTATCTACAAAACCAGGGGAAACACAGGCGACTTGCACGGGGGACTGGATGGCTTTCAGCTCGGAGCGGAGAGAATCCGTGATCGCCCGCACGGCGAATTTCGTCGGTGCGTAGAATCCTCCAGAGGGTGGGACTCGATGGCCGGACATGGAGGAAACGTTTACGATGCGCCCGCCCGTTTCGGGAAAATGTTTCAGCGCGAGCTGGCTGCAAAGCGCAAGCGCGAGCACATTGACCCGCCACATTTCCTCCCAATCCGCAGGGTTCCCATCAATGATGCGGGAGAGATAGGCGGTACCCGCACAGTTCACAAGTCCGTCGATATTCCCGAGACTCTTGAACGCAGAGGAAACCTGCTCGCGCGAAGTGAGATCCGCTTTCAATGGAACGATATCCCGATGGAGGGCATTGGGGCGGCGGGTGATGCCAATCACGCGGGCACCTTGTGCCAGCAGTAGCGAGCCAAGTGCCTCACCAATGCCGCTCGAAGCACCGGTGACGAGTATCGTTTTTCCTTTCAGTGAAATCATAGGGACCGGGCGACCTTTCGCTTTCTAGAACGGAAGTTCAACGGCGAACCACCGCATCGGCGAGAACAACGGGCTGGTCCTGCTCCGTCTTTTCAACAAAGAGCGAGCTCAGATCCGGCAAATGTGCCGCTGTGCGAGCGGGCTGCGAGGCAACGATTTTCCCCCGGTGGAACACGAAAGCTCCCGGCATTTGAAGGCCATCGCCTGCGAGATGCCCGACTCCGCAACCCTTGAAGACGGATATTGCTCCGCGCCACCAAACCTGTGGCCCAAAAAGTTCCAAGAAACCGCCCTTACCCAGACCGAAAGCGCGATAGAGTTCACAACGAGGATCTGCAATGCGGGGGATCTCCGAATTGTGGCCGAGGTATTCGATTTCCTGACCGGACTGGAGCATATGGACAAGCACAAGGGTGGCATCGTTTCGCTTCGCCTGGCTTTCAAGCTCCTGCAAACCACGCAGGATCTGACGGGTGAAGGTGCAGCCAAAGTGCCTTAGAAAAACGAGCACGAGCGGGCGTTCCGCGGAGGCTTCGGAAAGGGATTCGCCGGTCGAGAACCCATAAACCTCCGCCGCCTCCGACACCGTGTAGGGGACCGTCCGCGAAACGGGAATGCCAGCGTGAGCGCGGACGACCGCCCACAAGACCGCTGCAAAAGGAAGAATCCAAATCAGGTCATCGATCAGCATCAGCAGAAGAGCGGCGCTGGGCAGGTCGCCGGAAGAAACCGATGCGCCGACGATACCCGCTGCGAGCACGGACTTGATCAGGCCAAACAGCACGATGGGCCAATGCCGGACCGGATCCTTCGCAGCGATAAGAAGTGCAAAGCCGACCATCCCGGAGATCAGACCGAGCGTGCGCCACATCATCGGGTGGTTCGGTCGGGAAATACCCGCGAGGTCAAATCCATGGTAGGGCCAGCAGTTCGTCCAAATTGCAAAAAGGATATGGTAGATTCCCGCCGACACAAGAACCACGCCCATCCAGCGGTTGGCACGACAGGTTTCTCCCTCACAGCTTATCGTCATGCGGAAGGGTAGGGGCAATCTTTCACGGCGCAACGGGAGATATTCCAGGTCGTTCACGGAGGCAATTGATGATCAAAAGGCCCGCAAACCGCGTTCTATTTTTGGTTCTGCAGGTCTATTTCTTTTTTGCAGGTTTCGAAGTCGCGTCTTTGAGTGACTTGCGCAGCTTCGCGATCTCCGCGTCTTTCCCAGCGAGAGTTTTCTCCAGACCTTCCGCCTTCTTTTTGGCCTCTTCGGCGGCTTTGCGAGCATCGGACACGGTTTTCAATTGCACGGTGAGTGCCTTGTTCGCGGTCTCCAGTTTTTTGCGGGTGTCAGCCAGTTCGCTCTCGGCCTTCGCACGGGCGCCATTTGCCTCCGCGAGTTGCTTTTGCATCGCTGCGGATGCATTTGAAACTTTCTCATTCAGCGCCTTCTTATCCTGCTCGGCTTTGTCTCGAGACTTGGCCGCCTCGGTTTCCTGCGCCAAGGCAGCCTTCTCGCGTTTCTCGGCGTCCAGTTTCATTTGTTGCTTTGAGGATTCTACCTCTGCACGCAGTCGCTTGATCTCTTCTTCCTGCTTCTTGAGCGCGTCCATGGCTTTCTTGCGCGCGGTCTCCACGGAATTTGCCGCTTGGTCGAAGGCCTGATTGATCTCTCGGGCCGTGGTATCGGGTTTCGGATGGTTCTTCTGTTTTCCTTCGCGACCTGCTTGGGCCGGAAGAGCGAGCACCGCGATCCATGCGGCGATGATAAGTTTTGTCGGGATTTTCATAGGGTTTTTGGGGTAGGTATGCTCTACCAAACTAGCCCTCCAACGTGATTTGAAAAGCGAGAATATGGGGGCCTCGTTGGAACGGAACATCATCCGATCCTGTTTTCGAGACTGTGTTTAATTTTTTAATTTCTGTTTTTTATCGGGATCGATTGCTAGCTCAGGAATCTTTTTATAAACTTTTATTGATATTTTTAAAATATTCACTAAGGTGGCGACCTCCCCAAACGAGATACACCCCCAGTCCCCATGAAATATTCCCAACTGATCCTCAGGACAATTGTCGTCCTGATCGCACCCGCAGCTTCCGCCAAACTTCCTTTTCCATCGACTTCGACAACGACGACCAGGGCAATGCTCTCGTAGCCGGCTCGGTCGATCTCGCTACAAACGAACCCTACCGGGACCTCTTCGCCCCAGGAGTGGGCGTGCGCCTGACTACCAACAATCCCACAGGCAAACCGCTCAATATCTACAATACGGAGGGAGTCGGGGGAGCGGATGATGACCTTGAACGTGATTCGAAAAACACAGACACGTGGGCCGGCGGCTCTGATCTGGATCTTGTGGTGGACAACGTGCTCATCATCAACACGAACTCCGATCTGAGCACTCCCAACGACAGCGCAGGCGGAGGACAGATGAAATTGGATTTCGATGTCAGCCTAGTCGAATTCGGTTTTGATTTCATCGATCTCGATACCTCGGACAACGGCAGTATCACCTTTCTCAATACCGCCTCGGGAAATAGCACGACAGTCGATTTCGAGGATTTCGAGGACGGAGCTTCGGCCCCTTTCGGGCGCTCCGGAGTTTCCTTCGGAGACCGCCATGCGAACCGAGTTCTGAACGTAAGCGCCGCCGATCTCGGCCTCTCGAGCTTCGACGAAGTGTCATTCAACCTTTTAAGCAGCGGAGGAATCGGAACGATCTACGGCACCACCGAAATTACCGTAGTCCCCGAACCATCCACCCCGGCGATCCTCTTGGGTGGACTCGCCATGTTGGGGCTCTGCCGCCGCAGGAAGATTTAGAAAAGCGGGGGCTTTCAGTCCTTAGAACGGGGATGCAGAGAATCCGGATGCATTCGCGGGAATCCGTGGTTGTATGGAGCACCTCTCCACTGGAAATGCTTCATCCATTGCTCAACACTTGGCTCGAATCAAAAGGGTGGCGGGCGTTTCCGTTTCAGGGCGAGACCTGGGACCGTTGCCAGGCAGGTGAGTCGGGCTTGCTGCATGCGCCGACGGGTTTCGGGAAAACTCTGGCAGTTTGGTTGGGTCCGCTGAGCCGTTCACTTGTGGAACTGAACCTTTCCGATGGGGAAAAGCCGAGTCCCGCACAGCTTGCGAAGCTACCTTGTGAGGTTCTGTGGATCACTCCCTTGCGAGCGCTTTCCCAAGATACCTTGCGCGCATTGCGGGAACCGATGAGCGATCTCGGGATAGCCTGGCCCATCGACGCGCGGACGGGGGACACCTCGTCCTACCGGAAGGCGAAGCTGCGGGAGAAATTTCCACACACGCTGGTGACGACTCCGGAGTCGCTTTCCCTGATGCTCACCCACCCGGATACGAAGCAGAAACTCTCCCAGCTCAAGTGCGTGATCGTCGATGAGTGGCACGAGCTGCTCGGCACCAAACGCGGGGTGCAGACCGAGCTTTGCCTGGCGCGGTTGCGAAAGTGGCGCCCCGGAAAGAAGCTCCAAACATGGGCGCTCTCCGCTACTCTCGGAAACCTAACAGATGCCGCGAAACCTCTCCACCGTCACCAAAAATCATCGCCAAAGAATTTCCACATCGTTTCCGCAGATCTGGAAAAGAAGATCGAGATCGCGACCATGATCCCGAGCGAGATCGAGTCTTTCCCTTGGGCCGGGCACCTTGGCATCCGACTCGTATCGAGGGTGGCGCGGCAGATCAAGAAAGCGAACACGACCCTGCTTTTCACCAACACACGCAACCAGACGGAAAACTGGTTCCAGCAGCTCAGCGGGCTGGGAATGTTTTCCGAAAACGAAATCGCCCTTCACCATGGTTCGCTCGATAGAGAGGAGCGCGCCTTGGTCGAGACAGGCTTGCGGGAGGGCACTCTGAGCTGCGTGGTCTGCACTTCCTCGCTGGATCTTGGGGTGGATTTCTCGCCGGTGGACCAGGTCATTCAAGTCGGCTCGCCGAAGGGGATCGCTCGCCTCACGCAGCGTGCTGGCCGCGCCGGGCACTCGCCGAACCAAGTTTCCCGCATCTTCTGCGTGCCGACCAATGCCCTAGAGTTGGTGGAATTTTCCGCCGCGCGCGATGCGTGGCAGCGCCGTGAGATCGAATCCCGCCGCATGCTCAACAAGCCGCTCGACGTGTTGGTGCAGCACCTGGTGACTCTTGTGCTCGGCCAGCCCGCCAAGCCGGAGGATCTGCGGAAGGAAATCACCGCCACCCACACCTACCACACCCTGACCGATGCCGAGTGGGATTGGTGCGTCGCTTTCATCACCAATGGCGGTGCCCTCGCCCAATACCCACAATATCGCAAGGCCGTACTCGAAGGCGGCAAGCTCAGTGTGCCGGACAAACGCACCGCCCAGCTTCACCGACTAAACATCGGCACCATCACCTCAGACGCCGCGATCACCATCAAGTTCACCGGCGGGCGCACGCTCGGCAGCGTGGAGGAGTCTTTCATTTCCAGACTGAAGCCCGGCAAGCAATTCGTCTTTGCCGGACGGCGGCTGGAGCTGGTCCGTTTCCACAAGCTCACCGCCACCGTCAGGGTCGCCACGAAAAAGACTCGGGGTGATATCCCGAGCTGGTCCGGCGGCCGCAGCCCGCTTTCCTCGGAGCTCGCCCACTCCGTCGCCCGGCAGCTCCACACTCCATCCGACAATGAGGAAATGCGCGCCGTCGCCCCCATCCTGAAAATCCAGAATGAGTGGTCCCGCATTCCCACCTCGGAAAAACTGCTGGTCGAATTCACCACCTCCAGGGAAGGCGAGCACCTGTTCTTCTTCCCCTTCGCCGGGCGCCTCGCCCACGAGGGCCTTGCCTCTCTAACAGCCTACCGCCTTTCCCAGCACTGCGGCGAATCCATCCATACCACTCAGAACGATTACGGCTTCTCCCTCACCGCCCGGCGTGGGCTTTCGCTGGATGAAAACGTATTGCGAGAAGCCCTTTCCCCCGAAAACCTCGAGGCCGATCTGCTTTCCTGCATGAACACAGCGGAAATGTCGCGCCGCCAGTTCCGCATCATCGCCCGTGTCGCCGGACTTCTCGTCCCAGATCTGCCGGGAAACCGTCGCCCCGTGCGCGACCTGCAAGTCTCCGCCCGACTCCTCTTCGAAGTCTTCACCCGCTACGATCCCGACAACCTCCTGCTCGAGCAGAGCCGCCGCGAAATCCTGGAGGGCCAACTCGAACTCGCACGGTTGGAGGATACATTGGTTTCCCTTTCCAAAAAGCCATTCGAACTGGTTGAAACGGAGCGCCTCACTCCCATGGCATTCCCGCTCTGGGCGGACCGGCTTTCCGCCTACCTCCCCGCCGGAGACGCCGCCACGCAGCTTGAAAAAATGCTCGTCCGCCTCCAAGCTGCCTCCAGGAAATGACCATCACCCTCGGCAACACCCCCGTCACCCTGCTCACCGAGCACGCCGTATTTCTGGAAAAATCCGCCGTGCTCGTCGTCTCGGATATTCATCTCGGGAAGTCCGCCACCTTCCGCAGCCAAGGCATCCCCATACCGGAAGGCGATACCTCCTACGATCTAGAAAATCTCTCCGGCCTCATCAAAACTCACCGACCCACTCGCCTCGTCATCGCCGGAGACCTCGTGCACGCCAAGGGCGGGATGAGCCCGCACGTGCTCGGTCTCTTCGAGAAATGGGCAGAGAAAATTGCCATCCCCATCGTTCTCACCGAGGGCAATCACGACCGCATGGCCCGCCTTTTTGAGCACCATCTACCCATCGAAACCGTTCCTTCCATCGAGATCGATGGCCTGCGCATCACCCACGATCCGGATGAACTCCCCGCCAACCAACCCGGCATCGCCGGCCACCTCCACCCCGGCATCCGCCTCCCCGAATCTCCGCGCCGCAGTATCCGCACCGCCTTCTTTCACCTCCGCCATCCTCATCATCTCGTGCTCCCCGCCTTCTCCCGTTTCACCGGCCTGAACATCGCGAAACTCGACAAGCGGGACCGGGTTTTCATCCCGCTGAGGGACAATGTCGTCGAAATCCCCTCTGATATACGAAAACTGACCCGCTCCTGATCGCGAGTTTTCGGGGTTGAAACCCGAGGGCCGGGCGACCAGATTCCGCAGCCATGTGGGTTTCCAAATCTGAATTCGAAGACATCCGTTACGAAACAAGTGAAGACGGGGCGATTGCCAAAATCACCATCAACCGCCCGGAGGTGCGGAACGCGTTCCGGCCAAAAACGGTGACAGAGATGCTGCGGGCCTTCGATCTCGCACACGAGGACCCGGATGTGGGTGTCGTCATCCTCACTGGTGAGGGCGATCTGGCATTCTGCTCGGGAGGTGATCAGAAGGTGCGGGGGCACGCGGGCTACGTCGGGAACGACGGCGTGCCACGGCTCAACGTGCTGGATCTTCAGAAAAAGATCCGCTCCTTGCCGAAGCCCGTCGTCGCAATGGTCGCAGGCTACGCGATCGGCGGGGGACACGTGCTCCACATCGTATGCGATCTCACCATCGCGGCGGACAATGCACGCTTCGGTCAGACAGGCCCAAAGGTGGGAAGCTTCGATGGCGGGCTTGGTTCCAGCTACTTAGCGAGGATCGTCGGACAGAAAAAAGCTCGGGAAATTTGGTATCTGTGCCGTCAGTACGACGCGCAACAAGCACTCGATATGGGGCTGGTAAATACAGTGGTGCCGCTTGCTGAACTGGAAACGGAGACCGTGAAATGGTGCCGGGAAATGCTCGCCCATTCGCCGCTCGCCCTGCGTTGCCTGAAGTCCGCTCTCAACGCGGATTGCGACGGACAGATGGGCCTGCTCGATCTCGCCGGCAACGCAACCCTACTCTACTACATGTCGGAAGAAGGCAGGGAGGGGAAAGAGGCCTTCTTAGAAAAGAGGACACCGGATTTCTCGAAATTTCCGCGGGTTCCTTGAGTTAGCCGGAGAGTGCATAAGGAGAGGCTAATGGTATTCGCCTTTATTCCCTCTTGCGCTCGCGGATACCATCCGCGACTCCCTGCCCTCGACACGCATCAATCTGAAATGTTCAGTCCACCGGAAAATTGTAGGATTAATTCCTCGGAAGATTCCAAATCCACGGTCCGCAACATTGTCTGTAAACTCGCTTCTCTAACCTCAGTTTTCTCCTACCCGATGACTCTATCCTGCCGCGTATCACGTTTTGTGAATCAACACGCTTTCGGGCAAACGCATGGACTCACCCGCTCCGAGCAGTTTGGAGTGCGGATGGCTTGCCTCCGCTTTCGGGCTGGAGGGCTTGCCCTCTGTGGGGCGGAGCGACAAGTCGAGAACGGAGTGCACCAGTATGACCCCGTGAGGCAAGCCTCTCTATCGAAAGCGGAGGCAAGCCGTCCGCACTCCATGTTTTCCACAAATCCTTATGCGCGCTAATGTAGGAAAAAAAATCAAAGCCGTGGTCTCCGGATCGAGACCCAAGACGCTGGCAGCGGGAGTCGTGCCAGTGTGGGTGGGCGGCGTGCTTGCATGGAAACTGAGCGGGAGCTTTGATTGGTGGTTATGGGTCTGCACTCTCCTTGGGGCCCTGTGCATCCAGATCGCCACGAATTTTTTCAACGATGCGGTGGACGGCAAAAAAGGCGCCGACGGGGAGCTCCGCACCGGTCCGCGTCGGCTGACGGGCACCGGCGAAATGACCTTCGGCCAAGTAATAGGGATAGGTACGGTATTCCTAGTAGGTGCTGCTGTCTTCGGTGCCTTTCTCCTAATGGCAAGAGGGTGGCCGATGCTAGCGATCGGCATCCCGTCCCTATTCCTCGCCTACGGCTACACCGGAGGTCCGTTTCCGCTGGCCTATCGCGGCATGGGAGAGATTTTCGTAATCCTATTTTTCGGTCTCGTGGCGGTGACCGGGACCGTTTTCGTCCAAACTGGCACGTGGCCCACCGAGGCATTTTTGTTAGGCACCCAAGTGGGGCTACTGTCCGCCGTTTTGATCTCGGTGAACAATTTCCGAGACCGGGAAGAGGACGCGAAAGTGGGGAAACGCACACTGGCCGTGCGCCTAGGCCCAAAAGTGGCTGCCGGTGTCATCTGGCTCGAGATCAAGGTCGGAGCGTTTCTCGGAATCGCTTGGCTGGCGATAGGTTATCCCTTGTTCGGACTCGCCAGCATGCCTGTGCTCGTGATCGGGATGCGAATTATCTGGGGAGTCCTCACCTTGCCAGCAGATGCGCGGATGAACCGCTTGCTGGCTCTCGGAGCCGTGGAACTGGTGCTCTTCGCCGCCGTGTTCCATGGGGTAGCGATGCTTGCTTGAAGAGGCCACCCACGGAGATCTGGGGTGGCATCGGAATTCATTCGGTTCCAGGGGCGGATTGGACGATTCCAAGAGCTTCGAAAAGGGGCATGGCGGTGATTTTTTCAGAGAGAACGAAGGTTCTAGAGCCGGGATAAATCACGTAGATTTCATCGAGCAAGAGGTCCGCCAGAGCGATGTGCATCGACTTCGTGGCGCTTGGGGCTTCGCTGGTCTTGAACTCGAAGCCCAAACGTCGGCCATTGTGAAAAATCAGCAGATCCAACTCCGCCCCGGAGTGAGTGGCCCAAAAATATGCGTTCGGAGTATCCGCCACGCTTAGAATCTGCTCAATACAGAATCCTTCCCATGAGGCACCGAATTTCGGGTGCCGGCTGAGCTCGGTGTCCGAGCTGATTTCCAACAACGCATGCAGCAGACCGGAGTCCCGCACGTAGATTTTGGGGGATTTCACCTGTCGCTTCTTCAGGTTTTCAAACCACGGGGAGAGCTGGCGCACTACGTATGTCCCGGTGAGAATGTCCAGATGACTAGGACGGGGAAGCATCCTTGAAACATGAAAGGTGAGCTTTCGATTTTCAAGGTAAAGTTCGTAGGTATACTGTGCGCGGTCAAGCTTTGCGATTCCACTCAAAGCCCGGATCGCCGCCCGAAAGGAGCGTAGGCTTCAGCCTACCAAGGACAAGGGACTTCAGTCCCTTGGGGAGAACACGTAGTGGACTGAAGTCCGCTACCCTCGGTAGGCTGAAGCCTACGCTCCAAACTCAAGCCACCCGTCAGCCAGCTTCATTTTCACGGTTCATGACCGCGCACGGTATAATATCGAAGAACTGCGCGGTGTGATAGTCGCCGTTGTCCGTGGTGAGGCAGCCCACCTCGCTGGCGAGACGGTGGTAGTTTTTCAGAAGCTGACATCCAACTCTTGCATGGCATCCACCTTCACAGGTGAAATCCCAACCACCTCACCAGCATCGGTTTTACTCGCGCCGTATTTCACCGTGTACTTTCCTTCCGAATAGACAGGTGCCTTGAAGCGTTTTCCTTGGATGCGCAGGGTGTAAAGAATCTCGCCCGTCTCTTCCGAGATCACCTGCACCACGGGATTCTCTGATTTTTCGAAGACCAGCTCCGGCAAGAATCCCGTTGGCACACGACCGTCGTTTTCCTTCATGGAAACAGTGATCGGCCAGCCGGGAAACTGTGCTTTTTCGCCATCCTTCGCATCGGAGAACCTAGGCCAGCACTCAAAGCGGATCGTGCGGTCCTTCTTGTTGAAGCGCACAACTCCATAACCATCGGCACGCTTCTTCTCATCGCCGGGATTCTCCGGGTTCGCGTAGGCCATCATGGAGATTTTGTTTCCGAGACCGTCCTTGAAGTCACCGGTCCATGGCAACGGGCTGTCCTCCACGGGATTCGGTCCGGCCTTCTCATCGAGCGGATGCCACCAGCGCCCGTAGATCGTATTCACAAGCGCGGGGCTGGTAAATTCATACGGGCCATCACCAAATTCATCGATGCCCTGTTTCGTGACAACCGCGAGGTGCTGATCCCCGCAAAGGTGGACCGCCCAGCATCGGCGAATCTCTTCCAGGGCGCGTTTTCTCGGTGTCTGTGGCCATCCGTTGGAATCCAGATCGGCAAGCAGGCGACCGTTCTTAGATCCGTGCATATGCACCGCTCCGCAGAATGCGGTTTGGGAAAGTACGGCCTTCATCTCCGCGCCGCTCCAGTCTTGGCCCCATTGATGGAGAAACTTTTCCTGGCGCTCCCCGAGGAGCTGGAGGTCTGGGAGGTCAATGCTCTTCGGATCATACGCCGGGTCCACGATGTGATCGGGACGAGGGCCCATCTTTGGGATGTTTCCGAACGGCCCGGTCTTGAATTTCCTATCCTCGAGAACCGCGAAATCCACTCCACCTACTACGAGCCTCGTAAAATACACTGTGATGCCGCGATCCACCGGCGCGGGATCGACGGGATCCGGCAAGTTCCAGGATTGTTGGCGCTGGACCATGTTCACGTATTCCACCGGGAAAAAATATCCGCCGTCTGCTCCGTCTGAGCGCTCGGATTTTTTCCCTCCCGCCCCCCAGAGATTCGGCTGACCCACGTCGTGGTCGTCGGGAATACAGATCGTTGGACGGTCGCGGATCACGTCGCGAAATTGCAGACCGAATTCAATCCAACCAGCCGTGTGCTCGGTATGCCGATAGGTCTGGTCACCAGCAAAATAGAGCAGATCTGGATCGTGGAATAACAGATGCTCGACGATTTCCGGACGCATCCCTGTGGTCCGACTGGAATTGCACGACATGTTGGCGATGACGATCTCCTCTTTGTCCTTCGGGTCCTTGCGGATCGTGCCCTCGAACATCGCGTTCTTTCCATGGCGCACACGGTATTTCACATCCTTGCTGTCGTCCCAATCATCGACTCGTAAATGTGCACTCCAGCCCGGTAACACGACTTCGGCCTTGGAAATTTCCTTCCATGACCCTTCCGTTTCAATTTCCAGCCGCGCTTCCCGCACCTCCTCAGGCATCAGGGGGAACAGCTGCGCGGTCATCTTCAGGACACCTCGATCCACCGTATAGAGCGCGAAGGCAACCACCTCGTCACGCGGGACCTTCATCGGAGGTGGCGGATTTTTCTCACCGCTGTTCACTTTCCACCACTCACCGGTCGCGAGAGAATCAAGCTTTGGGTATTTTTCGCCGAAGGGCATGGCGGATTCGCCTGTCGCTGCCAGCAATCGGGTCGCGGAGCCTTGCCAGAAGATAAAAGGGGAGAGCTTGAGGAGAAATCGGCGAGAAATAAGCATGACGGATGATTCAAATGATTAAGAGTATCGGATTACGAGTCCTTTCGAGAGATTCTTTCCCGATGCGATTCTGAAATTCGACTTGTTGCATATACCGCTATATGCATATTTCGGGGCATGGAAGTGATCCGCATCTACAAATGCCTGTGCGACGAGCAGCGGCTTCGCATCCTCAACCTGCTGCGCGAGGGCCCGTTATGCGTTTGTCACCTCATGGAGATCTTGGATTCCGATCAGGTGAAGATTTCCAAGCAACTGCGCTACATGAAGGATCTAGGTATGATCACGGGCGAGCGCGCTGCGCAGTGGATGGTCTATCGCCTAGCGGAAACGGAGAACCCGTTGCTCGATGAAAACCTTAGATGCCTGCAGGACTCCGTCGGAGAAGAGCTTTGTTTTCGCGAAGATTCCCGCCGTCGAGCCACCATCCTCGCCCGCCTTGATTCGCAGCCATCCGCCTGCGCCGCCGCAATTCTTTCCACTCTCTAACACCATGAAACACAAGATACTCATTCTCTGCACCGGAAACTCCTGCCGAAGCCATATGGCCGAGGGCATTCTACGTCACGCCGCGGGCGATCTCTTCGAGGTCCACAGCGCCGGATCGGATCCAGCCGGATACGTCCATCCCTCCGCCATCGCCGCCCTTTCCGAAATCGGAATCGATATCTCCGGTCACAGCTCGAAGCACCTCGGCCAGTTTCTCGATAGCGGCATCGAAACAGTCGTCACTGTCTGCGGAAACGCCGATCAGGCATGCCCGGCCTTTCCCGGAAAAGTCACCCGCCACCACTGGGGATTCGAGGATCCTCCGAAAGCCATCCGAGTAGGGGAGACGGAAATGGACGCCTTTCGCCGCATCCGCGATGAAATCCGTCTCGTCTTTGAGGCCTACGCCGCAGGTTTTCGCGAGGCTTCCTCATAGGTCCAGAGCCGATGAGAAGGCTCGCGGACCCTTGATTCCTTCCGAAAAAATACGTCATATTCGCCGCTTTCCCAGCCCCGCCAACTATTCCACCATCCCCGCATGCCACCATTCCGGGAAGCGCTACTCTATTGGCTGAAGCTGGGCCTCATCAGCTTCGGCGGACCTGCCGGGCAAATCTCCATCATGCATCGGGAAATGGTGGAGAAACGCAAATGGATCTCGGAAAGTCATTTCCTCCACGCCCTGAATTTCTGCATGCTGCTGCCCGGCCCCGAGGCCCAGCAGCTCGCCACCTATCTTGGGTGGCGGCTCCACGGATGGAAGGGTGGGGTGACAGCCGGGGCGCTTTTTGTGCTTCCCTCCGCGCTCCTGCTTTTCTGCCTAAGCTGGCTCTACATGGCGGGCGGGCACCTGCCATGGCTTGCCGCAATCTTCTACGGTTTGCTGCCCGCAGTCATCGCGGTCATTCTCGCTGCCGTCATACGCATTGGCGGGAAAACCCTGCGCAGCCCCTCGCTTTGGGCGATCGCTGCCATCTCGTTCGGAGCGATCTATTTTCTCAACATCTCATTTGTAATCATTATCTTCGGGGCAGCACTGGCAAGTTGGATCGGGCACCGGTTTTTTCCGCTTCAGTTTCCTGCCGTCAAAACGCACGGAACTTCCAGTGAGGATCACGAAGTGGGTTTTCTCGTTCTTCCTGAAGTTCCCCGAAGCACTTGGAAGCGCACCCTTCTCGTCTCCACCGCTTGTATCATTCTCTGGAGCCTCCCCATCATCGCACTCGGACTTTGGCTCGGTTGGGACAGCACGCCGGTGGATCAAGGAGTCTTTTTCAGCAAAGCAGCGTTGGTCACTTTCGGTGGAGCCTACGCCGTCCTGCCCTACGTCGCGCAACAAGCAGTGGAGAATTTCTCTTGGCTCACCCACCCGCAGATGATGAGCGGCCTCGCCCTCGCGGAAACCACGCCCGGCCCTCTGGTCATCGTTCTTCAGTTCGTTGGCTTCGTCGGTGGTTGGCAAAATCCAGGAAGTTTCTCCCCGCTCGCCGCCGCATCCATCGGAGCATTCATCACCACCTGGGCGACCTTTCTCCCATGCTTTCTTTTCGTCTTCCTCGGAGCTCCGTTTGTGGAAAAACTCCGAGACCTACCCCGCATCGGAGCCAGCCTCACTGCAATTACGGCAGCCGTAGTAGGTGTAATCCTGAATCTCGGCGTGAAATTCACCGAGCATGCCTTGTGGCCGGTCGACGCGGAGTTTGATCTGTTCGTCGCCATCATCTCCCTCGCCGCCTTCATCGCCATGTGGAAATTCAAAACCACCTTCACCACCGTGCTCGCCGCCTGCGCACTACTAGGGCTGACCTCGTTGATATAAGA
>CAWCXB010000021.1:0-95229 GCA_963799385.1 uncultured Verrucomicrobiae bacterium
GCCGATGTCGTGAAATCAGGGCGCGAGCTTCCGACCAAAAGCTCAAGGGTCCTCCACCCAACCTCTCGACTCTACGGAAACAATGCGGATCTGCCTGCGGGCTAGGCTATCCGGGTTATCCGCGCGCACGGTGAGAATCATGCGCTCCAGACCGCGGCTTTTGTCGCGTAGAGCCTCCGCGATGGCGATGGCTGTCTCGCTGTAAGCCTCCACAAAGCCATAGATCCCATCGGGCATCTCCGGGGAAATCATTCGGTAACATCGCCATTTCTCCTCATCCGAGTAATCGAAATTAAAGTAATCCCCCTTGTTCACAAACACACGGAAGGTCGCCTCATCCACTTTCCCCGAGGCAAAATTCTCCCACGTCGCACTACCATCTCGTGCGTAACAATCCCAATCGACCTTCAAACCATCCGGTGTGGCGAGCACCGCAATAAGGCGTGCATCTCCGTTTTCGAACTCAGCCTTAAAAATAGGATACTGCTTCTCACCATCAGTTCCAAGTCCAGCGGCTTGGATCCCGGTCGGAATCTCAGAAATCGCTTGCTCCGGGTACCTTTCGAGTCGCTTTTTCACTGCATCAGGATGACGGACCAAAGCCAGTCTAGCCTCCAAAACCTCCGCCTCCGCAAAGGCACGGGCAACCGCGATGGGTTGACCGACGAACACGCTCTCCGCCTCCTCCGCCAGTTTCGGCAGCACCGCTTCATCCGGTGCCGGAAGCTCATACACATTGAGAGTGGATTTCTCCTCCGGATTCCAGCGATCTGGATCCAATACATGCAAGACGGCTCCCACCATCATCACGCAGATGACCAGCACAATCGCGCCAAGCAATATCCACCGCATCTTGAGCGTCCTGACCGTTCTTCGTTCGCCCTTGATCTTGCGCCAACGCTTCGGTGCGATCGTATTCTTCGCCTCGAACTTTTCCGGCCCAGCGTTGAACGACGCTACATGTTTCCCTTCCTTCCGGCGCTTTTCCATCACTGGCGATACTTTAGTCGGAAATCCCACCGGGGTGCAAGAAGGGCGTTACATGGGCTGGTGAGAATGTCCGCAAAAGAAGAGGCCAAGCGGAACTGGTAGGTGAAATTCAATTCGAATCAGGCGGCGGACGAGTCGCGCTTGCGCCGCGCCATCAAACCGCCGGCACCAAGGGCTAGAAGAACTAGCGAAGATGGCTCCGGGACAAACTCGGTGTAGACCTCGGTCGTGGAAACAGCCATCGGATCCGGGCGCATAGTATTTTCGTCGTCGAAAACCAGCCTGGTGAATTGAACGACCGAACCGTCGATCTGCTCAATGCCGTTGCGAATCGTCGCGAAGGAATTCACAAAAGCATAAACCTCGAGATAACCTTCCGTCAACTCACCGTCGTTGATTGCAGAATCTGAGAAGGTAATCGGGTTCAAATAAGTGGCACTTACCGGACCATATCCTGAAGCATATGCTCTCCCAACTCCCCCCGATGCGAAGCTGGCGTCGACCCAATTCCCTTCGACCGAATAGCGTGCGGTAATGGCACCCCCGTTCACAACCGCATAGGCGTAACCGGCTCTATAGGCCGTCGAACCGAACATTACGTCATCCATACTATCCCCCGTCAAATCGGCGTTAAGCTGGTTTCCTCCATTGCCGGAGATCATGTTTCCGGTAAGGGTGATTTGAACGGTCGCGGCGTGCCCGACTCCCCCAAGCCCTCCTGTAATTGCGCCTGCGGCGATTGCTTTTCCTTTGAGAGACGATTTCATGACAGCGCTAACGAGCACTTTTTATACCAATCGATCAACTCAAAAACCCGAACAAACTGTCGAGCATAAATTCAAACTTAACAAGCCTCTCTCAAGAAAGACGCGGAGATGGAAGCTGAGTCGCTCCAAAGGATTCCCCCCCGAAACGCATCTTCCGCAATGCCAAATCACGCGACAGGCCGCTCGCGATTGCGCCTAGCCATCAGACCACCGGCACCGAGGGCCAGAAGAGCCAGCGAAGATGGCTCTGGGACAAACTCAGTGTATGTTTCCGCCGTAGAAACACTCATGGGATTGGGGCGCATAGAGCTTTCGTCGTCGAAGACCAATCTGGTGAACTTAACAATATGACTACCGCCCATAGAAAAACCGCTGGTAATCGTTTCACTGAATCCGGAAGAGCTGAAAGCATACACTTCGAGGTAGCCCCCGGTGGTCGCTCCACCGTTAATCGCAGGATCAGAGAAGGTAATCGGATTCAGGTAGGTGGCGCTCGCCAGAGAATACCCGGAGTCAGTCGCCATTCCGACTCCGCCCATCGCGAAGCTGGCATCGACGGAATTACTTAAGCTTCCATAGCGGGCGGAAAGTCCATTTGAATTCACATTTACCATCGCGGATCTGGAACCGAATCCCGCGCTTGAAATATTTATGTCATCCATGCTATCCCCGGTCAAATCAGCATTAAGCTGGTTCCCCACGGAACTCGAAATCATATTCCCGAGTAGCGTGATTTGGACAGTCGCGGCGTGACCAGATCCAATTAGCCCTCCAGTGATTGCTCCTGCGGCGGCGACTTTTTTTGTTACGGAAGCTTTCATGACTGGGGCATCATGCGTTTTCACCGCAATCAGTCGAGCCAAAAAACTGACAATTTGTAACTTGGAATTTTTGATCCGTAAAAGCTTCTTCGAGCATGACTTGAAGGCCCCGCTGACCGGAATCTAGATCATTCCGTCAAAAATCCCTCTAGGCTTATCCAACGGGTCGTCAAATCACGCGGCGGACCGCTCGCGCCTGCGCCTAGCCATCAAACCACCGGCACCAAGGGCCAGAAGAGCCAGCGACGATGGCTCAGGGACAAACTCAGTGTATTGCTCATTCGTAGAAACATTCATCGGATCTGGGCGCATGGGACTGGCGTCGTCGAAGACCAGCCTAGTGAAATTCAGGAAGTGACTCCCCCCTTGGGAAACACCGTTACTCACTAGACCTGGGGGCTGGGTAGAGCTGACAGCAAGCACTTCAAGGTACCCTCCGGTCATCGCACCACCGTTAATCGCTGGATCAGAGAAGGTAATCGGATTTAGGTAGACGGCGGTTGCCACGCTGGATCCGGCGACAAGCGGATTCCCGACCCCGCCCATCGCGAAAGAAGCATCTACAAGATTGGTAACGGATATATAACGTGCACTTAATCCATTCGAATTCACATTTACCGCCACATAATTGGACGCGAATGCCGCACTTGATACGATTACGTCGTTGATACTATCCCCCGTCAAATCGGCATTGAGCTGGTTCCCAGTGCCGCTAGAAATCCTGTTTCCGGTCAGAGTGATCTGAACCGTCGCTGCCTGACCAGCTCCCGCGAGTCCTCCGGTGATGGCTCCTGCGGCGATGAATTTTCGTTTGAAGGACACTTTCATTTCCCGGTAACTTTGTGTGTTTTTCTCAAATCAGTCGAGCCACAATTTCTAAAAAATTCCCGCGATCGCTTCGTCGCACATAGGTCCTCTCAGGATCGCGCCCGGTAGAGCGAGGGATCCACGATGGAGAGCAAGTCTTCTGGGGATGAGCCAGAACCAAGAAAATCCAAGAGAGCGGGTATGACTGCCTCCGGAGTCTCAATAAGATCCCGGTGAGAAACCGAGATCGCAGGAATCCCCCTGGCATTGATCCAGGTCTTGGCGTGGTAGACTTGCTGGGCATACGCTTTAGAAACATCCCCCTCCGGAGCCGACTTACCCAATCGCTTGAGCATGGTGGCTTGGCTTTCCAAAATTTCCCCCATGTCGCGCTCCATGAAAATGACCCGGTAGGCGATTTCCTTTCCCAGGATCCGCAGAGGCAAGAAAGATAGAAGGGGTGCGACGATCTTGATGGCGTGACCCAGGGTTTCCCCTAGCCATTTCCGATCCGGGGAGGACATCAGAGAACCGACCTTATCGTGCTCGTGATATCCCTTTTCATTGGAACCATCTGCCTTGCGCTTGCCATCACTGAAGAGCGGGATGCCGGCAGCCTCAAGAAGCTGCATCATCAGGGAGGTGCCGGAACGCGGCAGACCGGAGACGATCGTGACGATTTTCTCTGGAGGTTTCCCTTCCAGCACATCAAGGCGCGGAAGCAGAACGGGCATGGGCCTGTCCTCCGGATTCTCTCCGGGACGGAGCGGCTGACTTTGGTTCAGCAGGAAATCTTCTTTCTTTGCGTTTCGGAGAGAGACAAGTCGCTGCCGAGCATCGCGGAGTCTCAGGCGCATCTGTTGTTCTTCCTCAGGATCGCGCTTGTAGAGCCGAGCGATTTCCCCGAGCAGCCGCCACGCGGGCGCGGCGAGGGGCGATTGCTCGGCGCTGATGCGCAGGGCTCTCTCTGCCTCTTGCCAACGGCCACCCCGATACAGAGCGAGTCCGTGCAGGTAGTGGGCGGGCGGCTGGAAGTAGAGAAGACCTATGGAAGCACGGGCATACTCCGCCGCCTCATCAAATTTCCGCTCGGCGAGGGCGGTGCGAGCAAGACCCAGCAGGGGGCCGGGTGTCTCGCGGTCAAATTCTAGGGCTTGCTCGAAGGCTGCGCGGGATTCCTCCCACCGGCGGAGGCGCTGGAGGATTTCTCCACGCAAGGTAAGTGCGTTGCGGCGGGCTCCGTAGTCCTGATCCAGATCAGCGAGTTTTTCCAATGCCTGCTCGTATTTTTTCTCCGAATAATCTGCGCTAGCTTCCAGATGACGGAGGGAAAAGAGGTTGGGGCGGGCCTTCCCAAGTAACTCTCGACATTTTCTGGCCTCAGCCTCGCGCTCTTTCTCCGGCAGAGCCTCCAGTCGTTCGCTTTCAGCCTTCGCTGCCTCTTCGGATTTGGGACTGATGGATTTCAGCTCTTCGCGGGCTTCCTCCGCCTCGCGCAGACGACGTTCGCTCACGACGCGGACGATTTCACGCAGGTCGGCGTTTCGCTGGAGAGAGCGGTAGCACACAGCGAGCTTGAAGCCGAAGCGGTGTTCCATCGGCCATTTTTGGTAGAGCCTTTCCAAAATGACAACCGCTTCTGTGTAGATCCCGCCATCGATGTACGCCTGAGAAAGGTTGTAATCGAGCTCCCGCACAGTCCGCTCAATGGCTTCCGATTGATCTTCACCAAGCTCATCGATGTAGCCGAGCGCAACCAGCTGCTCCAGCGCGGCTTTCGAATCGGAGGCACTGATCTGGCGGTCTGGCGAGTGCATGCCGTGATCTCCGGAAACCGTATCCCATGAGGGAATTTTCTCAACGGGGGGTGGATTTTCCTCGTAGAGATCGAGCAGGACTTTCCCGTCCATATCCTCACCAACGGGGAGTCCAAAGCGGTGAAGCAGTGTCGGGCAAATGTCCAGCAGGCTCGCGCCATAGATGCGGGAGTCTCTGCGGATCCCAGGCCCCGCCGCCGCAAAAATGCCGAACTGGCGGTGCTCCGCCGCAGGCCCTGCAGGCTCGCGCGGGACGGAGGAGAGCCGAAAATCATCCGGGTGGAAACCGTGATCCGACATAAGGATCACGGTCGTATCCTCACCCGCCAGATGCATGAGGGTGCCTAGCATCATGTCATGATACCGATAACCGGCCTCGACGACGTGGTTGAACACACGAAAGTCCCAGTCATCCACCCCCTTGCGCTGCGGCGGGTGGAATTTCATGAAGCCATGCCCGAAATGGTCGATAGCATCGTAATAAACGCACATCAAATCCCACGGCTCGTTCTGCATCAGTGCAGTGGCGGCGGAATGGATGGATGTGCAGTCGGCGACTATTTTCATCAGCGACTGGACGCGCGGATGCTTTGAAGCCTTCTCCAAATCTTCCGCACTCATGCCTTGCAGGCCGGGGAGAAATGGCCGCAGGTCTTCCTGATTTAGCTCGCTAGGGTGGAAACGGAGTTCCTTGAGTCTTTCCTCCAGGCGTTCCGGATGCACGGTGCCGGGCTTCATCGGCCACTTGTCTCGAGGGCCATGAGATTTCTGGTAATCATCGGAAATCATCACACCTTTCGAAAGTGGCTCGGCCGGATTCGAAGGCCACCAGCCGACAGTAATTGTATTCAGTCCCTGCTGATTGAGAATATTCCAGATCGCCTTGGTCTTACGGGAAAGATTCGTGACCGGGCGGATCCCTCCTGAAACGGGATCCGGCTCGGAAAACCCGTGCACACCGTGTTTGAACGGGCGTTTCCCGGTCGCAATGGAACTCCACAACATCGGACTGAGGGCCGGCTGTAGAGTCGCGATGTTCCCCATCGTCCCTCGCTCCAGCAAGGAGGCCAGATTCGGCATTTTCCCTGCATCCAGCAACGGGTGGATCACCTTCCAATCACCCGCATCCCAGCCAATCAAAAGGACCTTCTCTTTCCTACTTCCCATTGTCATCTGGCGAAGACTACCCCACCCGATCGTTGATTGTCTTTCCCAAAATTTCCTAGAATTTCCAGGGGATGTGCTATCCCTTTGTTAGACATAGTTTAGAAATTTTCACCCGAGAACCCTCACTATTTCCGGGACTTTTTAATAAAGCCTGTCAGGTATAAATGATCTTTAAAAAGTTCATGAAGCTCACCCGATTTCTGCTCCCCTTCGCCCCGCTCGTCTGCGCCCTTTCATTTGCCGCCGAGGCTCCTCCGGAAAAGGCGCTGAAATACCACTCCGCCCTTCTCAGACGTCCAGACAACGCAACCCTCTTCGATCGTTTTTTCGGAGCATGGATCGATGAACAACCGGTCGACTCGCTCGAAACGTTCCTCATTGCCCGTGCGAAAGAAAACGGAGCGCAGGATCTCGCAGTCCTAGCCCGCTACCAGCTCCGGCGCGGAAATGAAGAGGACGCTCTTGACACTCTCGGAAAAGCCATCGCCGCCCTTCCCGACGATTCCTCGCTCGCCATGGAGCGCGGGAAAATCCTTCTCCGCCGACTTGAGTTCGAGGCAGCAAGAGAAGATTTCGCAAGCGTCGCTTCAGGGAAAAATGAAATTCTCGCCACCGAAGCGGCAAAGCTCACGGGGAAATCTTACCTCCGCGAAGGCAAGCCGGAAGAAGCCATCAAAGCATGGGACGCCCTACTAGCCACCCGCCCCGGAGACGAGGACCTGCTCGAGGATCTTGTGGAATCTGCCGCCGCCGAGGGAGAAACCACTCAGGCCCTCGCCTACATCGACAAGCTCATCGCCGCCACCTCGGATCCCTACAAGAAGACCCTGCGCCAGCTCCGCAGGGGCGATCTGCTCGCGCTTTCCGGAAACAACGACGAAGCCGTGAAATCCTACTCCGCCACCCTCGCAGACGTCGGCGAAGGCTCTTGGCTGGAACGTGAAATCCTTGCTCAGATCGAAACGCTTTTCCGCAGGCAAGACCGCCTTGACGACCTTTCCGAGACCCTGAAAAAACTCGCCGAGGAAAATCCCCGCCGCCTTCTCGTCCACCGCCAACTCGCCAAGCTCGAAGCCGCGCAAGGCGAAATCGATGCCGCCATCGGACGCTTCCGTGAGGTCCTGAAACGCTCCCCCGGCGAGCGTGAGCTACGTGAAGAATTCGTCCGCATGCTCACTGACAGCGAACGACTCGACGATGCCGCCGAGGAGTTGGCGAAAATGATCGAACTCGCTCCCGATGATGCCTCGCTTCAACTCCAGATGGCCGCCCTCGCCCACCGCCAGGAAAACAAGGAAGCCACACTCGCGACACTCGAAAAAGCACACAAGCTCCTCGGCGAAAACGAAAGCGACTCCATCCGTATCGCCAGCCTGATGCTGCAATACGATCTCACGGAAAACGGAGAGGAAATTCTGAAGAAACTTATCGCTGCGCCGGAAGCCACCGCCGCGCCCTCCGAGGCACTCGCCGCTGAATACGCCCGGACGAATCGCAAGCCCGAAGCTCTCGCCCTTCTGAAATCCCTCGCCACCGAAGCAGAAATGGATGTTCTGCTCCGAACCTCGTCCTCGGTCTCCGCCCTCGGTGAAAGCGCCACCGCCTTCGATCTCCTTTCCGCCCGTGCAGCCGAATACGAATCCGATCCGCGCTTTCTCGTCGCCATCACTCAAACGGCTCTCGCCGCCGAAAAGCCCGAGGAAGCCGTCGCCCGTGCGGTGAAACTCGTCCGCCTTTCCAAGCAATCCAGCGACCTCGGTGACAGCATCGGCCTCGCCCTCCGTGCGATCTCCGCCGCTGAAAAGACCCTCGAATGGCGTGAGACTCTAGGAAAAATCCCTGAACCAACACTCCCAGAAAAGTGCCTCTCAGCCGCCCTCGCCGAAACACAGGGAGACTTCGATGCCGTGGAGAAAATCATGGCAGGTGCCAGCGATCCCCTTCTACTCCGTTTCCATGCCGCCCTGCTCGATCGCCGCGGGGCGTTCGAGCAAGCCATCGCCACCCTCTCCCGCCTCGAAGACACCGACGAAGGCCGCAAGACCGCCTTTTTCAAAGACATGACCGAGCTCCAGCAGCGCGCAGGAAAACCTGACGACGCGCTCGCCACCGTCACTCGCTGGCAGCAGAGCTCACCCGGCGACAAGTCCGCGTGGATCTCTGGTAGCAACCTCCTTCGAGAAATGGGTCGCCCGGAGGAAGCCGTCCGTATGACTCGCCAAGCCGTTGCCCGCTTCGAGGGCGATGCGGATCTCGCCGCGAACCTCGCCACTCTCTACATGGAGGCTGGGCAACCCCAGGACGCGGAGGACATTTACTGGCGCCTCTACGATGAATCTAGTAGTCCAAACGACCAAGTCCGCTGGGCCACCCAACTCGCGCAGCTCGCCCTTCAAACAGGGCTCACCGAAGATCTCGATGAAAAGCTCCGCGAGCGCGCCCGTGGCAACCGCCGCTCCATCGGTCCCGTCCTCGCGCAAGCGGAACTCGCCCGCGTCCTACGCAATGACGACAAACGCCGCGATCTCTTGCTAGAAGCCGTGCGCCTCCAGCCAAAGGACATCGACCTCCGCCTCCAGATCGCCAATCTCGAAGAACAGAGCGGTAACCCCGACCGCGTGATCGGAATCCTTGAGGACGCCGTGGATTCGGACTCGTCCGGGCGGATCCGTAGCGCACTTGCCCAAGCTTATCTGCGCCAAGGCCAGACCATGAAAGGAATGCGTGAGTTACGCGCCCTCTCCGGGAAAAACGGCAAAGAAGATCCTCGCTCCGTCGAGACCAGCGCCGCCTCCCTCGCCGGGGCAGGCCTCTATGAGGAGGCCATCCGTTTCCTCCGCGAATCCCTGCCCAACGGGGGCGATTGGCGCTCGAAATACCTGCTCGCCACCATGCTGGAGCAGGACGGCCGCGAAGCCGAAGCGCTCCCCATTTTCCTCGAACTCACTCAGGCCACCGGCGAAGTGATGCCGCTCGCACAAACCCCGGATCCCCGCGCTGATTATCTCTCCGAGTATTCCAAAGAAGTCCAAGTGTTGATTCAATTCTCCATCAATGTCACTTCCGCGTATGCACATCGCCAAGACCCGAACAGGGGTGGTTACTACGGCGGCTCCACCGGGACTTCCAGGATCGGCATCTTCATGCTCCCCGATTTTGCGGAAAATGCCCGCTCCATGGCCACCGTCCACCTCGCGAAACTCGCCAACGCCCACGGCATGGATTCTGCGGAAATCCTCGCCCAACTCAAGGCCGTCGGGATCGAAAATGCGTCCTTTCTCTTCGATGTCGTCGAGAGTGTAAGAGAAGGCCGCCCGGACTATCCGGCTTTGTTCGAGAAACATACCACCGCCCCAGGAATGCTTGAGATCGCGCTTCTATACGGTGGTAGCTACGGCCAAGGATCCCGGCTCGACAAGGATCTGCTAGAAAAAGCTCTCAACGAAACAGAGGATCTAAGCCCTACGCTCCGCTTTCGCGCCGGCATCCATCTCGTCATGGACGCAAAGGAAAATGATCCAGCATGGGACACTCTGATCACCGCCGCACGCGATTGCCTGACTTCCGAGAAAGACAATCTCGGACTCTCGGCTTGCTACCAGATCATGCACATGGTCTCTGACCAGGGCCAGATCGATATCCCGGAAGCAAAAAAGGCAGTTTTGAAAAAACTCCTACTCGATTTCGTCGCCACAGACAAAAGCGAGGACGAGGAAAATAGCCAGATGCGCCTGATGATTTTGGTTGGAGCCGGCACACAAGAGCAGGCCATTGAGGCGATCAATCGTGAGATCGAGAAACATCGCAAATCTCCGGGAGACGATGCCTCCCTCATGGCGGCACGGCTCCAACAAAGGATCTCCTACTCCTCTCAATACGGAAATCACAATCCTTGGAGCAACGGCGAATCCCCCTTCGTCCTACCCCAGCTCGAGCAGTTGACCCTACCCTCCCTCCCTGCGGTTCCTCTCTCGATTATCCGTCCGGAAAACCAGTACGGCTACGGCGGTTCCTCACTTAATCCAACCGACCTGATCCCTAATCTCGCCGCCTTCGAGTCCCCCACCCTACGTGCTTGGATCGCCCTCCGCGCCGACGACAAGGAAGCGATCGAGAAAGCATTCTCCGCGGAACCGCCTGCCATCGAACAGGCAGATTTCGCCCAACTCCGCGCAATCAGGGCGTTGAGCGAAAAAGATTTTTCCAAAGCATACGCACTCTTCGAAGGGGTTCGCCCAACCTACGCGTCTGACCGAAATCTGAACACTTGGCTGAACTTTTCCCTCATCGCCATCGCGTCGGAAATGTCCCCAGAGCAACGCGCAGAAATCTCAGAAAAACTCCGACCCATCCTCATCCAAGCTCGCCAGGTCCTCGGCACCACGGGCGCCGCTGCCATCGCCGCGAAAGCCGATCAACTCGGCTTCGACGAACTGGCGAAACGCATGCGCCCGCAACTCGCATCCAACCCTGCAACTGGCGGATCACGGATCGGTCCCGCAGCCATCACCCCCTCTCGCGGATCCTCTTCCTCCTCCGCAGGTTCAATGGAAAAACTTAAGAAATTCACCTCCACGAAGAAATACGAAGCAGCCGCCCGCGAGGCACTTCTCCTCATCCGTAAGGCAAATGCTAGCAGCTACCGGAATAGCTACGAAATCAGGCAGATTGAAGAGGCCCTCAATGACGAAATCCGCGCGGAACTGATCCGCATGGTGGACCCAGGCGATTCGAAATCACTCACCAAGCGCCTAGAATACGCAGATATTTGTGCCCAGTTCGGGAAGAAGGAATCTGCCCTCGAAGTCCTCACCGCCCTGAACAAAGAACGCCCCGAAGACCCATCTGTCGCCGCCAGACTCGCATTTCTACTCCCCCCCGACCAAGAAGACCTCGCCCTTTCCCTACTCACCAAAGCTGCCTCCACCGACGAATTCGTCGGCATCGCCTCGGCCCAGGCGGACCAACTCTCCGACGGGGAAGATGCTACTCGAAGCCTCAGCTTTTACAATACGGTCGCCCACTGGCTGGAGGAAACCGATCCCGAAACTATCTCTGACATAAATCTCACCTGGGTCGCCTACTACGGGAAAAGTTTCTTTGAGCGCGGCCCATCCCGCAACATCCGAGGTCTCACCAATAAGCCGAACAAGGACGCGGAAAAAGACAAGCACTACAATACATACGTGGCCACCGGCAAACGCCTTTCCCTGGCCATGATGCGCCACCCATCCCTCGCCGAGCAGGGCTTCCGCCTCTACTCCTCCTCAGAGGCTTGGCAAACTCCACCCGCCGAGTCCGATGAAATGCTGCGCGCGACCCTGCTGGCTCTGCGCATCGACCCATCCGACAACAACCACCACCGCAGCATCTTCACCCTCGTCCGGAACAATGGCGGCTCCTCCAGCGGCGACGACCTACCCACCCACTCCTCCGGCCGTCAGCTCACAGACCGACTCTCTAAGACAAAATCCCCCGATGAAGTCCTGCCTCCCACTTACCTCGATGAGCTGAACGAAAAGAACCCAAAAGTCGGCGCTTTTATCTCCGCCATCGCCACTCTCGATTCCACCGAAAAGCTCTCCACTCTCTGGGACTCTGGTCTGTTGGAAGAAGGAAACGACTCCATCTCGGTCATGCTGCGAGAGGCTGCTCTCAATCGTGCTTCCTCCATCCCCGGCGCCACTTCCTACTTCCTGAAACTTGTCCGCGAAATTGATACCGAAAAACTCATTCTCGATCTGAATCGCGGTCAGGGCAACACACAGCTCAGCCTGCTCTCCTCCGCCCTGCGCTCCGCATCTTCCAGCGAGGATGCAAAATCTCTCGATGAAGTTGCGGAAGCTGTTTCCACCGCCATTTTCGGAAAAGAAATCAAGTGGGATGCCAGCAACGACGAGGGCATGAAATTTTATCGATCACTCAATGCCATGGAGAAGATCATCGAAACCCTCCAGACCGATGAGACCGCGTCCATCCGTATCCTTCCCACATTTCATCGCCTTGGAGTCCCCGTCGGAGACAGCGAATATTCCGTCCTCAATGGCTTCAGCAACAAACAACTCGGGACTCCCGAGGAAGCCGAGAAATTTTTCGAATCCATCGGATTTCTTGAAGACATCACCACATGGAGGGCCCTCGTCGCGATCATCGCGGAGACAGATCAAGTGAATGGCGAGCTCAAATTCAGAAAGAAGGAAATGCTTCTCAACGAGAGCCTCTACCAAAGAATGAACACCAGCTTTTCCCGCACGGATCTCGTGAAACGCCTGAAAGAACGCAAGCCACAAACCTTCGGAAATCTCATCACCGCTGCCACGGCCGCATACGGAAATGATCGCAAAAAACTCGCCGCAGAGGCTTTCGCTCATGCCGCGCCTCAACTTTCAAAACTCCCTGCGGAGCAAGTCGCCGGCCTCAGTCTGCTTATCCCATGGCTCCCAGCAGATGCCGTCGCCAAGCTGCCCGCCTCCTTCCGGGAAAAGGCCAGTGAGGCCGATAAGGTCCGCCTCGTTGAACTCACAAAAACCGCCGATGAGTTCCTCAAATCAACTCCCACGCAGAATCAACACGAGCGAGCGTTCGACCAGATGGAGGACACCATCGGACAACTCCTTGCCTTGGATTTCGACAAATCCCTCGAGGTCTTCCTAGAATGTGAACGCCGTTTCACCGCCTCCCTCGCAGTCGGTGCCCGCCTCTCTAGCTACACCTCAAACAGCCTCGAAATCACTGAGCGAGACGAAGCGATCCAGGATCTCCTCCGCTCAGACGACAGCCCACTGAATCGAGACCCCGTGCTCGCCCTTCGTTTCCACGCCGCCATCGCAGCCAGCCCGGAAGGCAGCCGATTCTGTTTCACCAGACCTCACGAATCCACACCTCTCCTGAGCCTCATTGGGGAAAACATCCACGAGGCAAACCCGCACCCGAAAGGAGAATCCAGAGCCGGATGGCTCCCGGCTTACCAATGGGCAGAGAAACAACCCGAAAACATTCGCAGGGACGCCATGCTCGCCGTCTTCTGCTTCCAATCCGAAAAGGACCAACTCGCAAGAATCATCCGCGTATCCACCAACCGGAAGAAGCTTGCAGAAATCAAGGACATCGACCCAGAGATCGCCCGCCTCCACTCCCTGAGCATCGGCATCGCCGACTGGGAAAAACACGATCAGAAAGAGCGCGATCTCACCGCCAAACACTTCTCCGCTCTCATCACCGATGAGACCCTGCCCATCGGCACGCGCATGGAACTCACCACTCTCATTTCCGCCGCCCCGGACATGCTTGCCAATCCTGAGATCGCCACAGCCGTCGCCGATACCTACGCCGCCTATGCAGGCGAAGAACGCAGTGTCGTAAACTCCATCGGCATCGAAGCCGTCGCATGGATCAGCACCACCCAGCCGAACCCCGCGACCCTACCTCAGCTGAAACGCATCAACGCCACCTTCTGGGAAAACGCAAACTCACCCAAAGCCGGCGGTCACCCACCCATCCCACCCTCGCTCAGCAAACCTCTTTTCCTCGCCGCATCAACGATCGGCGATATGGAAACCGCCAACAAACTCCTGAATCTCGTCCGCCCGGAAATCGAGGGAAGCGTCCCCATCATCTCCTCCCTCATCCTCGCCGGAAATCACGAACTGGCGGAGAAACTTCTCAATTCCCCCGGACGCATTTATCGGAAGAAAAATAGGGAGATCGTACCCTACACCGCCGCCTTCGAGAAGCAGCTAGCCGCCTTCAAGAAACTCCCCGATCTCGATCCCCTCGCCCTGCTCCGCATCGAGGCCCAGCTCACCGAAGCGCCCATCGCCGAGGAGAAAGAAAGCCCCACCGAAGACCGCACCACCCGCGAGCTACGATTGGCCGCAACTTACAAAGAGAACCCTCCAGCCGATCGCATGCTCCGCACCGAGATTCTCTCCACCCTCACCCGGGATTCCATCCCCGCCGCCATCGCCCTGCGCACCGAGTTGGCCGCATCCTCCAAAGAAATCGATCTCGATGCCGCCCTCGCAGACTGGCACAATCGCACCGGCGAGGCCAATGCCCCCGCCCCCCGCCTCGAAGTCGCACCCGCCGAAGCCGCCATCATCCGACAGTCCGCCTTCGCCGACTGGTTTGCCGGCGATCCCACCGCCCTCCGGAATCTCGCCGAAGCCTGTGGCAACCAACCCCCAGGCGAAAGCATACTCGGCTCCTACTACAACCGCTTTCTCGTCTCCGCACCACTCTGGACCGCCGAAGCCATCCACCGCGACAGTACACAAAGCTTCAAAGACTCCTTCGAAATCTTCGAGAAATTTGCCCTCGTCGCCGACTCGCGAAAAGACCTCGACTGGTGGCAGCTCCACAACGCCCTCTCCATGTGTGAGTTCCTCGCCAACTGGGAAGGCGAACCCAAAAAATTCACCGACCTCACAAAGCGAATTAAGCGCATGAAAAAACAGGTGGATCATTTCAAAACCCCCGGCGGAATCAGCCACCTCGCCACCATCGGGAAAAAGGATCTCAAGTGGAACGATCCCTCCTCCGCCGAAGCTCGTCGCAGCCTGCTCATGGTCTCCCTCACCCGCCCGGAAATGAAAGGGTACTATTCCGCCGGTAGCATCCGCTGGATCATGGAAGCCGGAGACAAAGGGGACCTGCGCGATGACTTGCTCGCCCTCACTCATCCATTACCGGAAGGCCTGCTCCCGCCAGTCATTCCCGCCCTCCATTCTTACCGCGCCGAAAAATCCTTCGCCGAAAAGAATTTCGCAGACGCAGAGAAGGCCTACCGCGCTGCCGCCGCTGCCATGGACACTCCCCCATGGAAAACTTTGCGCACCCGCGCCATCGGTGGACTCGCCCAATCCCTGCTCGAACAGAAAAAATACCAGGAAGCAACCACCGAATACAACACCATCAACAAGGACGATGTCCCAGAATGGTATAAGAAGCGTTACGACCAACTCGGCAAAAATATCGCGGAACTTCCTAAGAAATAGGCACCTTCTAGTGTCCTATTAGCCCGCGCACTTAATAGAGGACTGAATGTAGGGCAGCGGTGTCGCGTTAAACTAGCGGGCGACTTCCTCGGCGTCGACTTCTCCGTCTTGTCTCTACCTCTTTTGTTCATACGCCTTGACCCCATCTATAACTGAGTGGACCTTGTCTTCCAATGCGGAAAACATGGCTGCGTGAGTAGTCAATAGATAAGCTCGCTTCGCCGAAGCGAATCCCCAACATCGAACTGTTCTCTTGCTCAGATCGTTCCTATCGTAGTCGGTAGCCCCTTCTAGTCTGCTAAGATCTCGATAATCCTCTGCTCGCTTCTGCGCCTCTTCTGGAGTGCGGTAGTCTTCGATTAGGAGGAAATAGTTGCCACGCTCAGGACTGCCATATGCATCCAAAGGCTCCAGTGACCGAATTCTTGCGCTCTCAAAAGAAATGGGCTTATAAAACGTTCGATCTATATCCTCTAGCTCAACATACATCCTACCATTGTCGGTCTCAACCACCTCGTATCCGAATGTTCCTACCACTGTGGACAAGGAATCCTCTACGTGCGCTCCATTGGTCTTCTTGTCAGAACATGCGCCCAATAAGAACGTGCCTATTGCGGCCATTACGATTGTGCGGTTCGGGATCATATTTCTTTGCCAACGTCTAAGGAATGGCGCGCCGGGGTCAACTTCCAAAATGATCAGACGGCTTCCTCGGCGTCGCCATCTCCGACTTGTTATGCTTCTTCAATATTTGGATTGTTGCGTCCTCTAATTCCTTACGACTATTGAAAGCCTCTATCGGAAGCTCACCAGGATAAACGGTGATTGAATCACCTTCCGGCGTAGTAGTGCAGACTCGCCGACCTACGATCTTGTATTCTCCACTTGGCAAGGTGATCGTCGAAACATCTCCTTCGACGCCGACGAGATGTACCTGGCCTCTCGTCCCAAGGCGACAAAACAACGCATGAAAATTCAGACGCGGACGGCTCGCCAGAGATATTCTTCAGCGCAAGCCCGTAGTACCGCTGATCGCCGATCGTAATGTCTAACCAAGGTGCAGTTGAAGAGGTCAAATATTGGGGGCTCTCGGTCTTCTTGCAGCCAAAGCACGAAAATGCGAAAATGACTACGACGGCGCAGGTTTCAGTGCTCTTCATTTTCTTGCCTAACAGTGGAGTTAGTATCACCGACCGCCGATATGCGGGTGGTTGATTTCGGTCTGGAGGGTGGTCATTTGGGGAAGGAAGGTCAATGAGGGACTTGGTTTGCTGGGGAGTTGTCCGGGGAGATGAATTATTTGAGGTAAGGGATGTTCCGGCTAGGCGGAGGAGCTGATATTCACGCTACGGCATATCACTTTTTCAGGATTTCCTGAACAGTTTCGGCGGGGGCGGGGGTGATAGTTTTCGCGGTTTCGAACCTGGTCCGCGTGGGTATGGAAAACCCCGCGCCGGGTGTCCAGGGCGGGGCTGGGGCACGGGGAGGTCTCCCCTTTTCACCCGCCAACGGTGATCTCCACGGCCTCCATCATACCCTTGCCCCAGACGACGATGACCTGCCCCGTGCCAATGCCACCCTTTCGTTAAAATTCTCTGAGGAGGAGTTTTTAACCACAGATGACTCAGATGAACGCAGATGCAGAGGATGGGATTCTGATTTCTGAAAAAAAGCCCATGCCTATGTGGACTCAAAAGTTTTTTCCCATCATCTTTTCTTTTACCTGTGTTCATCTGAGTCATCTGTGGCTGAAAGCTTCTCAAGTTGGTCCCCCACCCCCGCCGGCATTTTCCCTGTAACTTTCCCGGCGCGGCGGTGTATATATGGGTTTCAGGAGAAACCGGTGCGTGGACAACCACCCACCACAGAGCCTTACGACTATGATGAATCGAAGACAATTGCTGCAGGGAATGATGGCCGGCGTAGGCACGGGAATTGGTTCAGCAATCCTCCCCGGTTTCGGACAATCGCTTCCGGCATCGGCGGGGGGACCGAAGAGGATCATCTTCTTTCTCCAAAATCAGGGCTTCGATCCGGGGACGTGCATCCCCACGGGCCTGGCCAACAACAGCTCGCTGGCGAAAGCGGTGCTGCCGGAGCCCATCATGGCCCTTGAACCTTTCAAGGAGCGCATGCACATCATCAACGGTCTCCACGGCCTGCACACCAGCCCCGCGCACAGTGCCTTCTTCGGCGCGCTCGGTGGCTACCGCGGCGGCGACGGAGTCGCCCCAAGTGGACCTACGATCGACTACGAACTGAGCAAAGTTCTACCCGAAACACTCTTACCCCACCTATGCATCGGGATGGACTCGATGGAAAACATGAAGGGCAAGCCGACAGTGGCAAACCTCTCTGCGCGTGGCGCAGGCCAACCGATCTTCATGCACTCGAATCCGAACCACCTTTACCAGATGCTCTATGGCGGCATCTCAAAGGGTGCGATTCGTAACCAGCACGAGGCAAGATCCGCCATGCTTTCGCGCATCGGCCAGCTCTCCGCCGCAAAGGGCACATCCCTGCCTGCCGCTGATTCCGCGCGCTACAGGGAGTTCGTCCAAGGTTTTAAGGACATCAACGGCCTCAATGATAGACTCGGCAAGGTCTCGGATCACCTGCGCCGATTCGCTCCCACGGTGGACGACGGCTACGCCAACCCCGAGTTCGAAACCGACTGGCACGACCGCATCCTCGACCTCGGAATTTCCGCGCTCAAGTCAGGCATCACCAACTTGCTCACGGTCGGCTCCGGCCGGGGCGAAATATTCGGGTCGTGGAAGGGCCTCGGCATCGAGCAGCAGGGACACAACCTCGGTCACATGGAGCAGAAGGACAACCCGATCTGGATCAAGATCCGCCAATACAACTGCCGCATGCTTGTGAAGCTGATGGAGGAGCTGGAGAGCGTCCCCGAAGGCAGCGGCACGATGATGGACAACACCCTTATCGTTTACACCAGCAACAACGCGGACAAGCAGCACACCAACGGCGCGAACTGGCCGGTCGTGCTACTCGGCAACTGCAACGGCGCGTTCAAGACCGGACGCTTCACTCAGGTCAGCGGAAAGCGCCCGATCAACGCCCTCTACACCTCCATCCTGCGCGCGTCCGGCGTGGAGGTGGATCGCTTCAACATGTCCGAGCAAATGGCCGCCAAATACGACTCGGGTTCCGGTCCGCTCCGGGAAATTCTCGCGTGATGAAAGCGCTTGTTCCTGCGGCAACATCCCTCGCCCTATTCGCCTCCTTCGCCGGAGCCGAGGAAACCTACACGCCCGGTGTGCCCATCCCCGGAACCTACGAGAATTTCGCGGCCGAGTTTCTCGATCAAAACTGCATCGATTGCCACGACGACGCCACAACCAAGGGCGACCTTTCCCTGGAAAATCTCGGCCCCATCAACGAGACAAACGCCGCTCTCTGGAAGTCGATCTGGGCGCAGGTCTCCTTGCAGGAAATGCCTCCGAAGAAACAGGATCAGCCGGAAATTGTGGACCGGCTTCGCTTCTCAGACTGGATCGTCGGTGAGCTGCAGCGCGTGATGAGTGACAAAGGCGGCTTCCAGGCACACCTCGATCCGAAAAAGGGAAATTTTCTAAACCATGACCTGCTCTTCGGCGACCTTCCGGAAGGCATCCGGCTCGTGCCGACATCCTCTCCCGCTCGCATCTGGCGGGCCACCACTCAGGAGCACATGACCCGGATGAACGAGCTCATCAACACCGAGCCAAATTACAACCCAGCCAAGCCCGGGCTCCGCACACAGGGGGACGAAGTACCCACCAACCACGGCGGCGAACTCAAGCTCTACTTCGGCACGGATCGCATCATCAAACATCAGGGGGGAACTGTCGCTTATGCCACTGCGGTGAAAAGCATCCCCGCAATTTTCTCCTCGTCCCATACCATCGGTTTCGAAAACTACGCCGACTTCAATTCCGTCAACAGCGCCGAAGCCACCCAAGTGCTGGCGATGGCGGAGGATATTCTCCGATACATGGCCTACGGCCCGCTGAGCATCGCCAAGCCCGAGCAAATCACCGACGACCCGGGTAGCTACAAAATGGAGGGCGATATCCGGGGCCTGCCAAGTTCCTTGGTTTACAGCACCAAGATCGTCCGCCCTCTCACCCCGGTCTATGAACTGATGAGGGAGCCAGAAATCACCGACGAGCGCCTGCGTGCTGCGGTGGAATACCTTTTCGAGGCACTGACATTCCGCCTACCTACCACGGCGGAAATCGAAGATTACTTGCGAATCACCAAGGACTCCATCGACAAAGTCGGGAGAGAAGACGGCATCTTCATGGGACTCTCATCCATTTTCCTCAACCGCGATGCGCTCTTCCGACCAGAGTTGGCCGAGGAAGGGAAACCCGACGAATTCGGACGGGTCATGCTCCAAGACTGGGAGCTTGGTCTGGCCGTCAACCACGCACTCCGTTTCATCAAGCCGGACGCCGAACTCCGCGATGCGATCATCGACGGCCGTATGCGTACTCGTGATGACGTCAGGCGAGAGGTCACACGAATGCTTGGAGACGACAGCATCCGCAAACCCCGCATCCTGAGGTTTTTCCGCGAATATTTCGACTACGATCAGGCGGGATACATCTGCAAGGATGACAAAGCCCTTGCCTCCTCCGGCGCCCCCGGAAAGGAACACTACCGCGCGATGTTCGAGGCCACGGCAAGCGACGACCGCCTGATCGAGCTGATCCTGGCGAAGGATAAGGATGTGCTCAGGGAATTGCTGACCACCAAGCAGATCGTTGCCACCAATACCGACAAGACCTACTTCGGCACGAAGCGCAGTAGGGCAGAGGTCGCCGCTGCACAAAAGGCCCTGCGCAAGGCGGAGGAAGAAAAGGCGGAACAGGAGACAGCCAGGCTCAAGTTGATGGAAACGAAAGTCGCCGAGCTAGAGGCGAAGCTTAGGACCGATCCAAAGGACAAAGAGACACGAAGCGCGCTGGGACGGAAAAAGAAGGAACTCGCTCAGGTGACGAAACGCATCGCTAGTGCGAAAAGAAACAAGGGAGCCAGAGGTACCCCAGCGGTAGCTCCGGCCAACCTGAAGGGCCCGGCTATCTACGCTAGGGTCAGCCACCCCTCCTTCGGGAACGGCAGCATGAAGCCGGAGCGTTTCCTCGCAACAGCGCCCGAAGGCGAGCGACTCGGGATCCTGACCCACCCTTCATGGCTCGTTTCCCAGTCCGATGCCATGGACAACCACGCCATCCACCGAGGCAAATGGATTCGCGAGCGCTTGCTCGGCGGAGGCATCCCCGATGTCCCCATCACGGTCAACGCCATGCTGCCCGACGAGCCGGACAAAACCCTCCGCGAGCGCATGCAAGTCACCCGGGAGAAATACTGCTGGACCTGCCACGAAAAGATGGACCCGCTCGGCCTCCCTTTTGAAATGTACAACCACGTCGGCATCTACCGGCTCACCGACCTAACCGACCCGGTTGATACCTCCGGCGAGATCATCGATTCCGGCGATCCCGCACTGGACGGTCCGGTAGAAAACGCCATTGAGATGATACAGAAACTTTCCGAAAGCGAGCGCGTCGAGCAAGTCTTCGTCCGCCACGCTTTCCGCTTCTGGATGGGCCGCAATGAAACCCTGAACGATCGCCCCGTCCTAATCGCCGCCCACCGAGCCTACCGCGAAAACGGCGGTAGTATGAACGCATTGCTCATCTCCCTCCTCACCTCAGATACCTTCCTTTACCGGAAGGTCTCGCAAGATCGGAAGGCAGCAGTAAGTCCAACTCAACGGCAATAATGGTTGAATTGGATACACTGATCTCCGCAGAACAAATTACTCGTCTTCAAGCCCAACGGGCTTGCGTTTCTCAGCCTGGGGTTGCGTAGCTACACTGGGAATGGCGTTCATCATCCGAGCAACGCCGAAGGTGTTGAGTCCGTGCGCGATTGACCCTCCCCACATTGATGTGGACCCGGTTGGAGTTGGGAGCATGGCCTCCGGGTGCCCGTGGGGAAAATCAGGGAACCCGAGAGCGACTCCCGGACACGCGGGGAGGGGAAACGGGCAGGGATGGCTCTCCATTCCAAGATGTCCGGGAAAGGGAGCGGCCCGATCCATCCTGAAAGTGAAATCTTCCCGCCTTCCGAAGACCGATACAAACAGGCAGTTTCGCAATGAAAATGCCACGAAGTAGCTATACTTATGCGCATCACGTTTTGTGAAAAGTGTTGGTCGAACAATTCCAATTCTTTCGCACCAAAGGTACACCGCTATCCCAGCCCAGGGCAAAGTGAAACGCCGCCCTAGGTTAAAACATCATTAGAATCTAAAGGGCTGAAAGTCCGTTCTATCATGTGTGATTTGTCCCGGCGGATGGAACGGACTTTCAGTCCTCTCTAATTCTTCCGCACTATTCCTAGGGCTTTCGTTGCACTTCACCCTAGGCTGGGATTGGACAGGCCCTTGGCCTTGAAGACAGGCAGATCGAATTCACAAATCCTGATGCGCGGCAGTATAGTGCACCATGCGGACGGCGTGAAGCGATCATCCCTGCCCGAGTAGGGCGCCCACCGGCACAAAGCACATTTGACCCGGACACTTCTGCTTGCTAGCCTCACCGCAACCAATCACTGCATGAAGCACATTCCCCTCCGAGTCCTAGCACTCGTCCTCCCCCTGATGGTCTCCCCGCTTCACGCTGGTGAGGCAGATGCCGCCCTCCTCAAAGCCGCCGCTGCTGGAAATGCCCCGCAGATCGTCTTAGCTCTCGCCGAGGCCTCTCCAGATGCCCGCGATGCGCAAGGCCGCACTCCGCTCATGTTCGCCGCGCAGTCCGGTGATTTCGAATCCGTCCGCCGCCTGCTCTGGGGTGGAGCGACAGCGAATCTCAAGGACGATGCCGGAAAGACGGCGCGCGATTACGTGAAGCTCGATGCCGAAGGGTCCGCTCCCCTGCTGCTCATGATCCGCTGCTATGTTTTCTGCCAAGAGCAAGCCCGCCCCGGCGGGAAGGCCCGTGTCCCGGAGCTCGCCCTTATCAACGATTTCTGGGTCGATCCCTTTCACCCGAAGCTCAAGCCCTTCTACTACGTCAACGAAGCGGAGCTGAAAGGCCGCAATGGAGCCGATGACGACAACAACGGCTTCATCGATGATGTCTATGGCTGGAATCTCTGGAACGATATTCCTCTCGTCGCTCCGCAAATGGCCGTGGATGGATCACCGGAAACTCAGGCGTTTCTCGAGCTGCTCATGAAAGATCTCCGCAAGGTTTATCAGGGCGATGAGCAGACGAAATCCATTTTGGAAAACCGCTACAGCAACCCGCTTGTCCGTCAGATCGGACTCGGAAACCTCCAGCACGTGGGGATCAAGCTTCACGACCTCAACTACGCCCTGATGCTCGACGAGGCCTCCCACGGCACCCACGTGGCCGGCATCATCACTCAATACAGCGGGGGCAAAGCGCGTATCCACGCGGCGGATATCGGCATCAATACCCCCCGCGCGGCAAACATCATCGAGAACTACCCGGCGCTCGCCGCCCTAGCCGCGAATACGGATGATTACGGGAAATTCGTGGATTCCGCCATCACGCAATACCGCGCCTCGCGCATGAAAAAGGGCCGCCTCGCCTCCGATTATTTGCGCGCCATCGGGGCGGGTGTGGCGAACATGAGCTGGGGCATTGGCAACGAAGTCTTCGATGAACTTGCAGGGAAAATCCAAGAGGTCTACAAGCTGCACGGCAAGAACCCCGCGACCATCGCGACGGCCACGAAAGGTCCCTTCGCTCTCCAGATTGCAAATCTCCCTCTGGAGCTCCGCATCGCGGACGCGGCCTCCTTCGCACTGGTTTTCTATGAAAATCCCGATGTCTTCATCACCATCGCCGCCGGCAATGCCAACACGCCGGATGACAGCAGCAAGGCGGCGAACGACGTGAATCTGAACTCTCCGCAGTATCTCTCGCGCTTTTTCCCCAACGTCATGACGGTGGCATCGCTCAGTGAGAAGGGCGCGCTCTCGGTTTTCTCAAACTTCGGGAACCGCTCCGTGCAGATCGCCGCCCTCGGGGAAAACATCGTCGCCCCCATCCTCAACAACATGGAGGCACCGAAAAGCGGAACTTCGATGGCCGCGCCGCTTGTCGCCGGAGTCGCCGCCGGGATCCGCAAGGACCACCCCACCCTCTCCGCGAGGGAAATCCGCCGCATCCTGGAAATGACCGTCGTGGTGGATCCGGCTCTCGCGAAATTCGTTTCCACCTCCGGCAAGATCAACCCACCCGCCGCCGCGCGCCTTGCAGAAACGTGGAGCGGAGACAACGTGGCAGTGCTCGCGCAGGAAGCTTTCGCCGCGAAAAAGCCCGGACCGGACGGCCCTGCCTACCTCGTCCCCCAGCTGGAGAGCAAGCCAGTGAAGCTCCCCCCCATTTCGGACCTGCTCGATCTCGGTTTTGAAAACGCGACTCCCTTGCGCATCACCAATGTGACCGGTTTCAAATCCGACTGGCGCGTCGTCATGAGCCGGAACACTCCGTTCACGGACCAGCGCCAGCTCGGAGTCGGCCCTTGGCCTCAAAAGGAAGTGGAAAAAGGCTGGAAGGATGGGTTCCACATTTCCTCCATCGGAGGAGACGCGGATGGCTGGAACGTCGTGATGAGCACGGGGAAAAAAGTCCGCCAGCAGGTCATCGGCTACGCCCTCGATCAGACCGCCATCGCGAAACACATGGACGATGGGCTCCGCATCACCAACATCGCCGGCTGGGGCGAAAACTGGCTCACCGTCCTCGAGTCGGAAACCGGCTGGGGCAACCAGCGCTACACCCTTCCCACCGTTTTCAATCCCAGCCGCCAGCAATGGATCAAGGAGCGCTGGGACGAAGGCTACCGCATCACCGCCGTCGCCGGGGACGATCTGCCGAATGTGGATACGGATGGCTGGCTCTTCGTCATGACCCAAGGCACCTCAATCCAGGATCAGATCTACACCCTCCCCGGACCATGGCCCGCCTCTTGGATCAAGGAGAACCTCGCCAAAGGGCTACGTATCACTTCCGTAGCAGGATCGGGTGACCGCACCATCGTGGTCATGTCCAAGGGGACGAACTTCGGCGCTCAGGAAGTTTCAGACGGGGGTGCCTACCCGAACGAATGGATCGGGAAACAATGGAATGGGAAATGAAATCCGCGATCCGCTGCGTCCTTATGTCACTTCTTTTTCTCGCTTCCTGCGGAAAAGAAGCAAAGGGAGAGGACCCGGCGGACACGGACCTTGCCCTCTCGGAAAAGGGCCTTAGCCGTGGTGCTCCTGTCTTTATACGGGCCTTTAAAAAGGAGCGGGAGCTGGAGCTTTTCCTCCGCGACAGTGAAACTGGAAAATTCAAACTTTTCCGGACCTACCCAATTGTAGCAGCAAGCGGAAAACTCGGCCCAAAGCTCGCTGAAGGGGATCGCCAGGTCCCCGAGGGATTCTACTTCGTCCCCCCGAATGCCATGAATCCGAACAGCAGGTACCACCTCGCGTTTAACATCGGATTTCCCAACGCATACGATCGCGCTCACAACCGCACCGGCTCCTACATCATGGTCCACGGCAGCAACGCCTCTATCGGTTGCCTCGCCATGACGGATGAGAAAATTGAGGAAATCTATCGCCTCTGCGAAGCGGCCCACGATGAGGGTCAGGCCTACTTCCGCGTCCACATTTTCCCCTTCCGCATGACCGAGGAAAACATGGCCACCGAGAACGACAGCGAGTGGTTTCCCTTTTGGGAAAACCTCCGTGAAGGCTACGACCTTTTCGAGACGAACGGAGTCCCGCCCGACGCGAGCGTCAAAGACCTTCGCTACCATTTCACCCCGTAAAAAGGCCGTTCAGAAATTCTTACTGAGTGGCGGAACGCGGGTCTCCAGCTCGCCCCAGAGAATCATGTGCAGATGGGAAAAGACAGGCACTGGGCCGGGCTGAAGACCCGCGCTCCGCTCAAATGCCAAAATCGTATCTGATGTAGCAGTCCATGGAAGGTAGTCTTGTCGGCATCACAGACCTTCGGAGCGATCTACCGGAAATTTCTCAAACGGTTTTTTCTCCAAGCACAGTTTCACAACTCTGGGCTCACCCACATCGAACACCACTTGCTCCACCCAAAACAATCTACGGGCTCTCGGGTTTTTCAATTCTCCCCAGGGAATCAGCACTGGCGCATGCCCCATTCGGAACAGCCCCCACGGTCGCATATACAGACCCTCTTCAGAAATCACAAAAGTGAGGACGCGGTTATAGTTGCACCACCCCTGCAGCTGGGCCGATTGCCAGCCCAGCACTTCCCCCTTAGGCATTTCTGTCGCAGGAAACGCCTGTGCCAATCTCGCCCAGCCTCCGATTTGCGAAATTAGAAAAATCACCCCACACCAGATTAGCGGCATCATGACGAGCAGTCCCGGCACGAGCACCACCTCCAAAGGTACCGAGGCAAAAACCATGTCCATTGAAACTCTCATTCCCGATAAAACTCTCGAATCCGATAAAAGCCAAGCACCCGCTGCGTAATGAAATTCGTTGGACAATTTTCTATTGCAAACGAATCTCAATTAGACCAAATTTCTCCCGATGACTGCCACCGCCGCAACTGAATGCTCCGTCACCCTTAACCAGGCGAAGGTCAATTGCGATATTCGGATCAGTAGTCTCACTGGTCCTGCCTGCGAGCGCCTGCGGGATCTCGGATTCTGTGAGCAGATGCAGCTACGGAAACTCTCCAACGGTCGCAATTTGCTCTGCACTGTCTGCGGAGCAAAAATGGCAATCAGCCGTGAGCTTGCCGAACAGGTCCTCGTCTCCCCTGTCCGCTGATCCAACCGGCCCGTTTTCGCCGTGTCTGATTCTACTCACACCATCGCCCTTGTCGGAAACCCCAACTCGGGGAAAACCACTCTTTTCAACGCCCTCACCGGGAAGAACCAGCGCGTTGGCAACTACGCAGGGGTGACCGTGGAGGTAAAATCCGGCGAGACCTTTACTCCGCATGGCCACAAGCTACACGTCTTGGATCTGCCAGGTTGCTACTCGCTCAAAGCAGCCTCCAAGGACGAGGAAGTCGCACTCGCCGCTCTCACCGGGAAGCTCGAAAATACCGCGAAGCCAGATCTTGTCGTTTGCGTGGTGGATAGCTCGAACCTTGAGCGCCATCTCCAGCTCGCCCTTCAGATTATCGAGCTGGATCTGCCGTGCGTGCTCGCTCTGAACATGGTCGATGTCGCGGAAAAAACCGGACTACGCCTTGATCCGGCAAAACTTTCCGAGGAACTCGGCATCCCTGTCATCCCCATGCAGGCAAACGCTAGCAAGGGCATCATCGAGCTAAAACAAGCTCTCCGCCTCCCCTTTCCCCCTGCTTCCGAAGCGGCATGGCTCACTCACGGAGACAGTGTAAAAACAGAATCGCAGCGCCGGGAATTCATCACTTCCTTGTGTGAACTCGCTGCCCGTCGGCCCGACTCCCAGTCCCGCACCCTTTCCGACAAGCTCGATTCCTTTTTCCTCCACCCGGTGCTCGGCTGGATTGCGTTTCTCGCAATCATGTTCACCGTTTTCTGGTCGATTTTTTCCTTCGCCTCCATTCCCATGGACTTCATCGACGGCACTCTCGGTGCCTTCGGCGGATGGGTGGAGTCCCTTATGCCAGACGGTGATTTTCGCTCACTTTTGGTCGATGGCGTGATTGCCGGAGTCGGCGGGGTGCTCGTATTCCTGCCTCAGATTGTTCTGCTTTTCCTGTTCATAGGCCTTCTGGAAAGCAGCGGCTATATGTCCCGCGCCGCATTCCTCATGGACGGAGTGATGGCAAAGGCGGGCCTCAGCGGAAAGTCCTTCCTACCGCTTTTCAGCTCCTACGCCTGCGCCATTCCCGGCGTGATGGCCACGCGCACCATCGATTCCGCCAAAGAGCGCCTCACCACCATTTTCGTGGCCCCTTGGATGAGCTGCTCCGCACGCCTTCCCGTTTATTTCCTCATCATCCCCCTGCTGCTTCATGAAGACGAGGGCACATGGAAACAGGCTCTCGTCCTCTTCTCAGTCTACGCCGTTGGGACTCTTACTGCATTCATAGTAGCACGGATCCTGCGTGCAAAACTCGGCCCTGACAAAACGGTCAACCATTTCATGCTGGAGCTCCCGCCTTACCGGATGCCGCAGTGGTCCTACATTTTCCGTCACGTCATCGACCGCGCATGGGCCTTCGTAAGAAAAGCCGGAACGCTCATCCTCGGCCTCTCTATCCTGCTCTGGGCGCTCGCCACCTACCCGAAAACCGATTCTGAAGATCCCGGAGAAATCCTCGCTCACAGCGCCATGGGCCGCATTGGCCAATACATCGAGCCAGTGGTGAAACCGCTCGGTTTCGATGGACGTACCGGCACCGCTATCCTCACTACCTTTGCCGCCCGCGAATTCCTCGTCTCCTCGCTCGGAGTGATTTTCAGTGTCGAGGAAACCGATGACGATGCCGAGACCCGCGGCCTTATTCGAGACAAGATCCAGTCGGCAAAATGGCCCGATGGCAGCCCACTCTTCACCCCGCTAAGCCTCGTTTCCCTCTTGGTATTCTTCATCTATGCACTGCAGTGTCTGCCTACCTCAGCCGTGGTCGCTAGGGAAGCAGGATCATGGAAATGGGCCATTGGTCAGTTCGTCTTCATGTCCGGCTTTGCTTACGTGGCATCGCTCCTTGTTTACCAGGGAGGCAGACTTCTTGGCTTTGTCTGATACCACGTTTGGAATTTGTGACGCAGACACCTTGGACTGCGGCAGCCATGCTGCCGCTTTCCCGCATGCAGCCGTGCTGCCAAGGGGGGGGATCATGGGAGTGAATAGCCGATTAATACCAATGCCGTCGGCTCGCAGCAGGCTGCGTTGCCCAAAGCTACAGCATGGCTGTAGCAGTCCAGGGTCTTCGACTCTTTTCAACATCGTGTTTCACAATGTCGGGGTTCGCAACTTCACCTAAGGAGTATCATCCTCTTCCCAGTTCGGCTTCTCCTGAATGGGTAAAATCGATTTCTCATCATCCAGCAGTGCTTTGATCGCGACGGCGAACTTGTTGTAGAAAAGGCCGAGCAAGATGAGAGCGGCGCCAAGAACAATGAAGGAGACTACGCGCATGAAGGCAGTGAAGTCCCAGACATCCACGGCAAACAGTTTCACAAAAGACACGACGAGCAGGAGGAAGCCGCAAACGCGGAGAATGTGAAGTCGTTGCCACAATCCGGCGCTGACAAAGCCAAAGCCGAGCAAGGTCCACAGAACGGCTGCAGGCTTCCAACCGAAACGCCACACCAGCATCTGCGTGGCCCAGAGCGTCGTGACCGCGCAGGTGAGACCGGCGAGCATCGAGATCGCCCATTGGCGGGTCGCCGGATCTGCGATAAGCGCAGGTCGCTGGCGGTAGGTGAGGATGAGCGCCAACAAGGCGAGCACAACCGTGATGCCACGCCAACCCGTTTCAGCAGGATTCAGATGCCAAGAGGAACTCGCAGTGGCGATGAAAAATGCGGCAAGACCAACGGTGATCAGCCCGACAGATTCCGCGAATAGTTTCCTCCGCAGGAAAAAGGCGAGCAGGGTGAGGATGATGGAGGTGAGAGCCAGCCAGTCCGAAGAGCTGCTCGGTGAAAATCTGTGCCAAGCCGTGCAATAGGCGATGAACGCGGCGGCACGGAAGAGCCAAGAAGAATTCGTCCGGTAACTTTCCCCAATCCTTTCCCGACTCCATGGCAAATGAATCAGGAAGGCGGCAGCCAAGGCGATCAGCGTGACGAGAAAGAGCAGATATTTGTGATTTGAATCCGAGGGAATTACCAAGACCAGACTGAGCAAGGCCATCGCCGAGGCGGTGGTGAGCAATCGCTTGCAACCCAAGGCGATCGCGATGGCAGCAAGAACCAGTGCTGCGAGTTCGTCGAATACGAGCAGCTCCGTATATGAGCTCTGGAAGGTGCCTACCGACATAGCGGCGAACACCGCAGTGGCGAATGAAAATGTCCAGGCGGGGATGGAAAAACTACGGTGCAGAACCCATTCTTTCTGCTCGGCCTCGGGTACTGATTCTTCGGTCCGGTGCCAGAGCCAGCAAGCTGCTAGCGAGACACACGCTGCGACAGCCGGAGGCCACGCCGTTTCCGCCGCAAACCCGAGAAATACGGAAAGGAACAAGAACCAAAGAGCGCCGATGAAAAGCTCGGGTTGTTTCCTCTCCCGATCAAAGTGGATCACCGCCACGGAAAGGGTCAATGCGTGCATGATGGCAGTGAGCAGGCCAGCTTTCCCATCGAGTCGGTCGAGGCAGAGATGTGTCGTGATGGCCGCCGCACAGGTGAATAGGATGGCTGCGGAGGGGCGGAGAAAGCGGTCGAACCCGGAGCTGAAAAAATCCGCGCGTATCCTCACCCGAGAAGCAGCGAGCAGGAGAAGGGCGACGAGTGAGAGGATCCATACCGGAGGTGGTTCGACGCCTGAGAGGATCGCATCGTTCACGCTATGATAGACGATGAGTCCGGTGCTACCGAGGCCAGCCAGCAGCGAGAACACCGCTTCGCTTTTCCCTCGGAATTTCCATGAGGCGACAGCCAGCGCAAGGGACTCGAAGGCGAGCACGAGGGCCAGATTCTGCCCCTCCAGTTTCAGCACTAGAGCAAAGGTGGCGATCGCGATTCCCTGAGAGATGTTCACGCCTCCAGCCGTCGCCTCCTGCCTACGCCCGAGAATGCCGAGCAGGATCAGTACGGGGCCGAATACGGCAGCAACCATCCAATAGTCGTGGCTTCCGTGCTGATGGATCCAGATCGCGGAAAAGAGGAGAAAGAAAAGGGCATTGTTTGCTGCCGTAAACCAGGCTCGAGCACGATCGGAAAGGCTTTCGCGGAAACGGCCAAGGACTCCGGGTATGGCGAAAAGCACCCATTGAGGCGGGAGAAACCAGAGCACCGTAGTCTCATCCATACGGACATTTTCCCCGGACGCACCGAGCAACTGCCATCCGAAAAATGCGCCGTAGCTACCAAGCATCGATGCCCAGCCGGGGCCCGCCCAGCCGGGTTTCAGCATGAAAAACAGACCCATCAGCCCAAGTAGGATGGCGGAAAAACAGGACATCCACCCAATCGGCTGCAGCATGGTAGAATAGGAGGCGAGAACGATGCCGAGAATGGCGGTCGCCTGGGTTTTCCGTATCCAGGAAACTCCGGCAATGGCTCCGGCCGCGCCGAAAATCAGCAATGCTCCCAGCACCGGACTCCCGATCACTTTCAGCCGATCAACATGATGAGCGGCGAACGTGCAGTAATAAAAAAACGCCATTCCTCCAGCCAAAAGAACTTCCCCGAAGCGACTTAGATTTTCTTTCGCAGCAAGGCGTCTTCCCGTTTCCACAAGGCCGAGGGCACAGGCGAAAAGCGCGGCAAGCCGCACTCCGTTTGACATCTCCCTGACCCAGTTTTGGTATGCGTAATTCCCAAGGAAGACCAGCCCCGTAAGCAGAATGACGATCCCGATACGGACGAACCAGACTTTCCCGAAATCCAACTCAAAGGAGCCTTCGGGTTCTGGAAGAGGAGCGGGAGAGGGGGTGATGGAGGGAGAGGGGGATGCCTCTTCTTGCTTGGGCGGGAGGGGAGGAGGCGTGACGGCTGGGGCGGGGCGTCTTTCCGGAAGGTTCGGCTTTCTGTCGGCGGGCGCAGGAGCAATCTCCGCTTCCTGTGCGGAAATTTTGTTTTCGATCTCGGTGATCCGGGTGCGGACCTTACCCAGCGCAGCGATGTGGCGCTCCTCAATGTAGTGGAGTTGCTCGCGGAGCCGTTGGATCTCTTGCTTCAGATGCGCTTCCTCCGACCGATTCATTGCCACTACATTATCTGGTCCGGATCCATTGGCGAGGACTTACCCAAACCCTGATACCCTCGGGACCACACTTTCGTAGGGCGAGAATGGTCTTTACAAAGTAACTTCCGAGTGAAAACTTTCACGCAAAGATAACTTCATGAAATTTTTTAGTCTTCAAACCCAATGAAAACACAGTCACACCACATCCGACCCAGCGGTTTCGCACTCGTTGTCACTCTGACACTTATGGTCCTGCTGTCCATTTTGGCGTTGGGCCTGCTGTCGCTTTCCTCTGTCGCTCTCAGGTCCACCCGTGGCGGAAATGATGCAGCCATCGCACGTGCCAACGCGAGGACCGCCCTCGCCATGGCGATCGGGGAGATGCAGCGCACCATGGGTGACGACCGTAGGATTACGTTCCCGGCGGATCAACTCACAGCACCCGGATCGGACGGCACCACCACCGAAGCGGCAGAAGCTCGGAGCCACTGGACCGGGGTTTATCAAGCATGGGAGCCGGATATCACAGTGGACGCTTCCGCGTGGAGTTCCCGGCCGGATCCTTCGGGAAATGCCGACGACGGAACAAAACGTTTCCTCGGCTGGCTCGTATCTCCCCCGGGATTGATCCAGAGGGACGATGCCAAAGCTTCCTACACTCTCGACGATCCAGTCGAGATCGTTGGAGCGGGAACGGCAGGAGCAGACCCGGCGAATCGTGTCGAAGTCGGGAAAGTCCCCGTGAAAGAAGGCACTGAGCTGGTTGGAAACATGGCTTGGTGGGTGGGCGATCAGGGTGTGAAATCCTCCCTATCCATTGAGAAACCAGAAGCTCCGACCCTAGCGGGAGATGCTAGGCTGAAAATGCAATCCGCACCCACCGGCGAGTTCCGAAGCCTCGAAGTTGGCGCGGGTGGTGTCACTCCCTTCTCAGATTCCGACTTCAAAGATGTACGTCTCGCCGCTCTCACCGATTACCCGCAATCGGAACTCTTGATTGATACGAAAGCCAACCGCCCGCTAGCAAAAGAGCTTTTCCACGACATCGCCATCTCTACTTCTGGACTGATGACAAACGTCAGAAGCGGAGGCTTTCGAAAAGATCTTTCGATGTATCTGGAAAAGGACTTGCTCGACACTACCGTGCCGGCACCACGCGACCTTCTAGCCGCAGACATTCTTTATCAAGTCCCGAGCCAAAACGGTGTCTCCGAAGAACCGGGGATCAATATGGAGGAGCTCGCCGCATACTATACTCTCCACACCCAGTTGGTTGCGGGAAGCGGAAATTTCACCACGGATGGAGCCGCATTACCTTCCACCGCACAAACACTGAGCTTCGCAGGAAACCCCAACGCTTGCCAAGATGACTACTACCACTTGTTCAAACAGCCCGTCCCAATCGCGTATGATACGTTCCTCTCGTTGGAAGCGAACGTGATCAAAGACAAGGACGGAAACGACACAAACGACTACAAGCTCCGCATGGTGATGGATCCTGTCGTTATCATGTGGAATCCGCTAGACGTTCCCGTCTCGATCCCAGCTGCTTCGGTTCCATCGATCAAATACTGGACCGCACCTTTCACCGTGGAGATACAAACATCGGGAGGTGCTGGCGCCACGAGTGAGACCTTGAACTGCCATATTCACGGCACGTTGAGTAGCGGCGACCATAACTACATGTCGCTCGACCTAACGGAATCTGGAGTTCCACTCGTGTTTCGTCCGGGCGAGGTGATGATGGTTTCTCAATCCGGCAAGAAGGTGGGTTCTGACAACAGTCACCGGGTGCAAGGGCAGCCAGGATTTAGCTTCCAAAATGGATACAGCGTCCCGCTGAAAGTGGGCGATTCAAAGTCGACGCTGAAGGACGTTATCCTTTCGAAAGGACAGAGTATGGAGATCAAGCTCAAACTGAACCGCTATGTGAACGGTAGAAGCAAAGACAAAAAAAACGTGTTTCCCGGATATGGTGGACACTCGCGCTGGTATTCGTTGATGCACAACGAAATTTATCTTGGCCCCGACCGCAATGATGCAGGAGCGAGCTTGCCGATTGGGGGGGTGTATGTGGACTGGGATCTTTCCACAATGCGGTTAAAGCGGGGCGAGTCACTTCGCGAACCTGATACGTCAGGCAACAAGCCTGACAACAAGCGACTAAACGGATTAAATTCTGTATTCTCCACCCTTACCTCGCAGTTCGCCAATTCCCCGGTGACCATCCGCGTGGAGGATATCGCAGCGGTAAAAAAACCTTTCGCAGCGATCTCCTTCCGTGCGAAAACAGAATCAGGAATTTCCTCCTCCAACCGCGACACAAGCTGGTTGCCACGCTTCAACCCGAAGGTATTTCTCCACGATTTCTACAACTTCAGCGTGGAAGAGAGAGACAGAATGCCGTTTGAAGTCTATACCCTTCGATTGACGGATCTGCGTGATTACGGCCTTCTTGAACAAAACCAAGGGCGGGCATTCTTCGGAGCCGCTTGGAATCTTGGGGACGGGGGACAAACGGCGATCACCACCCATTCGGTTCCTCGCGAGCCAATTGTTTCTCTCGCCGCTTTCCAACACTCGATGGCGAACGGATTTCTTTTCCAGAACGCAAAAGATACTCCCGATCAAGGTTGGGGTACACTGAACACGCGTGATCCACTCAACCCGCAGGTCAGCCATCCGATCGGGAATTCTATTGCACCTTCGGTAATCGCTCCCGACAAGACCTTCTCCATCATGTCCGATGGCAGCGGTCGCCCGCTTGCAGACCATTCCTATTTGGCCAACCGCGCCCTGTGGGATGATTGGTTCCTCTCTTCTATCGCCCCCATGACTGCGACAACATCGCTTAGCGGAGTCTCCCAGAAGCAGCTAGCGCAGACATTCTTCGATGGCACGCGTGAACTACCAAATAGTCGTTACTACCCAGATCTCGGAGGAATCACCGCCACCGAGGCAGTGAACAAGATCTTCGATGGGAGCTCTCCCCGTGTGGATGCGAAAGACGTCGTCGCGACTCTTCTCCGGGTGGATGGCATGTTCAATGTGAACTCCACCTCCATCCATGCATGGATTTCGGTCCTGTCCGGACTCCGTGATACCACCATCGCGAGCCGCGATGCGAAAGGAATGAGCTCCACCGCAACCGCTGGCACGGGGACAACACCTGTCACCGGCCAGCTAACCCCCGAAGATCAGACCGCAGGAGAAAACGTATTCCAAGACCCCGCACCATGGGTCGGCAGACGCGAACTGAGTGACACGCAGATCAAGCAACTCGCAACAGCCATCGTCAGTGAAGTGCGCAAGAGCGGGCCGTTTCTCTCGCTTTCGGACTTTGTGAACCGCAGGCCAAGCACTGATGTCGATCTGGCAGTGGCCGGTCCTATCCAACGTGCGCTCGATAACAGTACAGTGACGATCAATAACGCCTATAGCAGCACAGAGGTCGATTCAAACGTTGCCGACCGCTTTGAATTCCCCGAGGCGGAGGAGCGATTTAAGAGCCAAGGCATCCCAGGCATCGTGAAACAAGCGGACATACTCACGCCGATTGCACCATTCATCTCTGCGCGTTCGGACAGCTTCATCATTCGTGCGTATGGCGAGGCAGTGAACAGCTCAAACATTGTCACCGCCCGAGCCTGGTGCGAGGCTACCGTGGAGCGCGGCAAGGATTTCGTTGATCCTAGCGAATCCCCGGAAACAGAATTGGCGACACTCACCAAGGATGCTAACAAGAAATTCGGTCGCCGCTTTAGAATCCGCAGCTTCCGTTGGCTCCAGCCGGACGAAGTCTGATCCCCTAGCCACCATGAATTTTCACAGAATTACTCTATTTCTTTTCCTAACGATCCTGCCCCTCTCCGCCCAAAGCACAGAGAAAATCCTGATTCGTTTCGCCGCCCAAGCACTACCTGCCGATATGCCGGAGATCAGTATGATTTCCGGGGAGACCATCTCACCTCCATTTAAGATCTCCAGCGAATGGCTCACCAAGCCTCAAGAGAGTCCTTGGCGGACTTTTCATCTTCGCTCCTCGGGAGCAGAGAAGGATTTTGCTCAAGTGAAGCTTCCAGCGAAAGGCTCCCGTTTCATCGTTCTTCTCGTTCTTGCAGAAAGAGGGAAAGTGGATTCCATCGTGATACCAGACGACCGCAAGGGTTTCCGAGGCGGTGATGTCTATGCCTACAATGCCTCGAAGCTTCCTGTGCTTGGCCAACTCGGCACGGCAAAATTTGGGGTCTCTCCCGCGACAGGAAAAATGGTCCGCCCCTCCGGTATCGTGGACGACCAGTATTACGAGGTCCGTTTCGCCACACAAATCGACGGAAAATCGCGAATGTTCAGCTCCGCAAGATGGCCCGCCGGCAAAAAGGAACGCTGTTATGTCTTTTTCTATGCGGATACGAAGACCCCTGATCGGGTCCGCTACCGCGTGATCAGTGAGGTCCTGCACCCGCTATCGGACGAGGATTAAGCCCCCCGAGTTAGCCGATGAGCTCCACGAACACGGGGAGAATTTTTAGGAACAGCGAGTTCTTACCGCCACGCGAGAGCTGCTGGGCTACGAGATCTGCGGATGGCTCCGGATCGGCTGGCGAGAGCGAGCTGACGTGGTAGTCACCAGAAACAATCTCCCGCAGGAGGTGGCCGGAATCTTTCTCTCGGCTGACACGAACCACGGTCTTCTCGGAAGAAAGCTCGACCAGTCCGAGGGCCGCCGATTCCTCGCTGTTTTCGATTTCGGCTTCGATCTGTTGCCCGTTCTTCGCCTCGAATGAATAACCGCCAGTCCACTTCCAACCAGCCTGCACAGCGAGCCATGCAAGCACTTGGAGAGCCGTATTCTCGTTTCTAGGACTGTGACGGATGCGGACTTTCTCGATCTCGTTCAAAATGGTTTGCGCCACTGTATCATCGAAAAGTCCAGCGATGCCTACGCGGAACTGCCAGCATCGCGTCCAAGCAAGATCCTGCACCACGAGCGTGGTGTTGCCCTCCACTGCGTCGTGGATACGTGCGAAGCCAGCCTTCGCATCGGCCCAAGTGGAGCTATCGACGATGAGGCGGTCCATCACGCTTGCGAGGCGCTCGGTAAAGACCTCCGAAAGCTCGCCCTGCCACCAGAAAATAAGAGGCAGATCGGAGTTCAAGTGGGAGAAAACCGTATTGCGGAAACGCCCGGTGACACGGCCCGTGAGACGGAAAGAGATTTGCTCGCAGCAGACGGATTTCTGTCCGTGGGAAAGGTGGCAATGGGCCGTGATCCATGCGCGGAGAGAAGGTTCCTCATCCCTGGCGATTTCCACGAGAATGGCCCGGCAGGCGTTCTCTCGAGTCAGGTCGTTGATGATACGGGAGTTTTCGATCAGGCCACCAGGTTTCTCCGTGTAGACGACGAGGTTCATCAGGGAGGCATTGGTGCGCGCGTCATCCTGCTCCCAGAGCTTGCGTAGCTCGCGGTCGATCTGAGAAACGGGGACTTCAATGCCCAGCTCGGGGCAGGTTTCTGGGAGTGTGGCTGTCATAGGTGTTAGCGGTAGATATCTTTGCGGTGGGCGATGCGGATCACGAATACCGTGAGAACTCCTTTCATGATCTGGTAAATGACCCTGTAATCCCCGATTCGAATCCGGTATTCGTCTTCCGAGCCAACCATTTTCCTGCAGCCCCGGGGGCGGGGAACGGCTGATAGCTTTTTGAGAGCACCGGTGATGCGGAGTGAGGTTTTCGCATCTGTCTTATCCAGGAAGCGCTCGGCTTCTGATGAAAGCCTAATGCTGTAGGACTCGTTCATTCTTTTCCCGCTCCTTGAGCTTGGCAATCACTTCTTCCAGCGGAGTTCCTTTTTCGTTGCGCATACGGGTGATCGCGGCGAGATCCTCGAGATCCTCCATCAGTTCGGCGTATTCCTCGATGGGAACAACGGCCGCGACTTTTTTCCCCTTCTCGTCGGTGATGAATTGAGCACTCATGTCATTATCCTAGTGGGAATATCGGTCCGGCGCAAGCCGCCAGAACTCATAGCCTGCGCCAGGCGTTGCCGTCTCTTTTGATCATCTCGTCAGCTTCCTTGGGACCCCATGAGCCAGCGACAAATTCTGCCATCGGAGGCTTGTTGTCGGACTCATGCCAAGCGCGCTCGATGTGGTCGATGAATTTCCAGGCCTCCTCCACCTCGTCGCGGCGGGCAAAGAGGGTGGCATCTCCGGCGATGGCATCGAGAATGAGGCGCTCGTATGCTTCTGGGCTGCCTTTTCCGAAGCTGGTGGCGTAGTGAAAATCCATTTTCACTGGCTCTAGGCGCAGCGAGGTTCCGGGGATTTTTGAGACCATGCGGAGAGAAATACCTTCGTCCGGCTGGATGCGGATGACGAGCACATTGCCTCCGGGAACTCCACCGGGAAGTGCACCGAAAAGAACCGAGGGGGCATCCTTGAAATGCACGGAGATTTCGGTGGATTTTTTCGGCAGGCGTTTGCCCATTCGAATATAGAAAGGAACACCGCTCCAGCGCCAGGTATCGATGAGCAGGCGGACGGCGACGTATGCTTCCGTTTCCGAGGTCGAAGAAACTCGGTCCTCCTCGCGGTATCCAGGAACAGGATTTCCATCGACGTGCCCGGCCGTGTATTGCGCACGGACGACGTTTGCTGCCACTTTTTCAGGGGTATCCCACTGGCGCAGCGAGCGAATCACTTTTACTTTTTCATCGCGGACTCCGTCGGCGGAAAGATCCGTCGGCGGCTCCATGGCGACGAGGCTGAGGAGTTGAAGGAGGTGGTTCTGCACCATATCGCGCAGGGCACCGGACTTCTCATAGTAGCCTCCGCGACCACCTTCCATACCGAGATGTTCCGCGCAGGTGATCTGGATGTGGCTGATGTATTTGCTGTTCCAGAGAGGCTCGAAAATCGCGTTGGCGAAGCGCAAGACCATGAGGTTCTGCGCGGTCTCCTTGCCTAGATAGTGGTCAATCCGGTAAGTGTCCTTCTCGTGGAATGTTTCGTTGACCACTTGGTTGAGATGTCTCGCAGTTTTGAGATCCGTGCCGAAGGGTTTCTCCACGATTACCCGTGCCCAGCAGCCTTCCTCAGATTCATTGAGACCAGCTTTTTTCAGATGCAGTAGGATGTCATCGAAAAACTCCGGAGCCGAGGCGATGTAAAACAGACGGTTGCCTTTGCCACCGCGTCCCGCATCGATTTCGTCGAGTCGCTTGGCAAGTGCAGCGTAGCCCTCGTCATCGGTGAATTCCGAACAGTGGTAGGAAACGCTCTCGATGAATTTTCCCCAGACCTCCTCGTCGTGACCACTACGAGAAACTTGCTTATTGAGCTCCTCCAAACCGCTGCGGAACTCCTCGTCGGACTTCTCTCGGCGGGCAAAGCCGATAATGTTTACCCCGGTCGGCAACTCGCCATCGACGGCGAGATTGTAGAGCGCAGGAATGAGTTTGCGGTGGGTGAGGTCGCCGGTCGCGCCAAAGATAACCACTGTACATGGCTCCGGGCGGTTGCGGGAAACGAGGTCTTCGCGGAATGGATTGGACATGGATCTGGCGGAAGTGTGCCCCAAGCGTCAAGCAGAGGGAAGACCAATTCCGGTGACACTTCAGAAATATAGCTCATACCGGATATGAAACCGCCTTCCCGCGCTCGGGGTAGACACTTTGATAGAAAAAACATCGGCAAAGCTCTTTTAGCTCATACAATAGCATGTCAATCCAAGGCGAACAGAGCAGTGAAAAACTCCTCTGGAATAGCAGATCTTTACCACAAAACCCACGGAGGACACAGATACTTTGCCGAATAATCCAATTCCTGAATGATCCAGAACTGATTCTCGACTTTGCCCTAGAATCTCTCGTAGGCGCATTGCCCTATGATCCTTCTAATTCTGAGCCGACAAATCAGTTCCCACGTTATCGCACCGCTTGCAGAGGCCCGACTCCAGGACTGGCTCGTGTTTGCGACAGCGGGGGCAGAGAGGAAGTTCGGTCTTTCTGGCGTTCGCAACAAGCTCAGCGCCGGTCGCGACGGAAAGCTCTGCGATGATGAAAAACTCGGTGGCGAAATCGCGGTCGTTCAGCATTTCCATAAGCGGCCTGTCGGACTCGGGCAGGGTAAGGGAGATCGCCGCCTCGTTGTTACGGGTGAATTCCTTGGCTTGGATTTTCGCCTCAATGGCGGTTTGCATCGCGGCTTTGATTTGGAAAAGACGCTCGACGTCCTTGCTTGCCTGGCCGGGTGCGTGGTCGGGATTCGGTTTCGGGAAATCCTGTTGGTGGATGCTTCCCTCCGTGAAGCCGGCGTGCTCCCAGGCCTCGTCCGCAGTGAATGCGAGGACGGGTGCGAGTAGTTTCGTGATACTACTAAAGATCTCGTACATCGCGGCCTGCGAGGCGAGGCGGCGGGGGGAATCCGGCGCATCGCAATACATCCGGTCTTTCAGCGCATCGATGTAGATGGCGGAGAGGTCGGTCGTACAGAACTGGTTGATGGAGTTGAAGACCTTGCGGAATTCGAAGGACTCATACGCGGCGAGGCACTCCTTGGTGACGGCGTGGAGACGTTCGAGGATCCAGGTATCGAGAAGTGTGTATTCGCAGGGTGCGTCGGATGGGGTGAAGCCATCCAAGTTGCCCAACAGGATGCGGAGCGTGTTGCGGAGGCGCCGGTATGGCTCCGCGACTTGTTTGAAAAGGTCTTCTCCAAAGGGAACCTCGTTCTGCCAATCGACACTGGAAACCCAGAGGCGGACGATATCGGCGCCATACTGGTTGTAAAAGTGAGCGGCATCAGTGGGCTTACCCTTTTTTTTATCGTCGGATTTAGAAGTCTTTTTTCCCGTGTCCTTATCGACCACAAAGCCGTGGGTCATCACCGTTTTGTATGGCGCGTGGCCGCGGTATGCGGTGGAGAGCATGAGGGAGCTTTGGAACCAGCCGCGGTGCTGGTCGGTGGCTTCGAGGTAAAGGTCGGCAGGACAATGGAGTTCCGGGTGAGTGTCCATCACCGCGGCGTGGGAGCAGCCGGAATCGATCCAGACATCGAGCGTGTCTTTGCCTTTCTTCAGTCCGGCGGGGAGGCCGAGCTTGGCGGCGAGGTCTTCGTCGGAGGTTTCGAACCAGACGTTGGTGCCTTCCTTTTCGACGAGGTCGGCGACTTTCAGCGCGAGGTCGGAGGTGAGAACTGCTTTGCCATTTTCATCGAAGAAAACGGGGAGCGGCACGCCCCATGTGCGCTGGCGAGAGATGCACCAGTCCGGGCGGGATTCGACGGTTCCGTAGATGCGGTTGCGACCCCATGCGGGCAGCCATTTCGCTTTATCGATTTCTTCGAGTGCCTGGCCGCGAAGGGTGTCGAGCGAGATGAAGAACTGCTCGACGGCGCGGAAGATGATGGGAGTTTTCGAGCGCCAGCAGTGCGGGTAGGAGTGGTGGTAGTCTTCTTGGCCGAGCAGATGTCCGCTCTCAGCGAGGATCTCGATGATACGCTTGTTGGATTTGAAAACGTGTTGCCCGACGAGCTCCGCGAGGCCGACTTCTTCGGTGAAATGGCCTTCGTCATCGACGGGGGAAAGCACGGCAAGGCCGTTTTGCTGGCCGGCTACGTAGTCGTCCGCTCCATGGCCAGGGGCGATGTGGACGGCGCCAGTGCCGGTTTCCGTGGTGACGAAGTTCGCGAGAATGACTTTCGAAGTGCGGTCGAGGAAAGGATGCTTGGCTTCGACGCCTTCAAGTTCTTTGCCTTTGAACTCTTGGAGAGTTTCTTTAAGTGCGTAATCGGTTTTCTCGGCGAATTGCTCGATGAGTTCGCGGACGATGACGAAGGTTTCTTCGGTTTCGCCGTTGGAGAATTTCCCGACGATGTAGGTGAACTCCGGATGGAGTGCGATCCCGAGGTTCGCGGGAAGAGTCCACGGTGTGGTGGTCCAGATGAGGATGGAGGCTTTGCCAGCGAGTTCACCTGCGACGATAGGAAATTTCACGAAGATCGCTGGGGAAACCTTGTCGGCGTATTCCACTTCGGCTTCCGCAAGGGCGGTCTGTGCACCGTAGGACCATTGCACGGGCTTCTTGGATTGGTAGATGGAGCCGTTTTCCACGAGCTTGGCGAAGACGCGGAGGATGTTTGCCTCGTAAGCGGGATCCATGGTGAGGTAGGGATTCTCCCAATCGGCGAACACGCCGAGGCGCTTGAAGGAGGCTCGTTGGATGTCGATAAAGCCTTTCGCAAACTCGGTGCAACGGCGGCGGATTTCCGCTGGCTCGAGGCCGGCTGCCTGTTTGACGACTTTGAACTCGATCGGCAGGCCGTGGCAGTCCCAGCCGGGGACAAAAGGCGTGTGAAAGCCCGCCATGGTCTTGGATTTCACGACCATATCCTTGAGCAACTTGTTCAGCGCGGTGCCCATGTGGACGTCTCCATTCGCGAAGGGAGGACCATCGTGGAGGATGAAATCGGGAGCGCCGGAGGCTTTGCGGGCTTGGGTGATTTTCGAGTAAAGGCCAGATTTCTCCCAAATCTCCAGACGCTGCGGCTCATTTTTCACAAGGTCCCCGCGCATCGGGAAACTTGTTTGGGGCAGGGTCAGCGTATCTTTGTAGTTCGGGGCGGTGCTCATGGCGGGCGCGGAAACTACCAACCGCTTTCGGCAGGGTCAACACCGGGGGAAGCCCGATTGATCATGCGTGTTGCCTCATTGATCGAGACGTCGGTGATGGTCTTGGGATCGAGAATGCTGAAGCCAGGTTTGCCCCGTGCGTAAACGATCACGGTCGTAGCGTCTTCCGGCGCGATCGACACGTAGTCCTGATGCTCCACCTCATAGCTTTTTCCACTGGCGGTCATGATCGTGATTGGCAGGTTCGACGCGAGCACTTGTTTCAATGCTTCCTTTTCCACTCGCTTAAAATAGGTATTCCGGGCATAGAATTCAAGGGTGGAAATCGGGGTTGTCTGGACCGCTCGGACTCGCTAGCCTCTTTCTTCCGTTCACAAACTTCGTTCACCTCACTCCATGGGCATTTTTAAAAAACCTCTCCTTCGCAGCCAGCAAAAGCGTGACGACATGCCTGAGGGCTTGTGGTCCAAGTGCCCAGACTGCGGAGCGATGATCCATGCCTTGGAACTGAAACAGAACCTTCAGGTCTGCCCCTCGTGCAGTCACCATTTCCTTATGGACTCGATGGACAGGATCTTCCTTCTCGCGGATCCAGGCAGCTTCGAGGAAACGGAGGCAAATCTCTTTTCCGGAAACCCTCTGAATTTCAATGGCTATGAGGCCAAGATCGACGGCCTACGCCAGAAAACCGGAATGAACGATGCGGTCGTTACCGGCAGACTGTCTATCCACGGGAAGCCAGCGATGATCGCAGTGATGGATTTTAAGTTTTTCGCAGGGTCCATGGGATCTGTCGTGGGAGAAAAAATCACCCGCGCCATCGAAACGGCCATCGCGGAGAAGCGGGGCGTAATCATCGTTTCCGCCTCCTCCGGCGCACGCATGCAGGAGGGAATGCTTTCCCTCATGCAGATGGCAAAAACCTGCGGCGCGCTCGCCCGGCTCGGCGAAGCACACCTGCCTTACATTTCCGTTCTCACCCATCCTACGACGGGAGGTGTTACCGCCTCTTTCGCTACCATCGGTGATATCAACATCGCCGAGCCGAAATGCATGATTGGATTCGCAGGTCCACGCGTGGTGAAAGAAACGACCCATCAGAATCTCCCTCCCGGTTTCCAGACGGCAGAGTTCATGCTCTCCCACGGATTGATCGATGCCATCGTGCCTCGTTCCCAGATGCGTGATCGACTCGGGAAGTTGCTGGATTTCACAATGGCGTGAATCAAGCAAAAAGATCCGTGATCACCTTCGCTGGCTCCACGCCGGTGAGGCGTTGGTCGAGGCCTTGGAATTTGTAGGTGAGCCTCTCGTGATCCATGCCGAGGGCGTGGAGGATGGTGGCGTGGAGGTCGCGGATGTGGACGGGGTTTTCCGTGATGTTGTAGCTCATCTCATCGGTTTCTCCGTAGGTCTGGCCGCCTTTGATTCCGCCGCCGGCCATCCAGAGACTGAAGCAGCGGGGGTGGTGGTCGCGACCGTAGTTGGTTTCCGTTAGGGTCCCTTGGGAATAGACGGTGCGCCCGAATTCGCCTCCGAAGATGACGAGAGTGTCTTCCAGCATGCCGCGTTGTTTGAGATCCTGGATGAGCCCGTAGCAGCCCTGGTCCACGTCCTTGCACTGGGATGCGAGATCGCGGGGGAGATTCCCGTGCTGGTCCCAGCCACGGTGAAAAATCTGGACGAAGCGAACTCCGCGCTCGAGCAAGCGGCGGGCCATGAGGGCGGAGTTGGCGAAGGTGCCGCGCGTTTTACTATCATCCCCGTACATCGCGTAGGTGTGCTCCGCTTCTTGGGAAAGATCGGCCAGCTCCGGCACGGAGGACTGCATACGGAAAGCCATTTCATACTGCTGCATGCGGGTCTGGATTTCCGGATCGCCGACGGCTTCGAAGGATTTCTGGTTCAGTTTCCCGAGGCCGTCCAACATGCTGCGGCGCATCTCCGGAGGCACGCCGGGGCTGTCTTTGAGAAAGAGAACGGGATCGCCCAGCGAGCGGAGTGCGACACCGGAATATTTCCCCGGAAGGTAACCGGAACCCCAGAGGCGGGAGGAGATCGCCTGCACGTTCGCGAAGGGCGAGGTGTGCTTCGCGTGGAGGACGACGAAGGACGGGAGATCCTCGTTCATGGAGCCGAGGCCGTAGGACATCCAGGAGCCGATGGAAGCCTTGCCGTTCTGCATGGAGCCGGTGCAGACGAGCTGGTTGGCCGGCTCGTGGTTGATGGCATCGGTGTGCATGGATTTGATGACGCAGATGTCGTCCGCCATTTTTGCGGTCCACGGAAGGGCTTCGCTGACCCAGGTTCCGCCCTGGCCGTGTTGGGCGAATTTGAATCGTGTCGGGGCCAACGGGAACGCGGCCTGGCCGGAGGTCATTCCGGTGAGGCGCTCGCCCTGCTTTTCCAAATACCCTTTGAGATCCTCTTTGAAACGCTTTTCCAGTTCCGGCTTGTAATCGAAGAGGTCAAGCTGGGAGGGCGCGCCGATGAGGGAAATGTAGATCGCCCGCTTCGCTTTCGGGGCGAACTGCGGGATGGTCATGTTCCCCATGCTCTCCGCAGCGGCAAATCCCCGCTCGCCGATGAGTGAGGCCATCGCCGCAACCCCGAGACCGGTTCCGGATTTCCGGAAAAACTGGCGGCGGGTGAGGGCGTTGTTGTAGTTCTCTAACGGATTCATGAGCCTATGCTTGTGTCTTATGTCTTGGAATCTTGAGTCTGCGAGCGCTAGCGAGTTACGGTTTCGTCGAGGTTGAAGATCTGGTTGGTGACGAGGGACCAGGCGGCCAGTTCGGGGGCGGGTAGGGTTTCGTCGGGTTTGGTTTCGCCAGTGGCGATGGCGAGGCGAGCTTCCTCGGGTTTGGCAGTGTAGTATTCCAGAGCCTTGTCGAGGGTTTCTCGGATGGCGGTCCGGTCTTCGGTATCGAATTTCCGGGCGAGGAGACGCCGGGAGATGTGGTCGATGCGGGCATCGAAATCACCGGAGGCTTTCATGGCCATTTCCGCAAGGACACGGGAGGCCTCGACGAACTGGGGATCGTTCATGAGGACGAGCGCCTGGAGCGGGGTGTTGGTCACATCGCGGCGCACGCAGAAGACCTCACGGGTGGGGGCGTTGAGGATTTCCATCGAAGGAGGCGAGGCGGTGCGTTTCCAAAAAGTGTAGAGGGAGCGCCGGTAGAGATCTTCCCCACTGTCCTGCTTGTAGTTCTTGGTGTTCGATTGTGGCATGGCGACCGCCTCCCAGATGCCCTCCGGCTGGTAGGGCTTGACGGGCGGGCCGCCTACCTTTTCCGAGAGGATGCCTGCGGTGGCGAGGGCCATGTCGCGGAGTTGCTCGGCTTCGAGGCGGTTTCTCGGGCCGCGTGAGAGGAGCAGGTTGTCAGGGTCTTTTTCGAGTTTCTCCGGCGAGACGGTGCCGTCCTGGCGGTAGGCTTTGGAAGTCACGATGGTTTTTACCATGTGGCGGTAGTCCCACTTGCTTTCGATGAACTCGGAGGCAAGCCAATCTAACAACTTGGGATGGGCGGGGCGGGCGCCCATGATGCCGAAGTCCCCGGTGGTTTCTACGATGCCGGTTCCGAAAAGATGCGACCAAAGGCGGTTCATGGTAACGCGTGCCGGAAGCGGATTCTGCGGATCGTTCAGCCACATGGCAAGGCCTAGGCGGTTCCTGGGCGCGCCCTCCGGCATGGGTGGGAGCATGGCGGGGGTATCGGCGGAAACCTCGTCGCCCTTCGAGGCATACTGGCCGCGTATGAGGATGTGGGCGGTCGGTTTCCCGTCCTTTTTCTCTTCGAAAACCAAGGATGGTGAACCGCGGCCCTGGAGCTGGTTTTTCTCCGCCTGAATGGAGTCCTTCTCGCGCAAAAGATCAAGTGACGGCGCGTCAACGGCTGTCACGAAATGCTCGAACAGGGCTTTCTCCTGTTTCGGCGTGCGCTGATCCTTCGGCAGCGCCGCCCAACGGGTGATCATCTGTGAATTGGCAAGGGTGGCGATTTCCTCCGGGCGAAGCAGGCGGCGGTAGAAACGGAAATCCTGGAGCGCTACTTTGGTGGTGAGCTTGGAATCACCGCCATCGCGGGAGCCGAAGCGCAGCGGCACGTCGTTCTCCAAAGTTCCGCCAACCGTATTCGGATTGGGTCCACCGCCGGCCTTCTTCCCATCAATGTAAACCGCCATCGCCTGGTGGCTGCTCTGTTTGCCATCGAAGGTGATCATGACGTGATGCCATTTCCCAGCCTCAAGCTGCTGGGGGGCGATGAGCTTGTTCGCGGACTTTTCCCACGAGTCGATGATATGGGCACCGACCTTGCCATCCTGCAGCCAGAGATCCCAGCCACGGAAGCCTTGGGCGGGATTCATTTTTGCTACTACGGCACCAGTAGGTTTCCCCTCGAACCAGATGTAGCCGCCGTAGCTGACCTGATCGCCACGGGAGAATCCGCCGATGTTCCCGAGTTCGTTGTCGGCGTTGGATACGACCACCGCCTTACCCAGCGGTCCGTCGATTCGCTCGGGGGCGACGGGGATGGCCTGCGGATTCCCATCTACTATGCCCGTAGGATTTCCATCCGCTTCCGAGAGGGGAAAATGTATGACCAGGGAAGAATCCGTCTCCTCGGATTTCGCCGTGCCGGCATTGGCGAGCCATGCTTCGTAGTCGCCCTTCGCTGCTTTGCGCCGCTCCGCGATGCGTTTTTCCACGGCCGCGAGCTTGGAGTCCGTTTCCGCCCATTTACCCCTGTCTTCCATGTGCGGGACGAAGACGGTGGGCGGGTGCTCGGCGTTGTTGCCGTCCAGCGAGGACATCGTGTTGTTGCGGAAAAAGGCAGTGAGCTGGTAGAATTCCTTTGTGGAAAACGGGTCGAACTTGTGGTCGTGGCAGGAGGCGCAGCTCGCCGTCAGGCCAAGCCAGACCGCGCCCATGGTATCGACGCGGTCGGTGGCGTAGATCGCATCGTATTCTTCGCCGATGGCTCCGCCCTCACCGGTGGTGGCGAGACAGCGAAGGAAGCCGGTAGCGACCTTTTGTTCCAGCGATGGCTCGGGAAGAAGGTCTCCGGCGATCTGTTCGGTGGTGAACCGATCCCAAGGCATGTTCGCCTGGAAGGCCCGGACCACCCAGTCGCGGTACGGCCAGATGGCGCGGTAGTTGTCGATGTGGATGCCATGGGTATCGGCATAGCGGGCTGCGTCCAGCCAATGGCGGGCGAATTGCTCCGCGCTCTGCATGGTGGCGAGCATGCGGTCGGCCTCAGCGGAAACGGCGGCTTCCGCATCCTTTTCGTAAGCGGCCACAAAGGCATCGGTATCAGCGGGTGCAGGCGGTAGCCCGGTCAGGTCCAGGGAAAGGCGGCGGTGGAAGCGGCGCGGCTCTTCGGCATCGTTCGGCTCCAGACCGGCCTCTGCGAGTTTTTCAAAAACAAAGCCGTCGATGGACTTGTCCGACCACCCGTTTTCCGGTGAGTCCAAACGTTTCACCGGCTGGTATGCCCAGTGGCCTTCGTATTCCGCGCCTTGGGCGACCCATTTTTCGAGAAGGGCGATCTCCCTCGCCGACATCACCTTGTGGCTCTCGGGCGGAGGCATCACCTCGTCCTTGTCATGGGATTTGATCAGCTTCACCAGCTCGGATTCCTCCGGCTTGCCCTTGATGATCACCGGTGCGCCGAAGTCCCGCAATTGCGAGAGGCCTTCCTCGGAATCGAGACGGAGAGGCTCCTTGGCCGGCCTGCGGGTGCCACTGTCCGGGCCGTGGCAGTGGTAGCAATACTCCGAGAGGATGGGCTGGATGTGCTCGTTGAAGGAAATTTCCTCAGGCAGGACCATCGCCGGCTCGTTTTCACCATTCTCAGCCTGATGGTGGAATATGATCGTCTTTTCCTTGCAGCCGACCAGTGACAGGCACGCCAAGATGGCGAAATGGTAAATTTTTATCCTCTCGATTGTCATTCTCACAAATAATTACCCGGAACGTTCAAAATCTTACACATCTTTCCGATGCTAGAGATCACGAAAATTCTTCATTGGAGTTTAAAGTTTAAAATTTAGAGTTTCCCCCACATGAAACGCCTCTTCCTCCTCGACGGCATGGCCCTGATTTACCGGGCGCACTTCGCCCTCATCAACAATCCCATCCGGAACTCGAAAGGCGTCAATACTTCCGCCCTCTACGGCTTCATCAACACCCTGCTCTCCATCCTAGAAAAGGAAAACCCCACCCACCTTGGCGTCGCCTTCGACACCTCCGCGCCAACCCCGCGCCACATCAAATACCCCGCCTACAAAGCCCAGCGCGATGAGATGCCCGAGGAACTCGCCGCCTCCATACCCCATGTGAAAGCCCTCTGCCGCGCCTTCGCCATCCCCGTCCTTGAAATCGACGGCTTCGAGGCCGACGACCTCATCGGCACCCTCGTCAAACGCGCCGAGCCCGACGGCTTCGAGTCCTACATGGTCACGCCGGACAAAGACTTCGCCCAGCTCATTTCCCCCACCACCTGCATGTGGAAACCCGGCCGCAAAGGCGCTGACTTCGAAATCATCGGCATGAAACAGCTCCCGGAAATCTGGGGCGTCTCCGAGCCCCACCAGATCATCGACCTCCTCGGCCTCATGGGCGATGCCGCCGACAACATCCCCGGAATCCCCGGAATCGGCCCAAAGACCGCCCAAAAGCTGATTTCCGAATACGGCAGCATGGAAAACCTCCTCGCCAACACCTCGAAGCTCAAGGGCAAGCAGAAGGAAAACGTCGAAGCAAACACCGACCAAGCCCTCCTCTCCAAAGACCTCGCCACCATCATCATCGACTGCCCACTCGAAGTCACATGGGACGATCTCCTCGTCTCCCAGCGAGACGACGAAGCCATCAAGCAGCTCTTCACCGACTTCGAATTCCGCTCCCTCACCAAACGCCTCTTCGGTGAAGAAGTGGCGGCGGACGGTGTGCCCCTTGGGTATTCCAAGCGCCATGCCGATACACAACCCGAGTCCCCCACACTCTTCGACACCTTCAAAACCATCAAGGAAGTCCCCCACACCTACCACCTCGCCAACACCAAAGCCCTCCAAGAAACTCTCTTCAAATCCCTTGCCGAGCAAAAATCCTTCTGCTTCGACATCGAAACCACCTCCCTAGACCGCCACTCCGCCAAACTCCTCGGCATCGCCTTCTCCTGGAAAGCCCACGAAGCCTGGTATCTCCCCTACTCCGAGGATCTTCTCCCCGCTCTCCGCTCCCTCCTCTCCGCTCCTTCGGAAAAAATCGCCCACAACCTCAAATACGACCTCTCCGTCCTCCATTCCCACGGCATCCACGTCATCGGCCCCTTCTTCGACACCATGCTCGCCGATGCCCTCGTCGCCCCAGAGCGTCGCCATAGCATGGACTACCTTTCGGAAATCCACCTCGGCTACACCCCGGTAAAGCTTTCCGATATCGCAAATCAACAATCAGCAATCGTCAATCAAACCGACGACCTCTTCGACTTTGCGGAAAAGAAAGCCACCAAGTCCAAGGAACTCGACATATTGAGCATTCCATTGGAAACCCTCGCCGATTACGCCGCCGAGGATGCAGACGTCACCTTCCAACTCGCCGAAAAACTCCGCCCCCTCCTCAAAGAATCCGGCCAGGAAAAAATCTTTTCCGATATTGAAGCCCCCCTCCTCCCCGTCCTCGTCCGCATGGAGATGGAAGGCATCGCCATCGACGAGGAAGCCCTCATCACCATCGGAGCAGACCTCCAACAAACCATCGATCAACTCGCCAAATCCATCGAACAGCACGCCGGCACACCGTTCAACATCGCCTCCCCGAAACAGCTCGGCCAGATCCTCTTCGATCACCTCAAGCTCCTCGACAAGCCCAAGAAAACCAAAACTGGCCAATACAAAACCGACGAGCAAACCCTCTCCACCCTCCTCGGCATCCACCCCATCATCGAGGAAATCCTCTCCTACCGCGAGGCCACGAAACTCAAGTCCACCTACCTCGACGCCCTCCCCACCCACATCGCCCCGGAGACCGGCCGCATCCACACCCATTACCACCAGCTCCTCGCAGCCACCGGCCGCCTCGCCTCCTCGGATCCGAACCTCCAGAACATCCCCGTCCGCTCCGAGTCCGGTCGCAAGATCCGCCAGGCCTTCGTCCCGCGCAAAGGTTTCACCCTACTATCCTGTGACTACTCCCAGATCGAGCTCCGCGTCATGGCCGCCCTCGCCTGCGACCCCACCATGATCTCCTCCTTCCAGGACGGTGCCGACATCCACACCATCACCGCCGCAAAAGTCCACGGAGTCACCCCCGAGGAAGTCACCCGCGAAATGCGCTCCGGCGCGAAAATGGTCAACTTCGGCATCATCTACGGCATCTCCGCCTTCGGCCTCTCGCAACGCCTCGCCATCCCCCGCACCGAAGCCGCCGAAATCATCGACGCCTATTTCCGCGAATACCCCGCCATCAAGCAATACATGGATCGCACCATCGCCGAGTCCCGCGAAAAAGGCTACGCCGAGACCCTAGCAGGCCGCCGCCGCCACTACCCCGATCTCTCCTCCGGAAACGCCGGCCTCCGAGCCAACGCCGAGCGCGCCGCCATCAACATGCCCATCCAAGGCACCTCCGCCGACATGATCAAACTCGCCATGATCAAGATCGACGCCCTCCTCCGCAAAAAGCCCTACCAAACCAAAATGCTCCTCCAGGTCCACGACGAACTCGTCTTCGACCTCCACCCCGACGAGGAAACCGAACTCGTCCCAAAAATCCTCCACATCATGGAAACCGCCCTCCCCCTCCCCCACGGCGTCCCCATCCTCGTAGAGAAAGGCACGGGAAAAAACTGGCTCGCGGCGCATTGAGTTCAATATGGAGAAGGGGTTTGCAACCCCTTTGCGGAGGATCAGGAAATCGGTTCGCTCAGGCTTGTGCAAAGGGGTTGCAAACCCCTTCTCCATATTGGACTAAGCCTCCGCCTTCCCCCTCCTTGACAACCCAACAGTATTCCTTACCTTGCGTAAGGAATGCAGACCACACTCACCAGCAAAGGGCAAGTCACCGTCCCTGCGAAGATCAGGCAACAGCTCAATCTCCAGACGGGGGACACGCTGGATTTTCAGATCGAGGGAGGAGCCATCAAGGTCGTGCCCGTCGCAAAGGGATCTTTGGATTATCTCATGACGATTCTCCCAAAAGCCACCCGCAGCTTCACTGTGGAAGAGATGAACGAAGCCATTGCCGAAGGAGCCTGCGATGGAGGCGCTTGATACGAATATCCTCGTGCGCATCGCCACCCGGGACGATGCAGCCCAGCTTCGAAAAGTCGAAAAGCTGATGCGAGCGAATTTCTCGGCGGCGAATCCTGCGTGGGTCAGCATTGTCGTTCTCACTGAGTTGGCCTGGGTTCTTACCCGACGCTACGGATATGTACGTCCGGATGTGGGAGCCTTTCTCCACCAACTCCTCCATACCGCTTCCATTTGTGTGGAAGATTACACCATCGCAGGAAAAGCCGTCGATCTTTACCTAGCATCCACGGCAGATTTCTCCGACTGCCTCATCCTCGCCCGGAATGAATCCCGCTCCATCTCCCCCACCCATACCTTGGATCGAAAAGCCGCGAAACTCGCAGGATTCCAGATGCTCTGAAATGCCTCGCATTGACAAGACACAGGAATACAGCTACCCGTATTCCCATGAAAGCCACCTTGGAGATTCCTGATGAACTCTATCGTAACGTGAAGGCGCGCAGCGCCTTGGAAGGGCGTCCCGTCAGGGCGGTCGCCGCCGAACTTTTCGAAAAATGGCTCTCCGGGGAAATCGAAACCACCGCCAAACCTGCGCCACCCGCCTCCCTTCCTGCGGAAGCATCCAAAGCCTACCCTTGGCTGAAGATCGCGGCGAAATATCCGACAGCGGGAGTGAGCTATGAGATGGAGGACATCCGTGAATCCATCGCCCATGGACGAAGCACCACCGCCCCCTTCTAACAGCCATGGCTTCCTTCTCCCTCGATACCTCCTTCGTCCTGCGCATCCTCACCGAAAGCCCAGACGCCCAATTGACACTCGCCCTCTCTTTCTATGAAGAGCAACGCCAATCCGGAAACCCGCTCTTCATCTCCGACCTCGTGCTTTCCGAATGCTATTACGCGCTCCAGTTTCATTTTCACTTCACCAAGACCGATGCCTTGGCGGCGCTCAAAGCCCTGACTGCGGAATCTCCCGTCACCATCACGACCTCCGCCCGGCTTGTCTTCGATCTTCCGAATCTTTCCCAAATGAAACCCGGCTTCATCGACCGTCTCATCCACGGAGCAGCCCGGGAAGAAGGACAAACCCTGGTGACCTTCGAAAAAGCCGCGAAAAAGCTTCCCGGCACATTGGTTCTCGCCGCAACTTGAACTGACAGCAACCCAATCCTCCCGGCACCTTCTACCTGCTTTGATCGAAAAAATTCGTATCCTCCCGCCTACCCCATGCCCCATCCATCGCCATCCAAACACGCGGTTTTCTCCTTTTTCTCCGGTGCCGGGTTCCTCGACCTCGGCTTTGATTCTTCGGGTTTTGAGACGGTCTTTGCCAACGAGATCAACGCCGATTTTGTAGAAGGCTATAAACACTCCAGGCTGAAAATGGGACTTCCGGTGCCACGCTACGGCGTGGCTTGCGATTCGATTGATGATCACCTGAGTGAAAAGGGAGCACAGGCGCTGAAAACGGAGATCAAGGCAGTCCGGAAGAAATACCAGTCCGTGGGGTTTATCGGCGGCCCTCCTTGCCCGGATTTCTCCGTCGGGGGGAAGAACCGGGGCAAGACCGGGGAAAACGGGCGGCTATCCAGATCTTACGTGGATCTGATCCTCGCCCAGAAGCCCGATTGGTTCATCTTTGAAAATGTCGAAGGTCTCTGGCGCACGAAGCAGCACCGTGAGTTCTTCGACCACCTCGTTTCCGATCTGGAAGAGGCGGGTTTCCAGACGAAATCAAAACTTCTCAACTCGATCGCGTTCGGCGCGCCGCAGGACAGGGACAGGATCATACTGTTCGGGGCGCGCTCTGCGTTCATGAAGAAACGGAAGCTGAAGATTGAAAATTTCGACTGGAACATAGCCATCAAACATCCCGAGCGTTCCGCCTTTGATTTTACATGGCCAACGACATCGAAATTCGGCGCAAAGCCAAAACCCACCTCGGCGCCTGCCGAACTGACGGTTCAGCATTGGTTCGACAGGAATGCGGTCACCAATCACCCGAACCAAGCCCACTGCTTCACCCCTCGCGCTGCCTTGCCCCGCTTTCAAACGATCTCCGAAGGTGACGATAGCAAGAAATGCTTCAAGAGACTGCACAGGCACCGGTATTCCCCGACCGCCTGCTTTCCAGATAGCCAGTTGAAGGAGAGTCTTAACTGATCAAAACGAAATTATGGCGCAATCCAAACAAACTCAGCCGAGAACTTCATGGACAGAACAAGACCGGAAGGATGCGCTCAAAGTTTATCAGTTGAATCACACCAGACACCTATCGGACACGGATCCTCAGATTTTGAAGCTCGCCAACGAGCAAGGTAGGAACCCTGCGAGCGTTTCGATCAAACTTCAGAATTTCCGGTTTCTTGACCCGCGAGCCGAAGGCGCATCTCTCACAGGAATGGCTGAATTTTCCAAACAGGATGTTGTTTGCTGGCTGGAGCACTCAAAACTTCCCCTCTCCAAGCGAGCGATAGCGAAGATTCATAAAAAGGAGTGGAAGGATTTGTTAGAAACCAAAAGAATGATCGGAACAAAAATTCCACAATCCACGTTATCAAATTCCCTCCTCACCAAACCCTTCCTGATCCTCACCGGCCCATCCGGCACAGGCAAAACGCTTGGTGCCATCGAGTTGGCGAAGACGGTGTGCGGGAAGGGCTGCCATCAGTTGGTAGCAGTGGGAGCGGACTGGACGGACAACCGCCATGTGCTTGGCTATTTGAATCCGTTGGAGACGGAAGCGGGCGACGAGAACCGCGCAATTTACGAAACGACTGCGATCCTCGATCTCATCCTACACGCGGACGACCATCCGGACGATGCCCATGTCCTGATCCTGGATGAGATGAACCTTTCCCATGTGGAGCGATATTTCGCGGATTTCCTCTCGGCCATGGAGCTCAAGGATAAGACTGATGCGCTTAAGCTTCACGCCGCAGGCACAGCGGTGACCCGGACGGGTCGGGAGGTGGAAGGTCAGATTGATTTTCCCTCAAATCTTTTCGTCATCGGCACGGTGAATATCGATGAGACGACTTACATGTTCAGCCCCAAGGTGCTGGATCGCGCGAATGTGATCGAGATCCACGCGGATCCGATAACACTGGAACATCTCCTGAAGCAGACGCCGGACGAGAGACCTCAGGTGCAGGCCAGAGACTACGGGGTTTCCTTTCTCGATGCCGCCCGTGCAGTACGGGTGGAGGATTACGATCTTGTGCCTCAACTTCCGCCTGAAGTGCGGAAGGCGGCGGCGAATCACCTGATGTCGCTGTTCAGGATCATGAAGCGGGGTCGCGGAGAGTTCGGATTCCGCACGGGGAAGGAAGTGATGGACTATCTGCGGACGGCGCAATTTTTATCCGGGCCGCATGAGGCGGGAATGCTCGCATGGGAAGCCAGCGGAGAACGTAATGAGGGCTGGATGGAATCCCTAGACGAGCAGATCCTGCAAAAGATCCTGCCTAAGCTGCATGGCAGCCGTTCGCGGCTGGCTCCGCTGCTTGGCGCACTGGCGACGTATTGCGCCACGGGCGAGGAGAAATATGCCTTGGAACATTTTCCTGAGGATGGCGCGATACCGAAACGGGGGCTCAAAGACGCGGGAGGTGCGGCACCCCTGAAATTCCCCGAGTCCTACAAGAAGCTGGAGCGGATGATAGCGGTGCTTGTCGAGGAGCAGTTCGTAAGCTTCATCTGCTGATTTCCCCCAACCCCACAGGATGAAAGGTTATTCCGCCATCGCGATCCCTCTGGGAAAGGACGCTTGGTGGGTGCTTTCCTCGGCGGGCTGTCCGGTGGAGCTGGATCCGCAGGAGGAAACCTTTCCGGAAATCGGCACGGGACTGCGCGGGCACAAGGTGGAGGACGCAAAATCCCCGGCCATCGTGCTGGAGGAAGCGGCTGGAGGCGGGATGACGATACGCCTGCTGGAGACGCGGCGTTACGAGTGGGATGTGCTGGGGAGCGGGGATGTCGTGGTGAAAAGCTCATTGGAAACGCTGCCGGGAGAGAACTGGAGCACACGCCGGACAAGAGGGCTGAGTGGCTCGTTCTCGGTGGTGAACCATCTGGGCATGGGGGATTTCACGCTGGAGGTGGGCGGGGTGCCTCACCGCTTCGCGCTGGAGATCGTATCCTCGAAGCTGGATTACCACACGGAATTCCGCCAGATCACGGAGGACATCGCGGATTTCTGCCAGCAGGTGCTGCTGGATTGGGATGCGCCGACATCGCTGGGCTTCCAGGTGGATGCGGAGAAGGCGGCGCGGCTGCGGCTGGAGCAGTTCCTTTTCCTGCGTTCCCATCTGCAGCCCGAGCGGCTTGCCGGGATTCTGGAGTCGGTGCAGCGTCGCCCGAACTCGCGGCTGGTGCGGGATGCCCGGTGGACTCCGGCGGCCTGTGCCGGATCGAAGGACTGGCTGCGCGATCCTGCCGGTATGGCGAGGGACTGGCGGCGTCCATCACCGGGCGGCAAGCCGCTGCCCGCGCAGGTGCTCGATGTGCGCAAGGAAGACTCGGTCGATACGCCGCCGAACCGTTTCGTGAAATTCGCCCTCGTGCAATTCCGCGAAATGTGCCGGGAGGTGGTGGAGAAGCATGCCTCCGCGCTAAGCCTGGCACGCGAGGCGCAGGAACTGGGCGATGCCCTAGATGCGGCGCTTGGAAGGCCGTTTTTCCGTGATCTGGGGAACCTGCACCGATTGCCGCTGGAGAATCCCACACTCCAGAAACGCGAGGGCTATCGGCAAATTCTAAGGGCATGGTTGCTCACGCAAGCGGCGGCGGCGCTGAACTGGGATCGCGATGAGGAGAGCTACCACGGCCCCACCCGCAACGTGGCGACACTCTACGAGTATTGGATTTTTCTCCAGCTCCACCAGATCCTCGATGAAATTCCGGGTGTTTCCCGCGATCTGAACAACCCGAAGCCCGCCGAGGATGCGGAGCAGTTCCTACAGACCAAGGACGGCCAGCTCGTGATCAACCTGAAACGGGGGAACAAAACCTGCGCGGCCTTCACGATTCGGCTGACAACGGGCTTCGTGCTCAAGCTCCATCTCTACTACGAGCGGACATTCCAACTGCAAGGCGGAGCAACGGATGCGGCATCCTACTCCCGCCAGTTCAAGCCGGACTACACGCTGGCGATTTTCCCGGAGCGTTTCCCGGATGAATCCGCCGCCTCCGAGGATGGCAAAATCGCTTACGTCCACTTCGACGCGAAATACCGGGCGGAGAACCTGAAATCGGTTTTCGGCGAGTTGGTTAAAGACGACAGCGAACTGGACGCAGAAAAACTGCAAGGCAAGGCGACCTCCACCTACAAGCGCGGCGATTTGCTCAAAATGCACACCTACAACGATGCGGTGCGGCAGACGGCGGGTTCCTACGTTCTGTATCCGGGATCGGAGCAGGCGGCTAAGATGAGCAAGTTCCATGAGATTCTTCCAGGGGTCGGGGCGTTCGTCCTGAAGCCCGGCAATGTGGAATCAAGGGAGGCGCTGAAAGATTTTCTAACGGATGTGTTCATGCACCAGGCGGATCAGTTCACGCAATTCCGTCATTTTTCCGATGTGCGCCATGCCACCGTCCGCGAGGAGCCGATTCCCTACGGAGTCGGTAAGATCGCCAGACCCGGTGCCGCCTGTGTGATGGTGTGGCTACCGGAGGGAAAAAGGGAACTCTGTCGCCGGACGAAGCTCGCTTATTGCAGGGCGCTCAAGGATGACGGATCACCAATCCGCATCCAGGTCGGCAACCTGAACGGCTCCGTGTTCTGCCCCTACCGTGGCCCGCGTGGCGGCAGGAAGGTTTCGCTGGACTGGCTTGCCCCAGTGCTCTCTTGCGAAATGATGTCCAAGGAGTCCCTGACAGCGGCTTTGGCGGCGGAAGAATGGCCGGAAGGCGAGATGCCATCGGAAGCGATGGCCTACATGCTTTTCAAATTGGGCGAGCCGATGAACGTTCCAACGAGGGATGTGACCGCGCTGGTTCCTGCCAGTGGCTTCCACGCCGTTTCAAAGACGTTGATGGATCTTGGGAACTGCTCGATACCAGATTGAAGCGCAAAAGCACTTCTTCATGCGGCGTTTCCTAATACATCAGTATCCTAGAATCGAACTTCCATTTTCCATCTTCAAAAATGATCCATCGTACACCGTTTTGTGAGTGACTCACCCTGAACGAAGTGAGGCTCTCGCGTGTCACCTCGTAGTCCGACACCCCAGCTTCATATGGACGTGCGAGCAGATAGAAAAAAGTTGTTCCCGAGAACGACTCTGGTTCCCCAAGCTCATACTTCACATAGTATTCCTCGATTACCCGCTTGGCCTCCTGCGGAACGGATCCCCGAAACTTGAGCTTCGATCTCATGAAAAACGGCTGGGCACACCATAAAATCCAAGCGACGAAGGCGAACAGGAATCCAAAAAGTAGGGCGATGCCTCGACTTCGTCTCATGATCAAAACCTATCGAGAATCATAGATATTGTCAGCGAGGATTTTGAATGGATTAGATCTTAGTAGCTCGCTCCGAAATCAGCGCCGCAAGCGTCTCCATTTCCCCAGACGGCGCGCCTTTCGGCATCACCAATAGTAACTCCGACTGGATCACCGGAGAGGTAAGTTTCACCAGCACGCAACCCGCGTGCGGAAGTTTCGCCGCGTGACCCGGCATAAGACCAACTCCACCTCCAGTGCCAATTTCTGCGAGCATCATTGGTAACGAATCCGGCTCCGCGGCGATTCTGGGGATAAAGCCGGCGGACTCGCAGGTCGCGATAAGGAACTCGCGGCGCCTTGGGAAAAAGGCGTTTGAGAGCGAGACCCAGTCATCGTCCTTTAGCTCCGCGAGCTTCAAAGATTTCCTTCTCGAAAGCCTGTGCTCCTCAGGCAAAACGGCAATGAAACGGTGACGAGACAAACAACGCACATCGAACAACTTCCGCTCGTCGTCTTCAAGATTCCCGAGGATGGCTGCATCCAGCTCGTGCAAGCGAAGGCGGTCGAGCTGCGCTCTCGGTGGAAGATCGAAGAGGCTAATCTTGGATCGCTGATGGCGCTGTTGGAACTCCCTCACCACCGGCGCGACGAGATCATCGAGAAAGGGCGAGAGAAAACCCAATCGCAGCGTCCGGCGCGCCCCGCCGAATTTCTCCTGCGCCTGCTGGACTGCGGATTCGGAATCGCACAGAAGCTGCCGTGCCTTCACGAGGAAGAATTTTCCAGCATCCGTTAGATGGATACGTTGCTTGATCCGGTCAAAAAGCTGAACACCCAATTCCTCCTCCAACAGCTTGATTTGCCTGCTCAACGCTGGCTGAGAGACATGCACCCGCTCCGCCGCTTTTGAGATACTCAGCTCTTCTGCTGCTGCGACGAAATACCTGAGCTGGTGAAACTCCATGCGTGGATGTTCACGCAGGCTTCCCACCTCGGCAAGTTCATAACCTCAAAGCATGAACTTCGTAAGCAGGTGATATTATGCGGAAATACCGCTCCGTGTCATTCTTTGGTCGTTATGAACACAACGACATCCAAACTGACAGTCCGCAGATCCGCCGAACGTGGCCACGCAAACCACGGTTGGTTGGACACTTACCACAGCTTTAGCTTCGCCGATTACTACGATCCGGCACACATGGGCTTCCGCTCGCTCCGCGTGATCAACCAAGATAAAGTTGCGCCCGGCGCTGGCTTCCCGACCCATCCGCATCGCGATATGGAAATTTTCAGCTACGTGCTCTCTGGGGCCATTGCGCACAAGGACAGCATGGGCAACGGCCGTGAACTGCTACCCGGCCAAATCCAGCTCATGAGCGCGGGCAGCGGTGTGACCCATTCCGAGTTCAATCCCTCGAAATCAGATCCTCTCCACCTCCTGCAAATCTGGATTCTTCCGGAAACTCGAGGCCTGAAACCCACTTATACCGAATGGCACCCGACAGCCGAATCTGAGACACAGAACAAGGTGCTAGTCATCTCGCCGGACGGGCGCGAAGGCTCCGCCACCATCCATCAGGACGCGAATATCTACCGTGTCAGATTGAAAGCAGGTGAGACCATCTCCCACGATCTGGACAAAGGACGGGGTTTGTGGGTCCAGCTCATCACAGGTTCTCTCACTGAAGGTGAAACCGTTCTAAACCCCGGAGATGCGGCCAGCACCGAATCCGCCGGAACCTTCGAAATCACCGCCTCAGAAGATTCCGAAGCACTCCTCTTCGATCTCGCATAATCTCAAACCAAACAAACAAATGAAATACGCACCACAAATCGCCGCCAGCCTCCTCGGCCTCCTGTTCGTAGTCTTCGGACTGAACTTCTTTCTGAAATTCATCCCCATGCCCGACGGCCCACCCGAAGGCTCACCACCGGCCCTGTTTATGGCCGCGCTCTATCCCACCGGATACCTCGCGTTCGTGAAAATCTTCGAGATCCTCGGAGGTATTCTTGTCGCCATCCCGAAGACTAGGAACATCGGTCTCCTCGTCCTCGGCCCCATCGTCATCAACATCCTCGCCTTCCAAGTATTCCTCGCGAAAGGCGCGGGACTGCTGGATCCACCAGTCATTCTGATCACGATCCTCCCACTGTTCCTTCTGTGGGCAGGACGGAAGAAATTCCTTGCCCTCCTTGACTGACCTTAAATCACACCTATCGAAACATCATGTCAGACCTATTTACACCGCTCCGTCTCGGCGCCCTTGAACTACCGAATCGCATCCTCATGGCTCCGCTCACCCGTGCCCGTGCCGGTGACGATCACATTCCCAACGCGTTAATGGCGGAATACTACTCCCAGCGTGCCTCCGCCGGACTCATCATTGCCGAGGCTACCATGGCGATGGAGGGAAATTCCGCCTTCTGGATGGAACCGGGTATTTATTCCGATGCCCAGATCGAAGGCTGGAAGCTCACCACCGATGCCGTTCACGCCGCCGGAGGGAAAATTTTCCTCCAGATCTGGCATGGCGGGCGTGCATGCCATCCCTTGCTCAACGATGGAGCCCAACCCGTCGCACCCAGTGAGCTGAAAATCGAAAATGACGAGGTCCACACCCCGGAAGGGAAAAAGCCCTACGTCATGCCACGTGCGCTGACCGATGAGGAAATCCCCGGAATCATCGCCGGCTTCAAAAAAGCTGCGGAAAACGCGAAAGCCGCGGGCTTTGATGGCGTGGAAGTCCACGGTGCCAACGGCTACTTGCTCGACGAATTCCTCCGCGACGGCTCCAACAAACGCACAGGTCTTTACGGTGGTCCCATCGAAAACCGCGCACGTCTTCTGCTTGAGGTGATCGAAGCGGTTTCAGGAGTCTTTGGAAGCGATCGGGTCGGCGTCCGGATTTCCCCGGTCAACAGCTACAACAGCATGATCGACAGTGATCCTGTCGCCCTTTCCACGTGGCTGGCAAAACGCCTTAACGAATGCGACCTCGCCTACCTCCACGTCATGCGCGGCGATTTTTTCCAACAGCAGAAAGAAGATATCCTCACGCCGATCCGTGAGCACTACCGTGGCACGATTGTCGCAAATATGGGCTACACCAAGGAAGAGGGCGAAGCGGCGATCAAAGAAGGAAAAATCGATGCAGTCGCTTTCGGCACCAGCTTCCTCGCAAACCCGGATCTCCCCGCCCGTTTCAAAGCGGGAGCCGACCTCAACGAACCGGATCCATCCACCTTCTACAGCCCGGGGCCTAGAGGATATACGGATTATCCAACGATGGATTAGACTCTGAACACGGATCCACTGCTCACTCTCATCATCGGCATTTCGCTGTGCTGTAGTTCCACCAAATTCCTCCGCTTGAGAGCAGCTGTATCGACCGAAAAAGCCCAACCCTTGCCGGGGTTGGGCTTTTTACAATTCATGATCCACCGCTCAGCGCGATGGACGGAGAGTCTAACGTTTGCGTCTCGCGAGAAACAGGCCCATTCCACCGAGTAACATCGCAACCGAGCTCGATTCAGGCACGGCTCCAACCACGTCCGCATACTCCGTGCCCACTCGAATGTCGTCAAAATCAATGAAATTGCCTCCGAAGTTCGCCACCGAGAGCCTGTCGAATGAGAGGTTCGTACCTGTGATGGAAGATGTGGCCATCCCCTCTGCAGCATTCAGGGTCGGGTTGTAGAAGAACGATACGGTATCGGCATCCGCCGCTCCGAAAGCGAATTTCAGAACCCAGTATTGGACGCTGTCATTTAGCGCACCTGCACCTGAATCCACGCCGTCCCCGGCACTATTTACGCGGAGATTCAACCGGGTGTTCGGGGTCCCATCCGTCGAAACCTGAAAAATCCGCGCGGAATCATTGATCCCGTCGCGGTGCATCTCCAGTCCGTAATAGTTCGAAGGTGCTCCTGGGTTCTTGTGCGCCCTCAATGCAATCGCAAGGTAAAGCGTGGTTCCATTCGCACCGATATCGAAATTGCTGTCGAGATATCCGTTGGCCCCGAAGTTTCCCACCGTCGTCGTATCGAAATTGCGTCCTGCTCGCTCACTCCCCGAGCCAACGTACCCGTAGGAGTCTGTCTCGTGATTGTAAATATTCGCACTGTTTGCAAACAGAGTGGCGTTGTTGAAATACTGGCCTGTCCCGGATTCGTTCGTCCAGTCGGCAGCCCAACCTACACCATTTCCAGCGAGTGGATCTTGGCTCGCATTGGTTCCGAAATTTTCAGACGCGAGGATAGCTGCATTGGCTGAATGGATTTATGCCATCGCGGCAACAAGTCCTTTGATCGACCATCGGACACTGGGTTTTACTGTCATAGTTACCAAGAGATAGCAATTGGGGGCGCTGGCTGCAATTTTTTTCTCACGAGTCTCTGACGACCATGCTTCCCGCCATTCCAAATGATCCGCCTGCGATAAGTTCGCGATTCATCCAATTTTTCTGAAAGATTTCCCCGTTATTGGGTAAGCATATTTGAAGAACGCCTGTAAAACTCCACGTAGCTTTGAAAATCCCTGTCCCATTCCTTTCCTCGCCACCAGCACCATTTGGCAGTCGCTCTACGCCGAAATCGATTTCACCCACGATGTGCAGCCCATCCTGAACAAGCAATGTATCGCCTGCCATGGCGAGGTGAAAGAAGCAGGAGACATATCCTTCATTTTCCGCGACCAGGCTCTAGGAACAAGGGAACCCAGAAAATTCGTCGTGGTTCCCAGTAAGCCAGAGGCCTCGGAGATGATCGCGCGTATTCTCACCGATGATGCAGACGACCTCATGCCAAAACCCGAGCAAGGCCTCGACCAAAAGCTCACCGGCGTGAAACTCATCCTCGCGTAGTTGCTCCGCATAGTAACTTGACATGCATCATACCTTCAACTGTCCAAATTCCACCTGCACCTCTCGGAGCAGTTCCGTGATCTTTTCCCGATCCGGCTCTTGAGGAAGGTGCGATGATTCGAACGCCTCCCGGATTTCCTGTAGCCTTTCTTCAGTGAGGGTGATGATCTCATCATAGGTGAATTTTCCTTCCCGCACCTCAAGGAGCCAAGCGGCATTCGGACGGCGAACTCGCACCAAGCGTTCCAGTGCGATATCGAGAGCCGTATCCAGAAGACGGAAAGTGTGCATGATGTTCTTCGTATCGTACTCCAGCCCATGGGCTTTGTTGGTTCGGTAGCGCTCCTCGTTGCGTTCCTCCACCCACTGCCAGTATTCTCGGTGGGTCCGGCAATGGGCTTTAAACGCATCGGTGTTGCAGTTGAGCCATGCGACGGGTTTCGCCCCCATAGGCACGCTGCTGCATACGACCGCCGCATCATCCTTGTGCGAGAAAATCCCGCGGAAATTCTGCCCGGTATCGTAAAAAAGCGCGTAGGTCGAAGGCGCGTGGTTCACTGCGACAAGCCCGCAGCATTCTTCCTTCATCCCCATCCTCTCCAGCCAACTAGCGAGTGGAACCGATCCCTGTGCCTCCAGAACATGGCAGAACTCCCGCAGGTGTTTGCGCTGCTCCGGCTGCGGATTGACCATCTTCTTGTTCAGCCCGCGCGCCTTCTTGATCTGCATTTCTGCATATCCGGAAAAGCTTTTCTCGCAGAGTTTCGAAAGAAAGATCGCGGGGTCGATGAGATCGAAAGCCGGATGCTTGTACCGGACGCAGTCGGCTGGCGAACTCAGAACTTCGAGGGCCCCCGGATTGTTCTTTTCCAGAAGTTGGAAAAAGCGTGTGAGTTCAAAATACACCTCGTCATTCTTGTCGTCCGCCACCTGTTCGATGGATTCCATACCCGCGTGGAACGAATCCGGTGCGATGAAAATTCCCCGGCGGTCGATGTCCGACCTCGGTGTCTGCGTGCCGTAAGCATGGCTGCCGCTGATTGCATCAAACACGAGAAGATCCTTTTCCCGGACGCGCCCGAGAGTGAATTCCGGTTTCCGCATAAGCGGCACGGCCTTCGGCGAAATGATCGCAAGGAACTCCCTGTCCAGTGAACGGGAAATCGTTTCCGGGTCGGGTTCGACAGAATCCTCCGTCGGTTTTTCTCCATCAAGTGCTTCCGATATGAAGTCGTCAAGAATCGCCACCCTGCCGATGCTTTCCGTTTCGTGAACCCGCGCCTTCGCGGCGATGATTTCGTTCAATGCACCCCTGAGAGGCTCCTTTGTAGTAGCAACGAGATCGGCGAACGGGACGGGAGGTGCCGTCCCATGCTCCTCGATCCAGCGCGAGGCCAGAAGCGCGCGCATGACATAGAGGTAGGATTTTGCGGAGGGGAAATCCTCGGCCAGTTTCTTCCTGCTGATCTGAACGGCCAAGCCCATGTAGTGATGCCTAAGCTTCGTAGCCTGCAACACCTTGCGCGACAGTTTCTGCCAAGACTCCCGGAAACCATCCCGATTCAAGTAAACAATCGGAGAGTGCAGCCACTCAATGAGGGGGCCGTTTGATTTTCCAAGAAGACCCAGCGCCTTCTTCACATCCCAGCCTCCGGGATCGAGATCGTCCTTGATCGCGATCTCGATCGTATCCTTAGGATCGGAAACACCGAGGTAGGATGCCGAAGTCGAGGCGTAGATGAAACGGATATCGTAGTCGCTGTCTTCCGAGTGAAATCCCCAAGCCCTGCTCCCGGACTCGCACGCATAAAGGATGCGGACGTTCCGCTCGCGCTCGATATCGGCGAGAAGCTTGGAAATGATTTCGTTCATGGGCGGAAGGTAAATGTGATGCGTCTGCTTTTGAAGTTTCAAATCTTTTCCTGCCGCATCCCGGTTCAGCAAACCGCAATACGAGAAAAGTCGAAGACCGGTGGCTGCGGCACTGAGGAACCTTGAGTGATCCCGGAAAAAAATCGCGTTCCTTCCCGTCCATTCGCGGTTAAGTCTTCCCCGTGCCCGATTCCGTAGCCGCAGACAAAGCCCATTGCTGGCACCCGTTCACCCCGCAGGACGAGTGGTGCGCGCCCGACCACGATCCCCTCATGATCGTCCGGGCGGAAGGTGTCTGGCTTTGGGATGAAAAGGGCAACAAATACCTCGACGGAAATTCCTCGATCTGGACCAATATCCACGGCCACTGCCGCCCGGAAATTGCCGAGGCCATCGCGAAACAAGCGGCCACGCTCGACCATTCCTCCTACCTCGGCCTTGGCCATCCACTGGCTTCGAAGTTGGCGGGAAAGCTGGTCTCCTATTTTCCGGAAAGAACTTTGGAGCGGGTCTTCTTTTCCGACAACGGCTCCACCGCAGTGGAAGTAGCCCTGAAAATGTCGCTCCAGGCGAGAATGCAAAGCGGACAGGGGAATCGCACCCGCTTCCTTGCTTTCGACAACGCTTATCACGGAGACACCCTTGGAGCCGCTTCACTGGGCGGGGTGAATCGGTTTTTTTCCCGGTTCCGTTCCATGGGTTTCGAGACGCAGTTTCTGTCCTCAATGGAAGATTTGAAGTCTGTCGATCCAACTACTGTATCCGCAGTAGTCATCGAACCCCTCATCCAAGGGGTGAACCAGATGCATCTTTGGCCGGAGGGCATGCTCAAGGAGCTCCGTGATTGGACGCAGAGAAACGGTATCCATCTCATCTTAGACGAAGTGATGACAGGCTTCGGTCGCACGGGTACGATGTTCGCATGCCAGAAAGAGAAAGTGATTCCGGATTTCCTCTGTCTGGCAAAAGGAATCACAGGTGGAACCGTTCCCCTCGCCGCCACACTTACTACAAACTTAGTATATGAAGCATTCCTCGGTTCCCCCAAAAACGCCTTCTACTACGGACATAGTTACACGGCCAATCCCATCGGCTGCGCCGCCGCCCTCGCCTCTCTCGAAGTTTTCGAAACCGACCAAACCTTCCGCCACCTTCCCGCGAAAATCGATCATTTTCAAACCAGTCTGCGCAAACTCCAGCAGGCCGATGCGAACATCATCGAGATCCGCTTATGCGGCCTTGTCGCCGGCATTGAATACCGGCAAAGCCTCGGCCTGGAAGTAATCAAAGCCGCACGATCCCACGGCCTCATCACCCGCAACATCCTTGATACCGTCATCCTCATGCCCCCGCTCTCAATCACTCCCGAGGAAATCGATTTCGCGATCAACGCACTGCGGAGTGGCGAATTCCTTTCGCCACTTGCCTCCAGCTAAAAGGGCGAAAAGAATTCGCCCCTCCGTTTCAATACGGTAGATACTTCCTTTTGTTGGCCAGCCAAATGCACTGGTAGGGAGCGAAATTCAGGAAAGAGTTTTCCTTGTCGATTTCCTCGCCGGAGATCAGGTCGATCCACTCCTCGGTGGCGGCGAGATTGACGCTGCTTAGGGAAACGTTCTGCGGCTCCTTGCTTACGTTGTGGAAGCAGAAAATGTTCTGTTTCCTATCCACCGACTGCCTCCAGTATGCGAAAATCGCATCGCCAAGATGGAGTGTGAACTGGGTGGCGTTCGGGTGGAAGGCGGACTGATCCCGGCGGATGGCCATGAGGCGTTTCAGGCGCGCAAGGATCCGCGCGTGTTGGTTTTCAGGATCGGCCAATGCAGCTTCGATTTCATCCATCTGCCATTGGTGACGGTTCAGGTGGCGGTTTACCCCGCTGGCATCCGCCTTAGCATAGTCGTTACGGGTTCCCAACAGGCTGTGGATGTAGAGGGCGGGAATGCCTTCCAGAGAAAGTAAGACCGCATGCGCTGCGACGAACCTGTTTCCCGCAAATTCATCCTTACCTTCGGAAGTTCCCTGCATCGCATCGAAGAGGGAGATGTTGATTTCGTAGGGGCGGCTGCTTCCGTCCGGGAGAGCACGGGAGGAGACCCTGCCGCCGAAGCTTTTCATGGTATTGACGAGCGCCTCGATTTCCTTGTCCTCCAACAAGCCCTCGGCGGGTCTTAGTCCGATCCCGTCGTGGGATGCGATAAAATTGAAATACGCGGTGCCGGGCAAAGCGGCGGGCATACGCATCAGCCAGCTTTTCAGGTACTTGCTGCTTCCCGAGGTCATCGCGTGGAGCAGCAGGGGCGGTAGCGAGAAATTGTAGATGCAGTGCGCCTCGTTCATGTTGCCGAAATAGGAGAGGTTCTCCTGATTCGGGATGTTCGTCTCCGTGATGATTACGGCGTTGGGTGTCACATGCTCGATGAGCGTGCGGAAAAGACGAATGATCTCGTGGGTTTGCGGGAGGTTGATGCAGTTCGTTCCGATCTCTTTCCAAAGAAACGCGACGGCATCCAGGCGGAAAACACCGACCCCGTGATCGAGCTGGCCACGTATGATGCGAACCATTTCCACGAGCAACTCGTGGCTTCGAAAATTTAAATCGATCTGGTCGTGGCCAAAGGTACACCAGACGTGTTTCATTCCGTTCGCAGTTTCCGTTGGTCGCCTCAGCGGGCTGATGCGCGGGCGGGTAACCAGTGAAAGGTCAGCTCCGGGGCTGACCTCTACGAAAAAATCGCAGCCCGGTTTTTCGCCGCGCTCATATTGCTTGAACCACTCGTGCGAGGCCGAGCAATGGTTGATCACAAGGTCGGACATCACCCGGTAGCGTGTGGCGATATCCTCCACATCCGTCCAGTCACCCAGCTCTGGGTTGACCGTTTCATAATTGGAAACCGCGAAACCATCGTCGGAGGTCCATGGGAAAAACGGCAGGATGTGGACGATGGAAATGCACTCGGAGAGGTGACCGTCCACGAATGTGGACAAGGTCGCCAAGGGATTCTCACCTCGTTTCAGGATGCTGTCCCCGTAGGTAATCAGGGCGACGTCGCGCTCGTCCCAGTGGCTCGTGTATGGCACCGGATGGTAGAAATGCTCGTCGATCCGCATGGTTGAGACGAGCCTTCCGGTCAGCTCCGTGTGGTCGCCCTCTCCATAGATCGTCGCGAGGTGCACGCCGATTCTTTCGAGCAGGGCTTCCAGTGGGCTGGGGGTGTTCATGGCGTCGTTCTCAGTTTAGAAATTCCTCATTGTCCGCGTCAACGGCAGCGATCAACTCTTCGTAGATATCCGGAATGGCGGCGACCACCCTGCTCCAAGAATGGATGAATGGTGATTCCATCGGTGCTTCCAGAAAACGCTGCCCGGCTTTGATGATGTTTTCTGCAAAAAGCTCTACGGCGATTTCCTCCGCATGGACGTCCAGCTCCAGGCCGTTGATAATCGCGTCGTTCTTGTAGATGTCCACGAAGTCCAACGCGTCCCGGTAGTAGGAAGCTTTCAGCGAGCGAAAGACCTCGGGACTGAAGACAACACCCTTGGTTGCCAGCTTCCTGAAAAGGAGTTTTGCGATGTCGATCGACATGCGGGAGAGACCAGCATTTGAATCCTCGATAGACATGACCTGGTGCTTGTGGTCGTAAGTGTCCGCGATGTCCACTTGGCACATCTTGTTAGGAGAATAGTTACGGTGCATCTCCGAAAGCACGCCGACTTCCAGCCCCCAGTCGCTGGGCAGGCGGATGTCTGGGATCACCTCGCGGCGGAAGGAAAACTCCCCTGCCAGCGGGTAACGGAATCCATCCATATAGCGGAGATAGTGCGTGGGGCCGAAGGGACCGATGACTTGCTCAAGTGCTCTTAGCAAAGGGGTGATAAGCAGCCGAGTGACCCGCCCGTTCATTTTCCCATCCGCCACCCGCGAGTAATATCCTTTCGCGAACTGATAGCTAAATCGAGGATTCGCCACCGGATAGATGAGCCGCGCGAGCAGGCCACGATCATAAGTGAGGATATCGCAATCATGCAGCGCGATCGCGTGGGATCTACGCTTTGCGAGCGTGTAACCGAGGCAAAACCAGACGTTCCTTCCTTTTCCCTCCTCAGTTGGTGAAAGTCCCTGCTCTTTCAATTTCTCATCGAGGGCGCGCAGGCGAGGGCCGTCATTCCACAGGACTTTGTGATCCTGCGGGAGGGCGGAGAAAAATTTTAAGGCATGGCGGTATTCATCCTCGTTCGCACGATCAAGACCTATGACGATGTTGTCGAGGTATTCGACGCCTTTTAGCTCCTCAATGATGTTCGGCAGCGCCTTCGTCTGGATCTCGGAATAGAGCGAGGGAAGTATGAGTCCCATCGGTCTAGTTTTTGCAAACTCCATGAGTTCGGTTTCGAGTTCCTCGGTCGGTCGATCACAAAGATTGTGAAGCGTGGCTACAGTGCCGTTCTGATGAAAGTCTCCCATGTATTACTTATTCTGTTAGAAAATTTTCGATTAGCGGTGTCATCGTTTCCACCCAGCCTTCCGGCCCTTCGAGCGTGCTTCGGATGATCCGGTTGTCGGATTGGAAATGGATTTCCCTTCCCGTTGGCGAGGCAATGACGATCCCGATATCCGCCGCTTGAAGCATCGCGATATCGTTTGGTCCGTCGCCCAGCGCGATGACGGGTGACGAATCTGGGAAGTTTTCCCGGAACCAATTAATCGCCCTACCCTTGTCGGTGTGCCCAAGCACATGCAGAAAACGCCCGCCCTGAAGGGTCGCGAAGCCCGCAGTATGGATTTCCTCGATGAAATTGATCATCTCCTCCTTGTTTCCATTCCAGGTAAGTGGTTCGGAAAATTCGCGTTCGGAAGAGCGTTTCGCGGACTCCATGTCCAGCCCGGTGGCGGCGGCAATATCCGCCACGTCCCAGTCGGAATAGCTCTTGAATGCGAATCTGCCTTTCAGTCCGTCGAGGTATCCCAGAATTTCATCACGGCGCTCCCCGAACACCACACACTCTCCGTAGGGAAGATAGATCGCAGATCCATTCTCGACAACAAAGGCAGCATCATTGCCGATTTCCTTTGCCAAGTGCAGCCACTCGCTGCGCGTCTTACTGGTATTCGCGATTACCGGAACCTCGATCCCCTTGAGTTTCTCCAATAACGGCAGAACCGGACCATAACCGTAAGTATGGTGATCCAGAAGCGTTCCGTCGAGATCGGTGAAGACGATGGGTTTTCGAGATTGATCAGGCATTTCCAAAAGTTCTCGGTCGCGGGAAGGAGTTCTCCCTTCGACTCGTCAGTGAAGAGAGCTAGATGCGTGCCAGTCACCTTGGATACCGGATTGCATGGAATCCGGAACCCTTCATAGTTTCGATCAAATGAAACCCATTCTCCTCTTCCTTCTTCCCTTCATGGGCCTGCTCCGCGCAGCGGAAAAACCCAACGTCCTCTTCATCGCCATCGACGACCTTAATGACTGGCTCGGCTGCTACGAGACCCACCCCGGCACCAAGACGCCGAACATCGACCGCCTCGCCAAACGCGGCGTGGTTTTCACAAACGCCCACTGCCAGACCGCCCTCTGCGGCCCCTCGCGCGCCAGCATGATCACCGGCCTGCTGCCAACCACCACTGGCATCTACAACCAGCTCTCGAACCAAGAATTGGCGAAGCTTGGCGGAGGCAAAGGAGACATGCGATACCTGCCGCAGTGGTTCGAAGACAATGGCTATCACACCATGGGAACCGGAAAAATCACTCACAACGGCTTTCCGAAAAACGCATTTCAAGAGTCCGGGAAATATGGCGGATTCGGTCCTAAACCAAAGGAACGTTTCGTTTGGAAAAACAACGGGACCCAGACCGATTGGGGCGCGTTTCCAGAAACCGATGAAAAAATGCCCGATTACATCGCAGCGAGTTGGGCGATCAATCGTTTGGAAAAGAAGCAGGACAAGCCCTTCTTCCTCGCCGTCGGTTTCGTGCGGCCCCACGTCCCGCATCATGTCCCTCAGAAATGGTTCGATTTGCACCCGCTCGAATCCATCACCCTGCCTCCCTACCGCAAGGACGACCTAGACGATGTCCCAGAAATCTCTCGCTACGCCCAGCAGGTGCCGCCCATGCCGACCACTGAGTGGGTGATCCAGCACAATGAATGGAAGAAGGCCGTCCAAGCATACCTCGCCTGCATTTCCTTCGTCGATGCCCAGGTAGGTCGAGTTCTCGATGCCCTGGAAAAAAGCCCCCACGCCACCAACACCGTCGTCGTTCTCTGGTCGGATCATGGCTATCATCTAGGAGAGAAAAATCATTTCTCGAAACACACCCTCTGGCGAGAAGCAACCCGCGTCCCCCTCATCTTCGCCGGTCCCGGTATTGCTGAAAACCAACGCCGCAACCAGCCCGTCGGCCTGATCGACATGTATCCTACCCTCCTGGATCTTTGCGGCCTCCCGGAAAAACCTTCCAACGATGGCCGCACCCTGAAACCTCTCCTCGGCACCGCCGACCCTGCATGGCCGCACCCCGCGATCTCCACCTGGGGGTTCGGAAACTTCGCCGTCAGCAACGAGACTCACGCCTACCTTCGTTGGGAGGACGGCTCCGAAGAACTCTACGACATCGTCAAAGACGAAAACGAATTCGAAAACCTGGCCCTCTCTGAAACAACACTTCCCCTCCGCAAAAAACTCTCCATCGCCATCCCGAAAAATCCCTCACCATGGAAAAGCCCCCGGGTCAGCGCGAACGAGTATTTTAAGACTACTCCCAGCCAAGGACCCGCGAAGGAAAAAGCAAAGTGATTCCAGACAATCATTCTTGACTCTCCCTCTCTCAACGGGAGTTTTTTTGTAAAACGGAGCGATAACCGATAACTTACTCCGTTCGAGACACAGCTGCATTTACTTCGGATGTCCATATCATCAGACAATTGATATATATCCTCGAAGTCCCAAATGATTCGGAGCTTTTCTCTTGCCGAAAATCGACAGGATCGATAGGAGAGTATTGTGAATTTACTCGCCACTAAGATCATCGCTATCGCAGCTCTCGCTTCCTTTGGAACGCCAGCTTTCGCCCAAGGAGAAAAAAACCCGCCGATCGATCCGACCAAAGCGATCGACATGGGAGTCGCTATGCCCACTCCGCTAGACAAGTTTCTCGCCCTGACTATTCTAGTAAAAACTAGGAAGATCGACTGGGCCGGAGTATTCAATGTTGTCGCCGCAGATATCAATCCGGATGATTACACCGATACCGAAGTTATCATTCCGCAAATCCTCGGCATCCGTATTGCAGACGGTATTATGGCAGTCCAAGCGAAGGACGAGGAATTGCTCGGACAGACCGCCTCTGATATCGAGAAGCTCGCCAAAAAACTCGACGTGAGCGATGACGATCTCACGCGGGCCCGCCGCGTGCGCACTCTCGCCAACGAGGGCAAATGGCTTGATGTCTATCGCGAACTCGCCTTCCTCCAACAGGACATTCTGCAGAAATTGGAAGAGAACCCCAAGGACCAGCGCTCCGCACTACTCATGGTCGCTGGCTGGATTCAAGGCAGTCGCTATTCTAGCAGACTCATCCTCGCTCATTACTCAGATGAAAGCTCCAACATCCTGCGCGAGCCGCTTCTCGTAAAAGCCCTCATCGCGAAAAACGCCAGCCTCCCGGAATCTGTCCGTAAGCTACCTTCCGTCAACATAATCACCGAGGCTCTTCCCACGCTCCTCGAGATCGTCAGTGTAGAAATCGACGAAGCAATCCCGAAAGACAAAGTCGCAGAGGTTGACAAGCTCGCGACTGGTTGCGTCACCCAGATCCTAAAAGACAACTAACCGAACCTTACCCCCTTCTCCTTCCCCAAAACCGAAATCAGAGAACCTTATGAAATCGTCCCGAATCATCCGCAGCGCCGTGGCAGCCACCACCGCACTCGCCCTTTCTACAATCTGCTCCTTCGCCGATCCGGCTGCCGCCGAGGAGGACGCCTACGGAATGTCCGTATTCTACACGCAGCGCGGTTTCGCGATGGCACCAACCAACACCAATGGAGTCGGCACTTCCGGTACCATGATCCGCTTCATTGTCCCCGTTAGTAAGGGCCTCGATTACGTTTTTCTCGCGGGGATCGATGTCGCCGTGCGCGACATCGATATCTATGTATATGACGAAGTCGGCACCCTGATCCTTGATGACCGCCGACCTTCCCGCCGCGCCGGGGTCAAGTTTCGCTCCGCCTACAACGGCACCGTTCAGGTCTATCTCCACCTCCGGTCTGCCAACGGCCTCGGAGCCTACTCGGTTCTAGTTGGCCGCCGGGGTGCCGTCCGCGAAACATACACCCCCGAAAGTCCGGACGCCACACTCACTGAAAGCCCATCAGGCGTGGGTGGTGGAAGCACCGCCGTGCCGGAATCCGAATAGACCCTCTCCCACATCAGACATACCATGAAACTCGTATCCATCCTCATTACCGCCGTCATCGGCTTCGCCGCCGTTTCCTGTGAACCCACCACCACCTACGTCCCCGTTTACGTCCCTACGGAAAAAACAGTGGAGAAAAAGGTCTACGTGAAGCCGAAACCAAAACCTAGACCCGTAGAAACTGCCGAAGGCTTCCGCGCTGTCGAAAAACCTGACACCTACTCCTACTAGATTCGCCGTATTTCCCCGCCGCCATCGCGCGCGGCGAGGAAACTGCTTTCTCAATCTACCATGAGTCCGCGCAAGTTCGGATTTACCCGGCTGTCTGCCTCGCTGATCGCCGTAGGTTGCGTCGTGTCCTGCCAAGATAGCGATCCCGGACTTCAGGAAAAAATCTCCCTGATTGAAGCTGAGCTTCGCGACCGTGAAACACAGCTCGCCAACGTCCGCGAGGAACTTCGTAGTGCGTCGAAGACGGTCGCACCCGCAGAAGCGCCCGGACCCGATATCGATGCCGCACGCAGTTCCTATTCCTCATTCATCGACAGTTTTCGCAACACCGTTGCTGCGGAAATGCCCGATGTGAAGATCGAGCGCACCTCGGTCTTCCCGATTGAGGGACCGGATCCCGCCAAGCCCATCGTTTCCAAGGTCGCTTTTCGCGTCCTCGGAAAAAATGGACGCTCTGGAGAAATGATCATCCCCCTTTTCGCGGATCGTTCTGGGAAATGGCAAGAACCGGATACCTCCGAGCTGGCGTCCTTTAGACAAGGCCTAGAAGCGGCCCCACAGGTCGCGACGAAAGCGCCGGATTCGCCGCAAAAGCAGCAGGAGAAGAAGCTGCCCAAACGACGTCATGGGATCCGAAAAAACCATCGTGGTTCAGTGGGATGACGCCCCAGCTCCTCGGACGGAATCTCCACAGCAAGAGCAACCCGCACCACAGCCTGCTCCCCAACCAGCCGCACCGAAGCTCCCGCCCAAAGTGATGCCCACTACCCGCGACGTCATCATCGACTTCGAGTGATCCTTTAAGTCGGACCATGGATTCTAGGCTCACCTTCAACGACTCCAACGGCCAGCCCCGGACCGTACCATTGCCTGAGGGAGTCTTACGCCTTGGCGGAGGACCCGACGACCAGATCCGGATGGGAGCAGGTTTTCCACCCTCGGTTCTAGAATTCGTCCAACGACCGGGTGGAGCATCGTGGGAGGTGATTCGGCTGAATCATTCCGCCTACGTCACTCTCAATGGTGCGAGTATTTCGGATTCGTTGCCGATGCCGCTTGATTCTGGCGCGGTCCTTGTTGCGAACGGCGTTTCCCTCGTGTTCACACAGAAGCCGGATCCTCCTCTCGTCGCCGGAAACGCGGTGCGAGTCATCCCGCTCTCGAAATCGGGTGAACTCATCCTCGGACGCCTCACGAGCGGGCAAGCGCCCACTCCCGGGCGGGTAGATCTCGATCCCGCAGATCACACCGTCTCCAGCAACCATCTACGCCTCACCCCAACCAAGAACAGCTTCACCGTCGAGGACGTCAGCCGCCTCGGCACCCTGCTCAATGGCGACGCGTTTTCCCAAGCTGTGCTTGTGTATGGTGATCGCCTCCGCATCGGCCACTACACTTTTGAGTTCGATGGGAAAAACCTGCGCTGGCTCGATCAATCGAACGCCGGCTCCATCACCGCTCGGAACCTCACTCGCCGCGCCGGGACGAAAACCATTCTCGACCAGGTAAGCCTTCAAGTTCGCCCTGGCGAATTTGTCGGCATCCTCGGCGGATCCGGACAGGGAAAGTCCACACTGCTCAACGCTCTCTGCGGCCTCGTCCCCGCCTCATCCGGATCGGTCGCCATCAGCGGCCAGCCACTCGCGGACAAATCCGCCCTGCGGAAGCTCGGGATCGGCTACGTCCCGCAGGACGATATCGTCCACAAAGAACTCCGCGTGCGCGACGCGCTTTTTCTGAGCGGTCGCCTCCGCATCAATCTACCCATGCCCCTGATCCGCGCTCGCATTGAGCGTATCATCGGCCAGCTCGGCCTCACCGAGCACCAGGACAAGCGAATTACCCAACTCTCCGGTGGCCAGCGGAAACGCGTTTCCATAGGCATCGAGCTACTCTCGAATCCCTCCGTGCTCTTCCTCGACGAGCCATCTTCCGGCCTCGATCCGGCCACCGAGGAACGCCTTATGGTCCTGCTACAGAGCCTCGCGCTCAGCGGCATCACCGTCGTCTGCACCACCCACGTTCTTCACAACGCCTTCTTGTTCAACCGCTTGCTCTTCATTCACGAAGGCAGGCTGGTATTTTCCGGAAACAGCGATGAAGCCCGCCGCCATTTTCTCGGAGACGAGAACGCCCCGGTCCAGGACCAGCTCGAAGCTCCTCTGGAAAAAATCTACGTGGCCCTCGCGGACGAATCAATCTCCGGCAAAGACCGGGAAATCGAGTTCCAAAACTCCCCCTATTTTCAAGCCGTTCCTCCCGATGACGGCACCGCCCCGCCGCCGATACCCACCTCTGCGGCCGCGCGGAAAGTCCCCGCCTACAAGGTCCTCGGCGTGCTTTTGAAGCGGCAGTGGAAAATTCTCATCGCCGACCCACTCAACATCGCCTTCCTACTCGCCCAGGCTGTTATCATTTCGTTTCTCATCTCATGGGCCAGCGATGATATCGGCATGCGGGCCTTCATCGCCGTGATCGCCGCCATGTGGTTCGGCTGTAGCAATGCGGCCCAACAAATCATCAGCGAGATCCTCATCGTCCAGCGTGAGCGCGTCTGCGGCCTCGGGCTAAACACGTATTATTTTAGTAAGCTCGTATTTCTCTCGATGCTCACTGCCACCCAGACTGCCCTGCTCTTCATCTGCATTACGGTGCTCGGAAATATGTTCCACCCCGTCGAGTTCAACGAAAAGAGCTTCGCGGAGCGTATCACCTCCCGCATTACCTCCGTCGCAGGAGCGGAGGAACCTGTTTCCGATCCTTCCTTCAACTTCGTCGCCGAGGGCGATGATGATTACGGCGATCTCGAAACAGACGACGCAACCGCAGCGACCGAGCCCGCTACTCCCGTCATCGTAGCCCCAGATCCACCGACGGAGGCCACGATCGCCCGCCTCGCAACTCTCGCCTCCGTGTTCCGTATTGAGGACAATCTCACCCAAAGCGGCCCGCGCGACCTTCTGCTCGAAAACGGTGAACGCGCCCGCGATTCAGAAGGGAAACTCCTCACTTTCGAGGGCATCCCCATCCGCGACGTTCTCTTCTCCACCATCGGACTCCGCATCCTCGGATTGTTACTAGCCGGGACCATCGGCGTGGTATTAGGCCTCACCGTTTCCTCGCTTGTCCGCAGCCCCACGCAATCGGTCATGTGGGTGCCGCTCATTCTCATTCCGCAAATCCTCTTCGGCGGTTTCGTCATCCCGTTTCCGGAAATGAGCACCTCCGCCCGCACCTTCTGCTCCGCCGTCCCGAGCTTCGCCGCCCAACGCATTCTCGAAGTTTCCCACATCTTCGGAAGCGCCACCCCGTTTCTTGCGAACCGGACACGCACCCCCGTTTTCCTCACCAGCGATGGAGCAAAGGACACCATCGAGTGGAAAGAAGACGGACGGGAGATCACCCAGGACTACGACAAGATCTCCCCCTTCAACCGTGCTTGGCAGAACCTGCTCGTCTCCCCGGAGGACCGAGGAAAACACAAGCACGAGAGCACAAAGGTATCCGGGACCTTTACCTACCTGATCCGGGATTCCGTGAAAAAACGCGCCGATGTCGCCTATCTGAAAGGCACCGTCGTTAGCACCCTCGCGCCCGCCTTGAAAGCATTGCTTACCTTGACCGCCTGGTCTGTCGTCTGCTACATATTCACTATCGCAGGGCTGCTATCCAAGGAAAGGGCCCGATAACCGGGAAATAGAAAAAGGTGGTAAAGGCAGGCGAGAAACTTGGGAACTACGAACTGGCGGCGGCTGCCGACGGCTCGGCTCTATCCCTCGGCAGCGGTACCGGCGGCATCACCTATCTTGGCAAGCACGTCAGCCTCCAGACTCAGGTGGCCGTCAAAGTCCTCATCCACCGGAAAAACCTGCGCCAAAAGGACCGCGATTCCTTTCTCGCCGAGGCCCGCGCCGCAGCCTCGCTTTCCCACCCGCAGATCGCCCGAGTCCTCGACTTCGGAGAAAGTTCTCAAGGCCATCCCTACTATGTGATGGAGCTCTGCGAAGGCGGCAGCCTCGAAGATTATCGTGATAAGTCCGGCCCGCCCGACAACCATGCGATCGTGCAATGGCTCTTCGAATGCGCCGCCGCCCTCGCCTATGCCCACCGCAAAGGCATTCTCCACCGCGATGTAAAACCCTCCAATTTGCTGATCGCCCGGCAAGACGAAGTCGCCCTCGTCAAACTCATCGATTTCGGACTCGCAGATCTTTCCGGAGCGGATGAGGACTCGAACCAAGTGATCGGCACCCCTCACTTCGCGGCTCCCGAGCAGCTTCTCGGAAAAGCCGTTGCCGCCTCCGATGTATTTTCTCTCGGCGCGAGCTTCCACTGGCTCCTCACCGGGAACCACCTCTTTCGCGGGGACGTAAAAAGCGTCATCAACGAGCGACTCGAATCCTCTGGTTACGACCACCTGCTAGAAGCGCTGCCGCCCGTCTGGAAAGAACTGTTGGGACGCATGTTGGCAATTGACCCGACCGTCCGCCCTCAGGATGGCGACCAACTTTTTGCCGATGTCGCCGCCGCCTTTCCCCAACACTCTGGCGTCCCTGTTGCGTGGGATGCGGAGACGGAGTCCGCTGCCAGCCTCGCCACGAATCTCACCGCGACCTATTGGCAGGATGTCCCCTCAACCATCTGGATGCAGCTTTGGGAAAAATCCGGGGAAGGCTCACAGGAAGGACCGGCCCTCTCGCTCACCGCCACCCGCCGGGCCACCGGGATCCTTCACGACGTTCTATATTTCCCCACCCTTTCCGCACCTGAAACCAAAGCCTTGGAAAAACAGGCGGATCTGGTCGCCCGCGCTTCCAACGGACTCGGGCTCGGAGAGCTGATCCTTGAACGTGGCTCCGATTGGTGGTCCGTCGCCTGGATTGCACTGCCCGCCGATGATGCTCTCACCTGGGTCCGGCAGGGGCACAATCTTTCCATCCCGGAAATCGTCACCGCGCTAGAACCCATCGCTGGCGCCCTCGGGGATCTCGCCTCCGGTGGCTTCGGAGAAATCGATATCCACCCCTCCATGCTCATCGTCAGTGGGTCGGGGCCGCTGCGTTTTTCCCTGCCTTTAATCCTACCTGCCATCGACAAAACCGCGCAAGCCAGCGACTCCTCGGGCACCATGCGAGGTGCCACTGGCGCGAGCCTCGCCGCCCGTTTCGCATCCTGCACTTACCAGCTCCTCAGCGGACGCACTCCTCCACCCGCTGCCTTTGTTAACGCGCGCGCCTACCAAGCCACCCCACGCCTCAGTGAGCAGGCGAACCGTTTCCTCTCCTCCGCCATCGCCGGCTCCAGATCGATCAGCTCATGCCGCGATGTCATCTGGGGCCTCGCCCAAGAGGAAAGAATCCCCGGCGCGACTCTCAGCTCGGGCGGAGCGACCAACACAGCTGCTGCTTGGCGATCCAGTGCCATACCTGCCCGCTCGGCCAGCGCCACCCCGAGCCAGTCACTTCCTGTCCAATCCGCTCCCCGGGAAGCGCCTCCCGCTCCGGTCGCTCCCACCTCCCAGCCTTCGGCAGTTCCGGCCGCAACTCCTCCCGCGACACACACACCTTCGCCAGCCGCTGCCCCTGACCCGAAGCACGCCCCCGTCGCGAAACCACCCTCGGCACCTGCTACGAAAAGTAAATTGCCCCTGCTTCTCGGAGTAAGTGCGGCAGCAATCCTACTTCTGGCAGCAGGTGGATATTTTTTCCTTAAATCGGAGGACAAGCCATCGGAAAATCCTGACAAAACGGCTAACGCCCCTGTTTCCAACCCACCGGATATCGCCAGAAATCGCCCGGAAGAACCTCCCTCAAAAACCAACGCCTCCAGCAAGCTCGTCCGTGTCCCCGCCGATGCCGCAACCCTCACAGAGGCCCTCGCAAAGTGTGCGGAAAACGGCACCATCGAGATCTCCGGCGGCACCTACACCGAGTCTCTCGTCCTCAAGTCCTCCGTCTCTCTCGTTGCCACCAGCCCCGCGATTCTTAGTCAAACCTCCTCCGGCTCCAGTCTCATCACTGCGAAAGGCCCAGTCGAAATCGTCCTGAAAAACATCCAGATCCGTGATACCAGACGGGAGGCTCAAGGCGATGCCACTTCCTCCGCCCCCCTCGTCCTCGCCAGCGACGGAGTCAAACTGAGATTCACCGGGTGCGTGATCGAGGGCTCCATGGGCAACGGCGTCTCACTCACAAACAAAGCTTCTTCCACATTCGAAAGTTGCCAGATTCGCAAAAACCGCGGATACGGGCTGAACGTTACCAGTGGTGCCTCAGCCACCCTTTCTCTCTGTGAAATACGTAGCAACGGACTCGCCGGCGTTTCAGCGATGAATGTGAATACGAAAGTCACGCTCGACGGCGGCACGAGGATTACGGAAAACGGAACCAACGGTTTGGAAGTCGCCAACGGAGCGCAGCTCACTGCGAATGGTATCGAACTGAACGGCAACGAGCAGGTCGGAATCATCATCCAGGACGGAGGAAGCACGGCGGAATTCTCTTCCTGCGTCATCTCCGGAAACCGGAAATTCGGCGCCGGTGCGATCAAACAGGCAAAGCTCTCCCTATCCGATACCACAGTCGAAAACAATCTCGAGAACGGAGCCTATTTGGAAAGCGGTGCAACCGCAGAACTCAAGTCATGTAAGTTCGTCGAGAATGGAAAAATTGGAATCTATCTCGTCAATGGTGCAGAAAGCGCCCTGAGCATCAGCGACACCAAATTCACGGGACACTCGGATGCAGGCATTGCCGTAGTCGGAGGGTCTGCCGAAGTCACAGACTCCCATTTCACAAACAACAATATGGCGGTCTTCTTCGGCTCCGGAGCAACCGGCCGTGCATCGGGAAATACAGTATTCCCCGGCCCCATAGACAATGTCTTGGTCCTAGAGAATGCAGGAAACGTCGTATTGGAAAACAATACTGTCGGCCATTCTCCTTAGTGAAATCTATACTCTCCAGATTTAGCGTTTGACACCCCCTCTAACGTCATAGCAAAAGATGTATGTCTCGCGTCCATTCGCCCCCTAGAAACCAACAAATTACCGAAAGATAACATGAACTCCCCGATTACCATCATTTCACGATACGGCAAAAGCTCCGCCGCCTGTGTTTTCATCGCATTTGGCCTCAGCCAGTGCGCCGCCACTCAGGACGGCCAACTCGCACAAGCACAAGGTGCGGGTATCGGAGCCGCTGGCGGCGCCCTACTCGGAGCGGGTATCGGTGCCTTGACCGGCAACAGCAGCAACGTCGCCAAAGGCGCGCTTCTCGGTGCAGCCCTCGGCGGAGCCGGTGGATTCGCCTACGGCACCCACGTCGCCAACCAGAAAGCCAAGTATGCTTCCACCGAAGCGTGGCTCGACGCCTGTATCGCAGATGCTGAGAAAAAACGCTCTGCCGCCGTCGCATACAACGGGCGCCTCAACAACGAACTTGCCCGCCTCCAGCGTGAGGTCAATGCCGCTCGTGTTGCCGGCGACAAGAAACAGCTCTCCTCCCTGAAACGCCAGATCGCCTCCGAGCGCAGTGCCGCGCAAAAGGAAGCCAACAATTACGCCAAGGAAGTCGAAGTCCAGCGTGGCGCCATCAAGGAAGCAGGCGGTTCCGGTGGCTCGCGCCTCAGCTCGCTCCGTAGCACGACCAACGGCATCGACTCCCAAGTCTCCACAATGAACAAGAACGTGGAGCGCCTCGCAGCACTCGAAAGCCAGACCGATGTCTGATTCACTCCCACTACGAACCATCATTATGAAAAGCAAACTCATCCGTATCTCCTACGCATGCTCTCTCGCGGCTGCTGCCGTGGGATTCACCAGCTGTGAAACCACCGGAGATCCCACCCAAGGCGGGATCTTCTGGAGTGAAAACAAAGCTCAGGACCGCCTCGCCGAGCGCCAAGCGCAACTTGAATACACAGAGTCCGGCACTGCTGCTGCGAATCGTCGCTCCGCGCAAACTCAGCGCCAGATCGACTCCCTCCGATGAACCCTCCCCGTGCCAGCAGGTCGCACGCGGCACGAGTAGTGCCGCTCGGCTGCGGCCTGCTCGCCCTTGCCATCGGGCTCGTCGGCTGTGGCTCCATCCACAACCCAAACAACGCCCCCGCCTACGGAACGATAGGTGGCGCGGGCCTCGGTGCCGCCATCGGCTCCGCTTCCGGCAGCGGTCTCAGCGGTGCATTTCTCGGAGCCTTCCTCGGCAACGCTGGAGGCTCCATAGTGCGCAACGAGAACGGCCCACCATCCTCCGCCGACTTCCGCCTACTCGAGGACATGCCCGCCGCCTTGGATGAGGCGGAGAAATTCGACAAGCGCATCACCAAGGAATATCCAGCGCTTCAAGAGGAACTTTCCGCAGCCGCACCATACGAACGAAGCATCGCCGTAAACCGCGCGAAACAGAGAGTTGCGGAGACAAAGGACTGGATCCGCCTCGCGAAACGCTGCGAGAACCTCGCCTCAGATGCTGTCAGCCGGGAGAACTCATACCCCACCGGACGCATCGGCCATTGGCTCAAGCAACGCGACCGAGCACGGACGGTGAAAGCTTCACTCGAACAACACCAGTCTTGGTACGAGTATCTCGCGAAGTAGACTCGCCTCAGCCGCATCTCGGAGGAATTTCAACGAGAGCAACGAACAAAGGAAACCCCAACTCGGAATTTGGAATTTCTGGTCGGAACCGAATCCTACGTGGTAATAAGTAGCAGTATCCAACTTCTACGCCATCATCACTCAAGTGAAACTCCCGCTCATATTCGCCGCCTGCCTTATCCTCACCGCAGCCTCTCCCGCCGCGCAGATCGACAACGCAGCAGACGACCTGTGGAAGAGCTTTCTCGAAAACTACCGAGAGTTCTCCTACAAGCCACTCACCCCTGCGGAGCTCGACAAACAGGCACGCGAAACACTTGTAAATGTATCCGGCGCACGCTTCGGAACATGGAAGCCAGACGGCTACGGGACCTTTCCCGAAATGGTTGCAGAAATGTCCGCTTCGGATGCATCGGTCACTCAGTTCGGACGCATCGAGCGCACCCTTGAGGCGCTGCTTCCGAAAATTGATAAATACGGGAGCTACCATTACGCAGCCGACATCGCCCAGCTCATTGAGGCTCAGAAACAAGGCGGAGGCAGCGTCCACATGACTTTGGACAACGCCAAGGCCGGGGAGGTGCGCTGCTTCCCCTTCGAAGGCGGACCTTCCGATCTCGCCGGGATCGGAAATGGTGCCCAGCTCCTCGAAGTCGATGGCCGGGACGTGAAAGGCAAGTCTCTGCCTGCACTTCGCCTCGCCTTCGTTGGGCCTCCCGAAACGGATATCCGCCTGAAAGTCCGGCAACCGCACGGCAAGATCGAGGAATTCCTCGTCACCCGTACTGGCAAGCGATTTCCCAACGTCTTGCTCACCCGCAGCCCACTTGGAGTCACCCTTCAGATCAGGAAATTCAGCGGCGGCACTGCCTCCGAGGTGAAGAGTCTCATGGCCGCTGATCCTGAACCGAAACGCTTCACACTCGACCTGCGTGGCAATCCCGGAGGACGCCGCGACGAAGCCCTCAAAGTCGCATCCCTGTTTTTCCCGAAGGGAACAGTCCTAGCCCAATTCACTACCAAAGAAGGCGCACAGAACGCCAGCGACGGCAATGACACCCTGCTCGCTCCCAAATCGATCCGTATCCTCCAAGACGAGCGCACCGCCAGCGCTGCCGAATACCTCGTCGCTGTTCTCAAAGAGGGCCTCCCAGACATCACCACCGTCTTCGGTACGAAGTCCTTCGGAAAAAGCCACTCCACCGCCCAAGTCCAGATCTCAGGCGGTGGACAACTCGCCGTCACTGAGGCCCTGCTCGCCACCGGCTCCGGCAACTCATGGGACACCACCGGCATCCTCCCGGATGAGTGAGAGAGACGAAGTTTCCCCCGCCTCCCTCATCTGGATATCAAACTTCGGCAGACCGAGCCTTCACGACCTCCATCGCCTTCTTTGACCGCACAAGAATCAGAGCTGCCGCGACGATCCCGGCAACGCCGCAGAGTCCCCAAAGCATTTCCGGACTCTTCCCGAAAATCCACAGACCGACCATGGGCCCCACCCCGACCGCTGTGTTCCAACTGAATCCGAGAACACCCATGTAGCGCCCACGCATATCATCCGGTGCGAGGTTTGCGACATAGCTACTAGCGATCGGCATCGCGATCATTTCTCCAAGAGTCAGCACCACGATGGCCAGGATCAGCATGCCAAGGCTTGCCCCGAAGGCGAGCACGCACAGGCCACCGCCGATCAGCACATAACCAAAGGCCATCGCCTTTTGCGGATCGAAACGACGAGTTACATTTGTCAGTGGAAGCTCCAGAAAAACGATCATCAGGCCGTTTAAACCGAGGAGGAAACCGAAGGCTCTTTCATCGAGATTCGAACCTTCCGTGACCTGAAGCCCGAAGGTGCTGCTCGTCTGCCAGAAAATGACCGCTACCAAGAAGGACGCGCAGACCACGCGCAGGAACGCCCAGTCATTCGCGATCACGCCCACGGCATCACCCCATCCCGCACTCTTCGAAGGCGCTCTTCCTATGCCTCGCTTGAGACCGAAAAGCACGATGATCCCTAGCACTGCCGTCGTCCCTGCATCCGCCACGAAGAGCCAGAAGAACGAGGACGAAGCGACCAGCCCCGCTGTCATCATCCCGCAGGCGAAGGCGAGATTAATGGAGAAACGCTGCACCGCGAAGGCCCTCACCCGCAGCTCCTTTCCGATAAGGTCCGCGATCAACGAACTACTAGCCGGATGGTACAAGCACGTCATCAACCCTGAAAGGTATGCGACCAACACGAAGACCATCGGCGTTTTTGCCAGAGACAAAAGCAACATCGCCGCCGCCGCGCCGAAGCACGAAATCAGCAACGTCGGCTTCCGACCAATCCTGTCCGCAAGGTAGCCGCCGAGCGCGGACGCACAGAAACCTCCCGCGCCATAAGCCGCGAGTGTGTATCCCGTCACCGCGGGCGCAAACCCGAGCTGGCGCAGGTAGATCGCAAGGAACGGAACCACAAAGTGGCCGAAGCGATTGATGAAGGACCCAACCACTAAAAGGTAGAAGGGCTTCGGCAACAGCCTGAGGTCCGCGATCAATGTCCCCGTCTGAGGGGGTGCGTGTATTTGTTGTGTGCTCATTGTTTCATAGGGAAAACAAAAAGCCCCGCTACCGGTGAAGGTGGCGGGGCTCGTAAAAGAAAAGTTCGGCGTTTCGTTAGATCAGAAAACTACCGGGTTTACGATGTCCCGCACGGGTAATGCAAAGGGTGACTTGGAGGTCAAACGGCTTGAGCCACGCATGCATAACCATACCTCCGCCAAAGCGGGAATAGGATTCTACAGTTTGCATCGTGGAAGACATCGGGCGCGCAGAATGCGGAAATATCAGCGTGGGTCAATCTGATTATTACACCAGCCTATTTCAGAGAAAATCTTATGACCGCCTTAAAGGGAGCGCATCCCAATATCTCCTATTCCTTGAGATTTAAAAATTTAGAGCTTAAAGTTTCAAGATCATGGACTGGCAGACGATCACCGCCCTCACCTGTGTTCTTGGAACACTGGCAGTTTTCGTGTATCGCCTCGCTCGTCCGAAGAACAAAAATGGCTGTGGCAAAAGTTGTGGCTGCGGAATGACTCAAAAGCGGTAGCTGTTCATCTTTCTCCCGTCTTTCCCACCATCGGGGATTCGTGTCTTGTCATCGGGAGGCACAGAGGAGATAAACCGACCATGCCTGTTAGCGGAGCGCTTGAAAAATACGTGGTGAAGCCCGGATCGAATGTGGATCTTGGCAAACTCGATCCCGACGACAAGTCGCTGTTTGACGATGGCGGTAAGGAAGACAGCTGGCCCTCCTTCGACGTACTCCAAGACGAACTCCAACATCTCCAGAAACTGCTTTATGCCCAAAACAAGCACCGCATCCTCGTCGTAATCCAAGCGATGGACACCGGCGGCAAGGATGGCTGCGTGAAACACGTGTTTTCTCGGATCGATCCGCAGGGAATCGATGTCCAGGCGTTCAAGAAGCCGAGCGAGGAGGAGCTAGCACACGATTTCCTGTGGAGAGTGCACCAGAAGGCACCGCGCAACGGTCAACTCGTGATTTTCAACCGCAGCCACTATGAGGACATCGTGGCGGTGAAAGTGAAGAAACTTGCTCCAGAAAAGGTCTGGAAACGGCGCTTCCGACACATCGTCGAGTTCGAGCGCATGCTCGCCGAGGAAGGTACCACCATCGTGAAAATTTTCCTCAATATCTCCAAAGATGAGCAGAAGGAACGGCTCGAATCCCGTCTAGAAAATCCGGACAAGCATTGGAAGTTCAATCCCGACGATCTCAAAGATAGGGCGTTGTGGTCCGATTTCATGAAGACCTACGAGGAAGTGCTTTCCAAGACGTCCACCGAAGAGGCCCCCTGGTACGTGGTCCCCTCAAACAGGAAATGGTATCGGAATCTGATCGTTGCCCGTATCATGGTTGATACCCTAAAAAAGCTGGACATGAAGTTTCCGGAAATCGACTGGGACCCTGCGAGCATCAAGGTTGCAGACTGAGTTTAGCTCCTGAAGCTGAGCCTGACCGGCTTTCCTTCCGGCATTTTCACGAGAGCTAGGCATTGCTTGGAATAGACGAGAAGGGTTCCGTCCGACTCGCGCTTCATCTCGAAATGGCACCAGAAACGGGCTTTTCCTATTTCTCCTAGAGTTCCACGGATTTCGAGCCAATCACCGAGTTTCGCAGGCTTGCGGTAGTCGATTTCCGTGCGAGTGACGACGGGAAAGACACCGGTGGAGGTCATTTCGGAAAGATCCATACCTAGTTTTGCGGCAAGGCGGGTGCGACAGGTCTCGATCATTCGGAGGTAGGCGATGTTGTGCACTACTCCGCCGCAATCTGTATCGAAGAACATCACTTCCTCGCGCGTGACCATTTCCACTTCTTGGGGTTTCATGGGGAGAGCGTTGCAGGAATCCCTGCGTGCCTGCAATGTTCTCTTGCTCGGCTCCGTAGAAATGGCACGCTTCAACCCTTCCGCCATGTCAATTTCGTCCCGTTTCTTGAAAACCTGTCTCTTCACCCTTGTCTTCACGATTGAGGGCAGGTCCGCGCCATTCGTCATGCCAGCAGAGGAAAACCCTCCGTTCCGTCTCGACAAGCTGCCCATCGATACAGACTCGATGGTGAGTCTGTCTGAAAGCCTGACGTTCCTGCCCGGCAACACCCCTCTCACCGGCGCGGCAGAGCGCCGCGCCGCAGCGCAATCGCTCGCGCTTGCACTCGCCCTGGACCCAGCGAACTCAGCTGCCCGCGAGCAGCTCGCCAGCCTCGCGGATGGCGGAGAGGTCGGCCGAGTGAAACCTGCAGCACTGACCCGCGCCACCGCAAAGATCTGGCACTTCCACGCCTGGCTCTCCACCCCTGAGGCAGGAGAAGACGGCAACTCGCTGGCAAGCCTGATTTCCGACACCGCCGCCTATCTCGACCCCACACATCCGGGAGCAGATGCCCTCCGTAAGAACGAGCTTGGAGACTGGAATGACTGGGTGGCACCTCTGTCTGCGTTTGAGGAAACGAAGCTCGCCGCAAACGATACGGATCCCTTCGCTGATATCGAGCCGGATAAAATGGAAAACACTCCGGAGAAAACCGAAACCGGCCTCGTAGTCCGCCTCGCAACGGCGAAGGTGGGCGGGGTTCTCTTCGGGAAAACTCCCACGGAAACGACCTCCTCGCCGCGCCCCGCGATGATTTCGATTTCGGCTGCCGGCGGAGAAGAGCTGCCTTTCAATTTCATTTTTCCATTGGACCCCGCTATGGAAACGACAGTTGCCGCCCCCGTGCTTGCCGCCCTGAAAGAAATACACGGCGGTTTGCCGGAAATGGGTTTACTCACGCTCTCCATCGACAATCCTGCGATGCTTGCCGACCCGCGAAACCACGCCAACCTCACCGGCCCCGCACTCGTTCTCGCGAACGCCGCACTTACCGGTAGGCCCTCAGGTGCCACGGTCATCGGGCGAATCGGCGCTGGGAATAAGTTCGTTCTGCCAGATTATTTCTGGCGCCATCTCACAGCCCTCGACAAAGGTCCTGGCGGCCGATTGATCCTCCCCGCGAACTCTGAAGAATTCCTCTCCGCTCTACTTGCTTTCGAAAATCCCGAATTTTTCTTAAAATACGAGGTCCTAACAGCATCAACCACCGCCGATTTTCTTGAGCTGAGCAGCGCAGAACAATCGGAAAAGAATGCGGAGATTTCCGCACGTTTCGCTGAGATCAGGGACAAGGCTCCAGCCAGCTCCGTGGGCAGTTATCTGGCCAACCGCTTCGTCCGGCAGCGACTTGAGGAAATCGTTGCAGAAGCCCCCCACCACGCCTCCGCTCGTATGCTTGCAATCCAGGGCTCAGGCGAGCGCCCGCGCACTCCCTCACGGGAAATTCTCGCATCCGAAATCTGGCGCGCTGTCGATCCCATTCACGCCACCACCCAGACCGAAATCGGCCTCGCAGACCCGGCCATGCTTGCCGGGATCGATAAAATCTATGAATCATCGAAGGCGGAGGTGGACAGGATTGAGCGCTACGCCGATATCCGTGACCGGGACCTGATTGAGAAAGCGAGGAGTCTCACCGGCAACCTCCGCTCCCTCTCGCGTGCCCTGAGGAGCCGTGATTCGCTTGGAGAAAAATACCAAGAAGTCCTGACTGCCCATACGGAATTGGTCGCGGCGGATCTCGCGTTTCGGAACGAATTCTCGCGCATTTCCGGCCAACCGCTCAAAGCACAAGTAGATCAGCCAGTCCGCAGGAACCGCCCGAACCGACTGCCAGTCCCGCCCGTTCCCCCAGTTCCTCCCGTTGCTCCCGGGCAGTAAGAATCAGATTCTCAGACCACAGGCGGCAATTCGTCTTTGGGAATCAGCGCGTAAACATTCGTCCCCACGGATACTTTCTCAAGATCCGCTGGGGCGGGCCGCAGGCCTTTCGAATCACTCAGAAACATGACAATCGCGCTTGGGTAGGTCTCTTGGAATTTTTTGAAATCAAACTTCTCAGTAAGTTGAGATTTTTTCATCTCCCCGCCCTCTGTGACAATGCGCGATAGCAGTCCGTGACTTGGCCGGTGCATGAACGCGTTCTGGCTCCGAATTTCTCCGGCAATGGATTTGCGGTGGTGCCCCTCCCGCTCCTCGGGAGCAAGCTGCCAAACGCCGGCCCGACCGAACTGGTGGATGAAACGCTGCGCCGCTATTGAGTTCACTTCGTCGTTGGGAGTTCCGGCGATCAGCGTGCCTATGCCGTTGAGGTCCAGTTCCTCTTCTGCGAAATCCGAGAGAATGTTCGCTCGCTGCGCTTCCACGCCCAGCATTCGGGCGGTGGAAACATTGTTGAAATTCGTGTCTAGAAGCATGACACGATGGCCGTCTTCATGAAGAAGCTTCGCCGCCGCACGCGCCCATTCGTCCGCTCCTGCGAATAAAATCCCTGTCACGTTTCTCGCAGCCAGTCCCAGCCTGCGAGCCAACGGAGATGCAGCCAGGCCGTAAATCAGCACGGTCCCGACAATCACCAAAAACACCAGTGCCACCAGCTCGCGCGATTGCTCAGCAATCACCGGGGAAAGCTCAACACCGAACTTCCCTGCCATCGCCGCTTCCTCAAATTCGAGGGCGAATATGGAAGTCACCGCTGCTGCCACAATTCCTCGAGGGGCGAGAAACGCCAGAAACGTCCGCTCTTTCATCGTCGTCCTTTTCGAGAAGAGCAATCCTAAGAAAACCGAGACCGGGCGACCGATGAGAACCAAGAACGCGATGAGATAGAGCCCCTTCACCAGAGCTCCATGAAGCTCCACGGCGGAAATTCGACCGGACAGCACAATGAACAGAATCGAGATGATCAGGATGCGAAGGTTCTCCTTAAACTCTAGTATATGTTTTACGGAAACAGAGCTTTGGTTGGCCAGCGCGATGCCCAATACCGTCACCGTAAGCAAACCCGCCTCTTTTTCGATCAGATTGGAAGCGGTGAACGCCAGCGCCACCACGGCGAGTAGGAATACCGGCTGGAGATAGTCAGGAACCAAGTGGTTGCGCAATAGTAGCTCCACACCCTTGGCTAGGACCAGCGCTGCAATCACACCCACGGCGAACATGATTAGTATCGCTTTTACGGATTCGAATTGCGCTTCCGCGATATTCCCCGACAGGGCAATTTTGAAAACCAGTACTGCTAGGATCGCGCCAATGGGATCCACCACGATCCCCTCCCACTTCACGATCGATGCCATTTTCCGCGTCGGGTTTACATGACGCAGCAGTGGCGCGATCACCGTCGGTCCGGTAACCGTAAGGATCGAGCCGACGAGTGCCGCCAGCCGAATATCATATCCGAGGGCAATAACCATGAAGGCGGTGGTCAATCCGCACGAAAGAGCCACTGCAACCGTGCAAAGTCGCAGGATGGGAAGTCCGGATTCTTTCAGCTCGCGGAACTTCAGGGTAAGCCCGCCCTCGAAGAGAATGATCGCTACAAACAGGCCCACCGCAGAGAGCAAGGGACTTCCGTGACCATCTCCACTGACTAGGAAATCATCGATTTTCACCCCAGAGAACTGGCCCAATGCGAAGCCGAACCCCAGCAACAGAAGGATCGAAGGCAGTTTGAAGCGCCACGCGAACCATTGCGCGGCAACTCCTAGGACTAGAACGAGGGTAAGATAGACGAGAGGCGACATGTGGCCGGATACCTAGCGCGAGCAGTGCCAGCCGCAAAGCATTATCCGGAACATCGGCTCACGCACCCGCTGGATTCTCCAAACCTGCCTCGCGGATAAAAAAGTCAGGCTTCAGCTCCGCGAGTGGGCCACGAAGTTTTTCGATCTCCTCCGCAGGGCCATGGACCTCGAGGCGGATCAACTCCGAAATCTCCAAAAATTTCGCCAGCAGCTCTCCCACGTTCTCCAGATGCGCCAGAATTCCTTCCGCTCCAACGTATGCTTCGCGGCAGTAGGCGGTGTTTCCGTTACGGAAAAAATCGTAATACACACAGGCCGATTCGGTCGCTGTCTTTTCGATGAACGCGGGCATTAGGGCGGTGAAAGCGTCCGTTTTCCCATCTTGGATCTGGAAATACGGATGGAGGCTGACGGCTTGGGATGTCTTGGGCATGCAGGAATGCTCCTGTGGTAGAGTCTTGGGGACAAGTTGAAAAACAGGCCATTCACGCCTCCTCCGGGAACCTTGCGCCTTTACTTTACCCGCCTCTCTCCTGTTCACTGCTGTGCGATGTCCAATCTCCGTCCCATCCCCCTCCTTTGGATACTTCTTTCCATCGCGAACGGACAGAACCTCGGACCTCAGGGCGTTCTCCTTCCGGACGATGCCGTCCCGCCTCCCGTGGACCTCATCCAGCCGGTCCCAGCCCCTGAAATCCCCATCGGCGAACTCCCGGAAGGCCCGATGCTTCCGGACAATCTTACCATCGACAATCAAGGCGGCACCATCGAGGGCAACCTAGAAGACGGCATCACTCTCGGCGGCCCAGTCCACGTCACCGGTGACAACGGGCTCGAAATCTTTTCCAACCGTGCCCGCGTCGATCTAAAGGCACAATCCGTGACGTTTGGGGGAGATGTCTCGGTCTATCAGGGAAACATACTCCAGCGCGGAGAAAAGGCAGTCTATTACTACGAGGAGCGCCGTCTCGATGCCTCGGGCATGCGAATTACCATGGACCCCATTCTGCTTGAGGCCGGGAAATTCGAGGGAGTCTCAGACGGTGAGAACACGGTTTTCATCGGCGAAAACGCGGGAATCACCACCCATGACGTACAGCACCCGAACTTCTGGGTTCGGGCAAAAAAGACCACCGTCTATCCCGGTGACAAAGTGACCTTTGAGAATCTCAAGGTCTACGCCGGAGACACCCCCATCTTTTACCTACCCTATCTTAGCCAGCCTTTCGATGCCTCACTCGGCTACCACTTCCTACCCGGCGGTCGCTCGAACTGGGGACCCTACTTACTTAATTCCTACGGCATTATGCTCGGTGGCAAGCCCAACCCTATCACGGGAGAGAACGAGGATGCCTGGTTACTATCCCAGTGGCGGTTCGACCTGCGCGCCACTCGCGGAGCCGCCATCGGTCTGGATCTCAGCGATATCAGGGCAGAGGACAGCGATGAAATCACCGGACTCAGCCTATACTATCTTTACGATCTCGATCCCACGGACTCGCGCAACGGCATCCCGCGTGGAAATGTCGATCCCAACCGCTACCAAGCGCAGTTGAAATATCGTAAGGAATTCGACTTCGAGAAAAACGCCGACTGGCGCTTCGATTCGAATCTGACCCTGCTATCCGACCAATTTTACCTCCAAGACTTCGCTCCCGCGATTTATCGGACCAACCCAGCCCCGGACAACACCCTCGGAATCTACCGTAACGACGGGGATTCCCTTCTATCCATTTTTGGCCGATTCCGTGTGAACGATTTCTACCGCACTGACACGCAATCCCCGCAAATCGCTTTTGACCAAGTGCGAAGGCCGATTTTCGGATCCCCCTTCCTGCATGAGGGGGAGACTTCCTATTCCATTCGTGGATTTCAAGCAGCCGACATCACGCGGCGCAACATCATCAACCCACTTATCAACCTCCCGGCAAACGATCCATCCATCCCGGGTCTTCTCAACCAACTCGATCGCTACGAACGCCGCCTTGTCAACCAGCTCCGCGCGCTGCCTCCCGGAGATCCCCGTGCCCCCTTCATCCGCAGCCAGCTTTTGGACGGCGGCTTCCACCGCTTTCACACAAATCACAGCTTCTCCGCCCCTATCACTCATGGGGACTGGTTCACACTCACCCCGCGCGCAGGCGTCGGTTATACGAATTATTCCGCCATCGAGGGCCCCGCCAATTCCGATTCTCGCTTCATTGCCCACACCGGCATCGAATCAGCGGTCAAATTTTCGAAGAACTACGGAAACTATAGTAATTACGAATGGGGGCTGGATGGATTACTCCACGTGGTCCAGCCATATGTGAATTGGTCCTACCTGTCCGCAGACGAACTGGAACGAGATTTCCCGGAGATCGATCGGCTCACTTTTACCACTCGTCCACGTTCGCTTGATCCTTCCCGTTACACTGCCATCGATGAGTACAAAGCTGGAACATCCTCCGCTTGGGCACACGCAACCAAATCATTACCCGGCGCGATGGACAATCCCACGACTGGCTTTATCTCGACACTTACATCGACAGATACATGCAGGACCCCGAGTTCGGCCGCCAGTGGTCGAACCTCTACAACGACCTCACTTGGCAGCCGCTACCGTGGCTCGGGGCGGACATCGAGACGCAGTTTCCGCTCTTCTCAGACGGCTCCGGCTTTTCCGAATTAAACTCACGAATACGCTTCATGCCCGCACGCGATATCGAGCTAGCCCTCACCTATCGTCACCTCAACGATCACCCAGTTCTACTTGATTCAGACCGCTTTGAACTCGGCACTTATTTTCGTCTCAATGAGAACTGGGGAATCGGCACCAATCATATTTATGAAATGGACGACAACCGCATCGAGCTCCAGCAATACACCGTGCATCGGGACCTAGGGAACTGGGTCGCCTCTGCGGGATTCACGGCGCGGGACAACCGCTTCAAAGACGAATACGGAGTCATCTTCGGTCTCACGCTGAAAAATTTCCCGGCAGTTTCCTTGCCATTCAGCATCGACGCGCAATAGTCCCGCCTACCATGGCCATTTCCCATCAAGATCTGCTCTCCGCCCTGAATTTCCGTTACGCGACCAAAGCTTTTGATCCCGATCAGAAGATCCCTGCGGATACTTGGACAGCCATCGAGTCCTCCCTGGCACTCACCCCATCCTCCTTCGGCCTCCAACCGTGGAAATTCCTCGTCATCGACTCCACGGATATCCGGGAGAAACTGATGACCGCCTCCTGGGGCCAAGCGCAAGTACGCGACGCATCGCACTTTGTCGTCCTCACCACACGCACCGATTTGGAGCAGAAAGACATCGATACCTGGATCTCCCGCCTCGCCGATGTCCAAGAAACCCCAATGGAGAACTTAGCCGGCCTTTCCGGTGTGATTGCTTCTTTCGCGGGCAGCATGGACACGGGCGCCAAACAGGCATGGAACACCCGCCAGGTCTATATCGCACTTGGCCAGCTCATGACCGCCGCCGCCCTGCTCGGCATCGATACCTGCCCGATGGAAGGGATCTCCCCCGCCGATTACGACGAGATTCTCGGTCTCAAAGGAACTGGCTACGCAACCGCCGTCGGCTGCGCACTTGGCTATCGTTCCAATGACGACAAACACGCCGGCAAGAAGAAGGCCCGCTTCCCGGAAAGCGACGTAATCTCTCACGTGTAGCAGGCTATTTCCTCCACACCCCCACCCACCGATCCACGCTCTTTCCCTTCGCATCGGGGAGATCGCGGGAAAATACGTGGCGCACGTTCGCCAGCAATTTAACTTCTCGCTCGCGCATGCTGGCAGCCATCAGCTCATGCTCTAGATCGAAGTAGGAGGTGCAGACAAAAACTCCCCCGTCCTTCATCGCCGCCAGCGCTTCATCAAGTATCCCCTCCCAGACCATCGGCTCATGCCAGTAATTCTGGTGACGGATGAACACCAAATCAAACTCTGGCAAATCCTCTATTCGCCCCACTGTCGCCGCGTTTCCCTCACGGAAATCAATTTCTCCACCCGGCAGCTCCCACCGCCGCGCCGCCTCTGCGATCGCATCCGCCCTCAGGTCGATCCCTAGGTAAAAGCCGATCTCAGCCGGGAGCAATGCATCTGCCAGCACCCCCGTCTCATCCGCCCGCCCGCAGGCCAGATTCAGCACCGCAATTCGTCCTCCAAGGTTCAAATTGGCTGCAGTAAACACCTCCCCCAGCAGCACACGCAACCGGCCGATATCTCCGTCTATCCCTTCGTAGGAAAATGGAAGTCTCTGGATCATTCGCCGCGCAGCCTCTCCGCCCAACACAATTTTTGCCATCCGAAAATCCAAGGTGGGTCTCTTTACGAATCCCACAATGACCACTAACCTGCCCGGATGTTGCGAACGATTCTTCTTTCGGTTTGTATGGTTTGTCTAGGACGGGCCGGTCAGGAGGCCGTTACTAAAGATGGAATCCGCTATCTTGTCTGGAAGGCAGAAGCGGCGAAGGTGCGGGTGATTTGGAAGGATGAAAACGGCAAACAACTCCGCGAACTCCCGGAGGTGAATCACTATCTGGAAACAAAAGGCGAAAAGCCCCTCATGTTGATGAACGGAGGGATTTTCGAACCCGGAGGAGTCCCGAGCGGCGTCATGATTCAGAACGGACAACCGCTTCTCCCAGTGAATCGCAGAGACGGAAAGGGAAACTTTTTCCTAAAACCCAACGGAGTCTTCCTGATCGGAGACAAGGGTCCGGCTATCTTGGAGACCGGGAAGTTCCCACCAGCTGGGGTGAAAATTTTCTTCGCCGTCCAATCCGGACCATTGCTCCTGAACGAAGGGAAGGTCCACCCGGCCTTCAATTCCGACTCGAAGTCACGACTCCACCGCAACGGAGTGGGCATCACGGACGACGGCTTGGTTGTCTTCGCGATCTCAGATCCGAACGGACAGAAATTTCCAAACCTCCACAATTTCGCGGAGCTGTTCCGCAGCCTAGGATGCCGAAACGCGCTGTTTCTCGATGGAGACATCAGCCAAATGAGAATCGGCGAAGCGATGGGAAAACCAAGCAATCGATTCGGCTCCGTGATTGCTGTCGTCGAGTGAGGGTAGTCCCAATACGAGTATATCTTCATTTGGTCAACCCAGCCACTATGTGAGATCTCTCCTTATTTACGAAGCACGAAATGCATGCCCTCTCCACAAGCACAAAGGCCCTTTACGTTTGATCGGGGTAGACTAAATTCCGCGTCTCAGCCCTCGTCCTGCGACCATTTTTCATGGAACTATCATGTCCCGCACTGCTTTAATCTTCCTCCTCCTTGCCCTCCGTCTTATCGCTCAGGAGACAGACCCAGTCGTCATCGAACTCCGGGAAACCATTTCCAATATCGTCGATACCCAAACTTTGGAATCCAAAGAGCGCCTCGACTGGCAAGCCCGCAAAGCAGAAATCCAAGCCTTGCTCGAGCTGCATCAGCGT
>CAWCXB010000022.1:0-25122 GCA_963799385.1 uncultured Verrucomicrobiae bacterium
AGTTCGACAGGGGAATTGAGCTCGCCCTGATAGTCGCGGAGCTTGAATTGATAGGTGCCGTTGTCGATGAGGTAGAAGTCGTCCTGCTTTTTCCAAGTGATGCCCGGCTGGGCTTTTCCCTGCTTCAGGACGCCGGGGATGGTTGCGATTTCGTCTCCTTTCCCGGCGATGGTCACGTAACTCCACACGCGGCCGTCGCCATCAACCTGCGCCGGACGGGTGATGCCATGGACTTCCATGCTGAGATCGCCGGAAGGGATTTCCCCTTTTCCGAGGTCAAAGGAAACAAGTTCACCCGGCCACTCGTGACCGAGCTGGTTGGGGATGATGATTTTCACTTCCGCTGCGGCGGCGGGGAGCAAACATGCGAGAAGGATGGCTGTCGGGGTTTTCATAATCATCTGGGGAAATCAGTCGTCGGCGACGAGGATGCGGACCTGGTCGAAGCCTTTGCCCTGCGGGCTGAAGCGGATGGCAACGGTATCCGGGGAAACGAAATTCATGATATCGGGCGGATCCGAAAGGTCGTCGAGACCTCTGTTCGAGCCCACTTCGGAGTATCGGGTACCCCCGAGTCCGAGGATCTTGTCGCTGGCGATGAGCTGGTCGTCGCGGGCGATCACCCCGATGATGCGGCGGTTGAAGCGGATCCGCCCGTCAGCAAAGTCCACCATTTCCGAGGGATCGAAATGAAGCAGGTAGCTATCGACCTGGGTTCCTGCGGGAAGGGTGCGCTCGTGGGTGCCGAAGGCGGAATTGGTGCCGCGCTTTTCGCTGTCGAAGGTGATTTGCATGGGCTGCTTCAGAACAACATTCCGGCCTTCGAGCATGAGTGAAACGGATCTTCCAGTCTTGAAATCCCCCCGTGCCAAGGAAGAGGGGTGCTCGGAATGCCAGCGGACGTCGGAGTTCACACTTAGGACGCCCGGCGCGAGTTGCGGGGCCCCGAAGCCCTCGTAATCCGGCTCGATCCAATTTTCCAGTTTGCCCTTTTCCGAAAAACTTGCGGCCTGGGCGAGGGTGAGGCGTTTGTCTGTTTTCCCTACTCCGACTTCACCTTCGAACACGTGGACTTCGACGGGTGCCCCGGTCACGGCGCGCACTCCGAGCTGTGTTCCGTAGTCCACCACATCCACGGAGGGGGTGAGGATTTTGAAGCCGTGGGCTTTCGGAGAAACATCGGCGAAAACCTCGCCAGAAGTAAGAAGCAGACGCATCGGGTCTTCAAACACCGCCTCGCTAGGGCCCTGGATTTTCAAACGCACGCCGGAGCTTGTGAGGAGTTCAAGGTTTCCAGAAATAAGATGGATTGGTTGGCCTGCATCAATACGGTCACCGGTGGTGGCTGGCCCCTCCCATACGACGTTTTTCGCTTCCACAATCTCGGCGAGAGGCTTCGTGCGGAACACCGACCAGGAAAGGCCCCCGACGAGAGCAATACAGGCGGCGATGGTGAGGAAACGTCCGGTTTTCCTTCGTTTCTTGGCAGCTGGCGCGAAAGGGATGGTTCGTTCCGTTTCCGGAGAGAGAGTGCCGCGTGCGGACTTCCGTTCGAGCGCTAGATGGAGCTGGACGGTTTCCACATAACGGCGGCGCGCTTGTGGATCCTCGCGGATCAGAGCATCGAGTTCGGCGATCGTATCTTCGTTCGCGATTCCATCGGCCACGCGTTGAGCGAGGTCGTCGATGCGGGGAAAACTATCTTTCCGGGAACTCATGCGGTCGGGTGGCTGGGCGAAATTTTGCCGTTTACACAATCCAGCAGGGATTTGCGGATACGTTGCAGTGTCTTGTAGAGGGAATTCGGAGTCACGCCGGTTCGTTGGGCGGTTTCCTTCAGGGTCTCGTCCCTACTGTACCGGTCGGCAAGCAAGCGGCGGGAATCTACGGGAAGCTCCTCAACGCATGCCTCAAGGGCAATGGCGCGGCCGTCGCGCTCCGAATCGATAGCCGCCCACTCGACAGCTAGGAGTTCGACGGATTCGTCGCTGAAATATTTCCTGCGTGTCTTCTGCCGCTGCCAGTAGTTCAGTACCTCATAGCGGGCCAGAGTTTGCGCCCAGCCTAGGAAGGATTTTTCGGGATCATATCGGTCGAACTCACGCCAGAGCTTTTTGGCGGTTTCTTGGAGCAGGTCGTCAGCATCCGTCGGCTGGCCAAGCATCGCCGCAATGAAGCCGTAGAGCTGGCGCTCATGGCGGACAAAGAGACTTGTGAATAGATCTGGCGACAACATTTGAGAACAATTCCACTGGGAACACCCTGCAGCACTTCTAGTGGTGATCAAACGGCAGATTCTGCCTCGGAAAAGCGGCATTCTATCCGAAAATCACGCTGCGGTCATCCTTTGGGCGAGAAAAATGGTTTTTTCTGAGTATCGGAGGCAGAAATCGGAACGGCATCACCATTGAATAGCATGAACGGCGAATTTTGTTTCCTGGACCGATTCCGTCGAATCACATTTCACCGAAACCGAAAAAGACCATGACCCTGCTTCAAAAATCCCTCCCTCTTTTTTCGCTGCTCTCGCTACCAACACCTCTCAATGCAGCGCTGCTTATCCATGAAACCTTCGACGGTTATGCGAATCCGGGGGGAGTCACCTCTACGTTGACGGCCCCAGCCATGACCGGACTCACTGGGAATTGGGCCGCGACAACAGGTGGCGCTTCGGATACCTACATCAACCGATCCGGAACGGCGCAAACAGGTTCCTTTGAATTTTATAAAAGCAGTAACCAATCGCGGGCCGTCAGAAGGAATACCGATGCTGCCTATCTAACAGGTATCGCTGCCAATGAATCTTTTTATGCCTCAGCTATTTTCCGAACGGCGGATATTACGGATGGAGATCTTTATGTCATTCTCGATAACGATACAGATGGTGTTAACTCTGATCTGCGTTTTGGTTTCGCAAATGGCGCATTCATTGGTGGTGGCGGAAATAATACCTCGGGTGGAACCCTTGCGTTGAACACGGACTACCGGGTGGTCATCAGGATCACATATGACGTTTCAGGAACCACTGATCGCCTGAATTTATGGGTCAATCCCACAAGCGAATCAGATGCGACTACCATTACTAACTATGAAGCCAGTATGATCCGCGGACAATTCAGCACCGGAGGCATCAATGGCATAAGCATTTTCGGGGATTCACTGGAAAATTTCACCCCGGCGTTTGTGGATGACATTCGTGTGGGTAATACGTTTGCTGATGTGCTACCTGTCCCAGAGCCTACGGTCTTGGCACTTTTTGCGACTGGCCTCGCAGGTCTGCTTTTCTCCCGCCGCCGGATATAGTCCGGGCAATAGGCTGGAGCAATCTAGGTTGGCTCCTTATTCCAGAAATGATCCGAATCCACACTCGGAAATTTCCAAATGGGCGAGGATACACTCCCTGAATCATAGGATCATTGTGTTCAGGCAGAGGGGAGACCGGACTCGGCGCGACAGAGTTCATCGTGCCATTCCATCACCGGAGCGATGGCGGGATGAACCTTGCCGTTGCCTCTTGTTTCCAAGTAGTTGCATGAGGAAAAGCCTTTGCTGACCTTCTCGTAGTGGACGATCCATTCGTTTCTTGCGGGAAGATACTTTGGCTTGACCGGCCACACGCCGGGGCGAGGTCGGAGGTGATTTCCAATTCCGATCCGCCACGGTTTCGGCGACACGCGGGCGCGGAAACATTGTTGTTTCAGGCACATCATCCGATACATCGGATCGCTGCCTAGGGCTTCGAAGGTCTCTTCCACCTCTGGATCGGCAGGGGAAAAGGTCCGGTGCGCGGCGAGGAGGCGGAGACCGTTCGGGGTGCGATAGATCCGCAGGTTCCAAAAAAGACGGGTGGCCGTGAAGCTCTCGATTTTCCCCATCGCGACTCGTTCATGGCCGCCTTTCATTTTCAGGTGAGCCTTGCGTATCCAACCCGCCAGAATGCCCGGCAAAATCCCCGTGCTGGAGATCGCAATGTAGAAGATAAGCCCCCTCCCTTCATTCCAATAGGCCAAGGCAGAAAGTATGACAAAAACGAAGAAGATCGCACGCGTCAGATAGCGGAACGGCCTGTGTTCGGAAAAATCGACATCGATGAAAAACACGTCCGGCGAGTTGATGCAGAGTGCTCCGTATGAATTTCGAGTGAGAACGTTTTCCCCTAGCCTATCCACAATCTCCTCACGGATCGGCACGCCATCCGCCCCGTTGTAGGCCATCTTTGGCTCGTATTTTTCGAGCTTCTCGCCGGTGAGAAACTTCTGCAAAGCTTCCTCTGTCCGCGCATCCGCCATTTCCTGCGCCGCCTTTTGACTCTCATCGGACCAGCCAAATCGACGCATCGTCACCTGTTTCCCCGCCTTCTTATGCTGGATCCGGCCTTCCGCCCAATATTGAGGAACGATCATGTGTTGAACTTGCTCAATAGAATTCCCACTCCGCAGTGGCGACGCAAGAGAGAAGAATTCGGACCGGGGAAAGGGGCGGGGCTATGAAGATGACGGATGTCTCATCTATCCGCCAGCCGCACATCCACCACCATCACGATGCGGGCGGGGGCGTCGAACCAGAAGGTCACTGCGTAGTCTCCGACGATTTTGATCTGCCGCTCACGAAAGGATTCATCCTTATCGTGAAAGTCCCCGAGGGCATCCGGATTCTCACGGAGCCGGTAGATAAAATCCATGATCCTGCGCCGCTGCACGCCAGTCTTCGGAACGGAATCGAGCAACGCCGAGGGAAGATAGACCTCGGACGGACGCATCGTCTTATTTTCCGTCGAGTTGTTTCTCGAATTCTTCCGGAGTCAGCCAGTTTTCCGAAGATTTGTCGGAAAGACGGGAAGCGACGCGCTCCTGGTAATCCGGGTCGGACACATGCCTCAGGTGGAAGAGAAACGCCGAAACTTCCTTTTGCTCATCCGGCGAAAGGGAAGCCAGCGTGCTCTTGATCGTCTCAACGCTCATGGGGGGATAATACGAACACTACACGAATCGCGCAAGTGGTGAAATGGGAGGGGGCGACCGGAGATCGCCCCCACGTGCTCATACTCCGCGCAGTTCTTTGGAAGCGTCGGCAAGTTCTGTGGTTTTCGCTCCGGCTTTTTCGAGCATGGAAAGCCAGAGGGAGCAGAGGGGAGTGCCTTCGTCGAACTGAAGGTGCTGGCCGGTCTTGAGTTGGCCGTTTGCTTTCCCGGCGAGGACGATGGGAATCTTTCCGGAGGGAGTTTGTCACGAAAAGCCTTCTTATCACCGACAATGTTGCCATCACTGGGCATTTCAGATGAGACTGCGCCCGAACGGATGACCCAACTTCTAATAGAACCCGCCCGCCGCTCCGGCTGCGAAGATCTCCCGGCGCTTGGCGAGCTGCTAAAAGAGGCTGTGCAACGCCAGCGCTCTCCCATCGACGACCTACTGGACGCGAATATCGTAAATGAGGAAGGCTACCTCCGTGAACTGGCAGCCGATCTGAACCTCCCGTGGCTGGCAGCGATTCCCGCAGAGGAAAATACCATGCCGCTCCGGGAGGCCTGTGGGCCGCGGATCGCCCTGAAGCACCGCCTTCTACCTGTTTCCATCGAGGGTGAGGGAGACGACCGGAAACTGCTAATAGCAACCTTTGATCCTTTCAACCTCATCGCCCATCAAGCGGCCGCTCAGGAGCTGGAAATGCCCTTCGAGTGGTGCATGGCCTCGCGGAAACGCATCCACGAATCTCTCCGGCATCTCTACGGGGTCGGCGCAGACACTTTCGAGCAAATTCTCGAAGGTCGCGATCTCGATTACGATCAGCTTTCCGATTCCGAAGACGAAGCGAACGTGATCGATGCCGACGAGGACGAGGAGGCCAGCGTGGTGAAATTCGTCAACCAGATCATCCGCGAGGCACTCGACCAGCGTGCAACGGACATCCACGTGGAGCCGTTGGCGAACAATCTCCGCATCCGCTACCGCATTGATGGCAAGCTGCTGGAAATCGCCGTGCCGGAAAACATCAAGGCGCTGCAAAGCTCGGTGATCGCCCGTCTGAAAATCATGTCCCGGCTCGATATCGCGGAGCGACGAGTTCCTCAAGACGGCCGCATCAACCTCCAGTTCGAGGGCCGCACCATCGACGTCCGCGTCGCCACCGTGCCCACCGTGGAGGGAGAAAGCGTTTCCCTGCGCCTTCTGAACCAAGAGAAGTTCAACTTGGACAAGCTTGGCCTCGAGCCATTTGTCCGAAAGAAAATCGAAACCCTGCTGCACCTTCCCAACGGCATCATCCTCATCACCGGACCCACCGGATCGGGAAAATCGACCAGCCTGTATTCCTTCCTAAGCGAGGTGAATAGCCCGGACCAGCGCATCGTCACCGTGGAAGACCCGGTGGAGAACAAGCTCTCCGGGGTGATGCAGATCGCCGTGAAATCCGAGATCGGCCTGACTTTTGCGGCCGCCCTGCGCTCCATCCTCCGGGCCGACCCGAATATCGTCATGATCGGGGAAATTCGAGATCTTGAGACCGCCGAAATCGCCATCCGAGCCTCGCTTACGGGTCACTTGGTCTTCTCCACCCTCCACACGAACGACGCGATGGGCGGCATCTCGCGCCTCGTCGATATGGGCGTGGAGCCTTTCCTCGTATCCGCCGCCGTGCGTGCTTTTCTTGCTCAGCGCCTGGTCCGCCGCCTGTGTCCGCACTGCAAGGTTCCCCGGGAAATTTCTTCTCAGGACATGATCGACCTAGAAATCCCGACCAACATTCCCGGCACTATTTTCGCCCCGAAAGGCTGCGACCGCTGCCGCATGACCGGCTTCTCCGGCCGACTCGCGATCTATGAGGTAGTCACTCTTACCCAGCCGATGCAGGAACTCGTCGCCCACTCCCGCCCACTCGCGGAGATGAAGATCCAAGCTCTCAAAGATGGCTACGTCCAAATGCGAACCTACGGCTGGCACAAAGTCATGCAGGGGGAAACAACGATCGAGGAAGTGATTTCCGTGACGTCATCGGATATTGGCGGAGCGGAATAAGAATACGTTCATGAAGTCCGGACACACCGTTGAAATCCATGCCGCTGATGAGGGCGGGTTCTGGGCGATTTGTCCGGAGGTTCCGGGCGCGAACGGGAAAGGTGAAACCGTCGAAGAAGCAACGTTGAGCTTGAATCAAGCTGTCGAGTTTCTGAGCAAAGACCAAAAGCTTGATGCTCTCATCGACCGCATCACTCCGGAAAACATACATCCTGAGATCGAGTTTGGAAAGTCGGTGGGAAACGAGATCCTGTGAACAATGAGTTCGGAAACAAAAGCGTTAGACCAAACTGAATCGGCCAGACCCATGCCACTGGTAGTGGCGTTTTTGCTTTCGCTCCCTCTGTTCGGAGCTGGATATGCGGTCGAAGAGACGTTCCGGTGGACGAATCACTGGGATGGATTGCGCAACGGTTTGTTTCACATGGCTGTTTTTAGCATCGCCTCGGCGATCTACCTGATTCCATGGGCGCTGATCATTCATTTCTGCTACCGGAAGAGAACGAGCAAAAAACGTAGAACGCTGTGGATGCTCGGTCCTTCGCTCCTGATGTGTCTGCTTTCGCTCTATAGCTTGCTCGCATCTCCTCAAACTCCGCAGCATCGATTCAAGAAATTCGCGAAGTGCGAGCTTCCCGCAAAATTGAGCGAGCTGAACACGTCTTTCACCGGCGGCGGATTTGTAGACTACGGGGATACATATTATTTCAAAACTTCATCTGCTGAAATTGATCGCCTCATCCGGGAAATGAAAATGACGGAGGATAAGTCATTCGATAACTCCGAATCCGCTTACTCGATTTTTGAGCCCTTGCCTGGCAGTCCAAATTTCAGGAACTGGAAAGGCGCAAAACGATACGAGTGGTCTGACAGTCGGGATCACTGGTTCTCCCGCCTCGTCACAGACTCCGAAAAAACTCAGGCTTACATTTTCGTCGGCTGCACCTAACCTTTCCCTGCAACCCACCCCATGCCCCACTTCTCCTACAAAGCACTCGCCACCAATGGCACCGTCGCCACCGGTGAGATCGAGGCGTCTGACCGGCCCGAGGCTCTGCGTGTGCTGGACAAGCGTGGGCTTCAGCCGGTGAACCTCAAGGAATCCGCCAAAGCCGTGCCTGCGAAGACGGCGAAAAAGAAAGAAGCCGCGCCGCGTCCGAAGGAGCGTAGCTCCGAGAACGAGGAAGTTCTTCCCGATGGCCCACTGAAACTGAAGCGAGCAGAGGTGATTCTTTTCACCGAGGAGCTTTCCGACATGCTCGGCGCGGGACTCCAGCTGGAGCCTGCACTGCGCTCCATGGAAAACCGTCAGGAGCTCGGCAGTCTCAAAGAGGTCTCCCAGCGCATCCGGACCATCGTCCGCGACGGGGTAAATTTCTCCACGGCTTTGAGAAAAGTCAGCCCCAGCTTCGGCCCGCTTTATTGCTCGCTCGCCGCCGCGGGGGAGGCCTCCGGCGCGCTCGATACGATCCTCAAACGCCAGGCCCACTACCTGAAAACCATCTCCGAGCTCCAGAGCCGCCTGATCCTCGCCATGATCTACCCGGCCTTCCTGATCCTCGTCGGGATCGGCGTGGGCGTGGTCTTCATCACCACCTTGATCCCGCAGCTCACCGAGCTGATCAAGAGCACCCCGGGCGGGAAAATTCCTTTGGCTATCTCCATGATGATGGGCTTCGCCGATTTCATCAAAAGCTGGTGGATCGTGATCACGCTCACCCTCATCGGCGCGTTCCTGTTTTTCAAAGCATGGAAGGACAACGAGGAAAACAAACCGAAGTGGGATGAGATGAAACTCGGAATGCCACTCGTCGGCCCGGTGATTTCCTCGCGCTTCTACGTCCAGTTTCTCGAGACCATGGCGAACCTCGTCGGCAACGGCCTGCCCCTGCTCCGAGCACTCGAGCTTTCGCGCGATGCCACACAGAATCTCTCCCTGCGCCGCCATCTCAACGGGGTGATCGACCAAGTCGGCGACGGACGGGCCTTTTCCAAAGCCATGATTCGCTCCGGCAGCTTCCCTCCGCTACTGATCGACATGATCTCGGTCGGCGAGCAGACGGGGAAAATCGACCAATCCCTGCGCCGCGCGGCGGAGCGTTATGACAAGGAACTCGACAAGGACCTGCAACGCATCATGGCGCTCATCATGCCCGCCGTTCTGATCCTGATGGCCCTGCTCATCGGCTCCTTCGCTTACCTGATGATCACCGCGATCTTCCAGACAATCTCGAACCTCGGCTAGTAGAGCAATATGGAGAAGGAGTTTGGAACTCCTTTGCAGAGGACTGGGGCAATGGCGCTGGTGCCGTGAAAGGGTTTACAATACCCTAGGGGGCACACCGAACCCTTCTCCATATTACCCCCGCCGCAGGCAAATGGCTTTCAGATACTCCGCCTCTTTGAAATCCGCGCAATGATCCGGCGCGTGACCACTTGTCCAAAGCTCCTCCCAGCCGCTTCCGATTTCCCGGATCATTTCGAAAAATTCTGCCTTGGGGACATGAGCGGAGCAGGAGGCAGCAAGCAGAATTCCCCCCGGACGCAGCTTCGCCATCGCGCGCGTATTCAGGCGACGGTAGGCACGGAGAGCACCTTCCCTTTCCGATGCACGCTTCGCGAGACTGGGTGGATCGACGATGATCAGATCATATTTTCCCCCGTCCTCTTCCAACCAGCGAAAGGCATCCGCCTGCACGGCATATCGCTCTGTCCCAGCGATCCTATTGTCTTCACCATTGAGTGAGAAATTTCTCGAAGCGCTTTCAAGCGCATGGGAACTGATATCCAGATCCGTCACAGACTTCGCCCCACCCCTTGCTGCGTAGAGGGAAAATCCGCCGGAAAAGCTGAACACATTCAGGACATCGCGTCCGTTCGACAGCAGTTCCACCCGCGCCCGGTTGTCGCGTTGATCGAGGAAAAACCCGGTCTTCTGGCCATGCAAGACTGCCGATTCGAAGCGAATCCTGTTTTCCGAAAACACCACCGTCTCTTCGCCCACCTCACCTCGGAACCCCTCGGCGATCCCGAAATCCTCCGCACGCTCCGCCACATTCCGGCTCATCCGCAGCACGAGATGATCCGGGGAAAATACCTCGCGGAACACACTCTCGATCTCCTCCCACATCGCCAGCCAACCCGCCGCGTAAATTTTCACCACCAGAGTCCCAGCGTATTTGTCCGCGACGATTCCCGGAAATCCTTCACTCTCGCCATTGATCAGGCGTGCGCCATCCGTGCCCGGCTTCAGGACATCGCCTTCCCTTCTTGCTAGGCAGTTTTGCGCCCTTTCCAGCCACCAGGAGCGGTTGAGATTCGCAGGTTTTCCGTGATGGAGAATGCGCAGCCGGATCGGCGATTCCGCTTCATACATACCGATCGCTAGGAAGCGGTCCCGCTTGTCATACATGACCGCCAACTCACCGGTCCGCCCCTCCCGGTTCTGCCCACGGATGCTCTCCGCATAGATCCACGGATGGCCGCTTCGTATTGCGCTTTCTGCCCGTGGAAAAAGATCCACCCGCAGCCTCCCTGCCGTTTTTTTCTCTCCCGACATCGCCGTTCAACGGAGCCCGACTGGCCTGTCGAGGATCTCCTTCAAAACGAATGCCTGCCGAAGCTCGCGCTTGTTGCTGAGCCTTGCGCGCAGGGAGGACGGAGCTGGACCCGCCTTTTGCGGAACCGCCGGACGGGTGACTCTCATGCCTCCGCCCTCGCGGTTGCGTTTGGTTTTCTTCAGTTCCCGCACCTGCTCTGCGAGAGCCTGTTGGCGAGCGAGTTCTCCAGATGGCTCAGGAAAATCGACAGGAATCCCCTCCGGTACAGAACGACCGGCCCGGCGCTGAGGCGGGATCGCAGGTGGCCCAGAAGCCGGGAGTGGTGGCGGCACCGCAGGACGGGGCGCGGTTCTCGGATACTGAGGCTCTTCTTCATATCCATCGGTAGCTTCCTCCATCCGCCGGCGGCGGATTTCCTCCGCAAGCGCGCGCTCCGCCTTCGCCTCTTGGGTCGATTTCCACCATTGGACAATCCCGGCGGCCGCCGCGAGTAACCAGATGATGTTATCTAAAATGAAGTCCATGGAGCCAGAGCCGGGTGCTGTTTATTTTCCTTCCTCGATCGCGACATCATAGTCGCCTAGTGCCCACTGGATGCCAGCGAGGTAGTGTCTCAGGATTTTCGGATTCCAATACATCTCGTGATTGTGGCCGATGGAGCAGTAGAAGACGCGGCCGTCTCCCCAGGTCCTCGCCCAAGCAACTCCCCAGTCCTTGTCCTCACGCTTGAGACCTTTCACCGTCATATCGGATTTCTCCGGGTCGAGACGCAGCAGCATGTGGACCTTGCTGGAGTCGTAGGGATCTTTTAGCTGATAGATCTCCTCCTTGAATTCGATATTCTCCCCACCGAACATCTTCGCCAGCGGATGATCCTCCTGACCCGGCTCCACCTTGATGCTGACCTTCGTCCCAGCACCCCATGGATGGCCATCGAAGTAGCCGTTGATCATCTGGCCATATTCCGCCCACTCATAGAAGGTGTCCGTCGCAGCGTGGATGCCGATGAAGCCGCCGCCGCCTTTCACATACGCCATCAAGTTTTCCTTGAGAGTCATCTCGTACTCCTTGGCCGCCTTCTTCTCGTCATCAGACATCTTTTCGAAATCCTCTTTGAAAGGGGAAAACGGATTCTGCGTCGTGCTCAGGAAGCAGACACCATCGAATTGTGCCAGCTTGTCCTTTTCGAAATTTGACATCTCCTCGCTGACCACCGCCTCGAAGGCACCGGTCTTCTTGCCAAGCTCCGTGAGGGCAATTTTTCCCGTCGCGATCGAAGCGTGACGGAATCCATTCGTCCGGGAAAACACTAGCAGCTTGCGCGGCTTCTCAGGCTTCGCGTAAGCCTCGGACGGCAGCGCCGCCTCGATTTTTTCCATCGCACCTGCAGGTGCCTGTTCTTTCGACGGATTGTAGGCCACGACGCTCAACGCGAGCGCGCCCACCAGACTTGCGGGGATCAATGCTTTCATAGGAGTTTTCTGTAAGTGAAATGTTTCGGAGAAATCCTCGCCCCCAACCGTCCCGCTGCCCATCAAAAAATTTCGTTCGAGATAGGATCCACGATACTCCTCTCCGCACGAGCATCAGCGCAGCCTAAGGTGGTTTTGATTCGAGGGCTGCACAAGCCAGGGCATCGACATTTGAAACCGCACAGGTGGGAGAAGAGGTTTCTAACCACAATGGTAGCGCAGCGGACCCAGAGGAACTGGAGTCTGCCAATCTTTCCTCAAATGGACGGGATGAACGCTGATAAAGAGGATTAGTTTTTGATTTCAATAGAGAACATTAAGGGGAATTGGCAGTTTAGGGTGATTTGAACCCATCATCTTTTCTTCGATCTGCGTTCATCCCGTCCATCTGCGGTTAAAATCTTCCAACTGTAGGTGCCCTGCTGCATAAGCCCCCTCACCCTTCCGGGCTCCGCTTCGCTCCGTCCATGAAGCCTCCGCCAACGGCTTCATTCGCGGTGATTGGAATTCCGCGGAGCGGAATAGACAGGAGCTAACCGCGACGTGCTCCGAAGGAGTGCGAGCCGTGAGGCGGCGAGCATCAAATGTTGCGCTCGTCTATGATTTCGCCAGTCGATTGTAAGGTCACGCAAATCGCGTGCTTCGCATTACCAAGATCGATTCCGACGACGTATTGGGTAGATGGTGTTTTCATAACAAGGCAGTGTATCATATTGCGCTAGCGCAACCGAACCTGCCTTCTCATCTACTCTTGTTCTGCCTCTTTGGATTCTTGTGAAGCTTGCGCGTCCCAGTAGTCTATTGGATAGTCGTCAACATGCCAAGAGTTCCAGAAAAAGTCGCTGATTGAAGCTGACACTCCGATAAATGGCATATTCTCGATATCTTCATGTCCGATGAATCCAATCTGCTGCGAATGCTGATCGACTGAGAGTGCAATAGCAACGTCATAGGAATGGCGCGCCGGTGTCAAGACCCAATTTGATCAGACGGCTTCCTCGGCGTCGCCATCTCCGCCTTGTTCTGCCTCTTGTATTTGTTATAGATCGGTAGGCTCCAAGCCTGTGTGCTTGGCAATACGCGAGAGCATTCTTGGTCCAATCTCTGTGCCATCGTGAAACGAGAATACAAAATCCGGCCACCCTTGCCGTTCGAGTATCCGATGCGAGCCTCCCGTCTCGCGTTTGATCGTCCATCCGAGCTTCATGAGGGCTTTGAATACCTTCCGTGCCTTTGTCGAACCCCAGACGCTCATGCGGACACAGTGAAGAGTTCCGAAAGCTATGGCGAATCTACTCCCGAGTCGATCCGGTCAGCGAGGATACGCAAAACCAAGGCTTCAACCTTGGAAATTGCCTCTTCAGCTGTCTTCCCGTAAACCATGGCACCTGGAATAGAAGCAACCTCGGCGATGAAACGCCCGTCAACTTCAGTCTCTATTTCGATCTTCATGTAGGGAGAATACCCTTCAGGCGGTCGAAATTCAAGGGCTTTTGCGGGTTGCAATCGCTCTTCATTTCATTGCAACCGTCATAGGAGAGCCGCGCCGCGGTCAACTCCCGATTTGTTCATACGGCGGGTTCGGCGTCGGCTCCTCCGACTTGTTCGATTTCTTCATTTTGGCTGAATTGCAATGGTAATGTAGACGACTTAGTCGGTATCGCCATCTCCGAAGTGGTCACTGGATCCGACCTTGAGGACGGAAATAATGTATGCAAGTGGGTCTACCTTGATGTCGTAATAGCCATCCCCATCCAGCTTAAAGGTATCAATTGCACTTGCTCCTAAAAACCGAAGCCTGAAAGTATCAGCAGAAATCCATTCCGAATTTCTGTGAGGCTCATAAATGAACATTGGCCCTGAATTCCCACCGCCAAATTCCCAAACTTCTATTGTCTCAGTAGAAGTGCTCTCAATGTTGTAATTCTTCCACCGATATCTTCCATCAATAAGCCTGCCCAGTCGCAATGAATGTTCTCTTTCTTCAAGAGCTAGTTGATTGTCAGGACTGCGGAGTACATTTCCCTCCTCTTCGACGTTATGAATCTCATCGACAACCTTATCATTCTTTATGGTTTCATTTGATTCCAGCTTCAACAGAGATCGGATTTCTGGAACGACGAAAGTAGCAATTAGTGAGAGGATTGCCACAGACAATCCGACTAACTTCAGCTTGGTCTCGTTTGTTACAGTAGCTGGCACTTAATATCTTTATCGAACGTCTGAGGAATGGCGGCGCCGGGGTCAACTTCCAAAATGATCAGACGGCTTCCTCGGCGTCGCCATCTCCGCCTTGTTCTCCTTGTTATTGTCTTCGATTATTGCCTCCTTGAGCTCGTAAAGGAGATCTACGAAGCCATCTACTCTCTTCTTCATGCCAAGGCGCTTGCCGAGTCCCATGTGTTCGGATTCGATTCGTATAAGGTAGTCACGGAGTTCGGTTCGCGACGATGCCTGCATGACACTTGTGAATACGTGGGGGAGGTAAGATTGATACTCATCTCGCGCCCAGGCAGAAGTGCTGACGCCGATTGGATCCCAAATGTAGTAGAGCGCCTCATCAATCCGACGGTAAAGGCGCATCTGATCATCTGGTAGCCTTTGTCCCATGGTCTTAATTTTATTGGAGAACGTCAAAGTGCGCTCACCCCTGACCGGGAGCGCGGATCGCAGCAGGGTGATAGCGGTGATGACCTGAACGCCGGAACAGACAACGGGTCAGGGGTTGATGCGCCACGCCTTGTTCGTTTCTTCGGTTCGTTGTGGGTGCCGTCCGTATGCTTATCGTCGGTCATGGTTCTTTGGTTTGTGTATTCGGAGAACCGCAGCTTCCCACTCATCTTTGCGGCGTTCACCTTCAGCATGTTGATCCTTCGATGGGTTCGGAATGTCTGGCGCGTTGCGAAGCTCGGCTGCTATCGCTATGAGCTTCTGTCCCCCGGCGCTCCAACCTGTCTGCTCCTGGATCTCTGCCATACACGTAATCCAGTGCGCCGTGTCATCGAGTCCATAGCCGTTCGGCACTCGGGTCTTGCTGGTCGGCGTCATCTCCTTCAAGCGCATCAGCACGCTGGTAATGACCCCATCTCGGTAAACGGTCAGTGCATCACGTGTGGCGAGCCAATAGAATAACCACGAAGCGGTGATGCCCGCTAATGCCCCAAGAACTCCTGCTAACTCACTCATAATATCATGTCTTCAAAATCTCCAAACGAACGTTATAGGAATGGCGGCGCCGGGGTAAAGCTTAAATTTAATCAGAAGGCTTCCTCGGCGTCGCCATCTCCGCCTTGTTCGGCTTCTTTTGGTTTGTAGCGATTAAGGATTGAAGTAACACGAATATGGTGATCTCTTACTAGTTCCAGAAATGAGTCCTTCGCTTCTCCGTTGATGTCGTAACTATCTGGATTCCGCCAGTAATATTCTGCAACTTGCATTAAAACGTGCTCACCTGCGGAACGATTGAATTCTTCGGGTAAAGGAGCGTCTTGATTCAGTTCAAGACTCGATGCGCTGAAGTAAAGAAAATCGTCTATCTGCTTCCGTGCCTTCGGCAAATCGCCCTGCTCCTCCAACGCTCGACTGCTAAGTATAGCGGCAATGGAGTTCACATTCGCCTGCCAGGTTCCAGCCCTCAATCCTTCTTCAATGCCGCGCCTATACGCGAACCACATTCCCGCAATCATTACGCAAACGAGAACGGCACCAATCAAGATGTTTGTAAGCGATGGCTTCATTATTTGCCGAACGTTAAAGGAATGGCGGCGCCGGTGTAAACTACCAATTTAATCAGACGGCTTCCTCGGCGTCGCCATCTCCGCCTTGTTCGGCTCTTTATTTGGTTCTAGGAATATGGTGAGTCCCAATTCCTTCTTCTCAAGCGAGACTCTTCTCTCTCCAATTAAATCTGTGAGTGGAGCGCTGAACTCCGAATAATCATCGTGAAACACGTAAATATCTCCAGTCACAATAAAGCGTCCTGTTCGACCATGATTCCCAAACCCTCCTCCCGCCCCAAATAAGCCTGTTAATTCGGCGGTGCCGTTCTCATTGGAAACGAGAGGTTCCTTCGCGTTCTTGCGGTAGTCTTCAATTACCTCCGCTTTCGAGCGATGCTTCGTGAGGCCGTCCAAACCTTGGACTAGCATTACAGTGGCGCCTTGTACAGGTATGCCATCAGCGCCCTCAATCTGGATTCTGATTGGACGGATGACACGACCATCCCACGTTCCTCCCGGTGTCGTGAGTCCAGCTACAGCAACGAGAACGGCGATAGCTGCTGTAACTATTAAAGCCTTCTTCATTTTTTTGCCGAACGTTATAGGAATGGCGCGCCGGTGAAAAGCTTGAATTTAATCAGACGGCTTCCTCGGCGTCGCCATCTCCGCCTTGTTCTGCTTCTTCTTATCTAACCAAGTTGCGGCTTGGTAGGCCGTGTCGAAATCCATTGGTTCGCGATCAGGGTAATATTCGAATACGCGGTCGCCAAGTTCTGAAAGCATCCGAAACGCCTCCTCCTGTTCTGCACTGCTTGAAGAACTGTGTATTCGCCGAAAAACCTCTGGATGCTGACCAAACGCCTCACCTACAAGCGCCATGTAAAGATATGTAGCCCCTCCATCTGTTCTGGAATCGAGCAGCTCTCTAAGTCGCGCCTCAGTCGGTTCATTCGCGAACGATTCAGATCGTGAATAGAGTTCTTCTCGCGATGCAAACGATCGACTACCGCCGCATCCTTGGAGGAGCAGGATTGCTATCAGACATGGGAGTAATCCGCGCATATTTCTTTGCAGAACGTTATAGGAATGGCGCGCCGGGGAGAAGCTCAAATTTAATCGGACGGCTTCCTCGGCGTCGCCATCTCCGCCTTGTTGGGCTTCTTATGCATTGTGTGATGCCCAACGCTTAATAACTATGCGCCCTTCTTCAGTAAGATTACCTTCAGAATCAAGCAAACTATTCCGCGCCATAACTTCAACATAGTCGCTTGGCAGATGGGGGAGTTGATCTTTCATTCTTCTATTCAACCACGAAATTGGAGCCTTAACCATGTGGTCGAAACCAATAATCTCACCTGTGATACGAAGATAAGTATCAAGCTCTGGATCAACATCAATCCTAGTTATTGTTGCTCGCTCAAGTTCACGAACTTGCGTCCGGTATCGCATCGCTTGCTTTCTTGCATAGCTTAGTTCCTTTTCCTTCTCTTCTAACTCAGCACGGATCCGTTGCCTCTCTTCTTCGGACACGTTCGCTTTCTCCAAAAGAGCGCTAATGATCTCGTCTCGATCAATTGATGCAGACTCGACCTCCTCCTCCTCTTCCTTAAGCCGCTCGGTAGCCTGTGCTCGAAGTGCGAGCACGTCGTCAAGGCGCTTACCGATTGTACTATATCCGTCGTCAATGTGACGAAGCTTCTCCCCAAAGCCGGCTTCTATCCGTCCTAGGAGTTCGCTTATCTCCTTGGTGAATTGATAACTGTTATTGTAAAACTTGGAACTTTCTTCCGACCCTTTGAAATAGAACATCACTGACAGTGCGACTGCGAAAATTGCCAGAATCACCGACAATACGTCGGTGGTATCGAGAGACGAGGCCTCAAAACTGAGGTTTGAGGTTGCAACCTTGTAAAGGATCACCCCTACGGTCGCAAAAGCGAGCAGAAGTCCACCTCCGACTTTGATGTAACGTATGATGATTTCGTGCATAAGTTTCTTGCCCAACAGGGTATTCTGTCCCAAATAGGATTGGTAGATCGGGGATTGAGATCAAGTTCAATTTTTCGTACCTTTCCTGCTTCATTGGGTATCAGCTCCTTATGCGAATCCAACGTTTTCTGTGAATATTTAGATATACTGCTTTTTTATTAAGTTTAGGCAATCTGATATTTGTAAGGAATGTGGCGATGCCTTCAACGGATATCCAAATTATCTGGAGAAGCGAATCATCCAATTTTGATTTGCCATAGGAACCGTTTTTCTGAACAGTGTCCACATGAACTACGACAATGAGCCCGAAACCATGTTGAAATTTGATTGGCGGGAAGATTTAAGTGCTTCCAGAGATCTAACTCGCAATGAGATCCAGGCTTTTGGCTTCGTGGTTGCGTGGTTTGAAGAATGGAGATTGAGGAACGTTCTACCGCCGGGCAGGGAAAGTGCTCGGGGATTTTGGAGGGATGCTGTCAAGGCAGTTCCCAGACAGGATTGGCAGCTTAGCCAGTGGGAACAAGGGATGCGCTGGTATTTACGGTGGTATGAAGCCTGTCTGAAAGCTGGTGGGGATGGAAGAACCATACCCGAGCGTTTGCAAAATGCCGTGCACTGCGCCGGAGCACGTCGGGGCCTGAATCCCTCAACGCGCAAGGCCTATGCAGGATGGGTAGTGAGGTTCGGAATCTGGGCAGGATCAGAGGAACGTATCAATGACCCCAGAGTCTGCAAGATATGGCTCGGCGAGATCGTCTCGACAGGTAAGCGATCATTTTCCACTCAAAAACAAGCCCTCAACGCGCTAGTATTTTTCTACCGCGATGTGTGTGGCGAGGAGGTGGTGGATCTGGAAGTAAAGATGAGAAAGCTGAAGCCACGGGTACCTGTGATTCTGAATCTCAAAGAGGTTCTTGCGGTGATCTCTAAACTGCAAGAACGCTACAAGCCGATGGCGAGCCTGCAATATGGAGCTGGGCTTCGGTTAGGCGAGCTTGCTCGGCTCAGAATTAAAGACCTCGATCTGGAGCGCGGTGTGCTGACCATACGCGGCGGCAAGGGCGATAGGGATAGGAAAACTATCATTCCAAACTGCCTTAAAGAAACCTTGGCACTCCAAGTCGCCCATTCCAGGAGACTTTGGGAGGAAGATAGAAAGAACGGCATTCCGGGTGTCTCACTACTGGGTATGGAGCTGAAATTTCCCAAATCCGGGGAGAAGTGGGCTTGGCATTGGGTATTTCCTGCCAAGACACTTTCCACCGATCCAGAAAGCGGGGTCGTGAGGCGGCATCACATTCTTTCGAAGGTCTATGGAAATGCTGTGCTGAAAGCCGCAGAAGAGGCAGTGGACTACAAGAGAGTGACGACCCACGCTTTCCGTCATGCGTTCGCGACACATTTCTTGGATAGCGGTGGAGATATCCGCACCCTGCAGGAGTTGCTGGGACACGCTGATGTGAAAACCACGGAGATCTATGCCCATGCAGCAAAGATTGGAAATGGGAAAGGAGTGCGGAGTCCGCTGGATGCGGTGGGGGTGGCGGTGTGACTCGCTTGATTGATGATTGGGGACATTTTGATTATGATTTGAATTTTGAGAGGATGACGCCCCAGCAACTTGAGGAGAGGTTGATTGAGTTTGCGGTGATAATCGTTGCGGTGGTGTTTCCCGAGAGGTGAGTCCGGTCCAATTCACGGGCTAGCGGCGTTTCTCCAGATTTTCACTCAAACAAAATATCTGTTGTGATTTCGGTCGAGAAATGTGACGAGACCACAACGGACCCCCCCTTCGGAACCAGGGGGGCGGAGCTTGGAGTTCGGAATCCGGAGCAAAAAGCTGGGAGAGCGGAGTAATTTTCTCGGACGGCGGAGTCATATTCTCGGGGCCCGGAGCTATTTTCTTGGAGGGCGGAGTCTGGAGCTGGGAGGGTGGAGTTTTTTTCTCCGGGGGCGGAGTTCGGAGCTTGGAAGGCGGAGAGTTTTTCTTGGGCGGCGGAGAAAATGGCTCGGGGTGGGAGATTTTTTCTCGGACTCTAACATGACGATCGGAGTACAGGTTGGTCGGGTAAAGGGCTTTGCCCGATGCGATGTTGGGCCGGGAGAGGAGTGAGAAGATGGGTTTCCCGCTGGTTGGTCCTTAAAAAAAGTGTCACCTCGAGACGAGGTTGCCACGGCCTGCGCCGGGACGGCGCAGCTACGGAGACTGCGGGCAGGATTCCCGCTGAACGGCCTGGAGCAAGATGCTCCAGCCACAATTCAATGCGCACGGACTTTTGGCAAACGGTCTACAGCTCGCGCAGGAAGATGTTGCGGAAGCGGACTTGTTTCCCGGCGAGGGTGCTGCCTTGGTGGACTTGGAGGGCGAGGAATCCGGTGGTGGGGGTGCCGGAGGCGGTCTCGGTGTAATCGGTGGCGGGGACTCCGTTGATCCAGGTGCGGATGCGGGTGCCGGAGACGATGGCGCGGATGTGATTCCAGCCGGTGGGGAGGAAGGCTTCGCGGGCGGGGCGGTTGGCCTCGCCGGAGAGGTCGTAGAGCCAATCCCGGCCGCTTCTCTGCTCGTAGAGGCCGCCGCTCCAGGCGCGGGTGGAGGGGTCGATCTCGATCTGGTAGCCTTGGACGTTGCCGGAGCCGTTGACGAAGCTGCGGATCTGCATGCCGGAGTTGAGGCCGTCATCGACTTTGAAATCGTAGTTCAGCTCGAAGTCCGAGTATTGGGCGACGGTGCCGAGCATTCCGAGGGTGTTGTCGGCGGTGCCTACGATCTGTGCGGGTTCGCCTCCACTGGCGGGGACGACGGAGAAGAGGCTGATGGAGCCTTGTTTCATTTCCCAGCCATCGAGATTGGTGCCGTTGAAAAGGGAGATGCCGGGTGGAGTATCGGAGAGGCGGACGAAGGCGCAGTCCTCGCTGCAGATGATGCGGACGCGGTATTTCGCGAAGCCGGGGCCGTCTTCTGTGATGGAGAGCAGCTCGTAGCCGGTGGCGGCGGTGAGGGAGGTCCAGGTGGTGAGATCGCCGCTGGTCTCCACGAAGTAATCTTCATCGAGCCGCAGGCCGTTGCGGGCGCGCCATTCGAGAACCATTTCCGGAGGGGAAACGGGATCGACGATTTCCGGGACCTGGGTGGCGGAGGTGCTCAGGGAGGGGTTGGTGCCGGAGAGGTACTCGAAGAAATCCCGCACTCCATCGCCGTCCGAGTCGCCGCTGGCGGTGGCATCGGTGAGGGAGTATCCGGTTTCCCAGAGATCGGGCAGTCCGTTGCCATCGGCATCCTTTTCGCCTGCGTCGGCGAGATCGATGGTGAGGGTGTGGGTGGTGATGCCGGGGTTGGCGGAGAAATTGTCGGTGGCGGTGATGGTGAGGACGTGGGTGGTCTGGCGGCCGTAATTCAGGACGCCGTTGACGCGGACTTCCCCGGTGGAGGGATCGATGAGAAAGAGGCCTTCGGGGTTTCCGGAGGTGATTTCATAAAGGATGAGATCCTGATCGGCGGTGCCGGAGCGGACATCGGGATCGGTGGTAGGGAGGGTGGCCAGGGTGGCCTCAAGCGCGGCATTGTCCGGGGTGGTGACAAGTGTGGGGACGCCGGGGGCGAGAGCTGGGGCGACGTTTGCGTAATTTAAAATCCAGTCTTCGATGAGGGCGATGCCTGCGGGATCGACGACGTTTGAGGCGAGTGGTGGCATCTGGGAATAGCCGAGATGTTTCCCGTCACCGATGGCCTCGCGGGCCTTGATGCGATTGAGGATGGCGGAGCGGTCGGGCTGGCCGGGGGTGACGGTGAAGTCATCGGGGCCGTGGAAGGCTTCGCTGACGAGGTGGCTGTAGAGGATGCCGGACTGATCAAGAGGCACATCCGGGAGGCCGTTCCACGAGGGTGGGGCGGAGCTGCCGGGCTTGTGGCAGTAGGAGCAATTCACCGCGAGGTAGGAGCGAACGCGGGCCTCGATGTTCGCGGAGGTGTCCTCCGGCTTCACGTAGTGAGGAAGGGTGGCGGGATTTTCGTTCAGTCCGGCGAGGTAGCCGCTGGTTTGCAGGAGGGTGAGAAAATTCCCGGAGGTGGTGCCCATGGTGCCGGGACCGTTGAGCTGGGGGGTGTTGACGGAAAGGGCGTGTCCGGGTTCCGGCGTGTGGCAGGTAAGGCACTCGCCGCGGGAGGGGATGCGCCAAGTCTGTGTGTGCTGGGCGGCGTTTTCCGTAACCTCAAGATCGAAGTTCACGCCGCCGATGGGCGCGAGGGTGGCTTCGGTGCCGGCCTCGTTCCAGCGGTAGGAAACGCCGTAGCTGCCGTCTTCGGTGCGGACGAGGAAGCGGGTTTCCAGGCGTTTCCGGGAGGTGCCGGGGTTGTCGCGATCCAGATCGAACTCGAAGTGCTTGATGAGCACCATGCCCTTGGGGAAGGACCAGTTCCCATCGCGCGAGTAGCCGACGGTATCGGTGGTGTTCTTGATGGCGAAGAATCGGGACTTGATGGCGTGGTCCGACCAGAAGGTGAGGTTCGGCTCGTAGGCGACGATGCCAGCGTTTGGTGTGAGGGTGGCAAGGTCGGCGAAGGTGCCGGTCTCGCTGAGTAGCTGGGGAAAGGTGGGTCCGGTGCTTTGTTCAACGAGGCGCATGATTTTCCCGCTGGAGCGATGCTGGAGGAGGAGGATGTGGCCGGTCTGGGCATCGATTTCGTAATCGACGTGGTTGCTGAGGCCGCCGACGGGAAGCTCGGAGACGACTGCGGGATCGCCGCCGGAACCGCGCTCAAGCGACCAGATGCGACCGGAGCCGTAATCGCCGAAGATGTATTTCCCGAAGAGGAAGGTATAGGCGGAGCCTTTGTAGAGCACGCCGCCGGTGACGGAGTTGTTCCCGTTCGCGTGCGGGTAAGCGTGCACAGGAGGGGTGTGGTCGGCGGGCGGGATGGCGTGGGAGATATCGGAGCGCTGCTCATTTCCCTCGTAGTAGGACCAACCGGCGTTGTCGCCTTTTTCCAAAACACTGACCTCTTCCCAACGGTTCATGCCCACGTCGCCGACCCAAATTTCATTAGTATCCGGATCGATGTGGAACTTGAAAGGGTTGCGGAGGCCGGTCGCCCAGATCTCGGTGCGGACCTTGGGTATATCCGCTGTGGGGATGGCGGCACCGTTGTAGAAAGGCACGGAGCCGACGTAGGGATTGTCCACCGGGATGGAGAAATTTGCCAATCCAGTGCTGGAGTTGATGGGGATGGTGTAGTGGGGATTCGGCTCGAGGTTTCCAGCATTCCGGTCCACGTCGATGCGGATGATGGAGGAAAACTGATCGCGGGTGATGCTCTGCGCGTTGAGGCCGGGCTCGCCCTGGCCGCCCTCGTCGCCGAAGGAAACGTAGAGATACCCGTCCGGGCCGAAGTGGCAGTCGTTGATCGAGTGGTAGAGTCCCTGCTCGGCGACGTTGATCATGGGCAGCTCGGTGGCTTTGACGGCGTTTCGGGCGTTATTGAGCTCGCTGCTGTTGCTTGAGGTGAGCAGGGTGTTGAGGTTCGCGGCGGAGACGGTGAACTCCGAGACACGCAGGTCGCACTCGATATCGGCATCTAACTCACCATTGGAAAACGCGATATCCAAGTTGGGGATGCTGGCGGTGGCGGGGAGGCGGGTGCCATCACCCTGGTAGTTGACGATGATGCGCCCGTTGGAGGCGAAATCCGGGTGGCAGACGACGGAGTAGATGCTGCGACCGCGGGTGAAGTTCGAGAGGCTGGCGACGTTGAGGATTTCCTTTTTCACCGGGGCGGAGACCGTGGTGTCTGGCACCATCCAGACTGAACCGTTGATGGAGGCGACGATGAGGGATTTCGGACGGCCGGGGACCTGGGTCATGGCCACGGCACCGGTGAACGTGAGGCCGGGGAGAGCATCCACGAGCTGGAGGGTGCCGCCTGCGGGGGCCGTTTCGGGAAAAGCGAGGGTGGTGTTCGCCACGCGGGGATCGTTGGTGATGAAGACGCTGACCGTGGCGGTGCTCATTTCCCCGTCCATATCCGTGAAAGTGTATTGGAAGCTATCGGTGGCGGAGACGCTGCCGGTGTGTGTGTAGAGAATGGTCCCAGCACCGGAATCCGCGACGGCGGTGCCATGAGAAGGCGCGGAGGTCACGGCGATGCTCTGATACCCGGCTCCGGGGCTGTCATTTCCACGGGGGTCGAAAGCGAGCGAGCCTGCGATGGGGACGGTGATCGAGTCGTCCTGCGCGGAGGGCAGAGGAGTTGTCGCCGGGCCGACTACGCGGAGGAAGTCGATATTCGGTCCTTGGATTGCGGTGGAATTGGTAAGCCGAATGGTATGATTGCCGCTAGAAAGGAGCACGGTGCGGACGGGCGTTTCCACCCAAGTGGCCCAGGCACCGGTGACAGGGCACGGGAGCGCGGCACCGGCATTCACTCCGTCCGCCAGAAGCTGGATGGGGCGGCTCATCGAGCTACCATTGGCATAGACGAACGAGAGATCGTAGTTACCCGCTTGAGGCGCGGAGATGGTGAATTCTAAATAGAAATTGTTCGGTGGATCGGGGAGATCGACAAAACCAGTTCCTGAGAAGTTCGCATGGTTCGACTGCACATTGAATTTCGTGACATCGCTCGGAGTGGAGTCTTCCGCCTCATATTTGACGTTGGTCGATTGCCCAAATCCAACGGGACTGGAGAGCAGTAAAATGGAACAGACGGAGATTTTCCGAAAGAAGCGAGGAGGAACAGACATGGGGTTTTCTGTCCTTTACACGAAATTTTATGTCCCCGCGAACAGATTCTTTAGAAAAAGGAGGGACCGAACTGGTAAAAAGACTGGGGATTTTTGAGGAGATTTTGACCGGGGAATACACGGAAAATGAAGTGGACGGGGTGGAAAAGGGGCCGCGTTCTTTTGAAAGTAAGCTTTTTAAGCCATCCGCGTTTCCCCGAGAAACTTTATGAATGTGTGGGATGAGAAAAGTTCGATCCCTGTTCGGCTTTGTTCCGTGCTTGTCGCTCCGCACCGCAGAGGGCGAGCCCTCCAGCCCCAAAGCGGAGGCAAGCCGTCCGCACTCCAAATTCCCTCCTAGATGGGAGTGTCTGCATTTGCCCGATAGGATGCGAAATTACAAAACATGTAGCGGACCTGTATAGTCAGCGCGGGTATCGAGAATCTCGGGATGGGGGCCGAACTCCGCTTCCATTTCATCCAATATCTGCAACATCCGCTGCCGATGAATTTCATACGTCGGATCGTCGTCCGTTCGGGTGGCATTGGCAATATCACAAGCTTTCTCGATCACTCGATCACTCGATCCCATGCCGCTCTGGTGATACGTTTCATTTTTTTTCCGGACCTACTCTGACTTCCCTAGCTTGATG
>CAWCXB010000023.1:0-30701 GCA_963799385.1 uncultured Verrucomicrobiae bacterium
CGCCCTCGGGGGTGAAGAAGCCAGCGTTGATCGCCATCAGACCACCCCAATGTCGAGCGACGTCTTCGGAGCTGGACCAGATGGAACCAGGGCCGCGTGCCTGATCGGCAACGGCCAAAAGATGGGTCCGAGAATCGAAGGAAACTCCCTCGAAATCGATCCCGGAAATTGTTTTTCTAAGCAATCGCGGGGAGCGGGGAGAGGGCAATGCCTCAATTTCGTGGCGAACTTCAGGAGCGCTGTTGATCGTCACGGACTCGGGAGCCGTGGGTCGCGGACTAGGGACTCCAGGACTTCCGGTGGGGCGGCAGGTATGAAAAGGCGACCACGGAGCAGAACGGAATCGCGAGAATCTGAAAGCGCATGGCAGCATTACGAACTGCGTTGTTCCAGTCGCGGTGCAAGCATGTCGCCACAGCTTGAAACTTGCGAGGGCGTGTCGGCGGTGCGAGTTTTTCCTAGCGACGAGGCCTGAACCTCCCCCGGAAATGCGGTGTAATGCTACTGCCGGATTGCACTCTTTTCCCCCATGGCGGACTTCCGCTCTACATTTTCGAACCCCGCTACCGGATCATGCTGGAGGATGCGCTGGCCGGCGAGTGCGTGTTCGCCGTGGCGAGGCAAAAGGAAGATGAGGAAGGGGGAGAAGAGGTGATCTCTGAAATTGGAACAGCTGGACTCGTTCGTGCCTCGAAGGAAGGACAGGACGGGACCTCGCAATTGCTTCTACACGGGGTGATTCGTGTTGCGTTTCTCCGAGTGGATTGCTGACTCTCCTTATCCTTGTGCGGTGATTGATCCTGTCGCTTGCGAGCCGCTGGAAGTAGTCAAAGGCAGAGCCGCGATGATCACTCTGCGCGGTGATCGGCGGAGGACGCCGGATACGGAGGGCTGCCTCAGGACGTTCGCGTGAACGTGTTCTCACTTCTAGATCAAGCGGAAGATGCGGGGTTGATGTCGGATCTTGTGGCGCAACAATCTGTTCACGAGCCAGACCTGCGCCAGCGGCTGCTGGTAGACTCCCTCGGTTGGCGAGCGGGTGAGTCTGCTATGCGGTTTTTTCCAAAAAATCCGGGAAAATGACTGAAGGCGGGGAGTCGGTTGTTTTCGGGATTGCTAGGGGCCGATCGCACAGGCTAGCTTGCTGTCAGGATGATATTGGGTTTGTGGGAGGTAACAGGGCTGATTGAAAGAGGTGGGCCGCTCGTCTGGGTGCTGCTGGCGCTCGGATTTTTCGGGTCCGTTTTCATCGTTGAGAGGCTGTTCTTTTTCCACCGCGCAAGGATCAATGTGAGTTCGCTGCTCGTCGGACTGGGGCTGCATGTCAAACGCCGTGCCTTTCGCGGAGGCCCTACATGAGGCTGCCCGCGCGCCCGGACCCGTCGGACGCGTGGCGCACGCGGGACTGCTCCGCTATTATCTGGACCGGAGGGATCTGGGCGATGTCCGTCCGGGAGGCAGCGGCAGCTTGAAGTTCCTAGGATCGAAAAAATATCCGCGCCATTCTTGCCGTGGCGTTGCTGTCCCCGCATGATCGGAATGCTCGGGACGATGCTGGGGATGGTTGGGGATATGTTTCAGCGCGTCACAGAAGAGGGCGGCATATTCCGGCCCTGGCGAAAGTGGACCCGGAGTTCGACAGCCTGATCACTTCAGTGGTGGGGCTAACTGTGGCGGTGCCAACGAGCGTATTTATCTGTATTTTGTGGGCGATCGAAACGTCTCGTGAACCGGCTCGAAAAGGGCGGGGATAAAATTGTTCACATGATTGTGTATGGTGCGCGAGGAAGAGGAATTTGCTCCATTTCGGGGTGAGGGTGGTGTCGGGCAAAAAGCGGGCTATTTCCAAAAAGAAAACGAAGCCGACGGTTAATCCATGAAAAACTCGAGACGACGCTGGAGGAGAGGCTGGGTTCTGCATGCGCCGCCTTTGATGGATCTTTTCGCATTGGCTGCGATGTTTCTTCAACCTCGGGCCTGTCTGAGTTTCTAAGTCAGGGAGGGGTCAGCTGGATTTGCCTTCCTCCCAGTTCCAGATGCAGAGGTATCGTGAGAGCATCGTAGTGACCGTTGGTCATGGGATTCCCGAGCCGCGTATTCATCTCGGACGGAAGCTGTCACGCTTACTGAATCTGTCGGAAAAACTTGCACAACTCTGACAGAGGATGGAGGTGATGGGTCGTGCGATTGTTTTGCTGAGTCAGATGCTGGGATGACGGTTGGAGCGGAACGGCAAGTTAGCGAGTTGATCATGGATGCCGGGTTCAAGCTGGCACTTGTTGGCAAAAATGAACTGCGGAAAATCGAGGCGGAGGAGTCGGAATGATCAAGGACGATCTGATCTTTTATTGGAAGCCTTCCGAATCTCATGGAGGTCGTTATTTGTTAGCTGCATTCCTGGCTCATCCTTTTATTTGTTGGGGTTTCGGGCCTCATCTGGGTCAAGGTAACGAGTGATTTCACGGAGATCGGCAAGAGTGCTTCTGTGATCCAGCTCAGGGATGATGAGACGGGTCGCCGGTGGTTTCTAGAAGCCGAGGAAGCGGGGCCGTTTCCCGGTGGAATCTCGAGACAGGCCGGTGATTTTCTGGATCTAGCGGAGGGGGCGGGCAATTCGTTCGTTGCGGTGGAGTGGGGAGGGTATGAAGGCACTCCTTTGCCGTTCTTGGAGGCCGAAAAGCCTGCTCGGGAAGAAATTGCTCAGAAGGGTCTGAGGGGGCTGCCATACCGTTCCCCGTCGAAACCGGATGCGGATGTGACTGACTCACCTGTCGCTGTAATCCGGCGTGTTCCTACCTGGGTCCCCTTCGATTCCAGCAGTGCGGAGGCAATCCGAAAATATTGCCTCCCTTCAACGTTGCCCTAGCGGAAGATGTAATCCGCGAACTGGCGATTTGCGATCAGTCGCCGGGCCGATGGATCGGTGGACCAGTGCCTGACCTTGAGCGGGGAGTATGGGGAAAGTCTCGCAGCGATGACTCATTGGCTGAGGAGTGTCCGATTTAATACTGGGAACGAGGAGCGCTGGATCGCTCTCCGAGTGGAATTTGTAAACCAAATGTCGGATGGACCTTAGCCTTGGCGATTTCGTGATTGGAGTGATCGCTGGGAGTCTGATTCTCGTCGTGGTTTTCTCGGCTGTCTCGCGTTGCTGCATGCGGGGGCAGAGCGTCGGATCAGGAAACAGAAGGTGACTTGCAGGATGTGCGGCCAGGTTTTTCTCTGCGAGCACAAGGGGCAACTGAGGCATTGCCCAGGTTGTGGGAAACTCAACTTGCTTTCGAGAAACGGTCGGCTTGGGTGAAACTTCTTGGAAGGATTGAAAAATCATTCCACATCAGCTGGTTTGGCGTGAAAATACCGTAAAACCTCGAAAATAGATCGTGTCACCCAAGCGATCCGATGCTTCACTTCATTCAAGACCCATGCAAGCGACCCTTCTTCCCCCGCAAAACGCCATTCTTTGCGCTCCGATCACCGCAAACCGCGATCTTGGGAGCTGTCTCATTGCGAATGTCCCCATGATCGATCTTCTTTCGGCAGAGTTGACTCGCTCAGGATTCCAGCTTGTTGAACCTTCCGAGCAGGTCCAAGAACAATCCGTATCCCTATCGATACCTGGCTGGAGCTGGGAACGATTCTGATGCTTGGAAGAAATGAGAAAACCGCCCGCATTTGTGATTCCGACGGAGTCACCCAGCTTGGAAGGGATTCGAGAAGCCTGAAGACTGCGAGGAAGAATTGCGCACGGAAGCCGGGTGTTTCCCGATCGTGTATCCTTGGGACCTACTCAGGATGAACGAGGAGGTTGTTTCTCTGATGGATGAGACCTCCCTGCTCGGGGAAGTCAGTCCGCTTGCCACGATTTCCGGTTGCGTGCGGCTGGGAGCTGGAGCGCGGATTCTGCCCGGAACGGTGATCGAAGGGCCAGTGGTGATCGGTGCGAATACGCAGATCGGCCCGAACGCACTTGTGCGGGGCGCGACAAGTATCGGAGCAAATTGCTATATCGGCCATGGTGCCGAAGTGAAAAACTCGATCATTTACCCGAATACCTACATCTCACGTCACTGCTACGTCGGAGATTCCATCGTCTGCTCCCATGTTACGCTTGGGGCTGGAACGAGAACAGAGAATCACCGGCACGACGGTCGCAAGCACATCTCGATGGTGCGCGGAAAGTCAGTCGACACGGGGAGGGACAAACTCGGAGCCATCATCGGGGACGGAGTCCGCACTGGCGTGAACACGTCGCTTGAAGCCGGGGTGAAAATCGGTATCGCGCGGACCACAAAGCCTGGGACTTACGTGGAAAAGGACATGTTGTGACTAAACCGTCACAAGACCTCCGTTCCAAAGAAAGTCCTGCGGGATACATCACAGAGCAATGCAACGAGTTTTGATTGTGGAGGACGAAGTGGACATTGCGGATCTTGTGATGTTCAACCTACAGCGGGCCGGATACGAGGTTTTAAAGGCGCACGACGGGATCGCCGGAGCGGAGACGGCGATTCGCGAAAGGCCCGACCTAATCGTCCTGATCTGATGCTGCCGGGAAGGGATGGATACTCTGTTTTCCGGGAAGTCCGGCGTGATGCGCGGACCTCCCACATCCCTGTGATCATGCTCACCGCGAGGGCACAGACCGAAGATCGCATTCAGGGTCTGGAAGCGGGTGCGGACGATTACCTCACCAAGCCTTTCAGCCCTAAGGAGCTCGTTCTCCGAGTAAATGCGATTCTCAAGCGTACAGATTCCACTCCGGGTGCGGTGGAATACGAATTCGGGCCCTTCCGCTTCGACAAGAACGCGGTCAGATTCTATCTAGAAAACGAACCCACCGACCTCACGGCCACAGAGTTCAAGCTCCTGCTTTACCTTTGCGAGCGCTCCGGAAAACCACAGGACCGCAACGAGCTTCTCCGCGTGGTCTGGGGCTATAGCGACGAAGTTCACAGCCGGACTCTCGATACGCATATGAAACGTTTGCGGCAAAAACTCGGCAAGCACGGCGCACTCATCGAGACGGTCCGCGGTGTTGGCTACCAAGTCGCCAAGCCGTCTCTCTGAATCGATCATGCCGGAGTATTTCATCATCTTCTTGGCAGCGGTGGTCATCCTCGTCCTGATCGGGCGCGTCATCCGGTTGAAGCGCCATCTAGAAAAAAATGAAGCCGAGGCGAAAGCATTGGAAGCTAGGCAGAAACTCGAACTGGAACAGGCGAAGAACGAGCGAGACCATCTTCTCGATGCACTCGGGGACGCTTTCCTCATCGTTGATGCCAAAGCGAACATCCGTTTCGCCAACTCCGCCGCGCAGAATCTTTTTCGGGGTCGTTCTTTGCTCGGGCGGCCAGTCAGTGAGGCGTTTCTCGATCCCAGACTCGCCGAGGCCTTGTTGCGCTGCCTTGAGACGGGGGAGCCGGTGCAATCGCGCGTCGTGCTACCCCAGCAGACGTCTCCGCTCGGAGATCTTGAAACCAGAGGAAACAACGCGTGGATCATTGATGCGGCAAAGCTTTCCGATACTCTGAACGGAGACCCGAATACGCGCGTTGTGATCCGGGACGTGACCAACGAACATCAGGCCGACCAGATCCGAAAAGACTTCGTCGCAAACGCCTCTCACGAGCTGCGCACCCCGCTTGCGATCATCACGGGGTATTTGGAGAATCTCTTGGACGATGGCATCATTGAGGAACCGGAAATGTCCCGTCGTTTCCTCGGAGTCATGCGCAAGCACACCGACCGGATCTCGCGTATCGTAGAGGACATGCTTGTTATTTCGCGGCTGGAGTCCGGCGAGGCCTCCGCAATCAAGATTGAACCCTTCAAGCTCGCCTCCTGCATTCGCGATGTCATTGAACGTTTGGAGTCCCTTATCCAGAGCCAGAAAGCCATCGTCAGCGTCCGTCTCCACGACGAAAAAGCCATCATCTATGGCGACCGTTTCTACTGGACCCAGGTTCTCTTCAATCTGGTGGAGAACGCACTGAAGCAGAATCCATACAAGGATCTCAAAATCGAGGTCGGCTGCGAGCAAGCGGGCAATACTTTGCGTGTCTGGGTCTCGGACAACGGTGTGGGCATTCCTAGTTCTGACCTTCCGCATATTTTTCGCCGGTTCTACCGGGTAGAGAAACATCACTCGCAACTGGAGATCAAAGGCACTGGTCTGGGGCTTTCCATCGTGAAGCGCGCGATCGAAGCGCACGATGGCACCATCTCGGTGACTTCGACACCGGGTCGGGAGACGAAATTCCTGATGACGATCCCCTCAGAGCCGCAGTAGGGTCCGCGTATGGACAGTCCCTGCCACGCTGAGGAACACGGATATTTTCGGGGAAAAAGGATCGGTATTTTCGGCGGTTCATTCGACCCTGTGCATGAGGGGCATATCCACCTCGCGACCCTTGCGAAGGAAACCGCCGCGCTCGAGGAGGTTTGGTTTCTACCGTGCCGCGTTTCCCCTCACAAAACCGGACGTCCGCCCACGCCCGGAGAGAAACGGGTGAAGTGGCTGAAGATTGCAATTCGGGATCTCGATTGGGCAAAAGTGGAGACCATCGAGCTGGACCGTGAAGAGCCTTCATTTTCCTATCTCACATTGGAAACTCTCATCAAAACGCATCCGGGGAACGATTGGTTCTGGATCATGGGCGGGGATCAATGGAGCTCTCTCGATCGTTGGAAACATCATGAGATTCTCACGAAGAACGTGACCTTTGTGGTTCTCGCGAGAAACGGGGAACGAATCGAGCCCGTGGAGGGACGGCGCTTAATTGTAGTTCCCGGGGACCATCCGGCTTCCTCCACTGCCATTCGCGAGGCCTTGGCGAGCGGGGAAAACGATATTCTGTATCTCGATCCAGAGGTCGCTCGACTGATCGCCCGTCGGATCGATCTACTCCATCCGGCAGAGTGACTTTCCAAGTTCGGCTATTGGCCTGGGTGCACCTCATGTTCCACGGAAAGTCTGCGGAGGCATTTAATTGGAACGACGTAGATGAATCATTGTATAAACAAAGGTATTTTGTCCTTTCGGCTCCGCATTAGATCGCTAGAAAAAGTAAAGCTGATGTGAAAAACCAAATTTCTGATCTTCCTTCACGTTTTTTACCTTTGCTTTCAGCTCATCCATGGATCACGCCACGCACAACAAAATCGTCTCTTTCATCTGGTCCATTGCGGACGATTGCCTCCGCGATGTCTTTGTCCGGGGGAAATACAGGGATGTCATCCTGCCCATGTTCGTCCTCCGGCGAATCGATTGCCTGCTTGAAGATACGAAAGACGCGGTTCTGGAGGAGGTGAAGTTCCAGAAGGACAACGACATGGCTCTCCTTGATCCGGGCGGGCTGCGCGATGCATCGGGGCAGGTGTTCTACAATACCTCGAAGTTCACGCTCAAAACCCTGCTTGGGAATCCCGCCCATCTCCAGGCGAACTTTAACAACTACCTCGACGGCTTCAGCCCGAACGTGGCGGAGATCATCGCGAAGTTCGATCTCCGCAATCAGATCCGTAAAATGGCAGATGCGGATGCGCTGTATGGGGTCATTGAGAAGTTCGTCGCTCCCACGATCAATCTCTCCCACCACGATACCGAGGGGCCGGATGGGCGGAAGCTTCCCGGGCTTACCAATCTCGGCATGGGCTACGTGTTCGAGGAACTCATCCGCAAGTTCAATGAAGAGAACAACGAGGAGGCAGGGGAGCACTTCACCCCGCGCGAGGTCATCCAGCTTATGGTGCACCTGCTTTTCGAGCCGGTGAAGGATCAGCTCCCGCCTGTCATCACCATCTACGATCCTGCCTGCGGATCCGGCGGCATGCTCACCGAGGCGCAGGACTACATAAAGCTCCCCGATGGTCCGATCCGCAGCACCGCCGCGACCTACCTTTATGGGAAAGAGGTAAACCCTGAGACCTACGCGATCTGCAAGTCCGACATGCTCATCAAGGGCAACGACCCGGAGAACATCCGCTACGGCTCCACCCTCGCCACCGATGAGTTCTCCACCCTCCGCTTCGACTTCATGCTCTCCAATCCGCCCTACGGAAAGAGCTGGAAGACGGATCAGAGCCAGATCCTTGAGAAGAAAGGCTCCGTCACCGAAATCATCGATCCCCGTTTTGAGGTGCAGCTCATGGATGCCGCCGGTGAAATGCAGACGGTTTCCGCCGCTCCCGCCGTGGATGACGGGCAACTGCTTTTCCTCATGGAAATGGTCAGCAAGATGAAGCGACTCAAAGACGCGCCGCTCGGCAGCCGCATTGCCACCGTCCACAATGGCTCCGCCCTCTTCACGGGGAATGCGGGCGGGGGTGCCAGCAATATCCGCCAGTATCTCATCGATAACGACCTGCTCGAAGCCATCATCCAGCTTCCGAACAACATCTTCTACAACACCGGCATCACCACCTACATCTTGGTTCTCTCCAACAACAAGCCGGAAGCCCGTCGCGGGAAAGTCCAGCTCATCGATGCTTCCCAGCTCTACGAGAAGCTTCGCAAAAACCTCGGGGAGAAAAACTGCGCCTTCACCCAGGAGCACATCGACCGCATCACTCAGGCTTACCTTGGCTTGGCGGATACCGGGAAGGAAGCCGTCGATGGACTCAAGTCGCAGGTCTTCGACAACCGCGCCTTCGGCTACTGGAAGGTAACCGTCGAGCGCCCCCTGCGCCTCTCCGCACAATTCACCGAAGAACGCATCGCCACCCTCCGCTTCGACAAGCGCCTGGCCGAGGAAATGCAGTGGATGTATGGGCAATGGGGCGAGCAGATTTACGAATCCGGATTCCTCAAAGCCAAGGAGCGCAAGGACGCGCTCGACGAATGGCTGGAGATGGAAGAGATTGACCGCAAGGCGGCGGATAAAAAGAAACTGCTCGATACGAAATTCTGGTCTACCAAACGCGATTTGCTCCAAGCCGCCACGCAGATCCATCAGCACATGGGCGATGGGACTTCGCACGACTTCAATATCTTCCGGAAAGATGCCAAAGCCGCGCTGAAAAAGCTCAAACTCAAGCTCGGCGCACCCCAACTCAAATCCATCCTCGAAGCCGTCTCATGGCGCGATCCCGAAGCCATGCCCGTAGGCGGCACGGTGAGCACCCTTGATCTGGCACCCGGCACTTCCCCCGCAGATCTCCGCCCATGGTTCTCCGCGATAGAGGAAGGTCAGGGCATCACCTACGAGGCGGATAGCGAACTCCGCGATAACGAAAACATCCCTCTGAACTATGCAGGCGGGATAGCAGCCTACTTCGCTAAGGAAGTCCTGCCCCACGTCCCGGATGCATGGATGGATGAAAGCAAGACCGTCATCGGCTACGAAATCTCCTTCAACAAATACTTCTACGTCCACCAACCCCTGCGCGACCTCGACGAAGTCGTCAAAGAGATCCGCGACCTCGAAGAAGAGACCGAAGGCCTTCTCGAACAAATCCTCAGCTTCTCGAATTGATCCGATGTCTGACGAAATTACACCTTCTTCCAATTTCTTCGCCGAAGTGCGTGGCATCCTTGCCGATGCCCGCAACCACGCGGCACGCGCGGTCAATTCCGCGATGGTTCTCGCCTACTGGCAGATTGGAAGGCGGATTGTCGAAGAGGAACAGGGTGGCGCGGCGACAGCCACCTACGGAGAGCGTCTTCTTCCCGAGCTTTCCCGCTCTCTCACGGCAGAATTTGGAAGAGGATTTTCCTACGCAAACTTGCGGAATTTCCGGCAGTTCTACCTCACCTACCCGGATTCGGAGATTTGCTACACACTGTGTAGCAAATTGACCTGGAGTCACAACCGGCTGATTATGAGGGAGGAAGAGCCGCGTGCCCGGCAGTATTACCTAGAGGAAAGCCACCGCCAGAACTGGAGCGTCCGCCAACTCCAACGGCAGATTCAGACCCAAACCTTCCAACGCCTCCTCTCCAGCAAGGAGCCTCCCGCAACCATCCCGGAGGAACCCACAAGAAAGCCCACCATTCAGGATTTCATCAAAGATCCCTACGTCCTGGAATTCCTCTCCCTCCCGGAAGATCCGGCTACCAGCGAGTCGGATGTGGAGAGTGCCATCATCACCAATCTCCAGAAATTTCTTTTGGAAATGGGTCATGGCTTTTCTTTCGTCGCCCGCCAGATGCGCATCAGCACGGAGACCAGTCACTTCTACCTGGATCTCGTCTTCTATCACTATGTCTTGAAATGCTTCGTCGTCATCGACTTGAAGACCACCAAGCTCACCCACCAGGACATCGGCCAGATCGATATGTACGTGCGCATGTTCGATGATCTCAAACGCGGGCCCGATGACAATCCCACCATCGGCCTCATCCTCTGCGCGGACAAGGACGAGACCATCGTGCAATACTCCGTGCTCAAAGGCAGCGAGCAAATCTTCGCCTCCAAATACCAGACCGTCCTCCCCAGCATAGCGGAACTCACAGCAGAACTCGAACGCGAACGTCGCCTCGTCGAGCACCAGATGGGAGGAGGGGAAGGATGAATTTGGAATCTGGAATGAAGAATTCGGAATTCCCGCAGTATGAACGCTACAAGGACTCGGGGGTCGAATGGCTTGGTGGAATTCCTGAGAATTGGGAAGCGGAACGAGTTTTTTCCGTTTTCAATGAGCGTGTCGAGCGTGGGAATGATGAACTTCCGATTCTGAATATCTCGATCAAGCACGGTGTTCGGGAAGAGCGGCCGGAAGGAGACAGAGAGCAACGGACTATTGAAGATCGCACGGCTTACAAACGTGCTGCCGCTGGAGACATCGCATACAATACGATGCGCATGTGGCAAGGAGCTGTGGGTGATGTGCCCGTCGATGGTCTTATCTCGCCAGCGTATGTCGTTGCCCGTCCGATCAAGGACATCAACAGTCGCTACTATTCTTTCTTGTTCCGTGGAGAACAGTTCCAAGTCGAAACGAATCGGCATTCCTACGGCATCGTTTCTGACCGCAATCGTCTCTACTGGCTTGGCTTCAAAAACATCGTCATTCCCATACCGGCGAAACCCGAACAAGACCGCATCGTCACCTTCCTAGATCGCAAGACGGCGGAGATCGACGTATTGATTGCCAAAAAGCAGCGCCAGATCGAACTCCTCGACGAGCAAAAAGCCATCCTCATCAACCGCGCCGTCACCCGTGGTCTAAACCCCAACGCAAAACTCAAACCCTCCGGCATCGAATGGATCGGTGATATTCCGGAGCATTGGGAGGTGAAGAGCCTGAAACACGTTTCAAAGAGGATTGGCACGGGAAGAACTCCCAGCAGTGTGGCGCAAGCCGAGGAGTTACCAGATGGCGTTCATTGGTATACGCCTGGCGACTATCAAAACTCTGGTTTTTTGGACACATCGGATAGGCGGGCAAAAAGCACTCGTTCTGAGACAGTGGAAACCTTTCCTCCTAGATCGCTCTTTTACATCGGAATCGGAGCCACACTTGGCCGTGTGAACCTTTCTCTGCACAAAGCTGGTTGCAATCAGCAAATCAACGTGATCGTCATTGATTCTTCGGCGCATTCAGCTGAATTCATGCTTCACCTTCTGAACACTGGGAGAGAATTCATCTTTTCATCCAGCGACTTCACGACGCTGCCGATCCTTAACAGGTCGAAAACCGCAGCCCTTTCTGTTATCGCTCCGCCTAAAGACGAGCAGGAAGCGATTTCCGTGTTTTGTGCGGATCTCATTCTAAAGATTCAGGCTGTCCAAGCGAAGGTCGTCGAAAATATCCAGTCCCTAAAAACCCTCCGCAGCACCCTCATCGCCCACGCCGTGACCGGTCGAATCAAAGTGTGACTTTAAAAGACCGCTTGTTAATCTCCCAAAGCAATGTTGACCCCAGAACAACTCGAAGAAGTCCTCAACTCAACCGAATCCGACCGTATCGAGCGCACGCGCTCGACGACGGATACGGACAAGTTCCGCGAGGCGATCTGTTCGTTCTCCAACGATATGCCGGGGCACGGGAAGCCGGGTTACCTCCTTATCGGGGTGGAGGACGATGGATCTCTATCACCGGAAGTCTCCCTTACGGATGATCTTCAGAAGAAATTCGCCGCGTATCGCGATGACGGACAGATCCTGCCGCAGCCTATGCTCACCGTCTTCAAACAGGCGCACCCGGGCGGAGGCGAGTTCCTGGTGGTGAAGGTGGATCCCAGCGACCTGCCACCGGTGAGGTGCAAGGGCAGGGTCCACATACGGGTAGGCCCCCGCAAGGCAACGGCAAACGAAACGGAGGAAAGACGCCTGATCGAGAGACGCTCGGCGAATTTTCGGAGCTTTGACATCACCCCCTGTGGCGATGCCGCGCTTGAGGAATTTGATCTGGATTCATTCCAAAACACCTACCGCAGGGAAGCAATCGATCCGCAGATTATCAAAGAGAACCACCGTGAGCTTACGCATCAGCTTGCCGCGCTGAGGTTTTACAATCTGGATCGCGGCTGCCCGACCAATGCCGGGGCGCTGGTGTTTTCCCGTGATCCGCTCGCTTACTTCCCCGGAGCGCGTGTCCAGTATGTGCGCTTTGACGGTGAAACCCTAGGGGAGGAGGTGGAGGAGCAAAAGCAATTCACTGGAAACCTGATGGTGCTTCTCAGGGAGATAGACAGCTTTGTGAAAGGCCGTTTCACCCAGAAACCTGTGAAGTCCACGGCGCTGCGTGAGGAGCTTGTCTGGGATTACCCGGAGAATGCCGTCCGCGAGCTTCTGGTGAATGCTATCCTGCATAGGGACTACCAATCAAACCAGCCGGTTCGCTTTTACCAGTTCTCCAATCGAATCGAAATCCAGAACCCTGGCGGACTATACGGTGATGCGCGTCCTGAGAACTTTCCGAATGTAAACGACTATCGTAATCCGGTGATTGCGGAGGTGATGGCAGTTCTGGGATATGCAAACCGTTTCGGGCGGGGCGTTGCTCGGGCACAAAAGTTGCTGGAAGATAATGGCAGTCCGAAAGCGGCATTTACTTTAGAGGAAACTCATTTTCTGGCACAAATCCCAAAACATCCAGCTCGATGAAAGTTCTCGCATTTTTCAACAACAAAGGGGGAGTCGGAAAGACCACGCTCGTCTATCATCTAGCATGGATGTTCTCCAAAATGGGCAAGAAGGTTCTTGTCGCGGATCTCGATCCGCAGGCGAACCTGACTTCGATGTTTCTGGAGGAAAGTATCTTGGAGTCGATCTGGGATTCGGACAAACAGCCACACGACAGCATCATGAAGTGCTTGGATCCTATTATCCAAGGGACGGGTGATATTGCACCCGCTCCTGTACGCTGGATTAATTCTAGGCTAGGCCTTATCCCCGGGGATTTGGAGCTTTCTCGGTTCGAGGCAAAACTATCAGAATCCTGGGGCAAGTGCCTGGACCAAGATCCTCCCAGTTTCCGGGTGACTACTGCTTTTCATCGGATTCTTCGCGAAGCGGACAGCACGGGTGATACGGACATTGCCTTGATTGATGTCGGTCCGAATTTCGGAGCGACAAACCGTGCTGCTCTGATTTGCGCGGATGGCATAGTGGTGCCTTTAGCTCCTGATCTGTTCTCCCTTCAAGGATTGCGTAACCTTGGCCCGACCTTGACCGAATGGCGTCAACAATGGCAGACGAGGGCGGCGCTGAATCCAGTCGCCAATCTTTCCATTCCCCCCGGTTCATTATCACCGCTCGGATATGTTCTTATGCAGTTTGGAATTCGTGACAGCAGGCCCGTGAAGGCTTACGAGCGATGGAGTAATCAGATCCCCTCCACTTACGAGAGCTCGGTTTCGCAAGCCGGAACTCCTTTGCCGAGTGAGTCCAATTGCTTGGCAATGCTCAAGCACTACCGCTCCCTAATGCCTCTGGCTATGGAGGCTCGAAAACCAGTATTTGATCTCAAGTCTTCCGACGGAGCGATTGGCGCACATCTCTACAGTGCGCAGGAGTCTTACGAAGATTTTCAAGATCTCGCGAATGGTATTTTAGGTCGTTTGGAATGGCTTGGAAGTCGAGGCTCCAATCACGCAGTGGGAAATGCATAGCAAAACAAATGAAACTGCCCTAGAAGCTTGCATAGAGAGCTATCTCAGTGGCGGGGTAAGTGAAGTGCTAGTCCATGGTGTAGTGACGGAACCAACGCCGGACTATGGGAGCAAGGGTTACGTGCGTGGCACGGCCGCAGACTACAACGCCGAGTTCGCCATCGATGAGGCGAAGTTCTGGCAGTTTGTCGAAGCTACGCAGGGGGAGGAGCTTGCGAAGCTGCATTACAAGCCGGACTACAAGAGGCAGGTGCTGGAGAGGCTGCATCGGAAGCTGAAGAAGGACGGGATTCTAGCGGTGCTGAAAAAGGGACTGGCGGTGGACAATGCGAAGTTCGAGTTGCTCTATCGGATGCCTTACAATGATCTGAATCCGGATGTGAAGGCGCGGTTCGAGGCGAACATCTTCTCGGTGACGCGGCAGGTGTATTTCTCCACGGCGGATCAGAAGTCGGTGGATATGGTGCTGTTCCTGAACGGGCTGCCGCTGGCGACGCTGGAGCTGAAAAACCCTTGGACGGGGCAGAACGTGAACCACGCGAAGAAGCAATACCGCGAGGACAGGGATCCCAAGGAGACGCTTTTCCATTTCCGCCGTTGCCTGGTGCACTTCGCGGTGGATCCAGATGAGGTGTGGATGACGACGAAGGTGGATGGCAAGGACACGTATTTCCTCCCGTTCAACAAGGGTCACAATCACGGCAAGGGCAATCCGCCTAATCCCCACGGGCACAAGAGCGCTTATCTGTGGCAGGAGATTCTTACGCGCCACAGCCTCACGAACATCATCGAGCACTATGCGAAGGTGACGGAGGAGAAGGACAAGAAGACGGGGAAGGTGAAGCAGACGATGTTTTTCCCCCGCTACCAGCAGCTACAGGTGGTGCGGAATCTTCTCACCGATGTGCAGGACAAGGGGATAGGCGAGCGCTATCTGATCCAGCACTCCGCAGGCTCGGGCAAGTCCCACTCGATCACCTGGCTGGGCTTCCAACTGGTGGAACTCTACGACAAGACCGGGCAGACGAATCTCTTCGACTCGGTGATCGTGGTGACAGACCGCCGGGTGCTGGACAGGCAAATCGACAGGAACATCCGCCAGTTCGCCGAGGTGAAAGATGTGCTCGCCCATGCGAACAATGCGGCGGAGCTGAAAAAGCATCTGGAGAACGGCAAGAAGCTGATCACGACGACGATCCAGAAGTTTCCGTTCATCGTGGATGGGATCGCGGACATGAGCGACAAGAGCTTCGCGGTGATCATCGATGAGGCGCATTCCTCCCAAAGTGGGCAGGCGGCGGATAAGCTCAATGTTTCGCTGGGCGGGAATGAGGAAGACGAGGAACCGGAGGATTACCAGGACAAGATCCTTGAGGCGATGGCGAGGCGCAAGATGGGGCAGAATGCTTCCTACTTTGCTTTCACCGCGACTCCGAAGCGGGCGACGCTGGAGAAATTCGGCACGAGGAACGCGGAGGGTGGATTTGATCCATTTCACCTCTACTCCATGAAGCAGGCGATTGAGGAGGGGTTCATCCTCGATGTGTTGGCGAACTACACGACCTACAAGAGCTACTACGAGGTACAGAAGTCGATAGAAGACAACCCGCAGTTCGATACGACGAAGGCGCAGAAGGTGCTGCGGGCGTATGTGGAAGGGCATCAGGAGACCATCGATACCAAGGCGGCGCTGATGGTGGATCATTTCATGGGCAATGTGGTGGCGGCCAAGAAGCTCAAGGGGCAGGCGAGGGGAATGGTGGTGACGCGAAGCATCGAGAGCGCGATCCGGTATTTCCACGCGATCCGCAAGGAGCTGAAAACGGCGAACGCGAACTTTCAGGCTATTGTTGCTTTCTCCGGGAAGAAGGTGGTGGATGGGATCGAGCATACGGAAGATTCCATCAATGGCTTCGCCTCCAGGGATCTGCCGGACATGCTCTCCGGAAAGTATGCGGAGAATCACCCGAACAAACAGGTGCCGATCTACCGGCTGCTGATCGTGGCGAACAAGTATCTGACGGGGTTCGACGAGCCGCTGCTGCACAGCATGTATGTGGACAAGCGACTGCAAGGGGTCCTGGCAGTGCAGGCGCTGAGCCGCCTGAACCGCTGCAACGAGAAGATGCAGAAGCAGGACACGTTCATTCTGGATTTCTACAACACCGCGACAGAGATCAAGGATGCGTTCGATCCCTTCTACACGGCGACGAGTCTGAGCGAGCCGACGGATATCAATATCCTCCACGACATCAAGGACGCCCTCGACGATGCGGAGCTCTACAACTACGAGGATATCGAGAAGTTCAACGAGCTATTCTTCAACGGAGTGGATGCGGAGTTCCTCCATCCCATCATCGACCAGTGCGTGGATCGCTTCAATTTGGTGGAGCAGGAAGAGGAAAAGATTGATTTCAAGATCAAGGCGAAGCAGTTCGTGAAACTGTATGGGCAACTGGCGTGCATCATTCCGTTTGCTCCCAAGGACTACCATCTGTGGGAGAAACTTTACTGGTTCCTCAAGTTCCTCGTTCCGAAGCTCAAGGTGGCGGAGAAGGACAAGGAACAGCTCGACGAGCTATTGGAGACAGTGGATCTCTCGACTTACGGGCTGCAACGGGTTCATCTGAATGAGCGGATCGATCTGGATGATGTGGAGACCGAACTGGAAGGTGAGAACCTGAACGTGCGGGGTTATCACGGGAAGGAGGAAGAGCTATCGCCTCTGGATGAGATCATTCGGCACTTCAACGAAAGGTTCTTCGATGCCTGGGCAGCAACTCCCGAGGAACAAAAGGTGAAGCTGATCAACATCATGAAGCACGTGCAAGAGAGTGCTGCCTACCAATCACAGGTGGTGGATAATCCGGATACGCAGAACCGGGATATTGCACAACGCGAGCTGATCGCAAAGGCAGTGCAGAAGGAGCGCAAGAAGGATCTGGATCTCTACAAGGTGTATGCGGGGGATCCGGATTTCAGAAAGGCATTTGAAGAAAGTATCATCCGCATTCTCGCGCTGCATGAGAAGAGCAAGCCGGCTTGAGGGGGAGAAACCGATCTTTGATCCGGCATCAGATGGTTGTTTCTCCTGCGGCCAATAGACAGTGGTGCGGGCCAAACGTTGCTAGGGTTCGAGAGACCTCTCCAAGGCGCTTGTGAAAAAATTCACAAAATCCCGATTCCGGCTTTGCCCCTTTCTCTGAAATCGCCATATTCCCGGCGTCGCCCATGATTTCCTACACAAAGCAACCTCACGAACGCGAATACCGGCTGATCTTCAAAAACGTGGATCGCGAGGGCTGGGATCCGTCCATTGACACCTACATCTCGGACGGTGGATACGATGATCTGAAAAAAGCCATCGCGATGGCTCCGAAGGACATAACCGAGGAAGTGAAAAAATCCGGCCTGCGCGGACGCGGAGGAGCAGGTTTCCCGACGGGCATGAAGTGGACTTTCATCCCGCCGAATAACACCAAGCCGGTTTATCTGATCTGCAATGGTGATGAGTCCGAGCCAGGCACCTTCAAGGATCGCTACATTCTCCATCAAGATCCGCATCAGCTCATTGAGGGCATGGTGATCTCTTGTTTCGCCACCGGTGCGCATACCGCCTACATCTACCTTCGGGAAGAATTCCCTGAGGCAGCACTCATCGTCGAGCGGGCGATCGAGGAAGCGCGCGAGAAGAACTTTGTCGGAAAGAATGTGCTCGGATCCGGCTTTGATCTGGAAATTTTTGTCCATCGCGGCGCGGGTGCTTACATCTGTGGCGAGGAGACCGGTCTGATTGAGTCGCTCGAAGGGAAACGCCCGTATCCTCGCATCAAACCTCCGTATTTCCCTGCGGCACTCGGCCTCTACATGTGCCCGACCATCGTGAACAACGTTGAGTCGCTTTGTCACGTAAAGCACATCGTTCGCATGGGCGGTGAAGAATACTCGAAGCTCGGAGTCGCCCGCAATACCGGCACCCGTATCCTCTGTGTGTCTGGTGATGTAAAAAATCCCGGCTATTTCGAGGTCGAAGTCGGGAAAATCACCATGCGTGAGCTGCTCTTTGATATGTGTGGCGGCCCGAAAGACGGCAGGGAAATCAAAGCCGTGATTCCCGGCGGATCCTCCTCGAAAATTCTTAAAGCTGACGAAGTTTTCAAACTCAAAAATCCGGATGGCAGCGAGAAGGAGCTCGCCTTCTGGGATATCCCCATGGACTTCGATTCGCTTGCCGCCTGCGGCTCGATGGCCGGCTCCGGGGGAGTGATCGTGCTCGACGATACCCGGAAAATGTCTTGGGTGCTCAACAACATCAACGCCTTCTACGCCCACGAATCCTGTGGTCAGTGCACCCCTTGTCGCGAAGGCTCCACATGGATGAAGAAGATCTCCGATCGCCTTGTTGCCGGAGAAGCGACCCCCAAGGACATCGAGACTTTGGAGAGTGTGGCCTATCAGATCGACGGACGCACAATCTGCGCCTTCGGCGAAGCTTCCTCTTGGCCGGTAGAGGCGATTATCGCGAAATTCCGTGACGAGCTTCTCGAGGATACGAAACCCGAGCTGGCGGATGATCCAAAAAATCCGGAAGCAATTGCCCAACGCCGCTTCCTAGCAAGCACCTGAGTGGCGGCAATGGGAGCGAAGCGAACATGGACGGACATTGAGAACAAAAATCTCTCCGTCAAATTGCATCCGCCATGCCAACTGCCAATGGGTCACCCGCCATTCGAATCTGAAAGAGTAGCGCCCCTTTAGGGCTCGGATTTTGGAGGGGTAACCTAGTCCTAGGGCGCTGCCCTAGGCTGGCGGGTGGATGCACCTTTGGCGCGCTGGGAACAGTGGATTTGGCAATGGGCGTGGATCAGGGAATGCCATGCGATGGATTTGCCGTTGGAACTTTGGAATCGGTGGATCCGGGGATGAATCATGCGGGTGGATGCACTTTTAGTGCGTTGGAATCCGCAGACCAGAGCCAGTCACCTGCCTTAGGGTCATTCACTGTTGGCATTCGGAGAATGATCTCGGCATCCGTCTTTGATCGCACCAGAATGCTCAATCCGTGAGGCGAATATACCAAACCCTGATCACGACCTTAGGGTGCACCAACGGTGCTCAACTCGTCAGCCTAGGGCAGCGCCCTAGGTCCAGTATCCCGATAGAAATTTTTCAAGCCCCAACGGGGCGTAACTCCTGATCTTAACTCTCCGCGTATGCCACAGTCGTTATCCAAAGTTCTCATCCACTTGGTCTTCAGTACCAAAAACCGGGAGCCATACATCGCGCCCGATGTGCAACCTCGTTTGCATGGATACATCGTCGGGATTCTGAACCAGATGAAATGCCCGTCGATCCAGACGGGTGGCGTGGCGGATCACGTTCATATTCTTTTTGTCTTGGGGCGGACCACCACCCAGGCGGCGGTTTTGGAAGGGGTGAAGAAGAGTTCGTCAAAATGGATGAAGGCGGACGGTGAGGTGCCGGAATTTTCATGGCAGGCCGGTTACGGTGCGTTTTCCATCGGCGAATCGCAGGTGGATGCGTTGGTGCAATACATCCGGAATCAGGAGGAGCATCATCGGAAGGCGACGTTTCAGGAGGAGTTCCGTAAGTTTCTAGAGAAATACAGGATCACGTATGACGAGAAATATGTGTGGGATTGAAACCATGAAGAGCGGAGGCAGATTCCAGTCCAGGCTCGTTTAGTAGGCATCAACGGAATGGTCGCAGCAATGCGATCAACTACCATATTGTATCGCTCGGGTTTTGCCCCTTTGGGGCTTGGGGGGAGGGGTGTTTGCTACCCGGGGCGATGCCCCGGGCTAACGGGTGCTGCGCCGTTGGCGCGTGGAAAATTTCATAACGTCGTGGCGCGCGCGGGAAATTTTGCAACTATATGGCACGGGAATTCGGTGCTGTGGGTGCCGGGACATACCGCAACGAGGCCACGAGGGGAATCCGGTGCCGTTGGAGTGCGAAATTCGGATCTGCGGATACGGTTTCGAATTTCCGCACCTACGGTGCCAGACCCGGCAGCCTGGGGCAACGCCTCAGGACGGCGTCTCACAAGATTTACCCAGCCCCAACGGGGCGTGACCCTCTGTTCGCGGATACTATTTGAAATCCTTGCGGCAGCGTTCCTCGGGACGGACTGCCTTTCCGACTTCATTGGTGGGGTGGGTGAAGAGGTATTTCCACACATCCTCGTAGAGATATTTGCCGTCTTTGTCTTTGGGGGAGGCTCCGCCGGGAGTGGAGGCGTTGTGGGCTTTGCCTGGATCTTTGATGGACTCCAAGGTGCTGATCAGGCGGCGAGAATTTTCGTAGGGAGGCTTTGAATCATCTACGTTGACGATGGGACCGAATTTGTAGAGGTCAAGCATGAGCCATGAGCGGCAGTAGTGATGGTTTTTCCAGCCGTCGTCCCCGGTGTGGGTGAATCCGAAGAAGCGTTCGGGCGGAGTGGCGGACTTCATGCCCTGCCACTTTTCCGTCTGATCGCGCGGACCAGAGAACATGACGACGCGATCGACTTTAATTTCCTTCGCGAGTCGGGCGGAGGTGGTGGAGCCATGGGATTGGCCGGAAAGGATGACTTTCTCCCAATCGAGGCTTTTCCCATCGCGGGAGAGGAATTGCTTCCAGTCACCCTCGGGGTTTTTACCATCCAGATATTTCACGAACTGATAGGCACGCTCCATCATTCCATCTGGCTTCGGAATATCGATGAGTTTCGTGTGATCCTCGCCGGTGGCGGCTTCGAGACGAATCCCGGAAAAGTGATCGTCGTCTCCTTCTTTGCGGAGCTTGTCCATTTTTCCGAACCACTCGCGCGGATAGGAAACCTGGATGGCGTGGATGCCGTAGGAGTTTACGCGGTCGAAAAGCTGCTCGTTATAGCCCATGAGCCAAATCATCAGTTTCCCTTCGGATTTTACACGGGTGTCGACCGAGGCGACCTCACCATCGGCGGGCTTGCCCTTGCGGCTGAATACATAGTCGATTTCCGGATGCTCTTTGGCAAGCGGGTCGATCTCTGAAGCGCGCGCTGTGATTTTGTATTTTTTGCCCTCGGCCATTAGCGGGGAGGCGAGGACTAGGAGGAGGACGAGGGTTTTCATAAACTTTAAATATTAAGCTATAAACCTCAACTAGTAACGAATAACTGTCGAGCGCAGCTCGTTTAACGTCTCTTGCGAGAAGGTTTTTTCGAGGGGCGGGTGCGTTTTTTCTGGGGGCCGGAGTGGGCGGCGGGTTTTGGGGTGGGCTTCTTGCCACCGCGGACGTTGGATTTCACTCCGCGTCGTGGTGGGGAGGATTTGCCGGATGGTTTTACGCCATCCGTAGTAGGGGGGCCGGCGACGGCGAAATCGACGAAGCGTTTGATCTTGTCGATGGAGACGATGCTGAGTGGCAGCTTCATCCCCATGGCGAGGCGTTTCCCGTCGTAGGAGGTCCAGGCTTTGTTGTGGTCTTCGAAGCGCCATCTGGAATCGCCAGGGAGTTCTTCGCGTTTCACGACTCCGCGCACGCCCATGCTCGGCACCTCGACCATGAGTCCCATGGCACGGACATCGGTGATGACTCCGTCGAAGGTGGTTTCTTCGCCATGGTTCTTGGATTGATCGGAAAGGGCGGTGAGTTCTAGGTATTCGAGCAGCTTGATTTGCTTTGTTTCCGACTCTGCTTCGGAGGAGGTTCGCTCGGTCTCGGAGATGTGACGTGCGATGTCGTGCAGATCCTTTTGAGGAGGGGTGCGGTCCGGATTTTCGGGTGCGTTTTCCAGAAACTTCTGGAGGGAACGGTGGACGATGAGGTCCGCGTAGCGCCGGATCGGGGAGGTAAAGTGGGTGTAGTCGGTCTTCGCGAGGCCGTAGTGTCCGAGAGGCTCGGCGGAGTAGGCGGCGCGTTTCAATGACTTGAGCAGGCCGAGTTTGATCTGGTGTTCTTCGGCGGTGCCTTTCGCGCTGTCTAGTAGGTCCTGGATGTGTGAGCGGTTGTTTAGATCGCCCGGGGCGTATCCGTATTGTTTTGCGGTTTCCGCGTAGTCGTCGAGCCGGGATGGATCGGGATCTTCGTGGATACGGTAGATAGAGGGTTTCTGGCGTTCGCGCAGGATTTTCGCGACGGCCTGGTTGGCGATGAGCATGCACTCCTCGACGAGCTGGTGGGACTCGGTATGGATCACAGGGTGAGCCTCGGCAGCGCGACCGTTTTCATCGAGCTTGATCTTGATCTCGGACATTTCCAGATCGAGTGCGCCATTGGAAAAGCGGTTTTTCCGGAGGAGAGATGCCATCTTCCATGCTTCGCGCACGGAGCCGGCGAGTGTGGGGTCGCAGCCTTTTGGAGCAGGTTTGCCATCGAGAATGTCTTGCGCCATTTCGTAGGAAAGTTTCGCTCGTGAGTGGATCACGGCATCGACGAACTTCGTATTTACTACGTGGCCAGTACTGGAGATTTCCATGATCGCGCATTTTGTGAGGCGGTCCACATCTGGCTTGAGTGAGCAGATGCCGTTGGAAAGCTCGACGGGGAGCATGGGTAGGACACGGTCCACAAGATAGGTGGAGTTGCCGCGTTCGACGGCTTCCTTGTCCATGGGGGAGCCGGGTTTGATGTAGTGGGAAACGTCGGCGATGTGCACCTCTAACAACCAACCACCGGATTTTGTTTTCGCGATGTAGATGGCGTCGTCGTGGTCCTTCGCGTCGAAGGGGTCGATGGTGATGACGAGCTTCTTGCGGTGATCTTTGCGGCGAGCGATTTCCTCCGCAGGAACTTCCTCTGGCACGGCGCGGGCTTCGCGCAGGACTTCCTCGGGGAAGGATGTCCGTAGGCCGTAGCGGGCGATGGTGGAAAGAATATCAACCCCAGCATCACCTGGCCAACCGAGCACTTCGATGACGTGGCCAGTGGGATCGGAAGAAGGGTTTTCCCATGAATCCAGATCGACGACCACGGTCTGACCTGGCTCAGCGGTGGTGTCTCCGGTGATATTGATGCGGCCTTCGAGGGCTTTGTCATCGGTCTCGACGAAAGCGAAATTCTTCTTCTTTCGGAAAATACCGACGATGCGACCGGAGCGGCGGGAGAGGATTTCGAGAACCTTTCCGCGCATTTCTTGATCGTCCGGAGCGGAGCCGCGTTGGCGTGGGTTCGATGAAGGCGCGGAGGGGAGGATGCGGACGCTGTCGCCATCGAGTGCGGTCGATGTTTTGTCGCGCGGGATGAAAATGCGGGAGTGGACGGTGAAGTCGATACCGGAGGCGGCGTTATCCTCATCGTTGATGATGGGGTAGAAGAACGCGTGGCCGTTAGGCAGGAATTTGATGGAGCCGGTGAGCGAGCCCGTGGGGGCTGACTTCGACGAGGGACCAGATGAGGATTTCGCGACTGGCGTGTCCTTGGTTTTCGTATCTGTTTTCGGAGGAGCCGGGAACGAGTAGAGGTTCTTGGCTCCGATAATGATCAGTTTGTCTTCCTTGAGATCGGAGAGGATACCACCGAGCTCGCCCTTGCGGTTGCCGGGAATATCGAGCTGCTTAGCAATCTGAGTTTTTGAAAATGTTTTGTCCGGGTTGGAGCGGATGAGTTCGAGAATTTGTTCGCGCATATTGTAAGCGATGTGACCGGGTGTCCGGTGGGATTGAATAATGATTTGCCGAGCCTCGATGGAGTCTTGTTTCGGCTTTGTTTGCGATAGGCTAGAAGCGGGAAACCCGGCTGACAAGAAGCGGTTTCCCTACGATGATTCATCCGCGAAGCATGGGCCTCGCGGGTAAATAGATTGATTTGTATTACGCTGAATAGCGACTACTACCTGAACCTTGGCGAGTGCGACGGCGTGCCGCTCCGGAGCTACGGCTCTGTCCGCCGCCTCCGCCGCCACCTTGCTGCTGGCGATTTCCGCCACCACCTTGGCGACCACGTCCGCCGCCGCCGCCTCCTTGTTTGATTTTTGGGGGCTTGAAGCCGCTGCGATGTTTTTCAAGAAGGGCTTCGCTGTGCCATTCGTGATCCTTGTCGCGGGGGATGGTGGATTTGATGATTTTTTCGATGTCGCGGAGGAAATCGATTTCATCTTCGGCGCAGAGGGAAACGGCGAGTCCGGCAGCACCCGCGCGACCGGTGCGACCGATGCGGTGGACGTAGGCTTCCGGTTCGTTGGGCAGATCATAGTTCACGACGAGGCCGACATCTTTCACATCGACTCCGCGTGCGGCGACGTCCGTGGCGACGAGGACGGGGATTTCTCCGCGTTTGAACTTGGCGAGGGCCTTTTCACGTTGGGCCTGGGATTTGTTTCCGTGGATGGCTTCCGCCTCGTAGCCAGCAGCGGTGAGGGCTTTGGCAATCTTGTTAGAGCCGTGCTTGGTGCGGCCGAAGACGATGGTGAGTTTCGCTTCTTTTGCTTGGCTCTGTTTTTCCAAGAGCTGCTGAAGCAGGTACATCTTATCGCCGCGATTCACGAAGCAGAGCTTCTGCTCAATGCGCTCGGCGGTGGTGACCTCCGGGGTGATGGTGACCCGGGCGGGATCGCGCAGAATGGTCTGGGCGAGCGAAACGATGTTCGGCGCAAGAGTGGCGGAGAAGAAGAGGGACTGTTTGCGCTGGGGCAGCAGGGCGAGGATTTTTTTCACATCGCGGAGGAAGCCCATGTCGAGCATGCGGTCCACTTCGTCGAGGACGAGGAACTCGACGGCGGAGAGATCAACATGGCGTTGCTCGATGAGATCAAGCAGGCGGCCGGGGCAGGCGACGAGCACATCGACCCCGCGGCGCATGGCGGAGACCTGCGGATTCTGGCCGACTCCACCGTAGATGAGTGTCTGGCTGAAACGGATTTTCTCGCCGTAGGTGGTGAAGGATTTCCCGACCTGGATGGCAAGCTCCCGGGTAGGAGCTAGCACGAGGCAGCGGCATTGCTTCGATGCCATGCGCTTCTGGTCCGTGTGCAGGGCGTGAAGGACAGGGAGTGCGAAGGAGGCGGTTTTTCCGGTCCCGGTCTGGGCGCAGCCGAGAAGGTCGCGGCCTTCGAGGAGGAGCGGGATGGCCTGGGCCTGGACGGGGGAGGGGATGGTGTAGTCGAGTTCGTTGAGAACTTGTTTCAAGGGCGCGGCAAGAGCCATCGCTTCAAAGGTAGCGGTCATGTAGTTTCAAAATGCCAGCCTCGACCGGGGTATCCGGCGGCGGGCGGTGTCGATGAGAGTGGGGTGAACCTCTTGCAATCTCTCATCGATGAAGACCGGAAAAAGTGCGACCGCAGGTGCGGTGGCTAGCCGGTGAAAGCACTGGCTGCGCGGGGTGATAGTCTCGGGCTGGCATATTGCAAGACATTTCGGAAAAATAAGATATCGCAGATTGGACGAAGTTTCCGTTTTTGGCTATAGGTGACGAATCCGCCACGTGTTTGCGAAATAGGCTTGGGGGCTTGCAATGCGGGAGAGTGCGGGGACAATGCAGGGGCAATCCGAGTCATGGAAGAAATACGTATCGATGGTGTGAGGAAGGTGTTCGGGGGGGAGGTCGTCGCGTTGGACGGGCTTGATCTTACGATCGCGGCGGGGGAATTATTTTTCCTGCTGGGAGGTTCGGGTTGTGGAAAGACCACCTTGCTGAGGTGCATCGCGGGTCTTGAGACACCCACGGATGGTAGAATTTTCTTTGGGAAAACGGATGTGACGGGGCTCGCTCCGCACAAGCGTGAGGCGGCGATGGTTTTCCAAAGCTACGCGCTGTGGCCGCACCTGACCGTTGGCAAGAACATCGCCTTTGGGTTGGAGGAGCGAAAAGTGCCGAAGGCGGAAATCAAGCAACGGGTGGAGGAAGCACTCGAGATGGTGAAACTTTCTGGCTACGGTGACCGATCCATCGATCAGATGTCCGGCGGTCAACAGCAGCGGGTGAGTCTGGCCCGCGCTCTCGTTGTGAGGCCACGATGCTTGTTGCTAGACGAGCCGCTTTCGAATCTTGATGCGGGGCTGCGGATCGAGATGCGGAGGGAGATCCGGCGCATTGTGAAGGACAATGGACTGACAGGAATTTATGTAACCCACGATCAAGAGGAAGCACTCGCGATGGCGGACCGTATGGCGGTGCTTTCTGAGGGAAGGATCGCCCAGGTGGGCACTCCGGAGGATGTGTATCGCAGGCCAGTGGACAGCTACGTGGCTAGCTTCATCGGGGAGACGAATTTGGTGGAGGGGGAAGTCATGGAGATGCATGATGATTTCTGTTTCGTGAAAGTGGAGAACGCTGCGCTTGTGGGTCGTGTCACAGTGGAGGGGTGGGACGCGAAGGCAGGCCAGCGAGCCACCGTTTCGATACGCCCGGAAGCATGGCGCTTGCACAAGGAGGGTGGGGAAAATGAGATTTCAGGAACCATCGTCGAGCGCAGCTACCTCGGACAGCGCATCGAGTATCAGATCGAGACGGCAATCGGTCGGCAACAGGTCGTGGAAATGAATCCACATCTGATCCATGTGCCGGGCGACGAGGTTACGCTCCACGCAAGGCATGGCGATGTCGTCGTATTCCCATCCGGAATTTCCAAATGAAGGCGAAACTCATCAGTATCCTCGGGCTGCTTGGATTCATCATCGCCCTCCCGCTCGCGCTGAAAAAGGAAACGGCGACCGCGCCACCTTCTTCGGCAGACGATACTCTGGTGATTCTTTCCCCTCACAATGAATCCATCCGCAAAGAATTCGGCGAGGCTTTTGCCGCGTGGTGGCAGGAGGAAACCGGGCGCTCGATCTACGTCGATTGGCGCACGCCCGGGGGCACTTCGGAGATACGCATGGTGATCGATGCTGGCTACAAGGCGGCGGGTGAGACCGGGCGCGAAGGGATTGGCGTGGATTTGTTTTTCGGCGGTGGCGAGCCAGATTTCTCCGGGCAAGAGAGGGCCGGTCGTTTGCTTCCACTAGATGTGTTCGAGAAATTTCCGGAACTCTTCGGAGAGGGAGGGGTGATTCCGGAAACGTTCACGGGAGAGCGATATTTTTCGGAGGAAAGAGTCTGGGTTGGAACCTGCGTTTCCCAGTTCGGGATCTGCTACAATCCGGATTTCATCAAACGCCTAGGCATTGCGCCGCCGACCAGATGGGAGGATCTCGGTGATCCCGCCTACCGCGGTTCCCTTGCGCTGGCAGATCCGACGAAGAGCGGTTCTGTGGCGCGCACCTTCGAGTTACTCGTGCAGGGCGAAATGCAGAAAGCCCGCTCGGATGGGGAGGATGTCGCAAAGGGCTGGGCCGAGGGCTTGAACTTAATTCAACGCATGGCGGCGAACGCACGATATTTCACGGATAGCGCATCGAAAATCCCGCACGACGTGGGGCAGGGGAACGCGGCTGCCGGAATGTGTATCGACTTCTATGGACGCAGCTATTCCGAAGAACTCCTAACTCCGGATGGAAAAAAACGCGTGATATGGATTGCACCCATAGCTGGTACGACCATGAGCTGCGATCCCATCGCGATCCTAAAGGGTGCTCCGCATGAAGAAATCGCCCAGCGGTTCGTGGAGTTCTGCCTTAGCCGCGAGGCGCAGAAACTGTGGTTTCAGAAACCAGGAACTGAAGGAGGCCCAGAAGAACGTGCATTGCACCGAATTCCGATCCGCACGGATTTGTTCGTCCCGGAAATTTTATCCCTGACCACCATGCCTGACGCAGATCCCTACGTGGACAAAGGAAATTTCACCTACGAAAAGGAACTGACCGGCAAGGTATTCAACACACTCCGACAGCTCGTGAAGGTCATGTGTATCGACTCCCACGAGGAAATGAAAGAGGCATGGACAGCCATGGACGCAGCCGGGATGCCTCCAGAAGCGGTGGCGGTTTTTCATGATGTGTCGAAGGTTAGCTACGCGATTTCTGGAGAGGGCGATCCAGGTCTAGATAGCAAGGACTCGATGGTTCAGTCCGAGCGGATGGAGGAATTGGGCGAATGGTTTCGCGCGAACTACCGCGAAGCGAAACGGATTTCGGAACGAAGCCAGGCTGGGAATTGAAAACAGACTCGGTCGCAGTCCGGAAATTTTGAGTTTCCACGTCTGCCGGAGGTGCTAGAAATAGGCATGATGAATCGAAAAATCCTCTCCTTCCTCCTTCTCGGTATTGTTTCTACCTCCGCCGCTGAAAACATTGGCATTGGCGCGAAACCCATTGAGGGCGCGGAAGTGATTTTCGACGGCAGCCGGGAAATGCTTGATGACAAATGGACCTACTGGGAAGGACCTAGGTTTTCCTCTGAGCTGCCGATCAAATGGAAGATCGTGGAAGACCCTGTCGATGAAGGGACTGTGCTGATGACCGACGATCCCGCGGCGGCCGGAGGGAAATATGGAACGGCGGATGTCGTGACGAAAAAGAAATACGAGGACTTCCGCCTGCACATTGAATTCTGGATTGCGAAAGAAGGCGGAAATAGCGGTGTCTATCTTCAAAACCGTTTTGAGATCCAAGTTCTCGACGGGGACAAGACCAAGCACGGCATGGCGGCAGTGATCAACGAGACCGAGTCGCCTTATGAGCAATACAATGGAACGGGCAAGTGGAACGCCTACGATATCGTGTTTCGCGCCGCCCGTTTCACTGATGGGAAAATGACGGAAAAGCCCAAGGTTACGATGTATTTCAACGGGAAGAAGGTCCACGAGGAGGTCACAATTAATAAAGTCTGGGGTGGTGAAAATTCAGGCTTAGACGGAGGCAACGATGACGGCAAAGGCATCACCGACCGCCCCGGCGGCATCAAACTCCAGTGCGAGGGCCACGATGTCCGTTTCCGGAATATCTGGATCAAGGAACTGGAACTCGATGATTCGGGGACGGATTTCTGAGTTGTTCGGATACCCTCCGAATCGACATCCCGGTATTCAAGGTTCTGATTCCGGTCTTGTTCTGTTCCAGCGGCTTTCCAAATCCGAAACGATATGTCGGATTTTACTAATCAGCGCGGAATCTTCACCCACAATCAGAATCCCGAAATTCGAAGGTTCGTAGTCGTCGAACCATGTGTTCATCCACCAGAATTCGATCGTATCTTCAATGGTCTCATCGTCATGCCAGGTCGTCATGACAAAAGTGTCGTCGGGTAGATTCATAGCCTTGTCTGTTCCTATCATGTCGATGAAAGCTAGATCGATCGCCGTATCCCAATCCGAGCATTGGTGACCCCAGCAAACCGCATACCGGCATTTGGCAGCTACGATCTCCGTTGATAATTTTGCTCGTTCCGATGCGCTCACCGAATTGTCGACGGCACAGACTAGCAGCGTGTGCTCCTCGTCCGGAAATAGCGATAAGTATTCGAATGGCCGGGAAGTCTCAACCAGTTTGATTTTTCGGAGACTCATATGTTTCAAAAATAGTTTCAGAAACTTTGAACGTCGAGAGAGATTGACGGTCTACCACCCCTGAATACCGACAATGTCGGTTTCATGTAAGGGTGTAACAGCAGTTGTCTATCGAATCCCATGGGTGTGGGTGAAGGTAAGATAACTTTTAATGAAGCCGCCGGGGAAGGGACTCCCCGGCGGTTTTTTGTTTTGGTTCAGCCCGGATAACTGTTTGGTGCGATGAAGTAGGGAATTTTTTGGGTGTCCGTGCGAACCATGACACAGCGGTCCATCGCCGGATCCATCTCCCATGTTTCCAACTCGACTCCTTCCAAAATCTCCAAAGGCACGGGCCAGAGAGGTTTCGGGATAATTTCCAATCGCGTGTCTGTCCCGAAGTATTCCACGCAGTCATTGACATGCAGCCATTTGCCCCGCCGCCCATTTGGATTCAGGAATTCCGTTTCGACCGGCTTGCTGGCATGGATGTGGTCAAAAATGCAGCCGTGAACCAATTGCTCGACCACGATGGTTTCATTCTGAAATTCCTCCGGCAGAAGGTCCCGGTATTTTTCCACCAGAACCAACTGATGTGAGCGCATCTTTTCGAGCTTCCGGTAATAGTTGTCCCGGGCATCGGGTCCCGGTAGCAAAAGGCCGTCTTCCGTTTCCACCGCTAGATAAAACTTCACGGCAAGTTCGAGGTGGATCAACCGATCTGAAGCGAGATCCCTTGCCAGAAAATCCAATTCACCAAGGGTGTGTCCCGTCTCTTTGCGGATTTGAATGCCACGGGATACGAGGTCGTAGGCAGGAGTGGCATTCAGCATCACGGCCAAGGCGTCCTCGTAGAGAAAGCCAAGCTTTTGCTGAAGATTCAGTGGGTTCGTTTCCTTGGGCGGAATCAGTGAGAGGTAGGCAAAGGTGGGTGCTTCTGGAAGATCCGTGATGAGTGGTGGGCTTTCCCTCATGCTTTGGAAAAGCGCTTTGCTGATGATTGGCATCTAGTGAAATTTTTGGGCGAGAGATGCTGATTGGCAAATGGCAAACGTCGTTCGAAAATATTTCCGAGAAAAGTTTCAAAACGATTGAACGTCTGGAGGGATTGAAGGTCTATCACCCCTGAATGCCGACAATGTCGGTTTCATGTAAGGGTGTAACAGCAGTTGTCTATCGAATCCCATGGGTGTGGGTGAAGGTAAGATAACTTTTATAGAAACCGCCGGGGAAGGGACTCCTCGGCGGTTTTCTATTCTGAGGCTGGGACGATGGGGCCGATGTAGTTTTTTG
>CAWCXB010000024.1:0-43040 GCA_963799385.1 uncultured Verrucomicrobiae bacterium
TTTGCCTCCTTGAAGAACTCGACATCCTTCGGGTTGGAACCGGGCCATCCGCCTTCAATGTAGTCCACGCCGAATTCGTCCAAGCGCTTCGCAATTCTGAGCTTGTCGAGTCCGGACAGCTGGAAGCCTTCTCCTTGCGTTCCGTCGCGCAAGGTCGTGTCGTAGATGGTTACCGGTTTCATGATTGAATGTCGCCGAGCAGAGCTGCCGACGGGGCGCGCAGGCTAGGCATCCGCTCACCTACGCGCAAGGCGGAAGAACGAATCTCAATATTCGGATTTGAGATTCCGCGAGGAGAGAATAGAAACATCCATGCGCGTTTTCCTGTTCCTTAGTTTCCTCGCCCTCCTCCCCTCTTGCTCGCCCATGTCGGGTTCATCCGGTTCCTCTTCTGGTGGTCTCGACTATTGGGGAAACCGGCCGGGGCCGCAAGGGTTCCGCACGGTCATCATTGATGCGGGCCATGGCGGCAAAGACCCAGGGGCCGTTTCTCGTTTCACGGGTCAGAAAGAAAAGGATGCCAACCTCGACCTAGCGAAGCGCCTTCGTTCCGAGCTTTCCGGATCGTTCCGCACGGTGATGCTGCGCTCGGACGACCGTTTCATCGATCTGGACGACCGAGTGGCCTTCGCCAACCGCTATCCGGGCGCGATCCTCGTCAGCCTCCACTTCAATTCCGGTTCCTCCTCACGCCGCGGCCCGGAAACCTACTGGTGGCGTGTGGATTCCCATGGACTCGCCGTGCGTTGCCAGCGTGCGATGAAATCTGTTTCCCCTTACTCCTCGAATGCCGGGAACGTGCGGAGACGCTTAAGGCTGACGCGGAATCCATCGATCCCATGTGTGCTTCTCGAAGGCGGGTACATGAGTCACTCCTCGGAAGCCAGACAGATCAATTCCGCTGCTCACCGGGAAAAGCTAGCAAAGGCGATCGCCGGAGCCATCCGCGCTCAAGCGGCGAATGGCGATGCCGGTACCGGACCGAGACCGGCGTTTATCAAGGCGCCTCCGAGCAGACCAACGGACCCGGCTGGATCGTGAATCACTTATGGAGGGGGCGGGTCTGATACGACTATCGGGCCGCAGGATCTGACTCAATTTTGGGCGCTGGTGCTCGTTTTTACTCCGAGCAGGCTTTTTTCATCATTTCCACGTTGACTCCTTCGTAGAAATCGTCGTTCACGAGACAGACGGGAGCAGTGCCGCAGGATGCGAGGCACTCGGCGAACTCGACGGAGTATTTTCCGCAGGGAGAAACGCTGATCGGGTGGTGATGGGGATCGGCTGAGGTGCGGTCGATACCGAATTCCTTGCAGAGATCGTCCATCAACTCACCGCTGCCACCCATCGCACAGGAAAGGGTACGGCACACGCGGATATGATACTTCCCAGGTGCATACTGGCGGAACCCCGGATAAAACGTGACTACTTCGAGAACCTTGATCGGCTCCAGAGAAAGTTTCGTGGCAACCCACTCGACGGCTTCATCCGAAATGAATCCGAATTTGTGCTGAACGATGTGAAGCAGTGGCAGAACGGCGGAGCGCTTGCTTTCCGGGTAGTGAGAAATGCGCTCGTCGGCTGCGGATTCGAGCTCCGGGCTGCTGGAGAAGGGTGGAAAATTTGCGCTACCAGGTTGGTCGGCAGAAGCGTGCGGAGATACGGTTGTAGAGTCTGACATGGGTGAAAATAGATACGGCGCGGAGGCCGACTGAAATTATTTGAGGAGGCTCCCTAGGTGATTCATCACTCCAGTTGGGCCCATGTATTGTTTGCCCTCGTAGCTGGTTTTGATGAGGTTTCCTTCGAGGTCGGTGAGGACAAGGTTCGGGATACCTCCGCCAGGATGTTTGAATTCCTTCTGAAATTTATCCACTTTCGAGCGCTTGAGATGTGGCCAGTTCATCCCTTTCGATTTCGCGTATTCTTCCATCGCGTCGTCGTCACTATCGGAGGTGACAAGAACGATTTCAAACTCGTCACTGGAAGGTTTGTGTTCATCGTAAAATTTCACAAGCGATGGCGTGAATTTCTGGCAGGGACCGCACCACGAGGCGGTGTAGTAGAAAAGATAATACTTCGTGGGCTTTTGCTCGAGTTCGTAGCGTTTGAGCCTTTTGCCATCCAGCTTCTCAAGGTTTCCATCAAGGATTTCGTCAAAGACGCTGGCCCCACCGGACGAACCGGATGCTGCGGCGGTTTCCTCGGGCTTCCATGCTTTCACTAGCTCGGCATCGGATTCCACGAAGCCGGCGGCAGAAAGATCGACGGATTTCCCGTTCCGCATTTTGAAAACGCCTTCGAGTGCCGCGCCTTCTCCTTTGATACCGACCAAGTCCAGTTCGGCGGTCTTGCCGTCGTTGCGTGTCCAGGTGCGGAACTCCGCGTGAAGCGATCCGGTGAGGAGCGCGGTGGCGAGAAATAGCGGGATGGTTTTCATGATTGCATTAGGTTACCTGTCGCACTCACCCATCACGAAATCAAGGGAGCCGAGAATCGCCGGGATATCGGAAACCATGTGACCGGGGAGCAGTTTCGAGGTGATGGAGAGGTTGCAGAAAGAAGGGCTGCGAATTTTGAGTCGATTCGGCACTCCCCCACCCTTTGAGTGGATGTAGAAGCCGAGCTCGCCCTTGGGATTTTCCGCCGCGAAATATACTTCGCCTTCTGGAGCGTCGATGCCTTGGGTGGCGACGATGAAATGGTGGATGAGTTCCTCCATGGACATCAGGACACGTTCCTTGTCCGGGAGCATGCTTTTGGAATCCGCGAGATTCACGGGACCGTCTGGCATCGTGTCGAGCACCTGCCTGCAGATGCTGATGGACTGACGCATTTCCTCCATACGGACTTGGTAGCGGGCGTAGCAGTCGCCTTCCTCGGCGATCGGAACATCGAAATCGTATTTCTCGTAGCCGAGATACGGGCTGCATTTGCGTAGATCGCGGTCGCAACCGGAGGCGCGCAGATTCGGCCCTGTCATCCCGAAGGAGATCGCAGATTCCTTGGAAATCACGCCAACATCCATCATGCGGTCGCGGAAGATCTTGTTGTTGTCGAGCAACTTGGCGATTTCCCCGATCGCAACTTCGCACTCTTCTAGAAAGGTGCGGACGGCTTCGTCGAAGCCCGGAGGCATATCGCGGACCTGGCCACCGACACGAGTGTATGAGGTGGTGAAACGCGCTCCGGTAAGTTGTTCGCAGAGGTTGTAGACCTTTTCCCGCTCAGTGAAGGTGTAGAGGAAAACGGTCATCGCGCCGACATCCATGGCGCAGACACCTACGCCGAGCATGTGGGAGGAAATTCGGGCGAGTTCGCAGCAGAGGACACGGAGAGCCTGGCCGCGAGGTGGTAGCTCCCAGCCCATGAGTTTTTCTACAGCGCACGTGTAGGCCACGTTGTTCGCAAGGGGCGCAAGATAATCGAGTCGATCCGTGTAGGGCACGAACTGATTGTAGTGCATGTTCTCAGCAATTTTCTCGTCGCCGCGGTGAAGGAAACCTACATCTGGCTCGGCGGAATGGATGACCTCTCCATCTAGCTCAAGGATCAAGCGCAGCACGCCGTGGGTAGCAGGATGGGATGGCCCCATATTCAGGACCATGCGCTCGCCTACGAGATCGTCAGTCTCCTCCTGGTAGGACTCCACCGCCTTCGCGGCCTTCCCGAGGGTATCCGGGGACTCATATTCTGTGGAAATACTCATATGTTCGCTCGCGACGAATAAGCACCCGAATGCCCCCGCATCGCAAGGGCTTTGTCAGCTTTTTTCCCGCTCAGCCTTTGCCGTAGCGCTCGCGGAACTGCTTGAGGAGGTCATCGACCCGGTCGGTCTGCGGGGAGTCGAAATTCGGAGGCTCTGGACTTGGCTCCGTAGGTGTCGGCGGGGCAGGAGCGGCCGGAGGCTCGGGAGCGGCTTGGAAAGCCTGAACTGGAACCTCAGGGGCGGGAGCGGGCGGGGCCTGAAAAACTGGAGGTTCTTCAAGTGCGGGCGAGGCTTGATAGGTTTCGGCCACCGGCTCAGGCACGAGATCAGATGACGCGGGCGAAACCTCAGCGGACACGGATGGGGCTGCTTGGAAAGGAAATGATTCCGGCTCGGGAGCAGGTGGCTCCGGGGTTGGCTCCGGAGCCGCCTGGAATGGAGTTTCCTCCAAGGTCGGATCTGGCCAAGACTCCGGTTGAAAAGCAGGTGTTGGGATATCCGGAGCTGCCGGCGGAGGTTCGGGAGCTGTTTCCTCCTGAGGAAACGCTTTAAACGCAGCAATAGCAGCCTCCGGAAAAAATGTAGGCTCCTTAGATAATTCCGCTGGTTCCGGTTCGGCGATCTTCGGTTCAGAAATTTCCTCAAGAAACACTTTGGACTCTACAATCGGCAGTGGTTCGGAGAGTTGTTCCGTGGGCTGCTCCTCTTCCGGTGCAGCTTTTTCCTCGGTCTCAGTGGTAACGTCGGCATCAAAGCCTGGCACTAGCGCACCACCAAAGAGGGAGCTTTCGACAAATGCTTCTGGTAAAGGCTCATGGGATTCCGCCGTTTTTTCCCAAGCTGCACCCGCGCGCTTGATGAGCTCACGGGCGCGATCAGGAAGATTGTCTTTCCCCATTTCACTCAAGAGTCGCTCGCTATCGCCAGGCGAACGCGAATCCAGGATGGCCCGCATGCCATTGCGATCGAGCGGCTCCAGCTCCACGACAACTTCTGAAAGTCGGTCGGCGAGTCCCCCGCTAAGACGAGGCAGAAAGGCGCTTTCCCAAATATCTTGATTCACGGAGATCACCACATCGATTCTTTCGACCGATTGGCGGAGGGCACCAAGGAAGGAGGCAAATTTAAGCGCTGCGGATTCATCCGAGGAAAATCCTTCCAGCTCGTCGGCGACGAGAACGACGCGCATCATCGAGGTCATCAAGCCGAGCAAGGCGATGAGTCGCTCGTGGGCCACGGCCTCCGAGGAAGGATCGTCGAAAACAGTCGCGGCGAGCGCACGGGAACGCGCCGGGTTGTCGATCGGGGTCGCAGCGAATCGGAACATGGAGTCCACCCAGAAGGAGACCTCCCGCAGGGAAAGTCCGTTGCGTTGGGCTAGCTCAAGGGCGAGGCGTGGGCCGAGTAGTTCAAAATTTTCCCTCGCCCAATGGGCGGTGACTGCGCCAGGGTGATGGAAATCAAAGGTCTCAATAGGGCGGGACTTTAGAGCGTTGAGGGCACCCTCTCGGTCTTGGCATGGCACCTCGCCGGAATTTACGAGAGGCTGGAGTGAGGTGGAGAATAGACGTCTGGCAACCAGATCAAGCACGGTGAGACCACCGGCAGCGGGGAGGCCCCGGACCAGGCGACGTAGCGTATCGTTGAGGGCAGTGGCGGCATCAATGCGACTGCCACCGACTGCATGCAGCGGAATAAATTCATGGGTGCCGCCGAGTTCGTATTGCACTCGGGTGAGCAAGTGAGTCTTGCCATGTCCGGAAGCGGGAGCCTTCAGAAGGATGCAGTGACCGGCCTTACCAAGCGGCACAGCCAGCCAATCTCGCACAGTCTTTCGAGCGGTTGCGTTCACTTCCTCGGCATGCGCGCCGGGCAGTTTCCCGAAGGTTTCGAATAGCTGCTGAAATGGATGGTCGCTGGGCATGGATCTTAGGGTGGAAGCTGCTCGCAGGATGCGTAAATTTCGCAATCACCACAAGAGGGTTTTCATTTGAAGGCGTCGTCCGGAGTCATGGGAGGCTGAAGGTTCATTTTAAAGAGACTTCTTTCCTCAGGAACCTCGAGCTTCTTTTCCAAAAGTTTGATTGCGTTCGCAACACCATACGTTGGGAAATGATCGCGCGTCCGAAGCCACTGGTTGCCGAGAACGTCATAGGCTTCTTCGTGCGTTTCGAAAATGTCATCAATCAGATCCATCACGTTGGAATCGGGATTCTCATGATAGCGCAGGGAATAGAGTAGACCCTTGAGAGTAGGTAGAGGACGTGGGTCGTCATTGGTGACTTCCTCGGCGAGCGCTAAGGCCTCCCCTTCCCTGCCCGGCACCCTCGCCAACGAGTAGAGCGCGGCGCGTTGCGCATAGTCTCGCGCCAGACCGGTATCCACCGCAGCTTGATAGGCCTCGTAAGCCTTTTCATAGGTCTCACCCGGATCCCCAAACGCGGCCACTTTGTTCGCATCAGAAAGCAATCGCCCAAGGCTTTCATACAGCATTGGATTTCCTGGATTGTTACGGATGGCGCGCAGCAGGAAGTCTCGCCCCTTTAGGATGGATTCACGCCAAGCAACCTTGCGACGCAATGGTGGAAGATCGGTTTCACCATATAGATAGTAGGAGGCCGCGTTGTAAGCTTGGTGCCAACTCCCTGTGTCCCAGTAGTAGCGGGTGCGAGGTGCGAGGTCGACGATGGTGCCGTAGGTTTCCTCGACATCGGCCCATCGCTGTTCGCTGAAAAAACCGAAAGCCCGGAGGTTCAAAAACGTCGCCACAAGGGTTCGCAACCCCCCAAGCGAGACAGCGGAAAATGTCTGACCGATCCGCTCCCCCGTCTCTACCTCCAGCTTCGGCGGCATCAGTCCCGAGCTGTCCATTTCCCCACGAAGTCGATTTTCGAAAGGCATGCGCACCGCTCCGAACGCGAGGATCGCGAGACTGAGGACGGCATATCGTTTTCCTTGGGTCATCAGCGTATCAAAATTCCTTTTTCGCAAATACGAACCACGATCCAATGATATAGAAGATCGCGTAGAATAGTCCGATCAAAGTCAATTTCCCGAGGATCACAAGAGGCATCACTTGTCCCTCAATCACGGCATCGATCACATTGAACATCTGGAAATCGGGTAAGATCAGTGCGACTAACAATGAGATCGCACGGGCAAAGAAGCTATCGCTAGTTCCAGCGTCTTGGCTGAGATAAGCGACACGCGCGTCCGCTTGAAAGTGACCGATGAAATAGATCAGGAAACTGATAATTGTCGTGAAAAGCGTGCTACTGGAGAACGTGGAGATCAGCAGGGCCATTGAGGCGATGATGGAAGAGCGCAAGAAAATCGCGAATACCGCGCCTTGCAGTGAGGCGGTCGGTCCCTGTGCGAGGATATCGGCTTTCAGTCTCGCCATGTCCGCCTCAGGCCAGCCACGTGCCTCGGCTACGGCCATCTGCTCCGTGACGATCATGTTGGTCCTTAGCTCAAGGATGCCGACCATCAGGATGTCCATCATTGCCAATGAAGCGAACACCAACATCATTACGCCCAGCAATTTCCCCGCGAGGTAGTCCATACGGGGAACAGGCTTCGCCAGAATGGTGTAGAGCGTGCGATCCTCCACATCCTTCGGGAGGAGTAGCGCGGTCGCTACGATGGAAAGCACCACGGAGAACAGTGTCATCGCTCCCAGTGACCAACTCTTGATCGAGCGCAGAACGTTGACTCCCGCAGACTCCGGACCCTCGTGCTGGGGCAGATTGAAGAAGTTGCTGGCGATGAGGATCACCGCGAAGAAGGCGAGGAAATAGAAGACTTTCATCCGCACCAGTTGGGTGAACGCATGGCGCGCGATCACCAAGATGCGCGAGACACTGGCGGGGATGGATTTGATGGAGGAGATCGGATTCATCGGTGGAAAATTATTTGTTAGAGTCCTGTTTTGCGGTCTCGCGGAGGAACAGGCGCTCCAAGGTGGTGCGCGGTTTGCCGGTCCGGATGTGCTGCGCGGTGCCATCACGTGCGATTAGAGCTTCGATCTCCGCGACCAGTTCCGGGCTGGCATCTTTCATGATGAGTTCCGTCTGATCCTCGATCGCGATAAGGTCTTCCAATCGGCCTTCTTTGATCATCTTCCCTTTGAAAATGATGCCGACGTGGTCGCAAACCTCCTGCACTTGTTCGAGAAGGTGTGAGCAAAGGAATACGGTGATCCCCTGCTCGCGCAGTTTGAAAATTAGATCCCGAATTTCGCGAGAACCCACGGGATCAACTCCGGCCGTAGGCTCGTCGAGAATGACTAATCGGGGTTCTTGGATCAATGCCTGAGCGAGACCGATGCGCTGCAGCATGCCCTTCGAGTATCCGCCGATGCGCCGGTGTGCCGCTCCCTCCAGATCGACGAGTTCTAGCAGTTCTTTCACCCTTCCTTTCAATCGCGCGCCCTTGATACCGCACAGTTTTCCATAGAATCGAAGGGTCTCTTCGCCGCTTAGGTGTTTGTAGAAATACGGATTTTCAGGAAGGAAACCGACCTCGTTCCGAGAGTCCGTCTTGAGAGAGTCTTTCCCGAAGATGGCGCATTGCCCGGAAGTCGGCGCCACGAGACCAAGAAGCGCCTTCATCGTCGTGGACTTCCCGGAACCATTCGGACCGATCAGCCCATATACCTCACCCGGCATGATCCGGATGGAAACGTCGTCGACAGCTCGCAGCGTCTGCCGCTTGAAGGAGGTTTTGAAATCTTTCACCAGATGGCGGATCTCTACGGCGGGAGAGGTTTCAGTCATGCTTGGCAGTCACGATGCATCCCATTTCAGAACCTTGCAATTCCTTTCCTGCCACTCAAGGAAACGCGGATGGTGCCCGCGAGCGGGAGAGGGAGAGAGGTGGATATCTTCCGCCTCTGCTTGTGATCATTCGGCAAGAGCCACAGCTTGATTTACGAGGCTGAGGAAATCGTAGCGATCTGTGGGAGGATTGTCCGCTGCCACTTCGCGGGCTAGGCCTAGCAGCGTGGAATCATCCACCGCAGCTCCATCTCCTCCCTGAAGCCAAAGCCCGAAAGCACAGATTAGGGCAGCGAAGCGAGCGTCCGGTGATGCATCGGACTCAGCATCATACGTGGGCCTGAGCACGGGTGCGGCGACTCCGTCTACTGTCCATACAAGCTCCCCAAGTCCCGCTGGATCCGAATTGGTTTCGATCAATAGGAACGCATTTTCTCCCGCAGGGATCACAGTGCCCTTTTCAGGAGCTGCTTTTCCACCAGTGCTATGATATCCGAGAATCCTGTGGGAGGAAATGGAACCCTCCGCCGGACGATACTCGACCGTAAGTGATTTCTCACCATCCTTCGCGCCCTGCACATCCACAAGGATCAGTCGGCCCGAGGGTTTCCATGGGCAGGAAATGACCTCGGCACCCAGAACGCATCCACCGCTCACGGACACGGTTGCTTTCGCGTGCAGGGGGAAAGCATTGAGAATTTCGTCGATCCGGACTGCGTCAGTACCGGGGAGCTTTTGGTCCAAGCGGATGGACCGACTGATTTCCGGTAGGCTTCGATTGCCCGCTTCGAGCGGTAGCCTCACCACGTCTCCTGCTTCCGAAGGATCCAGAGAAATACGGGGAGGATTCTCCGTAGCATTTGCCACCTGTCCGCCTTTTCCGGGGGTCTCCGGGGCTGGGAGTTTCGTCAGCACAAAAATACCAACAGCGACGGCAGCCGCAGCCGCCAAGCCCGCTTTCCAAGACCACGACCTGCGATGGGAAGCTAGCGGGATCACTGCGCCCTTTCGTGCCGCTTCTCTCGCCGCGCGACGGATCCTGTCCTTCTGTCTCGGGAGCAATGAGTCCTGCTTTTCACCGAAAGTTTCCAGCAGGAAGGATTGCGCGAGCTCATTGCGATCTAGCGTCGCCCGCAGCAATGGGTCGGCCGCAGCGGCAAGCTGGATCTCTCTCGCTTCCTCCTCGGGGAGTTCCCCCAGCAGGTATGCCGTCAATCTTGGATCTTCCGGATGCGTTTTCATATCAGATTCTAGTTTGCTCAGGCATCCACTCGCGCAGGCGTTTCAGCCCCGTGTGAATCAGGAAGCCGATGTTGCCTTGGTTCAGACCGGTCACGTTCTGAATTTCCTTGTAGCTCATACCTTGTTGAAATTTTAGCAAAACGACCTCCTTCTGGTTTTTCGGAAGCCTGTCGAGAAAGCCCATGACGCGATCGAGCTTCTCGTCGGCTTCCGCTTGTTCGTCGGGAGGAGGTTCTTTTCCGGCCACCTTCTGCCAGCGAATTTCGTCGAGTGGTTCGACGCGCTTGTCCTTCCGCAGGACGTCCAAGCAACGGTTCCGGCAGACAGTGAAAAGCCAAGTCTTGAGGTGCTCGCGGACCTTTTCAGGGTCCTGCTGACAGAGCCGAATGAAGGTATCCTGCACCACATCGCGGGCGCGTTCGAGGTCATGTGTGAAAGTCCTAGCATATCCGATGAGAGCCGCTTCGTGGTCGGTCACCGCTTGTTCGATAAACGCCTCGAATTCCCGGGGTGTCATAAAATCGGCGGTTTCCTGTCCATGGCTCGTCTCGTCAACGTGCTTCACTGCCCCTTCCTTAGGGAAATTTCCCACATTTCCGCTCATCGGATAAAATATCCCAAATGCTCCAACTCCAGAGCAAGGTCCACATTGTTCACCGTCAGCGCTGGGGGAACATCAAGCATCACGGGGGTGAAATTGAGAATCCCTTGGATGCCATAGGAAGCCAAACGGTTGACCACATCCTGCGCGGCATTCACCGGGACGCAGAGAATCGCGAGTTTCACCCCGTTTTCCCCGATGAAATTTTCCAACTCCGAAACATCGTGAACGGGAATTTTCAGCTCACGCGCACGCGCCTCGTCGGGTCGCGCATCGAAAGCGGCAACCACCTCGAATCCCTCTTTGCGGAATCCGTGATATCGCAACAGGGCGGAGCCTAGATTTCCCGCTCCGACCAGAATCACGGGCTGAAGATGCTCGCGACCAAGAGTTTCCCGGATCGTAGCGATCAATGGATCAAGCGGATAGCCAAGGCCGCGTGTGCCGAACTGCCCGAAATAGCCGAGATCCCTGCGGAGCTGGGAAGGTTTGACACCCGCCGCCTTAGCAAGGGTGACCGAACTTACCGTTACCTGACCATTGTCTTTGAGCTTCTGGAGACAGCGATGGTAGATAGAAAGGCGGTAAATTGCCTTTTTCGGTATATCGGATTTCCCGTTCTTTTCGGAATCACTGTCCACAAGCGTAAGGTCAGAGAGTTTCTGGCTTTTGCAACAACTCCGTCACTCGTTTGAGCAATACTCCTGCTCCGCCGCCGTCCACAACGCGGTGGTCGAAAGTGAGCATCAACTCTGCCTCCGTTGCTGGCAGGAAAGCCTCCACCTGTTCGCTCCAGACAGGCATCTTCCGGCCCGCCCCGATGCCAAGAATCAGCGTTTCGTTTGGCAACGGGATGGGAGTTCCAGTCGTCAATCCGAAGGTTCCGAAATTCGTCACTGTCGCGATTCCACCGGCGGAATCCTCTTCCTTGAGCCGCCGCCTCCTCGCGCGATCGACCAAATCATCATACTCCGAGATCAGTTCGGTGAGGGATTTCTGATCCACCTTCCGCACGGTCGGGACCACCACTCCATCCTCCACCTGCACGGCTACGCCGATATCGAAAGAGCGCGGATGCACCACTTTTTCCCCAATCAGGTAGCCGGCGGTCATCGGCTGTTCCTTGAGAGCAAGCGCGAAGGCACGCAGCAAGTAGAGGGTCAGTCCGGGTTTGGGCGATTGGGCGCGACGGTGATCCAGAACCCGATCTAGCAGAACAGGCAGGCCCACCGTCGCAAGCGGACGAGTCCAGCTCCGGCGCATCGCATCGGCCACCGCCATCCGCATGGGAGATGCCGCAGCGCTGGGCCAAGCCTCAAGATAATCAAGGAAACGTTCCAGATCCTCCACGGTCACTCGGCCACCCGCACCGGTGCCGACGATCGCGGAAATATCCGCCTCGCGCAGCCCCATATCATCCATCCGCGCTCGCATTCGAGGGGAAATATAATGAGCCCCGAGCACCCCGGTTGGGACCGGGAGTCCTTTTACACTGGGAATGATGCTTGGATTCTCCTCATAGGATTCTCCGTCGATGGCGAAGTGAAGGTTCTCCTCCTCGCCGGATTCAGGTTCCGGGTGAGGATTGTTTTTCGCATCCAGACTCTCCGTTGTATCCACTCCTGTCCTGGCGACTTCCTCTTCGGTGACTTCCAGAAATCCGAGCAAGGACCCGACTGAGTAGGAAATCCCCTCAACCGCGCGGATCTCCGAAACGATGCCGTCGCACAACGTAGTGACCCCCATCACCGCCTTGTTGGTCTCCACTTCAATGATTTCTTGGTCGGTTTTCACTGCATCGCCCTGCGCGATACCTAGGCGGATGACAGTGGCTTCCGCGATGGATTCTCCGAGCTGTGGCATCAGGATGGGAACAGTTGGCATGGTGGTTCAGAGGGAAAGGAGTTTTCGGAGTGCGTCGCAAATCGATTCCGGCGTCGGGCGATGAGCGGCCCATAGCTTCGGGTGGTAGGGCACGGGAGTGTCTCGGGCGTTGAGTCTTTGCGGTGGAGCGTCGAGCAGATGGAAACCTTCTTCCACGACTCTTGCGACGACTTCGGCAGTGACCCCACCCCATGGAAAAGCTTCTCCCACCGCAAGCAATCGACCTGTCCGTGCCACAGAAGCTAAGACAGTATCCAGATCCAGAGGTTTCACCGAACGCAAATCCACCACCTCGATTTCCCACCCATCCGCCTGCAAGCGGTCTGCCGCACGCACCGCCTCATGCACCATCGCGCTGTAGGTCACCACGGAAGCGTGTTTCCCGGGCCTTGCGATTCGTGCCTTTCCGATTGGAAGATGGTCGCCATTGATCGCCTTGGATTTGAGCCAGCGATAGAGAAATTTATGCTCACAGAATAGCACCGGATCATCCAATCGCACCGAGTCGATCAGCATGTGATACGCGTCGGAAACCGTAGCTGGAGTGACGACCACCAGTCCTGGATACTGGGCATAGAGGCCCTCCATACTTTGGCTGTGAAATGGTCCTGAGCCGGGCGTGCCACCCGAGGGCAGCCTCACCGTCAGTGGAATCGGCATCCCCGTTCTGTAGAAATGTGTCGCCGCCTGATTGACGATCTGGTTGAAGCCGATGGAGGAGAAATCTGCGAACTGCATCTCCACGATGGGCCGCATCCCTTCGATCGCCGAACCCACCGCAAGGCCAATCATCGCATCCTCGGAAATGGGGCTATCGAACACACGTCCGGGAAATGCCTCGGCAAGCCCTTTTGTAGCTTTGAACGCACCACCGAATGCAGCGATGTCTTGGCCGTATAGAAATACGCGATCATCCTCGCGGAGCAACGTTTCCTGGGCCTCCCGGATGGCATCAATATAGGTTACGCTCACGTTGCTGAAATTGGAAATTTTGTGGAAAGCGCCGTCCAGTTCTCGCGATAAGGATCCGGCACCGGTTCCTGCTGAGCCTGCGCAACAGCCCTCTGCACCTCCTCTGAAATCTCGTCCTGCCACTGCGATAGCTCATCGACCGTCGCATATCCACCCTCGGCAAGTTGCCTCATCGCTACCTCAATGCAGTCCCGCCCATAGTGACCTGATTTCACCGAATCGGGAACGTAGGATCCATCATCGTGCTCGCCGTGCCCGCCCAGTCTCAGCAAACGCGCGACGATCATCTGAGGTCCGCCACCTTCCCGAGCCCGTTTCACCGCCTCCCTCACCACCGCCGCGCAGGCCATCAGATCTGTTCCATCCACCGAAAATCCGCCGATTCCGTAGCCTCGCGCCCGCTCCACGAGATCCGAGCAGGCGTATTGTCGCGAAGTCGGTGTGGAATACGCAAACTGATTGTCCGCGACCACCACCACCATTGGGAGACGTTCCACCGCCGCCACATTGAGGCCTTCGTGAAACGCTCCGGTCGATGTGGCACCGTCGCCGACCGATGTCGCGCCGACACATCCATCGAGAACTCCTTTCAACCGTTTCGCAAAAAGCATCCCAGCGATCAGTGGCACTTGGGCACCGAGGTGGGAAATCATGGCTGGCATCCCCATTTCCGGGCGTCCCCGGTGGATGTTCCCGTCACGTCCTTTCATCGGCCCCTCGACAGAGCCGAGATACGTCCGAGTACAATCGATCAACGGTTCGCCAAAAGCCGTGCGCCCCGCCTGATCTCGGATCAACGGTGCGAAGCAATCCGTCCCCTGAATCAGGGCCGTTCCCAACGAGCCGCTGATTGCCTCCTGCCCCCGTCCGAGATAAACACCGCCAACGATTTTCCCTGCCTTATACAGGCTCGAAAGCTTATTTTCGAGGATCCGCGCCTTGAGCATGGATCGGAAAGTGGAGCGCAGAAATCCGCCATCCACCGAGATTGTCGTTTCAAAAGGTTTCTCGTCCGCAACTGGCACGCACGAGACTAATGTCCCCCGCCCCACACACGCAACCGCTTTCCTCGTAGAGAATGCATTGCCTTCGACCTTAGGAATGAAGCGACCCCGTTCGGAGGTCGGAGACGGGGTCGGGAATCACATAGCTAGTCCTTCTAACGGAAAGGATCGGAAACTACCACGTAGCCATTTCCTTGACGCCGGTAATAACGGTTTTGATGACGGTAGTAAGGCTCCCCGCGGTATCGAACGGTAGTATAGCCATTTGGCAAATGGGAGATGACGTGTGAGCTACCATCGCGGTGATTGTGGACCGTTCGATTTCCATATCGGGTATACTCCTCATAGTAACGGCTGCGACGAGGAGCGTCGACTACCACGTAGCGACCATTTCTGCGCTGATAGTAAGCCCCATCGTTGTAATAATAATTTGTTCCTGAAATCACTTCCATGCGATAATTACCCGGAAGTCGTTCTACCGTATACCCCGGACGATAGGCTTGTACGGAGGAGGTTGTCGTCGTCGCATAAGGCGATACGCAGGAGCTGAGGCTGAAGCCAATAGCGAGTGCACTGGCTATCATCAGCGGCTTTTTGATGGATGTGGTGTTCTGAGTCTTCATTGTTGTTTGTTGGAATCCCGACGATTGGTCGTCGATTGGTTTCTTTCCTTTCGCAGATTCTTTGCCACCTCGACAAACGAGGCCGCTAGACGAGGAATTCCCTTAATCGACACTAGATTTAGCCACACGGCCGATCGTCACAAGCAACTGCGCCACAAGGACTAGACGTGCATTCCGCACGACTATGCGAGCGTATGGTCAATACCAGGGAGCTTCCCGGTCGGGATCGCGCCGCAAGCCATCAGGAAGTGAAGGCATGCTATCTAGCTCAGGCAGTTCGGACAGAAACCAGCGTTTCACATCCGCCGCTTTACCTTCTCCGGTCCCAGCGCAGCGGCGCACCATTGCCTGATAGAAACGGTCGGCGGCCTTAGGGTCGGAGTTGGCGATCCATCTTCCAGCAGTGTTGTAGAGCCTGGCGAGCATAGGGTGATTTGCGGGCAGGCTTTTTCCCGCCTCCCACGCCAGATCCGCCGCTTCATAGCGGTAGTGGAAACGCTTATGGTTCTTCAAACCATGACGGCGAACACGGATCATTTCGTCCGGGGACACAGTCGGCACCGCCCTGTGCTCCGGTTGATCCGACGAAACGATTTCTCTCCAACTTTCGGGATCGCGTTTCCAGCCAACTTGCCGTGTGCGGGCCTGGGTGAGATTCACCATCGAGAAGCTCCAGGATCGCGCTCCTCCGTCCGGTCCGGCTTCTGTGGAAAAAAGCTCCGCACCGTGGTGGCGGCGCATCAGGGACTGCTCCCAGATGATGGCCGTGCGGGTTTCACCTTGGTATTTTCCCGAGCGGCGCGCCTTCTCCAACGCGATGTAGCGCTCCTGCATCGGCACGAGGGCTGGTGGCAGAAATTCTTTGGCTTCAGCAAAACGGCCGTCCCGGTTCAATCGCCGTGCGAGCGTCCAGCGCAGACGATTTCCGGCACGCAATTCACCTCCAGAATTCCTTTCACCTGCCGTCCACGGGTTTTCCTCGATTTCCCAAGCGGGGACGGTTTCACGGACGTATTCTACCAACTCGCGGATAGATACCACATTCTCGGCAACATACGCAGCGTCTTCCCAATACCCGGCTCTCCGTAAAGAATCCAGCGAGGCTACGTAATTCTCGCGCGCAAGTGAAAGGATACCGTCCTCTGCGAGCATTCTGCCGTCCCGCTGGTCTTGGATCACGCGTGCGCCATTATACCAACGTTCCTCGACATAATTGTTACTGGGGTTCCAGTCCTGCTGGCCTGAGCGGATGCGTATGGCCGCTGCGAGATTCTTGGCAGCGGAGTCCGTATTGCCATCGCGCAGATCGAACTTTGCCTGTAGCCAAAGCGCGAGCGGATCCTCCCTTTTGGCAAGCGCCAACCATCTACGGGAATCATCGTAATTCCCGGAAGAATAGAGAGCCCATGCTACCTTGGAGGCACCTTCACCAGCCCCATCCGCCTGCGTTTCCAATGCGGTGAACCAAGCGGCATACTTCGATTCCGCCGCATTGCTCTCGATCAAAACCTGCCCACGGACGTCCAACCAAGCATGGAGGTCCATGTTCACGAGCATACAGACGATAGGATCCGCTGCGGCAGCGGAGAGAACTTCCGGATCCTTCGATGAGATGAGAAACGATGTCGCCTGACGGAGATCAACGGCCGCGACCTCCCGCCCGGCGGCAAACGATTCATAAAGCAATTTGATGGATTCCACCGGATCCTTGATACGCGGTGCCCGCCAAGCCATTGCGGCGGCTCGCAGGCCGAGTATATCTGTACCCCCAAGTTTTGCTTCCTCCTCCACGCGGGCATACCAATCTAGGCATTCGGTCAAATCGGAAGATGTTGTCGCGAGCATCCATGCGGACCAAATCGAGCGCAGCTTTTTGTCCTCGAATGGGCGTTCCAGTATATTTTTCCAAAGCGCCCGTGATTCCTCGGTCTTCCCAGACGCATGTAGCCTAGCGGCCTCCACGTAGTCTGCGATTTCTGAGGGGTAATCGTCTCCGAGGGGATTTTCCGGGAGATCGACCAGAACGTCTCCGTGGGAAGGGAAATCCATCAGACTCACGCCGGCAAGCGGCAGAAGAAGGGTCATCCTAACCTGATTATAGTGCTCGGAGCGGCGCGTGATTTCCTCTGGATCCAGCCCCTCCTTTTCCCAAATCTTCCGAAGTTCCGCCAACTCCAGCGGGATCTGGTCGATCAGCGATATACCGTCACGGACCTTTCGATCGCTATCCGGCATAGACGTGCCAGCCATTTCATGGAGGTCATGGAGATAGGAAACGGGTGGCACTGCGAGCGCGGCCCTCGGATCATCCAGCACGGAATCGGAAAAGAATGGCCCACATGCCCAAGCAATGGCGGGCAGCGCAAAGCAGGCTCCGATGGCGGTGATTGATCTCGTTTTCATGGTGATACCTGCCAGTCAACGGAAACAGAATCATCCACCATCCGTAACCATCCCGAAGCTATCTTTTTCCCTGGGTCCAGCCAAGGCCAGATATCATCGTGCAGGAGAAATTTCACGCCGTCCCCCGCTTCCTCCACCCGGTAAGCGCCGGCTCCGTCTGCGGCAATGACCCTAGAGCGGATGAGTATTTCTTGCGGCAGTCTCACGGGAAATTTCCCATGATTGGCGACGGTTAGATCACGCGCGCCTGGGCCGGGTGTCGCTTCCAGCACGGGGAGGGATTCAGAAATCTCACCTCTCGCTACCAAGCGCAGGGTCTCCAACGGCCAGTTCCGCCTATCGCCCCCCACCGGCAGTCGATACCAGATAATTCCTTGCAGTCCTTCCGGCCTTTCGGATTCCCACTCTCGTATCAATCGCGCGCTCGCCACTGGATCGGCGAGAGCGAAAGAACGTTTCGTCATCCCAGGTGGCACCTCCGCGAGATCCTCGGACACTACATCAAGCACCTTCCCATCCTCGCCAAAGCGGACCTCACAGCCATACGTCGCCATGGCGATGCGGAACGGCACCGCGATCCTAGCCGCCTTCTTCGCGGCGGTGCGCGCTTCTGCGGGATCGAAAATCACGACCGAATCCCCGGGACGCTTCGGAAGCTGGAGGGAATGCACCTGAAGCACATACCCTGGACCGCCTTTCACCAATCTGCCGAAATCCCCCTCATCCAGCCAGGATGGCAGTGCGGTAGGGACTAACGGAATCTGGCCGACAGCTATTTTCAATCCATCCAAAAGAACTGCATACCCGTCGAGTCGCTTTTGCGGGCAATCGAAATCGCACTGGATCTCGGAAGGTGAAAATTCCGCTACCTGTTTGAAAATAGTCGCCACCTCCGCGATCCGTTCGGGTGTCCATTCCAACCCGGAGGCCGACGCGCCGATCCGTAATACCAGCCCGCAGCCCTTGACCGGCATTTCCTTCACAAACCATTGCGTGACAAACTTTTCACCATCCCAGCGCATCTCCGCCGCGCGGACATGCAGTCGCGAGATGAAGTCCGTCGATTTCATCATCGAATCCCTTATTGCTGGCTTGTCCGAGGATTGCCAGACATAGGCTTCCACAGTGAGCGGTAGGACCGGTTCTTTCCGGCAACCTGTCAGAGCAAGACACAAGCCGCCAGTGCCCAGCCCAAGGGGAATCGAAAACAAGCGTTCATCTTTCAGGATTGAAGGTAAAAAGGGAAACGGGGAAGTCCCATCGAGTCAAGGGAGCCGAAGTGAGGTGGCGCGGTTTCATTTGGTGGATTCTCGCACGGCAGCTCTCTCAGATACGGTAGTGGTTGATGAACGGAGCGCGGGTCTTCAGCCCGCCACGGTGCCCATGTCTTGCCATCTCCGTTCGATTCTCCGGGGCGGGTTGAAGACCCGCGCTCCGCCATATTTCCGAGGGTAGTTCATGCGAAACACCGAAAGGAATCACGCCCGGGGAAATTCCAACAGCATTCCTCCCTCCCACATCTTCCCCGACTCGCTATTCATGATTCGGAAATTCCAGTGACTGCAAGGAAGATCCTGGGGCTACAGGGTCTATTCTTTCTCCGCAGCGAGTTCCCGCTCCTTCACGTACACCTTAAACTCCTCCCCTGTCTTTGGCGGGACGCGGAGTCTGAGGAGCAAGGGCTTGTCTGCGGCGATGGGCTTCAGCTCCAGGCGGAAGCCGATGTCCATCATCTCCGAAGCAGTATAGAATCCGTATTTCACCGCTAGGGTTTTGACGAAGTTGATAAGGTCCTCACCATTCTCCTGAGTCATCTCCGAAGGTTCTTTGATGAGGATTTCAAACTCCACCAAATCACCCGCTTCGACGAGTTGGTCGAGCAGGACATCGATGGCGACAAGGTCGGCATCGAGTCCGAGCGCGTTAGGATCCGTGTGTGGACCGACACCTGCCAATCCTCGCGCAACGTTCTGACATTTCGCGGAAAGATCCATCCACAGTGTGTGCTTCTCCGTCTCACCCGCTTGCAAGAGCAGGTGAGAGACGGAAAGAAATACGCCAACGATGAAACCCTTCATATGACAGGATTATCCGGGAATCAGATCCTTGACCGCGTCCTTTTCCTCAAGCAACTCACCGATGGTCGCATCGATCTTGCCTTGGGAAAACTCGCTGACGGGAACGCCTTGCACGACTTCCCATGAACCATCCGCTTTGGTGCGGATCGGCATCGAGGCCATGATTCCTTTTTCGATCCCGTAGGAACCGTCCGAGCAGATCGCCACGGAGTGCCAGTCACCTTCCGGAGTCGGATTGATGAGGCTTTTCACAGTATCCATCGCGGCGTTCGCGGCGGAGGCGGCAGAGGATGCGCCGCGTGCGGCGATGATGGCAGCACCGCGCTGTTGAACAGTTTTGATAAACTCGCCTTCGAGCCACTCCCTATCGGTGATGACTTCAGTGACCGGTTTGCCGTTGATCTTCGCGTTGGTAAAATCGGGATACTGTGTGGCGGAATGGTTGCCCCAGATGCAGAGATTGGTGACGTCAGAATTATGCACCCCTGCCTTCTCGGCCAATTGGCTTTTCGCACGGTTTTCGTCGAGGCGAGTCATCGCGAAGAAGCGATCATTCGGGACACCTTCCGCATTGTTCATTGCGATGAGCGCATTGGTATTGCATGGGTTGCCGACCACGAGAACGCGGACATCCTTCGCTGCAGAACGGGCGATTGCTTGGCCCTGACCCGTGAAGATCTTGCCATTGATGCCGAGCAGGTCGGCACGCTCCATCCCCGCTTTGCGTGGCACGGATCCGATGAGCAGTGCCCAGTTCGTACCCTTGAAGCCTTCATCAAGATCCGTGGTGGCGACGATTTCCTTCAAGAGAGGAAACGCACAATCCTCCAACTCCATGACCACACCTTTAAGTGCCGGAAGCCCCGGCTCGATCTCAATCAAGCGGAGGTTGACAGGCTGGTCCTCGCCGAAGACGAAACCGGATGCGATGCGGAAAAGTATGGCGTAGCCGATCTGGCCGGCGGCCCCTGTGATGGAAACGGTGATTGGTGCTTTCATGATGTTTAAAGAAATAAGACATCGACAGTGTATGTCTCCGCCTTTTCCGCTGGCTAGGCTAATCTCACGACAAGTTCCGCGCGAATTACTTTTTACTCTCAGTCACACTCGGCCAGACATGCATGGTGGAGGTCATTTCGCGGTAATTCGCTTCAAGCTCGGCCCGCATCTTTGTGAATTTCTCAGGTTCCTTCTCACTGAGATCAGTGGATTCGGAAATATCCTCGGCGAGATGGTAGAGGAGAAAATCTGTGAGAGTGGCCTTACGGACGAGCGGAGCACTGCCTTCGTCGATATTCTGAAAACCCGGAAGTTTTCCTCCGTTGAGCTTCGCCATGATCTTCCAATCGCCGTCCCTCATCGCGACGCGCTGCTCATTGATCGCGCTGAAATAGATCCAGAAAAGTGGCTCTTCCCGTTTCCAATCAGGATCCGAAAGAAGTCCGGAAAGATCGGTGCCATCGAAATCCGGCTCGGCGGGTATCTTCTTTCCAGCGAGCGCGCAAAAGGTTGGGAGGAAGTCGAGAGAACTTACAGGAGTATCGCTCACTTGACCGGGCTTGATTTTCCCGGGCCAGCTCGCGATGCCCGGCACGCAGAATCCCGCTTCGTGAGTCCATAGTTTCATCCCTTTGAGAGGTCCGGGAGTACCGAAGGACCGTTTCGACTTGGGGTAGCGGAGGTGAGTCTCCGGCCCATTGTCGCTGGTAAAAATCACCAGCGTATTCTCGGCGATACCCATCCTTTCGAGTGATTCCAGCACTTTCCCTACCGCGATATCGACGTTCTCCACATTCGCAAAATACTCTGCCTGTTCCTCGCTTTCCGCCTTGTTCCGATATTTTGCGACCAACTCTTCCGGCGAAGCAACGGGTTCGTGGGGTTCATGAAAAGTTAAAAACAGGAAGAACGGCGCGTCACGCTGCTGCTCCATCCATGAGATCCCCTCCTCCGCGACAATTTGGCAACTGTAGCCGTCGATCTTGCCGACGGGTTTCCCATTCCTAACAAAATTGATCGGGTCTTTGTGCGAGGGTGAGGCATTGTTCTGTGTCGCGAACCAATGGTCGAATCCCGCATCGTCCGGCTGTGGATGCGCTTCGCTGTTGAATACTGCGTTGCAATGCCATTTCCCCGCCATCGCCGTCGCGTAACCGGCTTCCTTCAAAAGCGCCGGTAGGGTGACTTCAGATGCCCGCATGTGGACGAGATCTCGGCTATTTTTCGCGGATTCATTCGCCTCGGGTATCCAGTCGAAAACACCTGCACGATTCGGATTCCGTCCCGTCAAGAGCCCAACCCGTGAGGGAGAGCAAACGGGTGCCGCGGAGTAGGCACTGGTGAAACGGATTCCTTCCGCAGCCATCTTGTCGAGATTCGGAGTTCGGATGATTTCGTTTCCGTAACAGGCGAGATCTCCCCAACCAAGGTCATCGCAGAGAATCACTACGATATTGGGGCGTTCCAAGGCCAGAGTTGAACCCGTCCATCCGAGCAGCATTCCCAAAGTAAAAATCACGCTTTTCATTCCGGACCCATACTTTCGGCCTCTGGCGATTTTGTCAAAAGCCGCTACGATGAAAATTCGTTATGCAAAATTTCAGCTAACGGAACGTATCCCTTTCAGAACCCGTGACCCGTATTTTCCCCATCCTCCTCCTAACAGCCATCCCCACAATGGCTGTAGACAAAATCTCCTACGCGCGCGAGATCCTCCCCATCCTTTCCGACAAGTGCTTCTACTGCCACGGCCCCGACAAGGAGCACCAGGAAGCCGACCTGCGGCTAGATGTCCGGGCGGCTGCGATCGAAGCATACGCCATCGATCCCGAGCAACCGGCCAACTCCGAAGTCCTGATCCGCATTTTTTCCGATGATAAGGACGAGATCATGCCGCCTCCCGATTCTCACCGGGTGCTTACCACGGCGCAAAAGAATCTGATCAAGACATGGATCGAACAAGGTGCCGAATACGAGACCCACTGGGCTTTCGTCACCCCGCCCGAAGAAATACCGCTTCCTGAAACTCAGAACATCACTTGGCTTAGAAACCCCATCGACAGTTTTGTCCTCTCCCGTTTGGAAAAGGAAAAACTAAACCCCTCTCCCGAAGCCCCGCCCGAGCGCTGGTTGCGCCGCGTGACGTTTGATCTAACCGGTCTTCCACCAACCCAGCCTGAGATCGATGAGTTTCTCACCAATGGATCAAAGGAAAAAGTAGTCAACCGCCTCCTCGCCTCCCCACGATTCGGCGAACGCATGGCCACCCCGTGGCTCGATCTGGCACGCTACGCGGATTCCTTCGGCTACCAGGCGGACATCCAGACCAACGCATGGCCCTACCGCGACTGGGTGATTCATGCGTTTAACGAGAACCTCCCTTTCGACCAATTCATCACCGAGCAACTCGCAGGCGATCTTTTGGAAAACCCCACCCGCGACCAACGCCTCGCCACCGCCTTCAACCGCATTCACCGCAAGACCAACGAAGGAGGCTCGGTGCCCGAAGAGTTCCGTCAGGATGGCATTTCCGACCGCATCCACACGGTCGGCACCGCATTCATGGCGCTGACCTTCGAATGCTCCCGCTGCCACGATCACAAATACGATCCCATCACCGCGAAGGACTACTACTCCGTCGGCGCGTTCTTCAACAGCATCGAGGAAGCGGGGCTTATCCAGGGTGGTGCCGACCGTGGTATCGTTCTTCCCCAGCCAGCCTTGCAGCTACCCACTTCCGATCAGGAAGCGAAACTGGTATCACTGGAAAAGACCATCACCGATCTGGAAGGGAAGCTGGAGCAGCATCTCGCCATACCGGTTCCCGACGCCCGTGAAAAATCAGAGACCGCTGGCTTTCCCACACCCGAACTCGCAGCACGATTCCTTTTCGATGAAGCATCCGGTTCCGAGCTGAAGAACGAGGTGGATCCCGAAAAGCCGGGCAAGACCGGAGGAAACAAGCTCGCACCGGGAAGATCCGGCAACGCGATACTCGCGGACGGCGACAGCCTGACGAACCTTCCCGATCTGGGAATCGCCCATGCCGACCAGCCTGTCAGTTTCTCCCTATGGCTCAAACCCGGAGCCGATCACGAGCGAGCCGTTGTGTTCGCGAACTCGTCCTCATTCGACATCCCCTTCTCCGGCTACGAACTCCTGCTTGAGAACGGTCATGTCACCTGGACTCTCACCCGTGAACTTCCCGGCTGTGCCGCTTCCGTATCCTCCGTCCCCACAATCCCTACAGATGAATGGACACACATCACCGTCACCAACGACGGTTCCCGAAAGGCATCCGGGCTGAAAATTTTCCTGAATGGCCAACCGGTCGAAACCACCGTGGCCAGCGACAACTTGACCCGCGATTTCCAGATCGGACGCACCCTGAACTTCATGGGCCGAGGCCGCGATGTCGGGCTCGCCGGCGGCATGCTCGACGATGTGGCAATCCACCTGCGGGCAATTTCCAAACTGGAAGCTTCCGCTATCCATTCCGGAAAACCCCTCTCTGAAACCGATGCCTCCCCCGCGCAGGTCACCGAATACTTTTACTCCGCAGTCGATCCGGTTGCCCGAGGGATTCGTGCCGAACTCAACGCCGCCCGTGCTGCTTATCGAAAGGAAGAAAAGGGAGTCCGCGAAATCATGACCATGCGGGAAACCGATGAACCGGTGCCCGCCCACATCCTTATCCGTGGAGACTACACATCCATCGGGGAGAAAGTGGAACGTGAAACCCCAGATTGGCTCCCGCCCTTTCCCGAAGACCAGCCACGCAACCGACTCGGCTTCGCGAAATGGCTACTATCTCCCTCCCACCCGCTTACCGCCCGCGTCACGATCAACCGAATCTGGCAGGAAATCTTCGGACAGGGTATCGTCGAAACATCCGACAACTTCGGACTGCAGGGCGCGCAACCCTCCCACCCGGAAATGCTCGACTGGCTCGCCCGCGATTTCATGAACCATGGCTGGGATCAGAAGCGCGCGATCAAACAAATGGTTCTCAGCGCTACCTACGCACAGGACTCTTCCGCCTCGCCCGAGCTCCGGGAACGGGATCCTTCCAACGCCCTTCTTGCCCGTGGGCCTACTCGCCGTCTAACAGCCGAACAACTTCGCGATTCCGCTCTCTCCCTTTCCGGACTCCTCTCAGGAAAAATCGGTGGTGAGCCGAGCATGCCTTACCAGGCTCCCGGATCGATGTGGAAAGTCCTCAACAATTTCCTCCCTGAGTACAAACGCGACAAGGGAGAAGGGCTCTACCGCCGGTCGCTTTATACATTCTGGCGGCGCACGACCACGCCCCCGAACATGATGATCTTCGATGCCACTACCCGGGATATCTGCTCCGCCCGGCGACAGGTCACCAACACCCCGCTCCAACCACTCGTCATGCTCAATGACCCGCAGTTCGTTGAAGCAGCTAGGAAACTCGGCGAGCGTATACTGAAGAACGGCGGCGATACCGACGAGTCCCGAGCGAAATGGGCATACCGCGAGGTGATCGGAAAGCCACCCACTTCCGAGCAACTCCCCCTCCTCCTGGGTCTCATCATCGAGCAACGGGAGTTCTTCAAAAGCAAATCCTCCGACGCCGAATCTCTCCTCAAAGTCGGCGATAGTCCTGCGGATAGCTCCCTCGATCCCATCGAAGCAGCCACCGCCACCACCCTCGCCCAAGCTCTCCTCAACCTCGACGCCAGCATCACCCTGCGCTGAGTTTCTTCCCTGAAAACTGAACACTCCCAACTAGCAAACTGATGTTCGAAATCACCCGACGCCATTTCCTCTCCAAGCTCTCCACCGGCATCGGAGGAGCCGCGCTCGCGTCCCTGCTTCCGGAAGATCTTCGCGGTGCTTCCTCCACCGCAGGCGAAAATCTCCTCGCGAACCACGCCCCGAAAGCCAAGCGTGTCATCTACCTTTTCATGTCCGGCGGCCCGGCACAGCACGATCTTTTCGACTACAAACCGAAGCTCAACGAACTCAACGGCCAACCCCTCCCTGACCACGTTCGCGGAGGCCAGAGGCTCACCGGCATGTCCGGAAAGCAGTCCATCCTTCCCCTCGCGGGATCACAGTTCGAATTCGCGCAGCACGGCCAGTCCGGGGCATGGGTCAGCTCGCTCCTGCCACACACCGCGAAGGTGGCGGACGATCTTTGTTTCGTGAAATCCCTCTGGACCGAGGCGATCAACCACGATCCGGCGATGACCTTTTTCCAAACCGGCAGCCAAATCGCTGGTCGCCCCTCCCTTGGATCGTGGGTGACCTACGGTCTCGGCTCCGCCAACGAGAACCTCCCCGGCTTTGTCGTCCTTGTTACAAAAAAGCCCACCGACCAGCCGCTCTACGCCCGCCTGTGGGGAACCGGCTTTCTGGATTCCCGATACCAGGGCGTCCGCTTCTCCTCCGGAAAGGACGCAGTATTCTACCTCACCAACCCTGACGGAGTATGCCAATCGGGACGCCGCGCCCTGCTCGACAAGCTGTCCGCCCTCAACAAGATCGATTTCCAAAACGAGCTCGACCCCGAGATCGAAACCCGCATTTCCCAATACGAAATGGCCTACCGGATGCAGACCAGCGTTCCCGAGGTCACCGATATTTCCGATGAGTCGCAGGCAACGAAGGAACTCTACGGTCCCGATTCCGAAAAGCCCGGCACCTTCGCCGCAAACTGCCTGCTCGCCCGCCGCATGGCCGAGCGCGGCGTCCGCTTCATCCAACTCTACCACCCCGGCTGGGACCAGCACGGCAACCTTCCCAACGCCATCCGCAACCAGGCCAAGGAAACCGACCAAGGCTGTGCCGCACTCATCACCGATCTCAAACAGCGCGGCATGCTTGAAGACACCCTCGTCGTCTGGGGCGGCGAGTTCGGTCGCACCGCCTATTCCCAGGGGAAACTCACGAAAGACAATTACGGTCGCGACCACCACCCGCGTTGTTTCACCGCATGGATGGCCGGAGGCGGGGTGAAACCCGGCATGACCTACGGTGCCACCGACGACTACGGCTACAACATCCTCGGCCCCGACGGACAAAAGATCGACCCGTCAAAAGAAAAATTTACCCCCGGAGCCGTCCACGTTCACGACTTCCATGCCACCATCCTGAACCAGCTCGGCATCGACCACACCCGCCTCACTCACACCTTCCAAGGCAGGCGTTTCCGACTAACAGATGTTCACGGGCATGTAGTAAAGGATCTGCTTTCGTAGAAAGCAAATGGATCAGATCTGGAAGTCCGATGTTCCGGAGTCCAAATGCAATCCGCATTCATACTTTTCTCCGTTGAAGCGTGTGCCGTCGGCCGTGCCGTCCTCGGAGGGTCTCGTGCTGTGCCAGTCGCCCATGGTCACATAGCCCTTTTCGGCGAGTGGATGGCGGGGCAATTCATTCTGATGGTAAAATAGGTCCACCTGCGCATCCGCCCAATCGAGGATGGGATAAGCTTTTAGTGTCTTTTTCTGAGCCTCTACAAATGACCGATCCCGGCGAGTGTCCGAGTGAGCACGGCGCAAGCCGCTGATCCATACATCGGCGCCACTCTCACGGATCGCACGGTTCATCGGCTCGATCTTCGTCAGTATGGCGTAGCGTTCGGATTCTTCTTTGCCTTTCTCCCAGAGATTTCCCCACAGCGCCTGCATTCTAGCTGCGGAAACCGTCGGGTGATAGATGCGGTAATCGAGAGGAAACTTCTCCATCAACTCCTGTGCATATTGGTAGGTTTCCGGAAACAGAAATCCCGTATCAATAAACACCACCGGAATTTTCGGAGTGTGCTGGTGCAGTAATTTCAACATCACCGCGGACTGAAGCCCAAAGCTCGTGCTCGCGATCAGCCGACTACCCAACCTCTCGTGAAGCAGCTCAAGGCGCTGACCAGCACGGAGGTTGTTCATCTCCTCGGAAAGTGTTTCCGGGGACGTTGAGGATTGTAGAAGGCTCATGATCTTTACTGAATGTCTAACTGCGGTTCAAAGTCCGCGCTGCATGATTGCTTAGGCAAGTGCCTCAGCCTTCACGTTGGCGTGAAAGTCGGCTCCGTTGGTGGTTTTCTCGACGAGTCCCACACGGATGCAGAAATCACCAAACCGCTCCCCTTCCTCGCGCTCTTTCGCGTAACTGGCGAAAACTGGATCGAGCAGAGCTTTGATTTCCTCCGCCGGGACATCGGCCCGGAAAAGCTTCGACAGGCGTTGACCGTGAAAGCCTCCTCCTAGCAGAACGTTGTAGCGACCTGGGCCTTTCCCGACGAAGCCAAGCTCCGCGATGTAAGGTCGAGCGCAGCCATTCGGACAGCCGGTCATACGGATGGTGATGGCATCGTGACGCAGGCCGTGTGCTTCAATCGATTCCTCAAGCTCGGTGAGTAGAGTTGGGAGAAAACGCTCGGCTTCGGCGAGAGCTAGCGCGCAGGTAGGAAGTGCAACGCAGGCTAAGTTATTCAGACGCAGACCGCTGCGGAGGTGACATTTATCGATGCCGTATTCTTCCATGAGTTTTTCAACCGCAGGACGATTCGCCGCAGAGATGTTCGCGATGATGAGGTTCTGGTTTCCGGTGAGGCGGAAATCCCCGTCATGGATTTTCGCGATTTCACGCAGGCCGGTGCGGAGCTTGTAATCCGCAGTATCGAGCACGCGCCCGCCTTCTACGAACATCGTGAAGTGGGAGTTTCCAGTCGGATCCTCGGCCCAGCCGAAGCGGTCGCCGTTGTCTTCGAATTTGAAGTCGCGGACGGGTTCCAGATCGTAGCCAAGGTATTCGTTCAGCTTCTTCAAAATGCCTTCCGGTCCGTGATCGTCCACGGTGTATTTAAAGCGCGCGTGGGCACGGACCTCACGATCCCCGAAGTCTCGCTGGATCATGACCACCTTTTCCGCGACGTCCACAATCTGATCGACCTTGCAGAAGCCGATCACATCCGCGGTGCGGGGGAATGTCAGATCATTGCCATGGGTAGCACCCATGCCGCCACCGACGGTGACATTGTAACCGACGACCTTTCCGTCCTCCACAATGGCGATGAAGCCAAGGCAGTCCGCGTAGATATCCACGTCATTGGATGGCGGAACGACGACGGTGATTTTGAATTTCCGTGGCAGGTAGGTCTTGCCGTAGATGGGCTCGACTTCTTTTTCCGAGGTCTCGACTTTTTCGCCATCCAGCCAGATCTCGTGATAGGCACCGGTCTGCGGCGTGAGGTGGGCGGAAATCGCACGGGCATCTTCCATCGCCTGGGTGTGGGCCTCGGAAAGGAAGGGATTGGGCGAGCACATCACGTTGCGGTTTACGTCTCCGCAGGCGGCAATCGTATCCATGGCAGCTTGATTGATCTCTTGCATCGTGCGCTTGAGATTCGTCTTGATGATGCCGTGAAATTGGAACGCCTGACGGGTAGTGAGCTTAATCGTTCCGTTGGCGAACTGAGTGGAAATTTCATCCATCTGAAGCCACTGCTTCGGTGATGTCACACCTCCCGGAACGCGGACGCGAATCATGAAGGAATACGCTTTTTCCAAGCGATGCTTCCGGCGGTTCGGACGCAGATCGCGGTCGTCCTGCTGGTAGGTTCCGTGAAATTTCAGGAGCTGCTGGTCGTCCTCGCACATGGAGCCAGTTGAGGTGTCGGCGAGGCCCTCCTTGATGGTTCCGCGCAAGTAGTTGCTGCGGGTCTTGATACCTTCGTTTGCTGCTAGTTTTTTGTCAGCCATGATGATTGGGGAAATTAAGATTTAAAATTTTTAACCGCAGATGGACGGGATGGACGCGGATGAAGAAGGGATTTCTTGAAATGGTTTTTATCGGCGGTTTGTTGATTCGCTAAGGTAGTGAGGAAGAATTATTGACCACGGAAGGCACGGATTACACGGAAGGAAGAGTTTGTGGAATGGATTAGGGTCTTCTTCTCCTATGTCTTGTGTCTCAAAGTCTTGAGTTTCTAGTAAACGTCCCGCTGGTAGCGTTTGGTTTTCTTGAGATCCTCGATGTATGCCTCGGCTTCTTCGCGGGTTCTCGCGCCGTAGTTTTTCACCACGGAAATGAGAGCTTCGTGGACATCAGCGGCCATGCGGCTTGCGTCGCCACAGACATAGAAGTGCGCGCCTTCTTCCAGCCACTTGTAGAGTTCCTCACCGTTTTCGAGCATCTTGTCTTGGACATAGACCTTCTCCGGTTGGTCGCGAGAGAACGCGAGGTCGAGCTTGGTAAGTTGGCCTTCTTTTAGGAAATCCTGCCACTCAAGCTGGTAAAGGAAGTCGTAGGTGTAGCGTTGGTCGCCGAAGAAAAGCCAGTTTTTCCCAGTCGCTCCAACTGCCGCACGATGCTCCACGAACGAACGGAATGGAGCGACTCCGGTGCCGGGTCCGACCATGATGATGGGCGTATCGCCATCGGTCGGGAGGCGGAAGTTTTTATTTGGCTGGACGAAAATCGGGACGCTCTCCCCAGACTTCGCGATATCAGTAAGATAGGTCGAGCAGACACCCTTCCGCAATCTACCATGAGTCTCGTAGCGAACCGCGGCCACCGTCAGGTGGACTTCATCTGGATGCGCCAGGGGGCTGGATGCAATGGAATAAAGCCTGATCGGAAGCTTGCGGAAAATACCTGCAAGCGCATCGGCAGGAATACCATCCGGAGCGAAGTCAATCAGCGCATCTACAATCTCGCGACCGTCGATGTATTCCTTAAGCTGGTCTTTCGCATCGTCGGCGAGGAGCGCATCAAGCTTCGCTGAACTCGTCACCGTCGCTAGCTTTTTGAGGACCGCCTTCGAAAGCGCGGTGATATCGAAATCCTCGCGGAGTGCATCGGCTAAAAGTTTTTTCCCCACGCCCTTCACCTCCACCTCTTCGGTGCCGGTGAGCTTCGCGGCACCAACCACGTCTTTTACCATTTGTGGGCAGTTCATGGGCTGCACGGCTAGTGCATCGCCCGGTTCATAGGAAAGGCCGCTTCCAGCAAGTGAAAGCTCCACATGGATCGTCTCTTTTGCCGAGCCTTCGCCATTCAAAAGAATGTTGTCGAACACTTCGGAAGGAAACGGATTCTTTTTCCCATACTCTCCGCCGACCGCAAATGCTGTCGGAGCCACCGCAGTAGCAACTGGTGCCGAAGGGGCCAGGGCCTTCATTGCGCCGGTAAACCATTCCGAGTAGCTGTCTTCGTAATCCACGTCGCAATCGACGCGGTCGAATACTCGTTTTGCGCCAAGCTTTTCGAGACGCGCATCGAACTGTTTCCCAATCTCGCAGAATTGCTCGTAGGAAGTATCGCCGAGAGCACAGACGGAGAACTTGACCTTATCGAGTTTGATGTCTTCCTCCATGAAGGCTTTGTGGAAAGAAACGGCGGTCTCCGGAGCCTCGCCCTCACCCCAGGTGGAGACGATGACTAGAAGGTTTTCTTCCTTCACGAGATCGGCAGGCGTGATGTCCGCCATGTTTTTCATCACCGCTTTGAAACCTCTTTTCTTTGCTTCTTTCATGGAGCGGTCAGCCAATTCCTCGGCATTCCCGCTCTCAGTCCCATAGAGTACCGTCAGCTTCCCTGCGGAAACAGGAGCTGCTGCCACAGCGGGCGAAGACGAACCTGCGGCAAGGTATCCGCTGAGCCATCCGCGCTGTAGCGCATCAAATCCAGCAAGCAATGAATCCAGCGTCTGGCGCTGGTCCGGGGAAAACGGTGAACTCTCGGGAAGCATAATCCTTAGTTAATTACCTGTTTTTGTCAGGTTTCACCAAAAATCTGCATCCAACCCGACCAATACGCAACTCCTAAATGTCAAAACCATCGCAAAATTCTCAATTTCCACCGATCAAGGTTGGACCTCGCCCACCCCACCGGCATAGAACCCGCCATGCCCACCGTCCAAGTCGATCTCGCCGATCGCTCCTATCCCGTTCTCGTCGAAAAGGGCCTTTTGGCCCGGACCGCCATCCTGTTATCAGATCATGGCCTAGGAGACCGTCGAGTTGCCGTGATTTCCGATGAAACCGTCGCCTCCCACCACGCGGAAACCCTGTTGAACGGCTTCGGCGAAAATAAACCCTCACTGCACAAAATACCCGCCGGCGAGGCCTCGAAATCCCTCACCCACTTGGAGACCATCTGCCGGGAAATGATCTGCGCGGGGCACGACCGCCGTTCGCTGATCGTCGCGCTTGGCGGAGGGGTTGTTGGGGACCTCGCGGGTTTTGTGGCGTCCGTTTTCTATCGTGGCGTGCCGTTCGTTCAGATTCCCACCACTATCGTTTCGCAAGTAGACTCCTCCGTCGGAGGAAAAACGGGAGTCAACGTCGCCGAAGGAAAAAACCTACTCGGTGCCTTCCACCAGCCAAAGCTCGTCCTGGTCGATCCAGAAACGCTCGCCACACTGCCCGACCGCGAGTTCCACGAAGGCTTTGCCGAGGCCATCAAGCACGCCGCCATCCGCGATGCCTCCATGCTCGACGAATTGCTCTCACTGGATCCTAATTCACGCAAAGTCCCCGCCGATCTGCTCGCTCGCAACATCGCTATCAAGGCCCGGGTCGTCGAATCCGACGAATACGAAACCAAAGATATCCGCGCCCTTCTCAACTTCGGTCACACCATCGGCCACGGCATCGAAGCCTCTCTTCCTTATGGGGAAATGCTGCATGGAGAAGCAATCGCACTTGGCATCCGCGCCGCACTCTACATCTCCGAAAAGCACTCTGATCTTGCGCCCGAAGCATCCAATCAAATTCTCTCCGTCCTGCGCCATTTCCACCTCCCCCTCACGCTCCCAGAGAAAATCACGACAAAAACCGTCATGGAAAAACTCGCGAGGGACAAAAAATTCAAATCCGGTAAAATCCGCTTCGTCACCTTGACGGCCCCTGGCCAAGCCCAAGTAATTGATTCCGTTACCCTGTCTGACTTGGAACAGGCCATAGAGAGGCTAAGGAGTTAAAACCTCTCAACCTCAAGCAAGACACAAACACCGTCACCTCCCCACCCTCTTCCTTAAAAGTTGAATTTTGAAATTTGAATTTTTACACGGCGATTGCCTCCAGCATCTCCCCACTCTCCCGGAAAAATCCTTCGACCTTGTCGTCACCTCACCGCCCTACAATCTCGGCATCGCCTACTCCACCTTCAAGGACACGGCCCCCCGCGAGGAGTTCCTGCGCTGGTGTCAGGCATGGTCTGCCGAGGTGAAACGGGTCATGGCAGATGACGCCTCGTTTTTCCTCAACGTCGGAGCCTCCCCATCCAGTCCCCTTTTCCCCCACCAAGTCATCCTCGCGCTCACCGAGGGACCCGACCCGCTGTTTGTTCTCCAGAATACCTTTCATTGGGTGAAATCCATCACCATCGAGACCACCGACGATCAACAGATCTCCGCCGGGCATTTCAAACCCATCAACTCCAAGCGCTACGTCAACGACTGCCACGAGTATGTCTTCCACCTCACGAAAACTGGCAGCGTGGAACTCGACCGACGCGCCGCCGGAGTCCCTTACGTTTACAAATCAAACATCGCGCGCTGGGGCCACACCGGCGGCCAGGATCTCCGTTGCCGGGGAAACACATGGTTTATTCCTTACGAAACCATCAAGTCGCGCAAAGGCCAGCGCCCTCACCCCGCGACCTTTCCCATCGCGCTCGTCGAGCAATGCATACGCATCCATGGAAAAGGACCGGAAACTCGCCTCATCGATCCCTTCCTCGGGATCGGCTCCTCCGCGCTCGCAGCGAAAAACCAAGAAATCGCTTCTTTCACTGGCATCGAGCTAGATCCCGAATACCTGGAAGTTGCCCGGAAGCGACTCTCACCACCCCTCGACGAAGGCCTTCTTCTCTAATTCCAATTCGTAGTAGATTCACCGAGTTTTCTCGCTATCTATAAGCATCCATTCAAACCTCCCGAATCGCCATGCCCCCGACCCGCACCATCAACATCAATTTCGCCGTCATCCGCCTCGCAGCTATCTCCCTGCTCGTCCTCATCGGCGTTTTTACAAGCTTCTACACCGTCTCCGCAGACGCCCAGGCCGTGGTGCTCCGCTTCGGCAAACCCATGCCGGAAACAAAAGGCCCCGGTCTGCACTTCAAACTCCCCTACGGCATCGACCGCTCGCTAATCGTCGAGGTGGAGCGGCAGCTCAAACAGGAATTCGGATACGGAACTGCGGGGGCCACAAACAACTTCCAGTTTTCCGATCCCAGCGAGCAGGAACTGGAGAAATCCATGGTCACCGGCGACCTCAACGCCGCTCTCGTCGAATGGGTGATCCAATACCGCATCGATGATCCCATCCAATACCTCTTCGCTGTCCGTGAACCCGATGCCACCCTGCGCGACCTGACCGAGAGCGTCATGCGCGAGATCGTCGGCGACCGCACCGTGGATGAGGTGATCACCGTCGGGCGGCAGGAAATCGAAGCCGTCGCCTCCGCCAAGCTGCAGGAAGCCACCGCCGCCTACACGATGGGGCTGCGCATCGAGCAGGTGCAGCTCAAGGACGTGAATCCACCGCGCGCCGTGCAATCTTCCTTCAACGCGGTCAATCAGGCTCAGCAGGACAAGGAAACCGCGATCAACGTCGCCAATGGGGAATACAACAAGGAGATCCCCCGCGCCCGCGGCGAGGCCGACCGTATGATCTCCGCCGCCGAAGGCTACTCGAAAAAACGCGTCAACGAAGCCGAGGGCGATGTCGCCTCCTTCGAGGCGCTGCTTATCGAATACACCGCGGCACCGGAAATCACCCGCCGCCGCCTTTACCTTGAAACCATGTCCGAGATTCTCCCGCGCCTCGGCAAGACCATGATCCTCGACGAGGAGGCCAAAGGCATCCTGCCCCTCCTCAACCTCAACGAAAAATAAGACATCCTACCTCTTCCTTGAAAGTTAAATGTCGAAATTTGAATCTTCATGAAAAAGCTACCTCTCACCATCGCCGCGATGGCCGCCGCCGCCATCGTCTTCATCCTCTACATCTGTTCCTACACGATTTCGCCCACCGAGCAGGTCATCATCACCCAGTTCGGAGAACCCCAGGGCGAGCCGATCACCGAGCCAGGCCTGCATTTCAAGACCCCCTTCATCCAGGTGGTCAACCGCATCCCGAAGAACATCCTGCCATGGGACGGAAACCGCACCGAGATGCCCACCAAGGACAAGCTCTACATCTCCATCGACTGCTTCGGACGCTGGCGCATCACTGATCCGCTAGAATACTTCCGCCGCCTCCGCAACGAGCGCTCTGCGGAGTCCCGAATCGAGGACATCATCGGATCCGCCACCCGCAGCATCGTCGGCAAGCACGACCTCATCGAGATCGTCCGCACCGATAAGGATCGCGTCCCGGCGAAGGATGAGACCCTCGAGGAATATACAGAAGGTCAGGCCACGAACATCGGCGTCCTTCCGAAAATCCGCAAAGGCCGCTCGACCCTTGAGGACGAGATTATGGCCGATGCGAAGGAGAAACTCGCCCAACTCGGCATCGAGCTCCTCGACGTCCGCTTCAAGCGAATTAACTACAACCCATCCGTGGTGGAGAAAATCTACGGCAGGATGATTTCCGAGCGCCAGCAGATCGCCTCGAAATTCCGTTCCGAAGGTGAAGGCGAAGCCGCCCGCATTCTCGGAGATAAAGAGAAGGACCTGAACGGCATTTCCTCGGAAGCCTACAAACAAGTGCAGACCATCAAGGGCCAAGCCGACGCAAAAGCCTCCCAGATCTATGCCCGAGCTTACGGACAAAACCCGAAGGCGGCGGAACTCTACGAATTCATCAAGACCATGGAAATGTATCGCGAAACGATAGGGCAACAGTCCACCCTTGTGCTCTCCACCGATTCTGACCTGTTCAAATTCCTCAAATCCTCAGATGTAGTAGAAAAGGCAGACTCTATACTTCAGCGCCAGCCTGCGAACAGTCCGGTCAACCCGGCTGATTGATATGGCCTGCTGCCGGACACCCGTCGGATGTCTTGACGCGCGCGACTCTTCCAATAGGTTTTCCCAATGCCCATGCCCCATATGAACCATAGGCCATGGGGAGAATTTTCACCAAATTCTTTCGTTAAAACATGGTTAAATTTCCTTCACTCCCTCCCCCCGGGGAAACGCTGGAGGAGGCTGGCCCTGTGGTTGCGCAAACCGCTTAAAAGGAATGTTGAAGAGTGGATCGACATCGTAGTCTGGGGGCTTCAACTGCGACTCAGACAATCCGGCAATTTATCCGAACAGCGGCTAATCTTCATGCCGCAATACCTCGATCCAGAAGAACTGGCCGCCATACGCAGGGAGCTAGTCGATGGTGGTGTCTTTCTAGACGTGGGGGCAAACGCCGGGGTCTATTCCCTCAATCTGGCAGCACTCCGAAACCCACGTATCAGAATCGAAGCATTTGAACCGGATCCACAACTTTGCGAGGCTCTGCGCTTCAATCTAGAAACAAACCACCTTAGCACGGTAAATCTCAACCAGATCGCCCTAGGAGGCTCCGAAGGCCGTGTCACTTTGGTCACCGGAAATGGCAACAAAGGCGAGAACCATATCTCTAGTTCGGAAGAGGAGGTCGGACAAGGAGTCGAAATGACAACGCTGCCATCCTTTCTCGCTCGAAGCGGGATCACTAAGGTCAACGCGCTAAAAATCGATGTCGAAGGTTACGAATGCGACGTTCTTGTCCCACTCTTCTCGGAAACTCCCCGCCAATTATGGCCGCAATTGCTCATCTGCGAAGCAGTGCACGACAGCGGGAACCGTTTGAAAAACTTGCTCGATGAAAACGGATACTCGCTCGTCTTGAGCGGAAGGCTCAACGGAGTTTACCGCTTGTCGGACGCCCCAGCAAAATCAAATTGAACCGCGCTACTTGCTCGGATTCACTGAAGATCTAATTTCCCGTAGCATGGAAATTCCTCGCCGATATGCGTGGAAAGACTCAGTTCCCCCTCCAGCGGTATCACATGGAAAAAAAAGATCTGAGCGAGATCGCCTTGAGTCTCCAATCCGGGGACGATAATCGCCCGAAATTTTCTTTCTATGCTAGCAGAGTAGTCCCATCCTATCTGCCAACAATGACCCGCCACATCATCACCCTCAAATGGGGAGACCGCTACGGCCCGGAATATGTGAACCGTCTCGCATCCGCTGTCCGCAGAAATACCAGCAACCCAGTAAATATTGTCTGCTTTACGGACGATTCCGAAGGCATTGATCCGTCCGTAGAAATCTATCCGATTCCGGAGATCGATCTCCCTCCTTCTGAAATGATCACCGGTTGGAGGAAACTCTGCCTCTTTCGCAACGACTTGCCCATTGAAGGACTCGCGCTTTTCCTCGATCTCGATATCGTCATCACCGGCTCGTTGGATGATTTTTTCACCATTGGTAACGAAGACGAAATCCCCATCATCCACAACTGGATCCCTACGCACAAAACGATTTTCCGGAAGGATCCCATGATAGGGAACTCCTCAGTATTCCGTTTCAAGCTGAATGGATGCTCCTTCGTCTGGGAACAATTCCATCGTGAAAAAGACTGGGCGATCGCGAACTTCCGCCCGCCACAGAGCTACCTCACCCACTGTATCCGTCCGAAAATGATCTTCTGGCCTGCGGAATGGGTCCGCAGTTTCAAACGCCACTGTATCCCTGTTTTTCCACTCAATCTTCTGATTGAGCCGTTGTTACCGAAAAACGCCAGCATCATCGCATTTCATGGCAAGCCCGACCCAGATGAGGCTGTCGTCGGCTACCGCGGAAAGAGAGCGCACCACCACTGCAAGCCCGCACGGTGGATCGAAACCCACTGGAGATAAAGCTATGCTTCTAGTCACTGGAACCGGACGCAGCGGGACGCATTTCACCTCTCAGCTACTGACAGAAATGGGTTACGATGTCCCACACGAGTCAGTTGGCGAAGATGGTGCGGCATCTTGGAAACACATTGTCTCCGGCACCTTCGTGTATGTCGGGAAAAACCGGCAAGTCGAAATCGACTCGAAGGGATTCACCCGCATCCTCCACCAAGTGCGCCATCCGCTTAAGGTCATTGCTTCAATGCAAACGTTCAGTGATTCGACATGGAATTTCATGGCAGATTTCATCCCGCTGGATCTGACCGCGCCGCCTCTGATCAAAGGCATGCAGGCATGGGTGGGCTGGAACGGACTGATTGAAACCACGCAACCGTGGAGATTCCAGATTGAGCGTATCAAGGAGGTTTTTCCCGAGTTTTGCGAGCACGCGGGCCTGCCAGTACGGGATTTTCCCGTGGTCCCTCATGCCGCGCGCGATTCCCGCACTGACCGCTACCGCGCCGTTACTTTGAGTGATCTGAAACGCAGCCAAAGTAGCCTTTCTGTTGAAGTCGCAGAAATGGCAGGGAGATATGGTTACCTAGATCTCGACTCTTACGTCCTTCCGGTGTCCACCCCGCGACGGTCATTTTTCGGACGTCTTTTCGGGAAGTGAAAATCCCGCCACCGGTCCATTATTGCGCTCTCTCCAATCAGCGCAGAAATCCATGAGTTCGTAGTCCTTCGCATACCAGTCGCGGACTAGAGCGAGCGCACGCGCTTCCAATACGACCGGCTCTCTCGCTGTAGGACTACTCCTATGTCCCGTCTTCGGATCGGTTGGTAGAGCCACGCCCATGGGCAGCCCGAGCGAAGCGCGCAAGATCTCGAAATCCGCGTCCAGCTCCTCGGTCCTGCCTATGAAATGGATATCCTTTTCCCTGCGCTCAAGTAGCTCCCGGTCCCCGAACCAATCCCAGTATGTCGAACGCAGATGGCTAATTTCTGCCATCGCTTGCAACGCTTCGCCATGGTCGGAGTGGTCAGCATCCAAAGCTAGGGCCAGCGAGTTTGCATCAGGAAATACGGAGAAAGCTCGCTCCTCTCCCCTGGACCACGGAACATGGTTCGCTGGGGCACCTTTGCGCTGGCGACTGGCAAATCCACTCACAAAACGGCTGCACGGATCCCTCGTTACGAACATCACCTTATGCCCCACTGGTAGGTCCGCGAGGCAATAGCGGTGCGGATGGGTATAGATGGTGTGGGACGGTGTGACCTGATGCTGGTTGAAGACACTTTTCAACGCGGTCCCTCCCGTTTTTCGCAGGTGAAGCAAGTGAATATTTTGCCTACCGGTCCAAGCCGCATGCATCCTCTTCTTCCAGCTTTCCAGTTTCCGAAATGACATTCCCATTCGGTTTATCCTTTCATTCCCGCTCCCAGCCTAACGCCCCCTTAACCAAGGAGGCAAGATCCTCGTTCGGATTTCCTTCGAAAGCTTCGATCCGTATCTGTGGAAAATCTGCTTGGTCCAGAGCTGCAATCTCCAGCCGCCCGAGTCGCCCCATTTCCTCTAAACGAGCGAAGTATGCGTTTAGGAAACTTTCTTCCGGAAGCTGGGTTTGACGAGGGCGGATCGCGATGACTCGCCGCCCGGAAGCAAGTGCCTCAGTCACCATGGTCACACTGTCCTGCGTCACGAAAACCAGGTCCCCGCATCCCAAATACTGGGCCATCTTTTTTTCAGGTTTTTCCGCCCACCATACGGCTTCCGCGATCAATTCGGGATCAAGCCGATGCCTCAGGATCTGCTCAGCCTCATCTCCGGTTCGCCGCGAGCTTGTAACTAACCAGCGAATTCCCTCTCGACGTGCGATGAGGTTCATCGCCTCCGCTAGAGTTTCCCAATCCTTTCGGAAGTAGCGATGCGAGGAAGATGTCCCGCCAACCACCATTGTCCAGAGCCTGCCCTGCGGGTGTTCAGCCCAACCTTCCGCCGCCTGCCTCGCAACATCCGGGTTCATTCGGGTTGGAATCATCTCAATTCGGACATCGTTTGCACCCGTCTCGAATGGCGAGGGAGTCAGGACCAGATCGAACCATTCCGACGGGTAGGGCTTTCTTTCACCGATGAAAACTAGCTTCGCTCCGAATCGCATCGAAAGAGATTTTGCTGCAAAAACTGCTTTCCCGCCGGATGTCACAATTAGATCCGGAACTCCACCTGCGGGCACCTCGCAGGAAAGCCTTCCCCTCAGGAATTCTGAGGAAAAACCTCTACCGAAAAACCCCATCCACAGTCGAAGCGCACTACGCAGGAATCCTCCGAAACGTTGTCTCGTTTCCACCGTCGTCACATCGATATCTCCGAGTTCCTCCACCAAGCCACGCGACTGACTCACATGACCGGGGCTACCCTCGCTAACGATCCAAACCGCACGACGATTCATGAGTCATTCCAATGATTCTTCACCCACTCAGAAGGCATCACAAATCTAGAAAGCAAGCGCCGTGACTTGCCCACCCCAGAACGAGTTTCCCAGATCCAGCGGAGATGCTCTGAGCGTGTCCGCACTGGCTGATTCTCAGACCACCGTCCCAATGCGGCATCGGGTGGTTTCGGATTTCCCGGAAAAGTCACGATGCGCGCACCCGCCGGTTGCTTCGGGGGTCTCACGTATCTCAAAGGCCAGACACCCATGGAGTGAAGGCCGAAGTGTTTCGTCCAACTGGCGGGCCAAAATTTTACCCCCCCCTGGATATTGGAGGAAACGTAGTTTTGCTCGAAACGATATTTCACCATCAGTTGCGGGTTCGCCCTCAACTGATCAAGCATATAGCTGTGTGCCCCGATTTTGAATCGGAATACCGACGTCTGAGACATACGTAACCATGGCTTGGTCCAGTTCCGCGCGGTGATCACATCGTTCTCGTCACCATAATCAAAATAAGGATCGATGGAGTCAACGATCACCGAATCGAGATCGACGAAAAGGACGACTCCCTCCAGACCAAAAAGATCCTTCCCCCATAGCGCCTGCTTCGGCCACTTCCCAGGTGCCTCTGGCGGGATCTCGCAGCCAAGCTCGGGTAATGGGAGGCATTTCACTTCCTCTCGGACACCTGTCTGATCTTCCGTAAAACAAACGAGCTTAAAATCGCCAGTAATGTTCCTCCGTATCATGGAGTAGAGTATATTTACATACTCTGGACCATACATCGTCCCCCATTTCATACAGATCACCGTCTTTTCCGTCATTCACTATGCCTTCCGGTATTTTTTGGGCCTGTTGCTTTCCGGGACGGCGTTCCGGGTGTCCACTAGAGCACAATCAAAGTCTGAAAAATCGAACGATTTGTATTCGTCGTGGCCAGTGGAAAGTAGGATTAGATCATATTCATCCGTGATCTCTGCGACTGACTCCCGGCCCGCATATTCCGCGTGTTCGCGGGTCACCGGCACTACCGGGACATACGGATCGTGGTATGAGACCTGCCCCCCCAGCGCCTCGAACTTCTCGATCAACTTATATGTTGGGGACTCCCGGTCGTCATCGACGTTTGCCTTGTAGGCGAGTCCAAGCAGCAGGATTTTCGATCCATTGATCGCTCTTCCGGAATCGTTCAACGCCTCGAATGCCACTTTTACTACGTGATCGGGCATGGCCGTATTGATCTCGCCAGCCAGCTCGATGAAGCGAGTGTGTTGGCCAAACTCACGTGCCTTCCAGGTTAGGTAAAACGGATCGATTGGGATGCAATGACCACCGAGACCTGGGCCGGGATAAAAGGGCATGAATCCAAAAGGTTTTGTTTTTGCCGCCTCGATTACCTCCCAGATATCGATATCCATCGCGCCGTAAACAACTTTAAGTTCGTTCACCAGTGCGATGTTTACGGACCGGAAAATGTTTTCTAGAAGCTTCGTTGCCTCCGCCACCCGGCAGGAACTAACAGGCACAAGGTGCTGGATGGCGATTCCATAGATTTCGAGCGCCTTTTCCAAGCAAGCCGGAGTCAAGCCTCCCACAACCTTGGGGATCGACGCCACCTTGCTGTCTGGATTTCCGGGATCCTCGCGCTCGGGTGAGAAAGCTAGGTGGAAATCAACGCCAGCGATTTTCCCAGATCCTTCCTCAAGCACCTGCCGCAGCTCGCCATCCGTAGTGCCGGGATAAGTGGTGGACTCGAGTGACCGATGAGAGCACCGTCCCGGATGAAGGGAGCCAAGGCCTTCCCGGTGTTCAGCACGTAGCTGAGGTCTGGTTCGCGGAAATGGTTGAGCGGAGTCGGCACGCACAAGATGACCGCATCTACCTCTGCGATTCGGCTGAAATCTGTCGATGCGTCGAGTCTGCCACTAGCTGTCTGGGCTCCAATTTCCTCGCCGGACACGTGTTTGATATAGCTTCGACCCGATAGGATAGACTCGACCTTTTTCGGATCAATATCCAAGCCCAAGACTGTCGCCCCGGACCTCGCGAACTGGAGGGCGAGAGGCAGACCTACATATCCGAGTCCGACGATTGCGATGTGATTCATGAAGCGGCCCATTCATCTCACGCCATGCCGGAGGATGGTAGAAGTTTTTTTATCGTTCGCGGAGAGGAAAGTAGCTCCTCATAGACACCTACGGTGTCCGCGCACATGCGCTCGAGCGTGAAGGCCCCTTCAGGGACCAGAGGAAGGCCATCCGATTCTAGGATGGCGACGGCTTTTGCGAACAATATTTCCGCGTTACCGGGAGGGACTTTCCCCTCGGGAAAAATCGCATCGAGAAGTTCACCAACTCCACCGCAATCATAGCCTAGCACGGGTTTTCCCAGTGCCATGGCTTCGAGAACAGTCCTTCCGAACGATTCCGGCTGCTGGGAAAGGGCGCAGACCACGTCACTGATCGCCATGATCTCTCTGACATCGCTGCGGAATCCTAGAAATGTCACATCTTCCGTCATTCCTGCCGTATGGACTCGCTCCTTCAGCTCGTTCAGATAGCCGGTTTTGTTCTCATGCACTCCTCCGGCGATCAGGCCGTGGACGCTTTTTCCGGACTCTTTGAGTCTTCCTGGGATTTTTAAGAAATCGTCGTGCCCTTTTAGCCGGGTGATGCGGCCTGGTAATAGGAAGACAATTTATTCTCCAAGCCTGGTTGCTGCGACAGCCATTTCCTAAGCCACTCCGCATCCGGAACAAATCCGGGAGGATACATCTCCGGGACGATTCCACGATGGATCACCGTGACTTTCCTCAGATCAGTTTTCGGGTAATGTTCGGCGATGTATTTGCGGATACTTTCGGAAACAGCGATCACCCGCTCTCCTTTCGTCATCACTTCGGAATAGCCGTTCACCGAGTAGAATCCATGCACGGTGGTGACCAGTCGAGGTCTCGTCGCGACGTTCATTTTTCGCCAAGCCATCCATGCGATCCACCCAGGCACGCGAGAGCGGATATGCAGGATATCCGGTTTCTCTGTCTCCAAGAGTTCCCGGAACGGTCTAATTTGTCCGAGGGATTTCAAGCTCTTGCGGTGAACCTGCATCATAATGTGGCGTGCCCCAAGTCCCTCCAATTCCGGAACCAACCGGCCTCCGTTTGAGACGACAACTGCCTCGTGGCCGTTTTTAACCAAATAATCGGCAATCTCGAGCGTACCACGTTCAACACCTCCGGAGTTCAATTCGGGCAGTATCTGAAGCACTTTCATGGTAGGGAAACAATGGGAATTCCCTTGGACCGGCAGGCTTCGCGAAGTTCGCGGGGAGCTACGTGCGTGAGGACGAAATCCAAGGGTAGAGTTTCAGAATCGTCGATCAAGGCAATGATCTTCTCGAAGTCCCTCTTGTCCGCCGCAGAAGTTATAGGGTGATGGCGGGAAATTTCCGATAGCCAGCCGAGCGCAACCCTGCCCGACTCTAGAGCAACTTCGTAAACAACA
>CAWCXB010000025.1:0-31037 GCA_963799385.1 uncultured Verrucomicrobiae bacterium
CGGTTCTGACAGAAAAAGAGGCACATCGTGAGATGTGCCTCGGAGTGCCGGATTGCGGCAGGAAATGGAGTAGGGTTCAGTTGGAAGCGGTCGAATCGTCTGCGACGTGTTTTTCCAAGACTTCCACTTTCACCGGAACGACACCGTTTTTCACGAAACCGAGTTTTTCGGCGGTGCCGATGGTCACATCGATGATGCGGCCTTTGATAAATGGGCCGCGGTCGTTGATGGTGACGACCTCTGATTTGTTGTTGGCCATGTTGATCACGCGGACCTTGGTGCCCATTGGAAGAGTCTTGTGGGCGGCCGTTGGGGCGTGGTTGCAGAGAACCTGGCCGCTTGCGGTTTTGGTGCCGTAGTTGGTTTTGATGGAGTACCACGAAGCCTTGCCCTGCTGGACCGACTTCACCCGGTAAGGATCTTTCGGCGCGGAAGCGGTGCGGGTGTTGGCATTGCCAATATTGGCGCAACTTGGGACGAGGACGAGACTGACGAGAGCCATCATCGCGGATTTGAATTTCCGTGTGTGTTTCTTCATGGATTTGGTTTTCCTTTGGGAAGGCGCGCTTCCTTTAATGGTGGAAGTGGGGTGGGGCAAGAATAAAATCACATAAATTTTATTTTGGAATTCGGTATAAAAATCTCAGGGAAAACATCCGAAATTCGCTGCAATCCGCAGTGGGAATCCGCGCAGAATCAAGGATAGGGTGAGTTCCGGGAAGGTTGTTCGTAGCAAATTTTTCATTATCGAATCCAGCTGCGCATCAATAGATTTCGTGGATGGTGGATCTTGTTAGGGAAACTCTGTTCGGAGAATATGGATTCTCTGTAACAACGGGGAATGAAGGTATCTTTCCGCCATTTCGAGTTGGTTCTCGGCTTTGATCATGTGAGCAAGGGTTCCGGTTGCCGGGTGAAGCAGTCGTTCCCTTGTGGTAGCTTGCGAATGCTGTTGGTAAGGGCGAGAGCTGTTTCCGGAGGGGGTGATTCAAGGGAGTGGCTTGTCTTTGAACAAATAAGGCTGAATGGCTTTACCGAGAGCGGATAGCGGGATTTTTCCATTTGGGTTTGCTTGGGAAAGTGCGGAAATTTCCGGAATTTTTATCGCGAGAACCGAGACAATATCGCACTTCGAATCGATTCCTTTTGCCTCATCAGAGGCAGAGCTGAGTGAGAAGAGCGCATTCATTAGCTCAATTAGATCGGCATGGGTGGGTTCTGTTTCTCCGTCCTTCAAAGTGATTTCGTAGCTCTCGACGAAGGAAACGAATTCGAAGTCCTCGGAAGACATGTCCGAGGGTGGAATGTTCACCACGAGGGCACTAGCACGTGGGGGCGTCTGGCGGGGTTTGGGTACCCGGGTCCTTTCGCTCCATGTGTGAGGCTTCCAGTTCGTCAGTTTTCCCTGATCAAATGTGACAATGAAGCTATCCATGCGCTGAACCTTCTTCATTGGAAATTTTTCTGGAGCCGTTGCGAACTCCATCGTCTCCTCCCCGTTTTCCCTTTGGGCGACTTTGTGTGCTTTCCCGAAGATGGCAATCACCTCTGCCGGCGACATGCCGGGAGAGAGAATCTCGTCCAATTCTTCTTTCGTATAGAAACGGTCCATGTAATGGAGTCCCATCTTTTCGCGCTCAAGAACCAGCTGCCGATATTCGTCTTCGGTATGGTAGGTGGGATCTGGGGACTTGGAGCGATTCGCCAAGCGCTGTTTCTCCTTATAGATGCGCATCTTGATGGTCTTTTCTGAAACTCCGGAAATGAGTCCCGCCATTTTCAAAGGTTCGTCTTCTTGAAGGAGTCCGGTAATAATGAAGTTTTTCCCAAGTGGCACGGATTGCAGGACAGGAGCGGTGTTTACCTTCCCGTTCAGAATAATGGCGAGCCGATCCTCACCAGGGCGCATGGTTGCGGTAGCTACTCTCATTTTCTCTCCACCCTCCGCCGTCAGAGTGACATCGATCGAGTCTTTTCGTGACGGCGATGGAAGCGCCAACGCTACATCGTTTTCGGTAACAATCGGCGTGTCCTGTACGAGGACGAACCGTTTCGTTCCGTCTCCAGCCTCGATGCGTGAAATGCCCGGACCGGGTTCGGTCGCGACCTTGCTGAGACGGAGAATCTCACCGTGGGCCGTATTGACGATTGCGAGAAAAAGGAGGGCAAATTTCATACGGGGTGGATGGGCTTCCCTGCCAGAAAGGCGCGGATGTTGTCGGCGGTAATCGCCATGAGGCGTTGGCGGGCTTCGATAGCCGCCCAGGCGATATGGGGGGTGAGAGTGAGGTTCTTCGCACGGAGCAAGGGGTTCCCTGGGAGGATGGGCTCCGCTGAAACCACGTCGCAGGCAGCGCCCGCAATTCGGTCGGAGTTCAGGGCATCGGCGAGGGCTTGCTCGTCGATGAGTGGGCCGCGGGCGGTGTTCACAAGGAATGCTGTTGGTTTCATTTTTGCGATCGCAGCTTCGTTGATCAGGCCGTGGGTGTCAGGTGTGAGTGGGCAGTGGAGGGAAATGACATCGGATTTCTCTAGGATTTCATCGATGGATGCCCATTCGAAGGGGAAGGATGTCTCGGCGGAGCGCGAGCGGGAGTGCCCGAGGATCTTCATTTTGAAGGCTGCCCCGAGTTCGGCAGTGCGCTGACCGATGCGTCCGAAGCCGATGATGCCGAGGGTCTTGCCGGCGAGTTCGGAGAAGTGGGGGTTTTCCCAGAATGAAAAATCCTTACAACTTTCCCATGCTCCTTCGTGGGAGAGAGTGCTGTGAAGGGCAGGGCGCTTGAAGAAATCGAGAATCATGGAGAAGACAAACTCAGCCACGGCATCCGTGGAATAGATTGGGACATTAGAAACAGGGATGCCGTTCTTCGCGCAGTAGTCGGTATCGATAATATTGTAGCCGGTGGCGAGTACGGCGATGAACTTGAGCTTCGGGAGTTGGGCTAAAGTCTCGGCGGAGAGTGGGCACTTGTTGGTGAGGATGATGTCAGCGTCTTTGGCACGAGCTACAATTTCACCAACGGGTGTGCGTTCGTGAACGGTGAGATTGCCAAGGGCTTCGATGGCAGTCCATGGGTTATCTCCGGGATTGAGTGTGTGTCCGTCGAGGACTGTGATGTTCATCCTTCATACCCTAATTTCCAAATTTTAAACTTCAAGAAAGAGCTGCTGGACTCCCCGCTGTGGATCGGCAAGTTTTCATGCAGCATGAAAATTTGCCCATTAGTTTTCTTCGTCACTACCATCGCTGCTTTTGCAGAACCGATTTCGCTTTCTGGCATTTATCCGAGCCTGGCATTTTTCAATAACGAGCGGGAATGTGGAACGGGTGCGGTTGTTCCTTTTGCCGACCGCTTGTGGGTTGTCACATATGCCCCACACTCTCCGAAAGGTTCCTCCGACAAGCTCTACGAAATTACCCAGGAGTTGGAGCAGATCGTCCGCCCGGAATCGATTGGTGGCACCCCGGCCAACCGGATGATTCACGATGAGTCCGGCCAGCTCTTCATCGGACCATACGCCATCGACGAAGAGCGCAATGTTCGGACGATTCCCTATACTGAAATGTTCGGGCGCCCCACTGGAAACGCTAGGCATCTCACTGATCCCGCAGGGAAGATCTACTGTGCGACTATGGAGGAGGGAATCTACGAGGTGGATGTGAAAACCCTGGCTGTTACCGAGCTCTTCGCGGATGAGGCGATGAAGGGCCGGCCCCGCTATTCTGATCTGCCGGGCTACCACGGGAAAGGCCTGTATTCCGGGCAAGGCTTGCTCGTTTACGCTAATAATGGCGATTACGGAAAAGACCGCATGAGCAATCCTGCCGCCCCCTCCGGAGCTCTCGCCACTTGGGACGGCAAATCGGACACATTCGAGCTGATTCGTCGCAATCAGTTTACTGATATCACCGGGCCGGGTGGCATTCATGGCTCAAAAAATCCCGAAACCGATCCCATCTGGACCATTGGTTGGGATCACCGGTCCGTCCTCCTCATGGTGATGGAAGGAAAAGAGTGGACTACCTATCGGCTTCCCAAAGGTTCCCACTCATACGATGGGGCGCATGGCTGGAACACGGAGTGGCCACGCATCCGCGAGATCGGCGAGGGTGATGATTTTCTCATGACCATGCACGGCACGTTTTGGAAATTTCCTTCCACTTTCACGTCAGCCATCTCCGCCGGGATTCGTCCCCGTTCGAATTACCTCAAAGTCGTCGGAGATTTCGCCCGGTGGAACGACCGCATCGTTCTCGGTTGCGATGATACGGCCGCGTCCGAATTCGCCAACAAGCGCAAAGCCAAAGGCGAAGTCGCCGCGCCTCAATCCCAATCCAATCTCTGGTTCATCGCTCCTGAAAAACTCGATGACATCGGTCCGGTCATTGGTCGTGGCGCAGTATGGATGCGGGATGCCGTGAAGAAGGGCGAACCCTCCGATCCTTACCTATTTGCCGGATACGATCTGCGTGGTGCGCATCTCTCCCACGGTTCGCCCGGGGAGCTTGCCTTCACCTTTGAGATCGATGAAAAAGGAGATGGGAAATGGAAAGCACTCACTGAGGTAAAAGTGCCTGAGGGGAAATCTGTTTTCCACGATTTTTCAAAAGAGCAACAGGGTGAGTGGGTGCGAGTGAAGCTTTCCAAGGATGCAGAAGACGTCAATGCTGCCTTTCTTTACCGGAACTACGATGAGCGTAGTAACGAAGCTGATGGTATGTTCACAGACATTGCGGAGAAATTGGGTGCCACTGTTACTGGCGGAATCATTCGCGCACGTGCGGAAAACGAACGCACCCTCGCCTTCGCCGCGCAGACACCGGACGGCGAGGATGTTGGCTACTACGAGTTGGATGCTGATCTGAAACTCAATCGCACGGACGATCCCAAATCCCACGCCTATCAAAAGTCGAACGCCGCCATCCCTGAGACGAAAAAGTATCTCAATCACGATGCTGCTTCGGTCGTTTTCACCGATGATGCAGGCAAGCGCTGGCGTTTTCCCAAATCAACGGATGCCTACGACAATGGAGGACTTTTCGGGAACTACCGAGTCGCTCGCGAGGTGGCGACGGAGCGCGATATGTTCCACGCTTATGGGACATTCTATGAGCTGCCGGCAAACAACGCCGGAGGCTTCTCGAAGGTCCGTCCCATTGCCACCCACAACCGCATGATCCAGGATTTCTGCTCCTACCGTGGTCTGCTGATTCTCACCGGCACGAAACTTAAGACCTCCGCTCCCAGCAAGCACCTAATCCGCTCTGACGATGGCAAGACCGCGCTGTGGGCAGGCGCTGTCGATGACCTTTGGAATATGGGGAAACCTCGCGGAGCCGGCGGCCCATGGATGGAGACCGAGGTTTCGGCAGGCGAGGAGTCCGATCCCTATCTGATGACTGGTTATGACAAAAAATCTCTCACGCTATCTGCCGACGAGGACACGAAGGTCACGGCCGAAATCGATATCAGTGGCGATGGAAACTGGGTCGTCCACGAAGCCTTCGATGTGAAGGCTGGAGAATCCTTGAATCACGTGTTCCCTGACACTTTCTCTGCCTACTGGATCCGCTTCCGCTCATCGACTCCCTGCAAAGTCAGCGCGCAGTTGCTCTACGAATAGAGCTGTCTGTGGATCTTTGATGAGAGTCAGACAGGAAGCGGTCTAGGCGCTCAAGGCACCAACTGGTCGTGAAAGATATCGATCTTATGGTTCTCGAATTTCCTCAGGGCAGCACGGAAATCAGCGACGGCTTGGTGGCGTTTCAATGCGGAGAGTGCGGCGGTGATCTCCGGGGTCGCGTCTTCGAGTGAGCGCGGGGTGGTCGGTTTTCGATCGGTGACTTCGACGATGTGCCAGCCTAGTTTGGTGCGGACGAGTGTTGGTTTACCTTTTTCTAGTGTGAAGACTTGGACGGCGAAATCAGCGGGAACCCGGGCTTGAGACATCCATCCTAGATCGCCTCCTTTGTCCTTGGAAGATGGATCGTCTGAGAGTTCCTTGGCAACGGTTGCAAACTCCTTTTTCTTCTCTGTGAGTTCGGCGAGAACTTGGGTCAGGGTCTGCTTCGCCTCATCCGAGGGTTTTTCGAGGGTCGCGAGGAAGATGTGTCTGGCGCGGATGCGTTCAGGAATCTTCAGCGAGTCTCTGTTCGCATCATAGTAGGCTTGGATTTCTTCTTCGCTGACGGAGACGAGAGGATCGACGCGAAGGGCGATGTATTTTTCCTGCTGGATGCGAGCGGCGATGAAATTCCTTAGGGCGGGTTCGTCGGCGATTCCATGGGCTTTCATGGCTGTCTGTAGCTCGTCCTTTGACGGAAATCTCCCTGCGAAACGCTTCAAACGTAGGGTGATTTCCTCTTCGGAAACCGGGAGTTCTGCCGTGTTGTGCTCGACCTTCACTCGCATCAACTCGTGGTCGATGAGATCGCCGAGTGCGGCGTAGGTGATGAGTTTCGTGTCTTCTGGAGAAAGGTCGGAAAGGCTTTTTCCCTCCAGCCAGAGGCGCTCGTGGATGGCGTAGTCGAGCTGCCGGCGGGTGATCTGATTGTAGAAGACGCGAGCGACCACTCCATTGGCTTTGGCTTTGGCGATCGCTTCCGGGCTATTGGGATTCGATGCCTGGATGCGCCTGTTGAGTGGACCATCGAAGACATAGAGATCCGCAACGAGGTAGCCGAGGACGAGCAGGTAGGCGACGAAGCGGAGGGAGAATTTGGTAAAGGTTCTCATGGTAAAAGCTGAAAAGCTGAAATGCTAAGATGCTGAAAGGAAGATGTTGTCGCGGAGGCTTTCAGTATTTCAGCGATTCAGGATTTACCGAATTTCAACACTACAACCGGGGCGCAGCATGGCGGGGATGCGGACGATGTCCCAGTTCGCGAGGCGGATGCAGCCGGAGGAGCGGGAGCGGCCGATGGTCTCGGGGTTGGAGGTGCCGTGCATGCCGATGCCGGGCTTGGAGAGACCACACCAGAGAACTCCGACGGGGTTGTTGGGGCCGCCGGGGATGTTGAGGGAGTTGTTGGAGCGTTTCCCAGTATCGAGCAGCTGCTGGTCGTAGCGCCAGACGGGGAGCTCGACGGCGTTGAGCATTTTCCACTTCCCGTAGCGGATGAGGTGAGACTTCCCGGGTGTGATGGGGAAGGCGGCGATGAGGGACTGATTGGCGACGCTGGCGGGGGTGTCCGATTCGGGATCGGCGACGACGAGGGCGCGGAGGTTTGCCTCGTAGATGCGGACCTGATTCAGCTTCGTATCGATGACGGCGTGGCGCTGGGAGAGGGCCTCGTCTTCTTTGAAGGCCGTGCCGGTGAGGTTCTCGATCTCGAAGGCGGTGACGTTCGGAACGATCAGAGTGTCACGAGGCTTGAGGCCCCAGATGCTTTTTTCTGGGTTGAGTTTCGTGAGGTAGGGGATGTCGGTGTGGTAGCGCTCCGACATGAACTCGACGTAGCTGCGGTAGGACATTTGCTTGGCCTTTGCTTGCTGGGACTTCTTGTAGGAAAGGTTGGAATTGATCCATTTGGTGGCAGATTCCGGGATGATTGCGACCGCAAATGGCTGCGGAACTGCCTTGCGCGCCGCGGTGTTTACAGCGGTCCAACTATCGAGCGGGTGCCCGTGAAGTTCATTCCATGAACGGACGGCAAGTTCTGAAAATTGCCCAATTCGTCCATCGATCACGCCGGGGCCGAAGTTTGCCTCATCTAGGAAAATCTGGAGCCGGACAGCGTCATCACCTTCTGGCTTTTGATCGATGGGAGAAATGACCACGGGATCGGGGATCTCCTCCGGTGCTGCAGGAAGAACGGAAGGTTGGATCGGCATGATGGAACCCGGAGATCTCTCCAAGTCCTCTTGCGGATTGTAAACCGGGGGGCGTACCGGCTCGACTTCGATAGTTTCCTCCTCGAAATCAAGCGGAAGCGCTTTCAGGACTGGACGTTCGACGGGACCGATCTGTGAGAACGCAGTGGCAGTCAGAAGTGGAATCAAAAGGATGTGCTGGAGGAAACGCATGGCGGGAACTGTGACGTGAGATTCGAGGGCGGGATTCAGGCGGGTATGAGGAAATTTTCAAGACGACCAGCGATGTCGGCCGGGACGACAGCACTGATGATAATGTCGTTTTGTTCGTATTCGGTGGAGAGAACTTTGGCGTCGTTATGCAGCAAGTTCAGAATGTCGCCACGGCGCTGGGGGATTCGGTATTGCTGCCGAGAGACGCGGTCCGCGAGAACGTGGGAACAGGATTTCAGAAGCTCGGGTAGGCCCTCTCCGGTCAGTGAGGAGGCACGGATTGCATCTGGGAAAACACGATCGAGGTAGGCGATGGTTTCAGGGTCCTCGACGGCGTCGATCTTGTTGAGGATGGTGACAATGGGTTTGTCCAAGGCACCGAGTTCATCCAAAACTTTCAAGGTCGTGTCGTGGAATTTCTGGATCTCAGGTGCGGTGGCATCGAGCACATGGATGAGGAAATCGGAGAGCACGGATTCCTCGAGAGTGGCTTTGAAAGCCTCGACGAGTCGGTGCGGTAGATTGCGGACGAAGCCGACCGTATCCGTGATGAGAAGCGGCTGGCCATCGGGCAGCTCGATCCGGCGGGTGGTAGTATCCAGCGTGGCGAAAAGCATGTCCTTCGCCAGCACATCGGCACCGGAGAGATAGTTTAGGAGTGTGGATTTGCCGGCATTTGTATAGCCAACGATGGAGCCGTGGGGGGTATCAAGTTTTTCGCGCTCCTTGCGCTGGGTCTTACGCTGTTTCCTGACGATCTCCAGTTCGCGTTTGCAGCGGTCGATGCTGAGGTTTGCAAGACGGCGGTCCACCTCGATTTGCTTCTCACCCATGCCGCGCTCTGCACCGCCGCCGCCGCCGGAGGCTCCACCACCTCCGCCCTCGCGGTCAAGGTGTCCCCACATCCGAGCAAGGCGGGGGAGGGCGTATTGCATGCGGGCGAGTTCCACTTGGAGGCGCGCTTCTTTGGATTGGGCACGCTTCGCGAAGATATCGAGAATGACCTCTTCCCGGTCGATCACGCAGAGATCAGCGAGCCTTTCCCACTCTCTCTGCTGGGAGGGAGCGAGGTTGTTGTCGATGACAATGACGTCGCATTCGTGCGCGCGGGCGAGTTCGACAACTTCCGCAGCCTTTCCGGTGCCACAGAGGTATTTCCGGTGCATTTCCCTGGATTTCGCGAGCACGGAATCCGCGATGCCGATACCGAGAGTCGAGACAAGCTCCCCAAGTTCGACGAGCAGGGACGCGGATTCCTCCTCCTCGCTTTTATCAAAGTAGAGCCGCACGATAAGTGCGCGCTCGACCATTTCCGGTTTCGACCTGACTTCAAACATCTCCCGAAGTATTTAGCATGGGTTAGGAAATGGGCAATGCAGAAGAAAAAAAGGGCAACGTTGAACGGTAAACGATCGCATCTGGGAAGTCGGGGGAACCGATCTCAGGAAAGGTGCTTCATCACCGAGGCGGAGAGGAGCTTGCCATCTGCACGCCCTTCGGAGAGTTCTTGAGCACGCTTCATTGCTTTGCCCATGTCCGCTTTCGTAGTCGCTCCTGTATCTGAAATTGCTTGTTTCACAATCCCTTCAATTTCCTCTGCGGAAAGGGCTGCGGGCATATATCTGGAGAGAATCTCGATTTCCGCCTTCTCGTTCTCGGCGAGCTCTGGACGATCCGCTTTTTCAAACTGCTCAATGGAGTCCTGGCGCTGCTTGATTTGTTTGCGGATCACGGCGAGTGCTTCCGGTTCGTCGAGGGCCGTGCCGAGACCACCTTTTTCGATGGCTGCGTTGGTTAGCGCGCTTTTGAGGGCACGGAGGGCGTTGAGAGCCTTCGAGTCCTTGGCTCTCATGGCTGTCTTGATGTCTTCTGAAATTCTTGTCGCGGTGTCGCTCATGGGTAGGATGTTAGCGAAGCTTTTGTGGGAACCAAATTCAAATTTCACAAACGGACGGGGAATAAACTTGGTGTGGATCGCATCCTAATTCCGAACGTCAGCAATCAAGCGTTTATCGAAACCAACCAAAGCACATCATGAACTCAATCAAAAGAATCCTAGCGGCAGTCGCCATCGTTTTTGCAACCACGTTTACCGCAGTCGCTGCTGAGCCTGCGCTCGATGGCTACTGTGTAGTTTGTTACCTTACGGCGGGCAAGGCGGTGAAGGGGTCGGAGAAATTCTCCGCAGAATACCAAGGGAAGACATACTATTTTTCCGATAAAGGCGCTCTTGATGCCTTCAAGAAATCGCCTGCGAAATACCTTCCTGAATACGACGGATGGTGCGCCTACGGTGTCACCTTCGGAAAGAAAATCCCGGTTGACCCTACGGTATTCACCGTAGTTGACGGGAAACTCTATCTGAACAAGGACAAGAAAGTCGGCAAGACCTTCAACAAGGATCCGAAAAAGTATATCACGAAGGCGGATGCCGAATGGAAGAAGATCAAGTAGGATGAGAATCGTCGGACTGGTAGCCGCAGCCATTCTGGCGGTCCTCCCGGCCTGCGGCCCGCCTTCGGGAGCAAAGATCGATCCGCAAGCCATGGGTTTCAAAACATCGGATTTGAAATGGAAGGGCGGGACTTTGCGGACTTATCACAGTGGTCTGGAAAGGGAAGGCGCTCCGACGGTGGTTTTTGTCCACGGATCTCCCGGAAACGCGGCGGGATGGAATGAGTATCTCGCGGACCAAGAAATAGGCACCAAGTTCCGCCTAGTTGCGTACGACAGGCCCGGATATGGGGCGAGCGGGAGGCCTTGGCGGGGGCTTGGTGATCAGATCGAAGCACTGAACGCGGTGATCGATTTGCAAAAGGGGCCGGTGACCCTGGTGGGGCATTCCATGGGTGGGGCGATCATTCTTGGAGCCAGCGCGGACAGGGTAAAAAGGGTGGCGAGGACCATCGTTCTTGCGGGTTCGGTGGACCCGACGCTAGGGCCGACTCGACCGCTTAACGCGTTTTTGAAATACACGCGGCTGGAGTTTCTGCTACCTGTGGATCTCCGTGTTTCGAACGAGGAAGTTCATGCGTTGAAAGGCGGGCTAAAAATTCTCGCACCAAAGCTTGGAAGCATCAAAGCACCAGTGACGGTGATCCAGGGGAAAAAGGACATGCTTGTGCCATTTGCGAATGTCGATTACCAGCAGCGGATGCTGACAGGGACGGATGTGGAGGTGACGTATCTGGAAAAGGAGGGGCATTTTTTACCTTGGCGGCAGTTCCCGTTGATCAAACGGACGTTATTGGAGTGATATACTGCCGTGCATCAGGATTTGTGAAAGATATGGAGTGCGGACGGCTTGCCTCCGCTTTCGGTAGAGAGGCTTGCCTCACGGGGTCATACCGGTGTGCTCCTCGTAGCTAGGTTTGTCGCTCCGCACCACAGAGGGCAAGCCCTCCAACCCCAAAGCGTAGGCAAGCCATCCGCACTCCAGACTTCCTGTTGCCATCTAGCTGCCGGCGTCGCCCTCGTATTTTTTAAGTACGGCGGGGTCCATTTTTTCCGTATCCACGAGGATAAAGCCGTCAAGCGCATCGCTGAAGGATTGATCGACGCCGATCCCGAGGATGACTCCCCGAAGCTGGAGGTAGTGTTTGAGCAGGGTGGGGACGCCCTTTTTGTCGGACTCAAGCTCGGAAACGAGTGAGCTGACGTCGTCGAGAGAGGGGAGGGCACCGGGGTAGTCGAAGGCGCGCAGGCTGCGTAGGTTTTCGCAATCGGGGTTCTTGCGGGCGCGGATTTTTTGCTCGAAGCCATTCTGGAGCTTGTGTTGCTTCAGATAGCGGATGATGAGTGCTTTCGAAAGGGGATGGTATTGGTCGCTGATGCTGACTGCTCCGAAGAGTTTCGTGTAGCCGGGATTCTTGCGGATGAATTTCACGATGCCGCGCCAGAGAAGGAAAAGGGAAGTGCCACGCTTTTGGTAGCTGGGGACGATGTAGGAGCGGCCTAGCTCCAGTGTTTTTCCTTTTCCTAGCGAATCGAAGGCGTCGGGGGAGTATTTGAAAATTGTGTTTGAGTAGAGTCCATCGAATCCGTGCTCCGCTAGGATGCGGTCCACTAGGCCGATGCGGTATGCTCCGACGAGTTCGCAGGTTTCGTCATTCCACAAGATGAGGTGGTGGTAGATGTGGTCGAAGCGATCGAGATCGAGGGGTTTCCCGGTGCCTTCACCGACGGGGCGGAAGGTTAGTTCTCGGGTGCGGCCGATCTCGTGCAGGATGTTGGGAATCCTATCCGCCGTGGTGCTGAAAATCTGGTAGGCACCTTTCTGATAGAGTAGTGAGTCGTCGCGTAGGCCATCGATGTCCGCAAGAAGATCCTCCACGGGTTTGCGTTCGGCTACGGGGGAGAATGTCGCGGTGTGTGGGACTTGTGCATCGGCAATCTGGTGGCCGAGAATCTCGGAGCGCATCTGGAAGAATCTGGAGAGTGAAGTATTTTCTGGATGCTCGGCAAAGCGCGAGGGGAGTATGGGTGACCCGATGCGGAGGCGGATTTCCATACCAGATTTGTTTAGCAACTCGCGGATGAGTAGAGCGGTGCGGACCCTCGGGTGGAGGCGACTCGCAATTTGGAAGAATGCGCTATTTCTCCCTTCGAAGTATAGCGGGACCACAGTTGCTCCATGCGCCCGGGCGAGGCGGGCTACGTTCGCGTGCCACGGGCCGTCTCCGCATTCTCCTCTTTCGTTTTGGAAATGGGAGACACTTCCGGCTGGAAAGGTTGCTAGGCAGTGACCCTCGGAAAGCCACTTTCCGGCGGCGCGGAGACCAGTCGGATTGTCCTTTTTCGCTTGGCGTGTTCCGAATGGATTGACTGGGACGATGTGTGGCACGATCTCCGGCATGCGTGCTAGGAGAGAGTTTGCTAGGATTCTGGAATCTTTTCGGCGGGAGAGAATGAGCGAGCCAAGGATGAGTCCGTCAATTCCCCCGAAGGGGTGGTTTGAAACGACAAAGACAGGGCCGTTCGTGGGGATGCTTTCAATACTGCCACTGCTGATGCGGTAAGTGAGGCCCAGCTCATCGAGTGAATGATCGAAGAAATTTCTTTCAGGGGAGAAAGAGGCACGGATTCGTATATTTTCGTAAACGGTATTGAGTCCGCTGACACCGAGAAGCGCCTCCGTCGGAACTTGCGCGGTGTGGCGGAAGAGTTGACGGGAGCGAGATCCCTCGGCAAAGAGGTGTGAGAGATCGATCAGTGCGGTGTCGGGTTTCGCATTCACTGTTGTGTGAGACATGGCTAGCAGTTTTTTTCCAGGAAATGCAGAATAAAGTTCAATCGGCGGGGCAAGGAGGCATCGGCGAATCCTTTGTCGTGGCGTTGCTCGCCGCGATAGGTTTCATGGCATGGGGGCTTTGGGTGAACTGGGAGCATGGCATGGCAAGCCGGGTTCAGGTGGTTCTCACCCAAGCGGGCATCAGTTTCGTGGCGACTCTCGGGACGGCAGAGCTTTTGCGCTGGATCGCTTCGCTGGTGCGAGGAGTTCGTGCGAGGGGGCTGATTACTGCGGGTATTGGTTGGTTGGTGATCAACGTTCTTGTGTTCGCAGCACACTGGATTTTCGGGACTCCTGAGATATTGAAAACCATGATTCCGGGTATGCTGACGGGGGCGGGGTTTTGCTATTTCTACGGGACTCGTATGGCTAAAGGAAACAAACGGATGTCGGAGGATTTTCAGAAATGAAGGAAACCAATTCAGATGTCATTTTCGTGACTTGCGGATGCGGGAGAGGAGGTCGCGAAGGGACATCGGATGGTGTCCCGAGTCGCGGTTTGCAGCCGCGATGCGATAGGCACGAGTCCATTGTGCGGCAAGGCACTTCCAGGCATGGAACACTCCGTGGCGGGGATCATACATGTGCGTTGGCTCAGATGTGACGCCATTGAGCTCCACGATGTGGAACGTTTTTCCGGATTTCAGAGCTTCAAGTGACGGGCAGCGGATGTCATAGCGTCCTAAGTAGAAGCCATCGAAGTGGCGACTCGCCTGATCGATGGCGTGTTCCATCTCCGGTGTTTTCTCATGGCATGCGTCCAAAAAGAGTGAGCCTCGGGAATGGGTTCCGATCTGATTCAAGGAGACAGTTTCGCCTTCGGGAATGATTTCATGGAGTTTCTCCGCATGCATTTTTAAGAAAAGGGGCGCTTGGGCGACGGCTCGACCATCTGCGAGAATCAGGCGCTCCAGCGAACTACGCCCGTCGCCGGTGACGATTGTGACGGACTTGTGTGTGATGCCGGTGATGTGCCCTGTTTTCTCTCCGGGAAATCGCTCGTAAAAGACCCCGTATTCCACCCCCGGAATGTAGGCTTGAACGATCGTGTCTTCGGATGCTTTTTCCAGATATCTTGTACATGATTGGGAGTCTCGGGCGATGAGGACTCCCGAACCGCGCTCGCCGAAATCGGGTTTCAGGACGACGGGAAAAGTCATCGACAGCGATGTCATGATTTCCCTGAGTCGCAGAAGGCGCTCCACGGTGGGAAGTTCACGGGAGATGACGTCGAATGCGGCGACACGTCCGGATGCTTCGAGGGCGCGGAGTATCGCGCTTTTCGAATCGAGGACAAATCCTCCCGAGGGCATTCCGGGGTTCGCCAGAGTCACCAGCGAAAGGGAACGGTGACGAATGGCCTGCAAGATGATGAATGGCAGGACCGGGAAGTAGAGAGGCAGGGTTGGCCAGTATTCCCAGCGTACGATTCGCCGGAAACGTCCGAAAAGTAGCCGCGATGCACGCCATGTGGAGGTGACGTCTGATGATGTGGGCGGGTTTATAGCCACTTGGATCATGCGTTGGCAAGAGCCTCGCGGTATTTCAGCGTGGAGGGGGCTACTCCGAAATTTTCCGGAAGGTCGATTCCCTGGCCGTTGCAGATCGCGGCGATGATCGCGAAATGATGCACCGTGTGGCTGACAAGGAACTGAAGCTCGCGCCCGAAGCTGGAAACCTGAGCGCTGACCTCTCCATCGCAGGAGCAGGAGGTGCGGACGTTGATTGTATGTGTAGGTCCGTAGGTTTCACCCATTTCCGCAAGTCGCTTGCCTAGATCTCTGGACCGATCATAAGCTGCCTGCGGGAAGTTTTCAATCGAGGCATCCCTGCGTCTGTGGTCGTAATCCAGATCTCCATCGGGAGTGATACTGAGCAAGGCCTCAAAATGCTCGAGGCAATGACGGACATGCTGGCCAAGAGTCGAGTCGCGGAATCTATCGCAAGGAGCAGTCCACGCTTCTTCTTCAATTTCTCGGGAAAGGTCGGCGGTCTGGTCGAGCAACGAAAGAGCTGCGGCGAGGTCGGATGTCATCTTTTCTAGGAGGAAGGGAGTTCCGGGCTTAGTCCACGGGATTCGGATTAAGGCATTCGAGTCTGGCTTCCCATACATGGGGCACTCGGGCGAAGTCTAGGAATTCTTCCGCGTAGCTCCAGCGAATTTCTCCGAGAGTGACACATATGTGGCTGCGGCTCCATGTCTGGGCGTCAGGTCTGAGCATACGAGGCGAGTAGGCGCCTTCTCCGGAGAGACTGTGGAAGGTCTCTTGGTCTGCGGTATTTCGATAGAGCTCCGTCCGATGGCGGACGACTTCGTCGGTCATGTAGGAAGACGAGACGATGGGCGCGGTGGCCGGAGTTTTCGTAAGTGAAACGGTATTCCAATCCCACCTGGCTTCTCCGGAACTGTCGATCGCGACAAGTGTGAACGCCGGATAGGGGGATAGATCTGCTGATTCTAGTAAATTTTCCACGGAAGCCGTATCTTCCGCGATTGCGAGATCCCACACCAATCGTCCTCGGCTGGCGGTTCCCGATTGGTTTTCGTGCCAACGGTTTAGCAGCGAGACGATTAGGCCATGGCGGTTCACTGAAATCCATGTGCCTCCACCAGTAGGATCGCGAGGAGAAAGAAATGCGTTTTCGCGAAGCTCAGGAGGTTCCGCTCTCGGGCGCGACTTTTTTTCATCACGGTTGAAGCGGACCCCGTAACGGTCCCCGTTTCGCCACCAGCTCATCGTGCACATGGGAATAGGTGGGCATTTCTGACTAATATTTGCGAGGAGTTTTCGATCCGGGCGAAGTATCCTCGGGGCAGACAGGAAATCGGAAAATCGAGTGGTTCTCCGCCCTTGCGCTAATGAGGACGGTTCTTTAGAAACGCGTAGCAATGGCAGCGGGATACACGGAAGACGACATTCGGAGTTTGGACTGGAGGGAGCATATCCGGTTGCGGCCGGGGATGTACATCGGGAAACTGGGAGACGGATCATCTGCGGAAGATGGGATCTACATCCTGCTCAAGGAGGCCGTGGACAACTCCATTGATGAGCACATCATGGGGCACGGGAAAGAGGTGCGGATCAATATCGATGACGAGGGTCGTGTGGAGGTCCGTGACTTCGGGAGGGGGATTCCGTTGGGAAAACTTTTCGACTGTGCCGCGCAGATCAATACCGGGGCGAAGTACGACAGCGAGGCGTTTAAAAAATCGGTCGGACTGAACGGGGTCGGTATCAAGGCGGTGAATGCGCTATCCGATTTTTTCGAGATTCAGGCATGGAGGGAAGGCGAGACGAAGGCTCTGGAATTTTCCAGAGGCGAACTGACCGTTGATATGAAGAAGCCGCGCAAAGACGACGGTCTCAATGGCACGCGCCTCGCTTTCGATATCGACCGCAGCATTTTCCCGGCGAAGACGAAATTTCGAGACAACTTCGTGGAGAAGATGTGTCGCTACTACTCCTATCTGAATCCGGCACTAACTGTCGTGTTCAACGGCAAGAAATTCCGCTCGAAGGACGGGTTGCTTGATCTCCTGCGTGAGGAAATGGAGAGCGCAGCCGCTGTATCCGCCTATTCACTTGGTCGGGGACGACATCGAGATCGCATTCACTCATTGTGAGGAGAGCAGCGAGGATTATTACACTTTTGTAAACGGCCAGAACACATCGCAAGGTGGGACGCATCTAGCGGCGTTCCGCGAATCTCTGGTGCAGGTGATCCGCGGTTTTTACAAAAAGCAATACGATCCCTCAGACATACGAGCGGGCATCGAGGCAGCGATCTGTGTGCGTATCATCGAGCCGGTGTTTGAGTCACAGACAAAGACGAAACTTGGCTCGTCGGCGATCGCTCCGGAAGGCGAGTCACTGCGGAGCTTTATCGGAAATTTTCTCAAGTCATCACTCGATAACTATCTCCACAAGCACCCTCAGGTGGCGGATGCGATCCAGAAGCGCATCATGGTTGCAGAGCGCGAACGCAAGGATATGAAGGGCATCCAGAAAATGGCCCGAGAGCGTGCGCGACAGGCGAAGGTTCACAACAAAAAGTTGCGCGATTGTCGGGTCAGATTCGACTCGAAGCACAAGCGCCGTGAGGAAAGCACGCTGTTCATTACCGAGGGCGACTCGGCCTCCGGATCGATCACGAAAAGTCGCGATGTGGAGACTCAGGCGGTGTTTTCTCTACGTGGGAAACCTCTCAATACATACTCGCTCCCAAGGAAGATCGTTTATGAGAACGAAGAATTCGCTCTGTTGCAAGCTGCTCTGAATATCGAGGACGGGATCGAATATCTTCGCTACAACAAGGTTGTGATTGCGACTGATGCGGACGTGGACGGCATGCACATCCGCCTGCTATTATTGACGTTCTTCCTTCAGTTTTTCCCAGAAATGATCCGCGACGGGCATCTTTACATTCTCCAGACTCCGCTCTTCCGTGTGCGAAACAAGAAGGAGACTTTTTACTGCTACACGGAGGAAGAGCGGGTGAAAGCGATTTCTAAGCTGGGCAAGAACGCCGAGATCACTCGCTTCAAAGGTCTTGGTGAAATTTCCCCGGACGAATTCAAGTTCATGATCGGCGACGACATGCGACTGGATCCTGTAGAATATGAGGAAGGAAAGGGAGTAAAAGAACTCTTGGCCTTCTACATGGGCAAAAACACCCCGAGCAGGCAGGAGTATATTATTGAGAACCTGCGGGAGGACGTGGACCGTCAGGTGGCTTAAAATTTAAAATTCAACTCTCAAGGAAGAGTTTCGGAACGGCGCGGGAATAAGGAGAAGCGTGCTTCTAGCCGCTTGCGAAAAGGGCAGTGCTTTTGGCCTCGTTGTTCACACCCCGGGACGGGGTTTTCACGGCCTGCACCGGGACGGGGCAGCTACGGGTGCGGATTCATCCGCCGGGTCTCTGGGCAACGGGGATCAACTCCTTTGAGATTCTCTGGTTAGCCCTGAGGATTTCGAGGGACGTCGGCTGTCCGGGAATTGTATAGAAAAGTGCGTTGACTGCATCGGGGTACCAATCCGTGGAGTAAGCTCCGGCTTTGAGCAAAATGTCGTTTTCTTTGAGGCCAGCAGTTGCCGCAGGAGACTCTGGCCAGATGCGGGTGATTCTAGGAACCTTGGAACTGGTACTTAGCGAGATACCCAACCATCCGCGCACGAGGTGTTGATGATCGACGATGTCCCGTTGCACCCGTCTCACGGCCTGTGCGGGGATTGCATAGGCTGAATTGGCAGTAGCGGGTTGGAGGACCAAACCTACAATGATTCCGTTCGCGTCGATCAAAGGCGTTCCAGCGAGGGGAACTTGTTTTGGGAAAGAGACGGCGAGCAAACCTAAAGGTAGGACCTTTTCCCCCACTTGCGTGACCCACTTGTCATACGTGCAATTGATCGGACCATTCATGGTGATGGCCTTCAAAGACTGTGGTTCTCCGTTTCCGAAATGTTGCGCCCAAGTGGGCTGATTGGACGCTTTCCCGGTGTTAGGGTTTTGGAAAAAGCAAAGCCGAGTAATCTTGTCCTGGCCGTGGAACTGCAACGGTGACTTCACGTTTTTCCCTATGATCCTATTCGCTTTGGTTAAAGCGGCTGAGTCAGTGTAAACGGAAACTAGCAGTTTCTCAGCTGGAGAAATGACAGCGCACGCACGGGTCGCGAGGGGGAGAAATTCAACAGATATCGTTTCTGGATTCGCCTTTGCAGGAAGCCAAATCGTGCAGAGGAGGACTAGCGCGAAAAAACACGGGAGCCTGACCGGCCTTTGGAGGCGGTGGAATGATCGCATTACGGCGTCCGGGAAAGGATTAGAACACTTGCTCGCCTGCGGTTCCTTCCGAAGAAGGATCGAGGTCCAACTGTTCCAATTGCTCCAAGGTAGGAGCGGGGACGACTTGGTGATTTACTGGTGCGGGGGCCATTCTTTCCACATCCGCACCGCGCGGAACGAGGAAAAAGGCGATGGTAGCCGTCGCATAAGCGAGGCCGGCACCGTAAGCCCATTTCGAAGGACTGACCTCCGCAAACCATGAGCGCATGTTTTCGAAGAACGCGGCGGGAGCAGACTTGGAAAGCGCTTGCTCGCGTTGTTTCTGGTGAAATTCACCGAGAAAATCCTGCCAGTAGCCTTCCTCCGGACGCAGGTTCCCGCGTTGGGAGAGGAGGTTGCTGATTTGTTCGACCGAAGGTTTCATGGCGAGTGATGATTAAGATTTACTAAATATCAATGCGCCTGGCAAGAACTTTTTAAAATCTTTCCTCCCAAGTTTCCTGGAGGGCGGATTGGAGTTGCAAGTGCGCATAGTGGAGTCTGGATCGGATGGTGCCTACGGACGTTTTCATAATGCTTGCGATTTCCCCGTGGGAGAGACCTTGGACATCGAACAGCGTCACGACCATTCTGTGGGGATCAGACAGCTTCATCATCGCTTCGTTCAATTTTACCTGAAGTTCATTGATGCTGGACTGGCGCTCCGGGTTGGAATGGCTGGTCGTATCGATTAGCGCGGGATCCTGATAGATGGCGGACTCCATCTCATTGAGGCTGCTGGCAGCGCGGTTCTTTCGTTTCTTGAGAAAATTCAGAGTTCGGTTCGTCGCAATCTGATAGATCCAGGTGTAAAACGAGGATTTTCCCTGAAATTTCGGGAGGGACTGGTAGGCCTTGGCGAAAATTTCCTGAAGCAGATCGTGAGTGTCCTCTTTGTGGGATGTCATGGAGTAGACGAGCCCAAAGAGCTTGTCTCCATACTTCAGGATCAAGGCATCGAAGGCCCGTGTATCGCCTTCTTTGGCGCGGGAAACGAGGTCTTGGTCAGGGTCAGGGGGACGTGACTGACGGAACATGTAAGGGGGGATGCGGGTGGCAGTTGCAAGATCCTACACAGAAACCTTTGGATCGGATGGTGCCTACGGACGTTTTCATAATGCTTGCGATTTCCCCGTGGGAGAGACCTTGGACATCGAACAGCGTCACGACCATTCTGTGGGGATCAGACAGCTTCATCATCGCTTCGTTCAATTTTACCTGAAGTTCATTGATGCTGGACTGGCGTCTCGGGTTGGAATGGCTAGTCGTATCGATTAGCGCGGGATCCTGATAAATCGCGGATTCCAGCTCATTGAGGCTGCTGGCAGCGCGGTTCTTTCGTTTCTTGAGAAAATTCAGGGTCCGGTTGGTCGCAATCTGATAGATCCAGGTGTAAAACGTGGATTTTCCCTGAAATTTCGGGAGGGACTGGTAGGCCTTGGCGAAAATTTCCTGAAGCAGATCGTGGGTGTCCTCTTTGTGGGATGTCATGGAGTAGACCAGCCCAAAGAGCTTGTCTCCATACTTCAGGATCAAGGCATCGAAGGCCCGTGTATCGCCTTCTTTGGCGCGGGAAACGAGGTCTTGGTCAGGGTCAGGGGGACGTGACTGACGGAACATGTAAGGGGGGATGCGGGTGGCAGTTGCAAGATCCTACACAGAAACCTACTTTATCAAACCCTAATCTTGATCGCCCAAGGCTCGGCTGCACTTTGGCTTGATCATGGGATCGGACCGTGCATTGTCGCGCCCCGCGCTATGGCTAGTTCGACATTTCAAGCACTCCCTGGTTTCCGTGATTTCACTCCGCGTGAATGCGCGGTGAGAAATTATCTGTTCGAGACGTGGAGACGTGTTGCCCGTCGCTGCGGCTACGTCGAATACGAGACGCCGATTTTGGAAGATACCGGGTTGTATTTGAAAAAGTCCGGTGGCGAACTTTCCTCACAGCTTTTCCGTTTTGAGGATCAAGGTGGGCGGGACGTGACACTACGCCCGGAGGTGACGGCCTCTCTCGCACGCATCGCTGCATCCGAACAGCGCCAGTATCCGAAACCACTCAAGTGGTTCGAAATCGGCCAATGTTTCCGTTATGAGAAGCCGCAGAAGGGCAGGGGACGCGAGTTTCATCAGTTCAATGTCGATATCCTCGGTGAAGCCGGTCCTGGTGCGGACGCGGAGCTGATCGCGCTTGCGATCGAAACGATGCTATCTTTCGGCTTTGTGGCAGGAGATTTCGTGGTCCGGGTATCGGATCGGAACGCTTGGTTAAAATTCGCGGAGGGCAAGGGTGTCGACGACGAAAAGATCTCGGACTTTCTCGGTCTTGTGGACAAGTTGGATCGGGAGAAGCCGGAAGTGATGTCAGAAAAGCTCGCTCCCTTCGGGATGACTTTGGAGGAAGTGAAAGCCTTTGTCGTGAATCCTGAAAATGCGTCGGCAGCCTACGAGGAAATCAAAGCTGACCTCACCGCACGTGGGCTAGGTCATTTCGTGGAGCTCGATCTCTCCATTGTCCGTGGCCTTGCTTATTATACAGGGATCGTCTTCGAGGTCTTTGATTCCAAGAAATCCATGCGCGCGGTGGCTGGTGGCGGTCGTTACGATACACTCGTGAAGACCATGTCTGACGGAGCCGTCGATATGCCAGCAACTGGTTTCGCCATGGGTGACTATGTGATTCGCAACCTCATCGAAGAGACGACACACGCTGCCATGCAGATGGAGGTTTGGCTCCAGCGCAACGCAGCAGGATGCGAGGCCTATATGGTCGTGCCCGATGAGTCGCGTCGTGGTGATGCATTGCGGCTCGTGACCGATCTTCGCCGTGCCGGGATCGCCGTGGATCTCCCTCTCTCAAATGCCAAGGTCGCGAAGCAATTCCAAGCCGCCGAAAAATGCGGGGCGAGATTTGCTGTCATCATCGGAGAAGAATTTCCGCTGGTGAAAATCAAGATTCTCGCCAACCGCACGAGAAGAAGCCTGCCCTGCCGACCTACTCGTCGAGTGGATGATGCAACACCTCACCGAACCCGACGGGCCGCTGCTGGCATAGTTTCGAAGTTAGAATTTAAAGTTTAAAATTTTTTCCACTCATGCGTACACACCATTGCAACGAACTCCAAGAAAGCCACATCGGTCAAACCGTCACCCTAATCGGTTGGGTGAATTCCGCCCGTGACCATGGTGGTGTCATTTTCATCGACCTCCGGGACCGCGAGGGCCTCACCCAATGTGTGTTCCGTCCGGAAGAGGGCGCGGAAGTTGCGAAGCTCTCCCATTCCCTCCGCGATGAGGATGTGGTGCAGGTAGTCGGAAAAGTTGCGAAGCGACTCGAAGGTGCGGATAACGCCAAAATGGCCACGGGAGCCATCGAGATCGTTGCGAGTGAACTGAAGATCGTGAACAAGGCCGACGTGCTTCCGTTCCAGCTCGACAAGGAGCTCTCAAACGAGGATCTGCGGATGAAATACCGTTACCTCGATCTCCGCCGTGCGCGGATGAGCAAGAACATCCGCCAGCGCAGCAAGATCACTTCCGCTGCCCGCCGTTTCCTCGACGACTCCGGTTTCTATGAAATCGAGACTCCCATTCTTTCCAACCCGACTCCCGAAGGCGCGCGCGATTTCCTCGTGCCATCCCGCCTGAACCCCGGGAAATTCTACGCCCTCCCGCAGGCACCGCAGCAATACAAGCAGTTGCTCATGGTTGCTGGTGTGGAGAAATACTTCCAGATCGCCCGTTGCTTCCGGGATGAGGATCTTCGTGCCGACCGCCAGCCGGAGTTTACTCAGATCGACATGGAGGCTAGCTTCGTCGGCCAGGAGGACATCATCAAACTCGTGCAAGGACTGCTCGGCGCGATGTTCAAGGCCGGACTCGATATCGAACTTCCAACGGAATTCCCCCGCATGACCTACGCGGAAGCCATGGATGTCTATGGTTCCGACAAACCGGACACCCGTTTCGAAATGAAGATCACCGATCTCGCCGAGGTCTTCGGAGGCACGGAGTTCAAGATTTTCCGCAGCATTCTAGACGGCGGCGGCGTGGTCCGTGCGATCAACGCGAAAGGCTTCGCGACGATCACCACCGGCCAGATGAACCGGCTCAACGAGATCGCGGTGCAGGCGGGGCTTCCCGTCAAGAATCTCGCCTTCATCAAACTCGAAAACGGCGAATACAAGAGCCCGCTTTGGAAAATTTTCTCCGAGAGTGAAAAAGAAGCCGTCACGAAAGCCATGAACCTTGAGGAAGGTGATATTATCTTCTTCGCCGCCGGTGACCGCGAAAGCGTTTCCACCATCCTCGGCCGCGTCCGCTCCGAGTGTGCGGTCATGCAGGAGCTGAACAAGGACTCCGACAAATTCAACTTCCTCTGGGTCGTCGATTTCCCGCTGCTCGCACAGGACGAGGAAAGCGGCGAATGGGTCGCCGTGCACCACCCCTTCACCCGCCCGCATCCGGATGACATCGAGCTCCTTGAGAAAGGTGATTTTGCCAATGTCCGTGCCGAGGCATACGACGTGGTTCTCAACGGCTACGAACTCGGAGGCGGCTCCATCCGTATCCACGAAAAGGATCTCCAGGCGAAAATGTTCGAGGCTCTCGGCGTCACTCCCGAGGAGCAAAAAATCAAATTCGAGCACATCCTCGATGCCTTCCGTTTCGGCGCACCTCCGCACGGTGGCCTAGCCCTCGGCCTGGACCGCATCGCCATGCTAGTGTCCGGAGAAGACAGTATTCGTGAAGTCATTGCTTTCCCGAAAAACAACAAGGGAGCCGACCTCATGGCGCAAAGTCCTTGCGAGATCGGCATGAAGGAGCTCCGCGAAGTTTACGTCCAGAGCACCTACAAGAAGAAGTCGGAAGAGCCCAAGGCCTGACCCCTTCCGGAGGGAACGAGGGGCGGATTGCATCCCAGCGCCGCAGGAGCGCGATCGTTCGCCCTGCTACCGCCATTCCTGGGCTTGCGGGGACGACATGACTGGGCTGTCCCCGCGCCAGCGGTTTTCTCCAACCACCTTTGCCCTGAAAGGCAGATTTCGCCTTCCGGATGGATCAGCCGACGTCGATCCGGGCATTGCATCGGCTACTCCGCGCCGAGAGTACGAATTTTTTCGAGAATCTCCCATGATACTTCTCCCTCGGAGTTCGTAGTTAAGGGAGTGCAGGCGTAGTGCATCCTGTTTTAAAATGTTCGGTTTCTCTTCATTCCACCTCGAATACGTCCAGGAGGTCACCCACCACCAGCGGGCGATCTACGGATTCATCCGCTCGATGGTTCCGGATGCTTTCATTGCGGAAGATCTCCTGCAGGAAACCAACATCGCCCTTCTCAAGGCCGCACCCCGTTTCAGACCGGGCTCCGACTTCCTTCCCTTCGCCACGAAAGTTGCCCACAACAAGGTGATCGACCATTTCCGCAAGGAGAAGCGTCATTCCGGCTTGGTCTTCGACAGCGTGCTCGCCGACAAGATCGCCGAAAAACTCTCTACCTCCCCCCTCGGCAGTCCCGCCCGTATCATAGCCCTGGAAACCTGCCTTGAACGGCTTGCCCAACCGGACCGCGACCTGCTGGTCCGCCGCTACCGCGAGAGTCAAACCGTCCGCGCCATCGCTGCGGATACGGGGCGCAGCGAAAGCATGCTCCAGAACCACCTGGCAAAACTCCGGGAGCTGCTCCGGCAGTGCATCCGTCAGAAACTGGAGGCCGCACCATGAACCGCACCGGGATGGAACTCATGAAACGCTGCGTCGAAGGTGATGCCAGTGAATCCGAGCGGCACGATTTCGTCCGCATGCTTTCCGAGGACGATTCCTTGCTAGAAGCCTACTGCGAGGAGATACGCATCTGCTCCGCGCTCGAATGGCATTATTCCATCGAGTCCGATCTCAAAGCCTCCGTCCGCAGGCGTAGTAATCTCGTTACGGAAATGCGGCGCCGCCAGCAAGAGCAGGCGCGTTGGATCGGCCTCGCCGCCGCTGCTGCGATCATACTTCTCGCCGCCCTCTTCGGAGCCTACCGCATTATCGACTCGAAACCCTCGGCGTCCTTCGTCGCCAACGATCTCGCCCAATGGGAGATAAGACGGTCCAACGGGAAGGTAGCGAGTAAACAGAAATTGGCCGCCGGGGATCGCATCGATCTGAAGCGTGGGGCGGTAGAACTGAGCCTTCAGGACGGGGTGCGTGCCATCCTCGAAGCCCCGGCCACCCTCACCTTGGTTGATCGCGGCGAGGTCTTGCTCGGGCGCGGATGCCTAAGCACGGAGGTTCGGGACTCGGCTGGCCACGGATTTACCGTGCAGACCCCGCGGCTGCGCGCGACCGATCTTGGAACCCGTTTCACCATCAATGTGCCAGCGGAAGGCACTGAGGAAGAAATTCACATAGCCGAGGGCAAGGTCCGGGTATCAGCTGCGAATCAAGGCACCCAGATCCTGCACGCGAGACAGGCCGCGGTGCTCATGCCCGACGGTTCGATTGCCCGTGTTCCCTTTGATCCATTTAGTTTCCGCCCCTCCCTCGACCAAAACTTCCCCCCCTACATCCGTTGGACCTTCGATGCGGAAGAATCCTCAGGTTTTCCGGCTACGGGTCCTCTGGGAGGAGATCGCCGATTTTCCGCCGTGCTCCGTTCGACACACGTCCTCAAGCCTGCCCCTACTTTAGTCGAAGGTTTATCCGGTAGGGCGCTCGTGCTGCATGGCGAGGGCGATTTCGCAGACACCGGATGGACGGGCATTCCAAGTGATGCGCCCTTCTCGGTGGCCGTGTGGTTCCGGGCTTCACTAGAGCGCCAAAATCATGGAAATGATTCCACGCGCGCTTTTCCTAGCCGGAATCTCCTATCGTGGGGTGCTTTTCACTCGGAGTCCGGGAGTCCGGGAATGGCTATCGACTTCCCTTGGATCGCGAAGGAGACGATCGGCTGGGCTACTGTATCCGGCAATCCTACCCGTGCCCACGTGTCGCGCGCCGACCCGTTCGATGGGCAATGGCACCACCTGGTCTCCGTTTTCCACGGACCGAACTCTGAAACGGAGGTTTCCCATTTTTTTGATGGCCAGCGACTTGAGGCAACGGCTACACGCGCCCCATGGGTAGGCAACCACTCGCGTCCAGATACCAGACCTCAGGCCATGCCGCTCCGCTTGGGGATCGCTGCCATCAATGTGCCCGGGTTGCCCACATTTGCAGTAACCATTGACGACGTGCGCGTGTTCGACACCCCATTGCACGAACGAGCCGTCATCAATCTCTTTCGTGAAAGATAACCCGAAGAAAATTCTCCCTCAAACAACAGTGAAATCAAAAAATATGAAAGCCAAACAACTCAGAACGTCCGGCACGCTGCCGATCCTTATCCTCGCTTCGATGGCCTCTGCCCCTGCGGCGGTGATCTTCCAAGACCAGTTCAACTACGCTGACGAAGCCGCCTTTGACGCCGCTTACACTCATGAAGCCGGATCGACGACCCAGTTCAATACGACGTGACTCGATTCCCAAAATCGGACAGACGAAGCGGGCGGAAGCGCCTCCTTCCGGGGAGACCGGATGAAGCGAGTCCTCGGCACGACCATCGGTACGAGCAACGGGACGGTATACTTAAGTTTTCTGATGGCAACGAGCAGCAATGCATTTAGCGGCGACAGTCTAGGCACGTTCCGCACAATCGAATTATATAACAATGGCGTGGGTGCTGACGACTCAGGGGGGCGGGTGTATGCCGCTGGACTGCTGCGCGGTGACGGAAACTCGAATTCGGCCCAGTTCGAACAACGGCACTACGCTCAGGCCAACACGGTTTCACCGGATCTAGGGGCGTTCAATGCAAACACCAACCTCTTTGTCGTGAAATTCAACTTTACCAATAGCGGTGCCAACTACACTGCGGATGCCTGGCTCAATCCGACGAATTCAACGGATTTCACCTCCGCGAACAACCGGATCACCGGCACGAACCTGAATTTCAACGCGTACGGTCTGGCCTCGTTCGCGGATCCTGCAAGCGGAGCCGCCTCCTTCGACGAGATCATCTTTACCGACGACCTGGCGGATCTGAACCTCGTCCCCGAGCCGTCTTCCGCCGCGTTGTTCGGAATCCTTGGTGTTCTCGGCCTCCTGCGCCGCCGCCGCTGATCGCGGAACCCAAAAAAAACCGTGGACGCCTCCCGTCCTTTGTCGTGCGGATCAAGTTAGGGGGTAACCCCGTCTTCCGCCTTTCACCTCCTTGCCGCATGCCTACCCACCTCCTCCGTAGGGGAGGTGGATAGGTCATACGGTCGGGTCTCGAGATGCCCTCGGCATGGTGCAATATCCCCGGCGAACCCTTTGTGCCATTCAGGTCTGTCCCTTTGCGGCACGTGTAACAGGCAGCCGTCTATATCTTGCGGCGCTTTGCACGGAAAGGAACCGATGGGATGGATCGTGCCGTCAGATATGGACTTTTAGGGACAAAAGTCCCTGCCCTCTTGGCTTAATCCCGTGCCATTCAGGTCTGTCCATTTGCGGCACTTTTGCGACAAAAACCAGGGATGAAGCTCAGGAAGCCCTCGTCGCCTCCCTCCTCCGTGTCGAGGGCATGTTCAATGTGAACTCTACCTCCGTCGAGGCTTGGAAATCCGTGCTCTCGTCCCTACGCGGAACCAAAATTCCCGGCCAGGAAAGAACCGGTGCGGAGAGCGTTTCAACTTCCGCCGACATCCCGGTCGCCGGACTTCTCACCCCGGTGGATGCCGTCGCCGATCCGGCCAGCTCGTCCGACGCCCGTTCCGCAAACCAATGGATGGGACGCAGGGAACTCACCGACAAGGAGATCGGAGAGCTTGCCGAAGCCATTGTCCGCGAAGTCAGAAAACGGGGGCCGTTTCTCTCCATTTCGGATTTCGTCAACCGCAGGACCGGCAGCGACAAGGAACTAGCCGTTTCCGGTACGGTGCAAAGTGCATTGGATTCAGCCGATGTCTCCATCAACGCTGCCTATCGCAGCCGCATTGTAAACGGAAAGGGGACGAACGGTCTGGAGTTTCCCGAAGCCGAACCTGGGCCCCTAAGCCAGGGCATTCCCGGTATCGTGAAACAGGGCGACATCCTCACGCCCATCGCTCCTTTCCTCTTCGCCCGCTCCGACACCTTCGTCATCCGCGGGTATGGCGAGTCGAGGGATAGCAACGGGAGCGTTACCGCCCGCGCATGGTGCGAGGCCACCGTGGAGCGGGGCGCGGACTTCGTGAACCCCTCCGAGAAACCCGAAACTGCCCTAGACTCTCTCACTGAATCGTCGAACCGCGATATGGGCCGCAGATTCTCTGTGAAAAGTTTCCGCTGGCTCAATGCGGATGAAATCTGATGGTATCACTCCCCCATATGAAAGCTCTTCTCATCCTGCTGCTTGCAGCTTCCGGCCTTTTCGCTCAGGAGAAAGCCTTGGAAATTCGTTTCGTAGCCCAGGCACTTCCTGAGTCCATGGCAGAGGTTCGACTCGTGGGGAGCGAGAAATCCTCTGATCCCTTCGAGATCCCCGTGTATAATCTCTCGGAACCGATCGAGGCGCCTGCCCGCAATTGCATCTTGCAGTCCACGAGCCTTGATACAGCCAAGGTGCCCATCGTCCTCCCCGGCGCCGGTAGCTCTTACATCGTGATTCTCATCGTCGATCCGAAGGAAGGCCTCATCCCTGTCGTTCTTCCGGGCGATACCCCCTCATTTGGGCGAGGCAGCGTTTACATGAGGAATATTACCTCCCGCAGAATCGTTGGGAAAGTCGGCTCGCAGAAATTCTCCATCGCCCCCGGTTCCGGCGAGATCGTCAAGCCGGCCGGGGCCGACCGAGGGTTGTATGATGTCCTCATCGGTGCGGTCGAGGAAAAGGAAATCCGCCCCCTCTCCACCACTCGCTGGCCGGAGAACAATACCCAGAGGTCCTATCTGATCTTCTACGAGAACCCGGTTACGAAATGGATTGAATTCCGTGCGATTGACGAGTTTTTGCCAGCGCCGAAAAACGACTGAGGTTGCGGACTCTTGCTATGGCATCCCATCGCAAGAAACGGCACTTCCGGCCTGTAGAATCGGAATGCGGATTTTCTATGTGTGCGTGTTGCTGATGCTTGGGAAAGCGTTTGGGAAGGAGATCGAGGTCAGGAACGGGGAGCAGCTTCGGGAGGCGATTGTGAAATTGGCCGATGGAGACGTGGTCACCATTTTCCCAGGGAAATATCCGGCGGGCAACATGGTGCGCGGCATTTCTGGCCTTACGATCAGTGGGAGCGATCCAGACAATCGTCCGGTGTTCGAGGCCGGGAACGAGGCTTGGCATTTCACGCGAACTCCGGGGCTGACTCTCAAAAACATCGTGGCACGATGTCAGAAGGGGAACGGGATCAATCTCGATGACGGAGGCAAATTGGACGAGCCTGTCACTGGGGTGACGATCGAAAACGTGCTGACCGAAGATACGGGGCCGAAAGGGAATTTCGACGGAATGAAGTGCTCGGGGCTGTCTGGGCTGACGATTCGGAACTGTGAGGTGGCGGGTTGGGGAGGTCAGGCGATTGATTTTGTGGGCTGCAAGGATTCGTTGATCACCGGGTGCACGTTCCGGGGGAAGAAAGGATTTTCCCAAAACACGGGACCTCAGTTCAAAGGAGGGTCGGAGGGGATTGTGGTTGAGAAATGCAAGTTCGTGGACGCGGGGGAGCGACCGATTCAAGTAGGTGGCTCCACGGGGATGGCGTTTTTCCGTCCGCTCGGTGCCAAGTATGAAGCGCGCGATATCACGATCCGGGACAATGTGATTGAGGGCGGAATGTGCGCGACCGCATTCACGGGAGCCACGGATGTGGAGTTCGTGGGAAACAAGATCGTGCGTCCCGAGAAATGGATCTTTCGCATCCTTCAGGAAACGAAAGAGGAGGGTTTTCTACCATGCGGAAATGTAAAGATCACCGGGAACCAAATCGTTTTCCGGAGGGAAGATGTGTCTCAGGAGTTGAATATCGGCACCGGAACTGCGCCGGAGACCTTCGTGTTCAAAAACAACGTTTGGCACGCAGAGGACGCACCGGGGAAATCGAAACCCAATCTGCCAGTGGAAGAAACGGGTGGAGTGTATAAATGATCTCCGTTATTTGGCTAGCTCAGCGATGATCGCAGCGGCGGTCTGATCCGCTTGCGCCTGTTGGCCTTTCGAATTGAAGTGCACGTTGCCGGGCTTGGTCCACCATTTGGGTTGGTTGGGTTTCGTGAGGGAATAGAGATCGTTGATCGTTACTTCCGGGTGGTCTTTGAGAACCTTCCGTGCGATCTTATTGTATTTCTCCGCGTCCCCCGCGACCCGGCCGGATTCTCCCTCGGGGACCGGGGTCGTTGTTGCGAAAATGAGGTGAGCTTCCGGATATTCCTTTTCGAGAAACTCCAAGATAGCTTCCAAGTTTTTCCCGTATTGATCGGGCGAGGTGACCTGCTTCCCTTTGTGCTTGTCCATCTTCTTCCCATCGAGGTATTTCAGATCGTGCAGGCCAACGTTGAATTGGATCACATCCCATTGGAAATTCCATGGATCATCCAATGAGGTATCAGTCATCGTCCCGCGCATCTTTGCCATCTTTGGAATGAAGGTGGAGGAGTCTCCTCCGTTTTCGTAAATCCGGTAGAGATTCGCTTTGCCCGCGAGTTCCTTTCGCAGCTCCTGATGGTAGTGAATGGAAATGGAGTCACCGTAGATGAGGACGTTGGGAAGTTTTGGATCGTTCGTCGGGTAGGAAAATTCGGGGGCGGAGGCGAACCGTTTGCCAACCAGCTTTTTCCAAGCGGATTCCGCAGGTTCGCCAAGAAGAGGGACGGCGAGCAAGAGAAGGGAAATCAGGATTTTCATCTTCAAAGACACT